>CANLSM010000010.1 GCA_947493745.1 uncultured Paracoccaceae bacterium | reverse complement strand
CGGGATGGAGCAGTCCGGTAGCTCGTCAGGCTCATAACCTGAAGGTCGTAGGTTCAAATCCTACTCCCGCAACCAAAAATACCACACAATATCAATGCACTACTGGCCGTCCTCGGGCGGCTTCTTGCGCTTGAACTTTGCCACTGGAAGCACTGTGGAAGCAGACTGGAGCACAAAACACCGTGGCCAAGTCGCAACATGCGCGACTGCCGGATATGGAGCGCTAGGCAGGACGCCGAAGCAGCAGACCCGATAGGAAATCGAGTATGCTTCTTCTTCCACTTGTAGGCTGTGGACTCTGAAATACGGCAAGTCTTCTGGATCTCGCCAACGGACAATGTACCGGATCTCATACGTTGCCCCATTTCGCGTTTGAACTTCGTTGGCCAAAGACGACGACCGTCTTTGGCAACGGGAATGGAATAGCCATAGGCATGAAATAATTTGTCGATTTTCCGGTCACTTGCGAGGTCACCCAAAGCTTGAGAATTCATGATGCCTGTATCCTTTTTGAAGCATCATAAACCGATCAAGTTGACCTAATCAGGTGCCAATGTGGGGCTACATGCAACGCTTACCAGGCATCGCGGCCGTCGAGCAGACGGGTGTCGTGGAAGCATTGAGAGCCGACCGCATTGCCAGCGCCACCCGGCGGGCCATCACCGAGAAAATGGATGAGGATCTAAACTTCTACAAACAGTTCTCGGAACTGCTAGAAGAAACGATCCGCGCTTATCGCGAGAAACGACTGTCCGTGCGCGACTAGCTCTCATTCATCAATAACTGAGTTGTCAGAAACCCTATCAATAAGATAGAACATAACAGGAACATGTAGTAGGGATTCTCAGTGCAGTGTCTTTCGGGACATATATCAAGACATCGCCTAAAGCGCCTCTCCGCGCCGGAGCGGCAGGCTGTTCATACCTTGTCAGAAGTTTTTCCTGCCACGGTGACCGATGCTGGGGCGGTGGGATTTGTAATGTCGCATCTGCCGCGCGGCGAGGCACCTGTGCTCTGGGTGCAGGACCGGATGTCCCAGAAGGAGGCGGGGCGACCCTATCTGCCCGGTCTGGGGCGCCGGACGGTGATCTGCGTGGAGGTGAGCCGCCCTGTCGATGTCCTCTGGGCTCTGGAGGAAGGACTGCGCTGCACCGCGCTTGGTCTCGTGGTTGGCGAGGTCTGGGGCGATCCCGGCGCGCTCGATTTCACCGCAACCAAGCGGCTGGCGATGCGTTCGGAGCATTACAAGGTGCCGTGCTGGCTGGTCCGGCGATCCGCCTCGCCGGATCTGAGTGCGGCCCGCAATCGCTGGCGCGTCGTCTCGCTGCCCTCGCTCACCCATCCGGAAGACCCCAAGGCCCCCGGCGACCCGCGCTGGAAGGTGGAGCTTTTCCGGTCCCGCGACCAGCGACCCGGCACATGGGTGGCACGCTATGACCGCGCGGCGGATCGTATCGATTTATCTGCCCCATTTCGCGATGGAGCGGTGGCAGAGGACGATGGAGCGCAATGGAGCCGCGCCGCCCGATGAGGTCGCGGCGGTCCTTGCAAGGGAAGGCCAACACGGTCCGGTGATCCATGCGACCAACCGTGCGGCCCGCCTGGCCGGTGTGACCGAAGGCGCGCGCGTGGTGGATGTGAAGGCGATCTGCCCGGACCTGCATGTTGAATATGCCGATCTGGCAGGAGACAGGCTTGCGCAGGAACGCCTGATGCTCTGGGCGCGGCGCTGGTGTCCCTGGACGGTGCTGGACGGCCCTGACGGGGTCATTCTGGAGACCACAGGCGCTGACCATCTGCTGGGTGGTGAGGCGGCAATGCTGACGGATATGGAGGCGCGGCTTTCCCTGCTGGGGCTGAGTGCGCAACTGGCTGTTGCACCGACCTGGGGGGCGGCATGGGCGCTCGCGCGTTTTGGTCAGGTCCGCGCTGTCTGCCCCGCCGATCAGGCGATACCGATGCTGGATCCGCTGCCCGTTGCGGCCCTCCGCCTGCAACCCGAGACATTGCTGCTGTTGCGCCGTCTTGGCCTGAAGACCATCGGGTCCATTGCCGGGGTGCCACGTCTGTCACTGACCCGGCGTTTTGCCAGTGCCGAGTTGAGCGCCAATCCGTTATTGCGGCTTGATCAGGCAATCGGACGGCTGGCGGAGCCCGTGGCGAGTGCGGACGACCGCCCCCGGATCAGGGCTGAAGCCCGGCTTGCCGAACCCATTCAGGACCCGACCGCCTATCTGCCGGACCTGTGTTCGAAACTCTGCTCGCAGATGCTCCACCATGGGTTTGGAAGTCGCCGTCTACGGCTGACCGTCTACTGCACGGATGGCGAACTCAGCACGATTGAGGCGGCAACCTCCGCGCCGGTGCGGGATCCCAACCACCTGTGTCGCCTGTTCGACGGCAAGCTGGAACGTATCAATCCCGGCTTCGGCTTTGATCAGATATTGCTTGAGGCCGTCGTGGTGGAGCCTCTGGAGGTCGTCCAGACCCGGTTTGACGGCAGTGCCGAGGATGATCTGCATCTGCCGCGCCTCATTGATCGCCTGACGGCCAGGTTCGGCGAACGGGCGGTGAGACGCCCGGTGCTCCATGAAAGCCATGTCCCCGAACGGGCTGAAGTGGCAGTTCCGGCCTTGTGTGATGTGCAGGAGATGGCCCCGCCCGTCGCGCGCGAAAGACCAGCCCGCCTTTTGAGAGTGCCCGAGGAAATCCGCGTGCTTTACGCGGTTCCCGAAGGGCCGCCGGTGCAGTTCGTCTGGCGCAGACAGACCCATCGCGTGACGCGCTATGCCGGGCCGGAACGGATCGCGCCGGAATGGTGGCATGATCGGCCGGGCACGCGGTTGCGGGATTACTTCAAGGTCGAGAACGAAAGCGGTCAGCGACTGTGGCTCTATCGCGAGGGGCTTTACGATGATGGGAGGGGCGGTGCGCCGCGCTGGTTCGTGCACGGGATGTTTGTCTGAATGCCCGAGATGGACAACCAACGTCCCAGACGGACCCTGGACGCCGATGGTCTGACGCCAAACCCGCCTGCGGCCTATGTCGAGCTTGGTGTCACCACCTGTTTTTCGTTCCTGCGTGGCGCATCTGATGCGGTGGACCTTGTGGCAACCGCCTGGGAACAGGGCTATGACGCCATTGGATGTGCGGACCTCAACACCATGGCCGGCGTCGTGCGCCTGCATGCTGAGGCCCTGAAAGCCCATCTGCGCCCTGTCATCGGGTGCCGTCTGCAACTCGTCACAGGAGAGCAGTTCCTCGCCTATCCGCGCAACCGGGCCGCATATGGGCGGCTCTGCACGCTCTTGTCCAAGGGCAAGATGCAGGCGCTCGATGGAAGCTGGCAGGTCAAGGGGGGGTGCGACATAAAGCTCAATGATCTGGCGGCTCATGCGAAGGATGTTCACCTGATTGCCATTTCCAGCCCTGATCTTCGTCACTTTGCCGCTGGGCTGCGCCGTCTGGTCTCTGAGTTGCCGACACTGAGACACATCGCGGCAAGCTATCTCTACCGCGGTGATGATCAGGCGCGCATCAATATGCTCGACCGGTTGGCCACAGAGCACGGGCTTTCAATTCTGGCCACCAATGATGTGCAGTATCATGTGCCTGATCGCCGTCCCCTCAGGGATATCATGACCTGCATTCTGAACAAGACGACGATCATGAAGGCGGGCTTTCTGCTTGATGCCAATGCCGAGCGGTATCTCAAGTCCCCCGATCAGATGATCCGCATGTTCGCCGACTGGCCGCATGCGATTGCCGCCACGCGGGAGGTCGCCGATGCCTGCCACTTCGATCTGCGGCAACTGTCCTATGAATATCCGCAGGAAACCATTCCCGAAGGGCGCAAACCGCATGAGTATCTCGCGGAACTGACCTGGAAGGGTGCGCGGGAGCGGTATCCGGATGGCACGCCCGGGAAGGTCCGGGCGACGCTTGAGAAGGAGCTGGCCCTGATCAAAAAGCTCGACATCGCGCAGTATTTTCTGACCATCCACGACATCATTCAGTTTGCCAGACACGAGACCAGTCCGCCGATCCTCTGCCAGGGACGGGGATCTGCGGCGAATTCGGCGGTCTGTTACATGCTGGGCATAACGGCGGTCGATCCCGACAAGAATGACCTGCTCTTTGAGCGTTTCGTTTCCGAGGAACGGGTTGAGCCGCCCGACATCGACGTGGATTTCGAGCATGAGCGGCGCGAGGAGGTGATCCAGCACATCTATGACAAATACGGTCGCGATCGCGCCGGTCTTTGCGCCACCGTGATCCATTACCGCCCCCGTATGGCAGTGCGCGAGGTGGGCAAGGTCATGGGACTGTCGCAGGATATCACCTCGGCTCTTGCCAAGACCATCTGGGGCAGTTGGGGCCGTGAGGTTGGTGCGAGGGAGGCCATCGAAGCCGGTCTCGACCTCCGTGATCCGCTGATCTCCCGGACAATTCGTCTGGCTGATCAGATGATCGGGATGCCGCGCCACCTCGGCCAGCATGTCGGTGGCTTCATCCTGACCGAAAATGCCCTGACCCGGACGGTTCCGATCGGCAACGGAGCCATGAAGGACCGCAGTTTCATCGAATGGGACAAGGACGATATTGATGAATTGCGCATCCTCAAGGTCGATGTACTGGCCTTGGGCATGTTGACCTGTGTCCGCAAGGCCTTTGATCTGATCGATGCACATTACGGCAGGCGATTTGACCTCGCCAGCGTGCCGCAGGACGACCCGGCGGTCTACGGTATGCTCTGCAAGGGGGACAGTCTGGGGACCTTTCAGGTCGAAAGCCGCGCGCAGATGAACATGCTGCCCCGGCTGAAGCCGCGAAAATTCTATGACCTGGTCATTCAGGTGGCAATCGTCCGCCCCGGCCCGATTCAGGGGGACATGGTGCATCCCTATCTGCGTCGGCGGAGCGGGAAGGAAGAGGTGGAATACCCGTCTCCCGGCCCGGAACATGACAAGGACGAGTTGAGGAACATCCTGGGCCGCACCCTTGGTGTGCCGATCTTTCAGGAACAGGCGATGAAGATCGCGATCGATGCGGCCAAGTTCAGCCCGGCCGAGGCGAATGAACTGCGCAAGGCGATGGCAACCTTCCGGTCCCGCGGCACCATCGAGACATTGCAGGAAAAGATGGTCGGGCGCATGGTTGAGCGCGGCTATGATCCTGATTTCGCGCAACGCTGTTTCGACCAGATCAAGGGGTTTGGCGAATACGGTTTTCCCGAAAGCCACGCGGCCAGCTTTGCACTGCTGGTCTATATCTCAAGCTGGATCAAACATCACTATCCCGACGTGTTCTGCGCCGCGTTGCTGAATGCACAGCCGATGGGCTTCTACGCCCCGGCACAGATTGTCCGCGATGCGCGTGAGCACGAGGTTGAGGTCCGGCCTGCCGATATCAACTACAGCGACTGGGACAATACGCTGGAACCCGCAAGCGCGCGCAGGTTTGCGATGCGGATCGGGCTGCGTCAGATCGATGGCATACCCCGTGAAATGGCTGAGCGGGTGATGCGGATGCGCAATATGCCTTTTGGGGATATTCAGGGTCTCAAGGACCGGACCCGGATCAATGCAAGCATCATCCGCAAGCTGGCGGCGGCAGATGCGTTCCGTTCCATGGGGCTGGATCGCAGGCAGGCGCTCTGGGATGCGCGCGCGTTGCGCGACGCGCCTGACCTTCCGCTGTTTCAGGACAATCGCGATGAGGGGACGGAGACGGCGTTCCTTCTGCCCCGGATGCCTGTCTGCGAACATGTTGTCGCGGACTATCAGACCCTGCGCCTGTCCCTGAAAGCGCATCCGATGTCCTTTCTGCGACGCAGCATGGCCCGGCAGGGCTATACGACTGCGAAGGATCTGACCCAGATGCGAAATGGCCAGCGGGTCTCGCTGGCCGGAATTGTCCTGATTCGCCAGCGCCCGGGCAGTGCCAAGGGTGTCTGTTTCATCACGTTGGAAGACGAGACGGGCGTTGCCAATCTGGTGATCTGGCCCAAGGTGATGGAGGCCTTCCGCAAAGTGATCATGCAATCGCGGCTGATCGATATTCGCGGCGTCATACAGCGCGACGAGGATGTGCTGCATGTCGTTGCCTATCAGCTGAAGGACCGCACCGACGCGCTGGACCGGTTGTCGAATGATGTCATGCCGGTGCCGCTTGCCCGCACAGATGAGGTTATGAAGCCAATTCCCCAGCACACGCACCGGCACCCGCGTGATGTGCGGATTATCCCCAAATCACGGGACTTCCACTGAGTTTGGCTCTCTCATCGGCGGATCAGGCGAACACCTCCTTGAACATCCCGACGCAGCTGCGGAACCCCGCCTCGAAATCACCATTGCCGGGGTGGTACACGCTCTCCAGCGAGATCACGCCCTCATAGGCATCCGCCCGCAAGGCATCTGCAATCGGCTGGAACAGGGGACCCAGTTGCCCTTGACCCATCTGGCGTACCTCCAGTGTCGCGCGCGGTGTATCGACCTTGACGTCCTTGATATGCACATGGCCGAGATATCCGCCCCGAAGCGTCTCGTATCCATCGGGATAGGCCAGTTCGTGACACCAGCAGTTATTGGCCGGATCCCAGAGAACCTGAAGCGTGTCCTTGGCGTCCAGATCGTCAATCAGCTTGCGGGCCGTGTAGTTGGAGTTGACCATGGTGCCATTGCCGGTCTCGACGACCAGCCGAAGTCCCTCGGCCCGGGCCAGGTTCACAGCAGGCGCGATCAGCGGCGGCAGGCTGTCCCAGGCGCCATGCGCGACGTTCCATTTCTCGGCCCCGCCTGCGCCCCAGAGGATCTGCTCCTTCTTCGATGTCATGATCCGCACCAGAGGCGAGCCGAGGGTATGGGCCATCTCGATCACCCGTTTCAGCGCATCCATATGTTTGACATGCAGCGCGTCGCCGGGACGGTTGGCGGTGGTCATCCCCGCAAAGATGTGCCGCGACAGGCAGGAGACCGGCCTGCCGTGATCCTCCAGCAGGGTCTTCATGGCGGCGATCTCCCGGGCGGAGTGATCGCCCACCTCCTTGTCACCGACAAATTGCAGTTCCGCATATTCCAGCCCGAACTCATCCATCACATGCAATGCGTGGCCCAGGTCGCGGCTGATCCCGTCACAGATAACACCCAGTTTCATCATGGCTCTCCTCAGCGATGCAACTCGGCACCGACAATCTCTTCGATCACGCGCGTTACGACCCAGTTGTCGCCATCGGGATGTCTGGTCTTGCCCGCATGGAAAAGCTGCATGGCGGTCGAGGCCGTGTGCATCGGCACGCCCAGCTTCTCGGCCATGTCGAGAGAGATCGTCAGATCCTTGTGCATGGTCGCGATATGGCTTCCGGTGCCTTTGAACCTGCGATCTATGATGTTCTCAAGTGCCGTGTTTGCGACACCACAACCGGCCCCTGAGGTTGAAATGACGTTGTAGAGCACTTCGCCCGAGACACCGGCCTTCGCCGCGAGAACCGAGGCTTCGAACGTCGCCGAGAAGATCGACCCGATCAAGGATTGCAGACATGCCTTGACGGTCTGCCCCATGCCCGGGGCGTCACCCACCCGGTGAATACTGGCCGAGACCGCCTCCATCAAGGGCCTTGCCCTGTCGAGCGCCGCTCCATCTCCGGCAGCCATCATGGTCAGTGTGCCGCCTTGGGCACCGGGGAATCCGCCCGAGACGGGACTGTCGATCAGATGAACGCCTGTGCCGTCCATCCCGGCGCCAATCTCGGCGGCCTCCGACGGTTTGATCGTGGCGGTAAGCAGGATGATGCCGCCGCTCGACATATTGGCAGCCAGCCCGTCAGGGCCCAGAATGACGTCCTTCGCCTGATCACCGTTCATCACCATGACAAAGACCGCATCGCTTGCGCGGGCCAGCTCGGCGGTACTTGTGGCGGGCTTGCCGCCCATATCCGCGAAGGCGGTCACCCGGGCCTCCGAAAGGTCCAGCCCCGTGACTTGAAATCCATTTGAAATCAGATTCTTGGCAAGACCACTTCCCATGTCTCCAAGGCCGATGACGCCCACATTTTTCATACCCTTTATCCCCCTGTTCACACGCTTTGACGTGTCGGCTGCCCGACGCTGCTGCACCGGACTTTTGCCCAAGTCAGAGCCAGGAAAAACTGATTTGCAAGAAAATTTGGAATAAAGCGATACGGCGGCCCGTTAGCTGTGTGACGATTGCGCGAACCGGAACGAGCGTAAACATGGATTGCCCGATCAACTTGATCGGGAGATAAAGGGGCTGATATGAATATACTTCTGGTTGAAGACGAAACACGGGTCGCGGATTTCATCCGGCGCGGACTGAAAGGCGAGGGATGGTTCGTCGAACATGCCGCCGATGGCGAGACCGCGCTGGAGTTCCTGAAGGACCGCGACTTCGATGTTGTGATCCTTGACCTCATGCTGCCGGGCATCTCGGGGCAGGATGTCTGCCAGAGGATGCGTGCGCGCAAGGATCTGACCCCCGTCCTGATGCTCAGCGCTCTGGATGCAACCGATGACCGTATCGCGGGACTGCGCATGGGCGCGGACGACTACCTGCCGAAACCATTCGATTTCGAGGAACTGCTGGCCCGTCTGGAGGCCCTGAACCGCAGGGTGTTCGATTTCGGTGCGCAGGGCGCACCCGCATACAGCAATGACGAAACCGTGCTCTTTGATCGTGCGGCTCTGCAACTGACGGTCGATGGTCAGGTCATCGATCTGTCGGCGAAGGAGCGCGAACTGGTCTCGCTCTTCCTGTCGAACCGCAAGAAGGTCCTGAGCCGCGAACGGATCCTGAATGCTGTCTGGGGCACGCAGGAGGACCCGCTGACCAACGTGGTGGACGTCTATATCGGACGACTGCGCAAGAAACTCGGCCAGCACGGCTCGCGGATCACGACCGTCAGAGGCGCGGGATACCGGTTCGACTGATCCGCGCCCTGGCGTCGCGGAACTGTCATAATTCATTCATTGACCCGTCACACGTGCTTCACCGGCTGGACAGGATGACGTCAGCCAAAGAGCCGTAATGTGTGATCATCGGGGCAAAACCCGGTGGACTGGATACGGGCAGAACCTGCCCATCCACAAACAATAAGAGGGGGCAGAGATGCTTGAGCAAGTCATTGCAGTCGAAACGATGGCACGGTTTCTTATCAACGTCGTGGCGATGCTGATCCTGGTCTTCGGGCTTTATTATCATCGCTACCGGGACAAGGAACTGGTGACCGCAGCTTCGCTATTCAACGTGTTTGCCTTCGGTGTTCTGACCGTGCTGTCGAGCGTTGAATTCAGCCTTGCCGCAGGTTTCGGCCTTTTCGCGATCCTGGCGCTCTTTACCCTGCGCTCCGAGCAGATATCCAAGGTCGAGATCACCTATTTCTTCGGTGCAATCGCGATAGCCGTCATCTGCTCGATCCAGGGGACCGAACTGGCCTTTGTCGGCGTGGTAGTCAGCCTCGTGCTCATAGGCGCATGGCTTCTGGACCACCCGCGCATTCTGCAATCCGCCGATGGCGTGAAGATCACGCTCGACAAGATTGATCCGCACGCGCTCTCGGACCGCTCGGCGATGCAGGCGGATCTGTCGAAACGTCTTGGGGTCGAGGTGATGTCCTATCAGATCACGGCGCTCGACTACATCAACGACATGGCACGCATCAACGTGTTCTTCCGCAAAACCTGAGGAGATATCGATGGAACGGATCATTGCCCAAACCCTTGCCGGTTTCGAAACGATCAGCCTTGATGCCCTCAACGCGAAGGCCGCGATGCTGGAACGACTGGACAACAAGTACATCGCGACCGCGACGAAGTTCGCCCCGGTCCTGCAGGCCTTCGCCGCCCATTTCGACGTGTTGGAAATCGACGGAAAGCGCGCCTTCACCTATGCGACGCGCTACTATGACGATGCCGAGTTGCGGGGCTACTATGATCATCATCAGGGCCGCAGGAAGCGCTGCAAGGTGCGGGTGCGCGAATATGTCGATGCCGGTTTCAGCTATCTGGAGGTGAAGCTGAAGGACAAGCGCAAGATCACGGTGAAGAAGCGGCTGAAAGTCGGCGACACGCGCAACCCGATGAATGACGCGGCGCGCACCTTCATCGAGGAGAACTATCGCGCCATCTATGCGGAGGCGTTTGGCAAAACACTGCATCCCGTGATCGCCATGCGGTATGAGCGGATAACCCTTGTGGCCCGCGAGGGCGGCGAGCGGCTGACCATCGACATCGGATTGCGGTTTGAGGCCAATGACGTCGTGCGTGATGTCGGCCCGGAAATGTTCATCATCGAAACCAAATCCGCCCGCGGGAACGGTATTGCCGATCGCATCCTGCGCAATGATCATCTTCATCCGACCCGCAGTTGCTCGAAATACTGCATCGGGATGGCCTCAACCGGTCTCGTGTCGCGCCAGAACCGCTTTTTGCCCGCCCTGCGCCGCCTGAGGTTGAGCGAGGCTGCATAGATGCGCCCCTGCGCGCAAAAAGGATAGCCATTGAAATAGCTTTGTTTATGCTGGTTTGAACGAGAGCGCCCAAGCGTCAAAAATGCACAGCCAGTAGAGAGGAAGCCAATGCTCCGAAGAACGATTCTGAAATCCGTGGCCGCCGCCGCAATCGTGGCTACGACTGCACTGACCGCCAATGCTGAAATCACCGGCCCGGTGAGCTATATCATCCCGTTTGGCCCCGGCGGCGAGTCCGATATTTCGGCGCGGTTGCAGCAGCCATTCTTCAAGGACAAGTTCGGCCAGGAGCTCGTCGTTTCCTATCAGCCCGGCGGCGGTGGAGCGGTCGGCTGGGCAACGCTCAATGGACTGAACGGCGACGGCCAGACGATCATGGGGATCAACCTGCCCCACATCATCATTCAACCGGCGCAGAAGGATGTCGGCTACACCACTGAAGGCGTCAACGCCTTTTACATGTTCCACTTCACGCCCGATGCGATCGTGGTAAAGGCGGACAGCCCCTATCAGAGCCTTCAGGACCTGATTGACGATGCCAAGGCCAATCCCGGTGCGGTGACAATGTCGGGTTCGGGCAAGGCCAGCGCCAATCATCTGGCGCAGATCAAGTTCGACAAGATGGCCGGAACGACGACGACTTACGTTCCATTCAAGGGCACAGGGGCCGCGGTGACCGCGCTGCTCGGTGGCCAGGTCAAGGCCGAGTGGGGGTATACGACCGTAGGTGCCAAGCAGGGCGACGCGGTGCGGATGCTAGCCGTTGCCATGGAGGAACGCCACCCGCTCTTTCCTGACGTTCCGACCTTCAAGGAGCTTGGCTTTGACATGGTCGGCGGTGCCTATCGCGGCATTGCGCTGCCCGCATCAGCCAGTGCGGAGACCCGCCAGCTGTGGTCCGACATGATCGGTGAGATCAATGCCGATCCGGAGTTCCGTCAAAAGATGCTTGATGGCGGCTTTGCCATGCTCGATGTGGATGCCGCCGGAATGGAGGCCTTCATGAAGGCGCGTGTAGAGGAATATCTGGCCGATGCGCGCGAGGCGGGTCTGCTTCAATAACGCTGGCAAACATGACCAGACCGGCGGCGCGCAATGGATCTCGGTAACTTTCTGTCGGCTCTCACGCCGCTGAACATCGCCCTTGCGCTCTTCGGCGTGGTGGCAGGAACGGTTATCGGCTCCATCCCCGGTCTGACCGCCACCATGGCGGTGGCTGTTCTTGTGCCGATCACCTTCAGCATGGACCAGGCCTCGGCACTGATCCTGCTGGGGGCGATCTATACGGGCGCGATCTATGGCGGTGCCTATGCGGCGATCCTGCTCAACACGCCTGGCACGCCTTCGGCCATCGCCACGACCTTTGACGGATATCCGATGGCCAAACGGGGCGACGGCGATCTGGCCGTGGCGCTGGCCTGTTTCGCCTCTGTCACCGGCGGGATGATCGGTGCGCTAGCGCTCCTGTTTCTCGCACCGCCGCTCAGCCAGGTCGCGCTTGCCTTCGGGCCCATCGAATACTTCTGGCTGGCGATCTTCGGCCTCTCGCTGATTGCGTCGCTCTCCAGCGGCAACCTGATCAAGGGGCTGATCGGAGGAGCCTTCGGCATGATCCTTTCCACCGTGGGTGTGGCCGAGGTTTCCGCCGACATTCGCCTGACCTTCGGCAGCCAGACGATGATCGGAGGCTTTGGCGTGGTCGGCGCCCTGATCGGGCTTTACTGCATCCCGGTGCTGATCGATCTGGTCGCGGTTCCCGATCGACACCTGAAGGTGGAGAACGATATGCGATCGGTGCGTATCGGAGAGGCGGCGAGGATTGCGCTGCGCTCCAAGTTCAACCTGATCCGCTCATCGGTGATCGGAACGCTGGTCGGCATTCTGCCCGGCGCGGGCGGGTCGGTGGCGGGTCTGGTCGCCTATTCCGAGGCCCGGCGCAGCGCGAAGCCGGACCAGAAATTCGGGGAAGGTGAGCCCGACGGGATCATGGCGACCGAGGCTGCCAACAACGCGACAGTGGGAGGCGGGTTCATCCCGACACTGGTCCTTGGCATCCCCGGCACGCCGCCGGATGCGGTGATCCTCGGCGCATTGCTGGTGCAGGGGGTGCGGACCGGTCCGACGCTCTTCCAGTCCAACGGATCGATTGTCTACACCTTCATCTATGGCCTGATCATCGCGACAATCCTGATGCTGCCGACGGGCCTTCTGATCGGACGCTACGCCTACAAATCCATCGTGAAGATCCCCAAGGCCGTACTTGTGCCGAGCGTCGGTTTCATGACCATCATCGGCACGTTTGCGATCCGCAACAGCATCTCGGATGTGATCATCATGCTGCTCCTGGGAACATTCGGCTGGGTCATCGGCCGGTTCGGCTTTGCCGCCTCGCCGATCGTGCTGGGGCTGATCCTCGGGCCAATCGCGGAGCAGGGCTTCGTGCAGGGCTGGATCATCGGGGACGCGACGGGCAATCTGCTCGGCATGTTCTTCGGGCGGCCTCTTTCGCAGGCGATCATCGCTTTCACCATCCTCTCGCTGCTCTATCCGGCCTTCTCTGCATGGAAGCGGAGCCGGACCGAGGCAGGCCGATGAGAACAGTACATGGCAATCTGGGATCGCTTGTCCTCTCGGCTTTCTTCGTCTTCGCGGGTATCATGGTGCTTTATGATACCACCGGCTATTCGGACAGTGATTCCAAAGTGTTCCCGCAGACTGTTGCGACGGTTCTGATCGTCTTTTCAGTGATCGCCTTCGTCTCCGGCCTGCTGCGGCCTCTGGATGAGGAGGGCTTCGGAAACGGGTCCTGGTGGCGTCGTTTCGCCCTGGTTGTCACGATGCTTCTGGCCTGTTTCGCGATGCCCTATATCGGCTTTCTGGCAGCCGGAGCAATTGCCTTCGCCGGTGGTTTGATCTCGGCGATGCATGACCATTGGACCCCAGGCAAGCTGGTTCTCTACTGGGGATCAGGTGCCGTGATCATGGCGGCGTTCTACGCGGTCTTCAAATTCGCGCTTCTGGTGCCATTGCCCTGAGGTTGATCCGACGGCTAAGCCTGTGGCGGAGAGACAGGGATTCGAACCCTGGGTACCCGTAAAGGCACAACGGTTTTCGAGACCGCCCCGTTCGACCACTCCGGCACCTCTCCGCAAATCAGACGTCTGGTCTGGAAAGGGGGTTTAGGCTGACCCGCTGGGCCATGCAAGGGAAATTGTCTCGGCCCGCGACCTCATCGCGCCAGCAGATAGAGGTAATGGCCGACCAGCAGCAATGCGGCATAGGTCACCAGCACGTCGCGTCTGGGCCGTCTGCCATGAATGAGCAGGTCCGCAGGGGCGCCGATCAGGTCTTTCAACGCGGGCAAACTCAGGTTCTGCAAGCCGGATTTCGGTTTCGAGGTGACATCGCGCAAGTAGGCTTCCCTTTCGAGCACTTCCTCGATATGCCCGATCACCGGGTCGCCCATCAGGGCCTGCACCCGTGAACTGGCCCTGTCTTCATCCGTCTTCGACCAGTCAGGATAGCCCCATTCCCGGCGCTTTCCCTTCAGGATCAGAACCATTGTCCGGGCGCGGAGGCTGACGGTGTCATCCGCGCGCTCAACCGGCTCCATTTTTCGCAGCGTCCGGCGCAAGGCGCCGGTCTCTGACGGTTGGCGGTTTGCGATCCGTCCAACGGGCGCGAGACTGTCATCGATCGACATGTGAACCATGTTGTCCCGCTCTGCCGCGAGTGGTTCCAGCGCGGGGTCGATGACACCTGCAAGGCGCTGGACAATTGTGCCTGGGTGATCCTCAAGACGCAGAACATGCGTATTCTCGGCACCAAACAGAGCCTCATAGTCGGCCTGCGCCTGATCCTGATCCAGACCGGTCGCGGACATGATATTTCTCAGATAGCAAAGCGGATCGGCGACATATCGGCGTCCGGGTGAGATGACATCTTCCTTATAGAGAGACAGCGCATGCCCAAACGGGTCCCGGCGCACCATCAGCACACTGATCGGGCCATTGACAAAAAACGCGCGGATGCGGTTCTGAAACTCCGGGTCGCGAAAGAAGAAGCGATCCGCCAGCAACTCGCAGGACAGGCAGATCGCAGGCGCGGGGCTTTCGCGGATCTCCTGAAGCGTCTCGCGAACCTCCAATTGATTGGTATCGAAGGCGAGGCCCTGAAACAGGAAGAGATGCCCCGGCCCGTGCCGGTAGTCGCCGCTGTTGCTGATATGCTTATGAGGGAAACACACCCGGCCCTTGATCTGTGGCTGAACATCGAGAAGGAACCGCTGAAACGCCGTGGTGCCGGTCTTTGCCATGCCGACATGCAGGAAAAGATGCCGCCCCTGCAGATCGAACGGCTTCGGTCCGAATGGCCTGGCTCCCTTCGCATCCTTCTTTCGATCCTTGCCGGTCTTTATCTCGCGGCAAAGATCGTGGAAGGCGTCGGTCGAGCGGGTGATCGCTGTGAACCCCCGGCGGACGTCAGCTTCGGTGACGATCCCCGCAAGATCGAACGGGGCCTTGGTGCTCGCCGAGCGTTTCTTCCATTCCGCAAAAGTATGCGCGCCGATCACGTCTTTCAAAAAGGCCTCGCGCCACTGTCCCAGAAGGGCCAGCATCTCGTCCCGATCAATGACATCAATGAAGTCGAGGCAGGTCCACATCAGGCTGATCACCATGCGCAGATCGACATGGTGCCGGATTGGTCTCGCTTCGGCGTTGGCCGCTTTCAGGGAGGCGCGCGTGCTCACGAACTCGCTGACACAGTAGCCCATGTCCTCGGGCTTCTTTTTCTGGGTAATGCTGTCGGGTCGCGCCCGGTACTTGATGCAATAACCATCCAGGATTGCGACCGTTTCCGCCCGGGCCAGCGCACCGAAGAGGAACGACCAGTCTTCGCGGCGTCGCTGCTCGGGGTTGAACCGGAGATCATGGCGCTCCAGAAAGGCCTTTGAGTATACAAGTTGCCAGAAATTCTGCGTCCAGAGCAGATCAGGCGTCCGTTCGACATTCGTCACACCCGTATGGCCCTCAAGCCGCCAGCGCGGACCGCTTGAATAGATGTTTTTGCCCGAGCCGATTTCTGTCTCGAACCGGGCAAAGTTCAGCCTGATGACGTCGGGCGACGTCTCGCGAATGCTACGATCTATCCGCTCGATCACGCCCCGGTCATGCAGCACATCATCCGGATCGACGATCTGGATCCAGTTGGTTGTCACATGACGGATGCCCAGGTTGCGGGTGGCGGCGACACCGCCGTTCTTATCGGCCAGAACCACTCTGACAAGATCGGGATATGCTTCGGCGTAGAGTTCCGCAACGGCTCTGGTCTCGTCCGTGCTGCAATCGTCTACGACTATGATCTCTTTTGGCAGGACGCTTTGCTGCAGGACAGACTCGAAGAAGTCCGGCAGATAGGCCGCGACGTTGTAAGCCGTCGATATGATCGACAGATCCGCAATTGGTTTTGACAAGGCCATCAGTGTCCGCACCTGTTGCACATTCATGCACCTAAGCGCAGTGGACGGGAGCGGTCAATCAGCCCATTTTCCGGCCTTGACTTGTCGCCCGGTCTCGACGATAAGCCGGGTTTCCGAGGCAGGCCCTGCTTGCGCTCGGCTTTTATATTTCCCCGAACGGGGCACGCTGTTACCCGGCGGAGGGTGAACCCCTCCACAAACACCGTCGAATGCGGGGCCGTCTAACGCGAAGGATGAGAAGGAAAACGCAGCGATGTTTGCGGTACTGAAAACCGGTGGCAAGCAATACAAGGTCACCAAGGACGACATCTTTACGGTTGAGAAACTGGCCGCCGAGGCGGGTGAAACCGTGCAGTTCAACGATATTCTGATGCTCGGCGGTGACAATGTCACTGTTGGTGCCCCCTTTGTTGCGGGCGCTGCCGTGCAGGCCGAGATCCTCGATCAGGCGCGCGGACCGAAAGTGATCTCCTTCAAGAAGCGCCGCCGGAAGCATTCTTCCCAGCGCAAGAAGGGGCATCGCCAGCACCTCACGGTCGTCAAGATCACGGACATTCTGGCATCGGGTGCCGAGAAGTCGGGCGTAAAGGCAGCCCTCGGGGCCGCTTCCGCATCGGCCGTGGTTGCCGCAGCAAAACCCGCACCCAAGAAGGCCGCTCCGAAAAAGGCCGAGGCTGCCGAGAAGAAAGCAGCCCCCAAGAAGGCCGCTCCCAAGGCTGACACACCTGCCGCCGCTGGGAAGGAGCCGGCAAACCTTCTGAAGAAGGCCAAGGGCGATGCGGATGATCTGAAAAAGATCTCCGGTGTCGGACCGAAGCTGGAAGGCACGCTCAACGAGGTTGGTGTGTTCCACTTCTGGCAGATCGCCGAATGGGGTGCAGACGAGATTGCCTTCATGGATGACAAGCTGTCGTTCAAGGGCCGGATTGAACGCGACGACTGGATTGCCCAGGCAAAACAGTTCGACGCCGAGAAGTAAGGAGAGACCGAGATGGCACATAAAAAAGCAGGCGGTTCATCCCGTAACGGTCGCGACAGCGCCGGTCGGCGTCTTGGCGTCAAGAAATTCGGCGGCGAGGCCGTAATCCCGGGCAATATCATCTGCCGTCAGCGCGGCACGAAATGGTGGCCGGGTACAGGTGTCGGCATGGGCCGGGACCACACCATATTTGCAGTCGAAGAAGGCTCGGTGAAGTTTCACAAGGGCCTCAAGGGACGCACCTTCATTTCCGTTCTCCCAACCGCGGAGGCAGCGGAATAAGCCGAGCTTAAACCAAAACCTGAATTCATGAGGGGCTCGGTTACCAAACCGGGCCCTTTTTGTATCTGAAGGGTCCGTGCGCAGACAAAAAGGAGACTGACAATGCGCATCACCGGCAAGGATCTGATCGAAATGGGCTTCACATCGGGGCCCTGGTTCTCGGAGGCCCTGGCTTTCGCGAATGCAAATGATCTGCGAGGCGATGCGTTGCGGAGCTATCTGGACGGCGTGGCCCCTGTCGTGCTGCCGACCATCCCTTTGCAGACGGGCGTTGGCTATCAGGTGAATATCGAGGCGACCTGCGAGGCCGAGGTCGAGAACATCGAGGCGGTAGAGGCCACGATGAATGCGCTGATGCGCACGCCGACGCTCATCGATGGTGCGATCATGCCAGATGCCTGTCCTGCGGGCTCGAAAGGCACGATTCCAGTGGGCGGTGTGGCCGTGGCCCGAAACGCCATCCATCCGGGCATGCATTCGGCAGATATCTGTTGCTCGGTCATGGTGACGGAGTTCGCGGACAGCGATCCCAAGACCGTTCTGGATGCGGTTCACAAGGTGACCCATTTCGGGCCTGGCGGGCGCGCAAACGGCCAGCGTTTCACGCTGCCGCCGGACCTCTTTGATGCGTTCCGCGAGAACCCGTTCCTGCGCGACCAGAAACTGCAGGCAGCCGCGATCACCAATCTCGGCACGCAGGGTGACGGCAACCACTTTGCCTATGTCGGCGTCTCGAAGGCGGGCGGTCGGACCTGTCTGGTGACACACCACGGCTCCCGCGGGCCCGGCGCGATCCTCTACAAACTGGGGATGCGCGTGGCGGAGGGCTATCGCCAGACGCTCTCGCCGCAGACGCTGAAGCAGAATGCCTGGATCCCGGCCGATACGCAGGACGGGCAGGACTATTGGGCCGCGCTTCAGCTGATCCGCGAATGGACCCGGGTCAACCATGATGTGCTGCACCAGTCCACGCTGCGCGCAATTGACGGCAAGCTACATCATCGGTTCTGGAACGAGCACAACTTCGTGTTTCGCGAGGGCGATCTCTACTTCCATGCCAAGGGCGCGACGCCGATCCACGACGCGTTTCTGCCCGATACGGACGGTGTGCAGATCGTGCCGCTCAACATGGGTGAGCCGGTCTTGCTGATCCGCGCCACGCGCAACGGGCGTAACATCGGTTTCGCGCCACATGGGGCGGGGCGCAACTTCTCGCGGACGGCCCATAAGCGCAGCCTTGAAGGGCGGGCGGATGCGGAGGTCTTTGCAGCCGAGACGGCTCATATCGACGCGCGGTTCTTCTGCGGCAGGATTGATGTCTCCGAACTGCCTTCCGCCTACAAGTCGGCCGCAACCGTGCGGGCGCAGATGGAAGCCTATGATCTTGCCGAGGTGGTCGATGAGATCATGCCCTACGGCTCCATCATGGCAGGTGACTGGGAAGCAGATGCGCCCTGGCGCAAGCGGAGGCGTAAGGATGGGCGTTGATCTGATCGGGTTCGCGATGCTGGCCATTGGCATGGTCGGCACGCCCGGCCCTGCCAATATGGTGCTGCTGGCCACGGGTGCCAGCTATGGCCTGCGCGCGGCCCTGCCGTTCGTGGCCGGTGTGGCGCTGGGCAAACAGCTGATCATCTGGCCTATCGGCTTCGGGCTGATGGCCCTGCTGGCGCAGGTGCCGGTGCTGTTTCTGGCGCTCAAATGGGTCTCGGCCGCCTATATCATCTGGCTTGCATGGAAGATCGCGGGCAGCCGCATCGTGCCGGGGCAAAGCGGGGCGGATGTCCCCGGGTTCTCCAAGGGGCTGATCGTGCACCCGCTCAACCCGAAAGCCTGGGCCATGGTCACCGCAGGGTTCACGAATTTCGTGGAGCCCGGCACCTCGGCTTTCACCGCGACGCTCGGCATCGCTGTCGTTCTGCTCGCCGTGCAGACCGCGCTGCATCCGCTGTGGTGCTGGGGCGGGGCGCAACTTGCCCGGCTGGTGGCGGGCAAACCGTCCGAGCGGGTTCTGATGCTGGGGCTGGCGGCACTAACCGTCGCCAGCGTCCTTCTGGTTCTGATCAAGGGGTAGGCGTTATGGAGCAAAATGTACTCGAAACGGAACGGCTGACGCTTCGCCCGCTGAACATCGCTGATGCGGGTCATATCGCGCTTTATGCGGGCGATCTGAGGGTTTCGCGCAATCTTGAGCAGGTTCCGCATCCCTATCCGCCCGGTCTGGCCGAAAGCTTCATCACGCGGGTCACCTCCGGCAAGGCGGGAGAGACCGTCTGGGCAATCCAGCATTCGGACGGGCGTGAGGCACAGCTGATCGGTATGATGGGCGTCACGGATGAGGGAACGCTCGGTTACTGGCTGGCGGCACCCTTCTGGGACACGGGTTTCGCAACCGAGGCCGCAGAGGCCGTCGTGACCGAGGCCCTGCGCGATCACGTGACCCTGCGGGCGGAAGTGTTTCAGGGCAACGAGGCATCGGCCAAGGTTCTGACCAAGATCGGTTTTGCCTATGTCGGCGAGGGGCAGACCTTCTCGCTGGCGCGCAACGGTCAGGTGGATACCTGGCGATATGTGCTGGAGAGGGACAAATGGAACCGGTTCTGAGAACCGAGCGGCTGACGCTTCGTCCGTTCGAGCCGGATGACGCATTGGCAATTACGGCGCAGATGTCCGATTTCGGCGTTTCGGGAAATCTTACACGAGCGCCCTATCCCTATACTTATGCACATGCGCTGACCTTCCTGAATGCGGACACGCATAAGATCAGGACCTGGGCAATATGGACCGATGAATTGATCGGAACCATCAGTCTGCGCGAGCATCTGGGCTATTGGCTGGGCCGGGCGCATTGGGGCAAGGGTTACATGCGGGAGGTGACGGAGACCGTTGTCGATGCCTTCTTTGAGGAGCATGACGGGCCGATAGACTCTGCCTACATGATCCACAACGAAGCCTCGTCGAACGTTCTGCGGCGACTGGGGTTTCGACCAACCGATATGCGGAGCGTGCAGGCGCTGTCTCGCGCGGCACCGGTGGTGCTGCAGAACCTTGTTCTGACCCGTGAAGACCGGGCCTTTGCGAAGTCACCACGCATCAAGACCAGACGCCTGGTCCTGAAACCCATGGTGTCGGCGGATGCGCCAGCCATGACTGCCATCGTCGGGCAGCTTGAGGTCAGCCGGATGCTCGGCAGCTTCACGCATCCCTACACGCTCGATCAGGCCGAGACACGGATCGCCGGTTCGCAATACAAGGGTCGTCCGGGGTTTTTCCTTGGCATCTACCTTAAGTCCGGGCGCTTCATCGGCGCAGCAGGCATGGGCGGCGATCCGATCAATATCGGCTACTACATTGATCCGACGCTCTGGGGGCAGGGCTATGCCACGGAAGCGCTGGACGCATTTCTGTCCGACATGATGCCGCGTCTTGGGCTGGATGAGCTGTTCGCGGATGTCTTCACCGACAATCCGGGTTCCGCACGGCTGCTCGAAAAGCTGGGTTTCGAGCGGACGGGTCAGGATATGGGCGACAGTCGGGCACGGCTTGAGCCTGCGCCGGTCTTCCTTTATCGCTTGGCCCGAAGATCAGCATCGGATGACGCATCATGAAATTCCTCGACCTTGCAAAGGTGTATATCCGCTCGGGCGGCGGCGGGAATGGTGCGGTCAGCTTCCGCCGTGAGAAGTACATCGAATACGGTGGACCCAATGGCGGTGACGGCGGCAAGGGCGGCGACGTGATCGCCGAGGCCGTCGAGGGGCTGAATACGCTCATCGACTATCGCTACCAGCAGCATTTCTTTGCCAAGAACGGCGTGCAGGGAGCGGGGCAGAACCGCACCGGTAAAGATGGCGAGGACATCATTCTGAAAGTGCCCGTCGGCACGGAGATCCTCGACGAGGATGAAGAGACGGTGATCGCCGATCTCACCGAGGTTGGTCAACGGGTGACGATTGCCTCGGGTGGTAATGGCGGCTGGGGCAATCTGCATTTCAAAAGCTCGACCAATCAGGCGCCGCGCCGCGCCAATCCCGGCCAGCCCGGTATCGAACGCACGATCTGGCTGCGCCTCAAGCTGATCGCGGATGCAGGCCTTCTGGGGCTGCCCAATGCGGGCAAGTCCACCTTTCTGGCGGCCACGTCGAACGCCCGACCCAAGATTGCGGACTATCCCTTCACCACGCTGCATCCGAATCTGGGCGTTGTCGGCATCGACGGGACCGAGTTCGTGATCGCCGACATCCCCGGCCTCATCGCGGGTGCGCATGAGGGCAAGGGCATCGGTGACCGGTTCCTGGGTCATGTGGAACGGTGCTCGGTGCTGTTGCATCTGGTCGATGGGACATCTGAGGACATCGCGGGTGACTACCGGACGATCATTCGGGAGCTTGAGGAATATGGCGGCGATCTGGCCGCAAAACCCCGGGTTACCGCTTTGAACAAGATCGACGCGCTCGACGAGGAGGAGCGGGAAGCCGCGTATAAGACACTCCGCGATGCTGCCGGTGGCGATGTCATGTCGCTTTCGGGTGTCACAGGCGAAGGCGTGCAGGATGTCCTGCGCGCGCTCCGGTCCGTGATTGATGGCCCCGCGGAGGAGGAGAGGGAAGGCGAATGGCACCCCTGATCCGCATGCAACAGGCCCAGCGTGTGGCGATCAAGATCGGCTCGGCCCTGCTTGTCGATGCTGAAACGGGTCAGCTCCGCTCAAACTGGCTGCAGGGGCTGGCCGAGGATGTGGCGATGCTGCGCGCGCGCGGTGCGGATGTCCTGCTGATCTCATCGGGCTCAATCGCGCTGGGAAGTCGCGTGTTGGGGCTCGGACCCGGACCTCTGTCGCTGGAACAATCGCAGGCGGCGGCGTCGGTCGGGCAGATCAGACTTGCGCAGGCCTATCAGGAGGCCTTGGCGAAACATCAGATCACGGCCGCTCAAGTGCTGGTGACGCTGGAGGACAGCGCCAACCGGCGGCGTTACCTCAACTCGCGCGCCACTTTCGCCACATTGCTGGACCTCGGCACCGTGCCCATCGTTAACGAAAATGACACGGTCGCCACAGATGAAATCCGCTATGGCGACAATGATCGACTTGCCGCGCAGGTCACCTCCATGGCCGGTGCGGACGTTCTTGTGCTGCTCTCGGATGTCGACGGGCTCTATTCCGGCAATCCACGCGAACATGCGGACGCAACACACCACGCCCTGATCGAGGAGATCACCCCGCAGATCGAGGCAATGGCCGGGGATGCGGGCAGCGACGGGGCCAAGGGCGGTATGAAGACCAAGCTGATGGCAGCCCGCATCGCGATGCAGGCCGGTGCCGCCATGGTGATCGCCAAGGGGGATGTGACCCGTCCCATTCAGGCCATCCTGGAGGGCGGGCGGACCAGTTGGTTCATCGGCAAGAGCAACCCGAAAGCTGCGCGCAAACAGTGGATTTCGGCGATGAAGCCCAAAGGTGCAATCCGGGTGGATGCAGGGGCGGCGGCGGCGCTCGCCTCCGGGAAATCCCTGTTGCCTGCAGGTGTCACGGATGTCGAAGGGCAGTTTGAACGGGGCGACGCGGTGGATCTGATCGGCCCCGAAGGGCCGCTGGCCAAAGCGCTCGCGGGATATGATGCGACCGAGGCAAGGGCGATCATGGGACATCAGAGCGCCGAGATCGAAGCGCTTCTGGGACATCCTGGCAGGGCCGCTCTGGTCCATCGGGACGATATGGCGATTTGAGGGGAACGCATGATGGACGGAACTGAAATTGACGTGAAGACGATGATGCATGAGATCGGCGAGGCGGCCAAGGCGGCCAGTGCCGAGTTGGGTTTCGCCACGGCAGAACGCAAGCATGCCGCCCTGATCGGCGCCGCCGATGCGGTCTGGCAAAGGCGGGCGGAGATTGTCGCCGAGAACGCGAAGGACATGGAATTCGGCGCGGCAAAGGGCCTCTCAAAAGCCATGCTCGATCGTCTGATGCTTGATGAGGACCGGATACACGGCATCGTGGATGGTCTGCGGGCGGTGGCCGAGCAGGAGGATCCGGTGGGCAAGGTCCTTGCCGAATGGGACCGGCCCAACGGCCTGAATATTCGTCGGGTGGCGACGCCTCTGGGCGTGGTCGGTGTGATCTATGAAAGCCGCCCGAATGTGACAGCCGATGCGGGAGGGCTATGCCTGAAGGCAGGCAATGCCGCGATCCTGCGCGGTGGTTCGGAGAGTTTTCATTCCTCGACGGCAATCCATGCCTGTCTCGCTGAAGGGCTCAAATCCGCCAATTTGCCCGAGACTGCAATTCAGCTTGTGCCGACCCGCGACCGAGCGGCTGTGGGCGAGATGCTGACCATGACTCGGCATATTGACGTGATCGTGCCGCGTGGCGGCAAGGGACTGGTGGGGCGCGTGCAGGCAGATGCCCGCGTACCGGTCTTCGCCCATCTCGAGGGCATTGTGCATATCTATGTGGATAAGTCTGCCGATGTCGAAATGGCGCGCAAGGTCATCCTCAATGCCAAGACCCGGCGGACAGGGATTTGCGGGGCGGCGGAATGCCTGCTTGTGGACCGCGCGTTTTTTGAGGCCCATGCGGCACCTTTCATCGATGATCTGGTCGCGGCAGGGGTGGAGGTGCGTGCGGGCGAAGGGCTTGACGGATTGGCTGGCGTGCAACCGGCCACGGATGACGATTGGGGGCACGAGTTCCTCGACATGATCATCTCGGCCAAGCTTGTTGACGGCGTGGATGAGGCGATCTCTCATATTCGTACCTTCGGGTCCAACCACACGGATTGCATCCTGACCGGGGATGACCGGACGGCGGAGCGCTTTTTCGAGCGGCTCGACAGCGCGATCCTGATGCGCAACGCCTCGACGCAGTTTGCAGATGGAGGCGAGTTCGGAATGGGGGCCGAGATCGGGATCGCGACCGGCAAGATGCATGCGCGCGGACCGGTCGGCGCGGCTCAGCTGACGAGCTTCAAGTACATTGTCGTTGGGGACGGGGCCGTGCGCAGCTGATCACGGCGCGCTAACGTAAGGGTTGAAGTTGGATCGGCGGAAATCCGCCGATACTTCGGATCAGCGGTTCCAGGTCCGAACCGGACCGCAATCCATGTGGACGAAATTGGAGCGTCCGTATTTCCCGACACCACCCGCATTGCAGGCCACGGCTGCCTTTGCCATCTGATGAATGGAACGGCTGTCGAGCTTAAGATCTGCCGCCATCCCCTTCATATGATAGGAATTCTGCGCCACGCCCCGATTGCTCTGCCGCAGCATCGCATTCGTCGAAGGAGAGCGGTAACCGGAGACGACGTGGTACGGCTCCTCGGTGTCCATCAGACGCAGCGTTGCCGCCATTATGTCGATGTTGCGCCGATCGTAGCTGATCACCTCATCGCGACGCCAGTCACGCATGAAGTAGTTGATTTCCTTGAGCGCTTCGGGGATGTACTCCCCCTCGATCCAGTAGATCGTATCGACGGATTCCCCGGTTCTGGCGCTCCGCAGCTTCACACGGCGCACATCACCTGCACCTCGCAGAAAACCGGCTGCATTTGCGTAGTAGGGAGCCGCGGTCGCGGTCAGAAGAGTCGTGAGGCCGCCGAGGAATGCCCGGCGCGTAGGGGCTTTGGAACTCACCATATTGTGCCTGCCTTGTTCCGTGTTTTTGCTTGACAGCAATATTGTTTTATTTGGCGCTTGCCTTGAAGGTCAATATGCCAGCATTGCAACACTGTGCCAAGTGATAGTTTGGATTAGCATCCAGAGGTTAACGAACCTCTCTGGTAGAAACCGAGTCGGGCCAAGACAGGGTCGAAATGCAGCGAGAATGTGTCGGGCTGCGACCAAAATCCCACGGGTGCAAACGAAATTGTAAGGAACACAACATTGAACTGGTGGTTGTACCTTGCAAAACCTACATCTTGGATGTGGCCGATTGAGAACGCGAGTAGGATTTCCATGTTTGATCGAACCGGAATAGCTTTGACCGCTCTGGCATCGCTGGCGCTGGGGACGCCGGCGCTTTCACAAACCGCTACTGTGACGACCGGTCTGGTCGATGCGGTATCGGTCGAGCCCGAGGTGGTGCTGTCACCCTCTGCCCAACTGATGAAAGCAACGCTCGAAGCGGGCGGCGCTTCCTTCGAAAATCTCAAAAAATTCTATGCTGCTCAAGGGTTTGAGCCGGTTTGGACGGATCAGCGTCGCAGTGCTCTGACCCAGGCTCTGGTGGGCGCGGATGACCACGGTCTGCCGGTTGCACGCTATGACCTGAGTGGTATCGGAACACGCGCGGCGTCGGGCTCTGACGAGATCGTGGACGACATAACGTTGTCTCAAATCTTTCTGAGATATGCGCGAGATGTAAACTCCGGTCTGCTGGAGCCGAAATCAATTGATCGCGAGATCCATGTCTTTCCCAAACGCCCCGATGAGGTCGCTCTGCTGGAAGGTCTTACACAGGCAAATGATCCCGCCGATTTCATCCGCGCACTGGCGCCGACACACCCGCATTATGTCGGTCTGATGGGCGAGAAAAAGCGGTTGGAGAGGCTGATGTCCCGGGAAGGTTGGGGTGAGCCGGTTCCCGCCGGTCCGACCCTCAAACCGGGTCAATCGGGCCCGCGCGTGGCAGCGATGCGGGCACGAATCGACGTGCTCATGGGTACTGATCTGGGAACGTCCGAAGAGTTCGATCCCGATCTGGTCGAGGCCGTGAAGGCATTTCAGGATCACAACGGTCTGAATGCGGACGGCGTTGCCGGACCGCGGACGCTTGGGGCACTGAACGCCTCGCCCGAGGATCGGCTCAAGCAGGTTCTGGTCAATCTTGAGCGCCAGCGCTGGCTCAACTTTGATCGCGGCCCCCGGCATATCTACGTCAATCAGGCGGATTTCCGGGTGCATGTAATCGAGAACGGGACCTCGATCTTTGAATCACGCACCGTGATCGGCAAGAACGGTCATCGGACGCAGGAGTTTTCGGACGAGATGACCCATATGGTCGTCAATCCGACCTGGCATGTGCCGCGCTCGATCGCGACGGAAGAGTATCTGCCGCAGCTCAAGCGCAATCCGAAGGCGTTGAGCGGCCGGGGCATCCAGGTGATGACCCGTGGCGGAACCGCGATCAATCCGGCACTGGTTGACTTCACCCAGTTCAACAAGCGGAACTTCCCCTTCATTATGAAGCAGCCGCCGAGCCGCGGGAACGCGCTTGGCCGCGTGAAGTTCATGTTCCCCAACCAGTTCAACATCTACCTGCATGACACGCCATCCAAGAGCCTCTTCAACCGCGACACACGGGCGTTCAGCCATGGATGCGTGCGGGTGCAGAAACCGTTCGATCTGGCGCATGTGCTGCTGGCCCCGCAGGCCGACAATCCCGAGGCGACCTTCCAGTCCTATCTGGGGTCCGGCCGGGAACGGCACGTCAATCTTGCCACCCCTGTTCCGGTCCATCTGACCTATCACACAGCCTGGGTCGATGAAGACGGCCTGCCGCAGTATCGTGGCGATGTCTATGGTCGCGATGGCAGGGTTTTCAGTGCGCTGGAGCGTGCCGGTGTGACCCTGCCACAGGTTGAAGGCTAACTTCAAATCCCCTAAATGGGTATCGGCAGGCAAGGCGGCTCCGCCTTGCCTTTTCTGTTGGATCGGAAGGCTGCGGACCCATGGGTTACACAATCTCGCAAATCGCTGATGCGCTGGGGGCCGAGGCGGCAGGCGATCTGGGGCTTGTCGTGAGCGGTCCGGCCGAACCGGCCGCGGCAAGTGCGGACCATCTGGCGTTGGCGATGGAGAAATCCTACGAACAGGCTCTGGGCGAAGGACAAGCGCAGGCCGCCATCCTCTGGGACGGTGCGGACTGGCAGGCGCTGGGCCTCAGGGCGGCGATTTTTGCGCCCAGATCGCGCTATGTGATGTCCGGCGTGACCCGGGTCTTTGAAAAGCCGCCGGAGATAGAGTCAGGCATCCATCCCAGCAGCATCATCCATCCGGAAGTCGAGATCGGAGAGAACGCAGCCATCGGTCCGTTCGTTGTCATTGGCAGAGGTGCGAGGATCGGCGCGAATGCGCGCATCCTGAGCCATTCGACCATTGGCGAAGATGCACGGATCGGAGATGACGCGCTGCTCTATCAGGGCGTTCATATCGGTGCCCGGATCGAGATAGGCGATCGCTGTATCGCCCAGGCTGGCTGCGTGATCGGTTCTGACGGTTTTTCCTATGTCACGCCGAAACCAGGCGCTGTGGAAGAGGCGCGCGCCACAGGCAAGATCACCGAGGCCAGCCGCAGTGACGGGTTTGCCCGCATCAACTCGCTGGGATCGGTGACAATCGGAGATGATGTGGAGTTCGGCGCCAATTGCACCATCGACCGTGGAACGATTGCGAACACCACCATCGGAGACGGCACGAAGCTCGATAACCTCGTTCAGGTCGGACATAATGTTGTTGTGGGCAAAACCTGTCTTCTTTGCGGCCAGGTCGGTGTTGCGGGTTCGACCGTGATCGGGGACCGCGTGGTGCTAGGCGGTCAGGTCGGTGTGGCCGATCACCTCAGCATCGGCTCGGACGTTGTCGTTGCGGGCAAATCAGGTGTTTCCTCGAATATTCCGCCGGGCCGTGTGATGATGGGCAACCCGGCGATGAAAATGGACCTCAACGTGGAAAGCTACAAAGCGTTGCGTCGGCTGCCGCGTCTTGTCGCTCGGGTGCTTGACCTTGAGAAACGGGTTTCAAAGCGTGACTGAAATCGTTACATGACAGCGGGGCGTGGACGCGAGAGGGCATGGATATGTCGGCATCAGTAAAGGATCAGATGATTGCAATCATTGCTGAACAGGCGGTGATTGATCCCTCGGAAGTGAAGGACGAGGCAACACTGGAAGATCTCGGCATCGACAGTCTTGGTCTGGTCGAGGCCGTGTTCGCGATTGAGGAGACCTTCGACATCCAGGTGCCGTTCAATGCCAATGATCCGGCGCAGTCCGAATTTGATATCACCAATGTCGCCTCTATGATCAGGGCCGTTGAAGGCCTTGTTGCGGCTGGCAAACATTGACCGGACCTACATGAAGCGGGTGGTGATTACCGGTCAGGGCGCGATCTCTGCGCTTGGCTCGTCGGCTGCGGCGAATATGGAAGGCATGCGCGAGGGGCGTCTGGGCATCTCGAGCCTTGAGTTTCAGGATGTCGAACGGCTTTCGATCGCCATCGGCGGTCAGATCAAGGGATATGACCCCGAGGCGCATTTCAGCCGTCAGGAAATCACGCTCTACGACAAGTTCACACAGTTTGCCCTGTTGGCGGCACAGGAGGCGATGGACCACTCAGGTCTTGAACTGACCGAAGAGTTGTCCGCACAGGCCGGGGTTGTACTTGGCACGGCAGGCGGAGGCTTGCAGACCCAGGACGAGAATTATCGCTCCGTCTACGAGGCTGGCAAGAACCGCGTCCACCCGTTCGTGGTGCCGCGCCTGATGAACAATGCTGCTGCCAGCCATGTCTCGATGACACACAACCTGCAAGGCCCGGCCTTCACGGTGGCGACGGCGTGCGCGTCGTCAAATCACGCGATGGGTCAAGCTTATGCGCTTGTCCGATCCGGCATGAGCAAGGTGATGCTGACCGGCGGCTCCGAGAGCATGCTTTGTTTCGGCGGGATCAAAGCCTGGGAGGGCCTTCGTGTCATGTCGAAGGACGGCTGCCGCCCGTTCTCGGTCAATCGCAACGGGATGGTGCAGGGCGAGGGCGCCGCGATCTTCGTCTTCGAGGAATACGAGCATGCCTGCGCCCGCGGGGCTGCCATTCTGGCCGAGGTCATCGGTTTCGCCATGACCTCGGATGCATCCGACATCGTGATGCCCAACAAGCACGGTGCCAAGCGGGCGATGACCGGTGCGCTGCAGGACGCGGGCATATCGGGCGACGCCGTGGGCTACATCAACGCCCATGGGACCGGGACGACTGCGAATGACCGCACCGAATGTGCGGCAGTACGCGAGGTTTTCGGGGCGCATGCCGATGAGCTGATGATCTCATCGACCAAGTCCATGCATGGCCATCTGATCGGTGGTACCGGGGCGGTCGAGCTTTTGGCCTGCATCATGGCGGTGCGTGACGGGATCGTCCCGCCGACGATCTCCTATGAAGGGATCGACCCGGATTGCGACCTCGACGTGGTTCCCAATGTCTCGCGGGAGACCAAGGTCGATGTCGCGATTTCCAATGCTTTCGCGTTCGGTGGCCTCAACGCGGTTCTTGCGATCCGCGCTGTCTGATCAGTTTTTCGGCAAGGCGTTATAGGCCGCTGTAAATCCCCTCAATGACAACTCAACGGTGAGCGGGCGATCGGGTGCCGCAACCGAGGTCAGCGTCATCTTTGCCTTGGATCCCGCACGCATGCTCGCCAGGCTGCCATCGCTGAGACCGAAACGGGCGAAGCAGCCCGAACGTGTACACCAGTTGAACGGATACTGAAGGGTGTTGCCGTTGTCGATCTGAACTTTCAGGCCTTCGGTCAGCAGCGTGCCAAGCGGGGTGACGGCTGTCGCCCCGGCGGTTGCTTCATCGCCTTCGGGCAGCAGAACCATGGAGTATTCGATGACCGGGTCGCCGGCTTCATTGCGCACCAGTTGATAGAGAAAACAGTTCAGACCGTCAGGTGTGCAGCGCATCTCCCAGTCATTGAAGGTGGTCGTGGTGAAGGCCGGCTCGGCAGGTTGAACAGGTGCGGGCGCCTCAGCAGGCGCGGCTTCTTCCGCTGGCGTAGCCTCCTCGACCGGAGCCGCTTCTTCCGAAGGTGCCTCTGTCGCTGGGGTGGCTTCCTCGACCGGGGTATCTTCCGTCGTGGTCGCTTCCTGAGCGTATGTCGGGCTCAGTCCCAATCCGAGCACGAGAAGGGCAGTTGAGGTCCAGGTCATCACGTCGCGCATATCAGTTTCGTCTCCGAGCACGTCTTTGAATGTTGATTTCTGCCGCTTGGGTGTCAGGAAGCAGCCGCACTGTCAATGCAACCCTCTGCAACCTTTTGTAACCGGCGGAGATCACCGGAACGGGGCCGCGGCACCGGTCGAAATGGAAAAAAGGTGCCCGAACTGGACACCTTTTTTGTGCTGCTTTGCAGCTCTCTCCCTGCCGGACCGGCCGACTTGTGGAACGTAAGCTAGGGCGAGTTTTTGGCCTCGTCAACAGCGGTAAACGGAACAAAACGGGATTCTGAGGAGATTTTCCGGAAAACTGTTCGTGACAGCGTTACCAAAAAAAAGCCGCACCAAAAGGCGCGGCCAGTTCAACAGGGAGGAAGTCAACATCACATGACAATCTGCCTCGCAATGTTGTGGTCACTATGGCATGCAATGGTTAACAATGTATGTTGCAAAAATCACAAACGGGCAGTGAGGAAATATCGTGTCGGACAGCATCTTCGTAGGCGGCGGTGGCAAGGACTATGGCGAGGCGCAATCACTGCTTTTGAAGTACGGCAACCGCCACGGATTGATTGCTGGCGCGACCGGAACCGGCAAGACCGTTACTTTGCAGATACTGGCCGAAAGCTTTTCCAAGGCAGGCGTGCCTGTCTTTCTCGCGGATGTGAAGGGCGATCTCTCGGGGCTCGCCAAACCGGGCCGTGCGGATTTCAAACTGCATGAGGCGTTCATGAAGCGCGCCGCCACGATCAATTTCGATGACTATGATTACGAGGATTTCCCGGTCGTCTTCTGGGACATGTTCGGTGAGAAGGGGCATCCCGTCCGCACAACGATTGCCGAGATGGGGCCGTTGCTCCTCTCTCGTCTGATGGAACTCACGGAGGCGCAGGAGGGCATTCTCAACATTGCCTTCCGGCTGGCTGACGAGGAAGGCCTGCATCTGCTCGATCTCAAGGATTTGCAGGCGCTTCTGGTCTGGCTGGGAGAGAACGCGAAAGAGGTCTCCCTGCGCTATGGCAACATCTCGACCGCCTCGATAGGTGCGATTCAGAGACGGCTCATCGTGCTGGAAAACCAGGGTGCTGCTGATTTCTTCGGCGAGCCGGCGTTGCAGCTCTCAGACATGATCGCGACCACGCCGGGCGGGCAGGGACGGATCAATGTTCTGGCCGCCGACAAGCTGATGGGCGCGCCCCGGCTCTACGGCACCTTCCTTTTGTGGCTGCTGTCGGAGTTGTTCGAGGAACTGCCCGAGGTCGGCAACCCGGACAAACCCAAATTCGTATTCTTTTTCGATGAGGCGCATCTGCTCTTCGAGGATGCTCCCAAGGCGCTGATCGAAAAGGTGGAGCAGGTGGCCCGCCTGATCCGTTCCAAGGGTGTCGGTGTCTTCTTCATCACCCAGAACCCCGATGATGTGCCTGCCGACATTCTGGGCCAGCTTGGCAACCGGGTACAGCATGCCCTGCGTTCCTTCACGCCGCGCGACCTCAAGGCGCTGAAAGCGGCGGCAGAGACTTTCCGGCCGAACCCCGACTTCGATACAGAGGACGCGATCCGCGATGTCGGCACGGGCGAGGCGGTGGTCTCGCTGCTGGAGGCCAAGGCGGTGCCCTCGATGGTGCAACGCACCCTGATCCGTCCTCCATCCTCGCAGCTTGGTCCGATTGACGAGACCGAGCGCAAAGCCTTCATGGCGAACTCGCCGCTTGCCGGGCTGTACGAGACACCTAAGGACCGCGAAAGCGCCTACGAGATGCTGCAGGCCCGCGCCGAGAAAGCGGCCGAGGAAGCTGCGCAGGCCGAAGCGGAAAGCGTGCGCGCGGCCGAGGAAGAGCGGGAGTTTCAGAAGGCGCGGCGATACGAGAAGGACACACGCAGCACCAAGCGCAGTTCGCGCAGCGACACGATCACCCAGACGCTGGTGAAGTCAGCCATACGCACGGTTTCGACCCGGTCCGGACAGCGTATGATCCGTGGCATTCTGGGTGGGCTTTTCAAGGGGCGGTAAAGCCTCGATGATCGCCACAATTCAACCCAATACAGGCTTTCTCCTTGCCAAACTTGCATCTTAGTCTAATCACTTGAGACGTACCAAGAAGAAAGCCCTTACACGCGTGTCCTCTTCCAAATCGACCGGGTCCTCGGGACCCGCCCAGGCATGGGTTCAGATCCTTGCAAAATACCGCAACCCTGATCCGATACGCAGCGTGTTCGAGCTGTGTGTGAGCATTGCGCCATTCCTTGCCCTTTGGGGGATTGCCTGGTGGGCCTTGTCGGTCAGCTATGTGCTCGCCTTCTTCATCTCGGTGCTGAATGCGCTTTTTCTGGTGCGGCTCTTTGCGATCCAGCATGACTGCGGTCATGGCTCGTTTTTCTCAAACTCGCAGGTGAGCGACTGGGTGGGGCGTGCCTTAGGTGTCCTGACGCTCACGCCTTATGATGTCTGGCGCCGGACCCATTCCATCCATCATGCGGCCTCGGGGAACCTCGACAAGCGCGGCATTGGCGAGATCAGCACGCTGACGGTGGACGAATATCTGGGCAAGACGCGGCTGGGCCGGTTGCAGTACCGGACCTATCGCAACCCGTTTTTCCTGTTCGGACTGGCACCCAGTTATCTGTTTTTGCTGCAGAACCGCTTGCCGCTTGGGCTGATGCGGGCGGGCTGGAAGTACTGGGTCAGCGCTATGGGAACAAACGCGGTGATATTCGTGATCCTGTTCCTGATTGCCTATTTCGGCGGGCTGATGCCGATCCTGTTCATATTCCTTCCGACCTCGATCATCGGGGCGACAATCGGCGTGTGGCTCTTCTACGTACAGCATCAGTTCGAAGAGGCGCACTGGGACACCAACGATGACTGGCAGGTGCATGATGCGGCGCTGCATGGAAGCTCACATTACGTTCTGCCACCGGTGCTGCAGTGGATGACGGCGAATATCGGAATTCACCATGTGCATCACCTCTATAGCCGGATCCCGTTTTACCGTCTGACGGAGGTTCTGCGCGATCACCGGGAACTGGCGGAGGCGCAGCAGCTCAGCCTCAGGGAAAGCTTTGCCTGCGCCCGATTGCATCTGTGGGACGAAAGCCAGCGCAAGCTCCTGTCATTCGCGCAGGTGAGAGCCGCCCAGAAGGCCTCCTGATCAGACCTTGCGAACCTTGATCTGCGTGAGCCGGTTTCGCTCCCGCTCCACCACCTCGAAGCGGAACCCGTGGAAGGTGAAGACCTGTCCCTGAACCGGGATCGCCTGCGCCTCGTGGATGACGAGACCGGCGATGGTGTTGGCCTCGTCATCGGGCAGCGACCAGTCGCAGGTCCGGTTAAGATCGCGGATCGTCATGCCACCATCCACAAGCACCGAGCCGTCGCGGCTCTGCGTGAGGGCATCCTCCTCCTCGTCATGCTCGTCGGCGATTTCGCCGACGATCTCTTCAAGGATATCCTCCAGCGTGATCAGACCTTGCAGCGCGCCGTACTCATCGACAACCAGCGCAAAATGTGACTTCCGGCGCAGAAACTCGCGCATCTGATCGTCGAGAGATGTGGTCTCGGGCACAAAATAGGGCTCCATCGCCACGTCCATAACGTCGAATTTCTCCAGTGCGTCAATTCCGTCGGTCGTGCCGCGCACCAGCTTGTCGACCGCGCGCAGAAGGTCCTTTGCGTGAACGACACCGACGATGTTCTCCTGCTCGTCCTTATAGACGGGGATGCGGGTGTAGGGAGACGACAGGCAGGCCGACAGGATCTCCTGCGGCGGGGCGTCCGCATCAAGCATCTCGATGTTCTGGCGATGCAACATGATCTCTTCGACCTCACGGTCCTTCAGGTCAAGTGCACCGAGCAGCCGGTCACGATCATCCTTCTCAACGGCGCCTTCTGAGTGATGCAGCGCAATTGCGCCCGCAATCTCGTCCTGGGCGGCCAGAAAGTTGGTGGACGGGTCCGTCTCCACGCCGAAAAGCTGCAGGATGCAGCGGACGAGGAAGCGCACCGCATTGACGATGGGGGCGAGAACCCGCACGACCAGCGAAATCACCGGCGAGACACGGGCGGCCGCGGTTTCGGGGTTGGTGATCGCGTAGGTCTTCGGCAGCACCTCTGCAAAGATCAGCACAAGAAGGGTCATCACCAGCGTCGCAAGTGCCACACCGCTGTCGCCGAAGAGCAGTGTCAACAGGCTCGTCGCCAGAGACGTCGCAAGGATATTCACCAGGTTGTTGCCCAGAAGCACGGCACCGATCAGCCGCTCATCATCCTCGCGCAGCCGCAATGCTGTCTCGGCGCCGCGTGTGCCCTTGTCGGACATGGTCCGCAGTTTGCCTCGACTGGCGGCTGTGAGTGCCGTCTCGGAGCCTGAGAAGAAGGCCGAGAACATCAGGAGCGCCAGAATAGCGGCCACCGTTCCCCAGAGGGCCACATCCCACGTCGCAATCTCGCTTTCCATCTTGGTGTCAGATCCTAAACTGTTTTCCGGACTTATGCTTATCTGATATTTCCCGCCGCTTGGGCAAGAGGAGACAGGCGTGAAGATCACCGATCTTGGGGTTCTCGACGGGCCACTGCTGCTCTTTGGTGGTCCGTACTCCAATCTTCAGGCCTTGCAGGCGCTTCTGGACATCGGGGCAGACGCGATCTGCACCGGTGATGTCGTGGCCTATGGGGCTGACGGCGAGGCTTGTGTCTCCCTGATGAGAGAGGCAGGTATCCCCACCGTGAAGGGCAATTGCGAAGCGCAGCTTGCCGAAGGCGCGGATGATTGCGGCTGCGGGTTTGACGAAGGCACGACCTGTTCGCTGCTGTCACGCGGCTGGTATGCGCATGCCGTGCGACATGTCTCTGCCGAGAGCCGGGACTGGATGGCGGCTTGTCCCGACCGGATCGTCTTCACACATCAGGGCAGACGTTTTGCTGTCATCCATGGCGGGGCATCGGCTGTGAACCGGTTCCTCTGGTCGGTCTCGCCGCAGGAGGAACTGGCCGCCGAGATCGCATTGCTGATCCGTGAGGTCGGTCCGGTGGATGTGGTGATCTCGGGGCATTCGGGCATTGCCTTCAGGCGGAGAATTGGCGCGACCGACTGGCTGAACGCAGGGGTGATCGGGATGCCACCGAACGATGGCAACACCCGTACCGAATGCATGCTGCTGGAAGACGGGCGGGTCAGTCTTCGGCGGCTCGCCTACGATCACCATGCCGCCGCGCGGGCTATGATCAAGGCCGGGCTGACCCAGGGCTATGAAAAATCGCTGATCAGTGGATTCTGGCCGTCCGAGGATGTGCTGCCCAGGGCGCTCAGGCGCCCGCAATTGGATGATGTTCCAGAACCAGCTCCTTGAGGCGCTCTTCCAGCACATGTGTGTAGATCTCGGTCGTGGCCACATCTGCATGACCAAGCAGGATCTGAATGGCCCTGAGATCGGCACCATTGGCCAGCAGATGCGTAGCGAAAGCGTGGCGCAGGGCATGCGGGCTGACACGGGATGGATCGACCTTTGCGTTGACGGCGATCTCCTTGATCAACGAGTAGAACCGCACCCGGGTCAGATATCCGGTCTTGCCACGTGAGGGAAAGAGAAAAGCCGAGGCCGGGTGGCCGTTTTCCTCGCGCAACGCCTCTTCGGCATCCCGCATCCTCAGCCAGTCCGCCAGCGCCTCCCGCGCCGGAGGCGAGAGAGGCACCATCCGCTCTCGCCCGCCCTTTCCGCGGATAAGGATCATGCGCGGATCGCCACGAACGGCGGCGACCGGCAGCGACACCAGTTCGGTGACGCGCAACCCGGTCGCATAAAGCACCTCCATGAGGCTGAGGTTCCGCGCCCGGTCAGACTTGGAACGCCCGGTCTGACCTGCGGCCTCCAGCATGGACGAGACATCATCCAGAGACAGCGTGTCGGGCAGCTTGCGGGCCTGTTTCGGCCCCTTGATCAAGGCGGCAGGGTCATCTTCCCGAAGGCCTTCGGAAAAGGCAAAGCGATAGAGTTGCCTGATAGAGGACAGACGCCGTGCCCGCGTCGCCACGGCCAGCCCCTCTGCTTCTGCTGCGATCAGGTAGGCCTCGATGACCGATCGGTCAAGCGAGGCAATGTCCAGGCCCCTGCTGGCCACGAAGGCGGCAAAGTCCCGCAGATCGCGGGCATAGGCCTCAAGCGTATTGCGCGCTGCGTCCTGTTCGGCCTGCAAGGCATCAAGATGAAGGGCAAACCAGGGGTGGGACATCTTCCTCAGCCCTTGGGCTGAAGCAAAAGATATTCCAGACCGATCCGGCGCGCGGGCCGCTCCAGCCCGGCCTTTCTGAGAAGATAGAGCGCGCCCTGCAGATCGTTGGGGTCAATCTCGAAACCGGAATTGAGCAGATTCAGGGTGCTGAGCAGGGCTTCGCCATACTGCCCGTTGTCAAACAGCCCCTCGATATAACGGGATGACTGGGTCGGAGGGTTGTCCCGTGTCAGACCCTGCAGGATCGCAGCCTCAAGCGCGGAGGGAGCCGTGGGGTTCGGCAAGTCGGCCGCCTGATCGGCGAGGGCCACCAGAAGGGCCGAACCCGCCCCGCCCAATCGGGCCTTGGCTGCGGCAGGCTCATCCGCCAGCAGCAGCAATTCGAAGATCCGGCCCGCGTCGTCGATATCCGTGCCGAGTTTCGACAAAGGCTCTGCAAAGGCCTGCGCAAACGGCAGGCGCAACTCCAGCCCGGAGAAGAGCTTGTCGGCAGCGCCCAGAGCCTTTGAGATTCTTGCGGGATCGCCGCTTTCCAGCGCTCGGTCGAGATCCTGCACGACCTTGGCATGATCCCAGACGCCGCCTGAGGATGCGGGCTTGCCAGCACGATAAGCCTCGAAAAGCGTTGTGGAGGCGATCGCACCGGTTCTGATGAGCCGCTCACCAGCTTCGATCCGGGCCCGCATAGGTGCGTAATCGGCCACATCGATGTGCAAGAAGGCCAGCGGCAGTGGTTTGACAGGGCGCGGCAGGGCGACCGCGTCGCGAAGGACGAACTCAAGAGGGGTGAGCGGATCGGGGATCTCGGGGTCTTCCTCGTCCTCGAAAATCTCGGGATCGAGGAAGCGGGCCAGAAGCTCTTCCATCTCCGGTTCGATCGCGCCAAGTTCATGGCCCAGCGTGACCGTAAGTGCGGCCGCGTCCCAGTCGCCGCCGCGCGCCAGACAGAAGACCCGGGCAGGAAATGTCGGGGAAAGGCCCGGATTGCCCAGAAGCGCCGAGCAGACACCGTCCGACCGCTCGGTCAGCAGCGCCACATCGAACGCGCGCCTGAAGATGGCCGGGTCGTCAAGGCCAGCCTGGTTGACCAGAACCTCCGCCGCGTCGAGATGTCCCTGCGCGATCAGACGGTCGAGCCGGGCGAGAAACACCGGAGATGCGTCCGTGGACCCGAGCGGCGGTTTGGTCTCCGCCAGCAGCATCCTGCGGAACAGCGCCTGCGCTTCGGGCACACCGCCGCTTTGATGGCGCAGGATCAGGCCCCGCACCCGCAGTGCCGAGGTTCGACCCCAGAGCGCATCGGGAAACCCGGTCTGGGCCGCCGACAGCAACCCCATGCCATCACGCTTGGGCCGGTCGAGCAGCGTTGTCTCGATCTCGCCACTGCCCTCGGCATCCGGCGTGCTTGCGGCGGTCTGAGGCGCGGTGACCACGCTTTCTGAAAGCCACGGGATCACGCTGCGGGGGGCATCTGCCCCGGCCATGGCGCTGAACCCGATCAGGCTCGCAAATGTTGCAAGCCCCAGCTTCATTGAGTTGCAGCCGGTGTGACGTCGATGACCGTCTCCGAACTCGGTGCCGGAAGCTCCGAGAAAATCGCAAAGCCGACGACGGCAAGTCCGGCCAGAACCACCAGATAAAATAGGTATTTGAGGACCCGCCCCATACTACTGCCCTTCATTTGCAAGGCGCTTTCAACGCGACTTGTCTTTTCACGCTGGAATCTAGCCGCTCATCGGGGTTACATCAATTGCCCAAGCAAAGGTCTTTTGAAAACTATGGCGCAAAAGCCGAAACCCGCTTTCACAGTCAGGCTCAACCGGACGCTGGTGCTGGTCGGGTTGATGGGGGCCGGTAAGACGTCGGTGGGGCGGCGGCTGGCGGCGTTTCTGGACGTCCCGTTCTGGGATTCGGATTACGAGATCGAACAGGCGGCGGGCCGGGCTGTTCGCGATATCTTCGAGGAACTGGGCGAGCCGTCCTTCCGCGATGGCGAGCGCAAGGTTGTAGCACGTCTTCTGTCGCAGGAGCCCGGGGTGCTGGCCACAGGTGGCGGGGCGTTCATGGCCCCCGAGGTTCGGGAGATTGTCGCCGAGAAAGGCCTTTCGATCTGGCTCGACGGTGATCTTGAGACGCTCTGGGACCGGGTGCGCGACAAGCCGACCCGACCGCTTCTGCAGCAGCCCAACCCGAAATCCATCCTGCGCGGGCTGCTCAACGAGCGCAGGGCGACCTATGCCCTTGCCGATATCCGGGTTGTCAGCGAGACCGGGCTGGCCCATGAACTGATGGTCCGGCGTATCCTCGAAGGCGTGCGCGCCCATGACATCGCCCATCCCGACCGCCTTGCCACCTTGACGAAAGAGCCTGTTGATGCCGCAGAAAACCCTTGAAGTCGCGCTTGGTGATCGCAGCTATCCGATCCTGATCGGGCCCGGCCTGCTGGGGCAGGCAGGCGCGCATCTCGGGCCCCATCTGACCCGCCCGAAGGTGGCCATCATCACCGACGAAACCTTGGCTTCGCTGCATCTCAAGACGTTGGAGGCCGGGTTGGAGGCGGCGGGCATCTCGCATGCAACGCTGGCTCTGGCGGCCGGGGAAGCCACCAAGAACTGGTCTGATCTGGGACGAGCCGTGGAATGGCTGCTGTCGCAGCAGATTGAGCGTGACGACCTTGTTCTGGCTTTCGGAGGTGGCGTAATTGGCGATCTGGCAGGTTTTGCGGCGGCCATTCTGCGCCGGGGCGTCGCCTTTGCCCAGATCCCCACGACGCTTCTGGCGCAGGTGGACAGTTCGGTCGGGGGCAAGACCGGTATCAACGCACCGCACGGCAAAAACCTGATTGGCGCATTTCATCAGCCCCGACTGGTTCTGGCGGATACGGATGTGCTGACCACGCTCCCGAAGCGGCAGTTCCTGTCAGGCTATGGTGAGGTCGTGAAATACGGCCTTCTGGGCGATGAGGTGTTCTTTGACTGGCTGGAGATGAACGGCCCCGCACTCGCTTCGGGCGATGAGGCGCTGCGGATCGAGGCGATCCGCCGCTCCTGCGAGATGAAGGCCGAGATCGTGGCCCGCGACGAGACCGAGCGGGGCGACCGTGCTCTTCTCAATCTTGGCCATACCTTCGGCCATGCGCTTGAGGCGGCAACCGGCTATTCGGACCGGCTGCTGCATGGCGAGGGGGTCGCCATCGGGTGCGCGCTGGCGTTCGAGCTGTCCCAAAGGCTTGGCCATTGTGCGCAGGAAGCCCCGAGCCGGGTGCGGGCGCATCTGCGCGCAATGGGCATGAAAACCGACCTTGGTGATATTCCCGGCGATCTGCCCGATGCAGATGGTCTGATTGCGCTCATGGCTCAGGACAAGAAGGTGAAAGCCGGGCAGATCGCCTTCATTCTCGCGCGCGGGATCGGCGAGAGTTTCGTCTCTCGCGATGTCGATATGGATATTGTTCGCAGTATGTTACGGGACGCTCTTCATTCTCCTGCGCGTCAGCGCGCCTGAGGCGAGCGCGACACCAAGCGAGACAACGAGGATGCCTGCGGTTTTGACCGCGCCAATCGGCTCATCCAGAAAGATCCAGCCGCCAAGGGCTGCCAGAACCGGCACAAGGGCTGCATAGGCGGCAGTTCGCGATGCGCCAAGATGGGTGATCGCATAACCGTAGGTGATCGTGGCGGTGAAGCCTGAGAGCACGCCTTGCAGCAGGAATTGCAGGATCACGAAATTCGTCGGTGCGGTGGTGAAATCGACCCCAAGGAAAAGGGCCAGCGCGCCGAAGCCCAGCATCGACCAGAAGGAGATCATGGCCGCTGCCTGCATCGCGGTGAGCGAGGATTTTCGAAAGGCGATTGTATAGATGGCCCAGCAGAACGCACCTGCCAGGAACAGAAGATGCCCCCGCCACGCGCCGCTTTCGGCCTGGGAAAGCGCATCCCAGCCGCCAACCGCAAGCGCCCCGATAAGGATCAGGACAAAGCCGGTCAGGCGCAGCCCGTCAAATCTTTCGCCCAGCAGAAAGAACGACAGGACCGCGACAAAGAAGGGAAGCATGGATGGAGCGAAGACGCCTGAATCCGCGACGGGCGCAAAGCGAAGGCCGCTGGTGAGCAGCATGATGAAGATCAATCCGCCCATCAGGCCGACCAGCAGCACCTCGCGCAGACCGGCGCCCGTGGGAAGCGGTCCATGCCGGATCAGAACCGGCAGGAAGAGGATAAGCGCCGGGCCATAGCGCATGATGCCGACCTCAACTGGGCCGAGCGCCCCGGTGACGGCAGCGCGGGTTGAGACGAGGAAGGTGGCCCAGATCAGCACGGTTGCCGCGAGGGCCACCCATGCGAGAGCCGGCGTCTTTGTCATGCCGAGCAGCTGGCGCCGCCAAGAACACAGAACTTCGCGCAATGGGGGTGGTTGAGACGCACCGCGCCCTCAGCCTCGGCCAGCGTCTTGCCCAGCTCGAACTCGGGGGCGTAGGGCAGCAGGGTACAGGCGAGAACGGCAGGTGTCTCGGCCCCCTTGCGCTTGACGACCATCCGCGATGTTGCGCACATCACATCCTTTGGGGATTTGTTCAGGATGCCCCAGCATGCGGTCGTGATCTCGGGCACATCAACGGTTTCATCCATTTCCGGGAAAAGAACGGTCATGCCCGGATCACCGGCATCGATGTCGAACCCTTCGGCGTCAAAGAGCGCCTTGTAGCCTGCACGGCTGTCCGCGTCGCTGTGGCTCCAGATGCTTCGCCCGGCAACCGCCATTCTGAACCCGTTCTCGGACAGCCAGCGCATCCCATCGAGCGTGATCCGATAGGCACCCTTGCCGCGTTCGGCATCGTGGATATCGGCCTCAAAGTGATCGAGTGACACACGCATTGTCAGCTTGTCGCCATATCTTGCCTGCAAGTCCAGCAGGCCCGCCTGCACACGTTTGCGCATCATCGGACGCATGGCATTGGTCAGGATCAGCACTTCGAACCCGCGCGCAAGCGCCCGCTCGGCCATGTCGATCATCTCGGGGTTCATGAAGGGTTCGCCGCCGGTGAAACCGATCTCTTCAACAGGCCAGTTCCGCTCGGCGATCTGATCAAGATAGCTCTCCACCTCGTCGGCGGTCATGTAGACCAGCCGATCATTCTCGGGCGAGCTTTCGATGTAGCAGTTGGCGCAGGTGATGTTGCAAAGCGTGCCGGTGTTGAACCAAAGCGTCTTCGCCCCGATCAGCGGAACCGAGGCGCGTTCCTCCCCCTTGGCAGTCGTAAGCGGGTCCTGGAATTTGGCGAGTTCACGCGCCGGGCCATCGGGGAAGTGCTGGTCGTTCATGAAAGGTCCTAATAAGTTTCGCGGACTGTTATTGATCCGCGCCCCCCCGTCAACCGTTCCAAAAGGCTCTGCCAGAAACAAAACTGTGAGGTCCGGTCCCCGACATCCATCTTGCCTGCTGCAGCGTAGAAAGGCTATCACAGGCTGAGAACAGGACCGAGCGCTAGTTGTATGAAGCAGACCCGGATTGCACGGGAGATATCTTATGCCTCCAGCGCTCAGACGCGCGCAGGCAGGGGGTTCATACGCTCTGTTGAAAATCTGACGGGTCGGCTGAAACTGATCCGCATGGCCAAGGGCTATGACGACGAGGTCCGCCAGGGCCGTGATTTCTGGCAGGTGATGGTCGAGCGATACGGACTGGATCTGGAGGTTCGGGGCGGCAGTCTGGACCTGATCCCGAAAGAGGGGCCGCTGGTCGTTATCTCGAACCACCCTTACGGCATTCTCGACGGTCTGATGCTGGGTCATATCCTGAGCCAGACACGGGGCGATTTCCGCATTCTTGCGCACCGCGTGTTTCGCAAGGCCGACGATCTCGACCGGGTCATTCTGCCGATCAGTTTTGACGAGACCAAGGAGGCCCGGCGTCTCAATATCGAGACCCGCAAGATCTCGCTTGGGTATCTGGCCGATGGCGGCTGCATCGGCATTTTTCCCGGCGGCACCGTCTCGACCGCGCTCAAACCCTTTGGTCGCCCCATGGACCCCAGCTGGCGTCGGTTCACGGCCAAGCTGATCGCGAAATCCGGCGCGACGGTCGTCCCGATTTTCTTTGACGGGCACAATTCCCGGCTGTTTCAGGTCGCCAGCCACCTGCATTATACGTTGCGTATGGCGCTTCTGATCAAGGAGTTCAAACGCGGCATAGGTGCCTCAGTACCTGTCGTCGTGGGCGAGCCACTGCCGCCCGAAAGACTGGCGGATTATGCGGACGATCCCCGCGGCATGATGGATTTCCTGCGTTCGGAGACCTATCGCCTCTCGCCCGAGCCGATTGATGACATCAGCTACGGGTTCGAGTTCGAGGACGGGCGCTGATCCGCGCGAGTTCCAAAGCGTCGCCGATCAGTAGTAGGTGAGCGCCCGCGCCTTGCCGCGGAAGACAAAATAGGCCAACGCCGAATAGGCGAGTATGACCGGCAGTACGAAAAGTGTCCCGATCAGAATGATGAACAGGCTCTCGGGCGCACTTGCAGCCTCGTAAAGTGTAAGCCTTTCGGGCACCACGTAAGGATAGAATGAATAGGCCAGCCCGAAAAACGCCATCGCGTTCAGCAGCGTGAAACCGGCAAACGGGATCCAGGTCCAACTGTCATTCTCGGTCGGCAGATGTCTGAGCGCAATCCAGATCGCGATCACGATGCCTGCCGACAGAAACGGCAAGGGCGCCAGAAACAGAATTTCGGGCATGGAGAACCATTTGTCGAGAATCCGGTCGCTGGTCAGCGGTGATGCCAGGGAGATGGCCGCCATTCCGACGATCACGCCAATCAGGCCGCGTTTGGACCAGTCGACCGCCTTGGTTTGCAGCGCGTCCTCGGTCTTGATGACAAGCCAAGCGGCACCGATGGCGCTGTATCCCACTGCCAGACAGCCCGCCGTCAGCGTCGCGAAAAGCAGCGTCGCGGCGTTGATCTCCAACCCCATGATGTAAACGCCCAGCATGAAGCCCTGCGACAGGGCGGTCATGGCAGAGCCCGCAAAGAACACCTTGTTCCAGGTCTTCTTGTGGGCCGGGGGTGCCTTGGCGCGAAACTCGAAAGCCACACCGCGCAGGATCAGGCCGATCAGCATGATCGCGACCGGCAGGTAGAGTGCCGTCAGGATCATGCCATGGGCCGCCGGAAAGGCGACGAGCAGCAGGCCGATGGCCAGCACCAGCCAGGTCTCGTTGGCGTCCCAGAAGGGGCCGATTGATGCGATCATGCGATCCTTCTGGTTATCGTCGGCGAAGGGAAACAGCAGCCCTACACCCAGATCGAAACCATCAAGAATGACGTAGATCAGGATCGAGAGGCCCATGAGGCTGACAAAGGCCAGCGGAAGCCAGATTGTTGGATCTCCGAACAGGGTCATGACATCACTCCGCTGGCAGGACTTCGGCAACCGCAGCGCCCGAGCGCGGCAGTTTCGGGCGGGTGCCCTCCGAATTGGCCGCCCGGTTTGCGAGGTAGAAGATCACCCCCACATAGGCCGCCATCAGAAGCGCATAGACCACGAGATAGGCAATGAGTGTTCCCAGCACCATCGGGGCAGGCACATCCGCCACCGCCTCCTTTGTCGAGAGGACCCCCTGGACGAGCCATGGCTGCCGTCCGATCTCGGTCGTGTACCAGCCGGCCAGTGTCGCGAGCCAGCCGGAGAAGCTCATCAGAACCAGACCGCGCAGCGGCCATTTGCCGATGCTGTCGTCGCCGCGTCGCCAGATCATGAATGTAAGGCCCCATGATATCGCCAGCATGGCCAGTCCGGTGCCGACCATGATACGGAACGACCAGAAAACTGCTGAAACTGGCGGGTGCAGGACAGTTCCGTCCTCGGCCACGAAGTCATTCAGCCCCGGCACGACGCCATTGGCTTTATGGGTGAGGATCAGGCTGGCACCATTGGGTATCCCGATCTCGAACCGGTTTTCGCGAGCCTCCTCATCGGGCAGGGCAAACAGCAGGAGAGGGACATTGCCACCGGTATCCCAGTTGCCCTCCATCGCGGCGACCTTCTGGGGCTGATGTTCCAGGGTGTTCAGCCCGTGCAGATCACCCATGAATATCTGGATTGGGATCAGCAGGGCACCGAGAAAGACGCCGGTTTTCATCGTCAGCCTCGCCTCGCCCGTCTTGTCGCCGCGCAACAGGCGAAATGCCGAAATGCCTGCGATCAGGAACGCTACCGTCAGGCCGCTTGCCAGCAGCATGTGGGTCAGCCGGTAGGGCATGGAAGGGTTGAAGACGATGGCAGCCCAGTCGGTCGCATGGGCCACGCCGTCCCGCATTTCAAACCCGGTGGGCGTGTGCATCCAGCTGTTCAGCACGATGATCCAGAAGGCGCTCATGGTGGTGCCGAACGCGACCAGAAATGTCGCCCCGGTATGCGCCCAGCTTGGCACGCGGTTGAAGCCGAAAAGCATGATGCCAAGGAAAACGGCCTCAAGGAAAAACGCCGTCAGCACCTCGTAGGCGAGTAACGGGCCCGCGATATTGCCGACCTTTTCCATGAAGCCGGGCCAGTTTGTTCCGAACTGGAAGCTCATCGTGATGCCCGAGACGACACCCATGGCAAAGGACAGCGCGAAGACTTTGACCCAGAACCTGTAGGCATCCATCCAGCGGTCGTCATGGGTGGCCGAGAACCGCAGCTTGAAAAACAGCAGCATCCAGCCCAGAGCAATCGTGATCGTCGGGAACAGAATGTGAAAAGAGATGTTCGCACCGAACTGGATGCGTGACAGGATGAGGGTGTCCATGTTTCAGTCTCCAAGGCCATCTGCCGCGATCCTGGCTGTCTTGGGCAGCCCCTCGGTCCGGCACATCTCGATCTTCCCTGTGTTCCTAGACCTAGATGCAAGCCACCGTGGATCAAGCGCGATAAGCCTTTGTTTCCTGCGCAAAATGACGCAGTCACCCTTGGGAATTTTCGAAAAGTTTTACCAATTGATAAAAAAATGACCTTGTGTCAGACTGATGCCCGAGTTGACAGCTATCGGAGGGTCGCCACGTGACATCCACGCCGCTTACACCGGGTATCACTGCGGGTCGTTTGCCAGCACAAACCCTGCAGGACAACTTTTCCGACCTGCATGCCCCCTTGGATGCACATGAGGCGCTCGTTGCCTCGGACCGCTGCTATTTCTGCCATGATGCGCCGTGCGTGACCGCCTGTCCGACGGATATCGACATCCCGCTTTTCATTCGCCAGATCGCCACCGGAACCGAGATGGCGGCCGCCAAAACCATCCTGTCGCAGAACATCCTTGGCGGCATGTGTGCTCGCGTCTGCCCGACCGAGACGCTCTGCGAAGAGGCCTGCGTACGCGAGATTGCCGAAGGCAAACCGGTGGAGATCGGGCGTTTGCAGCGCTTTGCGACCGACACGCTGATGGCAGCGGACGTGCACCCCTTCACCCGTGCCGCGCAAACGGGCAAAACGGTGGCCGTCGTGGGGGCTGGTCCTGCGGGTCTGGCCTGCGCGCACCGGCTGGCCATGAAGGGCCATAACGTGACGCTCTTTGAAGCGAAGCAGAAGGGCGGCGGTCTGAACGAGTTCGGCATCGCGGCCTACAAAACGGTGGGTGATTTCGCACAGGCCGAGGTGGACTGGCTGCTGGGTATCGGTGGCATCACACTTGAATATGGGGCGCGGCTTGGCGATACGATCACGCTCTCGGACCTGCAGGACCGGTTTGACGCCGTGTTCCTGGGGATTGGTCTGGGCAGCGTGAATGCGCTACGCGCCGATGGGGAGGACCGTGAGGGCGTGCAGGATGCAGTCGATTTCATTGCCGATCTGCGGCAGGCCGACGATCTTGCGAGGCTTCCGGTCGGCCGCCGCGTTGTCGTCATCGGCGGTGGGATGACTGCGGTCGATGCTGCCGTGCAGGCGAAGCTTCTGGGGGCCGAGGAGGTCACGATTGCCTATCGCCGCGGGCAGGATCGCATGAGCGCGTCGCGCTATGAACAGGACCTTGCGACCTCCAAAGGCGTAAGGCTGGTCTTCAATGCCCAGCCGCTGCAGGTGCTGGGAAACGGGGCCGCGACCGAGATCGAGTTCGCCTATACCCGCGATGGCGCAAACGGGTTGGAACTGGGCGAGGAGCGGTTCACCCTGCCTGCCGATCAGATTTTCCGGGCAATCGGTCAGCGGTTGGAAGCAACCCCTGATGGCCTGACGCTGGACGGTGGCAAGATCGCTGTCGATGAGGCGGGCCGCACCAGTCTCGACAAGGTCTGGGCCGGTGGTGATTGCGCAACCGGTGGCGATGATCTGACGGTCACAGCCGTGGCCGAGGGCCGCGACGCGGCGGAAGACATCCACGCAAGCCTCCAGACCTGATCGAGGAGGGCAGGATGATCACCCGGATCAATTTCCAGTGCATCCCGGTCACCGATCAGGACCGCGCGATTGCGTTTTATCGCGATGCCTTGGGGTTCGAGCTTCACACCGATGCGCCTTATTCTGAGGGGTGGCGCTGGGTTTTCATGGCCATCCCCGGTGCCGAGACCAGATTGCAGTTCAGCAAGGCTGATGAGTTGGAAGTGAAAAGCGGCCCCGCGCTCTGTCTGGTCTGCGATGATGTGGACGCGGAATGCGTCACTTTGCAGGGTAAGGGCGTCGAGATCGCCAATGGCCCGGATGACGCACCCTGGGCCAAAGGGGTCCGCTGGGCGATGATCCGCGACACCGAGAACAATCTGATCCTTCTGGAATCCTTCAAGGAGTAAGCCATGGCTGATCTGTCCAGCGACTTTGTCGGCATCAAAAGCCCCAACCCGTTCTGGCTCGCCTCTGCACCGCCGACGGACAAGGAATACAATGTCCGACGCGCGTTCGAGCAGGGCTGGGGCGGAGTGGTCTGGAAGACACTCGGCCTTGATCCGCATATCGTGAATGTGAACGGGCCACGCTACGGGGCGGTCTGGGGGGCTGATCGGCGACTTCTGGGTCTCAACAATATCGAGCTGATCACGGACCGCCCGCTTGAGACCAACCTTCAGGAGATCAAGGCCGTCAAGCGCGACTGGCCGGACCGCGCCATGGTCGTCTCTCTGATGGTGCCGTGCGAGGAGGATCCGTGGGAGTTCATCCTCAGGAAGGTCGAGGATACCGGTGCTGACGGCGTTGAACTGAACTTCGGCTGCCCGCACGGGATGAGCGAACGCGGCATGGGCTCCGCCGTTGGTCAGGTGCCCGAATATATCGAGATGGTGACCCGCTGGGCCAAGGCGCATACGCGGATGCCGGTCATCGTGAAGCTCACGCCTAACATCACGGACGTCCGCAAACCCGCAGAGGCTGCCCATCGAGGTGGCGCCGATGCAGTCAGCCTCATCAATACGATCAACTCGATCACATCTGTGAACCTCGACCTCTTCGCACCCGAGCCCACAATCGACGGCAAGGGAGCGCATGGCGGCTATTGTGGCCCCGCGGTCAAACCGATTGCGCTCAATATGGTGGCCGAGATTGCCCGCAACGCAGAAACGGCGAACCTGCCGATCTCAGGCATCGGCGGGATCACCACCTGGCGAGACGCGGCCGAGTTCATGGCGCTGGGTGCAGGCAATGTACAGGTCTGCACAGCCGCGATGACCTACGGGTTCCGCATTGTGAAGGAGATGATCTCTGGCCTTGAAGAGTGGATGGATGAGAAGGGTCATGCGCGGCTTTCGGATGTCGTTGGACGGGCCGTTCCGAACTGTTCGGACTGGCAGAACCTGAACCTCAACTACATCGCCAAGGCGCGGATCGATCAGGAAGCATGCATCAAATGCGGTCGCTGCTATGCGGCCTGCGAGGACACATCCCATCAGGCGATTGCCATGAAGGAAGGCCGCGTCTTCGAGGTGATCGACGAGGAATGCGTGGCCTGCAATCTGTGCGTAAACGTTTGCCCGGTCGAGGACTGCATCACCATGGTGGAGCTGTCTGCCGGGGAGACTGATCTGCGCACCGGGCGCAAGGTGGCGCCTGACTTCGCAGACTGGACAACCCATCCCAACAACCCGGCAGCCCAGGCGGCTGAGTGACGCCCTCATTCCGCCTCCGGCGGGGATATTTAAGCCAAAAAGAAAGCGGGCCTTCATTTTTCCATAAATATCCCCGCCGGAGGCGTTTTTCGCATAGGCGCGAGTCCGGCCAGCCGTGAATCTAGTCAGGTTCAGGACAAGCGGCCCGGCCCAGGGCCACGCAGCGATGTTTCTCTTTTCGGGGCTTGTCGCCGGGTCCTTTGCGCTGGGCGGCATTGTGGCGCCCCTTGTCGATCCTGCCGCACTGAACGCCATGCGCTTTGCAATCGCGGCGGTTTTTATCGGCGTCGTGGCGGGGCTTGGTCCGGGATTCAGGCGCAGATACTTTGTGGCACCATGGCGGTATGGGCTTCTAGGGGCGCTCTTTGCGATCTACTTTGTCACGATGTTCGAAGGGCTAAAGACCGCGAGCCCGGTCTCGACCGCCGCCGTATTCACTTTGACCCCGCTGATGTCCGCCGGTTTCGGTTGGGTTTTTCTGCGCCAGATCACGACACGGCGCATGGCGATTGCGCTCGGTCTTGCAGGGATCGGCGCGCTCTGGGTCATTTTCAGAGCCGATATCGGAGCATTTCTGTCTTTCGATATCGGTCGGGGCGAGGCGATCTTCTTTGTGGGTTGCATCTGTCACGCGGCCTACACACCGCTCGTCCGCAAGCTGAGCCGGGGCGAGCCGGTCCTGATCTCTACCTTCGGCTTGCTGGTTGGCGGCCTCATCGTTCTGCTGATCTGCGGCGGGCGAGACATGATCCGCACCGATTGGGTGCATTTGCCCGCCATTGTCTGGGTGACAATTCTCTATCTGGCGATCTTCGCCAGTTCGGTCACCTTCTTTCTGGTGCAGTTCGCAGCCCACAGGCTGCCGAGCGCCAAGGTCATGGCCTATACTTACCTCACACCGGTCTGGGTTATCCTATGGGAAGCCGGGCTTGGCAATGGCGTGCCGCCTGTCGTCCTGTTTGCCGGTGTGGCGCTGATCGTCGCGGGCCTGGTGATGCTCCTCAAGGACGAAGTGCCTTCGTGAAGAATGTCGCGAGATAGCGCGCCGCGTCGTGAAAGTGGCCGTCCTTCTGCGCCCCGAGGATCGCGCGGACCTGCACATCGAAATCGGCATAATGCTGGGTCGTGGCCCAGATCGAGAAGATCAGGTGATGCGGGTCGAGCGGCGCGATCTTGCCCGCCTTGGTCCAGCCACGGATCACCTCGGCCTTCTCGTCCACGAGCGCTTTCAGCGGCCCTTCGATCTGATCACGCATCCGGGGGGCGCCCTGCACGATCTCATTGGCAAAGAGCCTGCTTTCACGCGGGTAGTCACGGGCCATTTCAAGCTTGCGCTTCACATAGGCTGTGATCTCCTCCAGCGGATCACCATCGGCCGAAAGCTCCCTCAACGGGGCCAGCCAGTTGTCCAGAAGACGGTTCAAGAGGGCCCGGTGGATGGCGGCCTTGCCCTCGAAATAATAGAGGATGTTGGGTTTGGAGAGGCCGGACGCCTCCGCGATCTGATCGAGTGTTGCGCCGCGAAACCCATGGGTCGAAAAGACGTCGAGCGCCGCCTCCAGAATGGCCTCGGTTTTTTCGGACTGGATGCGGGTCTGCGGCTTCATGTGACAACCGTTTCCCATCCGGCATTTGATTGCAACAAAATCTTTGACCTTTTGGTCAAAGCTGGTAGCGTCTTGGCCAAGCAAGGGACCCGTAAAAGGGCCTCCGCCAACAGGAGAGCGTGATGTCCAACCGCACCACACCGGCGCCAAATGATCTGCGGGCGTTCTGGATGCCCTTTACCGCCAACCGCCAGTTCAAGAAATCGCCCCGGATGTTCGTTGCAGCCGAAGGCATGCATTACACCACGGTGGACGGGCGGCAGGTACTGGATGGCACGGCCGGTCTGTGGTGCTGCAACGCCGGTCACAAGCGCCCGAAGATTGTCGAGGCCATTCAGTCTCAGGCGGCAGAGCTTGACTACGCACCCGCCTTTCAGATGGGCCACCCCAAGGCGTTTGAGCTTGCCAACCGGGTCATCGACATTGCCCCTGAGGGCATGGAGCACGTGTTCTATGCGAACTCCGGCTCGGAGGCTGTTGAATCGGCTCTTAAAATCGCCATCGCCTATCATCGGGCGCGGGGCGATGCGGGTCGAACCCGGCTGATCGGGCGCGAGCGCGGCTATCACGGGGTCAATTTCGGCGGTATCTCGGTGGGTGGCATCGTCGCCAACCGCAAGCATTTCGGCAGCCTGCTCAATGGCGTCGATCACATGCCGCATACCCATCTGCCCGAGAACGCGTTCTCGAAGGGCCAGCCCGAGCATGGCGCGCATCTGGCCGACGAGCTGGAGCGGATTGTGGCCCTGCACGACCCCTCGACCATCGCGGCGGTGATCGTGGAGCCTATGGCAGGCTCGACCGGTGTTCTCATCCCACCCAAGGGATATCTGCAGAAGCTGCGCGAAATCACCAGAAGGCACGGCATCCTCCTGATCTTTGACGAAGTCATCACCGGTTTTGGCCGGGTTGGTGCGGCTTTCGGCTCCCAGCGCTACGGCGTGGTGCCGGACATGATCACCTGCGCCAAGGGCCTGACCAACGGGGTGATCCCGATGGGGGCGGTGATTGCCACGGCCGATATCCATGACGCGTTCATGACCGGCCCCGAGAACATGATCGAGCTTTTCCACGGCTATACCTATTCGGGCAATCCGATGGCCTGCGCCGCCGGTCTGGCGACCTTGGAAACCTACAGCGAGGAAGGGCTCTTCCAGCGGGCAAGCGATCTGGGCGACTACTGGCAGGAGGCGCTGCACGCCCTCAAGGGCCTGCCGCACATGATCGATATCCGCAATGACGGGCTGATCGGCGCGGTCGAACTTGAGCCGATTGAAGGTGCACCCACCAAGCGGGCGTTTCAGGCGTTCCTCGACGCCTATGAGGCGGGCATTCTGATCCGCACAACCGGGGATATCATCGCGCTCTCTCCGCCGCTCATCATCGAGAAGGCGCAGATCGACGAGCTGATCGGCAAATTGGCAGATGTGTTGAGGAAGCTGGCGTGACACGCGCGCAAGCTGTTGCAACGACGCTGATCGATGACGCGCGGGTGCGGACGACCCGCTTTGATTTCGCTCCGGGTGCCGAGACCGGATGGCATGAGCACGGGTTTGATTATGTCATCACCGCCCTGACCGACTGTCATCTTCTGCTGGAGGAGCCCGGTGGGGCGACCCGGACCGCCAAGGTTCTCAAAGGGGAAGCCTATCGCAGGGATGCAGGCGTGAAGCACAATGTTATCAATGACGGGGACGCGCCGATGTCCTTTGTTGAAGTGGAATTGAAGTGAGGTAAAACACATGGCGGCCCCCGGAGAGAACCTGAAGATCAATGGCGACCGTCTGTGGGACAGCCTGATGGAGATGGCCAAGATCGGCCCCGGTGTGGCCGGAGGCAACAACCGGCAGACGCTCACCGATGAGGATGCCGAAGGTCGCGCGCTCTTCCAAAAATGGTGCGAGGCAGCGGGCATGTCGATGGGGCTCGACCAGATGGGCAACATGTTTGCCAGGCGCGAGGGGACCGATCCCGACGCCCTTCCGGTATATGTCGGCAGTCACCTCGACACACAGCCCACGGGCGGCAAGTATGATGGGGTGCTGGGTGTGCTCGGCGGGCTGGAAATCATCCGCTCGCTCAACGATCTGGGCATCAAGACCAAACACCCCATCGTGGTCACCAACTGGACCAATGAGGAAGGCACGCGCTATGCGCCCGCCATGCTCGCCTCGGGCGTTTTTGCCGGTATTCATACGCAGGACTGGGCCTATGAGCGCGAGGATGCGGATGGCAAAAGTTTCGGCTCGGAGCTGGAGCGCATAGGCTGGCGCGGTGAGGAAGAGGTCGGGGCGCGCAAGATGCATGCATTCTTCGAGCTGCATATCGAACAGGGCCCGATCCTTGAGGCCGAGGGCAAGGAAATCGGCGTCGTCACCCACGGGCAGGGCCTGAGCTGGACACAGGTCACCGTGACCGGCAAGGACAGCCACACCGGTTCGACGCCGATGCCGATGCGTCGCAATGCCGGTCTGGGTATGGCGCGCATCCTCGAACTGGTTGATGAGATCGCGTGGTCGCACAAACCTCATGCGGTCGGTGCGGCTGGCCATATCGATGTCTACCCGAACTCGCGCAACGTGATCCCCGGCAAGGTGGTTTTCACGGTCGATTTCCGCTCGCCCGATCTGGCGGTGATCGAGGACATGGAGCAGCGGCTGGCGGAAGGTGCGGCACAGATCTGTGGCGAGATGGGTCTGCATGTGGAGTTCGAAAAGGTCGGCGGCTTCGATCCGGTCACCTTCGACGAGGACTGTGTGAAGGCGGTGAGAAATGCTGCCGAGAGGCTGGGCTATTCCCACCGCGACCTGATCTCGGGCGCGGGCCATGACGCCTGCTGGATCAACCGGGTCGCCCCGACGGCCATGGTGATGTGCCCCTGCGTCGATGGCCTCAGCCACAACGAGGCCGAGGAGATCAGCCAGGACTGGGCAACCGCGGGCGCAAACGTGCTGTTCCATGCGGTGGTCGAGACGGCGGAGATCGTCGCGTGAGCAAGCTGGAGATCTGGAAGGTATTTGCCGGAGGCGCGACGGTGATCGGGGTCTTCGTCGCAGGCTTTCAGACCGGCGCCTATATCGAGGCCAAGAGTGTCGAGCGGCAGATCGCCGATTTCGCGCAGCAGGCCTCCTCGGAGATCACAGGGCTGGAGTCCGGCCGCTCTGCGGTCGGGGAGGCGCTGGCGGCTGGCGATATCGAGGCGGCGACGAACCTCCTGAAGGATGGCGCGACGCTCTATCCCGAGGATACCTGCGTTGCCCACGGCCGCTCGGTCGATCTCAAGAAGGGCGGCACGGTGGTCAGTTGCGAGACCGGCATGCGGGCCGTGCTGGCCAGCCTGAACTCGACCTATGCGACATTCACCGTCGGTAGTCGGCAGGATTCGGGCTATCCGGGCCATGTGTTCAAGGCGGACGGTGGGCGGTTCCCTGACTGCAAGCTGATCTACGAGGCCGATCTGACCCAGGACGACATGCCCACGGCAAAGGTCTCGTTCGATTGTCCTGCAAGCGGTGACGGTCAATGAAACCCAAACACAAACACGACAAGGACGGCGTGATCTGCAATCATGTCCAGAAGGGCAAGCGACCGTTGCGGATCGTGGCCCATGACAAGGATGGTGTCTGGCAGTTCATGTGCGGGCTGGAGGATCACACAAACCCCAGGCAGGCCAAGAAGGCGTGTGTGACCTGTGTGTTTGAGAAACATGCCGGAACGCTCAACATCGGGGATGTCCCGAAAGGGCATATCGCAAAGCGGGGAAATTCCCTGGCGCCCTGGACGGTTCGGGAAATGATATCGGAAGAGCTGGGCCAGATCGATGATCAGGACGCAGACGCCTCGCAGCAACCGGGCTGAAGGCGCATCCAACAAGGAAGGAACCAACCATGACCAAAGTCATCAAAGGCGGTACGGTGGTCACCGCGGACCGCTCCTACACGGCGGATGTGCTGATCGAGGGCGAGACGATCAGGGAGATCGGGCCCGATCTCAAGGGTGACGAGGTGGTCGACGCCGAGGGAGCCTATGTCATCCCCGGCGGCATTGACCCTCACACCCATCTGGAGATGCCCTTCATGGGCACGACCGCCGCGGAGACTTTCGAGAGTGGCACCTGGGCCGCGGCAGCGGGCGGGACGACGATGCTCGTCGATTTCTGCCTGCCCGGCGAGGACGGGTCAATCAAGAATGCGATCAACGAGTGGCACCGCAAGTCCGCCCCGCAGATCTGCTCTGACATCGGCTACCACATGGCGATCACGGGCTGGAACGAGCAGGTCTTCGACGAAATGGAGGACGCCGTGAAGATGGGCGTCAACTCGTTCAAGCATTTCATGGCCTACAAGGGCGCGCTGATGGTCGAGGATGACGAGATGTTCGCCTCCTTCCAGCGTTGCCGCGACCTGGGCGCGCTGCCGATGGTCCATGCGGAGAACGGTGATATCGTCGCCGAGTTGCAGCAGAAATACCTCGCCGAGGGTATCACGGGCCCCGAGGGGCACGCCTATTCCCGCCCGCCGGAGGTCGAGGGCGAGGCCGCCAACCGGGCGATCATGATCGCGGACGCTGCCGGCGTGCCGCTCTATATCGTGCATGTGTCCTGCGAGCAGGCGCATGAGGCGATAAGGCGGGCGCGCCAGAAGGGGATGCGCGTCTATGGCGAGCCGCTGATCCAGTTCCTGACCCTCGATGACAGCGAGTATTTCGAGAAGGACTGGATGCATTCCGCCCGCCGGGTGATGTCGCCACCCTTCCGCTCCAAGGAGCATCAGGACGGTCTCTGGGCCGGACTGGCGGCGGGCTCACTGCAGGTCGTGGCGACCGATCACGCCGCCTTCACGTCCGATCAAAAGCTGATGGGCAAGGACGACTTCACCATGATCCCCAACGGCACCGGCGGGCTGGAGGAGCGGCTGGCGGTGCTGTGGACCAAAGGGGTCGAGACCGGACGTCTGACCCCCGAGGAATTCGTGGCCGCGACCTCGACCAACATCGCCAAGATCCTCAACATCTATCCCAAGAAGGGCGCGCTGGTGCCCGGGGCGGATGCTGATATCTGTGTGTGGGATCCGAAGATCTCCAAGACGCTGAGCGCATCCACCCAGAAATCCGTCTTGGACTACAACGTCTTCGAAGGGATGGAGGTGACAGCGCAGGCCCGCTATACGCTCAGCCGGGGCGAGGTGATCTGGGCTTGGGGCAAGAACTCGCAGCCCTCGCCGGGACGTGGCAAGTTCGTCCCCCGCCCCCCATTTCCGAGCGCCCATGGAGCTGTGTCGAAGTGGAAGGCGCTCAACACGCCCCGCAAGATCGAGCGCGATCCGCTCAACATTCCCGCTGGTATCTGAGGCAATTGCGTGACCAGTGAAGCGGTAATCTCCGCCCGAAACCTGTCCCTGACCTTCGAGACCAAGGATGGCCCGGTCCATGCGCTCAAGGATGTCGATCTTGAGATCAACAAGGGCGATTTCGTTTCATTCATTGGGCCTTCCGGCTGCGGGAAGACCACTTTCCTCAGGGTCGTGGCGGATCTGGAGCAGCCCACGGACGGCACGGTCACCGTCAACGGGATGAGCCCGGCGGAAGCGCGTAAGGCACGCGCCTATGGATATGTCTTTCAGGCGGCAGGCCTCTATCCGTGGCGAACCATCGGTGGCAACATCCGGCTGCCGCTGGAGATCATGGGTTATCCGAAATCCGAACAGGTGGAGCGGGTGCGCAAGGTGCTGGAACTGGTGGAGCTTGCGGGCTTTGAGGGCAAGTTTCCATGGCAGCTTTCGGGTGGAATGCAGCAGCGGGCCTCGATTGCGCGGGCGCTGGCGTTCGATGCGGATATCCTGCTGATGGACGAGCCGTTCGGTGCACTCGACGAGATCGTGCGCGACAAGCTGAACGAGGAGCTGCTGTCCTTGTGGAAACGCACCCGGAAAACCATCGGCTTTGTAACCCATTCGATCCCCGAAGCGGTTTATCTCTCGACCAAAATCGTGGTGATGAGCCCGCGCCCCGGGCGGGTGACGGATGTGATCGAAAGCCCGCTGCCGCTGGACCGCCCGCTGGAAATCCGCGAGACGCCTGAGTTTCTTGATATCGCACGGCGGGTCCGGGACGGGTTGCGGGCAGGCCATGCCTTTGACTGAGCAGGTGCGGACATGACCTGGCTCAGACAATCCGCGCTGCCGGTTGCGACGGTGGTTCTGGCGATTTTCCTGCTCTGGTATGTCTTTGCGATCATTCTCAATACGGCATGGGCGCAGGACAAGGCCAAGCGCGCGGATGTTGATCTGAGCTTTACCGAGCTTGTGGCCGACACGTGGTCTCAGACGAAGCCGCGTCTGCCCGCCCCGCATCAGGTCGTGGTCGAGCTGTGGGAGACCACGGTGGAAAAGAAGATCACCTCCAAACGCAGCCTGATCTATCATGGCTGGATCACGCTTTCGGCGACGCTGCTGGGCTTTGCCATGGGGGCCGTTCTGGGCATCGGGCTTGCCATCGGGATCGTGCATAACCGGGCGATGAACAACTCGGTCATGCCCTGGCTGATCGCGTCCCAGACCATCCCGATCCTGGCTATTGCCCCCATGGTGATCGTGGTGCTCAACTCGGTCGGGATCTCGGGGCTGCTGCCCAAGGCGCTGATCTCGACTTATCTGAGCTTCTTCCCGGTTGCGGTCGGCATGGTCAAAGGGCTGCGCAGCCCAAGCGCCATGGAACTGGATCAGATGCGCACATGGTCGGCGAGCCGGGCGCAGACGCTTTGGATGCTGCGCTGGCCGTCCTCGATGCCATACCTCTTCACCTCGCTGAAAGTGGGGATCGCGGCGGCGCTGGTGGGCGCTATCGTGGCGGAGCTTCCCACGCCGGTTGGTGGTCTGGGAATGCGGTTGCTGACAGGAAGTTATTATGGCCAGACGATCCAGATCTGGTCGGCGCTCGTGGCCGCTGCCGCATTGGCCGCCTGTTTGATCGCAATCGTCGGTCTGGTACAGAGCGTGACGCTCAAACGCATGGGGATGGCCCGATGACCCTGCTTCTGGCCGCTCTTGTGATCTGGCTGCTGACCTGGGGTGGCAATGAGTGGCTGTCCCGCTCGGACATGGGTTTCGCGAGACCCCTCTCGGCCGCGATTTTCGGCGCGACGATCCTGCTGATCTGGGAGCTTGTGGTCCGCGGGCTTGAGGTGCCATCCGTGATCCTTCCACCCCCCTCAATGATCTGGGAGCGGCTGACCGATCCGCGCGATCTCGCGATTTTGCGGACGGACTTCGTCCAGACATTCGTCCGTGGCGCGCTGACCGGCTATTTCATAGGCTGCATGGCGGCGTTCCTGACCGCGATTGCGGTGGACCGCTCCGACTTTTTGCAACGTGGTCTTCTGCCGGTCGGCAACTTCGTTGCGGCACTTCCGATCATCGGCCTCGCCCCCATTTTGGTAATGTGGTTCGGCTTTGACTGGCATTCCAAGGCGGCCGTGGTCGTCGTGATGGTGTTCTTTCCGATGCTCGTGAACACGGTCGAGGGGTTGAAAGAGGCCTCCATGATGCAAAAAGACCTGATGCGCACCTATGCGGCGTCCTATTGGCAGGCGCTTTTCAAGCTGCGACTGCCTGCTGCGGCACCTTTCATCTTCAACGGGCTGAAAATCTGCACCACGCTTGCACTGATCGGCGCGATTGTTGCAGAGTTCTTCGGGTCGCCGACGAAAGGCATGGGGTTCAGAATATCGACCGAGGTCGGGAGCCTGTCGCTCGACATGGTCTGGGCAGAGATCACGGTTGCAGCGCTCGCCGGTACGTCCTTTTATGGTGTGGTTGCACTGGCCGAACGGGCGCTGACATTCTGGCATCCGTCGCAGAGAAGATAACAAAGACGAGTTCAACAAGGAGAGTAAGATGAAACAGTTTTTTGCAGGCGCCGTTGCGGGCGCAATGGCGCTCGGGGCCGGGATGGCTCAGGCTGCCGATGATGTCACGCTACAGTTGAAGTGGGTCACGCAGGCACAGTTCGCAGGCTACTACGTTGCGCTCGACAAGGGGTTTTACGAAGAAGAGGACCTCAACGTTACGATCAAGCCGGGCGGCCCGGATATCGCGCCGACCCAGGTGATCGCGGGCGGCGGTGCGGATGTGACTGTCGAGTGGATGCCGGCAGCCCTTGCGGCCCGCGAAAAGGGTCTGCCGCTGGTCAATATCGCCCAGCCCTTCAAGTCGTCCGGCATGATGCTGACCTGCCGCAAGGATGCGGGCATTTCCTCGACCGATGATTTCAAGGGCAAGACCCTTGGCGTCTGGTTCTTCGGCAACGAGTTCCCCTTCCTGAGCTGGATGAGCCAGCTCGGTCTTTCGACCGAAGGCGGGGCTGACGGGGTTGAGGTTCTCAAGCAGGGGTTCAATGTCGATCCGATCCTGCAAGGGCAGGCGGCCTGTGTCTCGACCATGACCTATAACGAGTACTGGCAGATCATTGATGCGGGCCTCAAGGAGGACGAGCTGATGGTATTCAAGTACGAGGATCAGGGCGTGGCAACGCTTGAGGACGGCCTCTACGTGCTGGAAGACAACCTCGCCGACCCGGCCTTTGCCGACCGGATGACGCGGTTCGTGCGTGCGTCCATGAAGGGCTGGAAATATGCCGAGGAAAACCCCGATGAGGCCGCAGAGATCGTGCTGGAAAACGATGCATCCGGTGCCCAGACCGAGGAACATCAGAAACGCATGATGGGCGAGATTGCCAAACTCACGGCAGGATCGAACGGTGCGCTTGATCCGGCAGATTTCGACCGGACAGTGGCATCCCTTCTGGCCGGTGGTTCGGATCCTGTGATCACCAAGACGCCGGAAGGCGCATGGACCCACGCCATCACGGATGCGGCGCTGAACTGATATTCAAAAACCATGGATTGAGCCGCCGGGGCGTGATCTCCGGCGGCTTTTTCATGCGCCCGCGACATTCAGTGACCGGATATGTCCGGCCAAATCGCGCGCATCGACAACCGCTTCGCGCACAAGCCAGTCGAATTGCGAGGTGAGGGAGCGCAACCGCTCGCTCTCACGAAAAGACAGGTAGAACCGCCCCACATAGATCACGGCCACGCGCGGTCCGAAGATCGTCAGGGGTGCGCTGAAGACCTGCCTTGCATCGAAGAGAAAGAGGCGCAGCCGCGGATACATCTGCTCACACAAGGCGGCCAGGTGGTCGAGTTGCTCGACCCGGACCGCCGCCTGCAACCCGCTGTAGTAGCCGGCACCTGCCGCAAAGGCGTTCAACTCATGGATCGGCAGCGCGATTTCATAATCCGACGTGTCGGCCTGAAACCAGTCCACCACCTCATGGGTGGCCAGGATCGCCTGATCCGGGGTGCGGCTGAGAAAGCTGTCATACTCCCAGCGCAGCATTGCTTCGGTCTTGAGCATGTCAGGCAACGTCGCCGGAACATGGCGGATCTTGTAGCCCGCCGCCTCCCGGTGCCAGTCGATGATCTGCTGGTCGGCTGCGCTGCGTTCGGCCCCGGTCATCGAGACGGCGCTGGCCAGAAGGTCGCCGGGTCTCTCGGGCCGGTCGGTCAGCCCAAGCAGCCAGTCGGTGCTTGTGCTCAGGGCAGCCGCCGCATCAGCTAAAAGCTGGCCGTTAGGCAGCCGGGTCTGACCTTCGACCAGCAATTGTCCGATGGTCGAGCGATCGACACCGGTGTCCCTGGCCAGTTGGCTGCGTGAGCAGTGCGATTGCCGCATTACCGTCTCCAGACGGTGACGGAAAAGCACGGCGCGGTCACGTTTGTCCAAAAATATCCCCATTGCTGACTATTATCACCAAAGACGTATCTTTGCAGCAAATGTCCAGAATTTCCAGTGCGCTTGGATGCAGTTATCGAGAGTGGAAATGTCTCACACAGGAGTTTCCATGGACACACCCCGTCGCATCCTCGCAAAGGCCATAAGCTGGCAATGTTGCGGTCTGGTCTCGATGCTTTTCATCGGCCTGATCTTCACCGGCTCGTTCGCTGCCGGCAGCGTTCTGGCGCTGGTCAGCGCGCTCACCGGTTTTGCGCTCTATTGCCTGCACGAGATGCTTTGGGCGCGGGTCGGCTGGGGCAGGGGATCTCAGAACAGATCAGTGGGGTAGAGCACCTTGCTCAGATAAAGCCCGCCCGGTGGACAGACCGGCCCGCAAGCTGCACGGTCCCGGGCCGCGAGAGCCTCCTCCACCCGGTCGGGCGTCCATGCACCGCACCCGACCCGCTCCAGTGTTCCGACGAAGCTGCGCACCTGATTGTGCAGGAAGGAACGCGCGCGGATGTGGAACCGGTACTCGGTGCCATGCGGCAGATCTATGGCTTCCATCTCAAGCGCATCAAGCGTCTTGACCGGAGACTGCGCCTGACAGATGGACGAGCGGAACGTCGTGAAATCATGGGTGCCGATCAGATGGCTTGCGGCCTCACGCATCGCTTCGATGTCGAGCGTGTGATTGACCCGCCAGACCCGGTCCCTTTCCAGGGTCATCGGCGCGCGGCGCGAGACGAGACGGAAAAGGTACTGGCGCTCCCGGGCGGAGAATCTGGCCGAGAAGTCATCGGCGACGCGCGCTGCCGCGAGAATGGCAATGGGCGCCGGTTTCAGATGCCAGTTCAACGCTTCCGACAGGCGAAACGGGTCCCAGTCCCGCGTCATCTCGACATCCGCCACCTGACCCGTCGCGTGCACACCGCTGTCGGTCCGGCCCGCGCCGGTCACAGACATCTCGGCGTCCTGAAGCTTCTGCAGAGCGGCCTCAAGCTCACCCTGCACACTCATAGCCTCCCGTTGCCGCTGCCAGCCGGAATAGGGCGTGCCGTCATATTCGATTTTGAGCGCATATCTGGGCATGGTCCCAAGGGCCTAGCCTGACATGTTGCGATTGCCAAGCCCCTGTTAATGCGCGAAGACGCTGACTATATCTGGTCCGGTCAGCAAGGGCGGTACGAGGATACATGAGCATCATCACCGATCTGGCCGATGGGGTGACCCGTCGGATCGAGGATGTCCAGAACGGCGTGGAGGCCTTTCTCTTCGAACCCGTGATCAGGCTCGGTGTGACCGGCCTCAGCCGGGCTGGCAAGACGGTTTTCATCACCTCGCTTGTCGCTAATCTGATCAGACGGGGGCGCATGCCGCAACTGGTCGCGGCCGCCGAGGGGCGTATCGCGACCGCCTATCTGCAGCCTCAGCCCGATGACGACGTGCCCCGGTTCGATTATGAGGGGCATCTTGCCGCGCTCACCGGACCTGAGCCCTTCTGGCCGGAAAGTACACGCTCGATCAGTCAGTTACGACTCTCTCTTAAAGTCAGGCCCAAGGGATTACTTTCGGGGCTGACGGGGCCGCGCACGGTGCATCTGGATATTGTCGATTATCCCGGTGAATGGCTGCTCGATCTTCCTCTTCTGAACCAGAGCTATGCTGAATGGTCCGATGGAGCCATTGACCGGGCCCGCGCCCGGTCCGACGTGGCCGAGGGCTGGCTTGCCCGGCTTGAGGCCACGGCGTCCGGAGAGACGCTCGACGAAACCCAAGCGCGCGAACTGGCTGGCGACTTCACGGCTTATCTCCAGGCGGCCCGCGCGGCGGGCTATTCCGACTGTGCGCCGGGCCGGTTTCTCATGCCGGGCGACCTGGCAGGCTCGCCCGCGCTTACCTTTGCGCCGCTAAAAAGACCTCCGAGGCGACGCTCCGGGACGCTTTATGCCGCGTTTGAGCGGCGGTTTGAAGCCTATAAGCGGATCGTGGTCAAACCCTTCTTCCGCGATCATTTCGCCCGGATCGACCGGCAGGTGGTCCTTGTGGATGCCCTGGGCGCGATCAATTCGGGTCCGCGCGCGGTCGAGGACATGCGGCTGGCGATGGGTGATATCCTGTCCAGCTTCCGCCCCGGCCGCAATTCATGGCTTTCGTCGATCCTTGGCAAGAAAGTGGATCGCATCCTCTTTGCGGCGACCAAGGCGGATCACCTGCACCATGGCCAGCACCCGCAACTAACCGCGATCATGGAGGCGCTGCTGGCTGACGCGCGGGCGCGGGCGGACTACAAGGGAGCCAGGACCGCAGCCCTGTCGCTCGCCGCCGTGCGTGCCACCGTCGAGCAATCGGTGCGGAATGGTGGTGCCGATCTCGATTGCGTGCGCGGACGCCTGATAGACACCGGCAAGGAGGCTGCGATGTTTCCCGGCGATCTGCCTTCCGATCCCGGCCAGCTGCTTGTTCCGGCGGGACAGGGGGCCGACCGCTGGCTCGATCAGGACTTCTCGGTCATGCGGTTTGCGCCGCCCCGGCTGACGCTCAAGCCGACCGAAGGCCCACCCCATATCCGGCTCGACCGTGCGGCCGATTTTCTCATCGGAGACCATCTGTCATGAGTGACCCGTCGAAATCCAAACGTGCTCCGGTGGTCATAAACCTTGATGCGCTGCCCGAAACGGAGATGACGAGCCCCGCCGATGCGCCGCCCGTGCCCGAGGTTGCGCCGCAGGCGGCGATGCAGACGCTCACCGCAATGGCGGCACGCGGCCCTTCAAATCTGAGCCGCCTTTTCTGGATCTCTTTGATCGCACTTGTCAGCCTCATGTTGTCGCTTGCCATCTGGGATTTCGTGACAGGCCTTCTGGAACGCAACCTCTGGCTTGGCCGGTTTGCCCTGCTGCTGAGCGGCATTCTGGTGGCGGTCCTGGTCATCCATGCCGTGCGCGAGCTTGCGGCCTTCTCGCGCCTTTCCAAAGTGGATCATCTTCAGACGGCGGCACGTGAAGCCGTTGCAGCACAGGACCGCAACAAGGTGCTGAGGGTTCTTGGCGATCTGGTCGGGCTCTATCGCAAACGGCCCGAGCTCCAATGGGCGATGAACCGGATGGAGACGCATAAGGTCGATATTCTTGATGCGGATGCTCTTCTTGGCGCGGCCGAGCAGGATCTGATGGTTCCGCTCGACAAACTGGCAAGGGCCGAGATCGAAAGCTCAGCCCGGCAGGTGGCTGCGGCAACCGCGCTGTTGCCGCTTGCGCTGGTTGATGTGGTCGTGGCCCTGACCGCCAATATCCGGATGGTCCGGCGCATTGCCGAGATCTACGGCGGGCGCTCCGGCACTTTCGGCTCCTGGCGGCTGCTGCGCGCGGTCGCCTCGCATCTTGTGGCCACAGGTGCTGTTGCCGTGGGTGACGACCTGATCGGTTCGGTTGCGGGTGGCGGTGCACTTGCCAGGGTCTCGCGCCGCTTTGGCGAAGGGGTGATCAATGGCGCCCTGACCGCGCGTGTCGGTGTCGCCGCAATGGAGGTATGCAGGCCACTGCCTTTCAATGCGGTAAAGCGGCCGCGTGTAACAGGGCTTGTGAAAGCTGCGCTGTCTGGCATGTTTGGCAAGTCATAAGACCCCAGAAGGGGTTATCTTGAGGGAGTGGTGAATTTGGAAGGTCTGCTTGTTCTCCTGGGGCTGATCGTTCTGGCGATCCCCGTCGCGGTTCTCTATCTCCTGATCAGCCACAGCGGCGTCAAAGGTGAAGTGCGGGAACTGAAAGCCGAGCTTGCCCGCCTGCGCAACTCGCTCAAAGCGGGAGAGCTTTCACCCGATCAGGCACCCGTGGCCCAGAAAGCAACGCCGCCTGCGAGCCGTAAATCTGACGCCCCACCGCTACCCATGGATGTCGCCCCCTCTGTTGCGACGCCAAAAAATACCGGCCAACCCGAGACGCCCAAACCGGCCCCTGCACCGCAGCCGGAGGCGACGCCATCGGCTTTCGTATTCCGTGGCGACAGGGTCAATGACCTGCTCGACTGGCTCAAGGAGAACTGGTTTTACGCGATTGCGGCTCTCTCGCTGGCGCTCTCGGGCATCTTTCTGGTGCAGTATGGCGTCGAGAAGGGCCTGCTCAGCCCACCCTTGCGGGTTGTCGCCGCACTTGCACTGGGGGCGGCGCTTATCGGCGTGGGCGAGTGGCTTAGGCGGCGTGGCGGGGACGAGGCGGATGACCTGACCGCCTTCCTGCCATCCACGTTCGCGGGAGGCGGGCTGGTCACGATGTTTGCAGGCATCGTGGCGGCACGTCAGCTTTACGGGCTGATTGGGGCGGAGATGGCGTTTTTCGGCCTGCTGGGCGTCGGCGTTCTGGCCATCGGTCTGGGCTGGTTCTATGGCGCATTCCTGACGGCCATCGGCCTGATCGGCGCGACAGCCGCTCCCTTTGTTCTGGGCGGCAGCAACAGCGACCCGAGCCCGCTGAACTACTATTTCGCGCTGGTCGCACTTGTCGGCCTTGCGATCGATGCGATGAAGCGGACCGCGTGGTTGTCGGTTCTGGCGCTCGCGCTCGGTTTCAGCGCTGTGATCTATCTCTATCTTCACACCGGAAATGCCTTGCACCTTCTTGCCTTTGCTCTGATCACGACGGCTGGCGCCGCGACCCTGCCGATGTTGTCGCTCTGGCCGCATCACTCAGGACAATTGACCCTTGTATCGCTTGGGGACGGAGGCAAGAACGGCTGGCCGGAGTTCCCGACCCGTCTGGTGGCGGGGACCTTTGTTGCAACGGTCGGCCTGGCGATCTGGGCATCCGAAGCGGATGCCGGGGGCTTCTGGCTGTCGCTTGTCACGCTTGGGCTGATCTATGCCGCCGTGGTGCTGTGGTTCCGCAATGCTCCGGCGCTGGAGGACATGATCATGCCGGTCGCGCTGGCGATCCCTGCCGTCGTGGCCCTTCAGGGCGTCCTTTCTCTGGATGCGTTTTCCGCTTTCAAGTATGCGGTCGTCGAACCAGAACAATCGCCCCCCATGACCATTACCGTGCTGACCGGGCTGGGGCTTGCAGGCAGCCTGCTCGCCGCGTTCCGGTCGTTCAGGGGGGCCGCCTATCCGATCCTCTGGGCCGGTCTGGCAGCGCTTTTTGCTCCGGCAATGGTGGTCATTCTGGAACTGCTGTGGGGACCGACGCCCAGGATCGACACCTACAGCTGGGCCTTTCACGTACTCAGCGTTGCGGTTGTAATGACACTTCTGGCCGAGCGCGCCGCAAGGATCGACGGCGAGGACCGGACCCGTGTCGCGTTCTTCGCGCTTGCCGCGCTCACCATGATCAGTTTCGTGCTGACACTTCTTCTGACCAAGACGGCGCTCACACTGGCGCTTGCGGTCATGGTTGTCGCGGCCGCCACCCTTGATCGACGCTACGGGATCAAGCCGCTCACCTACTTTGTCCAGATCGGTGGGGCCATCTGCTCTTATCGCCTGATTGCCGATCCCGGTATCTTCTGGGCGCTGGAGACCGGCTGGCTGGAGATGTCGCTGGGCTTCATCGGGGTTATCGCGCTCTTCGCTGTGGCTTGGGTCATTCTGCTTGAGAAAGAGCGTGTGGGCGCGATTGTGGTCATGGAATCGGCGGTTTTCTCGCTCTCCGGGATCTTCGCATCCGTTCTGCTCTTCCGCGCGCTTGACGATTTCGTGCAGCCCGATGCGGTCCACTGGCCGTTGGGCCTTTTTGCGCTCATCTGGCTGATCTCCGCAGCGACACAGGCCTACCGGATGAAGGCAGGCGGCGCACTTCGGCTGCTGCGCGTCATTCTGGCGGGTGCCTTCGGCGCGATCGGACTGATCTCGCTGGGTCTGGCCATTCTCATCTTCAGCCCGCTGGTCGGGTTCATGGGAGAGGTTGGCGGGCCGCCGGTCGTCGACACGCTGCTTTTGGCCTATTTCCTGCCCGCGTTGCTACTGGCGGCAGTGGCCGCGAAGTTCACACATCTCCCCGGCCCTTTGCGCATCGGTCTGGCAGGGGTCGCTGCCGTCTCGGCGGCGTTTTATGTGGGCCTTGAGATCAGGCGGCTCTGGCAGGGGAGAGATCTCTCGGGCAATGAGGTGCTGGATGGCGAGCTTTACAGCTATACCATCGCCATGCTGCTGGTCTCGGCCGGGCTGCTGGTGCTGGCGCTGCTGCGGCGCTCTGCCTTGTTGCGCAAGATGGCCGTGGTCGCGGTGGGCCTCACGGTCGCCAAGGTCTTCCTGATCGATATGAGCGGGCTTGCGGGGCTGATCCGCGTCTTCTCGTTCCTCGCCCTTGGCCTTTCGCTCGGCGCGCTCGCCTGGCTCAACCGCTGGATCATGACGCAGGAGAAAGCGGATGAGGCTGGACCTCAAGGGGAGGCACCGGTATAAGCCGCGCCATGGCTTGGATATGCAGCATCATTATTCGAATTAGCACCCCGGCGCTCTGAACAGCAGACGCCGGTCTGAGGCGTATGGACATAGCCGCGCCGCTCCCCTACCACCACGACAACCGATACTGACGGAGAGCACCGATGTGCGCCGAGACACCTGACTACAAAGACACCCTGAACCTGCCCAAGACCGACTTCCCGATGCGCGCAGGCCTGCCCAAGCGCGAGCCCGAATGGCTGGATCGATGGGAGAGGATCGGCGTCTATGACCGCCTGCGCGAGAAAGAAGGGCGGGAGCCCTTCACGCTCCATGACGGCCCGCCCTATGCGAACGGCAATCTGCATATCGGACATGCGCTCAACAAGATCCTCAAGGACATGGTCGTTCGCTCGCAGCAGATGATGGGACGTGATGCCCGCTATGTACCGGGCTGGGACTGCCACGGCCTGCCGATCGAGTGGAAGATCGAGGAGAAATACCGCCAGAAGGGTCGCGACAAGGATGCCGTGCCGGTCATCGATTTCCGGCAGGAATGCCGCAAGTTCGCCGATGGCTGGGTGAATATCCAGCGCGAGGAATTCAAGCGCCTGGGCATCACCGGCAACTGGGATGATCCCTACCTGACCATGGACTACCACGCCGAGGCGGTGATCGCCGAGGAGTTCCAGAAATTCCTTATGAATGGCAGCCTCTATCAGGGCTCCAAACCGGTGATGTGGTCGGTGGTGGAGAAAACCGCGCTGGCCGAGGCCGAGGTCGAGTATCACGACCACAAGAGCCATGCGATCTGGGTGAAGTTTCCGGTGGTGGAGAGTATTGAGCGGAGAACTCAGAGGGAGGTCGGGCTTTCCGACGAATTGATTAAAGAAGAGTCAGGGCGAGACTCGACCGCGAATAGTCATTTGCTAGGAGCCCACGTTGTTATCTGGACCACAACACCTTGGACTATTCCACAAAACAGGGCGGTTTGTTTCAATAAAGATGTTTCCTATGGCCTCTATGAGGTTCTCGATGCACCTGACAACAACTGGGCAACGGTTGGTGAGCGCTACCTGCTTGCAGATACTTTGGCTGAGGAGGTTTTCGGTCAGGCGCGGCTTGAGCCGTCAATGTATAAGCTTCTTCACGATGTGTCAGAGTACCAGTTAATAACTCTCACGCTTGCACACCCGTTTAGAGAAGCAGCCCTGTCCAAAGGTGAGTGGAATTATGATGTTCCAATGTATCACGGCGACCACGTAACCGATGAGGCAGGAACTGGATTTGTTCACACGGCCCCTTCCCATGGTGCGGATGACTACATCATTGGCACCGCTTTCGGTTTGCCGATGACCTACAACATCCTCGAAGACGGCTCGTTCCGCGAGGATCTGCCCCTTTTCGGCGGTCTCAAGATCTTCGATCACAAAGGTAAGGAAGGCAAAGCCAACACGGCTGTCATCGACAAACTCGTTGAGGTCGGTGCCCTGATCGCGCGCGGGCGGCTGACCCATTCCTATCCGCATTCCTGGCGCTCCAAGGCACCGCTCATCTTCCGCAACACTCCACAATGGTTCGCGGCCATCGACAAGCCGGTCGGCGGCGATGACACCTATGGGGAAACGATCCGGGAACGCGCGCTGCGGTCCATCGACGAGTTGGTCACATGGACGCCACAGACCGGGCGCAACCGGCTGCATTCGATGATCGAGGCGCGGCCCGACTGGGTTCTGAGCCGTCAACGTGCCTGGGGCGTGCCGCTCACCTGTTTCGTCAAAAAGGGTGCGAAGCCGGATGACCCGGACTTCCTGCTGCGCAACGAGGCTGTCAACGCACGGATTGTCGAGGCCTTCGAGGCCGAGGGCGCGGATTGCTGGTACGCAGACGGTGCCAAGGAGCGCTTCCTCGGCGATGATGCGAACGCGCAGGACTATGAACAGGTCTTCGATATCCTTGATGTCTGGTTTGACTCAGGGTCCACGCACGCCTTTGTGCTGCGCGACCGCGCGGACGGGACCGAGGATGGCATCGCGGATGTATATCTCGAAGGCACCGACCAGCATCGCGGCTGGTTCCATTCCTCCATGCTGCAGGCCTGCGGCACCAAGGGGCGCGCGCCCTACCGGGCGGTGGTCACGCATGCCTTCACGCTGGATGAAAAGGGCATGAAGATGTCCAAATCGCTGGGTAACACGATCCTGCCCGAGCAGGTGGTCAAGCAGTATGGCGCGGATATCCTGAGGCTTTGGGTGGCACAGACGGACTATGTCCATGACCACCGGATAGGGCCGGAAATCCTCAAGAACACAGCCGACAGCTATCGGCGGCTGCGCAACACGATGCGCTTCATGCTCGGCAATCTGAACGGGTTCTCGGAGGCCGAGAAGGTTGATCCGGCGGACATGCCGGAACTGGAACGCTGGGTGCTGCACCGGCTGGCGGAACTGGATGGTGTCGTGCGCGAGGGTTATGCGAAGTATGATTTCCAGGGGGTCTTTCAGCAACTCTTCCAGTTCGCGACCGTGGACCTCTCAAGCTTCTATTTCGACATCCGCAAGGACGCGCTCTACTGCGACGGGCCGAGCCCCAGACGCAATGCCGCGCGCACGGTGCTCGATATCCTCTTCCACCGCCTGACGACATGGTTGGCTCCAATTCTGGTCTTCACAATGGAGGATGTCTGGCTGGAGCGTTTCGCGGGTGATGAAAGCTCTGTCCATCTCCAGGACTTCGCCGAGACGCCCGCAGAGTGGCGTGACGATGCATTGGCGGCGAAATGGGACACGATCCGCAAGGTCCGCCGCGTGGTCACAGGGGCGCTGGAACTCAAACGCCAGGACAAGACCATCGGTGCCTCGCTGGAGGCCGCGCCGATTGTCGAGATTGCCGACCCGGACATGGCTGGCATCGCTCGATCAGTGGAACTGGACGATATCTGCATCACCTCCGACCTGACAATTGTGGAGGCCGAACCACAGACCGATGCCTTCCGCCTCGATGATCCGGCCGTCGGCGTGGTTTTTGAGCGCGCGAAGGGTGAAAAATGCCAACGCTGCTGGAAAATCCTGCCCGATGTCGGCAATCACTCCCATCCCGGAACATGTCGCCGTTGCAGCGACGCACTCGGATAGGTGAATGGTTCGGCTGGTTGTGCGGGCGGGAGCCTCCGGCGGGGATATTTGTTGAAAAATGAAGGCGGCTTTCTTTTTGGCCCAAATATCCCGGGGTATGGGGCAGAGCCCCATTCAGGTCACTTCTTCGGCCAGAGCTGCTGAGCAATACCGGCCAGCATCAGGTAGAGGCTGGTGATGACCAGCCCTGCCTTTGCGATCGTCGGTCCCTCAAAGCTGAGCCAGGTGTCCCAGACCGCAAACCCGCCCCAGGCGAGCATCACCGGCAGGCTGACCATGTACCATCGCTCTGTCCTGACGGGGTGGATGAATTTGAGGTTGAAGAACTGCGCAAGCGCTACGCCGATGATCAGGAACATCGCGGCCCAGCCCCCAATATCAACCGAGAAGAGCACCAGAATGATCATGTTCCAGCAGCCGGGAAAGCCGGAGAAGCTGTTGTCGTCGGTTTTCATTCGCGTGTCGGCAAAATAGATCACACCGGTGACGCAGATCAGAAGGGCCGCGGCCAGGCTCCACCCATGGCCGATCAGCTCTGCTTCGACCAGAGCATAGGCCGGAATGATGACATAGGTCAGGTAGTCGATTATCAGGTCGAGCAGCACCCCGTTCCACTGCGGTGCGTGCCTGCGGACATCGACCTTACGCGCAAGCGGCCCGTCGATACCATCCACCATGAAGGCGATAAGAAGCCAAACGAACATCATCGGCCAGTTGGCACGGCCCGCGGCGAGCATTGCCATCAGGGCAAGGGCTGCACCTGTTGCCGTTAGGATATGGACAGAGAAGGCTTTGACGAACGGGGCCATTTGGTGGCCTTACATAAAAGCGCTGCAAAGCGAAAGACCGGTGGCGCAGATTTATCCGCCCTGTGGATGTTCTGCGCGGGCACGCAGCCGGGCTTCCAGTCTGCGCAGGGCAAGCGACAGGGCGAGCGTCATCAGCAGATAGATATAGGCCACGATGTTGTAGGTCTCGAAGAAGCGAAAGGAGCCTGCCGCATAGACCTTGCCCAGTTGCGTCACATCCGCTACGCCCAGCACCGAGACGAGGCTGCTGTCCTTGGTCATGGCGATGAAATCATTGCCCAGAGGCGGCAGGATGGTGCGCACGGCCTGCGGGAATATGATCAGGCGGAACCGCTGCCAGGGAGAGAGGCCGAGCGCCTTGGCGGCCTCGACCTGACCTTCATCGACGGCCAGAATGCCTGCGCGGAAGACTTCGGCGATGAAGGCCGCATAGGCCAGCATCAGCGCGATGATGGCGCGCCAGAGGAAGTTGATATCGCGGGTGCGTATGGGCTCCAGCCCCAGCGTCTCGGCCAGCCAGTTATAGCCCGAGACGAAGCCCGGCACGCCGACGAAGGCAATATAGAGCAGGATCACCAGGATCGGGATGCCGCGCATTACCTCGATGTAGAACCGGGCGAACTCGCGCAGGATGCGGTGGCGTGACAGCACGCCGAGCGCCAGGATCAGGCCAAGCAGTGTTGCGAGCGCAAAGCCCACGAACGTCACGAAAATGGTGATCCCGATACCCTTGGAGACGATCGTGATCACCTGCGCATAGATCTCGTCCGCCCAGACGCGCCACGCGAAGTAGAGCGCCAGAACGCCGATGGTCAGGAGCCAGAAGGGGAACTCCTTCCGCCGATCTTCCTGCACGAAACGGTCCCGCTCAGTTGCCGTATTCCAGGAACCACTTAGTGTTGAGCGCGTCGATGGTCCCGTCTGCCTTCATCGAGGCAATGGCCGCATTGACCGGTTCCACTAGGTCGGAGCCCTTGGGGAAGATGAACCCGAAATCCTCGGTTCCCATCGGATCGCCGGTCAGCTTGAACGCGTCCGGGTTCGCCTTCACATAGCCCTCGCCGGCTGTCCCGTCGGTCAGAACCACATCGACATCGCCGGATTTGAGCGCCTGCACCGAGGCCCCGAAGGTCTCGAAGAGCTTGATGCGCGGGTTGGCCTCATTGCCATCGAGCATGTCGTAGACAGCGACATAGAAGGGCGTGGTGCCGGCCTGCGCTCCGACCAGACCGTCCTCAAGCGCGGCAAAGGAAGCGCCATCGCTGAAGCGGGTCTCGTCCGCGCGCACCAGCATGAACATCTCCGAGCGCATGTAGGGGTCCGAAAAATCCACCTTCTCGGCGCGGTCTTCCTTGATCGTGATACCGGTCATCCCGAGATCGAACTGACCGTCCGAGACCGCCGGGATCATCGCGTCCCAGCTGACATTCTCGATCACGATCTGGAAGTTGAGCCGCCGGGCGATCTCTTCCATCGCGTCATATTCCCAGCCGATGGCATCACCTGTGGCGGGATCGATGAATTGCAGTGGCGGATAGGCGTTCTCGGTCACGACCACCACTTCACGCCCTTCCAGATCGGGCAGGTCGGCGGCCAGAAGCGGGGCGGCTACGATAGAAACAAAGGCGGAAAGGGCAGCAAGCAGCTTTGTCATGTCAGGTCCTCATCAAAAGCGATGGGACGAAGTCTGAGCCATGCGTCAGGCTTGCGCAAGGCCCCGATGTGCACCTCAACCGGGGCCTTGCCAGCAAAAGATCAGTTGGTCAGGCGAACGTCCTCGACCGGGTAGCCCATACCATCCTGATCGGCAAAACCCCAATGGCAGTCGTGGCAGAAGCTCTGCTTGATGCGCATCGGTTTCCCGTTCGGCTGGACCGCAGAGTAGAACCAGCCATCGCTGTTCTCTTCCGCATCCGCGCCGACTTTCTCCATGAAAAAGAGAGGCCCGCGTTTCACGACGCCTTCCTTGTTCACCTTGAAGCTTTCCTTGGCGAGCACCGAGCCCACGGGCATCACGACGCCTTCGGTCTCATACTTCAGGTATTGTTCCACGGCGATGTCATTGGCGAAGGTGTTGAGGAAGCGCTCGCCATGAAAGCCAGGCAGGGCCGGGCGGGTCGCCGTTGCGTTCCAGTCGCGATACTCAGCCGCCCAGGCATTGTCGCCCGCAGAATAGCCTGCAAGCTGCGCATCCTTGATGCAGTCATAGAGCGCCAATACTTCAGCATCGACAAGATCATACGGATCCTTGTCGGTTTTGCAGTCCTGCGCGTGAGCGGTGCCTGTGGACAGGCTGATGACCGCTGCGGCAAGCACTGACAGGGCGATCTGGATTTTCATGACATTCCTCACTTCCAAACTCTGGCGGACCGGCCCTTGTGGCCGACAGCTAAGCGGGACCTTTGCATATCCCGCCCTCACAGACACCTGAGAGCTTCACAAAAAACCGTGAGTATTCGTTACAATATGCCTAGTTGCGTTCGGTGCGCGGATGGGTCCGGTCATAGATCGCCATCAGTTGTGCCTGATCGACACCGGTATAGGCTTGTGTCGTCGACAGGGATGCGTGACCGAGCAGCTCCTGAATGGTGCGCAGGTCACCGCCCGCTTCCAGAAGATGCGTGGCAAAGGAGTGCCGCAGCGCATGTGGTGTCGCCGTGCTTGGCAAGCCAAGCTGCATCCGCGCGGCCTGAACGGCCTTCTGGACCGGACCGGGGCCGAGCCGTTTCCCGCGCACACCGACGAAAAGCGGACCTCCGGGGGCGAGATCATAGGGAACATGGCGCAGATAGTCCGCCACCGCCGTCCGGGCGGCAGGCAGGACCGGCACCATACGGTCCTTGCCGCCCTTTCCGGTGATTTTCAGCATATCGTCCAAGGGGGCTTGTTTGCGGATCAGGCCGAGCGCCTCCGATATCCGCAGCCCGCATCCGTAAAGCAGTGTCACCACGGCGACATCGCGGGCGGCAACCCACGGTTCAAGATGCTGCAACTCGACCGCTTCGATCAGATCGCGGGCGGCGTTCTTGCCGACCGGACGGGGGAGGCGTGCCTTCAGCTTCGGACCACGGGCCGCGATTACGGCAGAGGCCTCAACGCCTTCCACCTCCGCCAGCCACCGGTAGAAGCTCTTCACTGCGGAAAGACCACGTGCCAGCGAGCGGGCGCCGATGCCGCGGGCGCGCTCGGACGCCATCCAGGCCCGCATATCGCGGGTCGTGACCTCGGCCAGCCCCTTGCGGCCAACCGGACCGCCGAGGTGACCGGTCAGAAATCCCAGAAAGCCCGCGACATCGCGCCGATAGGCGTCAACCGTCTTGTCGCTTGCGCCCTGCACACCTTTCAGCCCCGCAAGCCAGGTCTCCAGCAGATCCGCGGCACCGGCTGGGGGCAGGAATGCCATCGCGTCAGGCGAGCCAGCGGCGCATGGCGCGCTCGAAGACATTGGCGAAGAAATTCAAGAGATCCACGCCCTGCTCATTGTGGAAACGATGCGGATCTTCCGATCCGAAGGCCAGCAGGCCGGGCAGACGGCCCTTGCCGAAATCGAGCTTGAGGATCGCCTCGGACCGCACCCATGTCTTGTCGGGGCCATAAAGCCCGTCGGGCTGCGCCGTGCATTGGCGAAGTGTCACTTTCCGTGACGAGACCGTGCTGCCTTGCGTGATGTAAAGATCGGTCCCGCCCTTGGGCAGCGAGATCACCAGATCATGCAATTCACCTTCCGGTCCGAGATACGTCCCCGGTTCCGCGCTTGCGGATTCGATCGCCAACCGGATCACATCGAGCGACAGGATATTGCTGACATCGTGACCGACGGCGCGCAGAAAGCCCGTGAAGCTTTCAGGCTCCAGCACCGAAAGCACCGCGCGGTGCACCTGATTTGTCCCGGCGAGGTTCTCGTAGGCCGCCGCGATCACGGTGCGATGGGTGTCCTCCAGCCGGTCGAGACGCTCTTCCAGCCGCTCCACCAGCTTGCCACGCAGATCGACCACATTGCGGCCATCACTTGATGTTTCCACATCAAGCAGAGCGCGCATCAGATCCTTGTCTTCCAGGATCAGTCCGGGATCGTCGAGGATCTGGCGCTTGAGCTGGCCAAGCTGGTCGGTCGTTTCCGTCATGGCCTGCTCACAGGATCTGCTGGCCGGTCTTGGCCCAGTCAGACAGAAAGGCTTCCAGCCCCTTGTCGGTCAACGGATGGTCGGCAAGCTTTTTCAGAACCGATGGCGGGGCCGTGATGACATCCGCGCCAATCCGGGCTGAATCCGCGATATGGTTCACCGACCGGATCGAGGCGGCGAGGATCTCGGTCTCGAACCCGTAATTGTCATAGACATTGCGGATATCCGCGATCAGGTCCATGCCGTCGAGATTGATATCGTCAAGCCGTCCGATGAAGGGCGAGATGAAGGTTGCCCCAGCCTTGGCCGCCAGAAGTGCCTGATTGACCGAGAAGCACAAGGTCACATTGACCATCTGGCCCTCGTCTGTGAGCGTCTTGCAGGCCTTCAGACCGGCCCATGTCAGGGGCACTTTCACGGCGATGTTGTTCGCGATCTTGGCGAGCTTGCGCCCTTCGGTGATCATCGCGTCGGCCTCTGTCGCCACGACCTCGGCGCTCACGGGACCCTCGACCAGATCGCAGATTTCCTTGGTGACTTCCAGAATATCCCGGCCTGATTTCAGGATCAGCGACGGGTTGGTCGTCACGCCATCGACCATCCCGGTCTCGTTGAGTTCCGCGATGGCGTCAATCTCGGCGGAATCGACAAAAAATTTCATGAATGTTGTTCCTCAGCTCAGGGGAAGGGCCTTGTCTCGGGCGCAAGAATAGACCAAGCACAGGGGCGATGGAACCGTTCAATGTCTGCGCTGCCAACAATGTCTGAGGGTGATGTTTTTGCCCCAGATGCGCTGGTTGCGGTCCTGACGACCCAGCCGCTTGACCGTTTGCTTGATTACCGCGCGCCGCAGGGTGGCATCAGGCTGGGAGCCTTTGTCGAAGTTCCTCTCGGGCCGCGACGGGTCATGGGCGTGGTCTGGGGCCCGGGCGAGGGCGGGTACGACCCCGCCAAGATCAGGCCGATCCTGGGGCAGATCGGCATCCCGCCGATGCGGGCCGAGATGCGCGATTTTCTCATCCGCGCCGCGAATTACACGATCACGCCACTGACCTCGATGCTGCGACTGGCCACCCGCGCGCCGGGGCTCGGCGCACCTCCGGGATCGCGCCGTATCTACCGGCTTGGCGACGGGCTACCTGACCGCATGACACCGGCGCGCAGGCGGGTCATCGAAGTGATGAAAGACCATGGCGGCGCGGGGTTTGCGCCCGGCGAATTGTCCGCACTGGCCGGTGTGTCCTCCTCGGTTCTGAAAGGACTGGCGGAAGCGGGCGCACTCGTCTCGGTGGCGGAGCCGCGAGATCAACCGTTTGCCCGCCTTGATCCTGACCTGCCCGGCAAGGCGCTGTCAGACGATCAGAAAGGTGCCGCCGCCCGGCTGCGCGAGATGATCGGCAAGCAGGATTACAACACGACCCTTCTGAAGGGCGTGACCGGATCGGGCAAGACCGAGGTCTATCTCGAAGCGGTGGCCGAGGCTTTGCGGCAGGGGCGGCAGGCCATGGTGCTTTTGCCCGAGATCGCGCTGACCGGAGCCTTTCTCGCCCGCGTCGAGGAGCGGTTCGGCGCAAAACCCGCCGAGTGGCATTCCGGTGTCACGCAGGCCGAACGGCGGCGCGCCTGGAAGGCGGTGGCGGAGGGGTCGGCGCAGCTTGTTGTGGGCGCGCGCTCGGCTCTGTTCCTGCCGTTCCAGCGGCTCGGACTGATCGTCGTCGATGAGGAACATGACGGCTCCTACAAGCAGGAAGACGGCGTGCTCTATCACGCGCGCGACATGGCGGTGTTGCGGGCCTCGCTGAACGGGTCGTCCGTCGTGCTCGCCTCGGCCACGCCGAGCCTTGAAAGCTGGGCCAATGCGGAGGCCGGAAAATACACAAGGCTTGATCTGCCCCAACGGTTCGGGACGGCGAAACTGCCCCGGATGGAGGCTGTCGATCTGCGGCTTGATCCGCCTCAGCAGGGACGATGGCTGTCGGAGCCGATGATCGATGCTGTGCGGGCGCGGATCGCGGAAGGCGAGCAGTCGCTCCTGTTTCTGAACCGCAGGGGCTATGCTCCGCTGACGCTCTGCCGGGCCTGTGGCCATCAGATCGGGTGCAACGACTGTGATGCGCGGATGGTCGAACACCGGTTCCGCGCCCGGTTGATCTGTCATCAATGCGGTGCCGAGCGGGCGATCCCGACACTCTGCCCGTCCTGCGGCAAGGAAGAGACGCTGGCGGCCCTCGGGCCGGGCGTGGAGCGTCTGGCCGAAGAGGCGATCGCGACCTTCCCGGATGCGCGGGTCGCGGTTCTGTCCTCGGACCTCGCTGACAGTGCGCGGCGGCTGAAAGCCTGGATCGACGAGATTGCGGCGGGAGGCGCGGATATCATCATCGGTACCCAGATCGTCGCCAAGGGGCACAATTTTCCGCATCTGACACTTGTGGGCGTGGTGGACGCGGATCTGGGTCTTCAGGGCGGGGATCTGCGGGCCGCCGAGCGGACCTTCCAGCTTGTGCGGCAGGTCGCGGGGCGCGCCGGGCGGGCGGACAAGCCCGGGCTTGCGCTGATCCAGACCCACCAGCCCGATCATCCCGTGATCAGGGCCATTCTGGGCGGGCAGGAGGAGGAGTTCTGGAAAGCGGAGGCGAGCGCGCGCCAGCAGGCCGGTGCGCCTCCTTTCGGGCGGATGGCGGGTGTGATCGTCTCTGGCCCCGACGAGGCCAAGACAGTGAGGATTGCCCGCGCCCTGGCGGCGGATGCCGGCCGGCTGACGGGGATCGGTGCGCAGGTCTTCGGGCCGGCGCCCGCGCCGATTGCCCGCATCCGGGGTCAGCATCGCATTCGACTTCTGGTCAAGGCGCCCAAAGGCGTGGCGTTGCAACCGGCACTCGAAACCTGGCGGCGGAGCGTTGATCTGCCGGCCAATCACCGCATCGCGCTCGATATCGACCCGCAGAGCTTCTTTTAGGCGGGTCAAGGCCTCCGGCGGGGATATTTACCGGAAAAATGAAGGCCCTGTCATTTGGAGATGTAGGGCGCGTCGATCGTGTCGAGCCAGCCCTGCAGCGCCGGGCGCACCGACTGTGAGCCCGAGGCGCGGGCCTGATCGATGATGCGGCGGGCTTCCGAGAGATCGACACTGCGCAGAAGGTGCTTGACCGGGCCGATCGAGGCACCCCGCATCGAGAACTGGCGCAGGCCCATGGCTGCGAAGGCGAGTGCCTCCATCGGGCGGCCGGCGTCTTCGCCGCAGAAACTGACAGGCGTCCGGTGCTCGTCGCAACGGCGCGCAATCAGTTCAAGGAAGCTCATGAAGCTGACATTCAGGGTGTCGTAGCGCCGTCTGACCAGTTCGTTTTCGCGATCCGCCGCAAAGAAGAACTGTTTGAGGTCATTGCCGCCGATGGAGATGAAATCGGCCAGCTGGAAGAACTGATCCGGGGCGAAGGCCAGGCTCGGGGTTTCCAGCATTGCGCCGATCTCGATGTTTTCGGGCACCTCGTGGCCCAGTTTGCGCTCGCGTTCCAACTCGTCCGTGAGGCAGGCGCGGGCGGCGCGGAACTCATCGAACTGTGCCACGAAGGGGAACATGATTTTCAATGGGCGTCCCTTGGCGCCGCGGATGAGCGCCTGCAGTTGCATACGCAGAACGCCACGCCGGTCGAGACCGACACGGATCGCGCGCCATCCCAGCGCGGGGTTGGGCTCCTCCTGGCGTTTCATGTAGGGCAGAACCTTGTCCGAGCCGATATCGAGTGTCCGGAAGGTAACTGGCTTGCCATCGGCGGCATCCAGAATGCGGGCGTAGAAGCGGGCCTGTTCTTCGCGCTGCGGGACAGTGCGGCGGACAAGGAACTGCAGCTCGGTGCGGTAGAGGCCGACGCCCTCGGCACCCGAGCCTTTGAGGCTCGGCAGGTCCGCCATCAGACCGGCATTCATGAAGAGCGAGACGGTTGTGCCGTCTCTGGTGGTTGCGGGCTTGTCACGCAGGGCCGCAAAGGCTTCCTGAGCCTCGGCCAGCATGTCCATTTTGGCACGGAAGGCCTCGGCCACGTTCTCTTCGGGACGCAGATGCACGACACCGCCATCGCCATCAACCAGAATGGGATCGCTGTTATGGGCCTCGTGGGTGATGCGCTCGGCCTGAATGACCAGCGGGATGGCGAGGGCACGGGCAACGATGGCCGCATGGCTGCCAACAGAGCCCTCTTCCAGCACGATGCCCGAGAGACGACGGCCATAGTCCAGCAGCTCGCCGGGGCCGATATTGCGCGCGACAAGAATGGCCTTTTCCGGGATTGCCCCGTCGGCGAGATGATCGCTGCCTGTCAGGATGCGCAACAGGCGGTTGGAGAGATCGTCAAGATCGTGCAGACGTTCGCGCAGGTAAGGATCGGATATCCGCGACATCCGGGTCCTGGTTGCCGATTGCTCCCGCTCGACGGCAACCTCGGCGGCCAGCCCGCTTTCGATGCTCTCCTCAAGCCGCCGGACCCAGCCCTTGTCATGGGCGAACATGCGCCAGGCGTTCAGAACGTCGCGGTGCTCGCCGCTGTCGGAAAGGTCGTCGTCGCCGATCAGCCGGTCCACCTCATCGCGGAGCCGCTCAAGCGCCTCGTGAAGCCGGGCGCGTTCCGCTTCGGGATCATCGGCCATCGGATTGGTGATGACGATTTCAGGATCATGCATCAGAACGACGCCTTCGGCAGCTCCTTCCTGACCGACGACGCCGCGGGCGAAATAGGGCATGCGGTGGGGAGCCGGGAGATCGGTCTCGGCGGTTCCGGTAAAGGCACCGAGCTCCGCCATCTCGGCAATGACCATGGCGACGACTTCGAGCGCGTAAATTTCGTCGTCCGAATAGTCGCGCGCCGCGCGGTTCTGCACCACGAGCACACCAAGCACATCGCCGAGCCGCTGAATCGGGACGCCGAGGAAGGATGCGTAGAGTTCCTCACCGGTCTCGGGGAAATAGCGGAAACCACGCGCGGACGGGGCGTCCTTGGTCTTGACCGGCTCGGCAGTTTCGGCAATCCGACCGACGAGACCCTGGCTGACGCGCATGCGGGTGCGATGCACGGCCTCGGCCTTCAGGCCGGTTGTGGCGCAAAGCTCCAACTCGTCACCGACCCGCAAGTAGATCGAGCAGACCTCGGCCACCAGCGAGGCCGCAACGATGTCCGTGATCCGGTCAAGCCGCTCCTGCCCCTGTCCGGCCTCGGCCAGAGCGTCGCGCAGTCGTTTCAGCAGGACGCGGCTCTCTACCGCCTGTCTGTGGGGCATGGACCAGCCCTCAGGCGGCCTTGTCGAGATCGAAAGCGTCGTGAAGCGCCTGCACGGCAAGTTCCAGATATTTGCGATCCACCAGGACCGAGACCTTGATCTCGGAGGTGGTAATGACCTTGATATTCACACCTTCCGCGGCCAGGGCTGCAAACATCTTCTGTGCGACGCCCGCATGGCTTCGCATTCCAATCCCGACAATCGAGATCTTGCAGACATCTGTATCGGCGATCAGGTCATGATAGTTGATCTCGCCACCCTCCTTGGCGGCCTCCATAGCGGCGCTTGCCTTGCGCACATCATCAATCGGACAGGAGAAGGTCATGTCGGTGCGGCCATCCTCCGAGATGTTCTGCACGATCATGTCCACATTCACGCCGGCCTCGGCCAACGGGCCGAAAATGGCCGCGGCGATGCCGGGACGGTCCGCCACCGACACGAGGGTCATTTTCGCCTCGTCTCGGGAATAGGCGACACCGCTTACCACATTGCTTTCCATGATTTCCTCCTCATCGCAGACCAGAGTGCCCGGACAGTCCTCGAAACTGGAGAGCACCTGAAGCCGGACCTTGTAGCGCATTGCCAGCTCGACCGAGCGGGTCTGCAGGACCTTGGCCCCGAGAGACGCCAGTTCCAGCATCTCCTCAAAGGCGATCTTGTCAAGCTTGCGGGCCTTCGAGGTGATCCTGGGATCGGTTGTGTAAATGCCGTCCACATCCGTATAGATGTCGCAGCGCTCGGCCTTGAATGCGGCTGCAAAGGCGACGGCCGTGGTGTCGGAACCGCCGCGTCCAAGCGTGGTTATGCGACCCTCCGGGCTTATTCCCTGAAACCCCGCAACAACAGCGACCTGCACCCCGTCTTTAAACTTGGCATTCAGGTTGTCGCTCGGGATATCCTCGATCCGTGCGGCGCCATGGGCCGAGGTGGTGAGAACCGGCACCTGCCAGCCCTGCCAGCTACGCGCCTCGATCCCCATTTCCTGCAGCACAAGCGCCATCAGCCCCGAGGTGACGTTCTCTCCGCTGGAGACGACGGCATCATATTCACGGGCATCGTAGAAGCCCGGTGTGTTCGAGCCGGGTGTGTGGGAGGCGTCGTTGACCCAGCCGACAAGCTCGTTGGTACGACCCGACATGGCCGAGACGATTGCGATGACCTCAAAGCCGCGCTCAACCTCGCGGCGGATCTTCTCGGCTGCATTGCGAATGCATGCCATATCGGCAACGGATGTACCGCCGAATTTCATCACGAGTTTGGGCATAGGAAGCGCTGCGTCCTCGAAACGGGCTGGAAGTCAAGGCACCTAATAGCAAACCGGTGCAAAGCTGCAAGCCCGCGTCCCTCATGTCATGCTTTGGGCGGGGGCGTTAGTTGGTCTTGCGATGACCCCATGGAAGCGGCGCCACCGGGATGCCGTCATCGACAAGCGCCTTTGCATCGGCGATCCTGGCCTCGCCATAGATCGGGCGGGCAGGGGCCTCGCCGTCATGGATCTTGCGCGCTTCCGTGGCGAAGCCGCGACCGACATTGTCTGCTTCCGCCTCGAACTTCTCACGCAAGGCCCTGAGCGCCTGTTCGGCGGGCGACGCCGGTTGGCTGAGCGGACCTTCGGAGGACTTCGCGACCCGCGGCGCCATCACCGATTTCTCGACAGTCTCGATGCCGCAGACCGCGCAGGAGAGAAGTCCGGACTTGCTGAGGCGATCAAAGTCCTCGCCCGATCCGAACCAGCTGTCGAACGCGTGACCATCGCTGCATTTCATCGAGTACTTGATCATACTGCCTGTATACCTGTTCACTCCGAGGCCACCCGATATAGATATAAGACAATTTCGTGAATGCAATCTTGCTTCTCTGGATTTGTCCAAAGTGTTATGTTGCGTGAAAATAAGACAAAGAACCGAGGCCTGCAGTGACCTTGAGCATGAAAGACTACGCCGCCCTTCTGGGCGTCAGCCTCATCGGCGTTGCCCTTGCCGCCCAGGGATGGGTGATGCTCGCGGCGGCGGTCGTTTTGGTGGGGTATGCTTCGCTCTGGGCTCTGGTGGACAGGTCCGCGAAGACAGATGCACCGGAGCAGTCGGTCGAGCCGTCTGAGTTGCCGATCGGGTTCGGGCGAGCGCTGTTGCAGCAGATGCCGGCGCCGCTGATCGTGATCGGTGCGGCCGGGCGTCTGACCTATCTCAACCCGGCGGCGGAGGCGCTGGTGCTGGGCGGTGCAACGGTCGGCCAGCCCTATTCCGCGCTGATCCGCGCGCCCGCCTTCGTCGATATGGTTGCCGATGTCCTGCGCAATGGCGAGGACCGGAAGATAACCTTCACATCCCTGCGCGAGCGGGAGCGACATCTGGAGGCCCGCGCCTCTCTGCTGCCGGAGGGGGGCGATTTCGGTGAAGAAAAGCAGGTCATCGTGCAGCTTGAGGATCGCACCGGCGATCACCTCGCTATGCAGACACGAACCGACTTCATCGCCAATGCCAGCCACGAGCTGCGCACACCGATTGCATCCATTCTGGGGTTCATCGAGACCCTGCGCGGCCATGCCAGGGACGATCCCGAAGCACGGGAGCAGTTTCTGGGCATCATGGCGAAGCAGGGGCACCGGATGCAGCGGCTGGTCGAGGACCTGATGTCCCTGTCACGCATCGAGATGAGTGCGCATGTCAAACCCAGCGAGTCGGTCGCGTGGGACAAGTTGGCGCTGGAGGCGGCGTCAACGCTTCTGCCGATTGCAAAAAAGGCTGGCGTTGATCTGGACTTGGCAATCGACCCTGCGGCGCCCGATCTGCTGGTCAGCGGCGATCGGGACCAACTGGCCCAGGTCATCGTCAATCTGGTGGACAACGCCGTGAAGTATGGTGGAGACGGAGGGCAGGTCACGGTCTCCATCGCGGACCGGAACCCGTCCTATCCGGGGAAGGTGGGCATTTCGGTCACCGATGACGGACCCGGCATCGCGCGGTCGCACCTGCCGCGCCTGACCGAGCGGTTTTACCGCGTGAATGCCAGTCAGAGCCGCGACAAGGGTGGCACGGGACTTGGGCTTGCGATCACCAAGCACATTTTGAACCGGCACGAGGGGGAGATGGATATCCGCTCTGCACCGGGTGAGGGGAGTCGCTTCACGATCTGGCTGCCGATGCGACAGAATGCGGGTGCCGAGTCGGATGCAAAACTGCGGGCTGCGGAATAAACTCCTTAGAAACAATTCACTACGCTGTCATTCAACTGTCACCAAACTGCAATAAAACCGGCGTTGCGATCAACTAGGGTTTGGCTGAGGCGGTCAGGAGCCTTGTTTCTTTCCACCTGACAGATCTACGAAACCAACAGTGAACTGGAGCAATTCCCGTGAAACTCGTCCACCTTCTTGCAGCCACTGCCGCAACATCCATAGCAGCAGGCGCTGCCACCGCCCGTGATGAGATCCGCATCGTCGGCTCATCGACTGTTTTTCCGTTTTCCACCGCTGTTGCCGAGCAGTTCGGCAAGACCACCGATTTCAATACGCCGGTCGTGGAAGCCACCGGGTCGGGCGGCGGTCTCAAGCTGTTTTGCGCGGGCGTCGGTGTCGGTCATCCTGACATCACCAATGCATCGCGCCGCATGAAGAAAACAGAGTTCGATCTCTGCAAGGAAAACGGTGTGGCCGACATTGTCGAGTCCATCGTGGGTTTTGACGGCATCGTCGTGGCAAATGCCTCCGGCGGCCCGACATTCTCGCTGACACGCGAGCAGATCGTGATCGCGCTGGCCGAACAGGGTCCGAAGCCGATCATGTGGAACGAGGTTGATCCCTCACTGCCCGCAATCAAGATCGAGGTTCTTGGCCCGCCGCCATCCTCCGGCACGCGTGATGCGTTCGAAGAGCTGGTGATGGAAGAGGGCTGCGAAGGTGCTGGTATAGAATGCGAAGGCATTTCCGTCCGCGAAGACGGGGTCTATGTGGATGCGGGCGAGAATGACAACCTGATTGTCTCCAAGCTGGAGGCCAACCCCAACGCTCTGGGCGTCTTCGGTTTCTCGTTCCTCGATCAGAACAGCGACAAGCTGAAAGGGTCGATGGTGGACGGCGTTGAGCCAACATTCGAGAACATCGCGGCAGGCGATTATCCGGTCAGCCGCTCGCTCTACTTCTACATCAAGAAGGCCCATGTCGGCGTCGTGCCGGGCATTGCGGAATACGCCACCGAGTTCGCCTCCGATGCGGCGGCAGGCGAGGAGGGCTACCTTGTTGACAAAGGTCTCATCCCGCTGCCTGAGGACGATTTCAGTGCCAATGCTGATGCGATCTCAAATATGAAGGTCATGACAGGAAACGAGTGGAACTGATCCACAGCAAAACCGGGTGGGGGCGCGTCAGCCCCCGCCATTGTGCAGACGCGCGATAGCGGAGCGATACCATGCCGGGCCTTATCATACTTGCCATCCTGGCCATCGCGGCGGTCTTCTTCAGCCTTTCAAGAGCAAGGGCGCTCAACGTGAGCGGCGGACAGCTTTCCAACCTGCACTCCCGCCCCTTCTATCACGGGCTCTATAGCCTGCTTTGGGTCGCGATCATCGGGCTGGGCGTCTTCCTGACCGTTCTGTTCCTCGGGAGCAACCTCATCAACATGCTGCTGCTGGGCGAGGCGCGCGAGGCCTTTCCCGATGGCTCGACCATCGAATATCAGTTGCTCATGAATGATGCGAGAGCCATCGCATCAGGGGGCATTCCATCCAGGGTCGACACACTACGCGAAGCGCTCGCCGGCAAATATGCGACCCTGGAAAACATATATGCCATGAGTCTGCTCATCCTGCCGGCGGCGGCGGCCCTTCTGACGGGTGCCGTGACGCTCAGGCAGGTCGATGTGAACTGGCGTGCCCGAAACCGCGCCGAGCGGGTTATCCGCTTCATTCTGCTCGGTGCGGCTGTCATCGCGGTTCTGACAACGATCGGAATCGTCCTCAGCCTGATCTTTGAGACGCTGAACTTCTTCAACAATATTGGCTGGCGGGTCGACAAGTATCTCTTCGGCACACGCTGGTCACCGCTCTCGGGCGTGCATGACGGCAGCATGGATGCGGACAAGGTGGGTGCCATCCCGCTCTTTGCCGGGACCTTCCTGATAACGATTATCGCGATGCTGGTTGCCGTGCCGGTCGGACTTTTCGCGGCGATCTACCTGTCGGACTACGCCTCGCCGAAGGTTCGGGCCTGGGCCAAGCCGATGCTGGAAATTCTCGCGGGCGTGCCCACGGTCGTTTATGGCTTCTTCGCGGCTATCACGGTCGCGCCCTTCATCCGGCGCACCGGGGAAAGCCTGGGACTTTCGGTGGCCTCTGAATCCGCGCTCGCGGCCGGGGTAGTGATGGGGATCATGATCATCCCGTTTATTTCGTCGCTATCCGATGATGTGATCAATGCGGTGCCGCAATCGCTCAGGGACGGCTCCTACGGGCTGGGGGCGACCAAGGCGGAAACCATCCGGCAGGTTGTGCTGCCTGCCGCCCTGCCGGGGATCGTGTCGGCGGTTCTTCTGGGCATCTCGCGCGCCGTGGGCGAGACGATGATCGTTGTGATGGCCGCTGGGCAGGGGGCGAATCTGACCCTCAACCCGCTTGAGGCGGTGACCACGGTGACCGTTCAGATCGTCATGCTGATCACCGGAGACACGGAGGCCTCGACAGCCGCCGGACCCGCCTTCACGCTGGGCTTCACGCTCTTCTGCATCACGCTGGTGCTCAATGTCATCGCCTTGCGGGTCGTCCGCAAGTATCGCGAACTCTACGATTGAGGGAGACGGTCATGGTCGATATGGCAACCCTTTCCGCCCATCACGGGTCTCAGGCTTCCAGGGCCCGTCTGCGCAAGCGCAAGATGGCGGAGCTGCGGCTCAAGGCCTATGGCATTGCCGCGATCCTTGTCGCGGGGATTGCGTTGCTGACGCTCATGTCGTCGGTGGTTGGGCAGGCGACGCGCGCGATGACCGAAAGCTACATAACGCTGCCCGTGACATTGTCTGCCGAAGATCTCGACCCGGACGGAACCGGCGATCCTTCGGTGATCGGCAAGGCCAATTTTGGCGGGTTCGTGAAGGACGTTCTGAAGGAAGTCTTTCCAACCGTAACCGGTCGTTCCGCAAGGCGGGAGCTTTATGATCTTCCAAGCTCCGGCGCGGCATTTGAACTGCGCGAGCAGGTGATGAGTGATCCATCCCTGATCGGTCAGACCATGGACATGACCTTTCTCGCCTCCGATGTCACCGATCTATACCTCAAGGGTGACTTCGGAAAACTTCGTCCCCAGCCGCATTCGGGCGATCTGACGGTGGTGCTGGCCGATGATGGTGAAACGGCCGAGATACGGACCAACTCGAACGATTTTGCAAACGCACTCGCGGAGGTGAAGGAGGAGCTTCTCGATCAGGCAGTGCTCCTGCGGCGTCAGGCCCGCCTGCAGAACACCGGGGCCGAGGTGTTCGCGGCACGCGCGACGAGGACCGAGTATGCGGACGCAAAGGCCGATCTCGAAGCACAATCGGCATCGCGCATCGTCGAGCGGGACCGCCTGGCCGGGCTGGCTGAGGATCTGGAGAGGCGGGCGGGTGAGCCTGACGGAACCGAAGCGCTGAGCGACAACAGCCCGACGGTGATCATTCGCGTCGGCGATGGCTGGGCGAAAATGACCGAGATCGGGATGACCGGCGGCAAGGCGGATGTTGTGCTGCCAATCGGGGCAGCGGATGCAATCCCCCCCGGCGACTGGAAGCTCTACCTGCACGATCTGCCGGAAACCGCCCGCAAGATCTCTGACCAGCAGATCATCTGGATCGAAGCGCTTAATGAGCGCGGGCAGATCAAATCGGTGTTCAACACCCGCTTCTTCTCCGCCGGGGACAGCAGGGAGCCTGAACTGGCAGGTATCTGGGGCGCGGCGGTCGGATCCTTCTGGACGATGCTCGTCACCTTTGGGCTGGCCTTCCCGATCGGCGTGCTGGCCGCGATCTACCTTGAAGAATTTGCACCGAAGAACCGGCTGACGGATTTTGTCGAGGTGAATATCAACAACCTCGCCGCCGTGCCGTCCATTGTTTTCGGCCTGCTTGGGCTGGCGGTATTCCTGGGCACCTTCGGCGTGCCGCGATCATCGCCACTGGCAGGTGGCATCGTGCTGGCACTGATGACGCTGCCCACGATCATCATCGCGTCAAGGGCCGCGATCCGTGCCGTGCCTCCCTCAATCCGCGATGCCGCCCTTGGGCTTGGGGCCTCGCGCCTGCAGACCAGCTTTCACCATGTGCTGCCGCTGGCGATGCCCGGCATCCTGACCGGGACCATCATCGGCATGGCGCAGGCGCTGGGTGAGACAGCCCCCCTGATCATGATCGGCATGGTTGCCTTCATCGTCGATATTCCGACCGGCATCACAGACAGCGCCACCGTTCTGCCGGTGCAGGTGTTCCGCTGGTCCGATTTTCCCGAACGTGCCTTTGAGGCCCGTACCGCCGCCGCAATCTGTGTATTGCTTCTGTTTCTTGTCATCATGAATGCGCTGGCTGTTTTCCTGCGCAAACGTTTTGAGCGCCGCTGGTAGGACTTGACCATGAAGGATCAACCCATGACGAATATGAGGATGACAGAGCAAGACCTCGGTGTCCGCGAAAACAAGATCGAAGCCCGTGGCGTCGACGTGTTCTACGCCGATACGCACGCGATCAAGGCGGTGGATGTCGATATCCTCGACAACACCGTGACCTCCTTCATCGGCCCGTCGGGATGTGGCAAGTCCACATTCCTGCGCTGTCTCAACCGGATGAACGACACCATCCCGATCTGCCGTGTGACGGGCGATATCCGCATGGATGGCAATGACATCTATGACAGGTCGATTGATCCGGTGCAGCTGCGCGCCCGTGTCGGCATGGTGTTCCAGAAGCCCAATCCGTTCCCGAAATCAATCTATGACAACGTCGCCTACGGCCCCCGTATCCACGGGCTGGTAAGGGACAAGGCGGAACTTGACGAGGTTGTCGAGAAGTCGCTTCGCAAGGCCTCGATCTGGGAAGAGGCGAAGGACCGTCTCGATCAGCCGGGCACGGGCCTGTCAGGGGGGCAACAGCAACGGCTTTGCATCGCGCGCGCCATTGCGACGGCACCCGAGGTGCTGCTGATGGACGAGCCGTGTTCTGCACTCGACCCGATTGCGACAGCCAAGATCGAGGAACTGATTGACGATCTGCGCACCTCCTTCTCGGTGGTAATCGTGACCCACTCGATGCAGCAGGCCGCGCGGGTAAGTCAGAAGACGGCGTTCTTTCACCTTGGCAATCTGGTCGAATACGGCGACACACAGAAGATTTTCACCAACCCTGAGGATCAGCGCACCCAGGATTACATCACGGGACGTTTCGGATGAGCCAGTCAGAGGACAACATATTGGGACGGCATATTGTATCGGCCTTCGATGATGATCTCATCGGCATTCAGTCCAAAATTGCCGAGATGGGCGGGCTGGCAGAAGAACTGCTCAGCCAGGCGCTTGAGGCCATCGAGAAGCGGGACACCAGCCTTGCGGAGGCCGTGATCAAGCGCGACGAGAAGCTCGATGCGCTTGAGATGGAGGTCGAGGAGCTCACCACCACCTGTATCGCGCTGCGTCAGCCCATGGCGCAGGACCTGCGGGTGCTGATTTCGGCCCTCAAGATATCCTCCACGCTGGAGCGGATCGGCGATCTGGCCAAGAACATCTCGAAACGCGCGCTCACCTTTGACCGCAAACGCCCGATCCAGATCACCCATTCTATCGTGCGGATGGGTCAGCGGACACTGCACCAGCTCTCCGAGGTGCTGAACGCCTATACATCCCGCGATACGGCCCGTGCGGTTGCCGTGTGGCGCAAGGACATCGAGATCGACGAGATGTATAATGCGCTCTTTCGGGAGGTCGTGACCTACATGATGGAGGACAACCGGACCATCGGCATGGGGTCGCAGCTGCTCTTCATCGGCAAGAACCTAGAGCGGATCGGGGATCACACCACGCATATCTCCGAGATGGTCTACTACATCCAGGAAGGCAAACCCCTGGGGGACGACCGTCCCAAGGGCGCGCCGCATGGCCTGGACCTAGAGGACGAATAAGCCTGAGAAGGGGTAAGTCTGATGTGTGCAAAGGTTCTGGTCGTCGAGGACGAAGAAGCGTTGAGCCACCTTCTGACCTACAATCTGGGCAAGGAGGGCTTCGAGGTTGCTGCCGTGGCCGATGGTGAAGAGGCCATGCTTGCGGTCGACGAGGAAAAGCCCGACATGGTCCTGCTGGACTGGATGCTTCCCAACATCTCGGGCGTCGAGATCTGCCGCCAACTGCGCGCCAGCAACGCGACCCGCGACATCCCCGTGATCATGCTGACCGCCCGGGGCGAGGAAGAGGACCGCATCCGCGGACTGGAACTGGGCGCTGATGACTACGTCACCAAGCCGTTTTCAATGTCTGAACTGGTGGCCCGGATGCGTGCCGTTCTGCGCCGGACCAGACCCACGATTGCGGGGGACGTCGCGACCTTCTCGGACATCACGCTCGACCGCGAGACCTGTCGCGTGCGCCGCGCCAACCGGGACGTGCATCTCGGCCCGACAGAGTTTCGCCTGCTCGATGTCCTGATGCAGCGCCCGGGGCGGGTTTTCTCGCGCGAGCAGCTTCTCGACCGTGTCTGGGGTACCGACGTCTATGTAGAGATCCGCACCGTCGACGTTCATGTGGGGCGTCTTCGCAAGGCGCTGAACCGGCGCGGCGACAGCGACCCGATCCGCACCGTAAGGTCCTCGGGCTATGCTCTGGACGAGACATATTCCGGCTAGAAAGTGGCAATCGTTACAGTTGGCAAGGTGCTGGTCGCGCCAGATTGGTGACCAGTAGAAGTCCCAGGTAACGAGGTCCCCGATGTCCAATGTCGTATCCGAAGTGCGTGCCGTCTATCGCGGTGATGCCCGCGATCAGGCCACGCTTAAGAAACATGGCGGGTTCATCCCGAAATATCTCGCCAGCACCCATAAGGATGGGCTTGAAGGGTTCATTGCCTGCAAGAACAAGACTGAAGGAAAGCTCGGATGCAACTGCGCGGGTTTCAGCGAGGCCGAGCTCTTCTCGCGTGCCCGCGACAAGTTCACCGACACGATCACCCGAAATCCCTCGCTTCTTCAGGAGCATGTGATTTTCAACAAGGTGGGGCTGATGGCTTCCGCTTTGGCCGCAGAAGATCGTTACGCGGGGCATGGCTATCAGTTCGGGGCCAAGTATCTGAAAGTATTTCAATATTGCCACAGCGAGGAAGCCATCGGGCTGACCCCGAAGAGCAACGCGATCGTCAACAAGTACAAGATTTACATGAGCCACGCGACGGTTCTGAACTCGACCGCGCTTGGCATGGTGCCGTTCGGCGGGGTCGAGTTGGCGTTCTTTACCCCGATCCGTTACGCGGATCTGACCTATTTGGGCGTGAAATAGGCTCTCAACTCCCTTCCCATTAAGCGCTTGGCGCGGGTGCCGGTTTGTGGGAACACTGCGGGGCCGGGGGTCAAGGAGGAACCAACCTGATGCCCTGTGACCGGCCACGACATTTGCTAGGTTTGTGAGGGATGATGAGCGACAAAGAGGATGTGATCCGCGGGCTTTCGAGCGCGGATGTCTGGGACCACGAGAACGCCTATTACTGGTTCAGCCATCCAACCCGGATGAACAAGCTGCTGGCCCATTACGAGCTTTATCAGTCCATCGTCGATCTGCCGGGCTCTGTCGTTGAGCTTGGGGTTTACAAGGGCACGTCGCTGATCCGTTTCGGGACCTTTCGAAACGCGCTGGAGAACGATTTTTCGAGGAAGATCATCGGCTTCGATGCGTTCGGAACGTTCCCGCGCGAGGGGATATCGCTGGACGCTGACACCAAGTTCATCGACCGATTTGAAACCGGCGGCGGTGACGGTCTGAAACGCGATGAACTCAGCGCAATCCTGAGCCGCAAGAACTTCGAGAATATCGAGCTTGTGGAGGGCAACGTCTTTGACACGGTGCCGCAATATCTCGAAGCCAACCCGGCTACGCGGATCGCCCTGCTGCATCTCGACATGGATGTGAAAGAGCCCACTGTTTTTGCGCTGGAACGCCTCTACCCGCTGGTTGTGCCGGGCGGTCTGATCGTCTTTGACGATTACAGCACAGTGGCCGGAGAGACCGAGGCCGTGGATGATTTTCTGGCGGAGAACGGGCTGGTTCTGGAAAAGACCCGCTTCAACTACATTCCGTCCTACGTGGTCAAACCCGTCTGACGCCGGATCGGCTGCACCAGATCTCCACAAACGATCTTGCCGAGGATCCAGGGCGCGGGCGGCACCTTGGTCAGAGGTGTAATCACATGGTCACGCAGCCATGGCAGGATCAGGCTGTCGGACTGGTAGACCGGCGTGAAGGCCCAACTCATCGCCTGATAGACCGCGACATGCCGCCGTCTGCTTTTCTGATAGCGCGCGAGGCCCAGATCGGCATCTCCGGCGCTGACCGCCCGTGCGAGCGCGAGTGCGTCGAGAAGCGCCATGTTCGCGCCCTGCCCAAGCTGCGGGGATGCGCTGTGTGCCGCGTCGCCGATATGAACCAGCCGCCCCTCAAAGCTGCGAGATAGCGAGCCGTGGCGATAGCGGGCCATTGTCATGTCATCATGGGTGCGGATCTGATCCAGAAGACTGCCGAACTCCGGCCACATGGCCAGCGCTTCGGCCTTCCAGACCTCAAGGGGGGCCTGCCGCCATGTCTCGAACGCGTTCTGGCGGAGGCTCCAGAAGATCGCGGCTTTCGCTGTCGAACTGCCCGGCAGACGCCCGATCGGCAGGATGCCCAGCATGTTGGTCGCGCGGTGGTATCGCTGGCGCAACTCATTGGCCGGCAGGGCCAGATCCTGAGGCCAGTCCACGGTTCCCCAGAGCGCGCCGTATTTGAGAAAGCCGCTGGTTTTCGGCGTCAGGGGTGAGGATGCGCCCGAGGCGTCGATGATCAGATCGAACGGACCCGCTGCCTCGTCATTGCCGAGACGGATCAGCCCGTCCGCGCTGTCGGCGCCCTTGACCGTCAGCCCACCCTGAATGGACACATCCATCTGACGCGTCGCCGTGTGCAGGACCGAGAAGAGGGCGCTGCGATGGATTGCCAGACCAAACCTGTCCGCGCCACCTGCGGCATAGGGTACATCCAGAACCGTTTTGTCCGACATGGTGTGCCCAAGCATCCGGTCAATCCGGGCGCCCAGAGCAAGCACCCTGTCGAGCACACCGATCTCGCCCAGCACCTGCTGGCCGACCGGCTGGATCACGAGGCCTGAGCCAACGGGCTTGGGTGTCTCGAACCGCTCGAATATGGTGACGTCATGTCCGTCGATACGCAGAAGACAGGCCGCCGCCATTCCGGCAATGCCACAGCCAATGATCCCGATGTTGAGTTCCCGCGTCATGGCGGCGACCATTGACCGGATAAGTCGCGGTGATCAAGTCGTGCTGTGCGCCCATGGCAGAATGCCGCGCTGTTTCGCCTCAGAAGATGAAGTCGTCCTCGGTAAACTGCTGTGCGGTAAAGAGTTTCGAGCCGTCATGGACCACCACCGCCTCAACACCGTCGCCATTGGGGACATTGATCACCACCCGGCCCGGCTTGCGATCGATGAAGCTGATCTCGCCGAAACTGGTGTTGTATCCGGCGAGATCGATCTGGTCCTTGCCAAGTTCAAACAGCCTGACCGCATCGCGTACGCCATCGGGCGTCAAAACGAACACATCGGGTGACGGCGTGCCAAACAGGCGGTCAACGCCATCGGTGTCGAGATGGACCTGCAGCGGTGCCTCGGCCAGATTGTCCTTGAAGATGAAGTTGTCGATGTCCGGGGTGATGTCGAGATAGGTATCCGGGTCGCCCTCGGGCTGATCAAAGATGATCTTCGTGCGCTCTTCCCGGATGGTGAATACGAACTCGCCGGGAGCGATCTGTTTGATCTGGACCTGATCAAATCCTACATGAAAATCGCTCAGATCGATGAGATCCTGACCGGGAGTGAAGTCGCGAACCGTGTCGGTCTTGCCATCGCGCTGCAAGACGAAGACGTCGTCCGCCAGCGTTGCGATCAGGGTGTCGCGGCGCGGGCCGTCCTCGAAGATATTGGTCAGACCGGTTTCGGTCGGGGTGTCGATGAGCATCAGCAGCCTTTCTCGGGTCGGCATCTGCTTTGTCAGGTCAGGGTTAAATCAAGCTTAATGACCGCGCCCGGACTTGCAATCGGAGCGCCGTGTGATACGCCCTTTTCGAACAACGAACCGAGCTTCCGGAAGGCCGAAATGGACGCGATTGACCAGCTTAGAACCCGTTATCTGCATGAGATTGCAGAGGCGCCGGACGAGACGGCGGTCGAGACCCTGCGGGTCGAGGCTCTGGGAAAAAAAGGTGAAATTTCACTCAAAATGCGCGAACTTGGCAAGATGACCCCGGAGGAGCGTCAGGTTGCCGGTCCTGCACTGAACGCGCTCAAGTCCGAATTGACCTCCGCTCTTGTTGCCCGCAAGTCCGCCCTTGAGGATGCGGCGCTTTCCGAGCGGCTCAAGGACGAATGGCTGGACGTGACACGGCCGCCAAGGCCGCAGGCACGCGGAACGATCCATCCGATCTCCCAGGTGACCGAGGAGATCACGGCAATTTTTGCCGATCTGGGCTATTCGGTTGCCGAGGGTCCGCAGATCGAGAGCGACCACTACAATTTCGATGCACTCAACATTCCGCCCGAGCATCCGGCGCGCCAGGAGCATGATACGTTCTACATGCATCGTGACACGGGCGACAATCGTCCGCCGCATGTGCTTCGGACCCATACGTCTCCGGTTCAGATCCGCTACATGGAAACCCATGGTGTGCCCTGCCGGGTGATCGCGCCGGGCCGGGTCTACCGGGCCGACTATGATCAGACCCATACACCGATGTTCCATCAGTGCGAGGGCCTTGCGATTGACAAGGACATCTCGATGGCGAACCTGAAATGGACGCTGGAGGAATTCTGCAAGACCTTCTTTGATATCGACGGGATCGAATTGCGGTTCCGAGCCTCACATTTCCCGTTCACCGAGCCCTCTGCAGAGGTTGATATCCGCTGTTCCTGGAGCGGTGGTCAGCTGAAAATCGGTGAGGGGGACGACTGGATGGAAATCCTGGGCTCCGGCATGGTTCACCCCAAGGTTCTGGAAGCAGCCGGCGTCGATCCTTCGCAATGGCAGGGGTTCGCATTCGGCATGGGAATTGATCGGTTGGCCATGCTCAAATACGGCATCCCCGATTTGCGTGCGTTCTTCGATTCAGATTTGCGCTGGCTGCGCCATTACGGTTTTGCAGCACTTGATATGCCCACGCTGCATGGTGGTATCAGCCGTTAAGGCGCTGATATTGCGATGAATGAAGGCGGATGCTCAGTCATCCGCCGCCAGGATGCCGTCGCGCACCTTCTCGGCCTGGGTCTGAATACCGCCATTGGTCAGCGACAGGGTGAGCACACCCAGAAGCATGATTGATGCTGTCAGCACAATCCAGTCGACGGTGACCGCCCCGTTCTCGTCTTTCGCGAAACCCTTAATGCGCTTGTACATCTCTACCTCTCCTTCGACGCGCCGCACCTGGAACCTCAAATGCCGCCTCACAAACTTCACCTTGGCCAATCAGTACCGCGGGCAGCGTAAATGGAGGATTAAGACAGCCGATCTGATGCCACTCTTGGTTTGCAAAGGATTAACGGCGCAAAGCGGTTCATCCCGTTCGCAGGAGACGGCTTTGGGCCTTTAATTCGGCGTCGAAAACCCCTAAGACACCAGCCGACTGACAAGGAAAGCCTGACCCATGAAATTCACCCTCTCCTGGCTGAAAGACCATCTTGAGACCGACGCATCGCTTGAGGATATTCTCTATGCGCTGACCGATCTCGGACTTGAGGTGGAGGGAACCGAAGACCCGATGGCCGCCCTTTCGCCCTTTGTAATCGGCGAGGTTCTGGAGGCGGTGAAACATCCCGACGCGGACAAGCTGCGTGTTTGCACGGTGACGACCGGCGGGGAGGCGCAGCAGATCATCTGCGGAGCGCCGAATGCGCGCAAGGGGATCAAGGTCGTGGTCGCGTCCCCCGGCGACTATATTCCGGGCATCGACACGACCATCCAGGTCGGCAAGATCCGCGGCATCGAAAGCTTCGGCATGATGCTGTCCGAGCGGGAAATGCAGCTGTCAGAGGAACATGACGGGATTGTGGAGCTGCCCGGCGACGCCCCGGTCGGCGCATCCTACGTGGACTACATCGGTGGCGGTGATCCGATGATCGAGGTTGCGATCACTCCGAACCGGCCCGATGCGCTGGGTGTGGCGGGGATTGCGCGGGATCTGGCGGCGCGCGGTCTGGGCCGCATCAAGACGCCGGATACCGAACCGGTCAAAGGCACATTTGCAAGCCCGATCAGTGTCACAATCGATGCGGATGTTCAGGCCAGGGGCTGCCCGGTCTTTTGCGGACGGGTGATCCGGGGCGTGAAGAACGGTCCTTCTCCTAAATGGTTGCAGGATCGGCTGAAGGCCATCGGCTTGCGTCCGATCTCGGCCCTGGTCGATATCACCAACTTCTACACCTATGACCGGAACAGGCCGCTGCATGTCTTCGACGCGGACAAGATCAGGGGCGACACTCTGCGCGTTCATTTTGCGCAAGGTGGCGAGACGCTGATGGCTCTCGATGAGGCCGAGTATACGTTTCAGCCCGGCATGATGGTGATCTCCGACGCGGCCGGACCGGAATCCATCGCCGGTGTGATGGGCGGGTTCGAGACAGGCTGCACGGCCGAGACGACGAATGTCTTTGTAGAGAGCGCCTATTGGGACCCGATCATGACGGCGGTCACGGGGCGCAAGCTGAAGATCAACTCCGATGCACGCTATCGGTTCGAGCGGGGTGTAGACCCGACCTTCACGCCCGATGGTGTGGAGATTGCGACTGCGATGATCCTGGAGCTTTGTGGCGGCGAGCCCTCGGAGGCCGTGATCGCCGGAAAGGTGCCGGACACCGCACTGAGCTTCTATCTCGATCCGAAGCGCGTCGTCTCGCTGGTCGGGCTGGATATCGCGAAGGAAGAGCAGGTTTGCATCCTGACCTCGCTTGGCTTCGGGGTTGCGGATGAGCATTCCGGTCTTGAGGTCTGGGTGCCAAGCTGGCGGCCGGATGTTCATGGCGAGGCCGATCTGGTGGAAGAGATTGCACGCGTCGCCTCTCTGACCAAGCTGGAAGGACGCCCGATGCCGCGACGCGCGGGCATTGCCAAGCCGATCCTGACCGACGGGCAAAAGCGCGACCGCATGGCCAGACGGACGCTGGCCGCAATGGGCATGAATGAGTGCGTCACCTATTCCTTCATAGATCAAACCAGTGCGGCGCTGTTCTCAGGCGGCGACACCGCAACGATGCTGGCCAATCCGATCAGCACCGAGATGAGCCATATGCGTCCCTCTCTGTTGCCCGGACTGCTTCAGGCGGCGGCACGCAATCAGGCGCGCGGGCAGGCGGATCTGGCGCTTTTCGAGATCGGACCGATCTTCGAGGGCGGTGAGCCGGAAGAACAAAGTCCGGTTGCGACAGGTATCCGCATTGGCCAGTCTGCTCCGCGCAACGCATTTGGCGAGCGGCGCTCGGTTGATGTGTTCGATGCGCGCGCGGACGCGGAAGCGGTGCTGAGCGCCATAGGCGCGCCAGAGAAACTGATGATCCAGCGGGGTGCGCCGGAGTGGTTCCATCCCGGTCGCTCGGGCCGTCTCGGCCTCGGTCCGAAAAACATCCTTGCAGAGTTCGGCGAGTTGCATCCCAAGGTGCTCAAGGCCCTTGATATCAAGGGGCCTGCCGTCGGGTTCGTGATCTGGCTGAACAGACCGCCGGTGCCGCGCAAGAAGACGACAACGCGCGCGGCCCTTCGGGCCAGCGATTACCAGATGGTCGAGCGGGACTTCGCCTTTGTCGTCGATGCGGATGTCGAGGCGGATGAGCTTCTGCGCGCGGCTCATGGTGCCGACAAGACCCTGATCGAAGCGATCAGCCTCTTTGACGTCTTCGATGGAGAGCGGGCCGAGGGGCAGATGGGGCAGGGCAAGAAATCCATCGCCATCGCGGTGCGGTTGCAGCCGACGGCCGGCACGCTGACCGACAAGGATATCGAGGCGATCTCCGAGAAGATCATCGCAACCGTGGCAAAGGCAACCGGCGGCGTTCTGCGCGGCTGACGAAGGGAAACACCATGACGCTGAATGTTTATCTCTCGGGCGAGATTCACACCGACTGGAGAGACGAGATCATGGAGGGCTGCAAGGCGGCCGGGCTCGATATCGCCTTCTCGATGCCGGTGACGGATCACGCGGCCTCCGATGATTGCGGTGTCACGATACTGGGGGCGGAGCCGGACAAGTTCTGGCATGACAACAAGGGGGCAAAACTGAACGCCATTCGTACGCGCAAGGGCATCGAGGAGGCCGATGTCGTGGTGGTCCGTTTCGGTGAGCAATACAAGCAGTGGAATGCGGCCTTTGACGCAGGCTATGCCGCAGCGCTCGGCAAGTCGCTGATCGTGATGCATCAGGCCGCCCATCAGCATGCGCTCAAAGAGGTTGATGCCGCCGCCCTTGCTGTGTGCGAGACCCCCGATCAGGTCGTCAGGATGTTCGACTATGTCCTGAACGGGCGGTTGCCGGGATGATCTGGCAAACCGATTGGACCTTTGGCCTGATCGGCGGGCTGATGATCGGCTGCGCTGCCGCGATCTTCCTGATCGCAGGCGGGCGGATCATGGGGGTGAGTGGCATTCTCGGGGCGCTCATTGACGGCACGGGTCGGCAGACGGCCGCTGAGCGGATCGCTTTTCTGGCGGGTCTGATCGGCGTGCCGGCGCTCTACGTGGCCTTCACGAGCCCGGTTCCCGGCAATATCACACCGTCGCTTGGACTGCTGGTTCTGGCCGGACTGCTGGTCGGCATCGGCACCCGGATCGGCAATGGCTGCACGTCGGGACATGGTGTTTGCGGGATGTCGCGCTTCTCTCGCCGCTCGATCATCGCAACGCTGATCTATATCGGAGCCGGAGCCTTGACGGTGCTGGTGCTTCGTCACGGGCTGGGAGTGATCTGATGCGGATGCTCGTTGCACTCCTGACCGGCTCGATCTTCGGCCTCGGACTGGTGATCTCGGGCATGACGGATACCGCCAAGGTGCAGGGATTTCTTGATTTTTTCGGATCCTGGGACCCGACGCTTGCTTTTGTGATGGGCGGTGCGATCCTGCCCATGCTGATTGCCTGGCGCTGGACCACAGGTGCAACAAACTCGCTGCTGGGAAGCCCGTTTCCCGCCCCTCCCGAGCCCGGTCTGGACCGGCAACTGATCACAGGTGCAGTTCTTTTCGGTGTCGGCTGGGGGCTCGTCGGCTTCTGCCCCGGCCCTGCATTGGCCTCTTTGGGCTATGGTGGCTGGCCGGTGGCGGTTTTCTGTGCCGCGATGGCTGCCGGTATGATGATTGCCCGGCCGATCAAGTCCCGGATGGTACCGGCCTGATCGACAGCACTCTCAAGACATGAGTGCTAACATGCTGATATAAAGCAATTTTAACTTGTCCGTGAAAAGCTCTCCATGCGACCCTTTCCTTATCTGGTAAGTGTGGAGTTGAGAGATGACATCGACCGAGACCGAACTGATGCTGCAGGGTCATGGCCTGACCACGGCGGAAATCTACTACCGGATGCCGGATCACCGAAGCTTGCTGCAAAGCTTCGTCTGGCAGGATTACGACCTTGCGCCGGAGTTCCCCAAGCTGATCGGGTTTCTGGATTTCTGGCAGGAAAAACTTGAAGGCCCGATCCATTCTGTGAGGTACTGCCACCAGCATCTGATCCGGGCGGGTGAGTGGCGCAAGGTGGATGGGGAGTTCCTGTTGAACTGATCCCCGACGCTTCAGCAACCATCATATCAAGTAAAGATTCTGATCGGCCGCAGAGCGTATATGCGGGAGCTGTTCATGGCAGCACAAGCTGTGCTTCCCTTGAGCATTGATGCCTCACCCCAACTCCTTATGCCTGCTGGCGACAGTCAAGGATGAGAGGCCGTCGCTTCTTGAGTGGATTGCGCGCCACAAGAAAATCGGACTTGAACACTGCGTGGTGGCGTCAAAACACTGCTCTGACGGGACCGACAAAATGCTCGACAGGCTGCAGGCCGTTGGTGTTCTCAGGCATATCGATAAAACGCCCCCCTATCGCACCGATATTCAGGTCGAGGCCCATGAGATAGCGCGCCGCTGCCCGGAGGTCGCCAATAGCGAGTGGATCATGCTCCTTGATGCAGATGAACTTCTGGATATCCACAAAAGTGAGGGCAAGGTTGCGAATCTGGTCGGCTTTCATGCCGCTGACACCGAGGCAATCGTCTTCAACTAACCCATTTTCGGGGATACCGGGCAGCCCGGTTTCGAGGATGTATCTGTCTGCGACACCTTCACCCGCGCAGGTGGTTGCATTGGTCACGGATGTCAGGTCAAGACACTGTTTCGCAACCACACGGACAGTTTTTTCCGCAATATCAACATGAACAAGGAAGAGGATCGGTGCATCCTGCGCCGGCCGCGTTGCGCAATGGTTATCTTGAGACGTTGAGGGCGGATCCTGTTCTGGATCGCCCGCACAAGGAGGCCTGTCAGATCCTTCGCGCCCGCATAGCGGCCACCGCTGGCGACTTGGCGGGATGGGCCCCGCGAGGCGGTGTCGCCCCACAGGGTCCCTGGTGAACTTTCCTCAGCCGTCGCGCGGCGGGATCTGGAGGCCTTTCTCGGAGGCCGGGCGCGCGATGGCACGATCCAGCCAGTCGTTCACATTGGGCATGTCGTCGAGCCCGACCAGATCCCCTGCTTCATAGAAGACTTTAAGGCCGCGCACCCATGGGAAAATCGCGATGTCCGCGATTGTGTAATCGTCATCCATGATCCATTGGCGGCCCTCCAGCCGGGCTTCCAGAACCTTGAGCAGACGGCTGGCCTCGTTCACATAGCGTTCGCGCGGACGGGGGTCTTCGATCTCCTTGCCGGCAAACTTGTGAAAGAAGCCGAGTTGGCCGAACATCGGCCCTATGCCGCCCATCTGGAACATCAGCCACTGGATGGTTTCCCACTTGCGTGCCGGGTCGCTCGGCAAGAGTTTGCCGGTTTTCTCTGCGATATACTGCAGGATCGCGCCGCTCTCCCAAAGGCCCATCGGCTGTCCGCCAGGGCCGTCAGGGTCGATGATCGCCGGGATCTTGTTGTTGGGGTTGAGGGACAGGAACTCTGGTGTTGTGACGTCGCCGGACAGTTTGATGGTGTGTGCTTCATAGGGCAGGCCGGTCTCCTCCAGCGCTATGGAAGCCTTGACACCATTGGGTGTCGGGAATGAGTAGAGCTGAAGAATGCCCGGATCCTTGGCGGGCCAGCGTTTGGTTATCGGGAAGTTGCTGAGATCGGACATGCGTTCGCTCCTTGAAAGATGGGTTGGTCAGACCTAGCCACAATCGGCCCTCATTCAACAGTCCCAATTGCGAACAAGGTGTTCGCAAATCGTAAATCTGCGGCACCCTCCGGTTTTTTCCCCTATCGCCAAGGGGATGGGTTTTCTATGGTTTCGACCTGTGGGGTGCAGAAGACACCTCTGGCACAACGTAAGAGGGATATATGATTCAGGAATTCAAAGAGTTCATCGCCAAGGGCAATGTCATGGACATGGCCGTTGGCATTATTATCGGGGCGGCGTTCACTGCGATTGTCACCTCGCTTGTCGGCGATCTGATCAACCCGATCATCAGTCTCTTCATGGGCGGCATCGACTTCGCGGGTCAGTACGTCCAGCTGGGTGACGGGGAGTTTGCGTCCATCACAGCTGCGGAAGAGGCCGGAGTGGCCGTCTTCGCCTGGGGGCGTTTTCTGATGGCGATCATCAACTTCCTGATCATTGCCTTCGTTGTCTTCCTTCTGGTCAAGGCCGTGAACCGGGTAAAGGATGCGGCAAGCGAGCCGGAGGCAGAAGAGGCCCCCGCCGAGCCTGCGGGGCCGACCCAGGAAGAACTGCTGATTGAAATTCGCGATCTGCTGAAGAAACAGGCCTGATTTTCATCGGCTGAACACGTGGGCCTGCCGCAGCGGGCGGGCCCACTCCAAACCGGGCGAGCCGACAGAAGGCCCGGTTCAACGTTCTCTACTCTTCAAGAACTGAGAGAAAGGCGTCCAAGCCGTCGAATTTTGCGCATGCAGCCATGATGTAAAGGGTAGCGTCTTCCCTTTCAGGTGTGTCCTCCGACTTTTCCTTGGTGGCAAGGTCGTGCCAGCACATCGCGAGGTCGGTCAGCATTTCCAAAGACGGGCAGTGTTGCGTCAAACCGCAAGACGCCGCCATAGCCGGTAAGGCTCCGGGTCTCTTTGACAGCCCCGTGGTGCTGTGGACGAGCCAGTTGCCATCACTTAGCATCAGTCGGGCGCCCCGAACTCCAGCCTGTCGGGGAGATAGTTGAAAAGCTCCAGCCGAGGCGGTTTTCCGTTGCCCAGTCTCAACGCGCTGAGGCTTGCGGGCGCGACGGGAATGATATGTGCGGGCTCAAGTCCTGCGTAGTGTTGCAGGATCGCGCGGATCACGCCGCCATGGCAGACGACGAGCAGGTTCCGGCAGGGGGCCTGGAGCTCTTTCTCGATGACGCTCGTGACGCGGTCGACAAAGGCCTCCCAGGTCTCTCCTCCGGGCGGGGAGGATGTGCCTGCCCGCCAGCCCTGATAGGCGGCTTCGTCCTCGGCCCGGATGTCGTCGATGGCCCGACCTGTCCAGTCGCCCACATCGATTTCGCGCAGACCCTCGTCGAGCCGGACGTTTTCTGCCCCGATCCGGCACGCCGTGTCCCGCACGCGTTCGAGATCGGAGGCCACTGCGCGGCAATGGCCGATCTCTTCGATCACCGGGTGCAGCGCGTCGGCCTGCGTGGCGCCAAGTTCGGACAGGCCGACATCAGCCTGTCCCTGAAGCCGCCGCGCGGCATTCCATTTGGACTGTCCGTGCCGGACGAGCAGCAACCTCATCAGCCGATCCTCTCGCCATCCGGGCCGAACCAGCTGTCGGGCCGGGGCGGCAGGCAGAACTGGATCGTGTCGCCGATCCCGGCCTCGGGCGCGGCGTCGACGATGGCAGTCAGCCGCAGCCCGTCGCGCAGTCCGGTGACCATGGTGCGCCCGGCGATGGCGCTTGTCTCAACCAGTTCCATCGCCAGCGTGGTCTCCCCCTCGCTTTCGCTCAGGCTCATCGCCTCGGCGCGATACATCGCCATGCAGTCATCTGCGGGCGGGGTCAGGGGCATGTGCCGCCCGCCCACCTTGTAGCCCGACCCGTTCTTCACGACGGGAACCATATTGTTGGGCGGGGTGCCGACAAAGGTCGCCACGAAGGCTGTCTTCGGGTGGTTGACGAGATCGGAGGGAGAACCGAACTGCTGCACCCGGCCATGGTTCATCACGGCGACATGGGTGGCCATGGTCATCGCCTCGATCTGGTCATGGGTCACATAAACAGTCGTCGCCCCCGTCGCGCGATGCAGCCGCATCAGTTCGGTCCGCATCTCGACCCGCAGCTTGGCGTCTAGGTTCGAGAGCGGCTCGTCGAACAGAAGGACTGACGGTTTGGGTGCGATGGTCCGCGCGATCGCGACACGCTGCTGCTGGCCACCCGAGATCTCGTTGGGATAGCGCTCTGCCAGTTGACCGATATCCAGCAGTTTCAGAACCTCGTCCACCCGTTCCGCCCGCGCGGCCTTGGGCATTTTCATCACCTTCAGTGGCCAGTCCACATTGCCGCGCACCGACATATGCGGCCAGAGTGCATAGGACTGGAACACCAGCCCTGAGTTGCGCTTTGCGGGATCGACGGCCCAGTTCCTGTCTCCGTCCGAGACGGTCTGCCCGTCAAAGACGATCTGACCCTCCGAGGGCAGCTCCAACCCTGCAAGCATGCGCAGAAGCGTGGTCTTGCCGCAGCCGGAGGGTCCGAGAAGAACGAGGAATGCGCCACCCGGGGCCGAGATCGACACATCCCTGACGGCATCGACATTGCCGAAGCGCTTGGTGAGATTGCGAATTTCCAGCATGAGATCCCCTCAGTTCTGTAGCCAGGGCTGGGATTTGGTTTGCAGCCGACTGGCGATCAGCGTGGCCGCGATGGAGATGAACAGGATCACCACGGTGATTGCGTTGGCGAATTGCCCGAAGCCTTCGGAGGCGTAGCGGTAGGCGACGACCGACAGAACCGGCATGGTGGGTGTGAAAAGCAAAACCACCAGCGACAGATCGCGAATGATCTTTACGAAGATCAGGATACCGCCCGCCGCCAGGCCCCGGATCGCAAGTGGAACGGTGATTGCGGCGAGCCTGTGGGCGAAGCTCGCGCCGGTGATGCGCGCGCTTTCCTCCAGTTCTCCGCCAACCTGCTGGATCACGGCACGTCCGGTCTGAACCGAGAATGGCAGCAGATAGGCGGTTGCTGCGATGACCAGCAGCGCGAAAGTCCCGTAGAGTGCCGGGAACGGCCCTATCGGCGCACCCAGATAGGCGATATAGGCGGCCCCGAACGCGATGCCCGGTACGAGAAGCGGCAGGAAGCTGATCTGCGTGATCGCGGCGGACATCCAACCCTCCCGGAACCGCGCCGTGGTGTAGGAGGCGAGAAGCCCTATGAACATGCCGGAAAATGACACGGCCAGTCCGAGGCCGAGCGTGATCGTCAGTGCCCGGACGATATCCTCGTTATGGGCGATGCCGGGAATGCCTTGGGCGAAGGAGGGGTCGCTCCGCCCCATCCAGTAATGCAGGGTCCAGTCAGAGAAGAGATTGGCTGATGAGGGTGCGAGGCTTGATGCGGTCAACACGATCACCGGCACCACGGTCGAGCTGAGCAGAATGATCATTGCCACACCGAAGAGCGGCCAGCGCGCGCGGCGCAGGTCGAAGCGTTTCGCCCGTCCGCCCTTTCCCGTGATCGTCGTATAGGACCGGCGTCCGGAGACGACCCGGTTGCCCGCCCAAAGGAATGCACCCGATATCAGGACCAGCATGATGCCAATCACATAGCCGCGGCCAACCTGTCCCACTTCGATCATTCCGAAGAGGCGGGTCGAAAGCGTCTGCATCCGCACCGGCAGGCCCAGAAGCGCAGGTGTGGCGAAGTTCGACACCGCACCTGCAAAACAGAGAGAACCCGCCGCGACCAGTGCGGGCGTGGTCACCGGCAAAACGATCCCCATCAGGATGCGCCGTCCTCTGGCACCGGCGATCTGTGCGGCCTCGACCAGATCGGAATTCACCGTGGCCAGTGCCGCGGCGATGATCGTAAAGGCAAGGCTGAAATAATGCAGCGTCAGCACGATCAGGGTGGGCACAATCCCCCAGGCGAGCCAGTCGGGAATGTCCAGCCCCATGCCCTGCAGCCAGCCGACCTGACCGCCCACCCGGTCGTTGCGAAAGAGCGAGCCCCAGGCGAGCGCTGCGGCAAAGGACGGGATCATGAAGGGCAGGGTGGCCATAACACCGATGGTCTTGCGGAACGGCACGTTCGTCATCACCACCAGCCAGGCAAGAAACCCGCCGAGCAGGACGCATCCCGTGGACACCACAACTCCGATCAGCAGGGTGTTTCCCAAGGGCTTGTAGAAAAGGTTCGTGGAAAGCCGCCCGGTCAAGACGTCCGACCACGCCCGGATCGTATCTGGTTGCAATGTGAACAGCACCGTTCGCAGAAGCGGCAGCACGATCATCGCGATCAGCAGTGCCAGCACCACGGTCTTGAGCACGGTGCCCTGTCGGAAGAATACACGCCGTCCTTGCCCGCTCATGGCCGTATCCGCCATTGAAGTCATCCTTGGTTTTGTGGGGGAGGATAGTGCGAGGGCAGGCGCGTTACCACGCCCACCCCCGACCGGGGGCCGTAACCGGTTACTGCAGGGTCAGGATCAGATCGCCGATCTCCGCGCGGATTGTGGCGGTCTCAGCCGGCGCAATCCGCCAGGCGGTGAAGTCGCTGAGCGGCACCGCGTCCGGGTGCGGCGGGATATCGGTGCGGGTCACATAGTCACCCGCCACGTAGAACGGCGCGAGGCCCGGCCCGCCTGTCTCGCTTTCATCACCCATCAGGAAATCGATCACCAGACGGGCGGCCGCAGGGTTGTTGGGGTCTGCGGCCAGCGCCAGCACGGCAGGGAAGATGATGCCCGGTGCAGGCTCGACCGCATTGGCGACCTGAAGGGCCCAACCTTCCTCCTCGTTGTCGCGGCGGTCGGAATAGCTTGTGAAGCCGACAGGCGGGTTCTCCTGCCCCTTGGCGCCCACGGCAACGTTCACGTCATCGGTGGAGCCGACGAGGATCACATCATTTGCGAACAGATCCGCGATGAATTTCTCGCCTGCATTGGCCGCGCCGTCGAGATCAATCGCCTCGCCGAACTGCGTCTCGTAGGCCGCGGCCATCTCGTCCGAGCGCAGAACGATTTCGGTCATCAGGTCAAGGTAGTCTCCCCTTTGCAGCGGATCAACCATCACCACGCGACCGCGCCAGTCGTCGGTTGTCAGTTGCCAGAGGTTGGCGACAGGCGCGCCATCCGGATGCGCCTCCTCGTTATACATCAAGACCTTGGTCGACAGGCGCTGTGCCAGAAGCGGACTCTGGTATTCTGCGGGGACGCGGTCCGCTACGCGCGGCGGCACGAAAGGTGCGATGATCCCTTTCTCCAGAAGCTCGGTCAGCACCACCGGCGTATCGGAGATATAGATGACGTCCGCATTGGTTACCCCGGCCTGTGCCTCGGCCTGAAGCCGTGCGATCTGCTCGGTGGACGAGATGTCAAAGCCCTGCAGGTCGATGCCCGGATAGGCTTCCTCGAATGCTTTCTCCACCTTTCCGATCCGGCTCGTGAAGGAGTAGACGGTCACCGCGCCCTCTTTCTGCGCCAGAGGCAACAGGTCCTCAGGCCCCATTCCGTCCAGATGCCCATCGGCAAGGGCTGCCGAAGACAACAGGATACTGATCGCGCCGAGGCGCGTTGCTGTCAGAAACGTCATGTGATCCTCCCTTGGATTCCTCTTTATTCAAACCGTTCGATCAGCTGTCCCAGCCGGTCGAGCATCTTCAGCGACTTTTCCTTCGCTGTCAGACCTGCGGCGATGATGATGGCGTTGCAGACCGTCATCGGAACGGTCAGGGTCTGGAAAGCGTCCGGATCACCGGATCTTGGAGCGGCAAGAATGTGGTCGGGCCCGGGGGCCAGCAATGCGCCCGACTTGCCCGAAATCATGATTGTCGTGGCCCCTGCCTCCCTGGCGGTCTCGATCAGCGCCGCATAGCCGCGCGGCGCACGGCGGAAGGCAAAACTCAGCACGACATCGCCTGTGCCCAGTCCCAGCATCTGCTCGGCCAGTCCACGCGGATCGGTGTCGAGTTGATGAACCGCCTTGCCGAAGCGGCGGAAGCGCTTGACCATCATCAGCGCCAGAACCTCGGCGTTGCCATAGCCGTAGACATAGATGCGGTTCGCATTCATCAGCATCACGGCGATCTCCGCGATCTGGTCGGGGTTGATGAATTCCTCGATCCGGCCAAGCGCCTGTGCTTCGTCCCGTGCCAGCTTGCCCAGGATCGTGTCGGACGAGCTCTCCGCAATGGTCTTCTCGAACCGCGTGGCGGTCTCGCGGGTCGCGATGAATTCGTCGCGCAATGCGTCGCGGAAGGCGGCGTAGCTGTCAAAGCCCAGCTTTTTCGCCAGACGTGAGGCCGTCGCCTCGTGCACGCCTGCGGCGCGGGCCAGTTCGCCCGCAGTGCCGAGCGCCGCGGCGGTGGGGCGTTCGATCACATTCTCCACAAGCCGCTTCTCGCTTGGTGTCAGCGCGGGGGCCTGATCCGAGATCTGGTCGATGAGAGACATGCTGGGTCCTTGGTGGGTCGCATGATTACTTGCATATTTGATTTTTGATTGCAAGATGTCTTGCAGAATGGTTGCTGTGGTTCTCCGATCCGGTTGAATGCGCGACCTACGCTTGATGCGAGCCACCTCCATTATCGAACGTGGCTCGGGTTTCATCCGCAGGTGACCGGAGATCCGGCAACTTTACCAGATGATAAAGAATACCTTGCCCGATGCGCGGATATCGCAAGGTTCGAGTCATCAAATACTGCGGGCGATAGGAATGACTGGAGCCGCACGGTAAAGCCATGCTCAAAGGGGTCAGAACTCCGCCTGCAGCCGTTGGACCTTGGCCTGCATACCGTCCTTTCCCGGAAGCACGGGCATTGCCCAAATGCTTGACAGAATCCCGACGCAACAGCGATTGCTCGATCACGCCGGATAACCGCCGTGCTCTTGTCTTGCCCCTATGCTCCACGGCCCAGAACCAGAACTACGGCCAGGGTTTCATTTCAGGCATGTCCCTTGAGCCGCCGGACGTCGCGTGGTCAGAGCGACGTCCGGCGGCAATCCCGGGATCAGCTTTTCAGGGCGAGACGCGGCGAGAGGACATCAATTTCAAGCGCGCGGCCGACGGCGGCATAGGTCAAGTGGCCCGCATGGGTGTTCAGGCCGTTCAGAAGATGCTCGTCATCTTCGCAGGCCTGCCGCCAGCCCTTGTTTGCAAGCGCCAGCATGAAGGGCATCGTGGCGTTTCCAAGGGCTATGGTTGATGTGCGGGCGACGGCTCCGGGCATGTTGGCAACGCAATAATGCTGAATGCCATCCACCTCGTAGATCGGATCGTCATGGGTCGTGGCCTTCGAGGTCTCGAAGCAGCCGCCCTGATCAATCGCGACATCGACCAGAGCCGCGCCCGGTTTCATTCCAGACAATTGGTCACGGCGGATCAGCTTGGGGGCTTCGGCTCCGGGGATGAGCACGGCTCCGATCACCATGTCGGCCATCTCCGCCATCTCGGCGATATTGCCCTTGGAGGCATAGCGGGTCCGGAAGACATGCCCGAATGTATCATCCAGATAGCGCATCCGCGGCAGCGACATATCGAGCACGGTCACGTCTGCGCCCATACCAGCGGCGACACGGGCGGCGTGGGTGCCGACAACGCCCCCGCCGATCACCATGACTTGCGCCGCACCGACGCCGGGAACGCCTCCCATCAGCACCCCGCGTCCGCCATTGGCTTTCTGCAGGGTCCAGGCGCCGACCTGCGGGGCGAGCTTGCCCGCCACCTCCGACATGGGGGCAAGCAAAGGCAGGCCACCCGCGCGATCGGTCACCGTCTCATAGGCGATTGCGGTCACGCCGCTTTCGAGAAGGTCGCGGGTCTGGGCCGGATCGGGGGCGAGATGGAGATAGGTGAACAGGATCTGCCCTTCGCGCAATTGCTTGCGCTCCACGGCTTGGGGCTCCTTCACCTTCACGACCATTTCAGCCTGCGCGAAGATGTCGGAGGCATTGCCGACGATCTCGGCTCCTATGGCCTGATAGTCCTCATCGGAAAACCCGGCACCGGCACCGGCACCGGTTTCGATCATCACCTGATGACCGGCGGCAATCGCCTCCTGCGCGGCGGCGGGCGTGATGCCGACACGATATTCCTGATTTTTGATCTCTTTCGGACATCCGATTCTCATGGCGGTTCCCTCCCTGATGGTTGGCGCAGTATTATGCCATCGGCCGGAAGAGTTCTTGCAAATATTTGTTGCAAGTTAGCGCAAACATCGAATTATCACGCGTATATAGTACGGATGACGCAAGGAAACAGCGCGTGATGGAAATGGACGCAATGGATCGGAAAATCCTGGAGACACTCCAGATCGAGGGACGGATCTCGAATGCGGATCTGGCCGAGAAGGTGCATCTCTCGGCCTCGGCCTGCCACAGGCGGGTTCAAAGGCTCGAACAGGCGGGTGTGATCCGTGGTTACGTTGCCTTGCTTGATCCAAGGGCGGTGGATCGTCGCGCCACCGTCTTTGTGGAGATCACGCTGACCGGGCAGGCCGATGAAATCCTCGACGGGTTCGAGCGGGCCGTCGCCCGTATCCCTGATGTGCTGGAGTGTCACCTGATGGCCGGAACCGCAGATTATCTGCTGAAGGTCGTGGCTCAGGACACAGAAGATTTCGCGCGTATCCACAGGCGCTATCTGGCCCGTCTGCCCGGCGTCGCACAGATGCATTCTTCCTTTGCGCTGCGCACGGTCTGCGAGACAACGGCGCTGCCGATCTGACCCGTCAGGAGGTCAGGTACAGCATCAGGTAGAGGACACTCATCCCACCGACGATGGCGCCCAGCAGGCTGCGGGTCGCAGCGCCGATCAGCAAGGCTGCCACTGCGGCAGTCAGGCGGGGCAGGTCGGGTTCGCCACCCGTCGCCTGAGGCCAGACGATGAGTGGTGCAACCAGGCCCGGCATCACGGCCACCGGGACGAAGCGCAGAAGACGCATAACGTAATCCGGCAGCCGACGGTTCCCGAGAACGCCGATAAACGAGAACCGGATCAGGAACGTGCCGATGCCCAGCAGCAGGATGATGAACCAGATGGTCGGGGTTGCCAGGTCGATCATGAACGGCGCTCCTTCCATTTCTCGACCTCGGCGCCCGTAACCATTGCCAGGGCCGCCGCGACAATCAGGCCAAGCGAGAACGGGATCCAGGACAGCGCCAGTGCCACGACCACCGACACAAAGGCCGCTGCAATATGCGGCAGGCTGCGCAGCGCCGGAGCGACCAGAGCAATGAAGGTGATGGGAACCGCGAAATCGAGCGCGAAGCTCTCGGGGATCGTGCTTCCCGAAACCGCACCGATATAGGTGAAGACATACCAGAGCGGGCAGATCGGGGTGACCACACCGAAGAAGTAGATCATCTTGATCCGCAGGGTCATGTCCGGGTGGTCCTGATACTTCTGGATCGAGGCGGCATAAGTCTGATCGACAAGGAAATAGGCGGCAATTGCGCGCTGCCAGACCGGTGCGCCGCCGATATGGGGTGCCATGGAAGCCGAATACATCGCCATGCGCATGTTCACGGCCAGAGCGGCGCCGATCACCACGAAGGTCGGGGCCTGCTCGGCCATCAACTGAAGAGCCGTGAACTGTGATGCGCCGGCAATCACCAGTGCGGTCATCGCCATGGTTTCGCGCAACTCAAGTCCCGCCTCGGTCGCCACGACGCCGAAGAGAAGTCCAAACGGGCAGACGATCAGGACAAAGGGCAGGCCAGCTTGAAAGCCTTGCCAGAAGGCGGATTTTGATGTCACCGATGTCCTCGTGAAGGGGGTCGAATGTGCGCTGTCGCAATCAACTATACGCTGATCTCGTTTCTCGGCACAATTCCAAATGCCGATATTGCGTTTCATGTCTCTTGCTGATGTCATGGGACACAGCACAACAGGACATCAGATGACAGGCCCGCTCGTACCAGATCCGGAGAATCCCCGCCTGACGCGATCCGTCAGCGCCGTAGATCACGAGGGGAATGTGCGCGATATCCAGGTCGTCGAGGAGCGTCCGCTGACGATTTTCCTCAACTCCCAGGAAATCGTGACCGCCATGACCATCGGTGACTATCCGGAGTATCTGGCGGTCGGATATCTGCGCAATCAGGGCATGCTGCATGACGATGATACCGTCAAATCGGTCGATTTCGACGAGGATCTGGAGACGGTGGTGGTCCGCACTGCGCGCCGGACCAACTATGAGGACAAGCTGAAAAAGAAGACACGTACCTCAGGCTGCGCTGTCGGCACTGTCTTCGGCGATATGATGGAGGGTCTGGAGGATCTGCAATTGCAGGGTGTCAGGGTGCGCGTCAGTGACCTTCATGCGCTTGCCCACCAGATCAACACCATGCCGTCGCTCTATCTGACCGCAGGCGCAATCCATGGAACAGTTCTCTGCAAGGATGACCGACCGCTGGTCTATATGGAGGATGTCGGCCGTCACAATGCGGTCGACAAGATATCGGGTTGGATGTTTCTCAACGATATCAGCGCAGAAGACAAACTTCTTTACACGACAGGGCGGCTGACATCGGAGATGGTGATCAAGACCGGCCTGATGGGGATCCCGACACTCGTCTCCCGTTCAGGTTTCACCGGCTGGGGGGTGGAGATTGCAAAACAAATCGGGTTAACCTTGATTGGACGAATGCGCGGTAAGAGGTATCTGTGTCTGAATGGGGCTGAGCGTCTTGTGCTGGACACAAGTGATACCAACGCGGTTCGACCTCAGGAAAATGAGCGCAGCAGGCAAAGCGGGTGACAAGTGATGATCAAATACGAATATGATCCCAAGGATGTGGTGAGCCAGCGCATCGGAAAGCATGTTCACGGTCAATGGCGGTCCCTGACCGAAATGATCGCCATCGGCATCATGCTGTTTGTTCTCTGGGTTCTGTCACGGATCGTTTTGGGGCGGATGAACGAATATTTCTCGCAGCTCGATGCCGGTCTGCCGATCATCGTGGCGGTGCTGCTGTGGGGCGGGATCACGATGGGTCTGCTTGGGGCCTATCTGGTGATACTGTTTCTCAGTCGCTACCGTGATTTGCGCAAGGATCAGGACAATGAGATGTCCAGCTACCGCGCAGGTCCGTTCCGGGTCGAGATTGGCCCCGACGGGGTCTCGCGCGCCTCGAACGGGCGGTCTGAGCAAATCCGCTGGTCCTCTATCGGTGGTGTGAAATCGACACCGCTCGGTCTTGGGCTGCCGCTCGATGATCGCGACTTTATTCCTTTGGATCAACGACTTCTGCCAAGCGGCATGACCGTGGATCAGGCCGTGGAGACCATCGAAGGTTGGCAAAAAGCCGGTGCGTGACCCGATTGGGGTCATTCTGGCGGGCGGGCAGTCACGCCGTATGGGCGGCGGCGACAAGTGTCTTCTGAGCCTTGACGGCACGTCTGTTCTGGATCGGGTAATTGCGCGGCTGGAACCTCAGGTGACCCGCATCATTCTCAACGCGAATGGCGCGCCCGACCGCTTTGCGCAGACCGGCCTTCCGGTGGTGGCCGACAGCATAGGGGGCTTCGCCGGGCCTCTGGCGGGCGTTCTGGCCGGGCTGGACCGGGCGGCTGAGGAGGGCGCGTCCCATATCGTGACGGTGGCCGCCGACACGCCGTTTTTTCCGTCTTCGCTGGTTTCAGGGCTCGGTGCTGCCGCGATCGCGCAGGACAAACCGCTCGCCATGGCAATGACGCCCGACCCCGAACGCGGCTTTGCGCGTCACCCCACCTTCGGGCTCTGGCCCGTTGATCTGCGGGACAACCTGCGCGCTGCCCTCAACGAAGGCGTGAGCAAGGTGATCCTGTGGACCGAGCCGCTGGGCTGCGCCAAAATGGTGTTCGAGGGGTTCGACTATGATCCTTTCTTCAATATCAACACCGCCGAGGACTTCGCCGAAGCCGAAGCTATGATCAAAAAGTATGGCCTTTGAAACTTTACGGTATCACCGGCTGGAAGGATCAGGGCAAGACGACACTGGTCACGCGCCTTGTCTCGCATTTCTGCGCGGAGGGGCTGACGGTCTCGACGATCAAACACGCCCACCATGCCTTCGATGTTGATCAGCCGGGTCGGGACAGCTACCGCCACAGACAGGCCGGGGCGCGCGAGGTGCTGCTCGCCTCCCGCAAGCGCTGGGCGTTGATGCATGAGTTGAGGGATGAAGTGGAGTTCGAGCTTGATGATCTGCTGCCCAAGCTTGCGCCGGTCGATCTGGTGCTCGCGGAGGGCTACAAGAACGCGCCCCATCCCAAGATCGAGGTGTACCGCGCAGATCGCGGGACGCCCCCGCTGGCCGAAGACAATCCGTCGATCCGCGCGATTGCCGGGGACGTCACGGGCTATGAGGTTGATGTGCGGGTCTTCGATCTCGACGATATCGAAGCCATTGCCCGGTTCATCCGGCAGGAGCTGGATCTCTAGGATGCCGGGGCTGAAGAACGACTGTTTCGCCTTGCCGCCGGGCGTCCACTGGACGCCGGTGGACGAGGCGCTGGCGCGGTTGCGCGAGGCCACGACAGTCGTGGTCGAGGCGGAAGAGCTGGCGATCGACAGGGCCGCGGGCAGGGTGCTGGCCGAAGATGTTCTGGCCCGTCGTGCCAATCCGCCGGGCGCCAATTCGGCCGTGGACGGATACGGGTTTGCGCATGCGGGCCTGCCCGAAGGTGACGAGATATCGCTGCCTCTGATGAGCGGTCGGGCGGCGGCAGGTGCATCTGTTGCGGCGCGTGTTCCAGCGGGGCAAGCCGTTCGAATTCTCACCGGGGCTCTGCTGCCGGACGGCGTCGACACGGTCATCCTGCAGGAAGATGTCAGTCTGGAAGACGGGCATGTCCGTTTCGGGCGGGGATTGAAGCCGGGTGCGAACTGCCGCGCCATGGGCGAGGATCTGGAGGCCGGGATGCCCGCGCTTCCCAGAGGCCGTCGCCTCGCACCACAGGATCTCGCGTTGCTCTCGGCGGTGGGGATTGCCCAAGCGCGGGTTTTCGCACCCCTCAAGGTCGGCGTGCTCTCCACAGGCGACGAGGTTGTCGCACCGGGCAGCAGGGCCGAGCGGCACCAGATATTTGATGCAAACCGTCCCATGCTGCTCGACCTTCTGGGGCGTTTTGGCATGGAGCCCGTTGATCTCGGTCACGCAGGCGATCGGCGCGATGCGGTCCGGACGGCGCTTGATCAGGGTGGTGCCCGCTGCGATGCGATACTGACCAGCGGCGGGGCATCCGCCGGGGACGAGGACCATATCTCCGCCTTGCTGGAAGCCGAAGGCACCGTCTCCACATGGCGTATCGGCGTCAAGCCGGGCCGTCCTCTGGCGCTTGGTCAATGGCGGGGTCGTCCGATTTTCGGGCTGCCGGGCAACCCGGTTGCAGCCTTTGTCTGCGCTCTGGTGTTCGCACGTCCCGCACTGGGTCAGATGGCCGGTGAGGCCTGGCATGTTCCGCAGGGCTTCATATTGCCCGCGGCCTTTTCCAAGTCCAAGAAGGCGGGGCGTCGGGAGTTTCTGCGTGCGCGTGTGACCCCCGAGGGTGGAGCAGAGGTCTTTGCCTCGGAAGGATCGGGCCGGATTTCCGGGCTCAGCTGGGCCGATGGTCTGGTTGAGCTGCCTGATGAGGCGATGGAGATCACGCCGGGCGCGCCGGTGCGCTACATTCCCTATTCAAGCTTTTTCTGAACGCGGCTCCAGTGTTCCGCTGACCCGGCCGAGCAGAATGAAGGCCCGCGCCGTCCTCGTGTTCATCAACTCGGCAACCTGCGCCTCGGTTGCTCCGCGGAACAGGCGCGGCATCTCGGCCTCGAAACGGCGCAGAAAGTGCAGCGCGGTGTCGCGAAAGACGATGTCGGCGCGCGTGCGTTCCAGCACGAGCGCGTGCTGGGTGGGATCGCGCTCGCCCAGAACCTGATCCAGTACCGCGCTCCGACTGCCAAGCGCGTAGGCTTTCCAGGCCTCGGCTGCTACCGGTTCAGCCTCAAGATCGTCGGTATAGATCCCTTCCTGGGACAACAGGTTCAGCACGTCCTCTGCCGATTGCAGAAGCTTGGCCATGCTGTGGTCCCGAACCGCCTGTTTCAGAGCCGCAAAACCCTCCTTGTCCGACCCGTTGAGGGGGAATTGCAGCGCGCGAATGCAGATATCGGCGCTGAGATCGAAGTGATCCTGCGGCGTCTCCATCGGCAGTGACGGTGGCGCGGGGACTTCCGGCTCAGGGATTTCTTCGGGCTGGGGAGCGGGGCTTGGCGCGGCGACCGGCTCTTCGACCTGTAGCGGCAACTCGGGTGCTTCGTCCTCCAGGACGGTGGGCGCCTCTGTCACCGGTTTTGGTTCCGGCCCGCGGCTCTCGGCGGGGCGCGGCGTCCGCGCAGCTTCCAGTGCCTCAAGTCTTTCGGTGACCTCGGATGTGATGTCAGACGCGCGCAGGCCCTCAAGTTCGGTTTCAAGAGCCGCGATCCGTTCCTCGTTGCGGGCAAAGACCTGCAGAGGGATCAGGACCGCCCAAAGGAGCCCGATGGGCAGAACGAGAAGGGCCGCCCAGACCAACCATCCCGGCGCAGGATCAGACGCACCCAAAAGGACGCCGATCATCGCCAGAGCCCAGAGCACACTGAGAACGACGGGCAGGGTCAGCCCGCCACCCATATTGAGCGCCCCGCGTTCGCAGGTGAGAAATCTGTGAATGCCTTCCACGGTCCGCCCCCTTTTTGGACCTCGAAAACCAGTGTCTGACCGTTCAGGCCATACCGTCAACGAACAGTTATTGTCAGATGTATTTCACGCTGAGGACCTCATAGCTTCGGATCCCGCCGGGTGTCTTGACCTCGACGCTGTCGCCTTCCTCCTTGCCGATCAGCGCGCGCGCCAGTGGAGACTTGATGTTGAGCAGACCGGCCTCGATGCTGGCCTCTGCTTCGCCGACGATCTGATAGGTCTTCTCCTCGTCCGTGTCCTCATCGACCAGATGCACGGTGGCGCCGAACTTGATCGCGCCCGACATCTTGGCCACGTCGATCACATCGGCCAGTCCGATGATGCCTTCAAGCTCCTTGATGCGGCCCTCGATATGGCTCTGCTGTTCGCGGGCGGCGTGATACTCCGCATTCTCGGACAGGTCCCCATGCTCGCGCGCCTCGGCAATCGCCTTGATCACGGCAGGACGTTCCACCGACTTGAGCGTCTTCAATTCGGCATCCAGTTTTGCGTGACCCGCCCGAGTAAGAGGGATTTTGTCCATAACGCTGCTCTGTCCTGTGATCTTGACCTGAAATGCGACCTGTTCCCGACCTGAGTTCGGTCAGCCTTTGACGATAAGACGTGGATTTTGCGAGTTCAAGCAGTCTTCGTCAAATGGGCGGGCTTGGGTGTGACGTTGCGTGTGCATTGACCGGGATTGCCGGGGTGAGATACGCATGAGCCGACCGGAGAACCGCTGATATGCGGGGCCGCGAGAGAGAGGGTTGATGAAGATGTCCGATATGGTTCGCGAGTCGATGGAATGTGATGTTGTGATCGTGGGGGCAGGGCCTGCGGGTCTGTCGGCTGCAATCCGGCTCAAACAGATCGACGAGGCACTGAACGTCGTGGTGCTGGAGAAGGGCTCGGAGGTGGGCGCGCATATCCTTTCGGGTGCGGTGCTGGACCCGTCCGGCCTTGATGCGCTGATCCCGGACTGGAAGGACAAAGGTGCGCCGATCAAGACCAAGGTCACGAGCGACCGGTTCCTGATGCTGGGCGAGGGTGGAAGCCTGCGCATCCCGAATTTTCCGATGCCGCCTCTGATGAACAACCACGGCAACTACATTGTCTCGATGGGCAATGTCTGCCGCTGGATGGCCGAACAGGCCGAGGCGATGGGGGTCGAGGTGTTCCCGGGTATGGCGTGCTCTGAACTGGTCTATGATGAGAATGGCGCTGTCAAAGGTGTGGTTGCCGGTGAGTTCGGCAGGAACCCAGATGGCACACCGGGTGATGCCTATGAGCCCGGAATGGAGCTTCACGGCAAATATGTTCTGCTCAGCGAGGGCGTGCGTGGATCGCTGTCCAAACAGGTGATCGAGCGGTTCGATCTGGCCAAGGACAGCGAACCGCAGAAATACGGCCTCGGCATGAAGGAAATCTGGGAGATCAAGCCAGAGAACCACCGCGAGGGGCAGGTGACCCACACAATGGGCTGGCCGCTGGGTGGCAATGCGGGCGGCGGCTCGTTCATCTATCATGCCGAGAACAATCAGGTGTTCATCGGTTTCGTGGTCCATCTGAACTATGAGAACCCGCATCTCTTCCCCTATCAGGAGTTCCAGCGGTTCAAGCATCATGCCGAGATCGCCAAGCTGCTCGAAGGCGGCAAGCGGGTCGCGTATGGTGCGCGCGCGATTTCCGAGGGCGGCTGGCAGTCGATCCCCAAGACCATCTTCCCCGGCGGCGCTCTGCTGGGGTGTTCGGCCGGTTTTGTGAATGTGCCGCGCATCAAGGGCAATCATAACGCCATGCATTCCGGCCGGATGGCCGCCGATGCGGTTGCGGAGGCAATCAAGGCCGGTCGGGCGCAGGACGAGTTGAGTGCCTACGAGAACGCAGTACGCAACGGGCCGATTGCCAAGGACCTCAAGCGGGTGCGCAATGTCAAACCGCTCTGGTCACGCTACGGCATGCTGGCCTCGCTTCTGATGGGGGGCATCGACATGTGGGCGGCCAACCTGACCGGCTGGAACCCGTTTGGCACAATGAAACACGGCAAGACGGATGCGGCGGCCACGGGCGAGGCAGACAAGTTCAAGCCGATCGACTATCCCAAGGCGGATGGCAAACTCAGCTTCGATCGTCTGACCAATGTCAGCTTCTCGGGCACCAATCACGAGGAATCGCAGCCCTGCCACCTGCAGCTTGGTGATCCGTCAATCCCCGTCGAGGTCAACCTGCCCAGATATGCCGAGCCCGCGCAGCGCTACTGCCCGGCCGGTGTCTATGAGGTTCTGCGCGACGATGACGGGTCAAACCCGCGCTTTCAGATCAATTTCCAGAACTGCGTGCATTGCAAGACCTGCGACATCAAGGACCCGAGCCAGAACATAAACTGGGTGACACCACAGGGCGGGGACGGGCCAAACTACCCCAATATGTGAGCCAGAGCGGTCAAAAAAGCACAAATTGCTGCCTTATTCTCGTGGCAGGGATTTGCACTTGAGCCGTGGCCGCCCTAGTTTGACGGTCAGGCAAGAAAAAAAGGAGCAGGTTCTGTGCGTCAAAAACTGACCCGGTATGCGAGGGCGGGAGCGTTCTGCCTGTCGCTCGCAACGGCCTCGTCTGTATTTGCAGAAGGTATCTCTGGCCCCTATCTCGCGGCCACGCAAGCTGACATCCGCAACGACTACAAGGCGGCTGGCCGCTATTATGCCGAGGCGCTTGCCTATTCGCCGCGTGATCCGCTTCTGCTGCAAAGTGCGATGGTGGCGCAGGTCGCCGCAGGTCAGATCTCAAACGGTGTGACACTGGCCCGCCAGATGGAAACCACTGGATCGGCCAATCAGTTGACCGCACTGGTTCTGCTGGCTGACGCGCTGGCCAAGGATGAGTTCGAGCAGGCCCGCGAGATCGTCAGCGACGAGGCCAGCGATTTCAACCCGCTCTTTCGCGGTCTGATGCTGGGCTGGATCGAGGTGGGTCTTGGTGACTACGATGCCGCGCAGGCCCGGTTTGACAGCATGGATGGCAGTCCGGCGCTCAACCTCTATGGTCAGTATCACAAGGCGCTCGCTCTGGCCCTTGCAGGTGACTATGCGACGGCCGACCAGATCCTGAAAGGCGATGCCGATGGCCCGCTTCACCTCAATCGCACTGCGATCCTCGGACATGTTCAGATACTGTCGCAGCTGGAGCAGCCCGAAGCGGCGCTCGATGTGATCAGGGAGGCGGTTTCAGGCGGCTATGCGGACGAGCGTCTGTCGCAGTTCCGCACTGCGCTTGAAAATGGCGAGACACTGGATTTCGATGTCATCAGCGACGCGCCCGATGGCGCAGCCGAAGCAATGCTGATCCTGGCCGCCGCGCTCAACCGCGAACAGGCCCAGCGTCTCGGCCTGCTCTACACCCGTCTTGCCGCCCATGCGCGCCCCCAGTTTGACGAGGCGATCCTGCTGGGGGCGGACATCCTTCAGGCTCAGCAGCAGCACGATCTCGCCGTTCTGGAATATGCGCGGATCCCGACGGACTCGGTCTGGTATGTCACCGCCGAAATAGGCCGCGCCGACAGTCTTGATGCGGCAGAGCGTCGTGATGAAGCCATTGAAGTGCTCAACAAACTGTCCCGCGAGCGGCCGGAAAACATCAGCGTACAGACGGGGTTGGGCGATCTTCAGCGCCGCGACGAGGCCTATGCCGAGGCGGCAGAGGCCTATAGCCGCGCGCTTGAACTGATCAAGATCGATACGGCAAATCACTGGGTCATCTACTATTCGCGGGGCATCTCCTTTGAGCGAACCGATCGCTGGGACCAAGCGGAATCCGATTTCCGCAAGGCGCTTGAGTTGCGCCCCGATCAGCCGCTGGTCTTGAATTATCTGGGATACTCGCTGGTCGAACTGCACCGCAATCTCGAAGAGGCGCAGGCCATGATCGAAAAGGCCGTCCAACAGCGCCCCGATGACGGCTACATCACGGACTCTCTGGGATGGGTGCTCTACCGCCTCGGCAAGTATGAGGAAGCCGTGCCGCATATGGAACGCGCAGTCGAGCTTCTGCCGATCGATCCCATCATCAACGACCATCTGGGGGATGTTCTGTGGAAAGTCGACCGCAGGCTTGAGGCGGAATTCCAGTGGCGGCGCGCGCTGTCCTTCGACCCGGAAGAGGCCGATGCGGAGCGCATTCGCCGGAAGCTCGAGATCGGGCTTGATGCGGTGCTGGAACAGGAAGCAGAAAGCGTCACCGAAGAACTGACCGCCCAGGACGGCTGACCACGCCCATGCTGGCACGTGCCAAGGTCAATCTTGCGCTTCACGTCGTGGGGCGCAGGGAGGACGGGCTCCATCTGCTCGACAGTCTGGTCGTATTTCCCGATCTCGGTGATCGACTGGAAGCTGAACCCGCCGCAACCCTGTCACTGACACTCGACGGCCCGTTCGGTCAGGATCTGGGAGGCGGCGCGGACAATCTCGTTCTGAAAGCCGCCGGTCTCTTACGATCCGCAGGCCTTGGCGCGGCTTTGAGGCTGACCAAGAACCTGCCGATAGCCTCTGGAATCGGCGGTGGGTCATCGGATGCCGCCGCCACTCTGCGCCTGCTCGCGGAACTCTGGGATGTCCCCCTTCCATCCCGCGATGCGCTTGTGAAACTCGGCGCTGACATCCCGGTCTGCATGAGCGGGACCCCGGCGCGGATGCAAGGGGTGGGAGAGGACATCACGCCGCTCCCGGACCTGCCGGATTTCGGGATCGTGCTGATCAACCGCCTCAGACCGGTGCCGACTGCCGCCGTATTCTCGGGACTGAACAGAACGGTGAACACCCCACTGCCGCCTCTCCCGACCCAATTCGACACGCCCTCGGATCTCTTCGGTTTCCTGCGCAACGCCAGAAACGATCTCGAACCCGCAGCGCTGGCGGTCGATCCGAGGATTCAGAGCATTCTCGATGTGCTGACCTCAATGCCGGATTGTGCGCTCGCCCGCATGTCCGGCTCCGGCGGGACCTGTTTCGGGCTGTTCGAAGACAGAGACCGGGCAGAAACCGCAGCCTCCGCCGTCCGCAGGCATCATCCGGACTGGTGGATCAGTGCCGGGGTCGTGGGCTGACCACCGCCTTCATTTTTCCTGTAAATATCCCCGCCGGAGGCGTGTGTTCTTAACGAACCCGGTCCACCACGAAAGCCGTCAGATCGATAAGCTGATCGCGAAGCTCGCCACTCGGCACATCGCTCAGCGCCTCGCGGGCCGCATCTGACCAGCCAAGGGCAGCATCCCGTGTCGCCTCCAGCGCACCATGTTGGGCCATCAGCGCCAGGGCTTCTTCCAGATCACCGTCGCGCTGGTCACCTTTCTCGATGACCCGGGTCCAGAAAGCCCGCTCGGCTGCGTCCGCCGCCTCAACCGCGAGGATCAACGGAAGCGACATCTTGCGTTCCCGGAAATCATCGCCTGTGTTCTTGCCCATGGTCGCGCTGACGCCGCCATAATCCAGGAGATCATCGACGATCTGGAAACTCATGCCCAGAGCATCGCCATAGATGCGCAGTGCCGCGATCTCTGCTTCGTCTGCATCGGCGATCATTCCGCCCACCTGCGTTGCGGCCGAGAACAGCGCCGCCGTCTTGCCCCGGATCACCTGCGTATAGATGTCGCGCGTCGTGCGAAGTGACCGGGCAGCGCTCAATTGCAGGACCTCGCCCTCGGCGATCACCGCCGAGGCATTGGCCAACACATCAAGCACCGCCAGATTACCGGTCTCGACCATCAACTGAAACGCCCGCGAGAAGAGGTAGTCGCCGACCAGAACGCTTGACTGATTGTCCCATAGCAGGTTGGCGGTCGGACGGCCCCTGCGCTGCTGGCTCTCGTCCACCACGTCGTCATGCAGAAGCGTCGCCGTGTGAATGAACTCCACGGTTGCGGCAAGCCTGACATGGTCGGTGCCCCTATATCCGCAAAGCCGTGCCGCAGCCAGGGTCAGGAGGGGCCGCAGCCGCTTGCCGCCGGCACCAACCAGATGGGCGGTCACTTCGGGAATGCGGGGGGCATGCCGGCTTGCCATGCGCTCTGCGATCAGCGTGTTCACGGCCTCCATGTCGTGCTTGAGCAGGGCCTGCAATGTCTCGACCGGGCCGCTGTTTGCCATGATACTCTCCTGCCTGCGCATTGTTATTCGCCTCGACGCCTGCAGGGCCGCAGGCTAGGGTGAGCGCATGCTTGAAGTGCTCAGAACCACCGACCCGACCGTGATCGCCTTTGCCACCGCCCTGTTGCGTGCCGAGGATATAGAGTGCTTTGTGATGGACGTCCATATGAGCATTCTGGAGGGGGGCATCGGGGCCTTTCCGCGACGCATGATGGTGGCCCGCGCGGACGCATTTATGGCACGCGCTATCCTCAAGGACAACGCGCTGGACGTCTCCGGGGGTTGAGGGCGTGGAGCTTACCCGTGATCTCTTTCTCGACGGCAGGCTTGATCTTGTTCAGCCGCGTCGGGGCTATCGTGCGGCAACCGATCCGGTCCTCCTTGCTGCCAGTGTTCCCGCGGAGGCCGGGGCATCCGTCCTCGATATCGGTTGCGGGGTCGGTACGGCGCTTTACTGTCTCATGCGGCGCGTGCCGGGACTGACGGGGACAGGTCTGGAACTGCAGCCCGACTATTGCGATCTTGCGCGCCGCAACGGCCCGTCGAATGATCTGCAGGCGGAAATCATCGAGGGCAATCTTGCCCGTCCACCCGACAGCCTGAGAACTCGGCAGTTCGATCATGTCCTGACCAATCCGCCCTTTCACGAGCCCGCGTCCAGCGGACCGCGCGATATGGGCCGTGATATCGCGCACAGGGAGGCACAGATCACCCTTCCTGTCTGGATTGAGCAATGTCTGAGACGTGTGCGCCCAAAGGGGACCTTCTCGATCATTCAACGGGCCGGGCGATTGCATGAAATCCTTGCTGCACTTCATACGAGGGCGGGCGATATCCGGATCTTGCCCATTGCCTCCCGGTCCGGCCGCGTGGCCCGCCGGGTGCTTGTTCAGGCAAGCAAGGGCAGCCGCTCCCCCCTGACGCTTCACCCGCCCCTGATCATGCATGACGGCCCTGTTCATGTCGAAGATGGCGACGATTTCTCGTCCGAGGCACGGCGAATTCTGCGCGAGGGCGGCGCTTTGGCGCTTTGAACAGCCCTGAATGCGCTGCCGATCCTGCAAATTAGGAAAGCCTTTACGTGACAGAACGTAGATTCTGTGGTGCAATGTTTCCGTTACGACTTCAAATCAGAGGAGGAAGAGAATGACATTGAGTTCTCACTTGAACGAACTCCGTAAAAAGCATGAAAGCCTTTCCGTAAAGATTGAAGAAGAACAACGCAGTCCCGGCTCGGACGATCTTCAGATCAAGACTCTGAAACGACAAAAACTCCACCTCAAAGAAGAAATAACCCGACTCAGCGCTGAGGCCTGAGATCCATTCAAGTGGCGCGCGCAGCCATGTCTGCGCCCGCCTTCAGATCGATTGACCCTGATGCAGGAAGGCTACGATCGCCTTCGCCCACGCGGTGTTGTCGACAGGTTTGCCCAGTGATTTCTGCCCCGGACCTACGACATCTTCGGACACGATCTCGCCAAGTCGAGCCTCGATCAGCCCGTTTACGAACTCAGCAGTGAACTCAGGATGCGGTTGAACGGAGATCGCGACCGGAGCTTCCGCATCACCATAGACCAGTGCCGCGTACTCACAGAAATCCGAGCCTGACAGAATTGTGCTGCCGGGCGGCTGTATCACCACCTGATCCTGATGCACCGCATGCCCTGACCAGGTAGTCGGGACGTCAGACATCCAGGCAGGTCTGGGGCCGCTTTCGCGGTAGCTGTGCACACCCAGCCCCCAGCCCCTGTCTGACTTGACCACCTTGCCGCCCATTGCCTCTGCCAGGATCTGGTGGCCGAAACAGATCCCGACGACCTTGACCGGGGCCGCCAGACATGTGCGCAGAAACGTCTTCAACGGTTCGATCCAGGGCAGGTCATCATAGACGCCATGGCGCGAGCCGGTGATGATCCACGCGTCCATATCCGTGGGGTCGTCGGGGATGTGCCCCTTGACGACGGCGTAGTTCACGAATGTCAGGTCAGGATCGACAGCGTTGAGCAGACGTTTGAAATGATCGATATACGGGCCGTGACGATCCACCAGATCGGTCAGGACCTCGCCGGTTTCAAGAACGCCTATCCGCATGGTTTGCCCCTTCAATCCACCGACACCAGATGTCGGCCTTCCGACAGGCCCGTATCTGCCCGAAATTCAGCGTGTATCCAATCCCGAAAACGCTGTATCGCGGGCCGGGTCTCATTGCCAAGGGGGCAGACCAGTCGATAATGCGCGCGTGAGGTCAGCGCCAGATCGAAAGGCGCGACCAACGCCCCGCTGGTCAGGGCGTTGAGTGTGATCGAACTGCGCCCCAGCACCACGCCATTGCCCCTAAGGGCGGCATCGACCGCATGATCGGCCTGCGAAAAATGCGTGCCTTTCAGGGGGCCAGTCTCGACCCCGGCCTCCTTGAACCAGCGCTGCCAGTCGGGCTGGTGTTCGAGAAAACTGAGGCTGCCATCGTGGATCAGCGGCAGATCCAGCAGATCCGCGGGTTTTTCGACCCCGGAGGCGAGATCGGGATGCATCATCGGTGTGATCCATCCGCGATAGAGCGCCTCGGAGAACAGTCCCTCATCCTCGCCCAGCCCGAAGCGGATCGCCACATCTATCTCGTCGCGAACGAAATCGAGAATTCTCAGCGTGGCCGAGAAGCGCAGTTCGATATCCGGGCTGGCATGGGCAAAGTCGAAGAGTCGGGGCGCCAGCCATTTGGCCGTAAAGGCGGGACCTGCGGTGATCGTAAGGCTGGTATTGTCGAGCGAACGCGTGGTCGACTGCCAGGCATCCGCAAGCCGCGCGAACCCATCTCCGACGCCGGGCGCAAGTAGGCGCCCCTGTTCTGTCAGCTCCACCGCGCGGTTCAGGCGACGAAAGAGCGGCGCGCCCAGATGCTCCTCAAGGCTCTTGATCTGATAACTGAGCGCTGCGGGCGTGACCGACAATTCATCAGCGGCCTTGGCAAAGCTCATATGGCGAGCAGCGGCCTCAAAGGCGCGCAGCGAAGTCAGGGGAGGGAGCCGCAATGTCATTTCAGTTCAATAATATTTAACTGACCTGAAAGAAAGACTCGTTTGTCAGGGACGGGCTCAATGCTCATATTAAGCCTCAGAGACGCGGATTACACCGCCCAGAAGGTCAAGAGGAGATTAACCATGAGCATCACCGGCACCGAATATCCCACCGCCAACGATCTGCGTGCCGCCATGGAGCGTGGACGTCAGGAACGCTCGGACGCGTTCTTTGCGCTGTTCAACTGGATCGGAGATTTGTTCCACCGGAGCCAGCCGCAGGTCACGGCCTGCCCGGCTTAAGTCCGCAGAGCAAACGAAAAAGCCCGGCACGGAAAGGCCGGGCTTTTTTGTGTTTGAGGCCGGGTTCAGGAGAAGAACTGTGCGCCGTTGGCAGAGATGGTCGATCCGTTGATGAAGCCCGCATCGTCGGATGCGAGGAAGGTGACGCAACGTGCGATCTCTTCGGGCTCACCCAGGCGACCTGCGGGGATCTGCGCAATGATGCTCTCGCGGACCTTCTCGGGCACGGCCATTACCATTTCGGTCGCGATGTAGCCGGGGCAGACGGCGTTGGCGGTGATACCGGCACGCGCACCTTCCTGTGCAAGGGATTTGACGATCCCCAGATCACCGGCTTTTGTCGCTGCATAGTTCACTTGCGCAAACTGGCCCTTCTGCCCGTTGATCGAACTGATCACGACAACCCGGCCGAACTTGCGCTCGCGCATCCCCGGCCAGATCGGGTGGACGGTGTTGAATACGCCGGTGAGGTTGGTGCCGATGACTTCGTTCCACTGCTCGGGCGTCATCTTGTGAAACGGCGCGTCGCGGGTGATGCCCGCGTTGGCGATCACGATCTCGATGGGGCCCAGATCGGCCTCGACCTCAGCGATACCGGCGGCACTCGCGTCGTAATCGGCCACATTCCATTTGTAGGTCTTGATGCCGGTCTCGGCGGTGAAGGCCGCGGCCTTCTCGTCATTGCCGGCATAGGTCGCCGCAACCGTGTGGCCTGCGTCCTTCAAGGCCTTCGAGATGGCTTCTCCGATGCCGCGCGAACCGCCGGTTACAAGTGCAACACGTCCCATATTGTTTCCTCCAGTTTTTTGGGTCAGCGACGCTTCCCTAACGGAAAGGAAGCGCCCTTTGGTCTGTTAAATCCGAATGGCCGCTATGCGCGTTCGACGCAGAGCGCCACGCCCATGCCGCCGCCGATGCAAAGCGTGGCGAGGCCTTTCTTGGCGTCGCGGCGCTGCATCTCGAACAGAAGCGTGTTGAGCACGCGGGCGCCCGAGGCACCGATCGGGTGGCCGATGGCAATCGCTCCGCCGTTCACGTTCACAATCGCCGGGTCCCAACCCATGTCCTTGTTGACGGCACAGGCCTGAGCGGCGAAGGCCTCGTTGGCTTCAACCAGATCGAGATCGTCGACGCTCCAGCCCGCCTTCTCCAGCGCCTTGCGGCTGGCATAGATCGGGCCGACGCCCATGATCGACGGGTCCAGACCGACGGTCGCATAGGACGCGATCCGGGCCAGCGGCTCGATCCCGCTCTTCTCGGCATTCTCGGCGGTCATGAGGAGCGCTGCAGCCGCACCGTCATTCAGACCGGAGGCGTTTGCCGCCGTAACCGAGCCGTCCTTAGAGAAGGCCGGGCGCAGCTTCTGCATGGCTTCAATTGTTGCCCCATGGCGGATGTACTCATCCTGATCCACGACGGTCTCGCCCTTGCGGGTCTTTACCGTGAAAGGTGTGATCTCGTCCGCGAACTTGCCCGCTTTCTGTGCTGCCTCTGCCTTGTTCTGGGAAGCAACGGCGAACTCATCCTGCTGGTCACGGCTGATCTGCCATTTCTCGGCGACGTTTTCGGCTGTGGTCCCCATGTGATAGTTGTTGAACGCGTCCCAGAGCCCGTCCCTGATCATCGAGTCGGTAAACTTCATATCACCCATCTTCTGACCGGCGCGCAGATGGGCGACATGGGGGCTGAGGCTCATGCTTTCCTGACCGCCCGCGACGACGATATCTGCATCGCCCAGCATGATGTGTTGTGCGCCAAGGGCGACCGCACGCAGGCCTGATCCACAGACCTGATTGATGCCCCAGGCGGCGGCTTCCTTCGGCAGGCCCGCATTGATATGCGCCTGACGGGCAGGGTTCTGCCCCTGTCCTGCGGTGAGGACCTGACCAAGGATCGTCTCCGACACATCCGACGCCTCGACACCCGCACGCTCGACCACGGCCTGAATGACACCGGCACCAAGTTCATGCGCGGGTGTGTTGGCGAACTGGCCGTTGAAACTGCCCACGGCCGTGCGGGCGGCTGACGCGATTACGATGTTGGTCATGTGTTCCTCCAGGACTTGAGATACGGCTCTCAGTGATATTGTTGCGCCGCAACATAGTTGGTTTGGCTTCGAATCCGATTGCTCATCTCGTCGCAGTCTAGGTCATCGCGGGCGCAGAAGAAAATCGCGAACCGGTGTCCATGTTTTTTCGCGGGCGGCGCGGCTCAGAATGCTGCCGACATGGCCAAGCTTTGGTGTGAGGATCCGGGCATCGCGAATGGCACGTGCGAGCGGCAATGTGGTTGCCGGCGGCGCGATACTGTCGCGGGAGCCTGCAACGACAAGGCTGGGGCAGTCGATCCGGCCGGGTCGGACAGGTCCACCCAGAAAGGACCAGTCGCCGGAGGCAGGCCTGTTCTGCAATTGCCAGCGAACCAGCAGATCGATCGCAGCAGGTCCCGCCATGGGAACACCGTCTGCCAGCCAGTCCTCAAGAAGAACGAAACGCTTTGCAATCTCCGAAGTCATGTCGAGCGCCGCGAAACGCCGGAACTTGCGCGAGGCGAGGGTAGGATCAATTGCGGCAAAGAGGAACTGGAAGAGATCGACGGGGATCACACCGAAGGCCTGCGCCAGCCCGTTCAGCATGGCCTCGACACTGGTCGGACCAGAGGCGCGAAAGGCAAGACGCAGGCCCGCTGCGAGCCCCGTGCTCTCGCCCAGGAAGTCCCACGGCGCGCCAATAAGCACCATCGAGCGGAAGCGACCGGGATGTCGTGCCGCCAGTCCCGCGGTCAGCGTGCCGCCCATGCAGTAGCCCAGAAGGGAGATCTGCTGCCCGCTGAGTGCCTCCAGGATTGCGGCGGCGGGAAGGATCCGCGACATGCCGTAGGCGTTCAGATCGAACATCCGCTCGGCGTCGCCGGGGCTGCCCCAGTCCAGCAGCACGGGCCGCAGACCGCCTTCGGCCAGATTGCGCAGGAACGAGCAGTCCTTGTCCAGATCAAGGATATAGGCACGATTGATAAGGGACGGGATGACTAGAACCGGAGGGACATCGCGGCCCTGACCATAATCGAGCAGTCGCGTCGAGCCCTGCCGCCAGAGAACGGGCGGCTCCTCGACTTGGCGTCGATGGGGATGGGCCTGCCAAAGCTCGATGCCCCTGATCATCCCGGCCAGCCGCCTTGCGGCCGCAAGACCGACCGCCAGACTTTCGGGCGCATCGTCAATGGTTTCACCCAGGTCGGCATGCCAGTTGAAGGCGTCAGATGCGGCAGCCGGGGCTGCCATCAGCGCCTGCTGATAGGATGCAACAGCGGCATGTGCATGAAACAGAAACGGGCTGGGCTGCCCGATCCGGCAGGCAGGCACATCACTCATCGCGGGCGGTGTCTTTCGGAGCAGGGCTGGGGCCGCGTTTCGCGATCAGTTCCAGATGCCGCTCCCACAGATCGAGATAGCGCTCGGCGGCCTGCGCAATCTCGGTTTCGGTTTTCCTGCGATCCGTCAACGTCGCTGCCCTCACATCCTTCCAGCACTCCCGTCAGACGACTTATCACGCGTTCGCGGAATTCGCTTCTGCAAAAATACGTATTGCGGTGCGGAAAAGTCCCGCGCTAAGGTGCCGTGGAATAAAGAGGGATGAGGTTGTATGGCCCGCAAGTCAACGCCTGATGATGAGCCCACGATCATCAAGAAGTATGCCAATCGCAGACTCTATAATACCGCCAAATCCAGTTATGTGACGCTCGACAATCTGGCCGAGATGGTTCGGGAGGGCGAGGATTTCGTCGTGCGCGACGCGAAGTCGGGCGAAGACATCACGCGGTCTGTTCTGACCCAGATCATCTTCGAGGAAGAGGCCAAGGGTCAGAACATGCTGCCCGCAAACTTCCTGCGGCAGCTTATCCGGCTCTACGGTGACACGCTACAGGGCTTTGTTCCGAGCTACCTTGATGCCTCCATGGACACGTTTGCGCGCAATCAGGAAAAGATGCGCGATCAGGTGCAAACGGCCTTTGGATCGAACCCGGCCATGGCGAACTGGGAGGCGATGACCCGCAAGAATATGGAGATGTTCGAGAATGCCATGCGGATGTTCTCACCCTTTGCGACGGGTATGCCGCCCTCGGACGAGCAGGCAGCACCTGCCAAACCCGCCAAGACCAAGGACGTTGAACTCGATGACCTCAAGGCGCAGCTTGCGGATATGCAGTCCCGGCTGACCAAGCTGTCGGGTGATGACTGACAATTGCTTTTCACCTATCGGGTGAATAATGTTGAACATGCGGGGTAAAGCGATCCCCCGGACCTCTGGCACCAGCCCAAGCATCGCGTGACCCTGAAAGACATGGGGGACACGCTTATGGCTGAGCCGAGCTTTGAACTGCCTTCGATCGATGCAAGCGATGTTGTGCGGATGCGAGGCGTCACACTTGTGGATGTTCGCAAACACGAGGCCGCGCTTGCATCTGGCGAGATGGCGGATGGTGCGATCTATGCGGACCCGTTTGGGCTTCACCACGAACACGTGTTGATGAAGACGACGGGCAAATTGATCTTCTACTGTGTGAAGGGCCATGAGGTCAGCCAGTTCGCCGCAGCACTTGCCTGCTTTCACAAACGCGATGCGGCCTTTGTGCGCGGCGGTTTCGAGGCGCTGCTAAATGCCGGCATCGCAACAGCAGCTTTTCGGGCAGGAGAGAGCACGTGAGCGATGCGCAAGTCAGTCTGCGCGATGCAGTACCGGTCTATATCCGGATCGGGCTTCTGTCTTTCGGCGGTCCGGCGGGACAGATTGCGCTGATGCAGGATGAGATCGTGGACCGAAGGGGATGGATTTCATCCGCGTCGATGCAGCGCGGGCTGAATGTCGCGATGCTGCTGCCGGGGCCCGAAGCGCAACAACTGGCGACCTGGCTTGGGTGGCGTCTGCATGGTCTTGCGGGCGGGATGGCGGCAGGTCTGGCCTTCATTCTGCCCGGTGCGGTGCTGATGATTGCTCTGGCCTGGATCGCGGCCGCTTACGGAGAGACCCGGCTTCTGTCGGCGGTTTTCACCGGCATCCAGCCTGCGGTTCTGGTCATTGTGGCCCGCGCCTTCTGGTCACTGGCGAAACGCTCCCTCAAATCGCCGCTGCATTGGAGCGTGGCAGCGGCCGCCTTTCTGGCGATCTGGGCAGCGGGCCTGCCGTTTCCGCTGATCATCGCGGCGGCAGCCCTTGCCGGAGTGATCCTGTTCCCGGCAGCAGAGACTGCAACCCTCTCTGCGGGCAGGCCGGAGAGAGGACATCTCTTGAGTGTTTTGGGCGTCTCGGCGGCTATTCTGATCGGCGTCTATGCATTTGTGCGCGTCACGCTGGGGGCGGAACCCTTTGATGGCGTAGCAACCCTTTTTACCACCGCGGCCTTTGTCTCGTTCGGCGGGGCCTATGCCTTGCTACCTTACGTCGCCGACCGCGCAGTGGAGACTTATGGCTGGCTGACAGCTGCCCAGATGCTGAACGGCCTCGCTCTTGCCGAAGGCACGCCGGGACCGCTTATTCTGGTCAACGTCTATGCCGGTTTTTTCGCCGGCTGGCCCATGGGGGGAGGGTCAGGGGTTTTGACGGCAAGTCTTGCCTGTTTCTACACCTTCGCCCCGAGCTTTGCGATGATCCTCGCCGCCGCGCCCTATGTCGAGACAATGCAGCGCCTCCGCTGGATCCGCGCGGCCCTTGCAGGGGTCTCGGCGGCTGTGGTGGGTGTCGTGCTGAACCTTGCGGTCTATCTCGGAGAGGCTGCACTCTTTCCCACATCGGACTGGCGCGACCCGCATGTGATCAAGCTCGGCCTGCTGGTTCTCTTCGCGGGGCTGGCGCTCTGGCGCGACATCTCGATGACTGTTCTGATCGGGATCGGAGCCATCACCGGTCTGGGACTGGGGCTGAGCGGTGTTCTCTGATCAGTCGGGATGTGCCCAGGCCTGAACACCCCAGAGCGCATTGACCCTTCGGTCCCGTCCGCAGCGGGATCGGTAGAACTTATAGCGCAGCGGGTTCTTCAGGTAGTAGTCCTGATGGTAGTCCTCGGCGGGCCAGAACGCAGCGACCGGCAGAACCGGCGTGGTGATGCGTTGTCCCAGATAGGCCTCCGCCCTGGCCCGTGCGGTCTCGGCGATCTCCTTCTCGGCCTCTGTCGAGACGAAAAGCGCCGTGCGATAGCTTTCGCCACGATCACAGAACTGGCCGCCCGCATCCGTCGGATCAACGCTGCGAAAGAACAGATGAACCAGCCGCTCATAGCTGACAAGATCGGCATCATAGGTGATCTGCACAACCTCGTAGTGACCGCTGCCGCCTGCCGAGACCGTGCGATAACTGGGGTCTTCACTCTCGCCACCTGAGTATCCGGAAACGGTTGCGACAACACCCTCGACCTGATCGAAATCGGACTCGACACACCAGAAGCATCCCCCCGCGAAGACGGTCGTCTGCCGGTTCTCCGCCAGTGCTGAACCGGCAGTGAGCGCTGTAAGGATCGCAAGGATGAAACGCATGATTGACCTCCGGGCTTGGGGTATCGTCCGACGATACGCCGCCCCGTTCAACTGACATTCCGGTGAGCGGTTCACGGCAATGTGCATGCAAGGCTCCCGGATCCCAAGGTAAGGAACTGCTACCGAATGTTGAAAAGGATGGTCTTCATGCTGCGTTCCCTCTTTCTGGCTCTGTTGCTGCCTGTCTCTGCTCACGCGCAAGCGATTGGCGCGCGTGATGGATGGGTCGTTCTGCCAAGTGCCCAATCCTATTCGGAACTGGTGTCCTCCGTCAAAAGGGCCGTGACCGCGAACGGCTTCGGAGTGGTCACCCAGGCCGGGCCGACGCAAGCGGCCAAATCGCGCGGCATCGATATTCCGGGCAACCGGGTGATCGGAGTTTTCAACAACAAATACGCCGTGCGCACGCTGGCCCTCTCCACCGCAGCCATGATCGAAGCACCCATTCGGCTTTACGTGACAGAAGAGGAGAACGGCACCGCGACGCTCTCATACAAAACACCCAGCCTGGTCTTTGCGCCGTACATGGATGAGGCAGGTGAAGAGTTGGGTATCATTGCGCGTGAACTTGACGAGACATTCCTTGCGATCGCCGAGCAGGCAACGGGTGGCTGACCGGCGTCTGGAGAACGCAAGGCAGCGCTGCTAATTCGCCTGTTGAGAGAGAGCATCGCTCTTTGATGGAAGCATGCCTGTGTTACTATTCCCCGGGATCGGCTGTTTTCACTACTCCTGAGCGCGGGCTGGCCTGGATGTCTGTAGATCGAAGGCGCATACACCAACTCGCCATTGTATCGAAGGTGTTGATTTCACGACCTAATTTCGCGGGATATTGAGAAGAATGGTGCCTCAAGAGGGACTCGAACCCCCGACCTTGTCCTTACGAAGGACCTGCTCTACCAGCTGAGCTATTGAGGCATCTCGGACCCTACCATGGCCCTGCCAGTCACTGCGCCGCTTCTCTAACCCACTGGTTTCAAACGTTATTCACGGACGGACCCGTGGCCTATGCAGGCGTTGCTCTACCAGTCGAGCCATTGAGGCGAAGCGCCCGTTCGTTTAAACTCAATGAGCGATCCCTTCAAGACAAAATCAGAACGGAACGTCGTCAAAGTCATCTTTCTAGGCGAAGCGGGCGGGGTTCAGACATTGAATCGACTCTGGACTGCCTTTTCACCGGGGTTTCAGTCTACCCGCCATCTGGTGTCAGATGCGCCGTTGCTTCGATCTCGACCACTGCCTCGTTTTCGATCAGGTCCGCGACGACCAGCACCGACATTGCCGGGAAATGGCGGCCGAAGATCTCGCGATAGGCCGCTCCCACCTCCGGCTGGCGGGCAAGATATTCGTGCTTGTCGGTGACAAACCATGTCAGGCGGGTCACGTCCGAAGTTGTTCCGCCGGCTGCCTCGACAATTGTGGCTATGTTTTTGAGGGCCTGCCGCATCTGCCCGATGAAGTCATGCGCGCGGAACACCTGATCGGGGCCCCAGCCGATCTGCCCGCCAATATGCAGGATGCCGTCTGAAGTCAGCATGCCGTTGGCGTAGCCTTTGGCCGGAGCCCAGCCTTCGGGTTGAATGATCTTGTGTGTCATCGGATTGTGATCCCGCTTTCGGAAATTTGCTCTGTCACATGGGACGGCCACGCGCTGGGGCGTCCCTGAGGGTTGACATGGACAAGGGTTGCGCTGGTTCTGAACCTCAGTTCGCCTGCGCAATGGGCCGTCATCTGGTAGGTCAGGGAGGTCTTTCCCAGCTTTTGCAGTGTCAGCCGGATATCGAGGATGTCGCCGTGGCGGCTGGGGGCCGTGAAATCGGTCGTGATCGTGGCTGTCGGAACGGCGCTGTTCTGATGCATGGCCTCGAAGGGCCAGTCCAGCAACTGATCGAAGAAGGCTTCCACGCAATCATTCATCATCTCGAAATACCGCGGGAAAAAGACGATCCCGGCGGGATCACAGTGACGGAACAGCACTTTCTGTTTCATTTCGAACATGTCTAGACGCCTACATATTTCTGCGAGATGTCCGGAGTGAGATCGGTCATCCTGCCGCTCCAGACCGTTGCCCCGCGCTCCAATATCACCGCACGTTCAGAGACTTGCGCCAGTTCCTTTACAGATTTGTCGATCAGCAGAATGGCCATGTCCGTCTCGGTCTTGAGCTGGCCTATGGCCGCCCAGATTTCCTGGCGGATCAGAGGGGCCAGCCCTTCGGTGGCCTCATCAAGGATAAGGAGCCTGGGGTTGGTCATCAGGGCGCGCCCGATGGCCAGCATCTGCTGCTCGCCGCCCGAGAGCGATCTTGCGCCTTGTCGCGTTCTCTCACCCAGCCGCGGAAAGAGCTGGCTTACGCGGGCAAGGTCCCATGGACCGGGGCGGGAGGCCGCCTGCAGGTTTTCGATCACGGTCAGATCACCGAAACATCTGCGCCCTTCAGGCACCAGCCCGATGCCCAAACGGGCGGTCTTGTGGCTCGGCAGATCGAGCAGGTCGCGACCGGCAAAGCGCAGTGTTCCCGTTGATGCGATCATCCGGCAGATGGCCTTGACGGTCGTCGATTTGCCCATGCCGTTGCGGCCCATGAGGGCCACGACCTCTCCCGCCGAGATATCGAGATCGACACCGAAGAGGGCCTGACTGACCCCGTAGGAGGCCGTGAGTTGCGAGACTTGGAGCAGGCTCAAGGGTCCTCTCCCAGATAGGCTTCACGCACCGTCGGGTCGCGGCGGATTTCATCGACCGAGCCGGTTGCGATGATCCTGCCATAGACCAGCACACTGATCCTGTCGGCCAGTGCAAAGACCGCATCCATGTCATGTTCGACAAGCAGGATCGGGGCTTCCGCACGCAGTTCGTCGAGAAACCCTGTCAGCGTTCTGGAGCCGCCCGCCCCGAGGCCTGCCATCGGTTCATCCATGACAAAGGCCTTCGGTGCGAGGGTCAGCGCAACCGCCACCTCAAGCTGCCTGCGCTGCCCGTGGCTGAGATCGGCACAACGGGCGTGCATCTGCTCGACCAGCCCGACGCGCTGCAAGGCGCTTTCGGCCCGCATCCGCAGATCCTTGTCAGCCAGCGCGGGGCGCCAGAAGCGCCATGGATGCCCGCTTGCCCCCAATGCGCCGAGGACGGCATTCTGGAGCACACTGTCCTCCATCGCGAGGGCCGATATCTGGAACGTGCGCCCAAGCCCAAGCCTCGCCCGCGCTGCCGTGCCGGTATCGGTGATGTCCCGCCCGGTGAACTCGACGGTTCCCGATGTCGGGCGCAGAGAGCCGCAGATCTGCGCGATCAGTGTCGATTTTCCGGCCCCGTTCGGTCCGATGATCGCATGGATCTCGCCCGGACGCAGATCGATCGAGACATCCTGGCAGGCTTGCAGGGCGCCGAAATTCTTGCAGATCCGTTCTGTCTTCAGGATCGCTTCAGACATGGGGACCCTCCTTGCCGGTCAGAAGCCCCACAAGCCCGCCACGGGCGAAAAGGACGATCAGCAGAAGGATGAGGCCCAGAAAGATGTGCCAGTAGTCCGAGATGCCACCAAGCCAGTGTTCCAGTGCGACGAAGACGATCGCGCCCAGAACCGGCCCGAAGAGGCGCCCGACGCCTCCGATGATGATCAGAACGATCAACTCGCCAGACATCTGCCAACTGAACATCGTCGGGCTGACGAACCTGTTGAGGTCGGCAAAGAGCGCGCCCGCCAGTCCCGTGACAGCGCCCGAGATGACAAAGGCGAGCAGTTTCAGCCGCATCGGGTTCAGGCCCACCGTCTCGACCCGCGACGGGATCTGCCTGGCCGCATTAAGTGCCAGACCGAAGGGCGAGTGGATGAGCCGCGATGTCAGGAACAGAACCACGCAGAGCAGCCCGACACAGAGCCCGTAGAACTGGATCGGGACCAGCGTGTTCAGCCCCGGAAAGCCGTTGCGGACATAGATCGACAGACCGTCTTCACCGCCATAAGCGCTCCACGAGATGGTGAAGAAGAAGAACATCTGTCCGAAGGCCAGTGTGATCATGATGAAATAGACGCCGCTGGTGCGCAGCGACAGGATACCGATAACGAACGCGGCCAGCGCCGCGAGAAGAATGGCGCTCACCCAGATGACCGGCATTGATTTCGTACCTTCAATGACCCAGGGCCATTCGGCAAGCGGCGTGAAGGTCTGTGCGTGATAGGCAAGGACGCCCATCGTATATCCGCCAATGCCGAAGAACACCGCATGGCCGAGGCTGACCAGCCCGCCGATCCCCAGTGCGATGTTCAGGCCTGCCGCTGCCAGTGCCAGGATCACCACGCGGGTGGTCAGGGTGATCGTGAACGGCTCGTCCGCCCAGAGCGCCCAGAGAGGTACCGCGATCAGCCCGAGCATGAGAAGACCGTTCAGAATACGCTCGTTGATCATGCGGCGCGCGCCCCGAAGAGGCCGGTTGGTCGCCATATCAGCACGAGGCTCATCAGGATGTAGATGGCCATTGACGCGATTGACGAGCCCAGAGAGGTCGCCGCCGAAGGCTCCATGAAGAGCTTGAGCAACTCCGGCAGAAAGATCCCGCCCAGCGTGTCGGTCAGGCCGACGAGAAGTGCACCGATGAAGGCGCCGTTGATGGATCCGATCCCGCCGATCACGATGACGACGAAGGCAAGGATCAGCACCGGTTCCCCCATGCCGACCTGCACCGACTGGATCGCTCCGACCAGCGCACCGGCCAGACCGGCCAGTGCAGCGCCCAGAGCGAAGACCAGCGTGTAGAGCCAGGCGATATCCACGCCAAGGGCCGCGATCATTTCGCGATCATTCTTGCCCGCCCGGATCTGGACGCCAATCCGGGTGCGCTCGATGAGCGCCCAGAGGCCGAGGCCCACAAGCAATCCCGCGATGATCAGAACCAGCCGGTATTTGGGGTACTCGATCCCGCCGGGCAGCGAGACCGGACCGGACAGGTGATCGGGAATGTCCAGAAACAGCGGAAAGGACCCGAAGACCCAGCGCGTTCCTTCCGAGAAGATCAGGATAAGTGCGAATGTCGCCAGAACCTGATCGAGATGCGCGCTTTGATACAGCCGCCTGATGACAAGCATCTCGACCAGCGCACCTGCGGCCGCCGCCACGACAAGAGCTGCGACAAGCGCCAGAACGAATGAACCGGTCAGCCCCGCCACGGCAGCAGCCGCGAAGGCACCGATCATGTAGAGCGAGCCATGGGCGAGATTGATTAGCCCCATCACACCGAAGATCAGCGTCAGCCCTGCGGCCATCAGGAACAGCATCACGCCGAACTGAAGGCCATTCAGGAGCTGTTCGATTACGAGCGTTGCAGCCATGTTTGTCCTTTGGTGTGTGTCGGCCGCCGGGGTCGGGGTCGGGGGGGCGG
>CANLSM010000009.1 GCA_947493745.1 uncultured Paracoccaceae bacterium | reverse complement strand
GCCCAACTGCTCATGTGCTCGAGCTATCATGCTGGATTCGCGAGATGAATCCCTCAACTCATTTGTGCAACAAAGCCTCGTCAATGAAAAACAGAAGGTAGGGCGAGTTTCGAAAATTCGATGGACGAAGTTCAATGACCTTAGTGCCGTGAGAAGGCTGGCTCAGTTCATTCGTGATGAAAAACCATACTTTAAAGCCGAAATAAAGCCAATTGATGTTTGGAGTTGTTTTTTGGCATTACCACGACGCAGTAGTGCTCGCGTAGTATCTCAGTCCGGCGCGTTCTTAGTATCCGGGTGTCTGACGGAATTGGGTAAATCGCAAAAGATGGGCATTGAAAAGGTTACAATACCCGCGTCGTCAAAAGACCGACTTCGCCGTGAATTGTCGCTAATGGGAGTAAATAGAATGACTATGTTTCCAGGCTTGGAAAGTACGGCACTTCATCTCTCAGATAGTTGAAACTGGAATGCAGATATTTATTGAAAGTCACTGCCACTCCGGCTCCCGCTTCTCCAGAAACGCCGAAATCCCTTCCTCCGTATCACGGGCCAGCATGTTCTGGGTCATGACCTCTCCGGTATAGGCGTAGGCGTCACCGAGCGGCATCTGGATTTGCTCGTAGAAGGCCTGTTTGCCGATCTTCACGGCGGAGCCGAGTTTGCTGGCGAGAAGCTCTGCCAGCTTGAGCGTTTCGGCCTCCAGCGTCGAAGGCGCCACGGCGCGGTTGATCAGGCCAAGCTCGGTGGCTCTTTCGGCGCTGATGAACTGGCCGGTGGTCAGCATCTCGAAGGCCTGTTTGCGGGGGACGTTGCGGGACAGGGCCACCATGGGGGTTGAGCAGAAAAGACCGATATTGACGCCGTTCACACCGAATTTCGTGCCCTCTGCCGCCACCGCCAGATCGCAGGAGGCCACAAGCTGGCAGCCCGCAGCCGTGGCAATGCCGTGAACCTGGGCAATCACCGGCTGGGGCAGGCGGGGGATGGTCTGCATCATCCGGGCACATTGATCAAAGAGCGCGCGGAAGGCCGCCTTGCCGCCATCCTCGGCCTGCCGCATGGCGGTCATCTCCTTGAGGTCATGACCGGCGCAGAACACCTTGCCCGCCCCCCTCAGGATCACCACCCGGATTGTGTCGTCATCTGCCAGCGCATCCAGACTGTCCTGCAACCGAGTCAGCATCGCGGTGCTGAGCGCATTGAGCGAACCCGGCGTGTTCAGCGTCAGCGTCGCAATCGCGCCCTGATCCTCGCGCAGCAGAATTTCGTCTTGCATCTCGGCCTCCCCCTTGGTTTGTCTGACAGTTGCAAAAATCCAGAGCGCCGGAAAGAGTTTTGATGCAACCAAAGATGACGATTGCCGAGATGGACGCGTTTCTGGAGGCGGAATTTCCCCAGATCGACGGGCGGTTCGAGACGCTGCGCATCGAGGGCAGCGAGGTAACGGTACGGATGTCCGTGCAGGACAGCGATCTGCGGCCCGGCGGCACGGTCTCGGGTCCATCGATGTTTGCACTCGCTGATGTGGCATTCTACATGGCCACGCTGGCGCAGATCGGACCCGAAGCGCTGACCGTCACCACCAACTGCTCGATCAATTTCATGCGCAAGCCCCAGCCGACAGCGATGATTGCCGTGGCAAGGGTGCTGAAGCTGGGTCGGTCGCTAAGTGTGGGGGATGTGACGCTGACATCGGAGGGCTCGGACGCGGTCGTGGCGCATGCAACCATGACTTACGCCATTCCGCCCACAAGATGATGGGGTATTTTAATACCTAATTTTCAACCATTTGATTTCGCTTCGTTTATCCGGCGATCACGCAGTTGACTTGCGCGTGAAACACTTTAGAAACCGCCCATCGGCCTGCAACGGCCCCAGATATTCCAAACTCATGGAACCGATGTAATGAAAACCTATTCTGCCAAACCGGCTGACATCGAGAAGAAGTGGATCCTGATCGACGCCGAGGGCGTGGTTCTGGGCCGTCTCGCCTCGATCGTGGCCATGCGTCTGCGCGGCAAGCACAAGGCGTCCTTCACACCGCACATGGATATGGGTGACAATGTCATCATCATCAATGCGGACAAGATCCAGTTGACCGGCAACAAGCGCACGGACAAGAATTACTACTGGCACACAGGCCACCCGGGCGGCATCAAGTCGCGCACGGCAGGTCAGTTGCTCGAAGGCCAGTTCCCCGAGCGTGTGGTGACCAAAGCCGTTCAGCGCATGCTGCCCGGCGGCCCCTTGAGCCGTCAGCAGATGTCGAACCTGCGTGTCTATGCAGGCACTGAACATGGCCATGAGGCCCAGAAGCCCGAAGTTCTGGATGTCGCATCCATGAACCCGAAAAACACACGGAGCGCGTAAATCATGGCTGAAGAGATTAAATCGCTCGACGATCTGAAAGCGGCTGTGTCCGGTGAAGAGGCCGTTCTGGCCGAGGCTGTGTCCAGCACGCCCAAAGAGCCGGTGCGCGACGAGCTTGGCCGGTCCTATGCGACCGGCAAGCGGAAGGATGCGGTTGCGCGTGTCTGGATCAAGCCCGGCTCGGGCAAGGTTGTCGTGAACGGCAAGGAAATGAACGCCTATTTTGCACGCCCCGTGCTGCAGATGGTGATCGGTCAGGCCTTTACTGTGGCTGGTGTCGAAGGTGAGTTCGACGTCATGGCGACCGTCAAGGGCGGCGGTCTCAGCGGTCAGGCCGGTGCTGTCAAGCATGGGATTTCCAAGGCGCTGACGCTCTATGAGCCGTCCTTGCGTCCGGCCCTGAAAGCCGCAGGTTTCCTGACCCGCGACAGCCGCGTGGTCGAGCGGAAGAAATACGGCAAGCGCAAGGCGCGCCGGAGCTTCCAGTTCTCCAAGCGCTAACGCCAAAAACTCAACAAAACCAGACGCCCGTTTGCAAGAGCGGGCGTTTTTTATTGCGGCAGACTGTTAGCAGGTCTTTGAACTTGTTGACGTCTAAGGTCAGCGATTTTTGCATAATAGCAACAATGCAATCACATCCGGCCGCATCAGGCGCTCAATATGCGACCACCGGCTCCAGAGACCTAATAGAAAATCCCGATCAGTGGCCTAGGGACAGGGGGCTAAACAATATCTCTGCCTCCAAAGCTATTTATACTTTGAGAGCAAAGGATTGCTGATGGTAGATATGGAGACTGGGCGAGCTTCGTGAGCTTTTGTAAAAAAATTATTCTTGGACTGGATGATGTGGCGATGGAGATGAAATGCTTTGGTAGGTTGGAACTGGCAATTTTGATGTGGTTGCTCGGTGGTGTGGCGGCATTTGGCGAAGAGGCTGAGTGGCGTACTTTGTACGACTGTGCAGAACGACACGCTGCGGATGTTGCAAGGGTTGTTGCTAGTGTAGACGAAGGTGCTGGATTGATTGTGGAAGTGCTGTGCGGGGAAGAGAGCACTGCTGTAGCAAATGCTATGATGGGCACACGAGGGTATGTTGTTGAACAGCAAGGCAGTTTTGGTGCGGCGTTTGCGAGCTTTTTGTTCGTAGTGACGAGAGAGATGAGAGAACTAGTTTACACTAAGAAACTTGAGAAAAGCTGATGTATTAGCAGATTGCTAGCAAGTCTTTACGCGTAACTGTGAGCGTATAAGGATAGCAAATTATTTTGATATAATGATTAGCCAAGCACTGCCTTCAAGAAGAATCAGAAAAGCGCTCCCGTTTGCAAACGGGAGCGCTTTTCTTTTAGCGGTCTATTGGCAGGATACCCATCTTGATGATGTCTGTAGTCAGCGATTTTGACATCTTCGCAACAACTTAGTCCCATGCCGCTAGGGTCTTGGGGAAGCAGACATCGTCACAGCAAAGGCCCCTTTGATCTCGGTCCGGTTCGGCCAGAGCGTGCTCTTTTGTCGATTGTTTCACAGGGCTTCGGAGCCCAGACTCAGCTTATCCGCAGATCATCAATTCCCCGGTGATTGACCTCGCCGACCTCGTTGTGCCGAGCTACCCAGCGTTCCGCCAGTTCCCCCCGAAATGCCAACCTTTGTGGTAACTGTCTCGTCGCACAACCTCTTGTTGATCTTGCGCCGATCCGAACGATCGCTCCGTCCGCATTCACTTTCTTTGCTGTTGAAGATCCATGACCCGTTGCTTGCTGACACTTTCCGGTCAATGCCTTGAGGGCGTGTGCGGCGATCGTGCCTTGATCAGCATTGGTCTTGTCAGTCGGCCCCTTGTGATCTCATATGAGCGGATCAACGGCGGCCAGAGGGCGTATATCATGACAAGAGAAGTGGTTTCCTTTGGGCGGTCAGGGGCGGCACCATGAACGTGCAAACGCCCCGGCATGCCAGTTATGACATCATCATTGTCGGCGGAGCCATCATGGGGGCCTCCACCGCCTGGTTCCTGTCGGATGACAAGGACTTTGACGGACGGGTTCTCGTGGTCGAGCGGGACATGAGCTATGAGACCTCATCGACCATGCACACCAATTCCTGCATGCGGCAGCAGTTCTCGGGCGAGTTGAATGTGCGCATCAGCCAGTTTGCTGCTGACTTCGTCAAGAACCTGCGACGCTATCTGGGTGGCGATGAGCGGATACCGGAGCTGTCGATCCGCTCTTTCGGATATATGTATCTGGCCGACAATGATGCCTTTGCCGATGTTCTGCGGGACAATCGGGACGTGCAGGTGAGGGCAGGGGCGGCGACACAGTTGATGACGCCCGACGAGATCAAGGCGGCCTATCCATTCTACAATGTCGATGACCTCGTACTCGGCTCCATCAACCTGGTCGATGAGGGGCAATGGGATGCGACAGCGGTCTTTGACTGGTGGCGCAGATCGGCCCGGGATCGGGGCGTGGAATACATCGAGAATGAAGTTGTTGCGGTCAACAGGAACCCCGCTGGATCGCGAGTGGAGAGCGTGACGCTCGGATCAGGTGAGATCGTGGCCTGTGGTCAGCTTCTCAACGCATCCGGGCCGCGGGCGGCGCGGACCAGCCGTATGGCGGGAATTGAAATCCCGGTGGAGCCGCGCAAGCGCTATTCCTGGATTTTCTCAGCCGAGCAGCCGCTGGACCGGGACCTGCCGCTGACGATTGATCCCTCGGGCGTCCATGTGCGCGAAAACGGCGGCGGAACCTATCAGTGCGGCGGCCATGCCGATATTGACCCGGCCGTTGACTATGATGATTTCACCATGGATTTCACGCTGTGGGAAAATCACATCTGGCCGGTCCTGGCCACGCGCATCCCGCAATTCGAAGCGATCAGGGTGCAGTCGGAATGGGCCGGGCACTACGCCTACAACACCTTCGATCACAACGCGATCATGGGCCCGCACACGCAAGTGGAAAATTTCTTCTTTCTCAACGGATTCTCGGGTCACGGCCTGCAGCAATCCCCCGCGATGGGGCGCGGCACGGCAGAGTTTCTGGTTCATGGCACCTACAGGACGCTCGATATGACGCCGTTCCACTTTGAAAGGATCGTGGAGGGGCGCAGGATTGTTGAGAAGGCGGTGATCTGATGCCACCGCATATCGAAACACCATTCGGAGTGCGTTGATGGCTCAACAGATCCCAGTCAAAGCCGCCCACGCCTGACGCCGGTGTTTCACGAGATTTTCCTCCAGACATCCGCGATGGCGTCTCGGGCCATCATGACATCTTCGCGTGTCGTATCGAACTGACCGACCTGAAATCGAATGACCTTGCGCCCCCCGAATGCACCCTGGGTCAGATAAATCCGACCGTCATCATTGAGCGCATCGACAAGGCGTTGCTGGGCCGCGTCGTCTCCGGGGCATCGGAAGGAAAACAGGCTCAGGATCGGCTCGGTCACGATCTCAAAACCATCGAGTGCGCGGATCTCCTCGCATATCTCACCGGCCCAGGCGACATGATTGCGGATGCGTGCGCGCAGACCTTCAAGCCCGTAGGAGCGGATCATGAACCAGATTTTCAGGGCACGGAAACGTCGGCCGAGCGGGATCGTCCATTCCGAATAGTTGGTGACCTCGGCACCCGACGTCTTGAGGTATTCCGGCTCGATCTTGAGCGTGTTGAGTTGCGGTGTTGCATCCTTGAGAAACTGCACGGAACAGTCGAACTGCACGCCCAGCCATTTGTGGGGATTGAAGACAATGCTGTCGAAACCCGCAACGTTGGCCCAGTACTCTGCCCGAAACTCCGGGCAGATCATCGCGGAACCGGCCCAGGCCGCATCAAGATGGGTGTAGAGTTTCTCCCGCCTCGCGATGTCGAGAACCGGACCGAGATCGTCGCAGGCCCCGATGCCCGTCCCACCCGTAATCGCAATGATACCGGTCGGGATGAGGCCGGCATCACGGTCTTCGGAGATCGCCTGTCTCAGCGCCTCGGGATCAAGCGCATGGCGCGGGCCGGTGGTGGGAAGCTTCACCAGATTATCCTGTCCGATGCCCGCCACCCAACACGCACGGTCAATCGAGGAATGCGCTTCCCCGGAGCAATAGATCCGAAGCCGACCCTTGCCCGAAAGCCCCTCGCGATTGCCGGAATAGCCGGTGGCCCGCTCGCGCATGGTCAGCACCGCCGACAGCGTCGCCGATGATGCGCTGTCCTGAATGACACCTGTATACCCGCTCGGCAGATCGAGTGCCTGCCGAAGCCAGTCCACCATGACACTTTCGACCTCGGTCGCGGCGGGGGAGGTCTGCCACAGCATGCATTGAGCGGCGATGGTCGTGACCAGCATCTCGGCCAGCATCGAGGGCGGGGCGGCGTTTGCCGGGAAATAGGCAAAGAACCGGGGATGCTGCCAATGGGTCATCCCCGGCATGACGATACGCTCAAAGTCGGCCAGAATGTCCTCCATCCCCTCGCCGATCTCGGGTGGGAACGCGGGAAGCTTGTCGCCGATTTCACCGGGACTGGTCTGTGATCGGACCGGCCTGTCCCCAAGGGTCCGATGGTAATCCGCCGCCCAGTCCGATATCCGGCCTCCCCAATGCGCAAACTCATCCCAATTCACTTGCTGACCTCCCGAACTCAGCTTCGGCACATTTGGCCGCAGAACAGCGTGAGGTGCAATGATCGAGTTGATGACCGGGGCCGAGGTTATGGTCAGATCGGGCGCTGCCGGAAGCACCAACCGGCGGTTTCCGGTCGTGGGTCCGGGTTCGGTGATGAAGCCCGTGACGGAGACCGGTGTGACCAAAGCCGGTTTTGCACGGGGCAATCCTTATGGAGCGGGCAACGCCTGAGCGTCAGTCCAGCCAGATCAGCGGCTCGAAACCGCCCCAGATCATCCGCATCCCGTCAAAGGGCATCGTATCGGGCGCCATGTCCGCCATTCTGGGATCTTTCATCATGGCCTCCCAGCCCGCATCGCAGGTGGCCCTGTCGGGCCATTCCATCCAGGAGAAGACGACGGTCTCATCCTTCTCCAGCTTCACGGCCATGGGGAAGGACGTCACCTTGCCGTCCGAGATATCCGCACCCCAGTTCTCACAGATGCGCAGACAGCCGTGGTCCTTGAAGATCGCCCAGGTGGTCTCGGCCATCTTCCGGTAATCGTCTTTCTTTGCATTCGGTACGGCCAGCAGAAATCCGGTAATATATGCCATTATCAAGCCCTCCATGTAAGATGCATGCGGGATCATGATGCGCCCGGACGGGCGAATTTGCGACAGATTTGTTGGAGACCTAGCGAAACGCCAGTCCGACCCCGAATGCGACCAGCGCACAGATACCCCCAACCAGCACGGTCTCGCCCACGCAGCGGGTCACCGTCTCGGTGGTGACCTTCCAGCGCAAGAGGCCAAGGGCAATAAGAGCCAGCGCCGTTGACATAACCGACAGGTAGAAGACCTCCTGCGTCGGGCTGAGCACGAAGTAGGGCATCAGCGGGATCGATCCGAAGATGATGAACGAGATGAAGGTCGCCAGACCGTTCATGGCCGGGCTGTCATCGGACGGGTCGGACATGCCGATCTCGTAGGTCATCATCATGTCGGCCATGAATTCGGGATTGCGCATCAGCACATCGACCATGGAGGCCGCATCTGCAAGCGCGACGCCTTTCCCGGTCAGGATTTCCAGCATCTCCTGGCGCTCGAATTCCGGGTTCTCATGGATCTCGGTCAGTTCCATTCTGCGCGTTGCGCGGTAGACATCCTGTTCCGATCTCGACGACAGGAACTCTCCAAGACCCATGGCTGTGGCATCCGCCAGAAGGTTTGCGATCCCGAAAAGCAGCACTGCGATACCGGCGATCTGGCCGACGCCTTCCGCCTGTGCCCCGGCAAAACCGGCGACGACTGCGAAGGTCGTGACGATACCGTCATTGCCGCCATAGACGATCTGCTTCAGGAATTCCTGCAGCTTGCCGATGCGGTGTTCGGATGCCTTATGCGCATCAAGAGATGTGGCGGATTCGCTCATGGCTGCCTCTTTGGGTCCGGATTCTATACCAGTTTCCCGAACTTGGGCATCCGTATCTGAACGGGAGGACCCGGCCCCGGAATTACCAGGGCCGGGCGGGTCTGACTATTCTGCGGCCTGGGCTGCACCGGAAAGCGTTGCGCGTGCGGCGCGGATGCCGCCGCCATACTCCTTCGAGATCAGATCATAGTGGCCAAGCGCCCGCTCGATGATCTCTTCGGGCACGCCCTGCATCGCCTCGGCGGTGTTCATGTAGAGCCGCGCCTTCTGGTCGGCATCGAACAGGTCGTGCAACGCGCGCGGCTGGCCGTAATCGTCATTGCCGTCGCGATGGTTGTAGCGGTCCGCGTCGCCTGAGATCTTCAGCGGCGGCTCGGCGTAACTCGGATCCTCCTTGGCGGCTTCATCGATCGAGTTCGGCTCGTAATAGGCATCCACATGACCGGTCTTCTGGCCCATGAAGTTCATGTTGCCGTCCTTGTGGTAGTGGTGAACCGGACATTTGGGAGCGTTGACGGGCAGGGCCTCGTAATGCGTACCAAGACGATACCTGTGCGCATCCGCATAGGAGAAGACACGCGCCTGAAGCACCTTGTCCGGCGAATGCCCGATACCCGGGATGATATTCGACGGGCTGTAGGCGGCCTGCTCGATCTCGGCAAAATAGTTCTCGGCATTGCGGTTCAGCTCAAACTCGCCAACCGGGATCAAGGGATAGTCGCCATGTGGCCAGACCTTGGTCAGGTCAAACGGATTGTAGGGTGTCTTGTCCGCATCTTCCTCGGGCATGATCTGGACAAACATCTTCCATTTCGGGAAATGCCTGTTGTCGATCGCACCAAAGAGGCTCTCCTGATAGCCCTCGCGGGTCTGGCCGATCTTCTCTGCAGACTCCGCATTGGTGTAGAAGTCATGCCCCTGCTGGGTCTTGAAATGGAACTTCACCCAGAAGCGCTCATTCGAAGCGTTGATGAAGCTGAACGTATGACTGCCATATCCGTTCATGTGCATCGGCGTCTTTGGACAGCCCCTGTCAGACATCAGGATGGTGACCTGATGGAGCGCTTCAGGGCTCAAGCTCCAGTAGTCCCACATCGCCGTTGCCGAGCGCAGGTTGGTCTTCGGATGACGCTTCTGGGTGTGGATGAAGTCGGGAAACTTGTAGGGATCGCGCAGGAAGAAGACGGGCGTGTTGTTGCCCACCATGTCCCAGTTGCCCTCTTCGGTGTAGAATTTCAGGGAAAATCCGCGCACGTCGCGCTCATTGTCAGCCGCGCCAAGCTCACCGGCGACGGTCGAGAAACGCGCCACCAGTTCGGTCTCCTTGCCGATCTCGGAGAAGAGCTTCGCGCTGGTGTATTGGGTGATATCGTGGGTCACCTTGAACGTGCCAAAAGCCCCCCAGCCCTTGGCATGGACCACACGTTCGGGAATACGCTCCCGGTTCTGATGTGCCAGCTTTTCCAGCAACTGATAGTCCTGCATCAGAAGCGGTCCGCGGGCGCCTGCACTCAGTGAATTCTGATTGTCGGCAATCGGATTGCCTGCAGTGGTCGTCAAGCGCTTCATCGGGGACTCCTCAGTTGCTGTTGGGATTAATTTGGAATGATTCCAATATGGCACATCAGGCAGATAAAATGAAATTGAAATAACTTTTCGTTTCGATAAATTTATCTAATGAACATCACACTCAAACATCTTCGCTATTTCGCGGCCCTGGCCGATCAGGGGCATTTCGGACGCGCGGCCGCGCAGGTTTCCGTGACCCAACCGGCGCTGTCGATCGCGATCCGTGATCTTGAGGGACATCTGGGCTGTACGCTGGTCGAGCGCGGGGCAGGGGCGGTCCGGTTGACACCCGTAGGGCAAGAGGTCAGGGCACGGGCAGCCGATGTCCTGCGGCAGGTTTCGGATCTGGAACAGGTCGGACGATGGCAGGGCGGTCTGCCGGGTCGGCTGCGGCTCGGTGTGATTCCGACCATCGCACCCTACCTGCTGCCCGGCGCGTTGCCGATGCTTCGGGCGCGGAACATCTCGCTCGATCTCGGTGTCCGGGAGGCGCAGACAGATCAGCTTCTCGATGAGCTGCGGGCCGGGACCCTTGATGCGGCGATCATGGCGCTGCCAGGCGGCGATGCGGATATGACCGAGTTGCCGCTTTTCGATGATCGCTTCATGCTTGCCGGATCGCGGGACCGGATCGACTATCTCAAGGCGGCCTCCGACAACCTGCGCCCCGACGAGGTCGACCCCGACGCGATGCTGCTGCTTGATGACGGGCATTGTCTGACGGATCAGGCGCTTTCGGCCTGCGGTGTGGATTCAGGGCAGGCCCGGATCGATCTGCGCGCCTCCAGCCTCAGCACGCTCTGTCGGCTGGTGGCCGAAGGTTTCGGCCTGACATTCGTGCCCGAACTGGCCCTGCGTCGCGAGATGGCGGCTGTGCCGGAGATGAGCCTGATCCGGTTTTCCGGGGTCCAGCCACGACGGCTCGTCGGTCTGGTACGCCGCAAACTGTCGGTTGATGACGGTTGGGTGCAGGAACTTGCCGCGATCCTGCGCAACGCCGGACAGACCGAGATCGATCATGCCGACAAGATCCTGCCCGGCCCACAAAAAAGCCCGCGCCGTGGGGGCAGCGCGGGCTGTGGAGAACAAGCTCCAAGGTCGTAGTGTGGTCTTCCAGGGCCGCGGTCCTTCACAGAAGTATCGGACCGCAACCCTTTCGCAGAAGTCGGAGTGTTGGGGGCATCTCCTATCTGCAAATGACGAACTGACCTGGAGTATCCGTCCTGCTCGTCATGTCGGGGAATATCCCTAAAACAAGATTAACTCTTAATGGGAAAACCGGCATAAAAACGCCAGATTTGAGGCATTCGAGGCTTACGTTGCGTCAGTTTTTGACGATCACGCCGCGCCTCTTTCTCCATTGCCTTGTTCCTGAAAATGCATATCTGACTTGCAGATGACGCTGGGACAAGCCCGCGAAAATCCTCTATAAGGTCTGGGAAATCCGAAGGATACCGACATGAGCGAACGCGATCTGAGCAACCGTGCCGAGCGTCATCCAGAGAAAGCGCATAGGGGCGATACACCTGTGCTGCGCAAGCCCGACTGGATTCGCGTCAAGGCGCCGACCTCTGAAGGCTATCGCGAGACAGCGCGCATCATGCGGGAGAACAAGCTCGTCACGGTCTGCGAAGAGGCCGGTTGTCCCAATGTCGGTGAATGCTGGTCGCAGGGTCACGCGACCATGATGATCATGGGTGAGATCTGCACGCGCGGCTGTACCTTCTGCAACGTGGCCACCGGACGGCCTGACGCGCTTGATGTCTTTGAACCGGGCAGGGTTGCAATTGCTGTCGAGAAGCTGGGATTGAACCATGTCGTGATCACTTCGGTGGACCGGGATGATCTCAAGGATGGCGGGGCGGAGCATATCGCCCAGACCATTCGTGCGATTCGCCGCAAGACCCCATCGACAACGATCGAGGTTCTGACGCCCGACTTCCTCAAATGCCCCGAAAGCGCGCTTGAAACCGTTGTCGAGGCGCGGCCGGATGTGTTCAACCACAATCTTGAGACCGTGCCCGGCCTCTACCCCGAGGTGCGACCGGGCGCGCGGTACTTCCATTCGCTTCGCCTCCTGCAACGGGTCAAGGAGCTTGATCCGACAATGTTCACCAAGTCAGGCATCATGGTCGGACTTGGGGAGGACAAGCAGGCGGTTCATCAGGTCATGGATGACATGCGCGCGGCTGATATCGATTTTCTGACCATCGGACAGTATCTGCAGCCGACACCGAAACATCATGCGGTCAATCGTTTCGTGACGCCCGAGGAGTTCGCGACTTACGAAAAAGCCGCCTATGGCAAGGGGTTCCTGATGGTTTCCGCGACGCCGCTGACGCGATCAAGCTATCACGCCGGTGATGATTTCGCCCGGCTGCGGGAAGCCCGTTTGGCCGCGATGCGGGACTGAGGGCGACCGACGCCGTCCCTTTGAGCCACCGACTTGAGCGTCCCGAGCTTTCCGGGAAATTCGAGGACCGTGTCAACCTCTTCGTCCGAAAGCGCGCCCGGCTTGCCTTCGATTTCATCGACGAGGGTCCGCAACGTCTTCTCGATGTCGTCAGCGACATTGCCGAGATTGTTGCGCAGGCTGTAGTCACGCAGATCGTAGAGCAGCAGTGCCACCCAGGCATGATCCGACTTAAAAACTTTGGGGCTAAAATTTTTCACAGCAACCTCAGTGTACAATATATTATCCACCGTCGCATAAAGTGCGGCTGATTGGGTAGTCCAATATTTAAAATTTGGGATTACATTTTTGGATGGTTCTAAATAGTGGAACTTTCGAGATGCTCGGACGTGGACCGGACCGTCTCTTCCAGAAAGCTCAGAACCAGCGCCAGGATGGGGTCGTTGCGCCGGGTTTCATGATAAACCAGCCAGAGCGGACGTTCGATCATCTCGGAAACCGCTTTGACCGGCGCGAAGTCCGGATGATCATGGATGCAGCTATAGGGCAGGACCCCTGAATAGCCTGTCGCCTCCATCGCCGATCGGATGGTGACGTAGCCCGGCATGCGGTAGACCGGCTGTCGTTTGAAAACCTGAAAGGATTGCTCCATCTCGGGTGCCCAGTCCATCTCGTTTGTCAGGCCGATCCATTGCTGGCTTGGCTCACGCTTGTGACTGATCGCACCGACCCGCTCCATGCCGACACGTTTGCCGATCAGCAGGCCTTCGCGGGGACGGGCATGCCGGATCGCGATATCCACCTCCCCGTAGGCAAGCGAAAGACGCAGATCCCAGATGTAGAAGTTCAGCAGGATATTCGGGTATCTTTTGTGGAACGTCGGCAGGCTGGGGATAATATAATCTTCAAGAAAATAACCCGCACAGGTCAGGTTGACGCTGTATTCCCGCTCGGATTTGAGTTCGCGCTCCGAGGCAAGTCTTGCCACCTGATCGTTGAAGCTCTTGGCCGCCTGGTAGAGCTTGCGGCCGTCCTCGGTAATCTGCCAGGAGTTCCGACGCTTGAGAAACAGGGGCCTTCCCATCTCCTCGGCCATGCGTTGCAGTCGTCTTGAAACTGTCGCGGGCGTCGTTTTCAGACGCGCTGCAGCTTTGGTCATTGACCCTGCATCGGCAAGCGCCAACAGGTATCGGTAGTCATCCCAGTCCACGTGCACACTTTCGTCAGTCCCAGGTCGAAAAACGGCAATCGTGCACAGGTTGTCAACACAATATGCGGTTCAACGAAAGATAAATGCGATGCAGCGCTGGGTTGTCGGCGGCTAGTCTGTGAACCGCACCTTGCCGATATGCGGCAGGTTGCGATTTCGCTGCGCATAGTCAATGCCATAACCCACAACGAACGCGTCGGGGATCTCAAAGCCGGTCCAGGTCGCCTTCACATCGACCTCCCGCCGGGTCGGTTTGTCGAGAAGCGCGCAGACCTCAAGGCGGGTCGGATTTCGGGTCTTCAGGATCGCGAGCACATGGCTCAGCGTGTGGCCGGTGTCCACGATATCCTCGACAACAAGCACGTCGCGCCCCTCAATCTCGCCACGCAAGTCCTTGAGAATGCGCACTTCCCGCGAACTCTCCATGGCGTTCCCGTAGGATGAGGCCTCCAGAAAATCAACCTCGACCGGCAGGTCCAGTTCCCGCACGAGATCGGCAATGAAGACGAATGAGCCGCGCAGCAGGCCGACCACCACAAGCTTGTCGGTGCCCTTGAAATGCCTTGCGATCTCTCGCGCCAGATCCTCAACACGCGCGGCGATCGACTTGGCCGAGATCATCTCCTCGATCACGTAGTTTGAGTGATCCATGCCATCTTCTCCAATTCTTTACCGGCCCGTGACAAACTGACCTTTGTGTTTCCAAAGTGTTAACGCCATATATCGCCCATGCCAACGCATGCTGAAAAACGAGTGATGCCCTATTCTGCGGATCAGATGTACGCACTGATCGCGGACATCGAGCGGTATTCGGAGTTTCTGCCCTGGTGTCAGGCCACCCGCATCCGGGATGTGCGCGAAACGCCGGACGGGCAGGTGATTGATGCGGATCTGGTGATCTCGTTCAAGGTATTCAGGGAACGGTTCGGCTCTCGGGTGACATTGCGTCCCGACGCGCAGGAAATCGACGTGGAATATCTCGACGGCCCGTTTCGGTATCTCAACAACCACTGGCGCTTCCGGGACATGCCCGGAGGTCAGTGCGAGGTCGATTTCTTCGTGGATTTCGAGTTCAAGTCGCGAACCTTGCAAGCCGTGATTGGGCTTGTCTTCAATGAAGCGATGCAGCGGATTGTGCGCGCATTCGAGACGCGCGCACAGGATCTGTATGGAACCGGTGGTCAGGAAGCCACGTCGTAGCCCCGCTCGCCATGCGAGGCGAGGTCGAGGCCGATCACCTCATCTTCCTCTGACACCCGGATCGGCGTGATCGCCTTGCAGACCAGAACGATGATCGTGGTGATGACGAGCGTGAAGACACCCACGACCACCAGCGCAATGATCTGCGGGCCGAAAGCCGCATGACCGAAGACGGCGATCATCAGCGTCCCGAAAATGCCGCCGATGCCGTGCACCGCAAAGACATCCAATGTATCGTCGATCTTCATCATGTTCTTCACGACACCGCACATCTCCTGACAGAGGACACCCGCGACGGCACCGATGAACAGGGCTTCAACCGGTCCGACGGACCCCGAGGCTGGCGTGATTGAGGCAAGACCCGCAATCGTGCCGGTCACAAGGCCGACCATCGAGGATTTGCCGTATTTGATACGCTCCCAAAGTGCCCAGCTGAGCGATGCGGTGGCCGCCGAGATATGGGTGACGACAAGCGTCATGCCTGCGGCTCCGCTGACGCCCAGATGCGAGCCTGCATTGAAGCCGAACCAGCCCACCCAAAGCATCGATGCCCCCAGCATCACATAGCCCGGATTGTGCGGCGGCTTGGTCTTGTCGCGGCGCGCACCGAGGAAGAAGGCGACGACGAGGGCGGCCAGACCGGCTGTCTCATGCACGACGATGCCGCCTGCCAGATCGATGGTTCCAAGCTCCAGCGCCCAGCCGCCGCTGGCCCAGACCCAATGCACCACCGGCGCATAGCAAAGCAGCATCCAGAGCGACGAGAAGAGCAGCACGAACCCGAACGATATGCGCTCCACGTAAGCGCCCACGATGAGCGCGGGCGTGATGATCGCGAAGGTCATCTGGAACCCGAAGAAGACAATCTCGGGGATTGTTCCGCTCATCGTTTCGGCGTCGACACCGGCGAGAAATGCTTTTCCCAGACCACCCCAATAGGCGTTCAGCGCACCTCCATCCCCAAAGGCGATCGAGTAGCCCGCCACCAGCCACAGCACCGACATCAGACAGGCGATTGCCATGCATTGCATCAGCACCGAGAGCACATTTCGCGCCCGCACCAGTCCACCGTAGAAAAGAGCCAGACCCGGAAGGGTCATAAAGAGGACCAGGGCCGTGGCCACAATGATCCAGGCGGTATCCGCACCGTTCATAACGTCTATCCCTATTATCGCCCGCTCGATTGAGCGGGCTGTTTTTTGTGGGACGTGTGTTCGGGGCAGGGGGCGTTGACGACAAGCGGAGGGGCGGCTTGCGGACCATCGAAATGACCGATTTGATCAAAATTTAGTCAGACGCTGCCTCAGTGATCAATATTGAGGCATATCAAGATCGCCCGTCGAGCGCCTCGATGATCGTCTCAAAGGCCCTCGTGCAGGCGGCCTCCCGTACAGCAACCCGGCCGATGACTCCGAAATCGGACGTGCTCGACCGGATATCGCCGGTTGCCGTTGCGCAGGCAAAGCAGACCCTGCCCTCGGGCTTAACGTCCGACCCGCCGGGGCCCGCAATGCCTGTGACAGAAATGGCGATCCGGGCCTCCGAGCGGCTGAGTGCGCCACGCGCCATCTCGCGCGCAACTTCTTCGGAAACGGCGCCAAACGCCTCCAGCGAGTTCATGCTGACGCCCAGCATGTCGATCTTGGCCTGGTTGGAATAACAGACGAAACCGCGATCGACGACCGCTGAAGAGCCCGCGATTTCGGTCAGCTTGGCACTGACGAGACCGCCGGTGCAGCTTTCCGCAGTGGCAAGCCGCAGATTGCGGGTCTCACAAGCCATCAGGACCTGCTCTGCGAGCGTCATGCCCCCATCACTCCATGTGAAAGGGCGGCCATCAGGGTGACAGCCAGTGCGGCATAGCCGCCTGCCAGCACATCATCGAGCATCACACCCATCGGGGAGTGCATGTTGTCAGCCCAACTGACCGGCCAGGGCTTCCAGATATCAAAGAGACGGAACATCACAAAGGCTCCGACCCAGCCCGGCCAGGGGAAGACATGCGCCGCAGCGCCGGCAAACCAGAGACCGGCGGACAGCGGAAGCAGCGCGATCAACTGGCCCGCAACCTCATCAATCACGATCTCACCCGGGTCATGATCCTGCTTGCCGTCGGTTTCCTTCCGGGTCGCCCAAAGACCAATGGCGAAAACCAGCCCGACAGCCGCCAGCATCAAGGGAAACCCGCCCAGGTAATGCAGAGCATAGCCCAATGGCAGCGTGGCCAGAGATCCCCATGTGCCGGGCGCCTTCGGCAACAGCCCGACGCCCCCGAATGTGGTGATCCAACGTGTCATGGTCTGATCAGCGCAGCGGTTGCAATTGCGGCAATTCCTTCGCCGCGTCCGGTGAAGCCCAGCCGCTCGGAGGTCGTTGCCTTCACGCTGATCCGGTCGACATCGATCCCAAGGATCAGGGCCAGTGCTTGGCGCATCGCGGCCGCATGCGGGCCAATCTTCGGCATCTCGCAGATGATCGTGCAATCTACATTGCTGAGCAAAAAACCGGTCTCGGCCACGCGCGCCACTGCCTTGGCGAGGAATATCTCGGAGGCAGCGCCCTTCCATTGTGGATCGCTCGGCGGAAACCATTGCCCGATGTCGCCCTCGGCCAATGCTCCGAAAATGGCATCGGTGATCGCGTGCATCGCGACATCCGCATCCGAGTGCCCGGTCAGCCGGTGCGTGTGCGGGATGTCCACGCCACACAGCGTGACATGGTCGCCCTCGGCAAAGCCGTGCACATCAAAACCATTGCCCAAACGGATATCCATGTCTCAGGCCTTTAGCAGCCTTTCGGCGCGGGCAAAATCCTCCGGCAGGGTGATTTTGAAATTATTTCCGTCGCCCATCACGATCTTCACCGGCAGACCGGCGGCATGGGCAATTTCCACATCGTCGGCGGCCTTGCCATCATAGGCGCGATGCGCATCGAGGATCGCATCGAAATGGAACCCTTGCGGGGTTTGCGCGCGCCACAGGTCGGACCGCTCGACGGATGCCTCAACGATGTCTCCACGCCCCTTCCAGAGCGCATCGACAATCGGAATGGCCGGAAAGGCGGCAGGAACGGTCTGCAGGGCGTCGAGGACGCGCTCAATCAGCGAGCCTGATGTGAAGGGGCGGGCCGCATCATGGATCAACACCAGATCCGGTGCGCTGGACGACAGCGCCTCCAGCCCCGCGCGGACAGATGTGTGCCGCGCCGCCCCGCCGGGCGTCGGCGGCAACAGGCGATTGTCGCGCAGATCGGCGAGCGCCGCATCATACTGCGCCTGGTCGTCCGGCGAAATCACGGCGATGAGTTCGGTGATATGCGTACAGCTCAGAAAGGCGTCGATGGTGCGGCGCAGGATCGAGACATCTCCAATGGGTTGGTATTGCTTCGGCACAGCGCCGCCCACCCGAGATCCCCGGCCTGCGGCCACGATCAACCCGGCTATGCGCATGTACCAAGCCCTCTTCCATTCCTGACTTCCCGCGTGTAACGGCAAAGGCCGGGTGGCGCAATCTTTCAGCCCTGGACGTTGCCGGACTGTGGTAACTGCGCTAACAGAAGGCAGTTGCTCAAGGAATGACCAATTGACTGTCGTAATCGGAAGCAAAAAGATCACCATGCCCGTTTTTCTGGCACCTCTTGCCGGAATCACGGATACTCCGTTCCGAAATATGGTGTCGAGGTTCGGGGCAGGGCTGGTGGTTTCAGAAATGGTTGCAAGTCAGGAGGTCGTGCAGGCCCGTCCTCTGGCGCGGGCTCGTGCCGATCTCGGCGTGGAGGTTGAGAATACCTCCGTGCAGATCGCGGGCCGTGAGGCCTACTGGATGGCGGAGGCCGCACGCTTTCTTGAGGCAAGCGGCGCCGCCCTGATCGATATCAACATGGGATGCCCGGCAAAGAAGGTGACGAACGGCTATTCAGGCTCGGCCCTGATGCGGGATCTCGACCATGCGCTCGGCCTGATCGAGGCGGTGGTCGAGGCAGTCAGTGTTCCGGTGACCCTGAAGACCCGCCTTGGCTGGGATGACGCGACACCGAATGCGCCCGAGCTTGCGCGTCGCGCCGAAGCAGCCGGCATCCGCATGATCACGATCCATGGACGCACCCGATGTCAGTTCTACAAGGGCTCGGCTGACTGGGCCGCGATCCGTGCCGTGGTGGACGCCGTGGACATCCCTGTTATCGCAAACGGCGATATCGTGGACCTGGAAAGCGCACGATCGGCTCTCAAGGCATCCGGTGCGCAAGGACTGATGGTTGGGCGCGGGGCGCAGGGGCGTCCATGGCAGCTGGCCGAGATCGCCGCAGGTCTGGGGCAGGGCGAGGCGGTCCGCGTGCCGCAAGGCAAGGACCGGGTTGATCTGATCATCGAACATTACGAGGCCATGTTGGGGTTTTACGGTCGCGATCTGGGGATCAAATGTGCCCGCAAGCATATCGGCTGGTACTGCGACGAGATGGGGGTTTCGGCGGGTGCGCGTCGGGCGCTGCTGACGGCCACGGATGCCGATGAGGTGATGGAACGCCTGCAAAGACTGCCCGAAGAGATGGGCCTCGCCGCATGATCACCAGCCTGCAGGACCCGCTCTGGAGCGTCGTTCCCTATCCGTCGATCCTGGTGGATGGCCACAACAGCATCCTGTCCGCCAACAACGCCACCGAGATCTTTGGTGCGACCTCGATGCGTCAGATGAACGGCAAGCCGCTGGCGCAATATGTCGGTCAGGACAGCACGATCCTTGATATCATCTCGCAGGCCCGGCGCGGATCGGTCTCGGTGGTGCAGTACAATGTCGAGGTGACATGGGCTGATCAGCCGCCGCAAAGCTTCTCGATCAACGCCAGCCTGGTCCCCGAAGCGGATGGTGAGGTTTTGTTGCTTCTGCACCCGCGCGGAATGGCGGAGCAGATGGACCGGTCGCTCTCGACCCGCTCGGCTGCGCGCTCGGTGACCGGCATGGCCGCCATGCTGGCCCATGAGATCCGCAATCCGCTGGCCGGCATCTCGGGTGCCGCACAGTTTCTTTCGATGAGCCTCGGTGATGCGGATCAGGAAATGACGGATGTCATTCTGGACGAGGCCAAGCGCATAGGCAATCTTGTCGACCGTGTCGAGCAGTTCGGCGACCTGCGTCTGGCCCAGCGATCGGAGGTAAATGTCCATGATGTACTCGACCGCGCCAAACGGGCGGCCAAGGCAGGCTATGGCGCCCATGTCCGCTTTCTTGAGGAATATGACCCCTCGCTGCCGCCCACATCGGGCGATCCCGATCAGCTTTTGCAGGTGGTGCAGAACCTGATCAAGAACGCATGCGAGGCTGTGCCCAAGGTCGGTGGGATCATCACGCTCAAGACAGGCTACAAGCCGGGTGTGAAACTGTCCCTTCCGGGCGGACGTTCGGAGAGTGTGCCCCTGACCATTGCCATTCGTGACAATGGCGGCGGCATCCCCGACAGCCTGATACGAGATATCTTCGATCCGTTTGTAAGTTCCAAGGCGAATGGCACCGGGCTCGGCCTGTCATTGGTCTCCAAGATCATGGCGGATCATGGCGGTGTCGTCGAATGCGACAGCGAACCGGGCCATACCTCGTTCCGACTGCGCCTGCCGGTCTGGCGGCAGGATACCGAAACCGACAAAGGAGCCACCTGATGGAGGGCACCGTAATCGTTGCCGATGATGACCGCTCGATCCGGACGGTGCTGAGCCAAGCGCTGACAAGGGCCGGATGCCGTGTGCGTTCAACCGGTACGGTCTCGACGCTGTGGCGCTGGATCGAGGAAGGCGAGGGGGATTGCGTGGTCTCTGACGTCATGATGCCGGACGGGGACGCGCTTGATCTGCTGCCCGCCATCCGCCGCAAACGCCCCGACCTGCCGGTGATCGTGATGTCGGCCCAGAACACGGTGATGACGGCGATCCGCGCGACCGAGATGGGGGCCTATGAATATCTGCCCAAGCCTTTCGATCTGCGCGAAGTGCTGGCGCAGGTCAACAAGGCGCTCTCGCGCAAGCCGAGCACGGGCGGCGCGCCTGAGGAGAAACGTGAGGAAGGGCTGCCCCTGATCGGGCGGTCGCCTGCAATGCAGGAGGTCTACCGGATCATGGCGCGGCTCATGACGACCGATCTGGGCGTCATGATCTCGGGCGAAAGCGGCACCGGAAAGGAACTGGTTTCGCGCGCATTGCACAATTTCGGGCAGCGCAAGAACGGGCCGTTTGTCGCCATCAACATGGCATCCATTCCGCATGAGCTGATCGAAGCCGAGCTTTTCGGAACCGAGAAGGTTCAGGGCCTCGATGAGATCGCGCCCGGTCGGTTTGAGCAGGCCAATGGCGGGACGCTCTTCCTTGATGAAATCGGCGACATGCCGGTAGATGCACAAACCCGGCTTCTGCGTGTGCTGCAAGATGGTGAGTTTACCCGGGTCGGCGGTCGCACAATTGTCCGGGCGGATGCGCGGATCATCGCGGCCACCCATCAGGATCTGCGCGCCCTGGTCAATGAGGGCAAGTTCCGCGAGGATCTCTTCTACCGGCTCAATATCGTGCCGATCAGGCTGCCGCCCCTGCGCGAGCGGCTTGACGACATCCCCGATCTGGCCCGGGCTTTCCTGCGCAATGCGGAAACCGAAGGCCTGCCGCGCAAGACCATCAGCCAGGACGCGCTCGATATCCTGCGCAAGCTGAGCTGGCAGGGCAATGTGCGGGAACTGGAAAATCTGATGCGACGGCTCGCCGTGCTGTGTCCTGATGACATCATATCGGCCAACACGGTCCAGCAGGAACTGAAGGCGCGCCCGACCTCGGTCGCCGCCGGGTCAGGGGATCAGAATCAGAAGCTCAGCCAGGCAATCGAGGGGCATCTGAAGCGCTATTTCGACCTGCACGGGGACAATCTGCCGCCATCGGGGCTTTATGACCGGATTCTCAAGGAGGTGGAGCTCCCCCTGATTGCATTGTCGCTGTCCGCAACACGCGGAAATCAGGTGAAAACCGCCGAACTTCTGGGGATCAACCGGAATACTCTGCGCAAGAAGATCCAGGACCTCGACATTCGTGTGACACGCGGCAAAAAAATGATGTAGAGTTGCAACAGTATTGAGGCAGCAACAGAGACTGTTCCCCGCGTGCAACAGGTATTATTCGCATCACTTTGGGATGGCATTGATCGCCGCCTGAGACAGAGGCGCTACAGAAACGGGATAACCGTCTTTCTCAGCGTGCTCGGCCCGATCCTCATGCTGCTGACATTTCTGGCGCTGGGAAGCCTCGATGAGGTGGCGGACAGTGTTCTTCGGATCGTTCTGCTGACCGACTTTATCTATGTCCTGCTGATTGCCGGGCTGGTCGGACAGCGTATTGCCTCGATGATCTCGGCGCGTCGGCGAAAATCTGCTGGATCGCGCCTCCATTTGCGGCTGACCGGTGTCTTCGCGCTTATGGCCCTGATCCCTACCATCATGGTGGCGGTTTTCGCGACGCTGACGGTGAATTTCGGGTTGGAGGGCTGGTTTTCCGACCGGGTCCAGAAAGTGGTCGGAAACTCGCTTGAAGCCGCCCAGGCCTATGAGGCCGAACACCGGTTCAACCTCGCCTCGGACGCGGAAATCCTTGCGAACTTTCTCAATCAGCAGAAAACCCGCTTCCCGCTGATCACGCCGGGGCAGTTCCGCGAGTTGCTGAACCGCGGGCAGGTGCAGATGCAGCGCGAGTTGCCGGAGGCCTATGTGATCGACGGCACAGCCAAGCTGCGTGCACGCGGCGAGCGCAGTTATCTGTTCGACTACGAGCCGCCGTCGATGGAACAGGTCAACCGCGCCCGCGACGGCGAGACCGTCATCGTTCAGGACGAAGTCAACAATGAATTCAGGGCCCTGGTCCATCTTCCGGCCTTTGCTGACCGGTTTCTCTACGTCACCCGCGATGTCGATGGCCAGATTCTGAAGCTGCTTGACGAGACCGAGGAAACGGTTTTGCTCTATCAGCAACTGGAGCGGGATCGCGGTCGGCTTCTTTTCGAGTTCGCGCTGATCTATCTGGGCTTTGCGCTGATCGTGATCCTCGCCGCGATCTGGCTGGGCCTGTGGTTTGCCGAGCGGCTGTCGCGCCCCGTCGGTCGGCTGGCGGCGGCCGCACAACGGGTTGGGGCAGGGGACCTGGATGTTCAGGTCCGGGAGGAGAAATCCGACGACGAGATCGCCATGCTGGGCCGTGTTTTTAACCGGATGACCCAGCAGGTGAAGGGGCAGCGAGATGCGCTGATCGAGGTGAACACCGAGACCGAGAGGGCGCGACGGCTTTTCGACTCGATCCTGAGCGGGGTCACGGCAGGTGTTATCGGCCTCGACGATCAGGGCCGGATCGAGATGATGAACAGCGCGGCGGTGGAGCTTCTTTCACTGGCGGAAATCATCCCCTCCAAGGTGCATCTGCAACAGGCTGTGCCGGAGTTTTCCGAACTTTTTCAAAAGCTTGAAGACAATGCCCGCAGTGCGTCTCAAGGAGAGGTTCGCCTTTCGCGACGCGGGCGGGAGGAAACCCTTCTGGTGCGCATGTCCGCCCGGCTGGGATCGGAGGGTGATCTTGAGGGCTATGTCGTGACCTTCGACGATGTGTCCGATCTGGTCTCGGCCCAGCGGATGGCGGCCTGGGGCGATGTGGCGCGACGGATCGCTCATGAGATCAAGAACCCGCTCACGCCGATCCAGTTGTCGGCGGAGCGGCTGCGGCGCAAGTTCTCCCCGCTGGTCGGCGATCAAAGGGCGACGCTGGAACAGTATTCGGACGTGATCATTCGCCAGACCGGCGATCTGCGCAGGATCGTCGACGAGTTCTCCAAGTTTGCGCGCATGCCGGCAGCGGAGCGTCGCGAGATCAACCTGTCGCTTCTGATACGCGATGCGGTGCTGCTTCAGGAAACCGCGCGACCGGACATCACCTATGATCTGCAGATGCCCAAGGCGACGATTTTTGCCATGGTCGATCCGACACTGATCTCGCAAGCACTGACAAATCTTCTGAAGAATGCCGCCGAAGCCATTGATGAAAAGATAAAAAGCACGCCAAACGGCTTCAAGCCCCGCATCGACGTGATCGCAGAGGAGCAGGGCGGCGTTCTGTTGCTTCAACTGCAGGATAACGGTATCGGGTTGCCCGAACATCGGCGACGGCTCTTCGAGCCATATGTCACCAATCGCGACAAGGGGACCGGGTTGGGGTTGTCGATTGTGAAAAAGATCATCGAGGAACACGGCGGCAAGCTGGACCTGCTTGACGCTCCGGCATGGTCGGCAGACGGGCATTTCGGGGCCGAGGCCCGCATCCTGCTGCCGTTGTCGGTCTCGGCATCGATTGAACAGGATCCAAAACAGGCTGCTATTGCATAGGCTAGAGGGGAAACGACATGGGCGACATACTGGTCGTTGATGATGAGAAGGACATCAGGGAACTGATCTCGGACATCCTAGAGGATGAAGGGCATACGACACGGCTGGCCTGGGACAGCACGAGCGCGTTTGCCGAAGTGAACCGGGAAGCGCCTGCGCTGATCATCCTTGATATCTGGCTGAAGGACAGTCAGCTCGACGGCATCGATATCCTCAAGGCCGTCAAGCGCGATAATCCCGCGATCCCTGTCGTCATCATTTCGGGCCATGGCAATATCGAGATCGCTGTCGCCGCCGTAAAACAGGGGGCCTATGACTTCATCGAAAAGCCTTTCAATATCGACCAGCTGATGGTGGTGATCAGCCGCGCGCTGGAGACCTCACGTCTGCGCCGGGAGAATGCGGAACTGCGCACCAAGGACGTCACGTCGTCGGAAATGATCGGCTCAAGCGCCGCGTTGAAGTCGCTTAAGGGGCAGCTCGACAAGGTCGCCCGCGGCAATGGCAGGGTGATGCTGACCGGCGCGTCCGGTGTCGGCAAAGAGGTCGCCGCCCGTTATCTTCACAGCCGCTCGGATCGCGCAGGCGCGCCCTTTGTTTGTGTCAACTCGGCAGGGATCGAGCCTGCGCAGATGGAAGAGGTGCTCTTCGGGCGCTACAGCTCCGATCGCGGTCATGAACCGGGTCTTTTCGAGCAGGCCCATGGCGGCATTCTGTTCTTTGATGAAGTGGCGGATATGCCCATCGGCACCCAGTCCAAGATCCTGCGTGTGCTGGTCGATCAGGCATTCACGCGCGCCGGCGGCAATGACATCGTGCGGGTCGATGTGCGGGTGATCTCGGCAACCAACAGGGATCTGATGGCGGAGATTGCGGCCGGCACCTTCCGCGAGGAGCTTTATCATCGACTGAACGTGGTTCCGATCTCGGTCCCTCCGCTCGATGCACGGCGCGAGGATATTCCTGAGCTTGCGGCGCATTTTGTCGAGACCCTGAATGCGACCCAGGGCCTTCCGCTGCGCCAGTTAAGCGCCGATGCGGAGGCACATCTGCAAACCATGAACTGGCCGGGAAACATCCGGCAATTGCGCAATGTCGTGGAGCGGTGCCTGATCCTGGGGGCGGACAGTGGCGATATCGATGCCAAGGAATTCCCCTCCGAGGGGGCGGATCGCAACAGTGACGACGTCGTCGCCCTGATTTCAGCGACCTATGCAGGCATGCCTCTGCGTGAGGCCCGCGAGATGTTCGAGCGCGAATACCTGATTGCCCAGATCAACCGGTTTGGCGGAAACATCTCGCGCACCGCAAGCTTTGTCGGAATGGAGCGTTCGGCCTTGCACCGCAAACTGAAATCCCTGAACGTGATCACGACCGCACGCGGCGGCGCGCGCGTTGCCACGGCCGATGCGCTTGACGATGCGGTCTGACCGGATGCCTGCGTGAAACAGGGGACAGCGCGATGAAAGTGATCATTTGCGGAGCCGGTCAGGTCGGCTGGCAGCTGGCCCGCCATCTTTCGGGCGAGGACAACAGCGTCACCGTGATCGACAATCAGGCGCCGCTGATCCGGCGGATCACGGATATTCTTGATGTGAGCGGCATTACCGGCTTTGCCTCGCATCCCGACGTGCTGGAACGGGCGGGCGCGCGCGATGCGGATATGCTGATCGCGGCCACGCAATCCGATGAGGTCAATATGGTGACCTGTCAGGTGGCGCATTCGGTCTTTGCAGTGCCGCGCAAGGTGGCAAGGCTGCGGGCGCAATCATATCTCGACGCCATTTACTCGGACCTCTATCGCCGCGATCATCTGCCGATTGATGTGGTCATCTCGCCCGAGCGCGAGGTCGCCGATGCCGCGATGCAGCGCCTTGCCGCGCCGGCCGCGTTTGACACAGAGGCGTTTCTGGATGGCCGGGCCCAGCTTGTGGGGATCTCGATCAACGACGATTGCGCCGTGATCAACACGCCGCTGCGCCAGTTGTCCGAGCTGTTCTCGACCCTTCGTGCGGTCGTGGTCGGGATCAGGCGCAAGGGGCATCTCTTCACGCCGGAGCCGCAGGACCAGCTTTATGTCAACGATCAGGTCTACATATTTTCCGCGACCGATGATGTGCCCCGCACCATGGAGATTTTCGGCAAGACGAACATGGCACCCTCGAGGGTGATCATTGTGGGCGGCGGAAATGTCGGGCTTCAGGTCGCGCGGACGCTGGAAGGCAAACCCGAAAAAATCCGCGTCAAGATAATCGAAAAGAACCGCCATGTCGCGGAAGGGGCGGCGGATGCGCTGGATCGCACGATCGTGCTCAACGGTGACGGGCTGGACATGGACCTTCTCGAAGAGGCCAATCTGGACAAGACCGATGCGCTGCTGGCGCTGACCGATGATGACAAGGTCAACCTGCTTTCCTGCGCCCGCGCCAAGGCCGAGGGGTGTCCGATGGTGATCTCGCTGGTCAATGATCCGACGCTGATCTCGCTGATGGAGCCGCTTTCCATCGACGCCTATATCAATCCGCGCGCAACGACGGTGTCCTCCATTCTGCGCCATATCCGGCACGGGCGGATCCGCGCGGTCTATTCCATCGGCGACGGTGAGGCCGAGGTTCTGGAGGCGCAGGTGCTGAGCACATCCCCGATTGCGGGCAAGCTTTTCCACGAAGTCGGATGGCCCGAAAGCGCCATGGTCGGCACAATCGCCAAGAGAGATGAGATCATCGTGCCGCGGGGCGACACCCGCATCGAGGAAGGCGATGTCGTGACGGTCTTTACGCTCAAGGAAGACGTGACCCGCGTGGAGCGATTGTTCCAGGTCTCGATCGACTTCTTCTAAGACATGCGACTGCTCCGCGAGTTTCCGCTCTTCGTGATCCTGATGCTGATTGGCTCGGTTTCCATGGTGGTTCCGATGCTGCATGCGATCCGTCTGGAAGACTGGGATATTGCGCGGGCGTTCTTCTACCATGGCACCTTCTTTGCCATCGTCTCGTTCATCCTGGGGCTCGGGACCATGGACCGCCATCCGCGTGTAACTGCGCGCTATCAGCTCATCACGTTGCTGATGGCCTATTTTCTGCTGCCGATCATGCTTGCCATGCCGCTCGATCACGTCGTGAAATCCATCGGCTGGACCGAGGCCTATTTCGAGATGCTCTCCAGCATGACCACCACCGGGGCTTCGATCTTTGATGCGCCCGAACGACTGGCGGAGCCGTTGCATCTCTGGCGGGCCTTTGTCGGCTGGATTGGCGGTTTTCTGTTCCTTCTCGCAGCCCTTGCAGTGCTGGAGCCGATGCAGTTGGGCGGTTTTGAGATTGAGTCAACCGTGACCGGCAATCGAATGGCGACCGCGCGCCGTTCCCTTGGCGGGGCGATGGAGGCGAATGACCGGCTGATCCGGCAGGCAAAACAACTCGCTCCGCCCTATGTCGCCCTGACCGCCGTGCTGGCCATCGCCCTGATGATTGCGGGCGACAGGGCCTTTGTCGCGCTTTGCCATGCGATGTCGGTTCTGGCGACCAGTGGCATTACGCCGCTGGACGGGCTTTCGGAAACCTCGTCGGGCTATATTGGTGAAATCCTGATCTTCGCATTCCTGTTTCTGGCCGTCAGCCACCGATGGATCAACGAGACATTTGCCAATGTCCGCCCCGCGCTCACGGGCTCTGACCCGGAGGTCAAACTGGCGCTGATGTTCGTGCTGATCGTCTCCAGCCTGCTGGTGATCCGTCATTTCATCGGTGCATTCGAAGTGGAGGAGCAGGAGAACTTTCAGGCCGCAGCGCAGGCCTTCTGGGGCAGTGCCTTCACGGTGATGTCGTTTCTGACCACATTCGGTCTTGTGAGCGCCGACTGGTCAACGGCGCAGAGCTGGTCCGGACTGGAAACGCCGGGGCTCGTGCTTTTGGGATTGTCGGTGATTGGCGGCGGCGTCGCGACAACCGCTGGCGGGATCAAGCTCCTGCGGGTCTATGCGCTTTACAAACATGGACTGCGCGAGATGCGTCGACTGGTCCATCCCAACAGCGTCGGAGGCGCGGGCATGACCGCCCGGCGTATCCGCAGGGAAGGGGCCTATATCGCCTGGATATTCCTGATGATGTTCCTGTTGGGACTGGCGGTCTGCATGCTGCTCCTGACTGTTCAGGGGGTGGCATTCGAGGACGCGATGGCGCTTTCCGTCGCCTCGCTGACCAACACGGGGCCTGCAATCAACACACTCGCCCAGGATCTGAACTACAGCACGCTCGCAACATCGGAGAAAGCGGTGCTTTGCATCGCGATGATCTTTGGCCGTCTTGAAGCCCTTGTGGTCATTGCTCTTTTCAACCCGGAATACTGGCGGCAGTAAACTGCCCAATTAGTAAACATCTCGTCAGGTGCGGCGAGTTTGCACTGGAATTTTGTGCACTGCACCCCCATAGTATAGGCAACAACAATCACTGGCCTCACTCAATCGGGGCCCAACAAGACTGAAGGCTAAGACAATGGCTGGCGACAAGCAGAACCTGCAAGATGCTTTCCTGAACAATGTCCGGAAAAGCAAAATTCCCGTGACGATCTTTCTGGTGAACGGCGTGAAGCTGCAGGGGGTCATTACCTGGTTTGACAATTTCTGTACTCTCTTGCGCAGAGATGGTCAGTCGCAACTGGTCTATAAACATGCCATTTCCACGATCATGCCATCGCAGCCTGTGTCTCTCTATGACGGAGAAGACAGCGCCTAAGGGCCTCACCGGATGAAAACGCTGGTCCTTCACCCTGATCTCAATCGGGAGGATCGCCTGCGCGCGCCCGAGCACGCTCTGGCGGAGGCGGTCAGCCTTGCCGAGGCGCTCGATCTCGAGATTTGCGAACAGCGCGTTGTGCCGGTGGTCAAGCCGCGGGCAGGGTACCTGTTCGGATCCGGCAAGGCTGATGAGTTGAAGGCGCTCTGCGAAGCGCTCGACATCGGGCTGGTCCTGATAGACGGCCCGCTCACCCCGATCCAGCAGCGCAATCTGGAGCGACTCTGGCAGGTCAAGATCCTCGACCGTACAGGCCTGATCCTTGAGATATTCGGCGAACGCGCGGCGACCCGCGAAGGTGTGCTTCAGGTCGATCTGGCGCATCTGACCTATCAGAAATCGCGGCTCGTGCGGTCCTGGACCCACCTTGAGCGCCAGCGCGGTGGCTTGGGGTTTGTCGGCGGTCCTGGGGAGACCCAGATCGAGGCCGACCGGAGGGCGATTGACGACCAGATCGGCCGCATCCGCAGGGCCTTGAAGAAGGTCACCAAGACACGCCATCTGCATCGTGCGGCACGCGCCAAGGTTCCGTTCCCGATCGTCGCGCTTGTAGGCTATACCAACGCCGGAAAATCCACGCTTTTCAATCGCTTGACCGGCGCAGATGTGATGGCGAAGGACATGCTTTTTGCCACGCTCGATCCGACCATGCGGGCTATCGAACTGCCGACCGGCAAGAAGGTCATTCTGTCCGACACAGTCGGTTTCATCTCGGACCTTCCGACCCAGCTTGTGGCCGCCTTTCGTGCGACGCTGGAGGAAGTGCTGGACGCCGATCTGATCCTGCATGTGCGCGACATCTCCCATGCCGAGACCGAGGAGCAGGCCGAGGACGTCCGCAACATTCTGCTGGAGCTTGGCGTCGATGAGGCCCGGCAGAGCAAGATCATCGAGGTCTGGAACAAGATTGATGCCGTGGCCGAAGACGAGCGTGAAGCGCTGCTGCGACGTGCCGTCGAGCGCGATCCGCAAACTGTCATCGTCTCGGCGCTGTCAGGGCAGGGGATGGATACGCTTTGTGAGATGATCGAGGTGTCCACCTCCGAGCCGACATTCGAAGACAAGATCAGCCTCGGCTTTGATGAGGGCCGGAAACGGGCCTGGCTGTTTGACAACAAGCTGGTTTCATCGGAGCGCACGACCAAAACCGGTTATGAGATGCAGGTGATCTGGACTGAAAAGCTCAGAAATCAGTTCAGGATCGTGCTGTAAGCTCCTCTAAAATATGATCAAAAGCCGCATCGGATGTCCTTTCACTCACATATGTCGGCCAGTCTCCCATCTTGCTCCGAAACCAGGTTCGCTGGCGCTTTGCGAACTGATGTGTCGCTGTCTTGGCCAGGTCCGCCGCAGCCTGGAGGCTGACTTCGCCCCGCAGGTAGCTGATCAACTCGCGGGCACCGAGCGCCTTTGAAGACGGCAAGTCCGGGTTCCATCCGCCCACCAGCGCAGCCTCGCATTCCTCCAGAGCGCCATTTTCGATCATCCAGTCAAACCGCTCGTCAATCCGTGTATTCAGACGCTCGGTCGGGCAGGTGACATGGACCGTCACCACGGCATCCGGATCAACAAGTGCGGGCGCGGTCTTCCTGTGCCAGTCTGATATCGGGCGGCTTGTGGCTATCAAAACCTCCCATGCCCGTTGCAGTCGCATGGGGTTATTTTGGTCTATTTTTGAATAGGTTACGGGATCGTTCGCCGCAAGGACTTCAAGAAAGGCAATGCAACCGGCGGCTTCGCGCAGCCGATTACCTTCTTCCCGGATCTCGGCCGGGATTGGTGGAATATCGGCAAGACCCGTCGTGAGACTGCTGAGGTAAAGCCCGGTACCACCAACGATTATGACAGGCCGGGATGTCTCGGCCAGGACGTGCTCGACATCCCGAAGCCAGTCGCCAACCGAGTAGCTGATCTCGGCACCCACATGGCGGTAAAGCCTGTGACGTGTCGCAGAAAGGTCCGACTTCGTGGGACAAGCCGTCAGCACGTTCCAACACCGATAGACCTGAAGCGCGTCGGCGTTCAACACGACACCATCGACCGCCCGGGCAATCTGAAGTGCCAACGATGACTTGCCGCTGGCCGTGGGACCACAGATGGAGACAATGCGCTGTCTTGGCATATCAACCGTGGCTGCGGTCAAGGTGGGAGATCATGCATGCTCCATTATTAACATAATATTGATTATGCATTTTTATCATACCCAAGAGAGGCTGTATTTGCGAGCTTGCGCTGCCTCACCAATACCTGCCTAGAAATGCACTGCCCTGCCATATGCGTCCAGCACGCTCTCATGCATCATTTCCGAGAGCGTCGGATGCGGGAAGACGGTGTGCATCAGATCCTCTTCTGTGGTTTCCAGTTGGCGGCCGACGATATAGCCCTGGATCAGTTCGGTCACCTCGGCGCCGACCATGTGCGCACCCAGAAGCTCTCCGGTTTTCTCATCGAAGATGGTCTTGATCATGCCCTCGGACTCACCCAAGGCGATTGCCTTGCCGTTGCCGATGAACGGGAAATGACCGACCTTGATCTTGAAGCCCTTCTCCTTGGCCTGCGCTTCGGTGTATCCGACGGAGGCGACCTGCGGATGGCAGTATGTGCAGCCCGCGATGCTTTCCGGCTTCACCGGGTGGACGTTGTTCTTGCCCGAGATCAGTTCCGCGACCATGACGCCCTCGTGGCTGGCCTTGTGAGCGAGCCATGGCGCGCCGGCGATGTCTCCGATGGCATAGAGGCCCTCTACCCCGGTGCGGCAGTACTCATCCGTCACCACATGGGTGCGGTCGATCTTGACGCCGAGCTCTTCCAACCCCAGCCCCTCGACATTGCCGACGATGCCAACGGCGGAGATGACGGTGTCAAACTCCATCTTCTCGACCTTGCCGCCGGTCTCGATATGAGCCGTCACCTTGCCCTTGGCGCGGTCAAGCTGCTTGACCATGGATTTCTCCATGATTTTCATGCCCTGCTTGGTGAAGGCCTTCTTGGCGAAGCCGGATATCTCGGCGTCCTCGACCGGGAGCACGCGGTCCATGACCTCGACCACGGTCGTGTCGGCACCAAGGGTGTTGTAGAAGCTTGCGAACTCGATCCCGATGGCGCCCGAGCCGATGACGAGCAGCTTCTTGGGCATCCGAGGCGGCTTGAGCGCGTGCTTGTAGGTCCAGACGAGATCGCCGTCGGCCTCCAGCCCCGGCAGCTCGCGGGCGCGTGCACCGGTGGCGAGGATGATCGATTTGGCGGCGATCTCCTCCGTCCCCTTCTCGGTCTTGACCGTCACCTTGCCCTTGGCCGGGATCGTGGCCTCCCCCATCACGACGGCGACCTTGTTCTTCTTCAGCAGATGTCCGACCCCGCCGGAAAGCTGCTTGGCTACGTCGCGGGAGCGTTTGACAACAGAGTCGATGTCATAGTCGATGCCGTCCGCCTTCAGGCCGAACTCCTTGGCTCGGTGCATCAGATGGAAGACCTCCGACGAGCGCAGCATGGCCTTGGTCGGAATGCAGCCCCAGTTGAGGCAGATGCCGCCGAGATGTTCGCGCTCGATCACGGCCGTCTTGAGGCCAAGCTGCGCGGCCCGGATTGCGGCGACATACCCACCTGGCCCGGCACCGATTACAGCTACATCGAAGGATTGAGACGCCATTTCATTTCTCCCCGGAAACCAGTGTTGGCTTAACGTTAAACCAGTTTCCGTACCGATGCCAGTGGACCCGCTGCAGAGCCGTCATGCAATGGATGCAAATGCCCGGATCAGGCCGAGGCGCTCAAATCCTGCAGGATTTTCTGATATCCCTGATTGTCGATGAAATCCGTCTCATGGGGAGAACTGCGCCGCTCCAGCGCATCGTTGCGATATGGGAACCGGCCGAACTTCCGGATGATCTCGCGGTGCGCCTTGGCATGGATCAGGTTGTCGTCCCCTTCCATGTTCAGCTTCATCAGGCGGACACATTTGTCCTGATCGGTCAGGTTTTCGGAATGCATGAGCGGCATGTAGAAGAATTGCCGCTTCGAGCCCGTTATCTTCTGATCATGTCCAAGCGAGAGCGCCTTCTTGCATTTGGCGAGCGCCTTGGCGTCGCTTGCAAAGGCTTTCGATGTGTTGCGGAACATGTTTCGCGGGAATTGGTCGAGAAGGATGAGCAGCGCCAGAGCGCTCTCAGAACTGCATATCCAGTGGTCATACTCGCCCGCCATGGCCCGATCCCAATCGGCTTCGAACCGTTTGCGGATATCGCCATCGAGCGCCTTGGAACTGCTATACCATTGCCCGGGGCCAACCTCATCAACCCAATACGAAACGATCTCTTTCGGATCAGACACCTTACCCTCCAAAGCATGGTGATTCTTATCGATACTGTGACACTGCCCTGCCGCTTAAAAAAGCTTTAACTTGGTAAAGGCTCGGCATCGGCATCTTCCTCATCTTCCAGAGCGCGGTCAATGGCCACTTCCTGGGCCACCTCTACCGCCACCGGCGAGGCTTGCGGCAACACCGGTGCATAGTAGGATGTCTCGTCCACATTCGGAGCGGGCCGCTGCGTCATCCGGTAGATGCCATAGACTGCGGTCAGTCCCATGAGCGTGGCGATAAAGACAAAGAAGAAATCCGAACCCCAGTTCGTCATCATGTATCCAACGACAAACGGTCCCGAGACCGCGCCGATTCCGTTGACGAAGATCATACCGCCCGAGGCAGCTGCCATATCGTCATGATCGAGAAAGTCGTTGGTGTAGGCCAGCAGCAGTGAATAGAGCGGGTTGGCAATGCCGCCGGTCAGAAATGCGATGGCAAAGAGCACCGGCTTGACGTCCGTGAACGGCAATCCGAGCGCGATGATGGTGGTACAGGATGCGGTGACAATCGTGATCAGCACGCGGCGGTCCATCCGGTCCGACAGCCAGCCCAGCGGATACTGCAACAGCATGCCGCCAAGGTAGATCAGCCCGATAAAAATGGAGATGTCCGTCAGCTCCAAGGACCGCTCGATCGCATAGACCGGTGCCATGCCGAAGAGCGCCGAAAACACACCGCCCAGCAGAAAGACACCGACCATGCCGAGCGGCGAGACCTGAAAGAGTTTCTTCAGGCTCATCGGTTTGGTCGTATCGAAGAGCGGCGCAGGAGAAACCGTCAGAAGGATCGGCAGAAACGAGATCGAAACGCAGACCGACATAACGACGAAAAGCGTCCATCCGGCAGGATCGGCGAGCAGCAACAGTCCCTGGGCCGCCACGATCCCCACCATCTGCACGATCAGGTAGAGCGACAGCGCCTTGCCGCGTGTCTCGTTCGTCGCAGCGTTGTTGAGCCAGCTTTCCGCCACGACATAAACGCCCGAAAAGCAGAACCCCACGACAAGCCGCATGATCGACCACGCATAGGGGTTCGGCGCCGCGCCATAGAGGATGAACGCGGCCGAGATCGTGGAGGCCAGCGCCGCAAAGACACGGACATGCCCGACCCGCCGGATCAGTAACGGCGTGATACGCGACCCGCCTAGAAATCCAAGGAAATAGGCGGCCATCACCCAGGACATCGTTGTGGCCGAATATCCTTCGATGTTCCCGCGCACGCCGAGCACCGTACCCTGAAGGCCGTTGCCGACCATCAGCAGCATCAGCCCCAGCAGAAGGGCCCAGGTGCTTCTGAAAACAGTAATCATGCCGGATCATCCTCTTCCAGCGCCGTCAGTCAGTCCCCCCGTATAGGCCCCAATTCGAGTCGAACATCTTAAGACCGACTGTCGGGCGTCGTTTTCATCTCATGGCAGCAGGAGCGAGCTGTCGCCATAGGAGAAGAACCGATAGTTGCGGGCGATGGCATGGGCGTAGATACGGTCGATCTGCGCCTTGCCCATGAGGGCTGCCACCAGCATCAGAAGCGTCGATTTTGGCAGATGGAAATTGGTCATCAGGCCGCTTGCGATGCGAAACGCGTAACCGGGACGGATGAAAATGTCCGTATCGCCACGCCATGGCGCGATTTCGCCCCGGCCGGTTGCGGCCGTCTCAAGCAGACGCAATGCGGTGGTTCCAACGGGAATGACGCGACGGCCGTCGCGCAGCGCCTTTCGGATGGCCTCGACGCTTTCCTCGGTGATCTCGCCCCATTCGGAATGCATCTTGTGGCTTTCGATTTTCTCGACCTTCACCGGCAGAAACGTGCCGGCGCCGACATGAAGGGTGACGTAGGTGGAGGCGATGCCCCGCGCGTGCAGATCCTCCAGCAGACCGGTATCGAAGTGGAGCGAGGCAGTCGGGGCCGCCACGGCACCTGCCTGTTCGGCAAAGACGGTCTGGTAATCCTCAATGTCCCGCGCATCCGCCTTGCGTTTCGCCGCGATGTAGGGTGGCAGCGGCATGACCCCGTGGGTCTGAAGCGCGGCCTCCAGCGTTTCTGCGGATCTGTCGAAGGCGAGCGTGACCACGCCGCCCTGCCCCTTGGCGATCACCTCGGCACCGAAGCCCTCGGCAAAGCTGATCATGTCGCCGGTGGCGAGACGCTTGGCCGGGCGTGCCAGCGCGCGCCAGGTTTCGCCTGATTTTGCAATCAGCGTGACCTCGATGGCGGCAACGCCCGAGCCGGTGGTCGTCTCCCGCCTACGGGTGCCGCTCAGCCGTGCAGGGATCACCTTGGTGTTGTTGAAGACAAGCAGATCACCCGGATCGAGATATCCGGCAAGGTCCGAGACATGCGCGTCCTCGATCCGCTCTCCCCGGCTGACCAGAAGACGGGAGGCCGGGCGCGGTCGGACGGGCCTGAGCGCGATCAGCTCTTCGGGCAGATCGAAGTCGAAATCTGAGAGTTGCATACAGGCCGGTGATCAGTTGCTGCGGGATATCTCGGGTGTGAAGCCCGGGTCGCGCTGGAATATCTGCCGGAACGCACCCGGCGTAAAGAGCGATAGCGGATTGACCGTCACCTGCGGGCTGGCAGCAGGACCGCGCATGGCATAGTTGAACCCCAGCAGCCCCTCTCCGTCGCGCCCGCCCAGGATACGCCCCAACCCCGGCACTTTCTCGAAGATGCCGTTCACGAAGTAGACCGGCGAAACAACCCCTTCCATATCGAGCGCCTGGGTTGCAGGTGCATAGGTGCCGTTCAGCGTGACGCCAAGCGAGGGGGCGACCGCCTTGGCGTCCCAGACCGTGATCCGGTCCGGTGTCAGGCGAAAGAAGCCGTCGACCTGAGCAAAACCGATGCCGGGTCCGGCCAGTGTATCGGGGATACCGACGATGCTCGCGACATTCAGAAGCTCGGCCAGCGCGGGCGCGTTCTGAACCCGGGTGTTGCGCAGATCGAGTGTGCCGTCATAAACACCCCGCCCCTCGCCAGGACGCAGCGCGATGCGGAGCACACCGCCGCTGGCAGAGCGATAGACGCCCGCGTCCCGCAAGGCTTCGCCGCCCGAGTTGGAGGTCAGGAAGATGCGCTTGTCCCGCTGCAGCACACCGTCAATCGGCGCACCGCCATTTATCAGACCTGTCAGCCGCCCATGGATGCCACCTTCGGTATCGAGATTGCCGCGCACCCTGTGAAGCTGGATCGTATCCGAGACAACGAGCCGGTCGGGATTGAACGCGATCTGGTAGGCACCGCTGCCGCCGCCCGGCTCAAGATTGCGCAGGTCCACCGTGCCGCCGTTGATCGCGAGGCTGCCGCGACCGTTTGTCCGGGGGCGCAGAGTGACCGGTGCGTCGAGCCATCCACCGACCCTGAGCCGCGAGAAACGCGCCTCCTCAAGACCGGCATTGCCGAGTGTCAGATCCCCTTCGGCCAAAAGCCCTGCGGCCTCGAGCCGGACGGATTGCACATCGACGGGCGCACCAAGCCTGCCGGTCAGCCGCAGGTCCCCGGCCCGTCCTGTCGGTTTCATCCATCCCAGCGCCGGTATCGCGATCCGGGACGATGCCAGACCGGCGCTCAGCACGAAATCCGGTGGGCCGTCCGGTCGGAGCATCAGTTCCAGCCTGCCCTCGGCCTGCCCCGAGACAGATCCTTCCGGCAAACGCACACCGAAGGTCTGCATGGATGCCGTGCTCAGGGGGAAGGTTCCGACGACACTGCCGGGCCCGGCACCCTCGCCCAGATCGCGCGCCCATTCGAAATCAAACGGCACGCCCGAGACATCCGCAATGCCCGCCACACGGAGCGCCTCGTTCGACGCGGTAAGCCGCAAGGCGTCACTCTCTACCTGGCGACCGGGAACAATCGTGTCCGTGACGACATCGCTGAGATCAGCGGTCACCCGGGCCGTCACATCGACCGGCCGGAGGTCTTTCTTGAATGGAAAGCTGAGGGCTGCCTGTACGGTCGCATTACCCTCGGCCAGATCGGGCGTCCTGTTGAGCCGTGAGATGAACGCAAGCGGTTTGTGATCGACCAGCGACAGAAGGGCCGGTATGTCCCCGGCGGCCGTAATGTTCGCGATACCCGTCGCCGGCTTCGCCCGGATGTCGGCAATCAGGAATTCGGACTCGCCCAGCGTGATCTGGCCGCCCTGGGTCGAAGTTGTCTTTCCGTCCAGCAGACTGATCCGCAGGCTGTCCTGGGTCAGTTCTCCGATGCCGCGCCCGTTCACGATGGGCGGCATGGACCGCAGGATATAGGATGTGGCCTCCTCGAACTCGAACCGCGTTGCGAGACGCAAGGGGCCATCGCCGAGGCGCAGACTTGCATGCGCCTGTTTGATCTGGCCGCCGGTAACGTGATTGGCGACCCATTTGCGGATATTGGGCCGGACCTGTTCTGGCCAGGCGCCCAGCACATGGTTGCGGTCGAGGCCGACGGCCTCGATATCGAGTGCGGTTTTCCAGTTTCGGCCATCCAATTCGGCACTGCCTGTGGCGGACAGGCGGAGCTTGTCCTCAAGCAGGGTCAACTCTCCAAGATCGACCCGAAACGGGTCAAGCGTCAGCCGCAGGCCGACCCTACCGCCCTCGAATTCAACCGCCTCGGGCAGCATTGCGCCTTGGAGCAACTCGATGTCGCGAAACTCAAGCTGTGAGACCAGTGAGGTCACACGCTGTCCAGCGTCATCAAAGCTGATCTGACTGCGGCCCGTAGCGCTCAACCGGCCCACGGATGTCTCCAGATTGAACTGATCGACGGAGAAAACCTGGCGGGCCGGATTATAGGAAAAGTATGACTTGGCGTGATCGAAGTCGATCTCGGCACCTTCGGCAGGCCGCAGGACACCGGATCCCAGTTCCAGCACACCGGCCATCTCGCCCAGAGAGCCGTCTGCCCGGATTGTTGCACTCAGGTTTCCCGAGGTCGGCGCATCGAGCAGACGCAGGAGATCGAGCGCCCTGACCTGATTGGCAATATCGACGGGGGCGGCGTTCTCGAACTCGGCCAGCAGCCTGCTGTCGCCCGTGATCTCGCTTTGCTCAAACCGGGCGAACACTTGCGTCGGTTCCCGTAGACCGTCAGACAGGTGGGCGCGGACCACACCGCTCAGCCCCTCCTCGGTCCGGGTGAGCTGAACGATGGCATCGGTGGATTGCCATATCTGACCGGTGGGCTCATCCTCGTACCGAAGATCCATCTGCGAGAATGTGATCTCGCTCAGGTCCTCAAAAATGCCGCCACCATTGCCGGCCTGGCCACCGGCCAGAAGCGCGCCTATATCTGTGGCCCCACCCTGAAAGAGAGCCGACTGCCCTGCCCCCAGACTGCCAAGGGACATCGACACCCTGCCGGATCTGTCTCTGCGGAATGTCGCGCTGACGCCCTCGACCTCGAACGTCTTCGGACGCCATTTTCCGTTGAGCGCCTCCATCATCGAGAAACCGGTGCGGATGACCGGCGCCCTGACCAGCGTCTCGCCCAGATCATCTATCAGCGTGACATCGCGCAGCACCACGTCACTTGGCACCTCACCCTCGCCGAGCACCATCTCGAACCGGTCGACCTGGACCGCGGCCCCGGTCAGGCGCTTGGCGATTTGCCGCTCAACCTGCTCGGCGGCAAAGGGGATATCGACGATCTTCTTGTCCATGAAGAAGACGCCCGCGCCAACCAGCAGCACCGCAAGAATGATCAGCTTGAGAAAAAGCGATCCCGCCTCGCGCAACAGGAAATGTGTGCAGCGGGTGCCCCACATCACATGATGGGTGCGTTTGACCGGTTTTTTTCGGGCCGCGAGGACCATAAGGGCTGGGACACTTTCTCAGGTTCAGACGGCAGGATACAGGCCTGCCCTTGAAGCGGTCAACAAAACACGCATATCTCGGGAAACCATATAGTTCTTTCAGCAGCGAGGCATAGCTCCCATGACCAAAACAGCCCCAGAGCCCGGCCAGACCGCACCAGCATTCTCGGTCCCACGAGATGGTGGCGAAACCGTGTCACTCGACGACTACGCAGGCTCAAAAGTCGTGCTTTATTTCTATCCGCGCGATGACACATCCGGCTGCACGAAGGAGGCGATTGGCTTCACCGAAAAACTGGATGAGTTCAAGGTCGCAGGAGCAGTCGTTCTGGGCGTCTCAAAAGACAGTGTGGCCAAGCATGACAAGTTCGTGGCCAAACACGATCTTGGCGTCGTGCTTTTGTCCGACGAGAACAGCGATCTCTGCGAGAGTTATGGCGTCTGGGTCGAGAAGTCTATGTACGGCAAGACCTATATGGGTATCGAACGCTCTACCTTCCTGATCGATGCGGACGGCAAGATCGCGCAGGTCTGGCGGAAGGTGAAAGTGCCGGGCCATGTCGATGCGGTGCTTGAGGCGGTGAAGGCTCTTTGAAGACGCTCACCGATTGTGCCGTTGCGGTTCTGACCACGGCTGACGCGCGGGAGAAAACCACGCTCTCCCGGACGCTCGCAGGCGAATGGTTCGCGTCCCGTGAGGCAGGCCATCCCCTGCCCCTTGGATCGACGGCGCCGCCGGACAATCCGGCCCGACCGGAGCGACCTGAGTTACTCCACCCGCGTGATGTGCCGCGCAGGCGACCGGGAACCGAGGCCGGTCGGATCGCCCTGCTGCATGCCATTGCCCATATCGAATTAAACGCCGTCGATCTGCATTGGGACATCATCGCGCGTTTTGCCCATATCGAGATGCCACCGGGCTTTTACGACGACTGGGTGAAGGCGGCCGATGAGGAGAGCAAACACTTCAATCTGCTCGCCGATCGGCTGGAAGCTTATGGAAGCCATTACGGCGCCCTGCCCGCCCATGCCGGGATGTGGCGGGCTGCCGCCGATACGATCGATGACTTCGAAGGACGGCTGGCCGTGGTGCCGATGGTGCTGGAGGCGCGCGGACTGGACGTGACGCCCGGCATGATCGACATCTTCAAACGCGCTGATGATGCCGCCTCGGTCGCGGCCCTTGAGACGATCTATGCCGAGGAGGTCGGCCATGTCGCCTATGGCTCCAAGTGGTTCCACTATCAGTGTGGTCGCTCTCTGGTTGATCCGAAAGATGCATTTCATCAATTGGTTGAGCGGTATTTTCATGGTCCGCTGAAGCCGCCATTCAACGAGGAAAAGCGTGCAGAGGCCGGGATCCCGCCCGACTTCTACTGGCCACTGGCGGAAAGCCGCTAATCCTTCCGCCAGGTTAGGGGTGTGCGACCAATGCGGCAGTTGCTTTGTGATTTTTTTTTCCGTAGTTTCCTTCAAAATTTGGCAGGAACCATACCAGATCGGATCAACCGGTCGGTGTGCGGTTAGGACACGAAGGCGGACAATGAGAACCAAGCTGAACGACGCCCTATCAGGCGTGATGCCCCCCCAACGCATTCTCATCTCTTCTGGCGAACGCAAACGATATATCGAACTCAGCCCTGTGGCGCAGTTGTCGATCAGCACGGGCATTGTCCTGTCGCTGGGATGGATGGCGGTGGCGAGTGCCGCGCTGGTTCTCAACGTGATCTCCGCCGACAGTTCCGCCAACCAGACGCTCGTTTTGCAGGAAGCCTATCAGGAACGTATCGACGAGCTGACCTACGAGCGCGACCAGCGCACGCATGAGGCACGTTCGGCACAGGCACGTTTCTCCACGGCTCTTGACCAGATATCGCTGCAGCAGTCCGAGTTGCTGGCCTCCATCGAGGAGCAGCACGAACTGAAGATGGGGCTAGAGCTGATGCGCGTGCGTCTCGACGCGGCCCTCGATCAGCGCGATGCCGTCCGCGAGGATTATGCCACCCTCTCGCGTGAGCTTGATGCGATCTCCGGCAGCCTGGATACCCGCCGCAACGGCGAAGAGGATCTGGCCGATACGGTCGAGGCGATCACCGATGCGCTCGGCTCTGCTGTGCGGACCCGCGACACCGCGAAGGCGGAGCGCGAGGAGATGGCTCTGGAACTGGCCGGACTTGAATTGCGCATGCAGGTCAATGCCGAGCGTCAGGACCGCATGGTCGCCCAGCTTGAGGAGGCCGTTGCCGTGTCCTTCGAGCCGCTGGAGCAGATGTTCAAGAACTCGGGCATGGATGTGGACAGCATCGTCTCATCCGTGCGCCGCAACTATTCCGGCGTCGGCGGTCCCCTGACCGCGTCCGTATCTCAGCGCAGCTTCGATGATCCCGAACTGAATGAGCGGTTTTCCGCTCTCATGGAAGGTATGGACCGCATGAACCTGATGCGGATTGCCGCTGCCAAGGTTCCCTACTCGATGCCGGTCACGGTCTCACACCGGTTCACCAGCGGGTTCGGCACCCGTCGTGATCCCAAGACAGGCGGACGCCGTGCCCATAACGGGATTGATCTTGCCGGTCCCCGCGGGACCCACATCAAATCCACAGCCGAGGGTGTGGTTGTATTCGCCGGTCGTCAGAGCGGTTTCGGCAAGATGATCAAGATCCGTCACGAGTTCGGCTTTGAGACCCTGTACGCCCATCTGAACAAGATTCACGTCTCGGTTGGTGATCGTGTCTCGCGCGGAGACCATATTGGTGATATGGGAACAACAGGGCGCAGCACGGGCGTGCACCTGCATTACGAGATCCGCATCGGCGGAAAACCCGTGAACCCCATGACATACATAAAGGCAGCGAACGATGTTTTCTAAATCCAAAACTGACGGCACCGAGACCCCTGGTGCCAAGCCCGCCGCACCCGCAACCCCGAGTGCGCCGACCCCATCCAAACCGACGGCCAACGCGCCTGCAGCCGCTCCGTCTGCACCAAAGGCCAAGCCAAGCCCGTCCATCCTGTCATCTGATCTGCAGATCACGGGACATATGAAGACCACCGGTGACATTCAGGTTGAAGGCAATGTCGACGGCGACATCCATGCCCATCTGCTGACCATCGGCGAGAATGCCGTCGTCAAGGGCGAGGTCGTCGCCGACGATGTTGTTGTCACCGGGCGCGTTGTCGGTCGTGTGCGTGGCTTGAAGGTGCGCCTGACGTCATCCGCCCGCGTCGAGGGCGACATCATCCACAAGACGATCGCTATCGAAAGCGGTGCTCATTTCGAGGGCTCGGTTCAGCGCCATGACGACCCGCTCAGCTCATCCGCTGACAAGGGTGCCAAGCCCGCCGTCCCGAAGGCGACAGCCGCAGAATAAACCGTTTCTTTGCTGAGACTGAAAAAGGCGCCCTGAGAGGCGCCTTTTTTCATCGAAGGGTGGCGTTCGGCAATATCTCGGACACCGCATCAAGCTTGAGGATGTGTTCGATCTGCGACCAGTCGGCCTTGACCAGAACCGCGCCCGCATTCGAAAGCCAGACCGGGTCATCAATCCCAAGCCGGTCGAGCACATCCTTGAATGCCTCGCGCTGTGCCGTCAAATCCACCTGATCGGGGAGAATCGGCCGTCCCGCCAGGATATCACCGGGCTGGCGGATCATTGCCGACAGATCCGGCTGGGGTGTGTTCAGCACGACAACCACGTCCATCCTGCTGTCGGGAGACTTCTCGAAGAATCCTCGAACAGACGGGTCGACGCCGTCACCAGCCTTCGTTTCAAGATACATTCCTGTCCTCATCGCCATACCGGCACACCTGGTCTTTCTGAACATTGGGGGCGACACGTTCCTGCCAGAACGCGCCTTACTCACTTCGTTGGTCCACATATAGGCACTAAAGCCTTAAATTTTAGAACCCGCGCTTCAGTGCTTCGTCAATCGACCTTAACACATTGATGGTTCCATAGCCAAATCGTTGATCCTGTCCGGCCTCGCCAAGGTCGGTAACACCGCCAAGAAGCAGATCCTTGACCAGAAAGGCCCGCTGATCCGCCGGGCTGTTGGTCAGGTCGGTCGCGGCGAAAAGCAGGGCGGCGGCGCCGCTGACATGCGGTGTGGCCATCGACGTGCCGTTGAGCGACGCCCATTTCCCCTTTGGCATGCTGGACTTCACGGCAACACCCGGCGCGGAGAGATCCGGTTTGGTGTAGACCAGAGGCAGGTGCTTGCTGTCGATGAAGCTCGACTGATCAAGCACCAGCGTCCGGCCACCGCTGAACCCGGCACAGCGCTGTCGGCTGTCATGCGCCCCTACGGCAAGGGAAAAATAGTCATTTCCCGGCGCGCCGGTCGTCTGGTGACCGTCATTGCCAATGGCCGCGACCACCAGGGTGCCGCGCACCAACGCATCGACGATCGCGCGCTGATACGGTGTGCCAACGGTCGATTCGAAGCTGAGGCCCCCCAGCGACAGATTGATCACATGGGCGTTCTTCTGCACCGCCCATTCGATGCCCTTGATCACCTGTGCAAGCGTGCCGCCCTTCTTGCCATCAAGCACCAGTCCGCTGATCAGTTCCGCATCGGGAGCCATGCCGATCCAGCCGCCACTGGCATTACCCCCGACAATCGTGCCCGCGACATGGGTGCCATGCTGATCGGAGTCAAACGCATTGGCCACGCCGGAGTTCACGATGGTTCCCGATCCGTTGAACTCCGCAAAGTCGACCAGCCGTCCCTTGATGTCCGGATGGTCCGGATCAACGCCGGTATCGAGCACGGCCACCCTCACAGGCGTCCCGTTCTTGGTCAGCCCCCGGGTGCCAAAGGTGCTCCAGGCTGCGAGGGCGCGGGTCTGGCGCAGGCCCCAGGTCGTCCCGTCATAGGGCTCGTCCTGATTGAGTTGCGCGGCAGAGGCCTCGAACAACCGGGGCGCTTTGATATGGAAGTTCTCGTAAATCCCCTCGACCCGTTCCTTCTTCTCGTCAATGATGCCCGGCAGGTCCTGCTTGTGGACCACCATCCGAACGCCACCGATATTGTCGAGATGCATCGGCTCGGCGGCCTTAGCCTTGCCGCGCAGCCGGGACTTCGCACTGTGAACGGCGCGGCTCACGATGTCGGAATTCAGAAAATTGTCCGCCACATCCACGGATATCACGCCACGAAGCGCGTCGAAGCGCGCATCGAGCGCAATGTTCGCGGCCAGACTGGCGTCGCTCTTGCGCAGGAGGGTACGGGCACGCTGGCTGCCGTCAAAGGCCCGGGCCACCGGTGGCAGGATCTTGGCCGGATCGACCATCATCGCCCGTCCGCGCTCCGTATCGACGACAACCTCCAGCAGACGTGAAAGGGATTTATCTTTTTCGGATTTGAATTGAACGATGACGTCGGCATAGGCGCCTTCGGCCTCGTCCATAATTTTCTCAAGCTGTTTCTTCAGTTCTGGCATGACTAACCTACAAATCAATTACTTCAATGCGGGCACATTACCAATGAATCCAAACAACTCAAAGCTGTGATATGGGACGGGTCTAATCTTCGGCCTGCGCCTCGCCGCGGGATTTGCCCGCAACATCAAGAGCAAGCGTGGCAGCCATGAACGGGTCGAGCGCACCGTCGAGCACACCCGATGTATCGGAGGTTTCCTCGTTCGTGCGCAGATCCTTGACCATCTGATAGGGCTGAAGGACGTAGGACCGGATCTGGTTGCCCCAGCCGATCTCGCCCTTCGCATCATGCGCGTCCTGGATGGCCTGGGTCTTCTTGCGCATCTCAAGTTCATAGAGACGCGATTTCAGCGCCGCCATCGCGTTGGCGCGGTTCTGGTGCTGGGACTTCTCCGACGACGTGACGACGATACCGGTTGGTTCATGTGTGATCCGCACGGCCGAGTCCGTGGTGTTCACATGCTGACCACCGGCCCCGGAGGAGCGATATGTGTCCACTCGGATGTCGGACGGATTGATGTCGATCTCGATGCTGTCATCCACGACCGGATAGACCCAGACCGAGCCGAAGGAGGTGTGGCGCTTGGCGTTGGAATCAAACGGCGAGATGCGCACCAGACGATGCACACCGCTTTCGGTCTTGAGCCAGCCATAGGCGTTCTCGCCCTTGATCTGATAGGTAACCGACTTGATCCCGGCTTCTTCCCCCGGGTTCTCCGAGATCAGCTCCACCTTGTAGCCACGCTTTTCCGCCCAGCGGACATACATGCGCGCCAGCATCGAGGCCCAGTCGCAGGCTTCCGTTCCGCCTGCTCCCGAGTTGATCTCGAGAAACGTGTCGTTGCCGTCCGCCTCACCGTCGAGCAGCGCTTCGATCTCGCGCTTTGCGGCAAGTGTCTTGAGTTGCGATATCGCCTCCTCGGCCTCGGCCACCACTTCCGTATCGCCTTCGGCCTCGCCCAGTTCGATGAGATCGATATTGTCCTGCAGACCGGTCGCAATTTCCTTGTAGGCATCAATGGCCGACGCCAGCATCTGACGCTCGCGCATGAGCTTCTGGGCGCGTGCCGGATCATTCCAGAGGTCCGGGTCTTCGGACATCGCATTGAACTCCTCCAGACGATGCTCCGCCGTTTCCCAGTTCAGGCGCTGGCGCAGCAGGGTCAGGGATTTCTCTATATCCGCAATCTGGTTTTCGATCTCTGCGCGCATCTGTCGGCCACTCACATCTGTCTGGTGCGCGGGGCGAATGCCCGCGCTGACGTGTTTCTAGTCCTCTGGATTGAGGGGGTAAAGCCGCTAATAGAGCCCGCCGGACGAAAGCGATCCGAAGCTTGGTTTGGTCGGCACGACCTTGGTCTCTCCGCCAACCGTCACCTCGCGCACCCGGTCATTGCTGTCAGGCCGCCCGAACAGCGGTATGTCGCTGGCCATGGCAAAGCCGCCATCGATCATGATCCCGAAGCCGCCGACCACCGGCTCTTCGCCCTGACGGAACAATTCGGTGACCACATGTGGGCCGCTCGCATTGTTGGGCAGGCGCTGACCGGTGAAACGGTCGATCTTGACGAATACGGTGCCAGGCGGCTGCGGGCGCTTGTAGCTTCCGTGACCCTCAAGGGCGACCTTCATGAAGTCGGTGAAGACCGGCCCGCACATCGTACCACCAAAGGCGCCACGGCCCATCGGGCGCGGTGTGTCAAAGCCCATGTAGCATCCTGCGACGATCTTGGGCGTGAAGCCGATGAACCAGACATCCTTGCTTTCGTTGGTGGTGCCGGTCTTGCCCGCAATCGGCACACCCAGCGGTCCTCCGACCGTGCCCTGCGCTGTCCCGCGCGCCACGACGCCCTGCATCATGGAGGACAGCTGGTAGGCCGTTACCGGGTCCATGATCTGGTTGGAGCGATCCCAGACCCAGGGAAGCGCGTTCTTGAAATCCTCACTTGCACATCCCCGGCAGCCGCGCTGGTCATGGCGATAGATCGTGTTGCCGTTGCGGTCCTGCACACGGTCCACGAGCGTCGGTTCGACACGTCTGCCGCCATTGGCAAACATCGCGTAGGACGAAACCATCTTGAAAAGTGTCGTCTCCCCTGCCCCGAGAGCATAGGAGAGGAAAGGCGGCATCTCGTCATAGACCCCGAAACGCTCGGCATAGTCGGCCACCCGCTCCATCGTGATGTCCTGTGCGATCCGGACCGTCATCAGGTTGCGGGATTGCTCGATCCCGGTGCGCAGCGGAGCGGGACCATAGAACTTGTTGGACGAGTTCTGCGGACGCCAGATCTCGCCACCCGCTTCGACTTCGACAGGTGCATCAACGACAATCGAGGCCGGTGTATAGCCGCTGTCGAGCGCTGCGGCATAGACGAACGGCTTGAAGCTGGAGCCCGGCTGGCGTGTCGCCTGCGTTGCGCGGTTGAACACCGAGTGCTGGTAGGAAAAGCCTCCCTGCATCGCCAGAACCCGGCCCGTGGTAACATCCATGGCCATGAAACCGCCCTGGATTTCCGGTATCTGGCGAAGCGTCCATCCCTCACCGTCCTCGGCTGCTTTCACCATGACGACATCGCCTACCTGGTAAAGCTCACCGGCATTGCGCGGTTTGCCCGAACGGCGCTCCTCATAGCTCACACGCACAATCCAGCGCGCATCCGATAGCGTCAGGAAATGGCCGTCTTCGTCATCTTCGACGCCTTCGATGCCGACGCGGGCGGAGTTTTCGCCGACCTCCAGCACGACCGCAGGCAGCCATTCGGGGATGTCACGCGGAACCTCGACGGCTTCAAGGGCGGCTCGCCAGGCCACCTCATCGACCAGCTTGGCCGGATCGATGACGTCCTCGGGGCCCAGATAGATGCCGCGGGAGCGGTCATAGCTCTCCAGTCCGTTGCGCAGCGCCTTCGCGGCTTGCGACTGCAGATCGGGATCGACTGTCGCACGGATCGTCAGACCACCGGAAAAGAGTTCCTCCTCGCCGCCTTCCAGCTTTGTGGAAAGCTGACGGCGGATCTCGTCGGTGAAGTAATCGCGCGGCGGCAGCTTGCCGCGCGATGATGGAATGTCCCCGCTCTGCACGGTCTGCAGATCCGAGGCCTTTGCGGCCTCATAGTCTTCGCGGGTGATATAGCCGTTCTCTTCCATCTCCCGCAAAACGAAGTTGCGGCGGTTCATGGCCCGCTCCTTCCGCCGCACCGGATGATAGGTTGAAGGTGCCTTGGGGAGTGCCGCCAGATAAGCGGCCTCGGCAGCCGTGACCTCCTCGAGCGTTTTGCCAAAATAGGTCTGCGCCGCCGCCGTCACGCCGTAGGAGTTCTGACCCAGAAAGATCTCGTTGAGATAGAGCCCGAGAATGTCCTCCTTGGAGAGCGTATCCTCAAGCCTCGTCGCCAGAATGATCTCCTTGATCTTGCGTTCCGCGCGCCTGCTGCCATCGAGCAGGAAATTCTTCATGACCTGCTGCGTAATGGTCGACGCCCCGCGGATGTTTTCGCCCCGTGACTGAACCGCCTCCACGGCGGCGGCCGCGATACCGCGCGCGTCAAAGCCGGAATGCGTGTAGAAGTTCTTGTCTTCGGCGGAAATGAAAGCGTGTTTGATGACATCCGGGATCTCGTCAATCGGCGTGTAGATCCGCCTTTCCCGTGCGAACTCGTCCATCACCAGACCGCGACCGGAATAGATCCGGCTGAGTGTCGGCGGGCTGTATTGGGCCAGTTGCTCGTGATCCGGCAGATCCCGGCTGTAGACCCAGAAAATCCCACCAATCATGATGGCCGCAAGAAACAGCCCCAGCGTCAGCCAGCTGAAGACAAATCCCAGAAAATTCAGAAATCCGCGCAGCACGAGTCGTATCCTTTTTCAGAAGGTCTCCATCCTACCGGATCACACGGGCCAGAGCAAAGGTCCCGCGCCGGTGGCATCACTTGCCTGACACAGTCTGTAAGAAAGCCGGGTTTTGTTCACGATCAGCGCCTCGAAGCCAGCTATCGATGGCTCTCGCGGTCGCCTCGGCGGCGAATTTCTGCCAGATCGGGTTCTGCATCAGCGCCAGATCCTCCGCATTGGACAGAAATCCCAGCTCCAGAAGGGCTGACGGTACCTCCGGCGCCCGAAGCACCTTGAAATTGGCCCCGCGCAGCGGAGCCGAGCGGATAACACCGGTGGCGTCGCGCAATTCATTCACCAGAAGCTCGCCAAAAGCGCGGGAGTTTGCGTTCGTCTGGGCCTGAGACAGGTCGAGAATGGTCTGGGTCAGCGCATCGGACTGTCCGCTCAGGTCAAGCCCGGCAATCATGTCACTGCGGTTTTCCTTTGCAGCCAGCGCGCGGGCATGCGCATCGGTTGCCACGTCGCTCAGCAGATAAACCGTCGATCCCGACGCATCGCCCTCCACCACCGTATTGGCATGGATCGAGAGAAAGAGGTTCGCGCGGGCATGACGCGCCATGTCCGTCCGGGCTGCGAGCGTCAGATAGATATCATGTTCGCGGGTAAGGATTACGTTATATTTATCAGATGATTGCAGTTCCTTCCTAAGCCGCATCGCGAAACTGAGCGCCAGCGTCTTCTCGGCAATTCCGTTGCGGATCGCGCCGGGATCAATGCCGCCGTGACCCGGATCAATGACCAAAGTCGGGCGAGACCTGTCGCCGCCTTCGGCCGCGATGTCGGACGCGCGGATCGGCGCCGGCCCCTGCCGTGCCGCCAGATCGGCAAAATCGGCCATGCCGGTCCGCCCGAACACCAGTGTCAGCCCGGTGTTTTCCGCGCCGCTCCCGGCTTCGGTCCGGACCAGCCGTTGCGGTGTTTCGGTCTCCAGAACGATGCGGGACCAACCGGCGATGATGCGTCCCGAGCGCAGGGCCAGAACATCACGTGGCAGTTGACCCTGTGCAGCGGGTGTCAGTTCATCGACCTCCAGATCGATAACTACCCTCATCGGATCGGTCAGATAACCGAGCCGAAAGGGTGTTTCCACGGGCATATCGAGGCGCACGGTCAGTGGACGGAACGCCCCGCCGGTCACTTCGAAAGCGACCGCCATCGGCGCAACAAGGCTCAGGCACAAGACCAGACAGAACTGGACAATCGATTGTTTTCGCACGCGGTTCACTGCTCGTCTCCGGGCATGCCGTTGATCGGCGCCCTTGATATTGCCTCAGTCGTAACACATTTAAGTTGCGACAAAAATGATTTGTAATCAGAGGCTGCAAATGCGTATGGTGCAGCCAAGCAGCCCGACCTACGCGCGGCAGCTTTAGTAGATTCGTCATAGCCTACGACCTGGGCGGAGCGGCTTAGCCCTCAAACAGGCTTCGGCACATTATGACAGGTGCAGTTGCGCCGTATATCGAAATTCCCGGCATAGCAAAACCGGGCCAAAACGGGCGCCAGACAAATGTCACGGCGCTGGAGTAAAACCGCGATGAAACGCGAGGAGAGTATTCAGAGGTACGGCAGACGCCCCTTGAGGCGTGCAGTCCATCCTGAATCTGTCTGCGTTCTTGCCCAAAAAAATCAAACATCTGATGTCCTCGGGGAACCAGGGCATCTTCGGTGTTTGCGAAAGAAAACATGTCTAAAAAGATGCTTATCGATGCCACCCACGCGGAAGAGACCCGCGTTGTCGTGGTGGAAGGAAACAAGGTTGAGGAGTTCGATTTCGAGAGCCTCAACAAACGCCAGCTCGCTGGCAATATCTATCTCGCGAAAGTAACGCGCGTCGAGCCGTCGCTTCAGGCGGCCTTTGTGGACTATGGCGGCAACCGCCATGGCTTCCTCGCGTTCTCTGAAATCCATCCTGACTATTACCAGATCCCGGTCGCTGATCGGGAAGCCCTGCTCGCCGAGGAGGAGGCGTTTGCCCGCCAGCAGCAGGAGCAGGAGGACGAAGAGAAGCCCAAACGCAAATCGGGTCGATCACGACGCCGATCCAGCAAGGCCTCCAATGAAGGCGTGACTGGTGCACAGGATGCACTGGCAACCCAGGAGATCGAAGGCTCCGATCTGGTGGAGGATCTGCCCGAGACCTCGCTCACCGATGTGCCTCCGCCCAATGCAGCCTCCGGCGAGGTCGAGATCGAGGTGGTGGAGCCTCCCGAAACCGGTGAAGACGCATCAGAGGCCGGGACAGAAACGGACGCTGCCGCAGACAGTCCCGAACCGGTCGAGACTGACGATGCCGCGGTCGAGGAAGATGCGGTCGAGCAGGTCGGTGCCGAGGACGTCAAGGAAGAGATCGTGCCGCGCCGGGCCCGCCCGCGCCGCTACAAGATCCAGGAAGTCATCAAGGTCCGCCAGATCCTTCTGGTTCAGGTCGTCAAGGAAGAACGCGGCAACAAGGGCGCGGCTCTGACAACCTATCTCTCGCTCGCCGGTCGCTACTGTGTCCTGATGCCGAACACGGCGCGCGGCGGCGGGATTTCCCGCAAGATCACCAATGCAAGCGACCGCAAGAAACTCAAGGACATTGCCAGCGACATCTCGGTTCCCAAGGGTGCCGGGCTGATCATCCGGACCGCTGGCGCACAACGCACCAAGACCGAGATCAAGCGCGACTACGAATACCTGCTGCGGCAATGGGAACAGATCCGCGATCTGACGATGAAGTCCATCGCGCCCGCCCCGATCTACGAGGAAGGCAGCCTGATCAAGCGCACGATCCGCGATCTCTACAGCCGCGATATCGACGAGATTTTTGTCGATGGCGAGCGTGGGTATCGCGAGGCCAAAGACTACATGAAGATGCTCATGCCGTCGCACGCCAAGAACGTGAAGCTCTATGGTGAGGCGCTGCCGCTCTTCTCGCGCTATCAGGTCGAGAATTATCTCTCGGCCATGTTCAATCCAACGGTTCAGCTCAGATCCGGCGGCTATATCGTGATTGACGTCACCGAGGCGCTGGTCGCTGTCGATGTGAACTCGGGCCGGGCCACCAAGGAAAGCTCGATCGAGGATACGGCGCTGAAGACCAACCTGGAGGCGGCGGAGGAACTCGCCCGTCAGGCGCGTTTGCGTGATCTTGCCGGGCTGATCGTGATCGATTTCATCGACATGGAAGATCGCCGGAACAACTCTGCTGTTGAAAAGCGGCTGAAGGATCGGCTCAAGACTGATCGCGCGCGCATTCAGATCGGCCGGATCTCGTCTTTCGGCCTGCTGGAGATGTCGCGTCAGCGGCTGCGTCCGGGCATGCTGGAGGCGACAACGGCCCCCTGCCCGCATTGTCACGGCACGGGCCGGACCCGTTCGGATGACAGTCTGGCGCTCGCGATCATGCGTGAGCTGGAGGAGGAAGGTGTTCGCCGCCGCTCCAAGGAGGTGCTGGTCACCGTGCCTGTGGACATCGCGAATTATCTGCTGAACCAGAAGCGCGAGCATGTGGCCCAGATCGAGGCGCGCTTCGGCCTGTCGGTCCGCATCGAGGCGAGCCCGACACTTATCAGCCCCGAATACTCGGTGGAGAAGTTCAAGACCGCGACCCGGATCCTGCCGGAGCCCGAGATGCTTAACGAGATCGCCATCACCTCGATGCCCGACATGGAAGAGATGGCCGATGAAACGGTTGAGGAAGAGCCGCGCGAGGCTGAGACGCCCCGCGATGCCGAGCAGCCCAAGAAGCGGCGGCGGCGGCGGCGGCGGCGTGGCGGATCAGGCCAGCAGCGCAACGAGAACACCGAGGCCTCGAATGCAGATGCAGATGAGGCCGTGTCGGAACCCGCCGAGGCTCAACCGACTGAGGCGTCGCAGGAACCCGATGCCGAGGACGCGCCGAAACCCAAGCGGAAGCGGCGCAGTTCCAAGAAATCCAACGACGAGGCTGCCGAGACTGTAACGGCGGAACCGGTGGCCGAGGCTGATGCCGAAGAGAAACCGAAGCCGAAGTCCCGGACCCGCAGCCGCAAGAAGGTCGAGCCGGTTGCGGAACCCGTGGTCGAGATCGAGGAAGCCCCTGCCACCATGTCCGAGGCACCGATAGCTGAAGATGCGGCCCCGGCCAAGCCCGGTCCGAAGCCTCGTGCCCGCGTGTCGGCAAAGGCGATGATTGCCGAGGTCAAGGCCGAACCATCGGAGGCCCAGACGGACGAACCCGTTGCCGAGGGCGACAAGCCCAAACGCAAGGGCTGGTGGTCTCGCGCCGTCGGCAAGTAACTCAGGATCGCGCCTGGAACCAACGTTGCAGGCGCGACACCCCCTCGATCATATCCTCATGCGATCTCGCATAGGAAAACCGCAAGGTCCGATGGCCGCGTACCGGGTCGAAGTCCAGGCCCGGCGTAACTGAAACCCCCGCCTGATCCAGTATTTCACGCGCGAGCGCCCGGCTGTCATCGGTCAGGTCCGACACGTCGGCATAGATGTAGAACGCGCCATCGGGAGGTGCGATCTTCGAGAACCCCGCCTTTGGCAGCCCGTCCAGCAGCAATGCGCGATTGCGTTTGTAGACCTCAAGATTGGCCTGAAGTTCATCCTCGCAATCCAGCGCGCCAAGCGCTGCGATCTGCGCGGCATGAGGCGCGCAGATGAAGAGGTTCTGCATCAGGCGCTCGACTCGGCGGATATGCGCCTGCGGCACCACCATCCAGCCGATGCGCCAGCCGGTCATCGAGAAGTACTTCGAAAAGGAATTGATCACATAGACCTCGTCGCTGATCTCCAGCGCCGTCACGGCCTTTTGACCGTATTCCACGCCGTGATAGATCTCGTCGGAGACAAAGGCGATGTCCTGCCGGGCGCAAGCCTCGATCAACGCGGCCAGGGCAGGCTTGTCGAGCATCGTACCCGTCGGGTTTGCCGGGCTGGCCACAAGCAGACCGTCGAGATGCGGACCCAGATCGGCAACGTCCGGTTGGAAACGGGATCGTGCATGGGTCTCGATGCGATAAGGATCAAGCGACAACGCCTTGAGAATATTTCGATAACTGGGATATCCCGGATCGCCGATACCGACCTTTGCACCTGCCTCGAAGAGCGAGATAAAGGCCAGTTGAAACGCCGCCGAGGATCCGGCCGTGATCACGACACGATCCGGCGACAGATCGACCCCGTACCAGTCCTGATAGAGCCTTGCGATCCGCGCCCTGAGGGCCGGAAGCCCCAGCGCGACGGTATATCCTAGCGCATCCTTCTCCATCGCCCGGACCAGAGCCTGCCGCGCGCCAAGCGGTGCGGGCGTTCCGGGCTGCCCCACTTCCATATGGATGATCGAGCGTCCCGAAACCTCGGCCTGGCGTGCGGCCTCCATAACATCCATCACAATGAACGGATCGACATCGCCACGGGTTGAATTTCGCATGGATCAGGTCCTAATTGAGATCAATTGCATGGGGAGGGTTCATCATTTTCCGGACGCTAAGGCAAGCGACCTTGGGGATCGCCATGCTGCTTTGCCCCATGGCGCAGGCTCAATCTCTCATCCGCGACGCGGAGATCGAGCGGACGCTTGGACAGATCTCCCAACCGATTTTCCGCGCGGCGGGGCTCAGCCCTTCCCAGGTGAAAATCTATATCGTCAACAGCCGCGATCTGAACGCGTTCGTGGCGGGTGGCAACAACATCTTTCTCAATACCGGGCTGCTGCGTCGGCTTGAAAGCCTTGATCAGCTGCAGGCGGTGATTGCCCACGAGGTGGGACATATCACTGGCGGACATCTGGCACGGCGCAATGCCAAGGTGCGCGCTTCCAGCGGGGCGGTCGGCATCGGCCTGCTGCTCGCCATCGCGGCGGCCGCAGCCGGTGGTGGAGAAGGCGCGGCCGGAGCCGCCCTTGCGGTGCAGTCGGCGGTGACACGCGACTTCCTGCGCCACACGCGCGCGGAGGAAGGGGCCGCGGATCAGGCCGGCCTGCGCTACATGGTTGGTGCCGGGGCCGACCCCAACGCGATCATGGAAGTTCTTCAGATCTTTCGTGGGCAGGAAATCCTGTCAGCGTCCCGTGCAGATCCTTATGTGCGCACGCATCCGCTCTGGTCGGCCCGCATTCGCTATCTTGAAGACCAGATCGCCAGCGCACCCAAAGGGCGTGAACCTTCGGCATCCGATGCCTATTGGCATGCGCGGATGGTGGCCAAGTTCGATGCGTTCATCGGCAACCCCTCAAGGGTGCTGCGCCGTGCGAAAGGCAATCAGGAGTTCGACCTTCTGGCCCGAGCGGTTGCCTATCACCGCCTGCCGGATGTCTCGAAATCCATGCAGAGTGTCGATGCCCTGCTCCGTGCCCGGCCGAACGATCCCTTCTATCACGAACTCAAGGGGCAGTTTCTGCTTGAGGGCGGAAAAGCCGCTGCTTCAGTTGCGTCCTATCGCAAGGCGGTTTCGCTCGCGCCGAAGGAGCCGCTCCTTCTTGCCGGTCTCGGCAGAGCGCTGGTCGCAGTCGGCTCGGCAGACAGTGTGCGCGAGGCGTTGCGCGTGCTCGAAAAGTCCCGCCAGCTCGACGGCGCGAATGCACGGGTGCTGCGTGATCTGGCCACAGCCTACGCGCGGACCGGCAATAACGGACAGGCCTCGCTGGTCACGGCAGAACGCTTCGCCCTGCAAACCCGCTTTCGCGACGCGGCCATTCATGCGACAAGGGCGGCAGGCCAGTTGCCGGAGGGAAGCCCCGGCTGGCGGCGCGCCCAGGACATTCTGGCAGTCGCCAAACAGGCACAATGACAACGGGAGACCGCGATGCTGAAACTGATCTCTTGCGCCACCGGGCTTGTCCTGCTGGCCGGCGCCAGCACGGCCCAGATGTTCGACAACCTCTCCGAAACCGACCGTGCCGCCCTGCATTCGGAAATCCGTAACTATCTGCTGGCCAATCCCGACATCGTGTTCGATCTGGTCGATCTGGTCAAAGAGCAGGAGGCCGAGCAGCGCGCCAAGGCCGACCTGCTGCTGGTTGCCGAGCACGCCGATGATATTTTCGAGGACGGGTATTCCTTCGTTGGCGGCAATCCCGAAGGGTCCGTCACCATGGTCGAGTTCATCGACTACCAGTGCAGCTACTGCAAACGCGCGCATTCGGAAGTGAAATCCCTGATCGCAGCTGACGGGGATATCCGCTACGTAGTCAAGGAACTGCCGATCCTCGGGCCTGCCTCGCTGTTGGCGGCTCGCGCCAGCACGGCCGTGCTCATGACACAGGGGGCCGACATATACGAGGCATTCAACGATACTCTTATGGGTTTTCAGGGGCAATTGAACGAGCCGATCATCAAGGGGCTCGCCCGCCGCTCGGGCGTTGATGTGGATCTTATGCTGGCCACCATGGACAGTGAGGATGTCACTGAGCGTCTTGCCGATACCAGGCGACTTGCCGACACGCTGGAGATATCCGGAACGCCTGCCTTCGTGCTCGGCACCCGGATGATCCGGGGTTATGTCCAGCAGGACACGATGACCGCCGTGGTGGCGGCAGAACGAAAGGGGCTTTGAGCTTTTCACTTTCGCAACAGGGGCTTATAAGAGTCTAAGGACAAAGCCCGGCAAAAACGGGCAACATGGAATCGCACCGGGGAAGTTATGGGCAAAGATCAGCATACATCTGATGTGAATTTTATCGAGGCGCTGGCAGGACTGCTGCGCGCAAACGATCTCTCCGAGATCGAGGTGAAGCGGGAATATGGCGAGGACGACACGCTGACGATCCGGGTTGCCCGGCAGATGGCCGCCGTTCCGGTTGCGATGGCGGCTCCGAGCCCGGCCCAACCAGCCCCTGCCGCTCCCGCCGCGCCGAGCGCTGAACCCGCCGCCCCGGCCTCTGCCGCAGTCGACGACCCCGCGCAGCACCCGGGCGCCGTCACGTCGCCCATGGTCGGTACCGCCTATCTGCAGGCCGAGCCCGGCACGCCGCCCTTTGTGACCATCGGAGCGCAGGTCAAGGAAGGCCAGACGATCATGATCATCGAGGCCATGAAGACCATGAACCAGATCCCCTCGCCACGGGCGGGAACGGTCAAGCGCATTCTGGTCGAAGATGGCTCTCCGGTCGAATTCGGTGCGCCGCTCATCGTCCTTGAATAAGGACAGACACCGATGTTCTCCAAAATCCTGATAGCCAATCGCGGCGAGATCGCCTTGCGCGTCATCCGGGCCTGCAAGGAAATGGGCATTCACAGCGTGGCGGTCCACTCGACCGCCGACACGGACGCGATGCATGTGCGCATGGCCGATGAGAGTGTCTGCATAGGCCCGCCATCGGGCACCCAGAGTTATCTTTCGATCCCCAACATCATCTCGGCCTGCGAGATCACAGGGGCCGAGGCCGTGCATCCCGGATACGGCTTTCTCTCGGAAAACGCCAATTTCGTGCAGGTGCTCGAAGATCATGACATTGCCTTCATCGGACCCACGTCCGAGCATATCAACACGATGGGCGACAAGATCACCGCCAAGGAGACCATGAGGAAACTTGGCGTGCCCTGCGTGCCGGGCTCCGATGGTGGTGTGCCGACGATCGAGGAGGCGCACAAGGTCTCTGACGAGATGGGATATCCGGTGATCGTCAAGGCCACGGCAGGGGGTGGCGGGCGTGGCATGAAGCTCGCCAAGACGAAGGACGACCTCGAGGAGGCGTTCTCGACCGCCCGTTCCGAAGCCAAGGCAGCCTTCGGCAATGACGAGGTCTATGTCGAGAAATACCTCACCCTGCCCCGGCATATTGAGATCCAGGTCTTTGGTGACGGCAAGGGCCGCGCCGTGCATCTGGGAGAGCGCGACTGCTCCTTGCAGCGCCGCCATCAGAAGGTCTTCGAGGAAAGCCCCTCACCCGCCATCGATGCCGCCACCCGCGCGGAGATCGGCAAGACCTGTGCCGAGGCGGTTGCTGCCATCAACTATGCCGGTGCCGGAACCATCGAGTTTCTTTACGAGAACGGCGAGTTTTTCTTCATTGAGATGAACACCCGGTTGCAGGTCGAGCACCCGGTGACCGAGGCGGTCTATGGCGTCGATCTGGTCCGTGAGCAGATCAATGTGGCTGCGGGTCTGGGCATGTCGATGCAGCAGGAGGATCTCGTCCCACTCGGTCATGCGATTGAATGCCGGATCAACGCGGAAAAACTGCCGCAGTTCCAGCCCTCGCCGGGCAAGGTTCTGGCATATCACGCGCCCGGCGGCCTGGGCGTCCGCATGGACAGCGCTCTCTATCAGGGCTATTCGATCCCGCCCTATTACGACAGCCTGATCGGCAAGCTGATCGTGCACAGCCCCGACCGCCCCGCCGCCCTTGCTCGTCTGCGCCGGGCGCTTGATGAGTTCATTGTCGATGGGATCGACACAACAACGCCACTTTTCTATCAGCTACTGGATGAGCCGGATATTCAGACCGGCGATTACAATATTCATTGGCTCGAAAAATGGTTGGAAAACATCGAATAGACGGTCGCATGGGCCAATTGGTGCAGTCTTGAAGGACGAAGCCTCACTTGTTCTGACACCGCAGATCCTGTTGCATGCCTACGCCTCCGGGATCTTCCCGATGGCAGACAGTGCGACATCAGATGATATCTACTGGGTCGACCCCGAGAAACGCGGGGTGATCCCGCTTGACGGTCTCAAGGTTTCACGCTCCCTTGCGAAACTGATCAGGAAAGCTCCCTATGACATTGTGATCGATAGACATTTCACGATGACGGTGCAGGCGTGTGCCGACCGGTCCGAAACCTGGATCAACCCCGAGATCACTGCCCTCTACACCGAATTGCATCGACGCGGTCACGCCCATTCCGTCGAGATATGGAAAGATGGCGATCTGGTCGGCGGGCTCTATGGTGTCGCGATCGGCGGTGCGTTTTTCGGAGAGAGCATGTTCTCGCGTGTTCCCAGCGCCTCGAAGATCGCGCTGGTCTATCTGATCGCGCGTCTGCGCAAGGGTGGCTTCCGGCTGCTTGATACGCAGTTCGTGACCGAGCACCTGAAAAGCCTTGGCGCGATAGAGATCACCCGAAAAGCCTATCAGAAGGCGTTGCAGGAGGCTCTTGTGGTCAATGCGAATTTCTGGGCGATGCCGCGACGTCAGGACGCTCAGTCGGTGCTGCACTTGAGCACCCAGACGTCATAGCGCGGATGGTCGAGCGCCGAGAGCGCGGGACTTGAGGCGAACATCCAGCCGGAGAAGCGATCGGTCGTTTCCCGGCTGTCGCGGATCCTGAGAAAGGCAAACGCCTCCTTTGCGATTTCACCTTCGGGGTATTTGCAGGCAAGCACCGCGATCTGCAGTCGTTCGAACCGGACGATCTGCCCGACATTGACCGTAAACTCGGCCACCTGCCCGTTCAGCGTATCAAGACCTCTGAGCTGGACCTTGGGCGCATCGAGCGTGCGCACCTCACCAAGAATATCAAGATCTTCCTCGGGGATGCCCTCTTCGACCGCAAGCCCGGTTTCACTGTCGAACGGCGTGCCGTCCTGATTGAAACCTTCGGTCAGACCGCCCTGCGCGAACGCGAGCGACGGGCAAAGCATCAGGAGCGCAAGCAGGCGACGCATCACTATTGCGCATCCCCCGATGCGAATTTCAACAGGAGGTTCAGCAGGCTGACAGAGCTCTGCGTCAGCAGCACCTCTTCCCCGTCGCCCAGCATGAACTCCGACCCACCCGGAGCGACTTCCAGGAAGGACCCGCCCAGTAGGCCCTCGCTGGCGACGCTCACTTCTGAATCGTCGGGGATCAGCACCTCGTCCGTGACGCTGAAGCGCAGGTCGGCCTGATAGGATTGCGGGTTCAGTTCCAGCGATGTGACGGTGCCGATCTTGACACCGGCGAGCCGCACATCGGTGCCGACCCTCAGGCCTTCGGCACTGTTGAAACGGGCGACCAGCTCATAGGCATCGGTCGATCCACCGCCGATATCTGTCGACTGGCTGGCATAGGCCAGAAATCCGACCGCCGTTGCCAGAACCGCGGCTCCGATCAGTGTTTCTGCTGCTGAATTGGCCATGATCGTCTACTCGGGCTGCCAGGCTTCGTAATCGGCCCGGCCTTTTGGAGTACTGGACAACAGACTGCCCGGCGGGTGATAGGCCGCAACCGTTCCGGTGAGGTTCGGCTTGTGGGGTTTTTCCCAGGTCTTGCGGGGCAATGGTGCTTCCGTTGGCGGGTCCTGATAGGTCTGATGCAGCCAGCCATGCCATTCCGGAGACACCCGCGAGGCTTCGATATCGCCGTTATAGATCACCCAGCGCCGCTTGCCGTCGGCATTCTGGTAGTAGACGTTGCCCTCATGGTCCTCGCCCACCCTGTTGCCTTTGCGCGCGGTCCAAATCCGCGTGCCGAGCGTCTGGCCGTTCCACCATGTGAAGATTTGTCCAAATAGGCTCATAATATCAGTTCCTGTCTTTCACCGCTGTCTCTAGCCTGTCGGCCCTGTTTCGTCCAGCGATCAGGCGGCATCGGGCCGAAAAGCCGTCACCTCGATCTCGATCTTCATGGCCGGGTCCAGCAATCCGGCCTCGATCATCGTGGCCGCCGGGGCCGCCTTGGAGAAAGCGGCCCGCAATTGCGGCCAGCATGGTTCAAAATCCGCCCGGTCGGGGAGGATGTAGTTCACGCGCACCACGTCATCGAAGCTCGCACCTGCCGTCTTCAAAGCGGCGTCGATATGGGACAATGCGAGCGCGCATTGATCCGTAACCGATGGCGGGACAGTCATGGTTGCGTGATCCGTTCCGGTGGTGCCCGCAACATGGATCCAACCGCCAGCCACCACCGCACGCGAGTAGCCGATGGTTTTCTCATAGTCCGAGCCGGATGAAATGGTGCGTCTATGCATGGACGTATCAGCCAGCGGTCGCGGAGCCTTCCTTGCGATCCGAATAGATGATCAGCGGCTCGCCTTCCCGGCGGATGGCTTCCTCGTTCACCACAACCTCGTCCACATCGGATTTGGCGGGGATTTCGAACATCGTGTCGAGCAGCACTTCCTCAAGGATGGAGCGCAGCCCGCGCGCACCGGTCTTGCGCTCAATGGCCTTCTCGGCGATCGCGCTCAAAGCTTCTTCGGTGAAGGTCAGTTGCACCTCTTCCATCTCGAATAGACGCTGGTACTGCTTGACGAGGGCATTCTTCGGCTTGGTCAGGATCGTGACCAGAGCTTCCTCATCCAGATCGGTGAGCGTAGCGATAACCGGCAAACGGCCGACAAATTCCGGGATCAGCCCGAATTTCAGCAGATCCTCCGGCTCCAGCTCCTGGAACAACTCGCCCACACGCCGGTCATCCTCGTCCTTCACATCGGCCCCGAAGCCCATGGCCGAGCCTTTGCCGCGCTGCGCGATGATCTTGTCGAGCCCGGCGAACGCGCCGCCGCAGATAAACAGGATATTGGTCGTATCGACCTGCAGGAATTCCTGCTGCGGATGCTTGCGCCCGCCCTGCGGCGGTACCGAGGCCACGGTGCCCTCCATGATCTTCAACAGCGCCTGCTGAACGCCCTCGCCCGAGACATCGCGGGTGATCGAGGGATTGTCGGACTTGCGGCTGATCTTGTCGACCTCGTCGATATAAACGATGCCGCGCTGCGCGCGCTCGACATTGTACTCGGCAGACTGCAGCAGCTTGAGGATGATGTTCTCCACATCCTCGCCGACATAGCCGGCCTCAGTCAGCGTGGTGGCGTCCGCCATCGTGAAGGGCACATCCAGAATGCGCGCCAGCGTCTGGGCCAGCAGCGTCTTGCCGCAGCCCGTCGGGCCGATCAGCATGATATTGGATTTCGCCAGTTCCACCTCTCCGTTCTTCTGGGCGTGGTTGAGGCGTTTGTAGTGATTGTGGACCGCGACCGACAGGACCCGTTTGGCCATCTCCTGCCCGATCACATAGTCGTCGAGGACGTTGCAGATCTCCTGCGGCGCAGGCACGCCTTCGGAGGATTTGACCAGATTGCTCTTGGTCTCCTCACGAATGATGTCCATGCAAAGTTCGACACATTCATCGCAGATGAAAACGGTCGGTCCCGCAATAAGCTTGCGCACCTCATGCTGGCTCTTTCCGCAGAAAGAGCAATAGAGGGTGTTTTTTGCGTCGCTACCGCCGGATTTGCTCATCTATCCCTCCTCGGGCCCCTTGCGCACCATTCCCGGTAATTGAGGATGCGAGTCATATGCGCCTGGCACCATTTAGGCACGTCCGGGCAAAGAATGACAAGAGTCCTCACACAATTAGTGTCACAAGTGTATCAAGAATTTGTTTCTTGTTGACAGTGCGAGCTTTCACGCCCGCCGCAACAAGCTGATATCCCCCATATGCCGGACCCGACCGCGCCGGACCCGACATGATTTCAAGTCGTTCAGCTGTCGCTATCGCCTGCGCTGCGCTGGCTTACGATGTCGTCCACGATACCCCATTCCTTGGCCTCGGCTGCGGTCATGAAGTTGTCGCGCTCCAGCGCGTCCACAACTGTCTCCAGTTTCTGGCCGGTATGCTCAACATAGATCTGGTTGAGCCGGTCTTTCAGCGCCTGCGTCTCGCGGGCGTGGATCATGATATCGGTTGCCTGACCCTGATACCCGCCTGACGGCTGGTGCACCATGATCCGCGAATTGGGCAGCGTGAAGCGCATGTCCTTGGCGCCCGCCGCCAGAAGGAGCGAACCCATCGAGGCCGCCTGCCCTACGCAGAGTGTCGAGACCGGCGGGCGGATATACTGCATTGTATCATAGATCGAGAGGCCGGACGTCACCACGCCACCGGGCGAGTTGATGTACATCGCGATCTCTTTCTTCGGGTTCTCGGCCTCCAGAAACAGAAGCTGGGCCACGATCAGCGTCGACATGCCGTCATGTACCGGTCCCGACACGAATATGATCCGCTCCTTCAGAAGCCGCGAGAAAATATCATAGGACCGCTCGCCCCGGGCTGTTTGTTCGACCACCATCGGGACGAGGGTGTTCATATACGTGTCGAAAGGATCATTCATCTGGGATCTGCCTCTGGGCTTATTGATGTTGGCGCGAAATATGCCGTGCCTTGGGTTAAGGAATAATTCTGCTCGGGGGTGTCTGCAAGGGCGCGCGGAAAAGAGTTTCGTCTGGGAGATAGTTCATCACAATCAGGAGACCAGCAAAAGCTCTCTCTGGTGCGACAGAATTGACGCTCTAGAGTTCATCCCGTTGTCAGCGGGAGACGAAGACTTGATGAGATTCTTGATTGCAGCGACCGGCCTGATACTGGCCAGTGCCGGACTGGCCCAACAGAACGAGACCTGCACCGGGACGCAGGACCCATGCGAAACGCCGATGGGCAGCTATCACATCATCCTGCCGGAGCGGGCAGATGGTCCCGTCCCTGCGCTCTTCTTCTTCCATGGCGCGGGCGGCAGCGGACGTGGCATGACCAAGGGCGGTGGGATGGCCAGGCCGTTTCTGGACCGGGGCTATGCGGTGATCTCCCCCAACGGGTTGAAACGGCCCAACAGCCGCTTCGGCCCCGGCTGGTCCTTCCATCCCGAACGGGAGAAACAGCGCGACGAACTCGCCTTCACCCGCGAAGTTCTGGCCGATGCGAAGGACCGGTTTGACATCGACCCGGAGAACGTCCTGATGAGCGGCTTTTCCATCGGAGGCTCGCTGGCCTGGTATCTGGCCTGTCAGGATCCGTCGATTGCCAAGGCCTATGCCCCGATTGCCGGTGCTTTCTGGCGGCCGCACCCGGTCGTGGAGGATTGTGCCGGGCCGGTACGGCTCTTCCACACCCATGGCTGGAAGGACACGACCGTGCCTTTGGAAGGGCGCCCTCTGGGAGGGGGACGCATCTATCAGGGCGATGTGCATCACGGAATGGACCTGCTGGGCATCCTGAACGGCTGCGAGAACATGCGCCCCGACGCATTCGAGATGGAGGAGGAGCGCTGGACCCGGATCTGGAGCGACTGCTCCTCCGGCCATGACCTGCGCCTCATGATGCATCCCGGTGCGCACGGGATACCGCGCGGATGGTCTGTGAAAGCGCTGGACTGGTTCGAGGCCCCCGAAAGCTGAAAAGGGCGCCCCAGGGGACGCCCTTCAAATCACGACACTTGAAGAAAGTTATTCCTCTTCAAGTGCTTCCACGGCTTTCTGAAGGTCTTCCTTGCTGACTTTCTTCTCGGTCACCTTGGCCAGCTCGATCACGTAATCGACCACCTTGTCCTCGAAGATCGGCGCGCTCAATTGCTGCCGGGCCTGCTCGTTCTTCTGCAGGAACTCGAAGAACTCACGCTCCTGACCGGGGTACTGGCGCGCCTGATTCATCATCGCCTGCTGCATCTCGGCATCGGTCACCTTGATGTCGTTCTTGTTGCCAAGCTCGGCCAGCAGCAATCCAAGGCGGACGCGCCGCTCGGCAAGGGCATTGTGCTCGTCAGTCGGCTCGATCTCGGGGTGATCATGGCCCTCGACATCCGGGTTCTCCTCGTGCCAGAGCTGATGCGCGATCTGCTTGGCCTCGACCTCGATCAGGGTCGGCGGCAGATCGAACTTCACCATCTTGTCGAGCTCATCCATCAGCTTGCGCTTCATCACCGAGCGTGCAGCACCGGCATATTCCTCGCCCAGACGCTCGGAAATCTGCTCTTTCAGCGCCGCCAGATCATCCAGACCGAACTTCTTGGCCAATTCATCATCGACTGGGGCGGGTTTGGGTTCCTTGACCTCTTTGACCTTGCATTCAAAGACCGCGTCCTTGCCTGCAAGATGCGCAGCACCGTATTCCGCCGGGAACGAGACCTTCACCTCGACATCATCACCGGTCTTGGCACCGACAAGCTGCTCCTCGAAACCAGGGATGAAGCTGTTAGAGCCGAGCACGAGCGGATAATCCTCGGCCGCGCCGCCTTCGAACGCCTCGCCATCGACCTTACCGAGGAAGTCGATCACGACCTGATCGCCATCCTTGGATTTCGCGGTCTTCTTGCGGGGTTCAAAATGGTTGGCGGAATTCGCCAGGTTCTCAAGCGCCTCGTCAATCGCGCCGTCATCAATCTTGGCAACCAGCTTCTCAAGCTTGATCTTGGAGAAATCCGCATCCGGGACGTCCGGCAGTTTCTCATAGGACAGAGAGACCTCGACATCGTCGCCCTCTTTCCATTCGTCATTGGTCATCTTGACGTCAGGCTGCATCGCCGGGCGATCGCCACTCTCGTCGAAATGGGCCTTCATAGCCTCATCGACGCTCTCCTGCATTGCCTCGCCCAGCACGGACTTGCCGAACATCTTCTTCATCAGCGCAGCGGGTGCCTTGCCTTTGCGGAAACCCTTCATCTGGAAGTCCTTGCGGGCCTCTTCCAGCTTCTCGTTCACCTTGGATTCCAGTTCGCTGGCAGCCACCTTGATGGAATAGCCGCGTTTCAAACCTTCGTTCAGGGTCTCAGTGACCTGCATCTTGTTGTCCTCATCTCATCAATGGTGCGGGTGAAGGGACTTGAACCCCCACGCCTTGCGGCACCAGAACCTAAATCTGGCGTGTCTACCAATTCCACCACACCCGCACGGGCGGGGCCCTCCCCGGCAGAGTTTTCCACCGACGTCGCCCGAAAATTCGCTCGTGTCCTAACAGAGCCATCCCCCCCTTGCGAGCGAAAAATGGCCCCTTCCCTGCTTCATTTTCGGAATTTTCACCTGTTGTTTGGGCGCAAAACGGTACACAGAAGAAACGTGTGCGAAATATGGTCTGCCTGATGCCGAATGCTGTTGCCCCTGTCTGTCTGAGACCGCGCCTTTCGGGGCGTGGCATGAAGGGACTGGAAAGGCCGTGACCCCGCAGGCGCAGATATGCTTCACCCCCGGCACTCTCATCCTGACCGAGACAGGGCTGCGTCCGGTGGAAAGCCTGCAACCGGGCGATCGGGTGCGCACCAAGGACGATGGCATGCAGCCGATCCGCTGGACGGGCCGCAGTCATCTGGATGCGGGGACGCTGGAGGCCCATCCCGGTCTGCGCCCGGTCCGGCTGGCCAAGGACAGCATCGGCATCGGCACACCGGCGCGTGATCTGCTGGTCTCACCCAATCACCGTATCCTGATTGACGACTGGCGGGCAGAGCTGCTCTTCGGCTCCAAACAGGTTTTGGCCACGGCGAGCGCGCTCGTGGACGGAGCGCGCGTGCAGGTAGACAGGCAGATGGCGGAGGTGATGTATCTCCACATCCTCTTTGACACCCATCAGATCATTATCGCCGACGGAGCCGAGACCGAAAGCTTCCAGCCTTCCCAGCCGGTCCTCGATCATCTGAGCGCCGCTGTGCGGGACGAAATGTTCGGGATATTCCCGGAGTTGCGCACCAATGCCGATGCGCTGGGGCCTGCTGCACGTCAGTCCTTGAAATCAAGCGAGACCCAGATGCTGCGCGAGCAGCTCTAAAGGCCCAGATCGCGGAAAACGGCGGGAAGCTGTTCCGGGATATCCTCGGCGATCAGTCCGGGGCCGAACTTGCGGGCACATTCAACATGCAGCCAGGCTGCGGTCTCGGTTGCACCCTTGGGATCAAACCCGCGCGCCAGAAGCCCGGTGATGAACCCCGCCAACACGTCACCAGAGCCTGCGGTCGCCAGCCATGGAGCGGCCCGCTCATAGTAAGCTGAATTGATGGAGGCATTGCCCATGGGATCTGCGATCACCGTATCCGCCCCTTTGAACAGCACCACACACCCTGCCCGCCTGGCCGCATCGCGCGATGCATCAACCTTCGAATAGGCCGGGCCGGTCGTCGCCGGGTCCGCAAGTCGTGAGGCGATATCAGGGAAAAGGCGTCGGAACTCTCCGCTGTGAGGGGTCAGCACAACCCGGTCATGAAGCGCCTCGAAAAGTATCTCGGGATACTCCTCGAACACCGTGAGGGCATCCGCATCAAGCACTGTTGCCCGCCCGGCAGTCAGAGCGGCCAGAACCATCTGCCGGGTCGCCTCGCCGATACCCATCCCCGGCCCGAGACAAAGCGCGTTCAGGCGCTCATCTTCCAGAACAGTCAGAAGCGCGTCCGGGCCGTCAATCTCTCGCAGCATGATCGCGGTCAGGTGCGCCGCATGCTCGGACATTGCGTCCATCGAAGCTCCCACGCTGACCAGCCCGGCCCCGATCCGAAGGGCACCTCTGGCGGCAAGACGGGCCGCCCCGGTTTGCGCCGATGGGCCCGACAGCACCAGCGCGTGCCCGTGATGATACTTGTGCGGCGCGGTTCCGTGCCCCGCCTTTGACAACGCCGCGCAAGCCAGCCGCTCGGCTGACAGATTAAGCGCGTCGATCTGGGGTTCATCACGAAGAACAGGCCAGACATAGCTGTCCAGACCGATCGGCTTGACGGAAACCGCGCTGCCCTTTGCAGGCACGCGGTCCAGAAAATGCCCGGCCCTCCAGCGCTCGAAGGTCACGATCAGGGCCGGATGCGGTAGGTCATACCCGCCCAGCACGTGCCCGCTATCCGCACAAACCCCCGACAGAATATCGATCGAGACAAGCCGCACCTCCCGGTGGCGATGCGCGCATATGCCCCTGAGAACCCGCAACGGCGCATCGCTGAGCGGACGGGTCAGGCCGGTTCCAAAGAGCGCATCGACATAAAGGTCGTGGTCCTCATCGAAGTCAGGATAGTCCTCCAGCGCCCGGACCTTGCCCATCTGCCGCCACCGCCGACAATTGTCCGCCGCATCCGGCGGCAGTTTCGCTTCATCGCCATAAAGGAAAACCTCGACGTCCCAGCCGCGCTCCCGCAACAGGCGCGCTACGACAAACCCGTCACCGCCATTGTTACCCGGACCGCAGAGCACGGCGGCGCGATGGGACGTCCGCGCAAGCTCGGGCCGCCATTCCCAAAGGGCCTCCACGACGCCGCGCCCTGCCCGCTCCATCAACTCCAGCCCGGTCACTTCACCGCTGGCAATTGCGGCGTGCTCAATGGCCCGCATCTGGGCGGCTGTCAGCAATTCAACCATGGAAACCTTCTCATTCCGCCTCAGAATTCATCAGACTGCACAAAAAATAGGCAGTTTTTGAGATTTCAAAACACACCCTTTCGAAACGAAGGGTAAGACTTTGAAACCCCAATCGCGAGGTGCTTTTTGCCTCAAAAAGCGCATGGGGTCCGCACGGGCGGACCGGAAGCCAAGGGAGCGAAGCATGAAAAAGATTGAGGCGATCATCAAGCCTTTCAAGCTTGATGAAGTCAAGGAAGCTCTTCAGGAAGTCGGCATCCAGGGGCTCTCGGTTGTCGAGGCCAAGGGGTTCGGACGCCAGAAGGGGCATACCGAGCTCTACCGCGGCGCTGAATATGTGGTCGATTTTCTGCCCAAGGTGAAGATCGAGGTCGTGATCGCTGATGACATGCTCGACGCGGCGATCGAGGCCATCATTGGCGCTGCCAAGACCGGCAAGATCGGTGACGGCAAGATTTTCGTCTCCAGTATCGAACAGGCGATCCGCATCCGCACCGGTGAAGACGGCGCCGAGGCGCTCTGATCAGGTTAACAGGTTCTAAACGAGGGAATACACGCATGAGCAACACCGATGTTCTGAAAACGATCAAGGAAGAGGAAGTCGATTACGTCGATATCCGCTTCACCGACCCGCGCGGCAAGCTGCAGCATGTCACCGTGATGAGCGATCAGGTCGATGAGGATTTCCTCGAAGAGGGTTTCATGTTCGACGGCTCGTCCATCGCCGGCTGGAAGTCGATCAACGAGAGCGACATGAAGCTCATGCCCGACACGGACAGCGCCTATATGGACCCGTTCTATGCCGAGAAAACGCTCTGCCTGCATTGCTCGGTCGTCGAACCCGACACCGGTGAGCACTACGCCCGCGATCCGCGCGGCACAGCCGAAAAGGCGGAAGCCTATTTGAAGTCTTCGGGTATCGGAGATGTGTCCTATTTCGGTCCCGAGGCCGAATTCTTCCTCTTCGACGACGTTCGTTTTTCGAACACCATCAACAAGGTCTCCTACGAGGTCGATGCGGTTGATGCGTCGTGGAATTCGGATGCGGAATACGAGATGGGCAACATGGGGCATCGCCCCGGCGTGAAGGGCGGGTACTTCCCGGTTAACCCGACCGATGCGTCGCAGGATCTGCGCTCCGAGATGCTCTCGACGATGAAGCGGATCGGCATGAAGGTGGACAAGCATCACCATGAGGTCGCCTCGTGCCAGCACGAGCTTGGCCTGATCTTCGGCAGCCTGACCCATCAGGCCGATGAGCTTCAGAAGTACAAATACATCATTCACAATGTGGCGCACGCCTACGGCAAGTCGGCAACCTTCATGCCCAAACCGATTGCGGGCGACAACGGCACGGGCATGCATGTGAACATGTCGATCTGGAAAGACGGCAAGCCGCTTTTCGCGGGCGACAAATATGCCGATCTGTCAGATGACGCGCTCTACTACATTGGCGGTATCCTGAAACATGCGCGCACGCTCAATGCATTCACCAACCCGGCGACCAACTCCTACAAGCGCCTGATCCCGGGCTTTGAGGCACCGGTGCTGCGGGCCTATTCGGCACGCAACCGCTCGGGCTGCGTCCGGATCCCCTGGGCCGAAAGCCCGAAAGCCAAGCGTGTCGAGGCGCGGTTCCCCGATCCGGCGGCCAACCCGTATCTCTGCTTCTCGGCCCTGCTGATGGCAGGTCTCGACGGGATCAAGAACAAGATCCATCCCGGCGATGCGAACGACAAGGACCTCTACGATCTGCCGCCCGAAGAACTGGCGGATATCCCGACGGTCTGTGCGTCCTTGCGCGAGGCGCTCGGCGCGCTGCAAGACGATCACGAGTTCCTGCTGGCCGGTGACGTCTTCACCAAGGACCAGATAGAGGGCTATGCGGAACTGAAATGGGAAGAGGTCTATGCCTTCGAGCACACACCCCATCCCGTCGAATTCCAGATGTATTACAGCTGCTGATCAGGAAGCGGCTCAGACGATCAGGGCTCCCGGAGACGGGAGCCCTTTTCTTTTGCGCGCCAGCCCGGGAAGGTCGAATACTGGAGCAGGCCGTAGTCTCGCAAAGGCCGCTCGACACCGGCCCAGCGGGTCGAGAATGCAAGCCAGTCGAGACCCAGTTGCTGCGCCATCTCAGTCAGCGTACGTTGCCCGTCCGCCAATGCGATGGCCGGGGCCAGTGACGTGTCGATATCGATCCCGACTTTGCCGGTCTCCAGCGTCAGGGAAAGCCCGCCCTTCGCGGCAACCTGACGGGCGACCGCCGCGGCAGGCGCCTTGAGACGGGGCACCGCGTCCGGTTTCAATCCGGCCTCCACCTGCCCTGCCCGCTCTGCCTTTGCCACATAGAGCACATGGGTCTTGAGGTCCCCTCTCAGCGCTTCCGCCAGTCCCATCCGGGCAACCGGGTCGAGCGCCCCAAGACAGCGCGAGATATCATCCCGCTGGGGCAGCAGACGCGCCGGGTCATAAAGTCCGGGTTGCGTGAACGAGACCAGACCCAGACCCGCGTCGCTCAACGCCGCGATCAGCTGCGGCACGGTATAGGGTCGGTCCCGGCTGTGCAGCAACAGATCGTAAAGCCCCGCATCTCCACGCTCATGATCCTGAACATAGGGGTTTCGCTTCAGCCAGTTGCCTTCGGGCAGATTGCCCAGAACCGCCTTGCCGAGATCAAGCCGCACTGCGGGATCCTCGTCGGGCAGCAGGGTCGCAAAGGCCTCCTGCAAGTGGTAGACGCCGGTCCGGCCATAAGGCGCATAGACCATGAGACCGATGCCCCCATCAGGTGCCAATGCATCCGACAGCGCCTGAAACCCCGCATCCGGGTCGGGCAGATGGTGCAGCACACCGGTGCAGTCGATATAGTCGAAAGCTCCGAAATCCGGGGCACGGAGCAGATCGGCCGTCTCGAACCGGATATTGGTCAGTTGACGTTCGCGCGCGCGGGCTTCGGCAATCGAACGGGATGCGCGGGACATATCGACATAGAGGATGTCGGCAGGACATCCCGCGGCCTGCAGTCTTGTAGCAAGCTGGATCAGGCCATCACCCGTTCCGCCACCTGCGAAGAGCGCCCGGAACGGGCTGCTCCAGTCCCGCTTTCCCTGAAAGAGGAAATGGTCGATCTCCAGAGGATCCGAAGGCGAGCCCACGATCAGGCGCTTGCGCTCGTCCTTGGGATCCCGCTCGGGATAGGGAAAAACCTCGTATTGTGCCGCGACCGGATCGCTCATTGCCCGAACTCCAGCCGTAACTCAGTCGCCCGGTGATCGGAGCCGCCATGGCCCAACAGGATCGCCTCGGCGCGGATATCTGCATGTGTCAGCGTCAGGTCAATCGGCAATGCGGGTCGCAGAACGCTCAACTGGAAACTGGGGCGGAAGCCCGGAATGGGCCGCGTATTGGTCGCCTGCGCAATCGAGGACACCGAACGGGACCATGGCACTGCATTGAAGTCACCGCCCAGTATGATGCGTCCCTTCATCTGCTCCAACTCGGGCAGGAGACGGCCAAGAACCTGATGCTGTTCATAGGGCCATGGCCAGTTGAGATGGATCGAGGCCAGCGTCGCCAGCCCGTCACCGGCCTGCACCTCCATCCAGGCCAGATAGCCGTTTCTGGCACAGCCCGGCTCTCCGAATGGCGGTAGCCTGGAATAGACCGCGACGGCCCCGACCGGCGCTCCGGGGCAGATGATCTGATTGGGATAGGCTTCCGTCAGCCCAGCCAGAGCCGCAAGATTTGCATCTGACAGCTCTTGAAGCAGCAGGAAGTCAGGATCGAGCGCATCGATCGCCGCCAGAACCTGATCAAGATCCCGATTGTCATAGCGCAGATTGTGCTGATAGCCGACAAGCTGGGGCTGGCTCACGACGACCGGCGGCAACAGCACACTCCACAGTCCAATGATAGCAATGCCACACCCCAGCATGCCGATGCGCGCCGCCCATTTGCCACGCCACAAGAGCGGCAGAACCGCAAAAGGAATGCTCAGCAGACCAAGATGAACGCGAAACACCGAAAGCGTGTCAAAGGCAGGATGGATGCCCCCGAAAAACCCTCCGACAATGGCCAGCAGGACCAGGACCGCGCCGAGACGGATTATCAGTTTGAACATGCACCGGGCCTTCTGATCTGTGTTCCGGCCCCGGTTATGACCGTCCAATCGGGCAAATTCATCCAAAAACGACATCGGCGAGGTCATTTTCTGCGCGTCTGTCAGATCGATGATCCGACAGCGTGGAGGAAACGCAATGTGAGGCGGCCCATGACGATCTATCCTGCCAGTACCCGCAAGATTGACCCGACAAAGCGTCGGCCCGACGGCTCGCCCGACGACAATGACCGGATCGAGATCGGTCCGACCCGTCTGGCCTTTGACGAGTGGGCCGCCGCCGGGCTGACCGCTCCAAATCTTGAGGCGATGCGGGCATTCCGGCTGGACCGGATCGTCAGAATGCTGGTGGAACGCGATTTCGGTGGTGTCCTGCTCTTTGATCCCCTGAGCATTCGTTACGCCACCGACAGCACCTCGATGCAGCTTTGGAACACGCATAACCCGTTTCGCGCCTGTCTGGTCTGCGCGGACGGCCATATGGTTCTGTGGGATTACAAGAACTCGCCCTTTCTGGCGGAGTTCAATCCGCTGGTCCGCGAGGTCCGCTCAGGCGCATCAATGTATTACTTCAGCGTCGGTGACCGGGGCGAGGAAGCCGCGGCCGGTTTCACCGCTCAGGTCGATGAGGTGATGCGCGCCCATGCAGGGAGCAACCGGCGGCTTGCCGTGGACAAGATCATGATCGCGGGCCTGCGCGCGCTGGAGGCGGGCGGCTTCGACGTCCGCCCGGGCGAGGAGGTCATGGAAAAGGCCCGCTCGATCAAGGGCCCGGACGACATCCTTGCAATGCGATGTGCTGTTCACACCTGCGAGGTCGCAATGGCCGAGATGGAGCAGGCCGTGCGCCCCGGCCTCTCGGAAGACGAGATATGGGCCGTGCTCCATGCCGAGAATATCAAACGTGGCGGCGAGTGGATCGAGACCCGGCTCCTCGCCACCGGCCCACGCACAAATCCCTGGTTTCAGGAATGCGGACCCCGCATCCTGCAAAACAACGAAATCCTCGCCTTCGACACGGATCTGATCGGCCCCTATGGGATGTGCGCGGATCTCTCGCGGACGTGGTGGGTCGGCGATGAGGCGCCGCGCCCCGATATGATCGCGGCCATGCGGCACGCTCATGAGCACATCATGACCAATATGGAGATGCTCAAACCCGGCGTGCATTTCGATGACTTGACCCGGAACACGCATGTGCTGGCCCCGCAATACCAGAAGCAGAAATATTCCTGCCTGATGCACGGCGTGGGGCTTTGTGATGAATGGCCGCATGTCGATTATCCCGACGGGTTCAAACCCGGTGCCTTCGACGGCGTGCTGGAGGCGGGTATGACGCTTTGTGTCGAAGCGCTCGTCAGCCCCGAGGGTGGCGATTTTTCCATCAAGCTGGAGGATCAGGTGCTGATCACCGAAACCGGCTTTGAAAACCTCACCCGCTATCCCTTCGATCCGCGCATGATGGGTGAAGCATAGGTCACGACTGCGCGAGAACCGCTTCAAGCGTCTTGGATCGAACGGCGTTTGGTCCCAATTATGGCCCTCGCGCCGAGATGGAGGGCCGATGATGCAAACAGAGAAACTGACCTTTGAAGGCCATGGCGGAGACATGCTAGCCGCGCGGCTTGAAATGCCGGCCGGGCGACATCTGGCCACAGCCGTCTTTGCGCATTGTTTCACCTGCTCCAAGGACATCCCGGCGGCCCGCCGGATCGCTCAGCGCCTTTCTGCCATGGGGATCGCTGTTCTCAGGTTCGATTTCACCGGGCTCGGCCACAGCGACGGCGAGTTTGCCAACACCGGCTTTTCCTCCAATGTGGACGATCTGAAACTGGCGGCCCGGCATCTGGCGAGCATCGGCAAACCTGTCGATATCCTCATCGGCCATTCGCTGGGCGGCGCGGCTGTGCTGAAGGCGGCTGGCGATCTCGACCATGTGAAGGCGGTTGTGACCATCGGTGCGCCTTCCGACCCGTCCCATGTCGCGCATAATTTCTCGGGCGCCATTCCGAAGATCGAGGCCAAGGGATCGGCGAAGGTCAGTCTTGCAGGGCGCGATTTCACCATCCGCAAGAGCTTTCTCGACGATATTCGCGCAGCCGAGCTGAAGCCCGCGATCGCAGATATGAAGAGCGCGCTTCTCGTTCTCCACTCCCCCATCGACGACACGGTCGGGATCGAGAACGCATCCGAGATTTTCCTCGCGGCCAAACACCCCAAGAGCTTTGTCACGCTTGACCGGGCCGATCATCTGGTGACCCGCGCCGAAGATGCGGAGTATGTCGCGGACGTCATTGCCGCGTGGGTGCAGAACTATCTGCCCATGCAGAAGGCCGCCGCCCCCATCGGTGCCCCCGAGGGCATCGTGCGCGTCACCGAAAGTGATCCCGGCGGCTTTTTGCAGGATGTCTCGTCGGGTCCGCGCCATCATGCCCTGGCGGACGAGCCGCTGGCCTATGGCGGGACGGATCAGGGCATGAGCCCCTATCAGTTCCTGTCCGCCGGACTTGGGGCCTGCACGTCGATGACGATCCGCATGTATGCAAGACGCAAGAAATGGCCGCTGAGCGGCGTTTCGGTGGACATCACCCACGACAAGCTGCATGCGACCGATTGTGAGCATTGCGACCAGCCTGCGTCCAAGATCGACCAGTTCGTGCGTCATATCTCACTTGAGGGCGACCTGACGGAAGACCAGCGGCAGAGGTTGCTTGAAATCGCGGACAAATGCCCCGTCCACAAGACCCTTGAGAGCCAGGTCAGGATCGACACCAAGTTGGTCTGATGTGCGTTTACGCACAGTTTTACTTAAACGGGAGTTCAATTGGGCGCAATTGTGGCCGTGCCGCCATTTTGTCGACAGATATCTCGCCCATATAGTCGTTAGTAGCGTTTGTTCCGGTCGCGTTTTTGATCGCTGGTCACGAGTTCATTTTTTCGGGGGCAACATAGTTTCTCGATTTTCAGTTGGATCTTGCGCAGGCGGGGATGGGTGTAGCACTCCGTTTTGCGCAAGATGCCGTTTCTCCCTCTCTCACTACAACATGTTGATGTAGCCCGGTGCGATCTGTCATAACCTATGGCAGAGCAGAACAAGATTCGGGAAAACTCTCGACCATGGAAAACGCGCAAGCAAGGCGTGACGGTTCAAAGGATCCGCAATCACCGATGTCGGACGGCAAGGATCTTTTCAACGAAGACAAGGCGAGCAAGGACTATGACGCCTCGTCCATCCGCAAGCTCAAGGGACTTGAAGCGGTCCGGATGCGGCCGGGCATGTATATCGGCGGGACGGATGAGCGTGCGCTGCATCATCTGGTGGCCGAGGTGCTCGACAACTCGATGGATGAGGCGGTGGCCGGTCACGCCACCCGGATCGAGGTCGAACTGCATGCCGACTATTCCGTCACGATCCGCGACAATGGCCGTGGCATCCCGGTCGGCCCACATCCCGATGAACCGGAAAAATCGGCCCTTGAGGTCGTGCTTTGCGATCTGCATGCGGGCGGCAAGTTCGATGGTGATGCCTATCAGACATCGGGCGGCCTTCATGGTGTCGGGATATCGGTCGTCAATGCGCTGAGCGACAGTGTTGTCGTCGAGGTTGCGCGCAACCGCGAGCTTTTCCGGCAAAGCTATTCCCGCGGCCTGCCACAGACCGGGCTGGAAAAGCTCGGACCCACGCCCAATCGGCGCGGCACAACCGTCACCTTCCATCCCGATGCGGAGATTTTCGGACCCGCCGCTCATTTCAAGCCTGCACGGCTGATGAAGATGGCCCGCTCCAAGGCCTATCTTTTCTCGGGCGTGGAAATTCGCTGGAAATGCGCGCCTGAGACCCTGAAATCCGGTGACGAGACGCCCGAGCAGGCTGTCTTTCACTTTCCCGGAGGCCTTTCCGACTACCTGGGCGAGCAACTGAGCGGCGCCTCGACCTATGCCGACAAGCCCTTCGCCGGAAAGGTGCAATTTGCCGAGAAATTCGGCAATGACCTGCCGGGCTATGCCGAATGGGCGATCAACTGGACGCCCTCGCGCGATGCCTTCATCAACTCCTATTGCAACACCGTCCCGACGCCCGAAGGCGGCACCCATGAGAGCGGGTTCTGGGCTGCGATCCTGAAAGGCATCAAGGCTTACGGCGAACTGGTGAGCAACCGCAAGGCGGCCCAGATCACCCGTGAGGACGTCATGTCAGGCGGCTGCGCGATGATTTCCGTCTTCATCCGCGAGCCGGAGTTCGTCGGGCAGACCAAGGACCGGCTTGCCACGACCGAGGCGCAGCGTCTGGTCGAAAACTCCGTTCGCGATCACTTCGACAACTGGCTGGCGGCAGACACCAAATCCGCTGGTGCCATTCTGGATTACCTGATCCTGCGCGCCGAGGAGCGGCTGCGCCGCCGGGCCGAGAAGGAAACCCAGCGCAAGACCGCCACCAAGAAGCTCCGCCTGCCCGGCAAGCTGGTCGATTGTTCGGCCACCAACCGTGAGGGGACCGAGCTCTTTCTGGTGGAAGGCGACAGCGCGGGCGGCTCTGGCAAGGCGGCGCGCGACCGCAAGATGCAGGCACTCCTGCCCTTGCGCGGCAAGATCCTCAACGTGCTCGGTGCGGCCAGTTCGAAGCTCAGCCAGAACGCGGAACTGAACGATCTCTGTCAGGCGCTCGGTGTCGGACTTGGGACTAGGTTCAATGTCGAGGATCTGCGCTACGACAAGATCATCATCATGACCGATGCGGATGTGGACGGGGCGCATATCGCCTCGCTCCTGATGACGTTCTTCTTCACGCAGATGCGCCCGCTGATCGACCAGGGCCACCTCTACCTGGCCTGCCCGCCGCTTTACCGGCTGACACAAGGCGCCAGAAGCGTCTACTGCATGGATGACGCGGAAAAGGACGCCATGCTGGAAAAAGGGCTTGGCGGGCGTGGAAAGATTGACGTCTCCCGGTTCAAGGGGCTGGGCGAGATGAACGCCAAGGACCTCAAGGACACCACGATGAACCCGGCCACCCGCAAACTTATCCGTGTTTCCATCGACGAGGACGAACCGGGCGAGACCGGGGATCTTGTCGAACGCCTGATGGGCAAGAAACCCGAGATGCGCTTCCAGTACATCCAGGACAACGCTCAGTTCGTGGATGAGCTGGACGTCTAGCTGACCGCGGCGCGCAGGGCTGCGATATTGGTGCGGTAGTCCTCGGGCGTGCCGCCCCTGAAGACCGCCGAGCCCGCTACCAGCACATCCGCACCCGCCTCGACACAAAGCGGCCCTGTCTGAGGCGTCACACCGCCATCCACCTCCAGCCAGATCGGCCGGTCGGCAATCATCTTTCGCGCCTCAGCGATCTTTCCGGTGATCGCGTGAATGAATTTCTGGCCGCCGAAACCGGGGTTGATTGTCATCACCAGGATCAGATCGATCTTGTCCAGGCAGTATTCAATGACAGAGAGCGGCGTCGTCACATTCAGCGCGACACCGGCCTTGCAGCCCAGATCCCGGATATACTGCAGCGAGCGATCAAGATGCGGGCCAGCCTCGGCATGGACGGTGAGAACATCCGAGCCCGCCTTGGCAAACGCCTCCAGATACGGATCGGCAGGCGAGATCATCAGATGCACATCCATCACCGTTTTCACGTGAGGACGGATGGCTGCGACCACGTTGGGTCCCATGGTCAGATTGGGCACGAAATGGCCGTCCATCGGATCGACATGGATCCAGTCGGCCCCTGCGGCCTCGACCGCCTCAATCTCGGCCCCGAGGCGCGCGAAGTCAGCCGACAGGATGGAGGGCGCGATTTTGGGTTTGCGCGCGGGATCGAATACCGCACTCATCGGGTCAGCCTGCGCATCAGGCTGGATGTGTCCCAGCGCCCGCCGCCCATGGCCTGCACCTCCTTGTAGAACTGGTCGATCATCGCCGTTGCAGGAAGCGAGGCGCCATTGGCGTCGCCCTCTTCCAGACAGATGCCCAGATCCTTGCGCATCCAGTCCACCGCAAAACCGAAATCGAACTCATCTCTCAGCATGGTCGAGCCCCGGTTCTCCATCTGCCAGGAACCCGCAGCCCCCTTGGAGATAACATCGAGCACGGCGTCACCGTCGAGCCCGGCCTTCTGCGCGAAGTTCATCCCCTCAGACAGACCCTGCAAGAGCCCCGCGATGCATATCTGGTTGACCATCTTGGTCAGTTGCCCGGCGCCCGATGGCCCCATCAGTCGGCAGGATTTCGCGAAAGACATAATCACCGGCTCGACCCGCGCATAGATATCCCCGTCGCCACCGCACATCACGGTCAGGGCGCCGTTCTCCGCTCCGGCCTGTCCGCCGGAGACCGGCGCATCGATGAAGCCGAAACCGGTTGCTGCGGTGTGGAGTTCACGGGCGACACTGGCGCTCGCGGTCGTGTGATCGACAAAGACCGAACCTGCCTCCATGGAGGCGAAAGCTCCGTTGTCGCCAGTGGTGACAGAGCGCAGATCCGCATCGTTGCCGACACAGGCAAAGACGATCTCCGCGCCCTTTGCCGCCTCCGCCGGTGTGGCAGCCGCACCGCCGCCATGTTCGGCAACCCACGCATCCGCCTTGGCGCCCGTTCGGTTGTAGACCACGACCTCATGGCCCTTTGCCGTCAGGTGGCCTGCCATCGGATACCCCATGACACCCAATCCGAGAAATGCGCATTTCGCCATGGTAGACCCACTCCAAACCTTTGCCCGATTGCCCCTCCTGACATGGCCTGCTATCTCCAAAGCGTCAAGCAAAACACCGGTCCCGAAAGGTCAATAATGGCGCTTCTTTTCAAATGGCTGGCGCGCGCGCTCACGGCATTGGCGGCACTTGCCGTCTTCGCTTTCGGGATCGCCTATTACCTCGCCAGCCATTCTTTGCCCGACTATGATGCGGACTATGCGGTGGACGGGCTGAACGCGCCCCTTGAGATCGTCCGAGACAATTACGCGATCCCCCATATCACCGGCAAAAGCGATCGGGACGTACTTTTCGGGCTTGGCTTCGCCCATGCACAGGACCGGCTCTTCCAGATGACGCTGATGCGGCGCACCGTGCAGGGGCGGCTGTCGGAGGTCTTTGGCGAGGACACATATGGCGTGGACGTGCTTTTGCGCGCGCTTGATCTCTACGGCATTTCGACGCGAACGGCCGAACTGCAGAGCGATGAGGTCAAGGCCGAACTGGAGGCCTATTCGGACGGCGTGAACGCCTATATCACGCTGATCCGGGAAGAGGCACTTGGGCGTGGCGCGCCGGAGTTTTTCCTGTTCTCCAACCAGATTGCACCCTGGACACCGGCTGACAGTGTCGCGATCCTGAAACTGATGGCGCTGCAACTCAGCGATCAGGCGGCCACCGAGGTGCTGCGCGCTAAGCTCAGCCTGCGCCTTTCGCCCGAGCGTCTGGCCGATATCATGCCCCTTCCGCCCGAGGCGGTGATTGATCTGCCGGATTTCGCCTCCATTGACTGGCCGGATCGTGATTTTGCCGCCATGCCACCGCCCCATCCCCTTTCCCCGATCCGACCCGTGGGGCTGGCAGGGGCATCGAATGCATGGGCGGCGGGGCCCGAGCGATCTGCCGCTGGTGCCTCGCTGCTGGCAACCGATCCGCATCTTGGCCTGACCGCACCCTCGATCTGGTATCTCGCGCAACTTGATCTGGAAGAAACGCGGGCCATAGGCGGAACGATCCCGGGTATTCCCGGCATTCTCGTCGGGCGCAACGACGCGATCGGATGGGGTCTGACATCATCCTATCTCGATGATCAGGACATATATATCGAGAAGCTCAACCCCGACGATCCGACCGAGTATCTCACACCGGAGGGCTATTCCCAATTCCGCATCAAACCTGTCGTCATCAGCATCAAGGATCAGCCCGCACGGACCGAGACGCTCCGCTGGACCCGGCATGGCCCGGTGATCCCGATGGGGCATTTCGGTGCCGATCAGATCACGCCGCAGGGCCATGTGGCCGCGCTGTCATGGACCGCATTCGAGGAAGATGACAAGACCATCGGCGCCACTCTGGGCCTCATGCGCGCAGCGACCATCCCCCAGGCGCGGGAACTGACACGGCAATTTGTCAGCCCCTCCACCAACCTCGTGATCGCCGATCGCAACGAGATTGCTTTGCAGACGATGGGCAGGGTTCCCAAACGTCAGGCCGGTCACAACTCGCGCGGTCAGATCCCGGCTGCCGGATGGGCGGCAGTGAACGACTGGCAGGGATATCTGCCCTGGGAAAGCAACCCGAAAGCCATCAACCCGGCAGGCGGGATCGTGGTCAATACCAACAATCGTCTGGTGGACCGCCCCTTCCCAGAGCATTTCAGCTATCACTGGGGCGACACGCATCGGATCGAACGGGCAAAGCGTCTTTTGAATGGGCGGGAATTCCACACCCTCGACAGCTTCATCGAGGCGCAGACCGACACGGTCTCCGAGGCCGCGCGCAGCGTCGTGTCGCTTATCGGCAAGGACCTGTGGTTCACGGGCGAACCGGCGGCACAAGGCACGCGCGAGCGGCTGCGCCAGACAGCACTTGAGGCGATGGCGGCCTGGAATGGCGAGATGAGCGAGCATCAGCCCGAGCCGCTGATCTATGCGGCCTGGGCACGTGCGCTCCAGCGTCGTCTCATAATCGACGATCTGGGACCACTGGCGACGAAACTCAGCGATCCTGATCCGCTCTTTCTGGAACGCGTTTTCCGCGACACCGATGGCGCGGGCATCTGGTGCGACATCAGGACATCGACCGAGATCGAGACCTGCCAGGACGCCGCAAGGCTGGCACTTGACGAGGCGCTGCTGGAACTGACCGAGACTTACGGAGGCCGTCTGGAAGGCTGGCGTTGGGGGGTGGCCCATCAGGCGTTGCACCGTCATGAGGTGCTGGGGCGCATTCCGGTCCTGCAATGGATTTTCAATATCCGCCAGGACACGCCGGGCGGGGACAACACGCTTCTGCGCGGCAAGACCGATCCGGGCAGCGACGAGCCCTATCTCAACGTTCATGCAGGCGGTTTCAGGGGTGTCTTCGACTTCGCCGATCCAGATGCCAGCGTCTTCATTATCGCCACCGGGCAATCAGGTCATTTCCTGTCCCGGCATTATGATGACATGTCGCTGCTGTGGCGGCGTTCCGAATACATCCCGATGTCGCTTGATCCGGAACTGGCACGCGGTGGATCTGTCGGGATCACTAGCCTGACGCCGCGCCCCTAGGCAAAAAGCTCGTGGCATAGCTCCAGCGCTTCGACCAGCTTGTCCACTTCCTCGGTGGTGTTGTAGAGGCCGAAGGACGCGCGGCATGTGGCCGTGACGCCCATATGCTCCATCAGCGGTTGGGCGCAATGGTGTCCTGCGCGCACCGCCACGCCCTTCTGATCAACCACGGTCGAGATGTCATGGGCGTGCCCTGCCCCTTCCATGGTGAACGAGAAGATTGCGGCCTTGTCCGGCATCATGCCCTGCACGTTCAGCCAGTTCAGCCCCGCGAACTTCTCGCTGGCATAGGCGCGCAGATGCGCCTCATGGGCGGCTATCGCCTCCATGCCCAAGCCCTGCACATAGTCGATCGCAGCGCCCAGACCGATCATCTGCACAATGCCGGGGGTCCCTGCCTCGAACTTGTGCGGCGCGTCATTGTAGGTGACCCGGTCCTTGTGGACCTCGCGGATCATATCGCCGCCACCCATGAAGGGACGCATCTCGGCCATCCTGTCGGAACGAACATAAAGCGCGCCGGAACCTGACGGCCCATAAAGCTTGTGGCCTGTCATGGCGTAGAAATCACAGCCGAGATCGGCGACATTGACCGGCATATGCACAGCCGCCTGCGAGCCATCCACGCAGACAGCCACGCCCCTGGCACGCGCCGCCTCGCAGATCGTCTTGATGTCGACAATCGTGCCCAGCACGTTCGAGACATGGGTGATCGCAATCATTTTCGTGCGCGGCCCGATGGCGTCGATGACCGCCTGCGCATCCAGTCCGCCATTGATATCGACATCGACCCATTTCAGCACCACACCCTGACGCTCGCGCAGGAAATGCCAGGGCACGATGTTCGCGTGATGCTCCATCACGGTCAGGATGATCTCGTCACCCGCCTCCATCCGGGGCGCAGCCCAGCCATAGGAGACAAGGTTGAACGCCTCCGTCGAGCCGGAGGTGAAGAGGATCTCCTCCTCGCGCTCGGCACCCAGAAAATCCTTCAGCTTGCCGCGCACGGCCTCGAAGTTCTCGGTCGCCAGATTGGACAGATAGTGCAGGCCGCGATGCACATTGGCGTATTCGTGGGAATAGGCATGGTTGACCGCATCGATCACCGACTGCGGTTTCTGAGCCGAGGCACCATTGTCGAGATAAACCAGCGGCTTGCCATTCACTTCGCGCGAAAGAATGGGAAAGTCCTTGCGGACCTGCTCAACGTTGTACATTCGGATCCATCATCCCTTCGGGCAACTCAATTCCTAACATAGTAAGATTTGGACCGAGGACCAGAACCAGCAGGAGCGCGACCACGAAGGCGGTCGCGAACGTGATGCCGATCACGGCCGGGACGGATGAGAAACCATGCAGTTCGGCCACGAAACTGCCGAATGCCCAGATGGTCCAGAAGGCCGTGATCAGGATCACCAGCATCAGAAGGGGCAGGAACAACAGCGACAGCACGACCGTGAGGAACATCCAGAGCAGGCTCATCACACCCAGAAACGCCATCAGCGTCAATGCGTCCTGAAACCCGCCATTGCCTTTGAAAAGTCGCCCCACCGCGACGACGATAATGGCCGTGACAAAGACCTGAACCACCTGAAAGATCGCCATCTGCAGAGGTGCGGTCAGAACGGCCTCCTCCATACCTGGAAGAGTGGTCAGTATCATCCCGTAGAGATACTGGATAATCGCCGTCAACGCCGCCACGATCAGGATCACCTGAATCACAAAGGCCTGGGACAAGCCCAGACCCAGAAGGCGGCGGGCGGCATGTCTCGGTTGGGTCAGTGCCTCCAGCACCAGTTGCCGCCCTATGTCGATCATGTCAGAGCACTCCGTTTGCTCCCAGATAAATGACCCCAACAAGGCCTGCAAGAGCGATCAGCGACATCACCATGAAAGGGATGGAATTATGCTTGAAGCCCTGCGCCTCGGCCAGACCCTGGCTGATGAACCAGATGAACGGAACCAGGCTGATCCAGTAGGGCGGCAGCGCGATCCATTCACTCGCCAGAACCGGGAAATAGGGCTGAAGCCAGCCCAGCATCACGGTGAGCACGGCCATCAGGAACCCGAAAGGTGCAGCGACCAGTGCGCCCCAGAAAACCCCGCAACGGGTGTCTTTCCAACTGCCCTTGCCTCCGAAGAGACGTGATCCGCCCGCCAGAATGCCCGAGAACAGGTACATCGTGAAGGTCCGGAACATCAGGGCTGAGATCAGCCAGAATGCAATCTCGACCGGAATACGCTCCTCGACCCCGCTGATCGGCGAGACTGCGGTCTTCAGCGCCCAGGACAGGAAAAAGATCATGTCCGACAGAAGCACGTAGAACAGCAGCCTGTGCTCGTCGGGTTTTTCATTGATGAGGCGGCGCGTAGAGGTCCGCATGTCGCGCCAGGCATCAAGGATCCTGTCGCCCATATTGTTTCGGGTCTCAATCAGAATTGGTTGAGGCTCATCCACCACAGAGTTCACCGGTATTTCCTCACTCACGTCAAAGCTCGCATATCACCCACTCCCGGTTTCCCGGCATTGTGGTCATAATTCCGGACGAATTAGACCCAAATAAGGCCAGCCTACTGACTTATGAGCAAAAATAGCAATCCGGCGGGCAGTAAATACAACGTAAGCGCGAGTGGTAGGGCGCGTCGCACGCCCGATCCTTCTGCAAGACTGACGCCCCAGATCCAGAAAAATACGGCTGCGGCGCTTAAATTCATTGCGGAGACGAGAGAACCGTTCGGCAAAACGGCGCTGATGGCGGAGACTGCCAGCAGCAGCGGCATCGCCACCAGAAGCGACCAGAAGAGCGCCAGACGGGCGTTGTAATAGGGCCCGGAACCGCCAAAGAGGCGCGCCAGAAGATGTGACAATGCGGCAATTCCATAGAGAAAGAGCGGTGCGATGAAGATCGCCGAGAAGAGCCGACCGAAGACCATTGCGCTGGTGCCGCCGTCGATATCCAGCGCCCTGCCCTGTTCAATCGCGCCGGGCAGACCGGCGACAAATCCAAGCGCACAGGCGAGGAAGACATAGAAAAGCAGCCGTTCCTCGCGGGGGTCGGCTGCCATCTGGTCTCTCATCGAACCACGAAAGTCAGGCCAGGCGCCAAGAATGGCGCCGACAAGCGATTTCGAGGCCATTCAGCCGCGCCTGCGGGCCATCCAGGCCTGAAGCCGTGCACGGATATCATCCGCCAGCGCGTCGTCCTCGATCTCCTGAATTGCCTCATCAAGAAACGCCAGAACCAGCATGTCCTGGGCTTCCGAACGTGGCACGCCACGTGAGGTCAGATAAAACAGAGCGGTCTCGTCCACCGCCCCACAGGTCGAACCATGTGAGCACGCCACGTCATCGGCGTAGATCTCAAGTTCCGGCTTGGCGAGGAATTGGCTGTCATCATCAAGCAACAACCCCTGACTGATCTGGTAACCATCAGTCTTCTGTGCGTCCGCTTTGACGAGGATCTTGCCCTGGAAGACACCGGTGGCGCCATTGCGCAGAACTTTCTTGAAGACCTGACGGCTCTCGCAATTCACGGCGTCATGGGTGACGAAGACGGTGTCATCATGATGGAAATCGCCATCTCCGGCGGCGGCCCCCGCCACATGGGCCGACGCATTGTCGCCCTTGAACTCGATCACCGCCTCGTTGCGGGTCAGCACACCATTCACCGTCAGTGTGAAGGATTTGAGCTGGCTTTCCTCGCCCAGCACCGCGAACATGTGTGTGGTCGCCTTGCGTTCATGATCGCGGCCCTGCGCCCGGACATGATTGAACGCCGCACGATCGGCCACTTCGATTTCCATGACCTTGTTGAAACGTGCCGCTGCGGGGCCGTTTTCGAGAATGGTGAGGCTCGCGCCCTCCTCCACCCGGATCGCGTGATGGATCACGGCATCAGAACTGTCGTCCTGGTGAATGTAGATCATCGATATCGGACGGCTGACCTCTGCGGTGGCGCGAATGACCAGCCCGTCCTGCGCCACAGCCGTGTTCAGCGCCGCCATCGGGCGCGCGACAGGTGTCTGGCCGCGGGCTTCCAGAACACCGAAAACCTCGCGTACCCAGTGGATATCCTTCGACATGGCATCCGAGAGATGCTCGATCTCGACGCCTTCAAGGCTCAGATCGTCGGAAAGCTCCGCACTGAACTTTCCATCGACAAAGACCATCTTCAGACGGTCCACCGCATCGAAAACCGGCACTTTATCGGTCTCAAGTACGGCGGCCCTGGTTTCGGGGTCGATCAGCAGCGCCGGATTGGTGAATTTCCAGTACTCATCGCGCCGCTGTGGCGCTCCCATGGACTGAAGCCGGGCACGTGCGTATGTCTGCGCCTCGCCGGCCCAGCCGGTCGTGACTGAAGGCGACGGATGCCGGGCAAGCAACAGATCGGCACCATCGGTTTTCTGCGCCGGCAGAGCCATTACGCGACCTCCGAGAGAATGTCGGCATAGCCGTTGTTTTCAACCTCAAGCGCCAGATCGGGGCCACCGCTTTTGACAATGCGCCCGTCGGCCATGATATGCACGACATCGGGCTGAATATGGTCGAGAAGCCGCTGGTAATGTGTGATCACAAGGAATGACCGTCCCGCATCGCGCAGCGCATTGACGCCATCGGCCACCAGTTTCATGGCATCCACGTCGAGGCCTGAATCCGTCTCGTCCATGATGCACATTTTCGGTTCAAGAACAGACATTTGCAGGATTTCGTTACGCTTCTTCTCGCCGCCCGAAAAGCCGACATTGACCGGGCGCTTGAGCATATCCGCGTCGATCTTCAGCGCCTTGGCCTTTTCGCGCACCAGCTTGAGAAACTCAGCCGCATTCAGTTCTTCCTCGCCGCGCGCCTTGCGCTGGCCGTTCAATGCGGTTCGCAGGAATGTCATATTGCCGACACCGGGGATCTCCACGGGATACTGGAACGCAAGGAAAAGCCCGGCGGCCGCCCGTTCCTCCGGTTCCATCTCCAGAATATCCTCGCCCAGCAGGGTCGCGGACCCTTCGGTCACGTCATAGCCATCGCGACCGGACAGGACATAGGACAGTGTCGATTTGCCCGAGCCATTCGGCCCCATGATTGCATGCACCTGGCCTGCACCAACGGTCAGATCGACGCCCTTGAGGATCTGCTTTTCCTCCTCTTCCAGCGAGACATGCAGGTTCTTGATCTCAAGCATGTTACTGCCCTCCATTGGTGACTTGCGGCAGTGATAGTTCTTCCGCTTGTTCGGTTTGCGGCACGGGCAGAACACTTTCACCCAGAGCCATGATTTGATTGATCTGCTGATTGTCTCCGGCCAGCCCTTCGATGGCGACATCAAGGTCCGGGAAGGTCTGCGCGAGCGGCGGGACCATGTGATAGGCCTGCCGCCCGAACGGGAACCACACGGCAACGCCGATGATCAGCCCAAGGATGAAGGTGACCGTCAACATGCCCCGGATAATCCCCTTGGTCAGCAGAACGAGTATCAGAACGACGAGAACCGCAAAGCCAATCGCGGCAAAGGTCTGGTACTGTTCCGGCACCAGTTGAAGCGGTCCGGCGAGACGTTCGACCAGGCTGTTCCAGGCGGCTGATATGACATCGCGCTGGGTCAGCAGAACCGGCAGCGCGACAAGGCCTGCGAGCGCGCCGAGGATAAATCGGCGCATCTTGCCGCCTGGACCCTGCGCAGCCTTCTGTGCCTGCGCCTCCTCCTGCCGCATGTGGCGGGTTCTGGCTTCGAAATCAGGATTCATAGCTCACTCTTCGGTTTGGGGGATTGGGGTGGCCGCCGGCGTTTCGTCAGGATCGTACCAGTCAAACAAACGCGCGAGCCAGTTATGGGCATAGTGAAACAGAACACAGAAAATCGCCGTCTTGACGATGCCGTAGAGCACCGCTTCGAACACAGCTGTCTCGACCTCAAGCAGGATCGCAGAGGCGAAACTCAGCGCGAAGTAGATCACGCCCGCAACTATGGTGGCACCAAAACGCATCAGCCGATGGTAACCGCCGTGCCCGAGGCCGAGACCATCAACATGTTGTTGATCACCTCATAGTCGAGGTCGACACCGACAACCGCGTTGGCACCCCGTTCCTTCGCACGGTCTTCCAGTTCGCTCAGCGCAATGTTGCGGGCCTTGCCCAGTTCCTCCTCGTAGGCGCCGGAGCGTCCGCCGAGAATATCGGTGATCCCGGCAAAAAGATCGCGGATCACGTTTGCACCCAGGATCGCCTCGCCCACGACCACTCCGTGATAGGCCGAGATCGATTTGCCCTCAACAGAGGGCGTGGTGGTCACGATCATTCCGAGCCTCCTGCATTCGCGGGGCGGACAAACTGCGTGATTGCCGCAAGCCCCTCATTCTCCGCCAGGATCGGCTCATAGCCAACAAGCGGCACGATAACACCTTCCAGTCCGACCGCGGCCTCGGCGGATTTCAGCGTGTCGGGCATCTGTATCGCCATGTAGAGGCCCAGAGCGCCGCCAAGGACCATTCCGACGACACCTCCCCTGATGCTGCGCCCGCCGATCAGGAAAAGCAGAACAAGAACCGCCGGGCCGAGCAGATAAAGGTACCATTGCGCGCTGTAGGTCGGCACTTCCACCACCTCCAGCCGGGCCTCCAGCCGCAGGGCCGCCCATCTGAGCGCCATGAGAGCCACAAAGAAGCCAACCGCGATCATGAAGGCAAAGGCCATGATCCGCATGAAGCCCGAGTCTTCCTCCGCCTTGTGTCTGGGTTTTCGAATTGTACGAACCATTACTCTTCCCCGTCAAAATACCCCAGCATCGTCTCAAGCCTGCCAATATACTTCAGATTGGCGGTCTGAAAGCTGTTTCCCTCGCCAATCGCCATGGCAGCAAACTTGCCGCTGTCAGGATATTGTACCACATCCGGGTCATGTTTTGTCGAGAGCGACAGATACTTCAGCGTTTTTGTCCCGGTGTTGATGACCTGGTGCGCGGTTTCCGGGCCGCCTTTGGGGGCCGCGCAGACCGAGACCGCCTTGACCGGAAACTCCTGCTTGCCGAAGCGATAGGTGCCCTCGCCCTCAAGGATGATGAAGATTTCCTCGTTGCCATGATGGTTGTGAAACGGAAAGGCACGCTTGCCGGGTTCGACCTGCATATACATGCACCCGATGTCGCGCGCGCCGATGGCAGGCCCGATCATGGCCATAACCGAGCCGAATTTATCCAGACCCTCGGGCTGGTTGGGAAAAGTGTCGGCATCGTCGAGGTTGAGGACGGGTGTCATTTCCATATCTGCCACCATGGTTTGTCGGTTTCTGTCTGGTTCCCAGCCTGCGCTGGTTGCCCCGCCTCTTCGCCGCCACCAAAAATCCGTTCCTGCCAGGACAGATCGGGCTTGGCGGGCTCTGTCACCGAGATCAGAAACGCCCAGGTCATCAATCCCAGTATGATTCCCATGATCGGCGCGGAGATGATCGACGGGAGGAACGGGAAGAATTCGACAATCTGACCATCGGAAATCCAGGTCAGAAACAACAGCAGCACCCCGAACAAGACGCCCACGAGGATGGCCCAGAACAGCATCCCGTCGAGCAGCGCGAAGACCCGGCTGCCGGTGAAGAGATCGGCCTTCTCCATCGCTGTCACAACAAAGCCCAGCAGGAGAGTGAGGACATAGACGACAACGAACTTGAACAGCCATGGAAAGCGCCGGATCAGGCTCTGCTGCCCCGCTGCCGCGGATTCGCGTCGCTCGACCACGACGCCGTCATCGCTGCGATCACTCACTCCGACACCCCTGTCTGTCCCCTCACGGACATCACCTATCCGACGCTGCCTTCCAGCGAGATTGCCACCAGTTTCTGCGCTTCCATCGCGAATTCCATCGGCAGGGCCTGCAGAACCTCCTTGCAGAAGCCATTGACCACCAGAGCCACCGCCTCCTCCTCGTCCATGCCGCGCTGGCGGCAATAGAAAAGCTGGTCGTCATCGACCTTGGATGTCGTCGCCTCATGTTCGATGCGTGACGAGTTGTTCTTGCATTCGATATACGGCACCGTATGCGCGCCGCATTTGTCGCCAATCAGCAGACTGTCGCATTGCGTGTAGTTGCGGCTGTTCTTCGCCTTGGGATGCATCGAGACCAGCCCGCGATAAGTATTCTGGGCCTTTCCCGCCGAGATCCCCTTGGAGACGATCCGGCTTTTGGTGTTCTTGCCCAGATGCACCATCTTCGTGCCGGTATCGGCCTGCTGCATGTTGTTGGCAATCGCGATCGAGTAGAACTCGCCCTGGCTATCGTCGCCGCGCAGGATACAGCTTGGGTATTTCCAGGTCACCGCCGAGCCGGTCTCAACCTGGGTCCACATGACCTTGGCACGATCCCCCCGGCAATCGGCGCGCTTGGTCACGAAATTGTAGATGCCACCCTTGCCGTTCTCGTCGCCCGGATACCAGTTCTGAACGGTCGAATACTTGATCTCGGCATCCTCATGGATCACCAGTTCGACCACTGCGGCATGAAGCTGATTTTCATCCCGCATCGGTGCCGTGCAGCCCTCAAGATAGCTGACATAGGAGCCCTTGTCGGCGATGATCAGCGTCCGCTCGAACTGGCCTGTATTCTCGGCATTGATGCGGAAATACGTGGAGAGCTCCATCGGGCAGCGCACGCCCGGCGGCACATAGACAAACGAGCCGTCCGAGAAGACGGCCGAATTCAGTGTTGCATAGAAATTATCCGACTGCGGCACGACCGAGCCGAGATATTTCTTGACCAGTTCGGGATGATCCTTGATCGCCTCGGAGATTGAGCAGAAGATGACGCCCGCCTTGGCCAGTTCGTCCTTGAAGGTGGTGCCCAGAGACACGCTGTCAAAGACCGCATCGACGGCGACCCGGCGCTCTTCCTCTGGCATCTCGACACCGGCCAGCAGCGCCTGCTCCTTCAGCGGAATGCCGAGCTTGGCATAGGTCGCCAGCAGATCGGGATCGACCTCATCAAGCGATTTGGGCTTTTCCTTCATGCTGGCAGGGCGCGCATAGTAATACTGGTCCTGAAAGTCGATTTGCGGATAATGGACCATCGCCCATTCCGGCTCTTCCATCTGTTTCCAGCGGGCAAAAGCCTGAAGACGCCATTCGGTCATCCATTCGGGCTCGTCGTTTTTCTCCGATATCAGACGTACGATATCTTCGTTCACACCCTTGGGTGCGTATTCCATCTCGATATCGGTGGAGAAGCCGTACTTGTACTTGTCGCCGACCGACTTGACCGCATCCACGGTCTCCTGATCGACGCCGTCTTTGACCTGAACAGTGTCCAGTGCTGTCATGTTCTTCTCCTTTGTGGGGGCTGGGCCCCCGGTCAGTCAGGCCGCGCGCTGTCTCCAGCGGCGGTAGTGTTCTATCCATGTCCGGGCAAAGCCCATCAAGTCGTCTTCCGTGGTCGCAGGCCCGATCGAGACGCGGACCGCCGACGAGGCCTTGACGCTGTCAAACCCCATGGCGCGCAGCACCCGGCTTTCCTTCACCTTGCCGCTGGAACAGGCCGAACCGGCACTGATCGCATAGCCCGCCAGATCCATCTGCATAACCTGCGTTTCACCCTTCCAGCCGGGCATCGCAAAACACGAGGTATTGGGCAGCCGGGGGACATCCCTACCAAAGAAGATAGTCTCGGGCGCGGCGTTATAAAGAGCGTCTTCGAGATTGTTTCGCAAGGCCTCGACCGGCTCCCAGACGCCGTTCTCAAGATCGCGACACGCGGCTTGCGCTGCCGCCCCGAAACCGGCGATGCCGATGATGTTCTCAGTGCCGGAACGCCAACCCTGCTCCTGACCGCCGCCCTTGATGACAACCCTCGGCTCCTGACCGCTCCGACTGACCAGCGCCCCAATTCCCTTGGCAGAGCCGAACTTGTGTCCGGACACCAATGCGTGATCGGCACCGGTTTCGCCAAAGCTGAACGCGGTCTTTCCAAGGGCCTGCACGGCATCGCAGAAAACGGGCGTTTCGCGCTTCAATCCCCTAATGTGTTCAATCAGTGGCGCGACATCCTGCACCACACCTGTTTCACTATTCGCAATTTGCAGTGCGACAGGCTCGTCCCAGATTTCATCCTCAAAACTGCGACCACGTGCCGTCCCCACAAGACGTCCGTTCCTGTCGACGTCAAGATGACGGTCCATCGGAACGCCTTCCAGCTGGCACCATGCCAGAATTGCATCATGCTCAATCTCAGACGCGGCCACCGAGCCATATTCAGGCTTGCACATCGCAGCCGCCTCGGTCGCGCCGCTGGTAAAGATCACTTCAGTCGGATCGCAGCCCACGAGCCGGGCCACCTGAACTCGCGCCTTCTCAATCATGCCCTTCGCGGCACGGCCCTCGGCATGCACGCTCGACGGGTTGCCCATGAGGTCCATCGCCTCCAGCATCGCCGCTCGCGCCTCCGGTCTCAGCGGTGCTGTAGCATTCCAGTCGAGATAGACCCTACTCATCGACCAACTCGACAAAGGCCGGTACGGCCGGGCATGGGGCCATTTGGTCACGGACCACGTCCGCAAGCCGGGTCTGGTGCAGGAAGACGTAGACATTGGCGCTGAGCTGCTCCCACAGCTTGTCCGTCAGGGCCTGAACATCCGTGCCACCATCGGCACCCGATGCACCTGCCCCGCGGGCCAGCGCGTCCATCGTCTCATCCACCGCACCCAGTATCTCGGCCACGCGGATGGCCTCAGGCTCGCGCGCCAGCCGATATCCGCCGCCGGGGCCACGGACGCTCTCGACGATTTCGGCGCGGCGCAGCTTCACGAAAAGCTGCTCAAGATAGGCGAGAGAGATGTTCTGACGCTCGGAAATTTCGCTCAGCGCGACCAGCCGGCCCTGTCCCTCACGCGCCAGATCGGCCAACGCGATCATCGCATAGCGCCCCTTGGTGCTGAGTTTCATGGCCTTGCCCCTGCGCGAACAGTTGACGCACCCCGCGCAAAGCCTTACCTAGCCCAAGCGCGGAAGCATCAAAGCTTCTAATTTAGAATTGTTCTAGGTTGCCTGAGTGATTCCGTCAAGCTTTCAGGCCCCAATCAGGAGGCTTCATGCCTGAGGTCATCTTCCCCGGACCCGAAGGGCGCCTTGAGGGGCGCTACCACCCGCAGAAAAACAAAGACGCCCCGATTGCCATCATCCTGCACCCGCATCCACAATTCGGCGGCACGATGAACAACAAGGTTGTGTACAACCTGCATTATGCCTTTCACAAGATGGGCTTCACCTGCCTGCGGTTCAATTTCCGCGGCGTCGGGCGATCTCAGGGTGAATATGATCAGGGGATCGGGGAACTCTCGGATGCGGCCTCGGCGCTGGACTACCTCCAGTCGCTCAACCCGAATGCAAAATTCTGCTGGGTTGCGGGCTTCTCGTTCGGTGCGTGGATCGGCATGCAGCTTCTGATGCGAAGGCCCGAGATCGCCGGTTTCATCTCGGTCTCGCCCCCGGCCAACATGTATGATTTCTCGTTCCTCGCCCCCTGCCCGTCCTCGGGTCTGATCATCAACGGCACCGCCGATCGTGTGGTCCCACCTGCCGATATCGTCAGTCTCAGCGACAAGCTCAAACAGCAAAAGGGCATCACGATCACCCATGAACAGATCGAAGGGGCAGGTCACTTTTTCGATCCCGGCATGGAAGAGATGATCGGGTCGGTCGACAGCTATGTCCGCCGCCGCATGACCGAGTCCAGCCGCTAGGGCAACGCGCGCACCAACCAGTGCAGGTATGTCTCCATGGAGTAGACCGGCAGCCCGGTCGCCTCCCTGACAGCCTTTGTGTAGGGCGGCATATTGGTGCATTCGAAAAGGATCGCGCCCAGATCGGGCACATCGCACTGAAATGCCAGCGCGGCCTCGACCATGCCTGCTTCGGCCTTCACGGTGTCGAGGCTGAGTTCGTTGTTCAGGATCACACGGTAAAGCTCGCTCTCCTCGCTGATCCCGCGCACCGGCGTCCCGTCCGGCACGTCGGCAGCCCTGAGATGCTCGGCCGTCAGCGTCGCCGCTGAGATCGTGAGAATGCCCAAGGGTTTGCCCGGTGGCAAGATTGCCTGGATGGCACGCGCCTGCATCAGCGCGGATGTCGCGACCGGTACTTGCAAGGCTTGCGACAGTTCCGCCTGAAAGAGTGACAGAAACCCGCAATTGGTGGTGATGAGTTCGACCCCGTCCTCCACCAGTTCCCGACCGGCGGCAATGAACGCCTCCAGAAGTCCCGGCGCACCCTGTCGCACCACCAGATCAGGATGTGCACCGCGCACCACCTTGTAGCGCACCGGAAACGGCCAGGTTTCCGCATTGCCCATGTCACCGATGATGCGGGGGAACCGGGCATCGAGCATCAGGATGCCCACCCGCGCCCCGTAAACGGCCTTGCCGCCTTTTACGATCATGCCATGCACCTCAACCATTGACTTGCGCGTCAGCTTCCAAAGAAACTCGCACAATTGCAATGGAAGGATGTGGCATGAGCGGGAACGAGATCACCGGCGCGGAGGCCACGGTCAAATTGCTCGAAGGGAATGGGGTGCGCCATATCTTCGGGCTCTGCGGGGATACCAGCCTGCCGTTTTACGACGCATTCGCCCGGCTTGATCATGGAATGGAGCACATCCTCACCCGGGACGAGCGGCATGCAGGCTATATGGCGGATGCCTATGCACGGGTAACCGGCAGGCCGGGTGTCTGCGAGGGGCCATCGGGCGGCGGGGCGACCTATATCCTGCCCGGACTGGTCGAGGCCGGTGAAAGCTCGGTCCCCATCCTCGCGATCACGACCGATGTGGCCACGACCTCTGCCGGACGGTTTCCCTTGACGGAACTGGATCAGGAGGCGCTCTTTGCGCCTGTGACCAAGTGGAACGGACTGATCCGCTCTGCCGCCACCCTGCCCCGCATGATCCGCAAGGCGTTTCGGGAGATGACGACAGGCCGTCCCGGCTCGGCCCATCTCGGCCTGCCCTTTGACGTTCAGAAAGCCAGCGTCAACGCGGATGATCTTTGGTGCGACCCGCGCTTTTCCACCTATCCCGCACTCCCCGCCGCACCGGATGAGGCAGCGATTGAGGCTATTCTGACCGAGCTTCTCAGGGCCAAAAGCGCGGTGATCATTGTCGGTGGGGGTGTCGTTCTGGCAGGCGCGGAAAGTGCGTTGGAAGGGCTTGCAACCACGCTCGACATCCCTGTCGCCACCACGGTCAGCGGACAGGGCGCGACGGCCGAGACCCATCCGCTTTGCGTCGGTGTTGTCGGCTCCAATGGCGGCCAACCGGCGACGCGTGCACTGGTCGATGCGGCCGATCTGGTATTCTTCATCGGCTGCCGCGCGGGGTCGGTCACGACCGAGCGCTGGCGTTCACCCGCGCCGGGAACCACAATCCTGCATATGGACAGCGATCCGGCTGTGATCGGGGCCTGCTACGAGACCCACGCAGCAGTTGTTTGCGATGCGCGGTTGGGGCTGGAGGCGCTTGTCGGGCTTGCCACGGCGAGCAGCCGGCAGCGTGACGGCCAAGCTCGTGTTGCTGCTGCAAGAGCCGCGAAATGGAAAAAATTTCAAAACCTTGCAGAGAGCACTGAAGCCCCCATCCGCCCGGAACGGGTCATTGCGACCCTCAATCGCCTGCTGCCCGATGATGCGGTGATCTGCGCGGATCCCGGCACGCCCTGTCCGTATTTCTCGGCCTGGTATGAGTGGCCCAGTGTCGGGCGGCATTTCATCACCAACCGCGCCCATGGGGCGCTTGGGTTTGCGATTGCGGCCTCGGTCGGCGCCCAGATCGGACGCCCCAATGCCAAGGTGGTCTGCGCCACCGGTGACGGGTCGTTCGGGATGAGTGTGGGCGAGTTGGAGACGATCACGCGGCTGGGTCTACCGATCACCATTCTTGTGATCTCCAATGCCGTTTTCGGCTGGATCAAGGCGGGGCAGAAGTCGGGCTTTGGAGAGCGTTACTTCTCGGTCGATTTCTCGAGAACAGATCATGCCGCCGTGGCATCCGCCTATGGCTTGAAAAGCTGGACGGTTTCCGATCCGCAGGACCTTGAGGCGACCCTGAAGAAAGCCATCCACCATGACGGTCCGACGCTGGTCGATATCATCGCCCAGCCCTTGCAGGAGGCCGACGCCCCGGTCAGCGAGTGGGTCGCTTAAGACCTACATGCCGACCCACCGCGTAAGGTCGCGGCAAACTGGCATGTGCCTCGACAATCGGGGCGATCCGGGCGGATATCGCCTCCGAAGGCTCCGTTGCCCGACCGTTCGAGACATGCAGGAGCAGGTGCTCCGCCGTGGCCACCAGCGCGCCTTCGGCAAACATCTCATGATAGAGATGCAGTCGCTTTCCCTCGGCACTCAGGACAATGGTTTCTGTCTCAATATCAGTGCCCTGTCTGAGTTCCTTCAGGTGCTGAAGATGGGTCTCGACCGTATAGTAGCTGGCTTCATCCGCGGCACCCGGATCAATGCCGATCAGGCGCAGAAACGCATCCGTTGTATCACCGAAAACCTGCAGATACCGGAACTCGGTCATGTGCCCGTTGTAATCAAGCCAGGCCGGCGAGACCCGCGTCTGGTGCAAGGCGAGTGGACCGGAAAGATCCGGCTCCGGCGTCTTTGCGGCGGCCCAGAGCCGGTCCTCGAAGGATTTCAGCAGCGCCCCCGCGCCCCAATCTGCCCCTTTCAACGCCTGCATGATGCCCACGAGATTGTCGTCGCGAACACGTTCAAGCTCGCGGATGGACAAGCCACGCGCCTGCGCATCCGACTGGCGCGCGATTTTTGCGATCAGCTCGGCGTCCAGATCCGGGACATCCGTCAGCCTGCTCCAGGGCCAATCCAGACAGGGGCCGAACTGCTCCAGGAAATGCCCCATCCCCGCTTCGCCGCCTGCAATCCGGTAGGACTGGAACAGCCCCATCTGCGCCCAGCGGAGCCCGAAGCTGAAGCGCATCACATCGTCAAGCGTCTCCACATCGCAGATATCGTCGCGGATCAGCCAGAGCGCCTCACGCCAGAGCGCCTCAAGCAGCCGGTCACCGACAAAGGCCGGGATTTCCCTGGCGATGTGAACGCCCTTCATGCCGAGGCTTGCGTAAGCAACCTTTGCACGCTCGATTGTCTCGGGTGACGTGGCCTTGCCGCCGACGAGTTCAACAAGCGGCAGCAGGTAGACCGGATTGTAGGGATGGGCGACGAAGAAACGCTTGGGACGGGCCATGTCGAGTTGCAGATCGCTTGGCAACAGCCCGGATGTGGAGGAGCCGATCAGCACCTCTGGCCCTGTTGCCGCATCAATCGCGGTCAGAACCGAACGTTTCAGGTCGAGCCGTTCGGGCACCGATTCCTGCACCAGTTCCGCCCCGTCGACCGCCTCCTCGATGGAGGGAAGGAATGTCACCCGCCCCTCGGGCGGCAAGGGGGCCATGGTGAGGTTGGCATAGGCGCGCCGGGCATTTTCCAGCACCTCGCCCACGATCCGTTCCGCGTCAGGTGCGGGATCGAAGATCGCGACATCCACGCCCGACAGCACAAGCCTGGAAACCCAGCCGCCGCCAATGACGCCCCCGCCGATGCAGGCCGCACGCGCGATCATGGGCGTCTCAGCCCCAGCCGCTCACGCACTTCATCGGGACCGATGATCCGCGCTCCCATGTTCTCGACCACGGCCACGGCGCGCTCCACCAGCCGTCCGTTGGTGGCGGGCACGCCCCTTTCTTCCCAGATGCAATCCTCCAGGCCCACCCGCAAATTGCCGCCTGCGAGCACGGCAGCAGCCGGGTAGGCGAGCGCGTTGCGTCCTATGGAAAAGGCCGAGAAGTGCCAGCCCTCGGGGATGTTGTTCACCATGGCGAGGAAGGTGGTCAGGTCATCAGGCGCGCCCCAGGGAATACCCATGCAAAGCTGAACCAGCGCGGGGTCCTCCAGAACGCCGTCCTCCACCAGTTGGCGCGCGAACCAGAGATGGCCGGTGTCGAAAGCCTCGATCTCGGGCTTCACGCCGAGGGCCGTCATGCGCCCACCCATTTCGCGCAGCATCGCGGTCGTGTTGGTCATCACGTAATCGCCATGGCCGAAATTCATCGTTCCGCAGTCGAGCGTGCAGATCTCCGGGCGGCAGGCCTCGATATGGGCAAGTCGTTCGGTCGCCCCCGCCATATCCGTGCCCTCACCAGGCGGCAGTGGGGCCTCGGTTCCGCCGAGCACAAGATCCCCGCCCATCCCGGCCGTCAGATTGATCACCACATCCGTATCGGAGGCCCGGATACGTTCCACCACCTCGGCAAAGAGCGCCGGATCGCGCGACGGGGCGCCGGTTTCCGGATCACGAACATGGCAGTGTGCAATCGCAGCTCCTGCCTTCGCCGCTTCAATGGCTGCGTCGGCAATCTGCGCGGGTGTGACCGGGATCTTGTCGGTCCGACCCACGGTGTCGCCCGAGCCGGTGACCGCACAGGTAATGAAGACGTCGCGATTCATGGCCAGCGGCATCGTGGACCTCCCTTTATCTATCTCAGCCAAGTCTTTGACTTTTTTGACGATCTGTAAACGCCCCCACGTCGTCCTCTGGGCCATTTGCGACATTGTGGCAATTGCGATGCTGGACGCCCCCCGGCATTCGGTATAGCCCTTTTTCGCACATTGCTTTCAGGAGCGCCCGAATGACTGTTGTCCATGTCTGCACCACCTGCCGCCAACCGCATCTGCGAGAGAGCAAACCTGAAGAGGTTTGCGGTGAAACCCTGCTTGGCCATGTGCGGAAGGCGGCGGATGATACGCCGCTCGAGATCCGGGGGGTTGCCTGTCTGATGGGATGTGAACACGGCTGCAACATCGCCATCTCGTCAGACAACAAGATGACCTACGTTCTGGGCGATTTCAGACCTGAAGAGGCAGATGCCGCCGCGATTGTGGACTATGCCACGCGCCATGCGGATGCGCCCGGTGGCATTGTGCCCTACCGCGAATGGCCGCAAGGCGTGAAGGGGCATTTCAAGGCCCGGGTCCCACCGCTCGCGGCGCCGCCGGAACTCTAGGTATCGGTGTCGCCCATGCTCACGTCGACGCAACAGAAATGCTTCATCGAGGGGCATTTCGGGGAATTGCTGCAAGGGCGTTTGGGTGAAAACGGACCTGTTGCGCTGATCACGCTCCCCTGCCCGCAGACCGGCGTCGAGGTGGAGTGGCATCCCGATCAGCCCTTCGCGGTCTGCGATGCCGGACACATACCGATGATCGCAAGGGATGATATCGGCGTGATCTTCAAAGCCCTCGATGCCGGTCCCGCACGCGGGTCATGGCACTTTCGGTCGCGGTTTCCGGCGGGATGCGGAACCGGCGCATCCACCGCCGCCCGCCTTGGAGTGTCTCGGCTGCTCGCGGGCGACGGGACGCCGCCGGAAAGGCTTGCCCAGTTGATCCTGTCTTTGGAGGGCGCAACCGATCCGTTGATGTTTGCAAGGCCCATGACATGTCTGTGGGCGCCACGTGAGGCGCGCATGCTGGCTGATCTTCCCCAGCCGCCAATCTTGCGGGTCATTGGAGGGCTCTGGTCACCTCCCCGGCCGACCGACCCTGCCGATCTCGACTTTCCGGGCATCGGTGATCTGGTCGAGCCATGGCAAGAGGCCTGCCTCGCGGGCGATCTCTCGGCCATCGGAGCAATTGCACACATGTCGGCCAGGCGTTGCATCCGGCACCGGGGCGGACCGGATCTTGCTCCGTTTGATGCCATCTGTCGTGAGACCGGGGCGCTCGGGGTTGCACTTGCGCATACCGGCTCGACCGTGGGACTCCTCTATCCTCCCGATTTTGCTGACATATCTGCCGTGTCTGATGGCCTGAAGGCGCTTGACTTGCAGCACATCACCAGCTTTGTCACCCCGTCATGAGTTTCGCGCTGACGATGCTGATTGCGTTGATCATCGAGGCGGTCTTTGGCTGGCCCCGACAACTCTTTGATCGTATTGGCCATCCAGTGACCTGGATCGGTGCGGCCATTTCGCGACTGGAAGCGGAGTTCAATCACCGGGAATCGGCGAATGCCGAGCTCTTCTGGAAAGGCGGCGTCACCGCCCTTTTGATTGCGGGGGGCTGCTGGTCCATCGGCTGGGGGCTGATGGGTCTGCTGCCGGACAACCTCATTGGCACGCTGATCGGAGGGGTGTTGGCGGCGCCCCTGATCGCCACGCGCAGTCTCTATGATCATGTCGAGGCCGTTGCCGTTCCGCTGGAGGCCGATGATATACCAGAGGCCCGCGCGCAGGTCGCCAGGATCGTCGGTCGGAACCCCGAGATGCTGGACGAGCCGGGTATCGCAAGGGCAAGCGTCGAGAGCCTGGCGGAGAACACCTCTGACGGCGTGATCGCCCCGCTTTTCTGGGGATTGCTGCTCGGGCTTCCGGGCCTTCTGGCCTATAAGGCCATAAACACGCTCGACAGTATGATCGGCTACCGAACCGAGCGATACGAGCACTTTGGCAAGATCGCAGCCCGGCTGGACGATTTGGTGAACTTCATTCCCGCACGCCTGACGGGGCTAGGATTTGCGGCGCTGAGCGGGCAACCCACGGCAAGTATGCAGACCATGTGGCGAGACGCGGGCCTGCACCGTTCGCCCAATGCGGGCTGGCCCGAGGCTGCGATGGCGGCCGCGCTCGATTGTCGCCTGAGCGGTCCGCGCGCATATGACAGCGGTGTCGAGGATCACCCATGGGTCAATGGCGACGCACCTGATCCGACGGGCGCGACGGTTTTCGAAGGTCTGAAGCTCTATCGGAACCTGATGCTTGCAACCGCCCTGACCCTCCTGTTGATTGGGCTCTTATGACACGCGATCATGGAGGCAATCTTGATGCCGCGATTAGCCGCTATGGCGGAACGCAGGACGGATGGATAGACCTTTCAACCGGGATCAACCGGTCCCCCTACCCGTTACACGCGCTTGCGCCGCAGAGCTGGACCGATTTGCCACGGCAGGACCAGATCCAACGGCTTCTGGATGCGGCCCGGAAGACCTACCGGGTGCCGGAAGGTGCGGACATTCTTGCGGTCTCGGGCGCTCAGGCGGCCATTCAGATGATGCCGATGATCGCGGGCCCGGGACCGGTGGGCATTGTCTCTCCGACCTATAACGAACATGCGGCCAGCTTTCGGCGTGCGGGGCTGGAGGTCACACCTCTGACGGAGACGGGTGGATCGCCCGCCCCGGCGACGCTTGTCCTCGTAAATCCCAACAATCCCGATGGCCGTCGATGGGACGCGGCCCACGTGCTCAGCCTGAAGGCGCGGGTGGATCTGTTGATTATCGACGAGAGCTTCATGGACCCGACACCGGAGGCTTCGGTCATTCCGCATACCGGTGCGAAGGGGATCATTGTCCTGCGCTCCTTCGGGAAGTTTTACGGGCTTGCCGGGCTCCGCCTCGGCTTTGCAATCGGAGCATCCGCTGACATCGCATACCTGCGGGAGATCGCGGGACCATGGGCGGTCAGCGGACCTGCCATCGAGATCGGCACCAAGGCCATTGGGGATACCGCCTGGCAGGACCGAACCCGGCAGCGGCTCGCGCGGGATACCGCCCGTCTCGATGCGATAGCGGCGCGGGCCGGATGGGAACTGGTCGGCGGCACCTCGCTTTTCCGGACCTATGATACGACCGATGCGGGCGCGGCTCAGGATCATCTCGCCAAGGCGCATATCTGGAGCCGGTCTTTCCCATATTCAGGGACATGGCTGCGCCTTGGTCTGCCGGCGGAAGCGGAATGGACGCGGCTAGAGGCTGCTCTCGCTCCGGGCCAGTTCTAGCAACCCATCCAGATCGAGATGCGCCTCCAGATGCTCGGCAAGCGCATCGAGCGTCCGCTCGACCACCGCTCCATAGGCCAGATCGGATCGATGCCCGAAACCGGCCAGAAATGCCGCGCGAAAGCTGTCACTGGCAAAGATGCCGTGCAGATAGGTCCCCATGATCTGTCCGTCTCCGGCCACAGCACCTTCCGGCCTGCCTGATATCATCGAGAAGGGATTTGCCCGATCAGGTCCTTCGGACTGCCCGATATGCATCTCATACCCGCGCAGCCTTGTGCCAGACGCCAGATGGATCGCCTCAACCTCGACCAGCCTTTTGTCGGGCGACATGATGGTCGCCACATCGAGAAGTCCCAGCCCCTCGGTCTCACCTCGCGGACCCTCGATCCCGTCCGGATCGGACAGGCGTCTGCCCAGCATCTGATAACCGCCGCAAAGTCCCAGCACCGCGCCCCCGCGCCTGACATGGGCGTGCAGATCAATGTCCCAGCCCTGCTCCCGGAAATATCTCAGATCGCCGATAGTCGACTTCGATCCCGGAAGGATCACGAGTTGCGCGTCGCCGGGCAAGGGCTGGCCTGCCGGGATCAGTTCCAGCCGGACCGACGGCTCCTGCGCCAGCGGGTCGAGATCGTCGAAATTCGAGATCCGCGACAGAACCGGGCAGACGATCTTGAGCGCGCCCGTCCCGATGGCCGCAACCAGATCCTGCGCATCCTCCGCGGGAAGCTTGCTGGCGGCACCGAACCACGGCGCGATGCCGAACCCGCGCCAGCCGGTCTGCGCCTCGATCAACGAATAGCCGTCGGCGAAAAGCTCCGTATCTCCCCGGAACTTGTTGATGATGAACCCCTTGATCCGTGCCGCATCCGTCGAGTTGAGCACGACTTTCGATCCCACAAGCTGCGCAATGACGCCCCCGCGGTCAATGTCACCGACCAGGACCACCGGCACATCGGCGGCTTCGGCGAAACCCATATTGGCGATGTCTCCTGCCCTGAGATTGACTTCCGCCGGGCTGCCGGCGCCCTCTACCAGAACGAGATCGGCGGACGCCCGCAGTCGCTCGAAGCTCTCCAGAACGGCAGGCATCAGCGTTGGCTTGAGGCACGCGTAGTCCCGCGCCTTCACGGTAGCGATCCGCTGGCCCTGAACCACGACCTGTGCACCGGTTTCGGTTTCAGGCTTCAGAAGGACCGGGTTCATATCGGTGACCGGCTCGACACCACAGGCCAGCGCCTGCAAGGCCTGCGCCCGTCCGATCTCGCCTCCATCGACTGTCACGGCGGCATTGTTGGACATGTTCTGCGGCTTGAAGGGCAGGACGGAAAGCCCGCGCCGCCGATACGCTCGACAAAGGCCAGCGACCAGCATTGACTTGCCGACATTGGAACCTGCGCCCTGGATCATCAGGCGGGCCGTCATGAGCGGAGCACACCGGCCTGATCAAGTCGGTCGGCCAGTTCAGCCTCCCGCCCCGCAGCAAACTGAAAGACCTGCCATCCCAGCCGGTCGGCGGCCTCGACGTTTCCATGCGTGTCATCGACAAGCAGCATTTCGGCAGGCGACCGCTGGCCCCATGTCCGGATGTGTTCGAAGAACCCCTCGTCGGGCTTGGCGACACCGATCTCCGCTGCGGCAAATATCTCCGCGACGCGCGCGCCATATCCCATCTGGTCGCGGATATATGCGGCCCGTCGTCCTTCGTTATTGGTCGCGATCACCGAGGGAACAGCCAGCTTGTCGATCAGATCGAGGCAGGCCCTGTTGGGGAAGTCGTCCCGCTCGAACCAGTATGCGAGGATGGCCTCGGGCGGGTGAGCGCATCCGCTGGCATCGCAAAAGTCGCGAAGCAGATCGAGGATGTCCTCCCGACCCCGAAGCACTTGGGTAAATCGTCCCGAGCCGAAAAGGTGGGACTGAAACCGCTCCAGCGGCACGCCGAAATCATCCTCGAACCGCGTGGACCAGAGGAAGGCCCCGTCCCGGAAATTGTCGTTCAACACGCCGTCGAAATCCCAGACGACCAGTTTGACCGTCACCCCTAGAATTCCACCCCCGCCTGCGCCTTCACGCCAGAGCGGAACGGGTGTTTGATCAGCTCCATCTCCGTCACAAGATCGGCAACCTCGATCAGCTCTTCCTTCGCGTTGCGACCAGTCAGGACCACATGGGTCATAGGCGGCTTGTGCTCTTTCAGGAAACTTACAACCTCGGCCACATCGACATAGTCGTAACGCAGCGCGATATTGATCTCATCCAGCAGCACCATCCGGTTGGTCTCGTCCGCGATCAGCTCCTTTGCCTTGGCCCAGGCGGCTTGCGCCATCTCGATATCCCGAGACTTGTCCTGGGTCTCCCAGGTGAAGCCTTCGCCCATCGTGTAGAACTGGCAAAGGTCCGAGAAATTCTGCGTGATCAGGTCCCGCTCACCGGTGCCCATACCGCCCTTGATGAACTGCACCACGGCCGTTGGCATTCCGTGGGCGATGCAGCGGAAGATCATACCGAAAGCGGAGGAGGATTTGCCCTTCCCCTTGCCGGTATGCACGATGATCAGGCCTTTCTCCTCGGTCTTGGTCGCCATGATCTTGTCGCGAGCGGCCTTCTTCTTGGCCATCTTGGAGTTGTGGCGTTCGACATCTGCACTCATGCGGTTTCCTCCTTGGATTGTGGCCAGGGTTCAATCGTCAATTCGGGCCAATGGGTCTTCTGGCGGGCACCCTTTCGCGCGTGGGTCTCCCGGTTGGGCAGGATCGGATTGGGAACAAGGCGCATCTGATAGATCATCTCCAGCCCGTGTGGCGCATAGAGATCCAGACGGCCATCCCGCTCCAGCCGCAGCCCGACACAATGGGTCAGACAGGCGTAGTGATCTATCGCCTGATCGGCCCTGGTCAATTTTGGATAGGGTATCCCGAAGTGATCCTCATACCAAAGATGCACCCGTGCCTGATTGCGGATCTCCACCGGAGGCTCTGCGGGGAAAGCCACGGTCCCTGCACTGATCACCCTGTCCTCCGCCTCCCAACTGGTATCAGGATCGAAGTAGATCAGGTCGATATCCTTGATGCCGTGCATCGCGGGCCGGGCGGTGAGGTGGTTCCAGATCCGGTTGTAAAGCGCGCCCGCAACGATCCGCCACTCGGGCAGATCCAGATCGCGGGCGATTTCCAGAACATGACGTAACTCGGGCGTGTTCCAGATGATGCTCAGAAATTCGTCCCGGTGTTTCATGCCGCCAGCTCCGCAATGCGCGCACGCGCCGAGTTCGACCGAGGCACCCACATGTCCCGGTCAATCGCCTCCTGCAGCCGCTCTGCAATCTCGCGGAGCGCGTTCGGATTGGCGTCTTCGATGAACTGGCGGGTATCATCATCTTCCAGAAAGGCGGCCTGCACCAGATCAAAGTGATGGTTCTGAACCGCATGGGTCGTGGCGGCGAACGCGAACAGGTAATCGACGGTCGCAGCGATCTCGAACGCGCCCTTGTAGCCGTGCCGCTTCACCCCATCGATCCATTTGGGATTGACCACGCGGGAGCGGATCACCCGCCCGATCTCGTCCGAGAGCGTGCGGATCACTGGGCGCTCGGGCCGGGAGTGGTCGTTGTGATAGATGGTCGGAGCCTCGCCGCGCAGCGCCTCGACCGTGGCGGCCATGCCACCCTCAAACTGATAATAATCATCGCTGTCGAGCAGATCATGCTCGCGATTGTCCTGATTCTGAACCACCGCCTCGACACGGGCGAGCCGGGTTTCCAGCGGTTGCCGCGCATCGACGCCATCGGCACCGGACCCGTAGGCATAGGACGCCCAGGTCAGATAGGCCTCTGCCAGATCTCCCCGCTCGGCCCAGAGCCGCTCGTCGATCATAGCCTGCAACCCCGCCCCATAGGCCCCCGGTTTGGACCCGAAAACCCGGTAACCCGCCTGTCGCTCGGGTTCTGGCTCACCGGCTGCACGCAACGCCGCGCATTCAGCGCGGAAACGCGCCGCCGCCGGATTCTGATCATCGGGTTCGTCCAGTTCCATGACGGCCCGCGCGGCGCTGTCGACCAGATCAACCTGCGCGGGGAAGGCGTCCCTAAAAAAGCCCGATATCCGCAAGGTCATGTCCACCCGGGGGCGACCGAGCGTCGAAAGTGGCAGGATCTCGAAACCGGTCACCCGTCGGCTCGCATCGTCCCAGCGTGGCTTGACGCCCATCAGCGCCAGAACCTGTGCGATGTCGTCACCGCCGGTGCGCATGTTCGAGGTCCCCCAGGCAGTGAGCGCCATGGTTCGGGGCCAGTCGCCATGATCCTGCAGGTGTCGTTCGATCAGGAGCGAGGCCGACTTCCACCCCAGTTTCCAGGCCGTCCGCGTCGGAACCGCGCGGCTGTCCACGGAAAAGAAATTGCGCCCGGTCGGCAGCACATCGAGACGCCCTCGTGTGGGCGCGCCCGAAGGGCCCGGCGCGACGAAGCGGCCTTCCAGGCCTCTGAGGAGCGCCGCCATCTCCGCCGACCCACAGGTTTCCACCGCAGGGAGCACTCGGTCGCGCACACTTTCCAGCACACCGAGGACATTCGGCCAGTCACCCGGCGTGTCGCCGTCGATCAGCTTTACTGCCAGCAGCTCCAGCCGCTCGACTGTGTCGCCATTGCTGCGCCAGACATCATTGCTCACCGCCAGCGCCTCGGGCCGCTCACCAGTCCAGGGTGCGGCCATGTCACAATCGAGCGGGTCGAACGCCGCAGGCAGGCCCAGATCGACCGCCAAGGCCCGGATCAGGGACGCATCACAGCCTTCCCCACCCCCCCGCGGCAGACGCACCAGAGCGGCAATCAGATCAGTCTTCAGCCGTCCCTCCGGCGATTGGCCAAAGATATGCAGCCCGTCGCGGATCTGCGCCTCTTTCAGCTCGCACAGATAGGCATCGAGCTTCTGCAACCGGCTGTCCGCATCGCCCTCCAGCCCTGCATCGAGATCCAGACCGGTCGCCTGAGTCAGCGCCAATATCTCATCGCGCAGCAGCTTGACCCGGCGCGGATCGACGCCTGAGGCGTCGTAATACTCGTCCACCAGCGCTTCGAGATCGCGCAACGGACCGTACGTCTCGGCGCGTGTCAGGGGCGGTGTCAGATGGTCGATGATCACCGCCTGCGCCCGCCGTTTGGCCTGCGTCCCCTCGCCCGGATCATTCACGATGAAAGGATAGAGATGCGGCATCGGACCAAGGGCGATCTCGGGCCAGCAGGTCTCGGACAGAGCGACCGCCTTGCCCGGCAGCCATTCCAGATTGCCATGCTTGCCCATATGGATGAGGGCCGCTGCGCCGAACGCCTCGCGCATCCAGAAATAGAAGGCAAGATAGTTATGCGGCGGCACCAGATCGGGGGCGTGATAGGTCTCCTCCGCATCGATGTTATAGCCCCGTGCCGGCTGGATCCCGACAGCAACATTGCCAAAGCGAAAGATCGACAGGGCAAGGCCGTCCTCGGCCAGAAACGGATCATCCTCGGCCCGGCCCCAGCGCGCCTCGATCGCGTTGCGGGCATCAAGCGGCAGCGTCCGGTAGTGCTTGAGATAGGCCTCAAGCGTGAGGCGTTCACCACCGGTCCGTGTTGCCCTGTCAACCAGCCAGTTGGTCGGTCCGGCCTGAATGATCTCCATCAGATCCGCACCATCTTGCGGCATCCCGGTGATCTGGTATCCCGCCGCCTGCATGGACCGCAGCACCTCGATGGTTGCGGCGGGCGTGTCGAGACCGACGCCATTGGCCAGGCGCCCGTCCTTGTTGGGATAGTTGGCCAGAATCAGCCCGACCCGCTTGTCGGAGATCGGTGCCGCACTCAGCCCCGCCCATCTCGCCGCAAGCCTTGCCGAGAACGTCACCCGGTCGCCCCGCGCTCTGTAGGCGGAGATCGCGCATTCCGTCGCCTCGTCGTAGTAGGCCTCGCCCTTGAAACTGACGGCACGCGCCAGAATGCGACCATCGACCTCGGGCAAGGCAACATTCATGGCGATGTCCCGCGCCGACAAGCCCGATTGCGCGCCCTCCCAGATATCTTCGGAACTCGCGGACAGGATGACCTGAAGCACCGGCGCACCGGGGGCATCAAGCGGTGTCGGCACGCGATCCTTGTTCCAAAGCTCCGACGCGGGCGAAGAGACCGCAAAACTCGTCGCGTTCAAGACCACATCCGGTGCGGCCTTCGCAAATATCTGCTCCAGCGTGGCTGCGGAGATGGGGTCCTTCAGCGATGCCACGAAGATCGGCAGCGGGTTGAGCCCCTCGCGCATCAGCGCCTTGACCAGCCGGTTGACCGGGTGCAGACCCGCGCCCTGCAGAAGCGCCCGGTAAAACACGATCGCAGCGACCGGCGCGCCCTTTGTCCAGTATTCACGCACATCCTCAAGAAGCGCGCTCCGGGAGCCCGGCCAGTAGGGTCCCGCCCGCAGCAACGGACTGGCCTGCGCAGGTCTTTCGCCGCCATCCAGCATCACCTTGCAAAGTCTCAGGAAATTCGTGGCATTCTGCGGTCCGCCCTCGACCATGTAGGCCCAAAGCGCTTCCCAATCCTCTGACGCGACGGTCGAAAATTCGCGCAGTGTCGCGTCCGGTTTATCGTCGCCAGGCAGAACCACAAGCGGCACGCCAGCTGCCCTCAGCCGGATCGAGAACTGCTCAAGCCCATAGGGCCAGTAGGCCTCGCCACCCAGCAGCCGGATCACGACCAACCGCGACTTGCAGCCTGTATTCTCAAGGTAGAGATCGACCGATAGCGGATGCTTCAACCAGCCAAGCTGTGCCAGCCGCAGGCTTGGGGCGGCATCGCCCAGCTCGGCGCGCGCTTCGGAAAGGGCCGCAAGCTCGGTGTCTGCCGCCGAGATGAAAATCACATCTGCCGGGCTTTGCCCCGGATCGACCGGCTCACTTCCGTCCGAGATGTCGCCCGGTTGTGCAGCCAGAAGATGCATCAAGCCGCCAGCGCTGCCCGGATCGCTTGCTGGTCCAGACCCGCCTGGCCTATCACAACCAGCCGGGTGGAGCGCTCCTCCGGCCCGCCAAAGGCCCGGTCGAAATAGCTGTCCACCCGTGGTCCGACCGCCTGGATCGTCAACCGCATCGGCTTGCCGGAAACAGCGGCAAACCCTTTGAGCCGCAAGATGTTATGCGCCCTGATCACCTCGGGCAGAGCCGCGACAAATCCGTCCGCATCCGGCAATTCGCCCAGATCCACCACAAAGCTTTCAAAATCGTCATGGTCATGATGATCGTGGTGGTGATCATCCTCGTCATCATGGTGATGGTGGTGATGAACCTCGTGGCGCGCGTCCAGATCACCTTCTGCACCCATCCCGAGCCCAAGCAGAACCGACGGGCTGACCGCGCCGTGATCAGCCGAGATGACCTGCACCCCGGCGCGGGTCTCCGATTTCAGATGGGCTGTGAGGCTTGTCGCCTCTTCGCCTTCCATCAGGTCCCGCTTGTTCACAACCACCATGTCAGCGCAGGCAAGCTGATCCTCGAACAACTCCGAGAGCGGTGTTTCGTGATCCAGCATCTCGTCCGCGCTGCGCTGCGCATCAATCGCGGCGTGATCATGGGCGAAAAGACCGTCACGCACGGCCGGGCCGTCAACGACGGTCACCACTCCGTCTACCGTCACCTTTGTGCGGATATCGGGCCAGTTGAACGCACGGACCAGGGGTTGCGGCAAGGCCAGTCCGGAGGTCTCGATGACGATATGATCGGGAAGCTCGTTGCGCGCCAGAAGCGCCTCCATCGTCGGAATGAAATCATCCGCGACCGTGCAGCAGATGCAACCATTGGAGAGCTCGACGATATCCTCCTCGCGGCAGGTTTCCTCGCCGCAGCCCTTCAGAACCTCGCCATCGACGCCGAGATCGCCGAACTCATTGATGATGAGCGCAATACGTTTGCCGTTCGCATTCTGCAGCAGGTGCCGCACGAGCGTCGTCTTGCCCGCGCCAAGGAAACCGGTGATCACGGTTGCGGGGATCTTCTGTGCCATAGGCGGACCTCTTCCATCGCACTGCGAACAGTGCCGGTTGCCGAAAAGTCGTTCGGGTGGTCAAAGCCGCACGGATCCCGCGCGGCCTTGCAAATCGGGATCTCAGACGACCGGGCCGAAGGCCATCGTCTCCAGGTTCTCAAAGAGGAACGTGAACCCGATACCGGCTGTCACGCCACCGGCGAGACGCAGCGGCAGATCCCGAGCCGATGCCGCACTCCAGACCTTCATTGCCACGAAACCGGCTGCAAGAGCGATGGCATACTGCACAGCAAAGAGGCCAATCAGATAGGCCACGACCGGTGTGGGTTCCGCCCCGATGATCGCGCCGCCATAGGCGTGTCCATGAAAGAGACCGGCAAAGGCAAAAAAGCTGAGCGCAACCGGCAGGGAGAGCGTCCGCCCCGACAGCACGATAACACCGATAACAGTCGCGGAAAGGGCCACGATCAGCTCGACCATCGGCAGTTGCACCCCACCCCAGGCGATCAGAACGCCCATGAGCGACGCCCCGAGAAATGCCAGCGGCGCGCTCACCAGCCGTCCCATCGCAACGGCGGCAAAGGCCATCGCGACGATGAAGGCGAAGTGATCGATGCCCAGCATCGGATGGCCGACACCTGACAGGAGGCCATGCCCGAAGGTCTCAGGCGTGCCGCCCCCCAGGGGGTGATGCGCCAGCGCGGGCGCGCCGGACAAGACCAAGGCACCAAGACTTGCTGGTAAGTATTTGAAATTCAACATCTATATCTCTCCAAGTCACTTGGGAGAGAAGCGCACGGCACGGCGTGACGACAGTCATCGTCAGCGTCGCGACACGGAGCACCCCGCCCGTTTCACGGTCCCGCCGGACACGCCGGTCCGACAGATCAAGGCAGGTCTCCTGGCTCACGGATCAGCGTCTGCATGCCTGCCTTCCCGAACCCGCTGGCCCAGTGGCATTGATGGCACCGACTCTCCGCCTACAGTCGCGGGGGCGGCCATGGTTGCGAGCCCCCGATATGGGTCGGCCCGTTTCATGTTCCCTTTTCAGCCCTAATGCACGCTTTGCGCTCATGTCGGACACCTTATGCCGCTTTTATGGCGGCAGGTCTCAAGCGATGTCAAGCAACGCAAGGCATATCAGGAGCGGAAAGCGACATTGTCGGTCAGCCAACTGCAAACCGCCTCGATATCCGTGAACCCGGCCGTGCAATCGGGCAGCACCGGCCGATCAATCATGATCACCGGCAGGCCGAGTTTCCGGGCGGCCTGCAGTTTGCCCGTCCCACTTCCGCCTGCGTTTTTGCTGATCACATGGGTTATCCGATGATCGCGCATCAGCCGAACCTCGTCCTCGACCGGAAAAGGCGGATCAGCGACGCGCAATTGCCCGCGCTTCATGGTCGGGTTCTCGGGGTGTCTGATAACCCTCAGCAGGGTCCAGAATCGCTCCTCCGTCGCAAAGTGCGCAAATGTCCCCGATCCGGTTGTCGCAAAAACTCTCGCATCCGTGGGCACGCTATCAACAGCGCACCCTAAGTCTTTGACACGGTGCCAGATATCTCCATGCTTGGCCTGCCATTGGGGACGTGTCAACCGCACACAGGGGACGCCAGCCGCCAAGGATGCAGCGACTGCATTCCCGCTTATCTGCACCGCAAAGGGATGGGTTGCATCGATGACGGCTGCATAGCCCTTCCCCCTGATGTGATTGGCGAGACCTTCCACGCCGCCAAACCCGCCGGTTCGGAGCGGATGGCGATAGTCGGCAGGCTGATCCGTCACCCCGGCCAAAGACACGACAACATCCATCCGCATATCCGACAGCCGCATGGCAAGGGCGCGAGCCTCGGCCGTACCGCCAAGCAGAAGAATGTCAGGCAAACACATGCCCTCCATCCGCGTCCGCCCAAGCCTGCAACCGCCCGTCCCGCCCGACAATCAGCGTATCGAGTTCGATATCCGTGCCCTTCAGAACCTCAAGGGCGGTGAGGCGCCCACGCCGGGCAACATCCGCGGCCAGAAGCGGACCTGCGACCGACAGGACCTCCATTGCCGTGTTGCAGCCTTCAAGCTCCGGCCTCCCGGCCCAGTCAGCAAGCTGCCTGAGATCCACCTGAGACCGGGACGAATGCAGATCCAGCGCCCCTTGGGCAAGCTTTGTCAGCTTGCCGAAACCACCTGCCACCGTGACCCGCGCGACGGGATGTCTGCGAAGATATTTCAGCATTCCGCCCGCGAAATCACCCATATCCAGCATTGCATGATCCGGCAGTCCGAGATGGATCTGTGCCACCCGCTCCGACGTCGCACCCGTGCTGCCGGCCACGTGCATCTCGCCATTGGCGCGCGCCACATCGATGCCCCGATGAATGGATGCAATCCAGGCCGCACATGAATAAGGGCGCACGATCCCGGTGGTTCCTAGGATCGATATCCCTCCCTCGATCCCCAGCCTCGGGTTCCAGGTCTTTTTCGCAAGCGCGGCGCCGCCGGGAACGGATATCTCGATGATCACATCCCCCGGCCCCGGCTCCTGCGCGATCACGGCCTCCATCATCCGGCGCGGTACCGGATTGATTGCAGCCTCGCCGGGCGCGATCGGCAGACCCGGCCTTGTGACCGTGCCAACGCCCGGTCCGGCGCGAAACCTCACGCCCTCACCTGTGGGTCCGAACGAGACTTTCACGCAGATCAGGGCGCCATGCGTGACATCGGGGTCGTCGCCCGCGTCCTTTTGCACCACGGCGCGGGCCCAATCCGGCCCCTGCTCCGTCTCGGCCAGCTCAAACGAGGGCCTCTGACCCTTCGGCAAGATGATCTCCACCGGGCTGATCCAGGAACCGGTGGTGAGCGCCAGATAAGCCGCCCGGGTCGCCGCCGTCGCACAGGCTCCGGTCGTAAAGCCGGTCCTCAGATCGGATTGGGGCTTTGCCCGCATGAAAATCTGCCTCGTCTGGATCTCTGGCGTGACGCTAACGCCCGGGAAGTGTCGCATCAACTCTCGCCATTCCAAAAAGGAGACGATATTGAAAGGGCATGACAGAAAAAGCCCCTGCCCTTCCTGATCATGACTGGCCCGTTTTTGCGCCCGGTCTCGTCTGGCTGATCGGTGCTGGCCCCGGCGATCCGGGGCTTATGACCCTGCACGGACTGAATGCTCTGCGACAGGCGGATGTGATTGTCTATGACGCGCTGGTGGACGAGCGTCTGCTGGACTGGCGTCGTCCGGGGGCCGAGGTGATCTATGCAGGCAAGCGTGGCGGCAAGCCCTCGCCCAAACAGCGCGATATCTCGCTGCGCCTGATTGAACTGGCCGGTGCGGGCAAACGCGTTCTGCGCCTCAAGGGCGGTGATCCCTTCGTTTTCGGGCGCGGCGGCGAGGAAGCTCAGACACTTGTTCAGGCTGGTGTGCCGATCCGCGTCACGCCGGGGATCACGGCGGGCATCGGCGGGCTTGCCTATGCGGGTATTCCGGCTACCCATCGCGATGTCAATCAGGCGGTCACCTTCCTCACTGGTCACGACCAGTCGGGCCTTGCGCCCAGTTCGATTGACTGGGAGGCCATCGCCAAGGGTTCCCCGGTTATCGTCATGTATATGGCCATCAAGCATCTGGCCCAGATCACCGCACGATTGATCGCAGCCGGACGACAGGCGGGAGAGCCGGTCGCCGTGGTCTGCCGCGCCAGCCTGCCTGACATGTCTGTTCTGGAAACCACTCTGGGAACAGCCGCGCGTGATATCGAGGCTGCCGGGCTGGAGCCTCCCGCAATCATCTGCATCGGCCGTGTGGCCCTGATGCGTCAGACACTCGATTGGGTCGGGCAGTTGCAGGGCGAACCGGCACGCAACACGGACCCGCTGGGAACCGGCCGCATTGCCGATGTAAGCTGATGGCCCGCCGCGGACTGGTCCTGTCGGCTCCAAGCTCGAACGCTGGCAAAACACTCGTCACACTCGGGGTGTTGCGCGCATTGAAGAACCGCGGCATCGCGGTTTCCGGCGCAAAGAGCGGCCCCGATTACATCGACCCTCAATTCCATCAGGCCGCCAGCGGCCATCCCTCGGTGACGCTGGACGCATGGGCCATGGACAACGGCAGCCTGCGCGCCCGTGCCTCGGATCAGCCCGGGACCGTCCTGCTGATCGAAGGCGCGATGGGTGTGCTCGACGGCGCCTTTCCCGACGGGAGGGGCTCGACCGCGGATCTCGCAGCAGATCTCGGCCTGCCGGTGATCCTCATCCTGGACGCCGCCAGAGCGGCGCAGTCGCTTGTCCTTCCGGTTGCCGGACTGCGCCAGCTTCACCCGCATCTTCACATCGCCGGTGTCATCCTGAACCGCATCGGGTCCGCGCGTCACGAGGCGATGATCCACCGATCCATGACCGCACTTGATGTGCCGATCCTGGGAAGCCTTCCGAGATCACCGGACCTGACACTGCCAGAGCGCCATCTTGGCCTCGTGCAGGCAATGGAAAACCCGGACCTTGAGATTTTCCTCGAACGCGCGGCCTCCCTTTGCGCGACCCATCTTGATCTGGATGCAATCATGGAGGCGACCGAACCCTTGCAGCCAGACGGTCCGCTCAAACGGCTTTTGCCGCTCGGCCAGAAGATCGCTGTCGCGCAGGACATCGCCTTCTCGTTTGCCTATCCGCATCACCTCCAGGACTGGCGGGCACAGGGCGCCGAAATCCTGCCCTTCTCGCCGCTTGAGAACGAACCGGTCCCGCCCGACGCCGATGCGGTGTTCCTGCCCGGCGGCTATCCCGAACTGCACGCAGCCCGGCTGTCTTCGGCAACCCGCTTCATGCAAAGCCTGCGCGAAAGCGCGACGGACAAACTGATCTATGGCGAGTGCGGCGGCTTCATGACGCTTGGCGAGACACTTGAGGACGCCACCGGGCAAACCCACCCCATGGCAGGCCTGCTGCCGGTGGAAACCTCTTTTGCAAAACGCAAACTCTCGCTTGGTTATCGAACACTCACCCAGGGCGGACCGCTTCCCTGGCAAGGCAGGCTGTCCGCACATGAGTTCCACTATGCAACGATCACAAAACAGGCCGGCAGCACCGCTCTCTTTGAGGCGTCCGATGCCGCGGGCACCGCGCTGCCACCGATGGGCCTGCAGGTTGGCAGAACCTGTGGCTCCTTCGCCCACCTGATCTCGCACGCCCCCTGACCCTTCATTTTTCCAAAAATATCTCCGCCGGAGGCATCAGTCATCCCCGCTGCGCACAAGGCGTTTGAAAAGCACGGCCCCCTTCGCTATATATGTGAGGTCCTTCGGGACTATGGTGATAAACGCGCTCGCAATAAGCGGATCGGACCCGGGGGCGGTACCCGGCGGCTCCACCAACATCCTTCATTTGGGGATCATGGGGCCGAAACAGGATCGACGGACGTCTAAAGGGGTTAGCTTTCACTCGGCTGTCTGCCACCGTTATCGGCGAAACAAGTATAGTTGCAAATGACAACCATGCTCCGGTCGCACTCGCAGCGTAAGCTGTGCGTAAGATCGAAATCTTAAGCCCAGTCTCCTAGCAGAGGCTGGCGGGGTTCGCAGGCACCTGGCAACAGAAGCCTGCACTATCGCCCTTCACTCAGCCCGAGAATCGTCTATGCTCGCTCCCAATGCAAAGGGGTTCGCATGTCAGATCAAATTCACTATGGAAAGCTGATGCACGAGGCCTTCCGCAGCCTGATCGTGGAGGTCCTGTCGCGCGTTGCGCGCGACGGTCTGCCGGGCAAACACCACTTTTTCATAAGCTTTGACACGACCCATCCCGGCGTGGACATCGCCGACCATCTGCGGGCCCGATACCCCGAGGACATGACAATCGTGATGCAGGACTGGTTTGACAACCTCGCAGTCATGCCCGACCGGTTCACGGTCACGCTGAATTTCGGCGAGGTACCCGAGCCGCTGGTCATTCCCTTCGACGCGATCAAGACCTTTGTCGATCCATCGGTGGAGTTCGGTCTGCGCTTCGACGCTCACGAGGACGAGGAAGACGAGGACGCCATCGACGAACAGGTCGAGGACGCGCCCGAGACCATCGATGAGGCCTCAGGAGAGGTCGTCAGCCTCGACACGTTCCGCAAGTCCTGAGGCCGTCAGGATCGGCTTGAGCGCCTGCAACTGCGTGACCATGAAATCAACGAAAAGCCGCACCCGCGCCGTCCGGCGAAGATCGCTGTGGAGCAGGATCCAGATGCTGCGATCCGGCACCAGTTCCGTGCCCGGCATCCGCACCAGATCGGGGTAAAGCACCTCCACGAAACCCGGCAGCATGCTCATGCCCTGATGGGCGCGGATCATCTCCAGATGCATGGTGCCTTCGCGGATCTGATGGCGCATCCGGGCCGTCGGGAAGGGGGATTTCCCCACCCAGTCCGGCGGATCGGATGTCTCGCCCCACCCGATCCAGAAAAGACCCTCTCCGCCCGGACCTGCCTTGGCGAAATTTTCATCGATATAGCGCCGTGAGGCGTAAATGCCCTTGCAGCACTGGACGACCCGCCGCCCGACCACATCCTCATTCACGTCAAAGGCCATGCGGATAGACACATCCGCCTCGCGTCGGGTCAGGTCCTGAAACCGGTTGGTGACGACGACGTCGAGATGGATCTCGGGATGCGCATCGGAGAACGCCCCCAGAGGCCCTGGCAGGATCGTATAGGCCAGCGCCGGCGGGATGGAGACATGAACCGTGCCCGCCGCTCGCGTGTCGCGCCCCTCCAGTTTTCGCCGCGCGCTGATCACGCTCTCCTCTGCCTCTTCCGCAAGAGGCACGAGATCTTCACCCGCCTGCGTCAGAACCATCCCCTCACCCGAACGGTCAAAGAGCCGTACACCGTAGGCCTGCTCCAATGCGCTCACCCGGCGCGCGACAGTGGCGTGGGTTGACCGCAACGCCTCAGCGGCTGCGCGGAAAGAGCCGGTCCGGGCAACTTCCAGGAAATAGGGCAGATCCGCCCAATCGGTCGCTGGTTTCAAATCGACGCTCCCTTGTTCCCGGCTGCAGATGGTTGCGAGCCTGACATTCTCAATGGATCATTTTCGATCCACCATATCACATCATTCGATGTAGCTACCGAATTTTGTTCCATGCAGTCTTGGGTGGGTTTCAAACAAAAAAGCGAGCAGGACATGCATCGTCGTAGATTTCTGACCACCACCACCGCTACAGGAGCAATCGCTGCCCTGCCCGATATCGCCGCCGCCCGCGATGATATCCCGGCCGACTTTCCGTTTGTAAAGAAGCGCCACGATCTGCTTGGCAGTCATATCGCCTACATTGACGAAGGCACCGGGCGACCGATCGTTTTCCTCCACGGCAATCCGACTTCGTCCTATCTCTGGCGCAACATCATCCCGCATATGCCGGACGGCACCCGCAGCATCGCACCGGATCTCATTGGCATGGGCGACAGCGGCAAACCCGACATTTCATACAGGTATCTCGATCATGCAAACTATCTTTTCGATTTTCTGGACCAGCAGAAGTTGGAGAACGCGGTTTTTGTTGTCCATGACTGGGGCTCAGCGCTTGGCATGCACTACATGCGAGAGCGGCCCGGAACGGTAACAGCCCTCGCCTTCATGGAGGCCATCCTGCCGTGCGGCTTCCCGGTCGAAAGCTACGAGGCCATGGGTCCCTTGGGCGATCTCTTCCGCAACCTGCGCGCACCTGGCATCGGCGAGAAGATGGTGCTGGATGAAAACTATTTCATCGAAACCATCCTGCCGGAGCTTGGCGTGGTGCGCGACCTCTCGGATGCCGAGATGACCGCGTATCGTGCGCCATTCCTGACACGGGCCGACCGCCTGCCCACGCTGCAATGGCCCCGCGAGGTGCCGATTGCCAATGAGCCTCCCGAAGTGGCCGAGATCATCCGGCAGAACGGCGCATGGCTGATGCAGACCGATATCCCCAAGCTTCTGTTTCATGCCGAACCGGGCGCGATCATGCCGCCCGAGGCCGTCGCCTGGTTGAAGTCCAATCTGACCAATCTCGAAACCCGTTTCCTCGGCGCAGGCACGCATTTCCTGCAAGAGGATCATCCCCACCGGATCGGCAAGGGCATCGCCGACTGGCTTCACACACTCACCTGAAAGGACCACTCTCATGGCCAAGGTCACCGTCACCAGAACCGTCAACGCCCCGCTTCAGGATGTCTGGGCATCCTGGGACAATTTCAGCGACATCTACCGCTTCAATCCGAACCTGAACGGCTCGCATCTGCTTCCGGGCAGCGCATCGACCGGCATGGGGGCCACCCGGCAATGCGACATGCGCGACGGCAAGAACTTCATTCAGGAACGCATCATCGGCTATGATCCGCACCGCAAACTGGTGATCGACATCTACAATGGCACCCTGCCCCTGAAATCCGCCGTGGCGACGTTCGACTTCCGGGCGCATGGGGCGCAACGCAGCGAGGTCACGATGACCATGGAATTCACGCCCAAGATGGGGCTGCTGGGCAAGATGATGCTGCCGCTGATGAAACGGCAGTTCCGCCCGATGCTTCAGGCCCTGCTCGATGCAAATGCAGCCTATGTCGAGACCGGCACGGAGGTCTCGCGCGCCGCATAGGTGTTTTCAAGCGGCAAGAGGGGCGGTATAGCCTGAGGCAGTTCATTCTCTCACGAAAAGGCTGCCGCCCCATGACCGACACCCGCACCGAGACCGACAGCTTTGGCCCTCTGGAGGTTCCTGCCGACAAATACTGGGGTGCACAGACCCAACGCAGCCTGATGAACTTTCCGATCGGCTGGGAGAAGCAACCGGTGGCCATCGTGCGGGCGCTTGGGGTGATCAAGAAGGCCTGCGCCGAGGCCAATGTCGAACTGGGCGCGCTTGACCCCAAACTGGGCAACGCGATTGTCGAGGCGGCGGGCGAAGTGATCGATGGCAAGCTCGACGATCACTTTCCGCTGGTGGTCTGGCAGACTGGCTCAGGCACGCAGTCAAACATGAACTCCAACGAGGTGATCGCCAACCGCGCGATTGAGATCCTCGGCGGGCAGATCGGCTCCAAGGAACCGGTTCACCCCAACGACCATTGCAACATGTCGCAATCCTCCAACGACACGTTCCCGACAGCGATGCATATCGCGGTTGCCATGACCGCCCGCGACGTGCTGATCCCCGGGCTTAGGAAGCTGCACGAGGCGCTTGCCGCCAAGGCCAATACCTTCAAGGACATCATCAAGATCGGGCGCACCCATACGCAGGACGCGACCCCGCTGACATTGGGTCAGGAGTTTGGTGGCTACGCCTTTCAGGTCGAGCAGGGCATCGCCCGCGTGAAGGCCGCGCTGACCAACATCTATCCGCTCGCACAGGGTGGAACGGCAGTGGGCACCGGTCTCAACACCAAGGCGGGCTGGGGCAAAATGGTCGCGGCCAACATGGCCCGCATCACCGGCCTGCCCTTCGTCACCGCGCCCAACAAGTTCGAGGCGCTCGCCGCCCATGACGCGCTGGTCGAGATGTCCGGCGCTTTGAAAACGGTTGCTGCAAGCCTCTTCAAGATTGCCAATGACATTCGCCTGCTGGGCTCCGGCCCTCGCTGCGGTCTGGGTGAGTTGATGCTGCCCGAGAACGAACCCGGCTCGTCGATCATGCCCGGCAAGGTCAACCCGACCCAATGCGAGGCAATCACCCAGGTCTGCGCCCATGTCATGGGCAACGATGCGGCTGTGGGCTTTGCAGGCTCGCAGGGCCACTTTGAGCTTAACGTCTACAAACCGATGATGGCCTATAACGTGTTGCAATCCATGCAGCTTCTGGGGGACGCCTCGGTCGCCTTCACCGACAATTGCGTGGCAGGCATCAAGGCTGATGAGACCCGGATCGACAAGCTGATGCGCGAAAGCCTGATGCTGGTCACTTCGCTCGCACCCGAGATCGGCTATGACAATGCCACCAAGGTCGCCAAAACCGCCCACAAGAACGGCACCACGCTGAAGGAAGAGGCGATTGCCCTTGGTTTCGTCGATGCCGAAACCTTCGACCGGGTCGTCCGGCCCGAGAAGATGATCGGCCCCAAAGCGTGAGCCAGCTGTCGGTCATAGGTTTCGACGCAGATGACACGCTTTGGGAATGTGAAAGCTTCTTTCGCTTCACCGAAGAGCGTTTCACCGAACTTCTGGCTGACTTCGCGGACCCCGATCATCTGCAGGAACGGCTTCTGGCCGCCGAGCGCAAGAACATCGAGCATTACGGCTACGGCATCAAGGGCTTCACCCTTTCCATGGTCGAAACTTCGATCGAGGTGACCGAAGGCCGCGTGCCCGCCCATGTCATCGGCCAGATCCTCGATGCGGGCCGCGAGATGCACGCCCATCCGATCCATCTCCGCCCCCATGCGGAAGAGACGCTGGCAAGCGTAAAGGAAAACCACCGGATCGCGCTCATCACCAAGGGCGACCTGATTGACCAGGAACGCAAGATCGCACAGTCCGGACTCGGCGAGATGTTCGATATCGTCGAGATCGTCAGCGAAAAGAACGAGGCCACTTACCGCGACATCTTCGCACGAACCGGCGGGGCTGAACGCGCCATGATGGTCGGCAACTCGATCAAGTCGGATGTCATTCCGGCACTCTTGGCCGGAAGCTGGGGCGTCCATGTGCCCCACGGCCTGATCTGGGCGCTGGATCATGCAGACGATCCGGACGATCAGCCGCGCTTCCGGCAGGTGGATGACCTCAGTCACCTGCCAACCCTGATCGAGGCCATTCAGTGAACGAAAAGGTCATCAATCTCCGGCAGCGGAAAAAGCAGAACGCCCGCGATGCCAAACGCCGGAAGGGCGGAGAGAACGCCGCGCGTTTCGGAGAGCCCACTTGCCCGAAACAAGCACGCGAGATGGAAGAAGCCCGACGCCTGACCCTGCTGGATCAGCACAAGCGCGATGATGACTGAATTGCCGCCCTTCACGCGCCCCGAGAAACACTCGCTCACCCTAAAGGGCCACCGCACCAGCGTGTCGCTTGAACCCGCCTTCTGGCAGGCCTTCATCCGGATCGCACGACAGGAGCACCGGGCCCTCAACGATCTGGCCGCCGAGATCGACGCCGCGCGCGGCACAGATTGCGGCCTCGCCTCGGCCATCCGTCTTTTCGTGCTGTCGCGAAGCTGACGCTTTCTTTTTGGCTCAAATATCCAGACACATCCCGCGCCTGACGCGCAGACACCTCAACGGGGCGAAAGCCGCAGAAATATCCCCTTTTCCGACCGGACCGTCAGATGCGTGACCGGCTTGGGCACCTTGCCCTCGACCAGATCAAACCGGAATGCCCTCAAAAGCATGGCAAGCAGCAGAACCCCCTCCATCATCGCAAACCCCGCTCCTGTACAGACGCGCGGCCCCTTGGAGAACGGCATATAGGCCGCCCGCCCGGCCCCTTTCGCCTCATCGGACGACCAGCGCGCGGGATCGAACGCATCCGGGGCCTGCCAGAGCTTCTCGTGCCGGTGCAGGTGCCAGGGCGACAGAATACAAAGGGAGCCGGGCGCGACGGCCCGGTCGCGGAACTGCTCCTCCCGCGCCGCCTCACGCACCATCATCGGCACAGGGGGGTACAGTCGCAGCACCTCCCTGAACACATCGCGCAGGAAGGGCATCCTGCGCAAGGCGGAGAGATCTACACGCCCGCCTGTCAGCGCCTGCTCAACCTCCAAAGCCGCCCGGGTCTGGGTTTCCTGATCAAGTGCGAGGCAGTAGAGCCCCCAGGCAAGCGCGCTGGCCGATGTTTCATGCCCTGCGAGAAAGAAGATCGCCACCTGATCGACCATCTCGCTGTTTGAAAACCCCTCGCCGCTCGCAGGGTCAGCCTGGGTCATGATCTTGGTTGCAAGGTCATTGGGCGCGGTGCCATCCGCAATCTCCCGCGCACGCCGGTCGATCACTTCCAAAAGCAGCTTGCGAATGCGACGGGCCGCGTGGCGGCGGCGAAGTGACGGCCAGCGCGGCACCCAGGACGGCGCCTTGATCAGGGCCAGCGGGCTCAGCACCGGCTGGGTCCGCTGGTAGTCGCGGAAGGCATCGTAGACCTCGGTTGCCGCATCATCGGTGATCGGAATGGAAAAGAGCGTCCGGAAAATCACGTCCGCCGTGACATGGGCCGTTTCCTGTTCGATCTCGATCGGCTGTCCCGATGCTCTGACTCGCAGGCGTTCAACCGACGCCTCGGCCGCGGTGAGCATCGAGGGAAACACCTCCCGCAGACGGCCTCCCTCGAAGGCCGGGTCAATGATCCGGCGCTGTCTCTCCCAGGTCTCGCCATTGGTCACGAATACCGAGTTCCCCAGAAGATCCTTCAGCGTGTCGGCAATGATGCCGGATTTCGGGAAATCCCGCGGCCGGTCTTCGAGGATTGTGCGGATCAACTCAGGCTGATTGATCAGGAAACTGTCATAGAAAACAGCGCGCTGCTGCGCCATCCAGGCCCCGTAGAGCCGCGCAGGCTGCGAGGCGAAGATATCGCGCCGCGCCCGAAGCAGCCGACCAATCAGGGTGACATTGTCCGGTCTCGCATCCGGCTTGGGCGGCAAGACAGGCATCAGACGGCCATGGATTTGTGCGGCGACAGATCACGCTCGACGCGCGACTGGCTCGCCCCGCGCGCCGCAAAACGTTGACTGAGGAAAACCGGCCCGGCGGTGATCTGAAAATAGTCGTACCAATCGGTTTTCTCGAAAGCGCAAAGATACTGGATGTGGCGGCGCAGAAACCGCCAACGGGTCTGGCGGCCAAAATCCTCCGACATCGTGTTGGAGAACGCGCAGGACATCACCTTGGGCCAGATCTTCTGGTCCTCGTTAGGGGCCACGCCGGAGGCATGGACCGGATCGCAAAGCGCGAAGCAGCCGCCATCCCCGGGGGCCGAGAAATCAATCCAGGTGATATTCTCGGATCGGGACAGAAGGTTAAGATCGGCGCGCAGCTGGTTGGCATTGGGAAGAAAACTGACCATCGGGATGACCGCACCCAGGCTCAGGAATCCCAGTTCTGCGGCGGGCCGCTCTCCTTTCAGGTGGCGCAATATCTCAGCCAGAACCGATACGCCGACATGCGCACCCGACGAATGTCCGACGATCAGAACTTCGTCGAGGTCTATCTCGCCAAGCGCTGTGCGGATGGCATCGACAAACTCGGCCTCTCGCGCCCGCATCGGCTCTGGCGTTCTGCCCCATCCCTGAGCAGAGAACGAGAAATCGTGAAGCAGGTAATACGCGTAGATCCGGTTGTCATATCTGCGAAAGAGCCAGAGGGCACCGCAAAGCACCGGAGCAACTGCAAGCCAAAGCAGCGCCGAGCCGGTCAGGGACACCAGAGCCGCCGCCACGAGCCAGCCGGCCAGAAGTGCTGCCAGCAACTCAAGGATCAGGATCACCACCGGATACATCGCCGCGATCATCGGCGCGAACCGCAACCGGATCAGCGCGATCAATGCGCCCGAGGACACGTAGATCCACAAGGTTCTCAGCATCAGCAGATAGGTGGACGGGATCGAGCGCCGCATCGAGGCCCGGACAATGTCATTCCACGTCAAAAGCTGATAGCTCGTCTCGGTCCGCACGCCATCTTGCGTGAGATTTACGGTCCAGCGATAGGGGCCGGAGCGATCGATTACGCCCGCGACCTCGATTTCATAGCCTGACCGTTCAGCCTGCGCCTTGCCTTCTGCACGGTAAAGCTCGCGGTAGCGGCGCGGGCTGATGGGATCAAAGCCAGGGATGAAGAACACCTTGCGGCGAAAAACCTTTTGCGGCGCGGCAGAGGACATGTCCGGCAAGTATGTATCCGTTCATCGGCAGTTTTCAGGCACCCTAACGGCAGCAAGCCTTGGGGGCAAAGATGAAATGCGGCGTCAAAATCAGGTGGACAGCCCGGCAATCGCTGGATAGCTCTCGGATCATGACCCAGCCTGTCGATCTTGATGCTCTTGGCCTGCTTTGTCCCCTGCCGGTTCTGAAAATCCGCAAGCGGCTGAAGGCCCTGCCGAGCGGTGCCGAGTTGCACGCCCAGGTCGATGACCCAGCCGCCGCGGTCGATATCCCGCATTTCTGCGCCGAACAGGGTCATACACTGGTGCGAACCGACGACCGGGACTTCCCCAGATCGATCTACGTAATCCGCAAGGGCTAGCCGCTCATTCCGCTGCGCGAAGCTCGGGCGTCCGGGTTGACTTCAGAGCCGCCAGCAGATCCTCTCGCCGCTTCTCGGCGGCTGCGGCATGAGCCTCCTTCACATGGCCAAAGCCACGGATCTGAAGCGGCAACTCGGCCAGATTGATCGCGATATCGGCTTTCTCAGACGGCCAGTCGGCAATCAGCGCATCGATATCCGCCTGATATTGCTTGATCAGAGCCCGCTCCATCCGCCGCTCGGCCGTGCGCCCGAACGGATCGAATGGCGTTCCACGCAGGACTTTCAGGCGCGACAGCACACCGAAGGCACGCATCATCCACGGTCCGAACTCGGACTTCACCGGGCGACCTTTTGCATCCTTGCGCCCCAGAATGGGCGGGGCGAGGTGAAAGCGCATGCCGGTCACCCCTTCGAACTTTGCATCAATGGCGGATTGCAGCGTCTCGCGGTGCAGGCGCGCGACCTCATACTCATCCTTGTAGGCCAGCAGCTTGTGATACCCCTTGGCGACCGCCGTGCCGAACGTCTCGTTCAGGGCCGCCGCCTTCTCCACACGCTTCCGATACCGTTTCGCCAACCGGCGGTTCTGAAACTTTCGCAGGGCCTCTGCGCGCAGTTCGACGACGTCCTCAAGGGTCGGGTCAGCCGAAACTTCGGACTGTTGAAGGGCCGCCGATGCGCCCGCCGGGTCCACCATGGACCAGCGCCCGATGGCGAAGGCCTGCTTGTTGCCATCCACGCCCGCGCCGTTCAGCTCGATGGCCTTCTCGATGGCCTCGCGGCTGAGCGGGATCAGACCGGCCTGCCAGGCCGCCCCGAGCATCAGCACATTGGCGTAGATTGCATCGCCCAGAAGCTCGGTCGCGAGCCGTGTCGCGTCAACGACCTGAAGTGCCTCATCGCCGATCCGCGCCCGCAGACCCAGCGTCAGGCGATCGGTCGGCAGCGCGAACTCGGTGTTGCGGGTGAACTCACCGGTGATGATCTCATGGGCGTTGACCACCGCGCGGGTTCGGTCACGCGCCATCAGCCCAAGCGTCTTCGACCCAGCCGCCACGACCAGGTCGCCGCCGATTACCGCGTCCGCCTCGCCCACGGCGACCCGGATTGCCGAGATATCATCGGGCGTCTTGGCAAGCCTGCAATGAATATGCACTGCCCCGCCTTTCTGGGCGAGACCGGCCATCTCCATCACACCCGCCCCCTTGCCTTCCAGATGTGCCGCCATCCCGAGAAGTGCGCCGATCGTGACCACTCCGGTGCCGCCCACGCCCGTGATCACGAGGTTATGGGTGCCATTGATCGGCGGCAGTTGCGGCTCCGGCAACTCCGGCAGGTCAAGCGCCTTGGCCGCCGCCTTTTTCACCTGAGCGCCTTCGAGCGTCACAAAGCTCGGACAAAAGCCTTGCAGGCAAGAGAAATCCTTGTTGCAGGAGGACTGGTCGATTTCGCGTTTGCGCCCGAACTCGGTCTCCAGCGGCAGGATCGAGACACAGTTGGACTGCACCCCGCAATCGCCACAGCCCTCGCAGACCGCCGGGTTGATGAAGACGCGCTTGTCGGGGTCCGGGAAGAGGCCGCGTTTGCGCCTGCGTCGTTTCTCGGCGGCACAGGTCTGGATGTAGATGATGGCGGAGACGCCGCTCACGCGCTCCATCTCCTCCTGGACGGCCATCAGTTCGCCGCGCGGCCGCAATGCAACCGGCTTGGGGAAGCTGGTGCGGTCGAACTCCTCCTTCTCGTCATAGACCGCAACGACTTTGCCGACGCCCATGGCGACCAGCTCAGCCGCGATCTGCTGTGGAGACAGTCCCCCGTCATTCGGCTGCCCGCCGGTCATCGCGACCGCGTCATTGTAGAGGATCTTGTAGGTGATCGTGGTGCCCGCGGCGAGTGCCGCGCGGATCGCCTGAACCCCGGAATGGTTGTAGGTTCCATCGCCAAGGTTCTGAAAGATATGCTTTCTTTGGGAAAACGGTGCTTCCCCGATCCAGTTCGCACCCTCTCCACCCATATGGGTGAAACCTTCGGTTTCGCGATCCATCCACTGCACCATGTAGTGACAGCCGATGCCTGCATAGGCCCGCGCGCCCTCGGGCAGTTTGGTTGAGGAATTGTGCGGACAGCCGGAACAGAACCAGGGGCTGCGCGTGGCGATCTGCTCCGCATTATCGGCCGTGAGCGAGGTCTCGATGGCGGCTCTCCGTTCGGCAAGGGCGTCGGTTGTCACACCCTCTGCTGCCAGCAAACCACCGATGCGTTCCGCAATGAGAACAGGATTGAGGGCTTCCTTCACGCTGAAGACGGTGTTGTTTGCCTCATCCTTCCAGCCGATCACACGCCGTCCACGCCGGTCGTTGAAGATCGCCTCCTTGACCTGCACTTCGATCAGCTTGCGTTTTTCCTCGACGCAGATGATCAGGTCGAGCCCCTCGGCCCAGTCACGGAAGCTCTGCATATCGAGCGGCCAGACCATTCCGACCTTGTAGGTCGTGATCCCAAGCCGCTCCATCACATCGGTGTCGAGGCCCAGAAGCTCCAACGCATGCACGGTGTCGAGCCAGCTTTTGCCCGAGGACAGAATGCCGATCTTAGCACCAGTCCGGCCATGAACTCGTTTGTCTATTTTGTTTGCGCGGCCAAAGGCTTCGGCGGCAAACCTCTTGTAGTCATGCAGACGCGCCTCCTGCGCGACCGGGGTATCGCCCAGCCGGATGTTCAGCCCGCCCGGCGGGATGTCGAAATCAGTGGGCGTCACGATCTCAAGTCTGTGCGGGTCGCCATCGACGACCTGGGTGACCTCAATCGTGTCCTTCACGCATTTGAGCCCCACCCAGCAGCCCGAATAGCGCGAGAGCGCCCAGCCCAGCAGTCCGTAATCCAGCACTTCCTGCACGCCTGCGGGTGACAGAATGGGCATCAGCGTGTCGACAAAGGCAAATTCGGACTGGTGCAGAACCGTCGAGCTTTCGCCGGTGTGATCATCACCCATGCAGGCCAGAACACCGCCCAGATGCGCCGTCCCGGCCATGTTCGCATGGCGAAACACATCGCCTGTGCGGTCCACGCCGGGCCCTTTGCCATACCAGAGACCGAAGACGCCGTCATGCGTGCCCTCGCCGCGCAAATGCGCCTGCTGCGTCCCCCAAAGGGCGGTTGCGGCGAGGTCCTCGTTGAGGCCCGGGTTGAACATCACCTCGGAAGCCTCAAGCTCCTTGCCCGCCCGCGCGAGCTGCAGATCGACAGCGCCGAGCGGGGATCCGCGATATCCCGTGATGTATCCGGCCGTCTTGTGCCCTGCTGCCGCGTCCCTTGCCTTTTGCATCAACGGAAGGCGCACGAGGGCCTGTGTCCCGTTCAGCAGCACCGTTTTCTTGGCTAAATCGTAGCGATCCTTCAGGGACACCGATTGCAGGGTCATGACCTCTCCCATTGCTCTAAAGGCAGTTTGACACAAGTATAGGTCAGCTTTATTGACCCACAAACCGATTTCTGAACAATACCCGGTCGTTCGGGGCAAAAAGCAATCAATGGTCGGGACAGTGAAGATCGACGCAATTATGCTAACGCTTTGACTTGCGGACGGGTAAGGTTGCGTAACATAAGCCTTCGAGAAAGAAGGGAGAACGGATGAGCATGGACTGGGACAAGCTGAGAATCTTTCACGCGGTGGCCGATGCCGGGTCGCTGACCCATGCCGGTGAGGCGCTCAACCTCAGCCAGTCCGCAGTCTCGCGTCAGATCCGCGGCTTGGAGGAAAGCCTCAGCGTCACGCTCTTTCACCGCCATGCCCGTGGCCTGATCCTGACCGAACAGGGGGAGTTGCTGTTCGAGGCAACCAAGTCGATGTCCCGCCGGCTGGACGCGGCCTCGGCCCGCATCCGCGACAGCGAGGACGGGATCTACGGCGAGTTGCGGGTCACCAGCACCATCGGGTTCGGCACCCTGTGGCTGGCCCCCCGCCTGTCAAGGCTCTACGACAAATACCCCAATCTCAAGATTGACCTGCTGCTGGAAGAGCGGGTGCTTGACTTGCCGATGCGCGAGGCCGACATCGCCATCCGCATGAAAGAGCCGAGCCAGGCCGATCTTGTTCGCAGGCGCATCATGGACGTCAACATGAAGTTCTATGCGTCACAGGACTACATCGCCAAGTATGGGGCGCCTGAGACCACGACAGAATTGACACAGCACCGTCTCATTTCGCAGAGCATCAGCACACCCCAGGTGATCGCGGGCCAGAATTTCATGGCACCTTACCTGTCCGCCGAACATGACAGCCACCTGACGGTGAACAACTATTTCGGCATTCTTCAGGCGGTTCTGAACGGGTTGGGAATTGGGGCCTTGCCGAACTATGTAACGGCAGATTTTCCGCAATTGGTCAATGTGTTGCCAGAGGAGCAAAGCGGCGAGATTCCAACCTATCTGGCCTATCCCGAAGAGCTCCGACACTCCAAGCGCGTGGGCGCGTTTCGCGACTTCATCCTTGAGGAAATCGCGACATACCGGAAGGAACAGCGCGCTCAGGAAGCGGAAGAATAGCTAGTCGCCGTCTAGTTGCAAAAATGCAGCTATGCAAAAATACGATAGCGGGTATGCGCGCAAATCGACGCTAAAACCTTGAAGGGGTGCGGTGCATTATTTATATGCAATCTCGAAGGTTGATTGATCACTTGCTGACCAATAATCTTCACCTCCCTGTTGGACTTGGGCCGAGCTTAGCTCGGCCTTTTTTTTGGCAAATCGCCCGGAATCGTCACGTTTTGGCACGAAACCCGCCCTTCTGTGGCCATTTTTGCCTGACATACAGACACTCGAAAGCGAGATGTTTCTAGCGTTTCAGATCGCTTTCATCCTCCCTGTTGGACTTAGCCGGGCCCTTGGGCCCGGTCTTTTTTTGCCCGGTCGAGATTTGGCTTTTCCTCGGGCAAACGCTTGCTTAAAAGCGCTGCAAGTCTGACGCGCGGAGAGCCATCCATGAGCCTTGAGCCTGCCATCACCGATGAACTGATCTCAAGCCATGGGCTGAAACCTGACGAATATGCACAGATCATCCGCCTTATTAACCGGGAGCCCAGCTTCACCGAACTTGGCATCTTCTCGGCGATGTGGAACGAGCATTGCTCCTACAAGTCTTCGAAGAAATGGTTGCGCACCCTGCCGACCGAAGGCCCGCAGGTGATCTGCGGCCCGGGCGAGAATGCGGGCGTCGTCGATATCGGCGATGGTCAGGCGGTGATCTTCAAGATGGAGAGCCACAATCACCCCTCCTATATCGAGCCCTATCAGGGGGCTGCCACCGGCATTGGTGGCATCCTGCGCGATGTCTTCACCATGGGTGCGCGTCCCATTGCGACGATGGATGCTTTGAGCTTCGGCGACATCTCGCATCCCAAGACAAGGCGACTGGTCAATGGTGTGGTGGCGGGCATTGGCGGTTATGGTAATTGTTTCGGTGTCCCGAATGTGGGCGGCGAGATGCGGTTTCACAGCGCCTATAACGGCAATTGTCTGGTCAACGCTTTCGCCGCCGGTCTGGCCGAGGCGGACAGTATCTTCTACTCCGCCGCCTCCGGCGTTGGCATGCCGGTCGTCTATCTTGGCGCCAAGACGGGCCGTGACGGGGTTGGCGGGGCGACCATGGCCTCTGCCGAGTTCGACGACACCATCGAGGAGAAACGCCCCACCGTTCAGGTCGGCGATCCCTTCACCGAGAAGCGCCTGATGGAAGCGACGCTGGAGTTGATGGCGACAGGCGCCGTGATCTCCATTCAGGACATGGGCGCGGCCGGTCTCACCTGCTCGGCGGTCGAGATGGGTGACAAGGGTAATCTCGGCGTCCGCCTCGATCTGGAGCGGGTGCCAGTGCGCGAAGAGAGCATGACCGCCTATGAGATGATGCTGAGCGAGTCCCAGGAGCGCATGCTGATGGTCCTCAAACCGGAAAAGGAGGCCGAGGCCAAGGCGGTTTTCGACAAATGGGACCTCGACTTCGCAATCGTGGGCGAAACCATTGCCGAGGACCGGTTCCTGGTGATGCTGGACGGCGAGGTGAAGGCTGATCTTCCGCTGAAGGCGCTGTCTGGCACTGCGCCTGAATACGACCGGCCGTGGGTAGAAACACCGCCTGCCGCGGCTCTGGATCACGTCCCCGACGCAGATCCGGCAGAAGCGCTCCTGACCATCATGGGCAGCCCGAACCATGCATCACGCGCCTGGGTCTGGGAGCAGTATGATCATATGGTCATGGCCGACACGGTCGTGCGGCCGGGCTCTGACGCTGGCGTTGTGCGCGTTCACGGCACCGAGAAGGCGCTCGCCTTCACTTCGGACGTCACGCCGCGCTATTGCAAGGCCAACCCCTATGAGGGCGGGAAACAGGCCGTGGCGGAAGCCTATCGCAACCTGACCGCGACCGGCGCCAGGCCGCTCGCCACAACGGACAACCTGAACTTCGGCAATCCCGAGAAGCCCGAAATCATGGGCCAGTTCGTGGGCTGCATAAAAGGCATAGGCGAGGCGTGCAAGGCGCTCGACATGCCCATCGTCTCGGGCAATGTCAGCCTCTACAACGAAACCGATGGCGAAGCGATCCTGCCAACGCCCACCATCGGGGCGGTCGGGCTTCTCGCCCGCCTTGATCATGTGCTGCGCGCGGCGCCCGAAGACGGCTGGGTGCTTGTCCTGATCGGTGAAACACGCGGCCATCTCGGCCAGTCGACTTATCTCAAAGAAGTTCACGGGATCGAGGCCGGTGACGCGCCGAAGGTCGATCTGGAAGCCGAGATTTCAGCAGGCGCTGTCATTCGCGCCCTGACCGGGAAGATACGGATGGCGGTGCACGACATCGGCGACGGTGGTCTGGCAACGGCAGCCGCCGAAATGGCACTTGCGGGCGAAACCGGTATTCAGATCGAAACACCTGAGACCGGCGAGGCGATTGCATGGTTTTTCGGTGAGGATCAGGCAAGATATCTCGTTGCCTGCGCCCCGGAGAATGTATCCGCCGTGCTGGCCCGCGCCGAAGAGGAAGCCGTCAAGGCCGCTCAGATCGGGACCTTTGGCGGGTTGCGCGTGACACTGGGCCGGTCATCGATGGATATGGAAACCCTGCACACCCATCACAGGTCCCGCCTGTCTACGCTCTTTGACTGATGCTCCGAGAGGCGCGCGAAGACGACATCCCGTTCATCCGGAGCATTCAGGACAAACCTGAATACAGGAGCATGATCGCGGATGACCCGGTCGAACGACTTGCCGACTATATCGCCGATCCGAACTATGCCCTTCTGATCTGGGACAATCCCAAACCGCGCGGCTTCGCATTGCTTGCCGATTTGGAGAATGCCTCTGCGACGATCGAGTTGCGGCGACTCGCGCTCGCTGATGCGGGCAAGGGTGAGGGCCAACGGCTCCTCTCTGCGCTTAAGGATCACGTGTTCGGAACCTTGCAGGCCCACCGGTTATGGCTCGATGTCGCGGCGGACAATCTCCGCGCCATCGCGGCCTATCGAAAGGCGGGCCTCGTTGATGAGGGCGTGATGCGCGAAGCGTGGCAGCGGCGTGACAGCCGGCGGGTGGACCTCCTGATCATGGGCATGCTGCGGCGGGAATGGTTCGATGTCGCCGCACACGGAAGCGAATGATGTTGCGATGACCAGGCCTGCGGCCTAAACTCCGATTGCGTAAAAGGAGACCGACTGCAGATGGCCATGGAAGCGATTGAAATTGAGCGCTTGATCCGGGAGGCCTTTCCGACCGCCACAGTCGAAATCAAGGATCTCGCGGGCGATGGCAATCACTACGCGGCCACCGTTGTGGCAGAAGAGTTCAAGGGCCTCTCACGTGTCAAACAGCACCAGTTGGTCTATGCCGCGCTCAAGGGCAAGATGGATGGCCCCGCAGGCGAGTTGCATGCCCTGGCGCTTACCACAAAAGCGACGAACTAGGCGGTTTGGCAGATTTCATTCTCGGCACCCTTCTTCTGGTAGGCACGATCATCGTGATCTAGGATTATTTCTCCGCCATAAACGCGCTCAGAATTGGTGAGGATAAAGAGCGATTTGGATCGAATGTGCAAGGGTCCACATCTTCCGGCGGTGCTGACGGATAATCCCCAATTCCCACGACAAAAGTGACCTTTCGGACAAAGTTGATCACCTTCATCTTTTCAATCGCTCATTCACCGACTAGGTAACCTGCAAGCACAAGACATCCCGCGAGGAGCCAGACATGACCGACGCAGCGCAAATCCAGATCAAGTCAGAGGTGGAAGCCAATGACGTGGTGCTCTTCATGAAGGGCACGTCGGAAATGCCGCAATGTGGATTTTCAAGCCGGGTCGCGGGCGTGCTGAACTACATGGGCGTCAGTTTCAAGGACGTGAATGTGCTGGCTGATGAGGGCATCCGTGAAGGCATCAAGGCCTACTCAGATTGGCCGACGATCCCCCAGCTCTACGTCAAGGGGGAGTTCATCGGCGGCTGCGACATCATCACCGAGATGACGCTCTCCGGTGAACTCGACACGCTCTTCTCCGAGAAAGGCGTGGCGTTTGACAAGGATGCCGCAGAAAAGATCCGCGAAGCCAACACTGCCGGATAAACCGTATCGCACGGGGCCGTCTGCCTATGAGGCGCGGCCCCACCCCCTTCTTTTTGGTAAAAATATCCAATCCGGCCGTAACGTCGGAACTGCCCTAATAGGATTTGGGCAGACCCAGAACATGCTCACCCAGATGCGCGAGGATGAGATTGGTCGAGATCGGCGCAACCTGGTAGAGCCGCGTCTCCCGGAACTTGCGTTCCACATCGAAATCACTGGCGAAACCGAATCCACCATGGGTTTGCAGGCACATGTCCGCAGCCTTCCAGGATGCGTCGGCAGCCAGCAGCTTGGCCATGTTGGCCTCCGCTCCGCACGATACGCCCGCATCATAGAGCCCCGCCGCATGGCAGACCATCAGCCGGGCCGCCTGCGCATCCGCATAGGCGCGGGCAATCGGGAACTGCACGCCTTGATTGGCACCGATGGGGCACCCGAAGACCACGCGGTCATTGGCATAGTCGCGCGCGGTTTCCACAAACCATGTCGCATCCCCGATACATTCAGCTGCAATCAGGATGCGCTCCGCATTCATCCCGTCAAGCACATAGCGAAAGCCGCGCCCTTCCTCGCCGATCAGATTGGCCGCCGGCACCTCGACATTGTCGAAATACACTTCCGTCGTAGCATGGTTGATCATCGTCGGGATCGGGCGAATGCTCAGCCCGTCGGCCTTGCGCATATCGACCAGAAAGACCGACAGCCCGTCGGATCGCCGCGTGCACTGCTCTTTCGGCGTGGTCCGCGCAAGCAGGATCATCAGATCGGAATGCTCCGCCCGGGACGTCCACACCTTCTGCCCGTTGATCACATAGGTCTCGCCGCGCCGTTCAGCCCGTGTGGTAATCGCCGTGGTCTCGGTCCCGGCACCCGGTTCGGTCACGCCGAATGCCTGCAGCCGCAGCTTGCCCGAGGCCACCTCCGGCAGCCATTTCCGCTTTTGCGCCTCGGAGCCATGGCGCAGCAGCGTTCCCATCACATACATCTGCGCATGGAGCGCCGCCGCGTTGCCCCCCGTTGCATGGATCGTCTCCAGAATGCGCGCCGCAACCGTCAATCCCAGACCGGAGCCACCATAGGCCTCAGGGATCAGCGCACCGAGATAGCCCGCCTCTGTCATCGCCTTAACGAACGCGGTCGGATAGGCGCGCCTCTGATCCAGTTCGCGCCAGTAACTTCCCGAAAAGGCTTCACAAAGCGATGTCACTGCATCCGCGATCTGGGCAAGGGTTTCCGTGTCCTGTGTCATTGCCTCAGTAAGACGAAGGCGCGAAGAATTGGCAAGCGCGCGAACAGGACGGTTTGTCTCATGCAATCGCAAGGCCGATGGTTTAAGTCGCATAGAAGAACAGGAAAGAACCACCATGCTGAAGGCCCGGGCTGTTACCAAATCCTTTGAGACCGGCGGTCGGCGCATCACCGTGCTCGACGGGATCGATTTCGACCTGGCGGCCGGTGAAAGTGCCGCCCTGACCGGCGAAAGCGGATCGGGCAAGAGCACTTTCCTGCATCTCATCGCCGGGCTTGACGGCTTTGACGGCGGCGAAATTTCCGTGAACGGCAAGGACCTGTCGCGGATGGATGATACAATGCGCTCGCGGCTCAGACGCGAAACGCTGGGTGTCGTCTTTCAGCAGTTCAACCTTATCCCGTCGCTCAGTGTGGCCGATAATCTCGGTTTTCAGGCGCGCATCGCCGGACATTACGACGAGGACTGGGGCCGTGATCTGCTCATCCGGCTGGGTCTTGCGGAGATGGCCGATCGGTTCCCCGAGCAGCTCTCGGGTGGCCAGCAGCAACGGGTGGCCATCGGACGGGCCCTTGCCACCCGCCCCGCCCTCCTTCTGGCCGATGAGCCAACCGGAAATCTCGATGAGGCAACCGGCGATACGGTGATGGATCTGCTTCTGGGTCTCGTGGCCGAGACCGGAACCTCGGTCCTGATGGTCACGCATTCACAGCGGCTGGCAGCCAAGCTCGACCGTGTGGTCACCCTGAAAGGCGGGAAGATCCTGTGAGAACGCTACTCAAGGCCCTCATATCGCACTGGAGGCAGAAGCCCTTTCAATTGCTGACGCTCGTCATCGGACTGGCCGTGGCAACCGCCCTTTGGTCCGGGGTCCAGGCGCTGAACGCCGAGGCACGGGCAAGCTACGATCAGGCGGCGTCCGTTCTGGGTGGTGACGGTCTGACCCGGCTTGGGGCCGAGGGGCGTGATGTGGCGCTTGAGGATTATGTGATGCTCCGCCTGTCCGGCTGGAAGGTCTCGCCGGTGATCGAGGGGCGTCTGCGCGGGCCCAGAGGGTCGCTTCGGATCATCGGGATCGATCCGATCACCCTGCCGGTGGAGGCTGATATGCTTCGCCTGCCCGCCGGGTCCGAGGATATTGGTGCATTTCTGTCACCCGAAGGGCGTGTCTTTCTTCATCCCACAACGGTAGATCGGTTGCCCGAGACGTTCCCGCAACACCGGATCGACGACAGCCTGCCGCCGGGGGTCGCGATCATGGATATCTCCCTGGCCGAGCGGCTTCTGGAAGCAGACGCCGTGAGCTATCTGATCTTCGCCCCGGACCAACGGCAGGACCTGACGCCGGTCGAGGTCCTGACCGATGGGCGGGTCGGGAAACTGGCGCAGGAAACCCAGGGCGATCTCGCGCGTCTGACAGACAGTTTCCATCTCAACCTGACGGCCTTCGGATTTCTGTCCTTCGTTGTCGGCCTCTTCATCGTGCATTCGACCATCGGGCTTGCATTCGAGCAGCGCAGGGCAATGTTTCGGACCTTGCGCGCTTGTGGCACCTCTTCGCGCATGCTGGTGGCCGGGCTGGTCATGGAACTCTCGCTGATTGTCTCGATCTCTGCGGTGGCCGGCATGGTCATGGGCTATGTCATCGCGGCGACGCTTCTGCCCGATGTCGCCCTGAGCCTGCGCGGGCTATACGGTGCGGAGATCTCGGGCGAGTTGTCCCTGCGGCCAAGCTGGTGGGCGCTTGGCCTCGGGATGAGCTTTGCCGGTGCCCTTGTCGCATCGGTACAAAGCCTCTGGCGGGCGGCCAATCTGCCGGTTCTGGCCCCGGCCCTGCCCGAGGCGTGGCATGCAGCCCAGCAAGCCAGCCTCAGACGGCAGAGCGCCCTCGCTTCGGGGTTGCTGATCGGGGCCGGGCTGCTTCTGATCTTCGGATCCGGTCTGGCGGCAAGCTTTGCGGTGATGGGCGGCGTTCTGATGGGCGCGGCCCTGATGTTGCCGGTGGTGCTGAACAAAGTGCTCAGCCTGGCGGCAAGCCGCGCAAGGGCCCCTCTTGCCCGGTGGTTCTGGGCAGACGGCCGCCAGCAGCTTCGCGGCCTGTCACTGGCGCTCATGGCGCTTCTGCTGGCCTTGTCGGTCAATATCGGTGTCGGTACCATGGTCGACAGCTTCCGCAAGACGTTTCTGGGCTGGCTCGATCAGCGTCTGGCCGCCGAGCTTTACGTCACCGCAAGCGATGACGCGCAGGGCGCTGATATCGCGCGTTGGCTGACTGCCGATGAGCGGGTCGATGCGATCCTGCCGATCTGGGGCGAGGACCTGGCCTATCAGGGCTGGCCCTTCACGCTTTACGGTGTTGTGGATCATCCGACCTATGCAGACAACTGGCCCATCCTGGAGGGTCTGACGACCCCATGGGAGAAGATCGCAGGTGGCGATCATATCCTTGTCAGTGAACAGCTCGCGCGCCGGTTTGAACTTACGACGGGCGATACTCTCTCCCTTCCGGTTCCCAATGGCGCGGTGCCACTAATCGTGGCGGGCGTCTATCCCGACTACGGCAACCCGGTTGGAGCAGCGATCGTGTCCCAGGCCCGGCTCCTGAGACACTTTCCAGATGTCGCGAAACAGCGCTTCGGACTGCGGATGGCCCCCGAGGATGTTGCCGGGCTGCAGGCCGAACTGACACAACAGTTCGCCCTCTCCGACAGCCAGACGATTGATCAGGCCGGGATCAAGGGCTTTTCCAGACAGGTCTTCGAGAAGACCTTTGCAGTGACCATCGCGCTGAATGCGCTCACCCTGACGGTAGCGGGGATCGCGCTTCTCACCAGCCTCCTGACGCTTGCCACGATGCGCCTGCCGCAACTTGCGCCGCTCTGGGCCATGGGGATCACACGGGCGACCCTTGGGCGGATCGAGCTGATCCGGGCGTTGATGCTTGCCTTCCTGACGGCGATACTCGCCTTGCCCCTTGGACTGGCGGTCGCATGGATCCTCATGCAGGTGATCAATGTCGAGGCCTTTGGCTGGAAACTTCCGATCTTCCTCTTTCCCGGGCAATGGATCGCTTTGCTGGCCATGGCGCTTGGCACCGCCGCGCTGGCCGCACTCTGGCCGGTCATCAAGCTCCGCCGCACCCCGGCCGGGCGTCTGCTGAGGATCTTTGCCGATGAACGTTAGAGCGCTTCTCTGCATCCTTTGTCTCGCGGGGCTCCCGGTTCTCGGTCAGAGCTTTGCAGGCCTTGGCGACAATGGTGACGGCTACGCTCAGGTCACAGCTGACAGTCCGCTTGTATTCCCGGCCGATCACGGCGCTCATCCCGATTTTCGGATCGAGTGGTGGTACGTCACGGCCAACCTGGAGACCGAGGACGGAACCCAGATGGGCCTGCAATGGACGCTCTTCCGGCAGGCTGGTCAGCCGAACGACACCGGCACAGGCTGGCAAAGCCGCCAGATCTGGATGGGTCATGCGGGGCTGACCACACCGAATCGGCACTTTGTGGGCGAGATCTTTGCCCGCGGCGGCATCGGTCAGGCGGGCGTCCGGATCGCACCGTTTGAGGCGTGGATCGATGACTGGCGCATGGCCGGCCCGGATTTCGACGACCTCTTGCTGAGCGCCAACGGACCGGGCTTTTCATATGACGTCAAGCTGAGCGCTTATGGACCGCTCATTCGGCACGGGCAGGACGGGTTCGCGGTAAAGTCCGAGACCGGACAGGCCTCCTACTACTACAGCCAGCCGCACTATAGTCTGAGCGGCTCGGTGACCATCGATGGCAAACCGCAACAGGTTACCGGCACGGCCTGGCTGGACCGCGAGTGGTCCTCGCAGCAACTGTCCGGGGATCAGACCGGCTGGGACTGGTTCTCGCTGCATCTGGACAGCGGCGAGAAGGTGATGCTTGCCCGCATCCGCAGTCTGAAAGAGCCGCATTTCAGCGCAGGCACCTGGATAGAAAACGGGCAGGCAACGCAGATTGCCAATGGCGCGATCGTCTTCTCACCGCTTGAGACAAGCGATGTCGGCGGGCGCGACATCCCGACCTCATGGCGGCTGAAACTGCCCGAACGTGGCCTCGATGTTGAAGTCCGCGCCCTCAATCCGCAAAGCTTCATGACCACGCTCTTTCCCTATTGGGAAGGGCCGGTTAGCATCAGCGGCAGCCATACCGGCGTGGGATATCTGGAGATGACAGGATATGAGTGAGCCCCTGAACGTCCTCGGCGAACCGTTGCAACCCTGCTCAAAGGACCCGCTGACCGGGTTTTTTCGCGATGGCTGCTGCAACACCAGCCCTCAGGACAGGGGCCAGCATGTCGTCTGCACGCGGCTCACCCAGCGGTTTCTGGAATTTTCCTACATGCGTGGAAATGATCTCGTCACACCGCGCCCCGAATTCGCGTTCCCGGGCCTGAAGCCCGGCGACCAATGGTGTCTCTGTCTGGAACGCTGGGTGGAGGCCCATGAAGCCGACGCCGCACCGGATGTGGTGCTGGAGGCGACGCACGCCTCCGCACTGACCCGTGTGCCGCTTGATGTCCTCAAAGAGTTCGCCGTGGCGGAGGACTAGACCTCCAGCGACGTGGCAAGTTTCTCGGCCGCAGCAGTCGCCTTTGCCAGAGCGGCCTTGGCGGCCTGCGCCTCCTCCCTCAACGCAGTGTCTTCCGCCGGGGTCACATCCGCGACCTTCTTGGCATGGGCCGACATCTCACCCACCCGCGCCTCGGCCTGTTGCAGCCGCGTCTCCAGCGCCTTTATCTGGGCCTGACAGGCCTCAAGCTCACCATAGACGCCAATGGTCCGGTCCGAGAGCATCAGCCCCGCCATCAGCAGCATCCGGTTCTCGGGCACCCGTCCGATCTGCTCCACCAGGGTCCCCGCTTCCATATCCAGAAGCTTGGCCGCCTTCTGTAATTGTTCTTCCTCGCCTGCCTGACAGGCGACTTTGAAGTTGCGACCGCCGATTTCGAGTGTGAGTTCGGGCATCAGCTGACCTCCTCGACAAGCGGTTTCAGCTGCGAGATCAGCGTATCGAGCTGCGCCACATCGCTGTCACGCTGCTGCCGGAACGCCTCCAGATTTTTCTGCAGGGTTTCGTTTTCGGCCCTGAGCTTGTTGAACTCCGCCATGTTGGCGTCGCCCGGATCGGCAGCCCTCGCCACGGCCTCGATACGCGCCAAGGCCGCATGCAGTCGCTCTGCAAGATCGTTAATGTCGTCCATATCTGCCCTTTCTCCCCATCTTATCAATGCAATTCGAATCGCATCGCGCGGGGCATGTGCCGCCAGTTTAGCCCGAAACAGAGACCCATTCCGAGCGCTAAAGCCAAAGGCGCTTGACCCGCGCCCCATCGCTGGTATCAGAACCACAAGGTCCACCAAGATGTGATCAACAAAGGAGCCGCCCGTCGTGGAGATTTCCCAGTTACGCAGCCAGCACTCAGAGCATTGGATGAAGGCCTGCGCACTGCGCGTCCTCGCCATGGACGCGGTTCAGGCCGCCAATTCGGGCCATCCCGGCATGCCGATGGGCATGGCCGATGTTGCGACCGTCCTCTTTGAGAAGCACCTGAAATTCAACGCCGCCGATCCGCACTGGCCCGATCGCGACCGGTTCATCCTGTCCGCAGGCCACGGCTCGATGCTGATCTACGGACTGTTGCATCTCACGGGCTATGCCGACATGACCATGGATGAGGTCAAAAACTTCCGCCAGCTTGGTGCGAAGACCGCTGGCCACCCGGAATACGGCCATGCGACCGGGATCGAGACCACCACCGGCCCGCTTGGACAGGGCATTGCCAATTCGGTGGGGTTTGCGATGGCCGAGGCCTCGCTCGCGGCGCGCTTTGGGTCCAAGATCGTGGATCACCACACCTATGTCATCGCGGGCGACGGTTGCCTGATGGAGGGGATCAGTCACGAGGCCATCGGTCTGGCCGGCAAACAGAAACTCGGCAAGCTGATCGTGATCTGGGATGACAACGGCATCTCCATCGACGGGCGCGTGAACCTGTCGGACGTGACCGATCAGGTGCAGCGGTTCAACGCGGCAGGCTGGCATGTCCAGTCCATAGACGGCCATGATCCGGATGAGATTGACGCGGCCATCACGGCTGCCAAGGCCTCCGACCTGCCCTCGATGATTGCCTGCAAGACCCATATCGGCTTTGGCTCGCCCAACAAGCAGGACAGCTCCAAGGCGCACGGCTCTCCGCTGGGCGCGGATGAGATCGCCGCAGTCCGCAAGACCTATGGCTGGAGCCATGATCCCTTCGTGATCCCGAACGATGTGGCCGATGCCTGGGCTGCAATCGGATCGCGCGGTGCTGCCAACCAGGAAGCCTGGCAAAACCGGCTTGACGCGCTGTCGGCGTCCAAACGGGCCGAGTTCAACCGGGTCATGCAAGGTGACGTCCCGAAAAAGCTCTCGTCTGCGGTCAAGGCCTTCAAGAAGAAGATTTCCGAGGAAAGCCCCAAGGTCGCCACCCGGAAATCTTCCGAGATGGCGCTTGAGGTGATCAACAAGGTGATGCCCGAGACCATCGGCGGCTCTGCCGATCTCACCGGTTCCAACAACACGCTGACATCCGATCTCGGCACCTTTGACGCGGACAACCGCAAGGGCCGCTACGTCTATTACGGCATCCGCGAACACGGCATGGCCGCGGCAATGAACGGCATGGCGCTCCATGGCGGTGTGATGCCCTATGGCGGCACCTTCCTTGTGTTCACCGATTATGCCCGCGGCGCGATCCGGCTGAGCTGCCTGATGGGCACGCGGACGGTCTATGTCATGACCCATGACAGCATCGGTCTGGGCGAGGACGGACCCACCCACCAGCCCGTGGAACATCTGGCAGCCCTGCGCGCCATTCCCAACATCCAGGTCGTGCGCCCCGCAGACACGGTCGAGACAATGGAAGCCTGGGACATGGCCGTCCGCTCCCCAGATCGCCCAACAATCCTGGCGCTGACCCGTCAAGGCCTGCCGACAGTCCGCACCGAGCACAAGACCAAGAACCTCACTGAGATGGGCGCCTATGTTCTGGCCGAGGCGTCAGGCAAACGCCGCGCCATCCTGATGGCGACAGGCTCCGAGGTCGAGATCGCCATGGCCGCCCGCGACATCCTTGAGGCCAAGGGCATTGGCACCCGCGTGGTCTCCATGCCCTGCTGGGAACGTTTCGAGGAACAGGACGAGTCCTACCGGCGCCGCGTCCTGCCTGCAGGCCCGGTCCGGGTCGGTGTCGAGGCCGGCGTCCGCTTCGGCTGGGACCGCTGGCTCTATGGTGAGCGTGGCCGCCGCGAGAAGGGTGATTTCGTCGGCATGGAAAGCTTCGGCGCCTCGGGCCCCATCAACGACCTCTACACGCATTTCGGCATAACTGCCGAGCGGGTCGCGGAAAAAGCCGAAGCCCTGCTCTAGATCAAAGCGGGCGACCGATCAAAGGTCGCCCGCGTCTTCATTTTTCTTCAAATATCTCCGCCGGAGGCATGCAGACGTGAAGCCTGCGCCACCGGCGAGCAGATCAGTGAACCGTCTCGATCTTGTGGAAATCGAGCGTGTTCTCCTCGGGTGACGCCTTGATCGCCATCACCTCTCCGCGCCTCGTGAAGAAGATGAAGGCGACACAGGCCAGATAGATCCCCACCACGACAGCACCGATCCACTGGATCTGCAGCCACTGGCTCTGGAAGAGCAATGTCAGTCCGAACAGAACCGCCACGTTGCCCGCAATGTAGGGAAGCTTCCCGAACCGCTCGGTGGTGATCGACAGGTTGTCCGAATAGAGCCGGATCAGACTGTCGAGCGAGTTGATCACGAATGTGATCCCGACCACGATCATCGCCACATTCAGAAGACCGGCCGTGCTGATTTCGTTGGCGTAATAGTAGTAGAGGATCGAGAACCACAGCGCGAGCGGAATGGACGGCACTACCAACAGCGCCAGAAGCAGATGCTGCGTCTTCAGACCGCCGACAAAGCGCGACGTGAACTGTCCGATCATGATCGACCAGGCGAACCACCAGAAGAGATAGAACTCATGATAGTCATTGATCGGCAGGATGAACTTGTGAAGGTTTCCGAAGTATCCGCCGATCAGCGAGACGGTCGATCCCATCTCACCCAGACCGATCCCGGCAGAAATCCACATCAGCAGGATCAGTGCAGCGAAAAGGAACGTGGATCCGACACTCAGGATCCGCACGAACTTGATATCCGTGCTCGAATAGGCTGCCGCCAGAATGACGCAGAAAACGATGATATAGAAGGTCAGGACCACCGTTTCCCCATCGCCGATCTCGGGGATGTAGAACGGCAGATAGATCAGGAACAGACTGGCCGTGAAGGCACAGGTCCCTATGATCACGATGTTGTTGAGAATACGCACCGCAGGGATTTCAAAGAACTTCACCTTCGGCTCGATGACGCAGAAATAGAAACTGGTCAGGAAGTAGAACCCCCAGATCAGAAACCCCCAGAACCCGAACTCGATCGCCAGCGGGTTGGTGAATCCGTATTCCGGCGCCGTTGCTGTGTCCGCATAGACCGGGAACTCGCCCAACGGGAACATGATCAATCCGACATCGAGGCCGGAAGTGAACAGGATCGCGATAAAGGTAAAAAGCGACACCGGCGTGACGCCGATCACCCGCACGTTCCACCATTTAACGACGCAGAAGACGACAAGCGCCAGCGCCATGAGTATCCCGAAGGATATGATAATTGTTAGTGCGGCTGCCATTCTGCGCCCTCCTGTTGAACAGACGTTTGATACGCCGTTTCTTGTTTCCCCGTCCGCTGGAACGGATCCCGTTGTCAGTCTGTTTTTGCTGAGCTTCCACCTGTTCGCAGCCATTTGTAGACATATTTTGACGATAGCTCCAAGCGGAGAAATATCCGCACCGGGCATGTACCCTCTCGAACGAGGTCCGATCTTGACGCAAGGAGGCACGCGACCTAGCCTCGATTGATGAAAAATCCACTCCTCGGGATCGGGATCACGGGAAGCGTCCTTGCAGCGCTTTGCTGCCTGACGCCTTTACTCCCTTGGGTCCTTGGTGGCCTTGGTCTGACGGGGGTGCTGGGCCTGGTCTATCGTGACGCCGTGCTGCTCCCCGTTCTTGCATTTTTTCTGCTGCTTGTGGGCCTCGCGCTCTGGCGGAAAAGAAGACGCTAGGCCGTCGCCCGCATCAGTTCGCGCCCGACAAGCATCCGGCGGATTTCCGAGGTCCCTGCCCCGATCTCCATCAGTTTTGCGTCCCGCATGATCCGGGACAGAGGCGAATCGTTGAGATAACCGGCCCCTCCCATCGCCTGCACCCCCTGCACTGCCATCTCCATGGCCTTCTCCGAGGCGTAGAGCACACAGGCCGCAGCATCCTGCCGGGTCACTTCACCGCGATCACATGCTGCCGCCACCGCGTAGACATACGCCCGCGCTGAGTTCATAGCAGTGTAGATATCGGCGATCTTGCCCTGCATGAGCTGAAAATTCCCGATGCTTTCACCGAACTGTTTGCGCTCGTGCATATAGGGCATGATGTGATCGAGAATGCTGTGCATGATGCCGATCCCGATGCCCGACAGAACCACCCGCTCATAATCGAGACCTGACATCAATACATTCACACCACGCCCTTCCTCACCCAGGATGTTCTCGAAAGGCACCTCGACATCCTCGAATGTGATCTCGGCGGTGTTGGAGCCGCGCATCCCCAGCTTGTCGAAATGCGGTCCGACTGAAAAACCGGCCATGTCGCGCTCGATCAGAAAAGCGGTCATTCCCTTGGACCCGGCCTCCGGATCGGTCTTGGCATAAACGACCAGCGTGGTCGCATCGGGTGAGTTGGTGATCCAGTATTTCGAGCCGTTCAGGACAAACCGGTCATTGCGTTTCTCGGCCCGCAGACGCATGGAAACCACGTCCGATCCCGCTCCCGCCTCGCTCATTGCGAGACTGCCCACATGGTCGCCCGAAATGAGCCCCGGCAGATACTTCGCCTTCTGCTCGTCTGTGCCATTCAGAGCAATCTGGTTCACGCAGAGATTTGAATGCGCCCCGTAGGACAGTGAAACGGACGCCGAGGCCCGCGCTATCTCCTCCACCGCGACGGTATGGGCCAGATACCCCATCCCGGCACCTCCGAATGCCTCGGGTACGGTGATGCCAAGAAGTCCCAGCTCCCCCATTTCGGTCCAAAGCCCGGGTGGAAACCTGTTGTCCAGATCTATCTGGGCGGCCTGTGGAGCCACCCTGTCCTGCGCCCAGCGATGAACCATGTCGCGAAGCGCCTCGATCTCTTCGCCACACGCGAAATTCATTGATACAGAGAACATCGACCGCCTCCCGATTTGAACACTTGTTCATTTTCTAGCAGCCCGAACCGCAACAGGTCAAATGCACTCACCTTCGGGAAAAACCGGATGCCTCCGGCGGGGATATTTCTTGAAAGATGAAGCAGCATTCTTCTTGGATCAAATATCCTGGGGTATGGGGCAAAGCCCCATTCCGGGCTTGTCGGCTTGGCAGCGCCTGATGTGCAACATATAAGCCGGATAAGAAGAACAGAAGGTGTGCATGATGCGTCAGGCAGAGATAACCCGCAAGACTGCGGAAACCGCGATTTCGGTCAAGATCGATCTGGACGGCACGGGCCGGTATGACAACAACACCGGTGTCGGTTTTTTTGATCATATGCTGGATCAGCTCTCCAGGCATTCGCTGATCGATCTTGAGGTTCAGGCCGAAGGCGATCTGCACATCGATGACCATCACACGGTCGAGGATGTGGGCATCGCACTTGGCAAGGCATTGAGCGAGGCTGTCGGCGACAAGCGTGGCATCGTGCGGTATGGCTCCTGCCTGTTGCCCATGGATGACACGTTGGTCCGGGCGGCGCTCGATCTTTCGGGCAGACCCCATCTGGTCTGGAAGGTGGATTTCACCGCCAGCCAGATCGGCAGTTTCGATACCGAACTGGTGCGCGAGTTTTTCACGGCGCTTGCCATGAATGGCGGCATCACGCTGCATGTCGAAAAGCTCGATGGCATCAACTCGCACCACATAGCGGAGGCCGCGTTCAAGGCCGTCGCCCGTGCCTTGCGCGATGCGCTGGAGAGTGATCCGCGCAAGGCGGATGCTGTGCCCTCGACCAAGGGCACGCTCAGCGAATGACCACCGTTATCATCGACTACGAGTCCGGCAATCTGCGCTCCGCCGAGAAGAGCTTTCAGCGCATGGCGGACGAGACAAGCGCTGGCGACATTCTTGTCTCGGGCCGCGTCGAGGATGTCGCCCGTGCGGACCGGATCGTCCTGCCCGGTGTCGGCGCCTTCGCCGATTGCCGGGCCGGTCTGGATGCGATTGACGGCATGATTGATGCTCTGGAGACGCGCGTTATCCGGGATGGAGTGCCCTTTCTGGGCATCTGTGTCGGTCAGCAGCTTATGGCGTCGGTCGGGCGTGAGCACGGTGCCAATGCCCCCGGATTTGGCTGGATCGGGGGCGAGGTGACCCATCTCGCGCCCGGCGACCCGTCGCTCAAGATCCCGCATATGGGCTGGAACGCCCTCGAGATCGACCGTGAGCATCCGGTGCTCGCGGGGATTTCAAACGGCGATCATGCCTATTTCGTGCATTCCTATCATGTTGAACTGGAGGAGCCGTCCTGCCGGCTCGCCCATGTGGATTATGGCGGGCCCGTCACGGCCATCGTCGGTCGTGACAACATGGTCGGCACGCAGTTCCATCCCGAGAAAAGCCAGACCACCGGGCTGAAGCTGATCGCCAATTTTCTGGCTTGGGTGCCCTAAGCCCGAAGTTCAGTTGATCCGCGACCAGTTCTGCCCGCGACAGATGCCGAAGACGCATCCCTGAACCTTCAAGGTGTTTCCGCTGAGGGACATCTTGGAATTGTAGGTCTTGTCACGGTCCGGAGCCCAGATCTTGCCCCCCCGGAACGACCCGCCGCCTTCATTGTTCATGGCCCAGACGATCGGTTTGCCGAGGTTCTCGTAGTCGGGGATCTTCGCGCCGGTCCCATCGAAGGCCGCCAGAATGTAACCGCAGGTCTGGGCTGCATCAGATGGGCAGGCTCGCATGGACACATGCAGGTAACCACCGGTGTCCCCCGGTTCGGTCTTCCAGGTGCCGTTGACGTCCTGCGCGAACGAAAGTGACGGGACCACAGCGAGAGCGGCTGCAACCAGTAGAGCTTTCATGATTTCCTCCCGATTTGTATTTGGGCAACAGCCTGCCGCCTCGGGTCTGTCTGCGTCAACCATGACGTAACGACCCTTTCGCTTTGCATCCGGGCGATTTGCATATTATCCCACAGCCGAACACCGCCTTCAGGGAGACCGCCATGATCCTCTACCCCGCCATCGATCTGAAGGACGGTCAGTGCGTCCGGCTCTTCAAGGGTAAGATGGATCAGGCCACGGTTTTCTCCGACGCACCGGCCGATCAGGCGGCTCAATTCGAGGCGCAGGGATGCGAGTGGCTGCATCTGGTGGACCTCAACGGAGCCTTTGCCGGACAACCAGTCAACGGAGCGGCGGTCGAAGGCATTCTCGACCGCTGTTCGATCCCGGCTCAACTGGGCGGCGGCATTCGCGATCTTGCAATCATCGAGGCCTGGCTCGACAAGGGGCTGGCCCGGGTTATCCTTGGGACTGTTGCCGTACGGGATCCTGACCTGGTGCGCGAGGCGGCCAAGACCTTTCCCGGCAAGGTCGCTGTCGGCATCGACGCCCGCTTCGGCATGGTGGCGGTCGAGGGCTGGGCGGAGGCAACCGATATCCCTGCCCTCGATCTGGCACGCAAGTTCGAGGATGCCGGGATCGCCGCGATCATCTACACCGATATCGAGCGTGACGGCGCCATGCAGGGACCCAACATCGAGGCCACGGTCGCATTGTCTGACGCCGTATCGATCCCGGTGATCGCCAGCGGCGGGGTTTCGTCAATGGCCGATCTCAAGGCATTGAAGGCGTCCGGACCGCGCCTGAACGGCGCGATCTCGGGTCGTGCGATCTATGATGGCAAGATCGATATTGCACAGGCCGTCACGCTCTTGCGCAGTTAAGGCTCGATCGCCTTGTCGGTAAGCTTGCCGAGGGCTCCGGCCATCTTCGCCAGAACCTCCGCATCGCCGGGTAAGCCATGGTCCTCGGCCAGATCCTGGGGATCGCGATAAACGAGATATACCTGCCCGTCCGCATCCTCATAGGCCAGAGCCCGAAGCGGCAGATCGAGACCGGAGGTCTGTGCAAGCTGCAAGGCAGGCGTTCCAAGCGCAGGATTGCCGAACATCAGCATCGTTGTCGGACGCAGTTCAGCCTCGACCGAGGCCGCACCTGCCGCATGATCCACGCGGGCAAAGATCTTCGCACCCGCCGCATCAACGGCAACACTCAACCGGTCAATGGTCCGCTCGACCGAATGCGGGCTTTTCTTGACAATCATGTCAGCGGCCAGTGCGGCGTTCGCAGCCAGCACCCCGACCATGACCAGTATTCCCTTGCGCAACATGGCATATCTCCTTTGGTCTCCTGACACCCTTGTCCGGACCAACATTATCGTTGCGCCACAACTTGTCCATGCACGGATCTGTGCGTAGAAGGTTGGGCAAGGAGACGCCATGTTGAAGACCCGCATCATACCCTGCCTGGACGTGAAGGACGGCCGCGTCGTCAAGGGCGTCAACTTCGTCGATCTGATCGATGCGGGCGACCCGGTGGAGGCCGCCCGCGCCTATGATGCGGCAGGTGCAGATGAACTCTGCTTTCTCGATATCGCCGCGACCCTTGAGAACCGGGGTACGATGTATGACGTGGCGCGCCGCACCGCTGAACAGTGTTTCATGCCCCTGACCATCGGTGGCGGTGTGCGGGAACCGGCTGACGTGCGCGCGCTTCTTCTGGCCGGGGCCGACAAGGTCTCGTTCAACTCGGCCGCTGTGGCTGATCCCGAGACCGTCGCGCGCTCGGCCAACAAGTTCGGCAACCAGTGCATTGTCGTGGCAATCGATGCAAAAACCGTCGCGCCCGGCAAGTGGGAGATCTTCACCCATGGCGGCAGCCGGGAGACCGGCATCGATGCGGTCGAGTTCGCACGCATGATGCAGGCCAAGGGCGCAGGAGAGATCCTGCTCACCTCGATGGATCGCGATGGCACGCGGAACGGCTACAACCTTCCGCTGACCCGAGCGATTTCAGATGCGGTGACAATCCCGGTCATCGCGTCCGGCGGTGTCGGCACGCTCGATCATCTGGTCGAAGGCGTGACAGAGGGCCATGCGAGCGCCGTGCTTGCGGCATCCATCTTTCATTTCGGCGATCACACAATTGGCGAGGCCAAGGCACATATGGCCAAGGCCGGCGTGCCGGTGAGACTGACATGAGCGATGTTCTGACCCGGCTCTTTGCGACCATCGAAGCGCGCAAATCGGAAGACCCCGAAACGTCCTACACGGCCAGCCTCTTCGCCAAGGGGCCTGCCAAATGCGCCGAAAAGTTCGGTGAAGAGGCAGTTGAGGCCATCATAGCAGCCGTCCAGGGCGACGAAGATGGCCTCCGGGCCGAGGCCGCCGATGTGCTCTATCACCTTCAGGTGCTGCTGAGCGCCTCGAACCTCCGCTGGGAGGACGTCCTTGCGACACTTGAGGCGAGAGCCGGTACATCGGGTCACGCCGAGAAAGCGTCCCGCCGCAAGCGCTGAGCAGGGCTTCGTCCCCCGCGAGTTCAGGATTGCGCAACGCCATGGGGTTATATATAGACCGCCGCAGGCACCCGTAGCTCAGCTGGATAGAGCGCTGCCCTCCGAAGGCAGAGGTCACAGGTTCGAATCCTGTCGGGTGCGCCATATTTTTAAGGATTTTTTAACACTCCTGCCAGACAACCGAAAAAACAGCACAGATATCAGCACAGAAATCTCATCGATCTTGCACACCTTTTGCCTTCTGTTGTGAGGGATCACGCGAGTCTTCCACAATACTCACGTTTTCCACCACAAAAGCCAGGAACGTCTTCCACATCGCGGCTTTGGGTGTGTCTTAGAGTATTTAGGCGTCCGGGGGTTTTGGAACCGCTAGTCTTACTCAGAACGGTGACGGTCCTGACTCCCGACTGTGGTAAGCGGTGCGTCGATCACACGGGTTTAGGGCTGGATTGCGGAATTTTCAAAATGATGCGGGTAATCCGCCATCTTGGTTGTAGTCTTCATACTCCCAACCAAAGTAGCGGGATAGACGCGGTGCAATTTCGCCCCAGTCTTTGCCTTTGACGCGGTCAACAATCCACTGGACGTCTTTTTCGATTTCGTCTTCGTCGTACGTGTGAACAAATAAATAGTGTCTTCCGAAGATGTTTTTTCGAACTGTTTCGTGGGTTGGTTCATCTGGTCGGTTTGTCATGATGTTTTCTTCGAACCAGCGTGGCGTGCACACCATTAGGGTAAAGATGTCGCCGCCTTCGCTGTCAGCTGGGCCAATATCCATATCGACCATGGCAAAAAAGTACTCTGGGTCTTCAGGATAAAATTGTTGGGAATGATCATCCCAAATGCAGAAGCGTTTAATCTCAGCCTTCATCGACATATCCCGCCCCCCAAGGCAACAGTTCTTCTATCCGGCTCTGCCTGTGGCCATTAACTATGGCATTCAGGGTTTGGGTCAGGTAGCCATGTGGTTCAATCCCGTTCAGTTTGCAGGTCTCGATGAGAGAAGCAAGGATAGCCCAGTTCTGGGCTCCTGCTTCGTGGCCTGCGAACAGGCTGTTCTTGCGCCCCAAGGCGATGGGACGGATGGTGCGCTCAACGGGATTGTTGTCGAGCTCGATGCGGCCATCGCTGAGGAACTGGCACAACCCGTCCCAGTATTTGGCGATGTATTTCAGGGCTTCCCCGGTCGGTGACTTGCCAGAGACGCGGGCGCGGCTTTGGACAAGCCAAAGCTCAAAATATTTTATGATGTGCTTTGAGCGTTCCTGCCGCGCAGCGTGACGTTGGTCGGCGGCCAGGCCGCGCAGGTCTTTTTCGATGCGGTAGAGCGCTTGGATTTGGGCCAGACCTTCCTGCGCGATTGGTGCTGTGCCGGATTGGGTGACATCATGCAACTTACGCCGCGCGTGTGCCCAGCAATAAGCCAGTGTCACGTCCTGAGCCGGGCGTTTGA
>CANLSM010000008.1 GCA_947493745.1 uncultured Paracoccaceae bacterium | reverse complement strand
TAATCAAACCAACAAGATGAGCCAAACTCTCTCTTAGTTTAAGCCGCCATTGGTTCCAAAAACCCTGACAACGGACACTTTTCAACAGCCGTCGTGAAAAGCCTACGTGTATCGTGTGGGCGCCACGTCTTTGGGTCGCCCAGAGCGCGAAGGTTTGCCATTGGCGTATTCTTGGTTGCGGATGCAAACACCCAGCGGTCGTGAATTTTGGGAACAGAATCCAATGCCGCTAAGGCAAGGTCAGACATTGGGAACGTCCGGCGCTGCCCATTCTTTAACTTTGGAATGGTTAGCTGCTTCGCGTCGAGGTCAAGGTGATCCCACTCAATATGCCGCACGTTGCCCATCCGAATGCCTGAAAACAGCATGACGCCCCACATTGCGCGCTCACGCGACGAATCCACACCGGCGATCAGGCCTATAGCTGGCCAAGGCTTCTCAATGTCGAATAGAAGATCACCGCCCTCTTGGGTGTATGCTTTCACACGGTAGGTCGGGTCATGATCAAAGTCATCGCGGATAGCGAGTTCGTTTCCATATATTGCGGAAAGGATGCGCAGCAGTTTCGTGGCGGTCGTTGGTTTGTTCGATAACTGCCTTATACGCTCGTTGACCATCGCTCTTGTGATCTTGTGGATTGGTTTGTCGAGCCAGTCTGGCACGTTGACGACGATGGTATTCTCATAGTCGTAGATCGTGTTTTCGCTTTTCCGCTTGGTCCGGGGATCGACGGGGTTACGTGCGTGGCGATCCAAGGCCTCCCGCAAAGTGATCTCTTTGGTGATCACCGGGGTATCATTCGCAACCGAGGCGTCCAACGCATCGACTTGGCGCAGCGCAACGGAATAATCCATCTTGGGCCATGTCCCCAGCGTCTTCGTGATGTTGCGACCCTTCGTAAATTTCCGGTATCGCCACGTCTTCGATTTCGTCGTTACTTCGAGATAAAGGTTATCGAAACGGCGGTCGCGATACCGCTCACGGCCACTTTCCGGGTGCGGAATGCGGTCGAGATTTGCCTTCGTAAACTTGACTTCTTGGGTCGCCATGAGACCGTCCATGTGCAATTGGATGTGCAATTGTTTTAGACGGCACGATCAACTCTGATCAACCATAACCATTGTTTTTATTGTTTAAAATAGTGTGCTCGTGTCTGATGAACCACCCGAAATGTAATTACAAATCAGTTGCTCTACCAGCTGAGCTATAGGGACGCCGGAGGCGTGATAGACCGAACCGGGCTGGCCTTCAAGATGTTATTTGCCCTCTTGTGGTCGATCTGCGGGAAGGACATCAGTGAGTTGTGATTGTGTGCTCGACTTTGCAATCATCCGGCAAAGCAGCACGACAGGCAGGATGCCGAAGGACATGATCACCAGGGAGGGCACGGCGGCCTGGGTCAGACGCTCGTCGGAGGCCAGTCTGTGGGCCTGCACCGCAAGCGTGTCGAAATTGAACGGGCGCAGGATCAGTGTCGCGGGGAGTTCCTTCATCACGTCGACGAAAACGATCAGCAGGGCTGTCAGAAGGCTCGTCTTCAACACTGGTACATGTATCTTTTTCAGCAACCCCGAAGGACGCGTACCCAGGGTTCGGGCAGCCGCGTCGATATTTGGGTTGAGGGTCGACAGGCCGCTCTCGAAGGCGTTGAGTGCTGCGGCCATGAACCGGACCATATAGGCCAGAACCATCAGCCAGATGGAGCCGGTGATCAGAAGCCCGGTTGATATCCCGAAATATCTGCGCATCAGGCCGTCAAACGCATTGTCGAAGGCCGCAAATGGCACCAGCAGTCCTACTGCAATCACCCCTCCGGGCACTGCATAGCCGAGGCCGGCTAGCAGGATGGTGGCGCGTGCGGGGCGCGACGGTCTGAGCCGGGCGGAGAAAGCCAGCATCATCGCCGCAAGAAGCGTCACGACAGCGGCCACAGATGCCAATGTCAGCGAGTTTCGCATGAATGTCAGATAGCGGCGCGACAGCAGCCCCTGATCGGCCTCCATGGCCATCTGGATCAGCAACCCGGTCGGCAGCAGGAAGCCCAGAAACACCGGCAAAAAGCAGGCGAGAAAGGCCCCCAGCGCGCGCCAGCCGGTCAGATCATGCGGCGTGAGCGGCGCATTGTTTCCTCGCGGCGGATAGCGCTTGGCGGAGCCCCTCTGCGCCCGCTCAAGAAACGCCAGAAGAAGCGCGACGCTCAAGAGACAAAGCGACAATTGCGCTGCGGCTGCCCGGTCGCCCATCGAGAACCACGCCTGATAGAGCCCCGTCGCAAAGGTCTGGACGGAGAAATGTGCAACCGTTCCATAATCCGCAATCGTCTCCATCATGGTCAGGATCACCCCTCCGGCGATGGCCGGGCGCGCCATCGGCAGGCTGACACGCATAAAGGCGCGCCATGGGGGCTCGCCCAGCACCCGCGCAGCCAGATATCCGCCATGGGACTGTTGCAGGAAGCTCGCCCGCGCGAGCAGATAAACATAAGGAAAAAGCACCAGCATGAGCATCGCGACCGCACCGCCGAGTGAACGGATTTCCGGGAACCAGTAGTCCCGCGGCCCCCAGCCGGTGACGGCACGCAGCCAGGACTGGACCGGCCCCGGATGATCCAGCAGATCGGTATAGGCGTAGGCCAGCACATAGGCCGGAAAGGCCAATGGCAGCGCAAGGGCTACTTCAAGAATGCGAACGCCGGGAAAACGGCAGGTGGTGACCAGCCACGCCGTGCCGGTGCCGATAATGCAGGTGCCGACCGCGACCATCAGGACAAGCTGCAGGGTTGTCCAGCCGTACCGTGGAAGCACGGTCGCGGCCAGAGTGGACCAGCTTTCGCCGCCTCCGCCGAGGGCGGCGAGGACGACGGCGGTAACCGGGATCAGGCACAGGGCCACAACCGCTGTAGCCGCGATCTCAAATCCCCTGATCCGCAAGCGCATAACTCCCGAATTTCAACAGCCTGTGAGTGGACTTTCAACCCCGCGAAACCGCGCTATGTTCGGTTTCAGATGCTAGGGAGGCTCGGCTTATGTTTCGATGCAAAACCTTTTTGAGTATTTTTGTCGGTTTGGCAATGCTTGGCGGTGTCGCGGCGGCAGCGCAGGTCCGGATCACGGAAGTGATCGACGATCTCGACGAACCCTGGGCAATCGCATTTCTGCCGGACGGAGGGTATCTGGTGACGGAGCGGGACGGAGCCCTGCTGCACATCAAGGATGACAAACGCCGCGAGGTGGGCGGTCTACCTCGGGTCGCGGCTGAAGGGCAGGGCGGCCTGCTCGACGTCATGCTGCCGCGCGATTTTGCCAGCAGCCGCGAGGTGTTTCTGACCTACTCGGCCCGCACGGGTCAGGGACTGCGCACAATGCTCGGATCGGGACGGCTTGCCACTGATGGCCGCAGGCTGGAAGGGTTCAGGGCTCTCTTCGAGCAGGTTGGCCCGGGTGGATCAGGACGGCATTTCGGTTCCCGTGTGGTCGAGGCAACGGATGGCACCCTGCTTCTGACCATCGGAGATCGGGGTGATCGACCGTCCGCGCAGGATCTGAGCGTTCACAGCGGCAAGATCATCCGGATCAACCGGGATGGGTCGGTTCCGTCCGATAATCCTGATTTCGGTCGCGATGCCCGGCCCGAGATCTTCTCCTACGGCCATCGCAACCCGCAAGGTGCAGGCCTCGATGCACGCGGCAGGCTCTGGACGGCGGAACATGGCGCGCGTGGCGGTGACGAGGTCAACCAGCCGCAGGCCGGACGTAACTATGGCTGGCCCGTCATCTCCTATGGCGTCCATTATTCCGGTGAGGCGATAGGCGAGGGCTCGTCCAAGGCGGGTATGGAACAACCGGCGCATTATTGGGACCCGTCCATCGCACCCTCAGGGCTGATGGTCTATTCGGGTGACATGTTCCCCGACTGGAAGGGTGACATCTTCGTCGGGTCCTTGAAGTTCGACTATATTTCGCGTCTTGAGGTCTCTGGCGGACAGGCGTCGGAGGTGGAGGAACTGTTCCGTGGCGAATACGGGCGCATCCGCGATGTCCGCGAAGCGCCGGATGGCGCGATCTGGTTTCTCTCGGTGGGCGAGGGTGCGGCTTATCGGGTCACGCCCGAATAGCTTATCTCGGCGGCAGGCGGATGGCTCCGTCAAGCCGGATGGTCTCGCCGTTCATCATGCCGTTTTCGATGATATGGCAGACGAGAGATGCGAATTCCGCCGGGTTGCCGAGGCGGGGTGGATAGGGCACCGCCGCCCCGAGCGCCGTTTGAACATCCTCTGGCAGCCCCGCGACCATCGGTGTCTTGAACAGCCCCGGTGCGATGGCGTTCACCCGAATGCCATGCTTGGCCAGATCGCGTGCCATGGGCAGCGTCATGGATGCAACCGCCCCCTTGGACGAGGCATAGCCGATCTGCCCGATCTGGCCTTCATAGGCCGCAATCGAGGCCGTGTTGATGATCACGCCGCGCTCCCCGTCATCGCCGGTGGGCGCGTTATGAGCCATCCTGGCTGCGGCCTGGGTCGCGACATTGAAGGTGCCAAGCAGGTTGATCCGGATCACCTTCTCGAAAAGCGCGGGGTCATGGGGGGTCCCGTCCCGATCAATGGTCTTCGCCGCCGGTGCAATGCCTGCGCAATTCATGCATATCTGCACGGCGTCAATCTGGTCGAGCGCAGAGCTCACCGCAGCCGGGTCCGTGACATCGACCTCAATGAAGGCAGCCCCGAGCCGTTCGGCGACCTTGGGCCCGTTCCGGGCGTCAAGATCCAGCAGGGTGACCCGTACGCCTTGTTCGATCAGCCGCTCGGCCACCGCGGCCCCCAGACCTGACGCCCCGCCCGTTATGATTGCTTCCTTGTCGGTTCCAAGTTGCATTGCTCAGACCCTCTCGATGGCGAGGGCGGTGCCTTCACCGCCGCCGATGCAGATGGCGGCGAGGCCGGTTGTCTTGTCATGGCGCTCCAGCGCGTGCAGCAGGGTGACCAGAATGCGCGCGCCCGATGCCCCTATGGGATGCCCCAGGGCGCAGGCCCCGCCATGGACGTTCATCCGGTCCCGCGGCGCGCCAAGCTCGGCCATGAAGGCCATGGGAACGACGGCAAAGGCCTCGTTGACCTCGAAGAGATCAACATCATCAACCGACCATCCGATACCATCCATCAGCTTTCGCGCCGCAGGAACGGGGGCGGTCGTAAACCAGCCAGGGGCCTGGGCGTGACTTGCATGTCCCAGAATGCGCGCGCGAACCGGGAGCCCTTCGGCCCGTGCGATGCTTTCCCGTGTCAGAACGAGGGCTGCGGCACCATCTGAGATGGATGAGGCGTTCGCAGCCGTCACGGTTCCACCTTCACGGAATGCCGGCTTGAGTGTCGGAATTTTCTCGGGACGGGCGTTGCGCGGCTGCTCGTCGGTGGTCACCTCCACTGCGCCTTTGCGTGTTCTCAGGGCAACCGGTGTGATCTCCGCATCGAAATGCCCCGCTGTCTGGGCATCAAGAGCATTCTGCAGTGAGCCAAGCGCATATTCATCCTGCGCCTCGCGCGTAAACTGGTACTTTTGTGCACAATCCTCGGCGAATGTGCCCATCAGACGGCCCTTGTCATAGGCGTCCTCCAATCCATCAAGAAACATGTGATCGATCACCTGACCATGGCCGAGCCGGGCTCCGCCGCGCATTTTGGGCAGGATGTAAGGCGCGTTGGTCATGCTCTCCATTCCGCCGGCAACGATGACGCTTCCGTTGCCAAGCGCAAGCTGATCATGCGCCATCATGGCCGCTTTCATGCCCGAGCCGCACATCTTGTTGAGCGTCGTGGCAGGGATGCTCTCGTCAAGTCCGGCCGCGAAACCGGCCTGACGCGCGGGTGCCTGGCCAAGCCCTGCAGGCAGAACGCAGCCCATCAGAACCTCGTCGATCTTCTCGGCAGGGACGTTTGCGCGTTCCAGCGCCGATCTGATCGCGGCGCCGCCCAGATCAGGCGCCGTAGCGCTGCTCAGCTCTCCCTGAAAGCCGCCCATTGGCGTCCGTGCGGCTCCGGCAATAACGATGGCATCCGACATGCGGGCGGTCCTCCTGAGAAACTGAACGTCCGATCATTTCCGCCGACATTAGCGCTCCGGCCAGTCCGGTGCAATCTGCTCAGAGTGCCGGGACCCCTTGTGTGCCGCGCTCGCGATAGGGGGTCGTATTGAAATGTCCCCGGTAGCATTTCGAGAAATGCGAGGGCGAGGCGAACCCGCAGGCCAGTGCCACGTTGATTACCGACATCTCGGTCTGCATCAGAAGATTGCGCGCCTTCTGCAGCCGCAGTTCCATGTAATAGCGCTTCGGCGAGCGGTTCAGATAGCGCCGGAAAAGCCGCTCCAGCTGGCGTGTGGACATGCCGACATCTGAGGCCAGGATGGACGGCGAGATCGGCTCTTCGATGTTCTCCTCCATCATCTGGATGACGGTCGAGAGCTTCGGGTGCCGCACACCGATCCGGGTCGGGATCGACAGGCGCTGCTCGTCCCGGTCGGACCTGATGGATGTATGGATCATCTGGTCCGCGACCGAGCTTGCCAGTTCCGGCCCATGCCTTTCCGAGATCAGCTTGAGCATCAGATCGCTCGGCGCTGTTCCGCCCGAGGCGGTGAACCGGTTGCCATCGATCACATAGATGTTCTGGGTCAGATCGATCTCGGGGAACTCCTCCTCGAATGCATCGCGATTGTCCCAATGGATCGTTGCTTTCTTGTCGTCGAGAAGTCCGGCCATGGCCAGAACCTGTGGGGCCGTGCAGATCGCGCCCAGCATCAGGCCGCGCCTGGCCTCGCGCCTCAGCCATGTCAGAACCGGCTTTGTCGCGTTTGCCTTGATGTTGAGCCCGCCGCAGACGATGACGCGTTGATTGCGGCTCAACTCGTCCAGTGCACCATCTGTCTTGATCACGACGCCGGAAGAACTCCGCACTGCCTGCCCGTCCTCCGACACCGTGGTCCACTTGTAGAGCTCTTTCTGCGAGGCGAAGTTTGCCAGCCGCAACGGCTCCAGCGCGCTGGCGAAAGCGAGCATGGTGAAGTTGTCCAGAAGGAGGAAAACATAATGTTCCGGGCGATCTTCCATGGTGACCAGCTCTGATGCGTTTTGTGATCTAGAGTTTGACTTTGTTGCGCCGTCAAGTGTGAATGCATCAAATCCCGCACCGTCCTTCAGTTTTGGTCCAGTCCAGTCTGGCCAAGTCGTGCGGAATTGCCTATACACCGCGGCTGAAAATGGACTCGCAGAAGGGCTGGGCTTGATCATGGCGACCGCATGGAAGAAATCGGATTGGCGCAATAAAGAGCGGATCCAGATGCCGGTTTATACCGATCCGGATGCGTTGACGGCCGTTGAGGCAAAGCTCGGCAATTTTCCACCCCTTGTTTTTGCAGGCGAGGTGCGGCGGCTAAAGGCTCATCTCGCCGATGTTTCCCGTGGAGAGGCGTTCCTGTTGCAGGGCGGCGATTGCGCCGAGAGTTTCGATGAATTCTCCGCCGACCTGATCCGCGACACCTACAAGGTGATGCTGCAGATGGCGGTCGTTCTGACCTTTGGCGCCAAGGTGCCGGTGGTCAAGATCGGTCGCATGGCCGGGCAGTTCGCCAAGCCGCGTTCGGCACCCACCGAGGTGGTCAACGGTGTGGAGCTGCCGTCCTACCGCGGTGACATCATCAACGATATCGCCTTCACCGAGGCGGCCCGCGTGCCCGACCCGACCCGGATGTTGCAGGCCTACACGCAGGCGGCAGCCTCGTTGAACCTGCTGCGCGCATTCAGCCAGGGGGGCTTTGCCGATATCGCGCGCGTGCATTCCTGGACGCTGGAATCCACCAAGGACGCGCCGGGCTACGAGAAGTATCATGATCTGGCCAGCCGGATCTCTGAATCGCTGGAATTCATGGATGCGGCCGGGGTGAACTCCTCGACCACGGCGGCCCTGCACCGGGTGGATTTCTACACAAGCCACGAGGCTTTGCTTCTGGAATATGAAGAGGCGCTTTGCCGGATCGACAGTACCTCCGGTCTGCCGGTGGCAGGCTCCGGTCATATGATCTGGATCGGCGACCGGACGCGGCAGCCCGACGGCGCGCATGTGGAATTCGCACGCGGTGTGCAAAACCCGGTCGGCCTGAAATGCGGCCCGAGCCTTGATCCCGAAGAACTGGTCCGGCTCTGTGATCTGCTGAACCCCGACAATGAGGCCGGGCGTCTGACCCTGATTGCACGTTTCGGCGCCGGGAATGTGGGCGAGCATCTGCCAAGGCTTATCAAGGCGGTGGAGCGTGAGGGCAAGAACGTCGTCTGGTCCTGCGATCCGATGCACGGCAATACGATCAAGTCCGACAGCGGCTACAAGACCCGGCCCTTCGAGCGTGTGCTGCGCGAGGTTCGGGAGTTTTTCGCGATTCACAAGGCCGAGGGTACCATCCCCGGCGGCGTGCATTTCGAGATGACCGGCAAGGACGTGACCGAATGCACCGGCGGTCTGAGGGCGGTTGCGGACGAGGATCTGTCAGACCGTTACCACACGGCCTGCGACCCGCGCCTGAACGCCTCCCAGTCGCTGGAACTGGCCTTCCTCGTGGCCGAGGAACTGCATCAGCGCCGTGTCTCCCAACGGGCGGTTGGCTGATCCTGGAATGACCCGGTTTGCGGTTCTGACCTCGTCGGGCGGTGTCGCTGACGCTGTTGCCGATGAGGTTCGTGAGGCCCTGGCGGAGGCGGGCGCGACATGTGACGCGCCCAACCGGCTTGCTCCGGGCGCTGTCGAAATTGCCTTCGACGGTCTGGAGCGGACCGGTATTGCGGCACCCCATGGTGTTGACCTGAATCAGGTGCCTGCCGAAAACCGGCAGAAGCGGATTCTGATCGCCGACATGGACAGCACCATGATCCCGGTCGAGTGCATCGACGAGCTTGCGGATTTCGCGGGCGTAAAGGCGCAGGTCTCGGAGATCACGGAACAGGCGATGCAGGGGGTGCTCGATTTCGAGGAGGCGATCCATGCGAGGGTCGGCCTGCTGAAGGACCTTCCCATTGAAGCGCTGGAGGCCTGCTATGCGGAGCGGATCAGCCTCAACCCCGGTGCCGAGGAAGTGATTTCACGCATGAACGATGCGGGTGCGCGAACCGCGCTGGTCTCAGGCGGGTTCACCTTTTTCACGTCACGCGTTGCCGCAAGGACCGGGTTTCAGTCGCATCAGGCCAACACGCTTCTGCAGGATGGCGATCATCTGACAGGCGAGGTCGCATTGCCCATTCTGGGTCGCCAGGCAAAGCGCGAGGCGTTACTGGCGCTTTGTAAGGAGGTCGGTACGGACCCTGCGGATGTTATCGCGGTCGGCGATGGCGCCAACGATCTCGATATGATCCGGGCCGCAGGACTGGGCGTCGCCTATCACGCAAAACCTGCGCTACGGGCAGAGGCGGATGCCAGCCTGGATCACTCGGACCTCAGGGCGCTTCTCGCCCTGCAAGGCCTCAGTCATTCTTGATGAGTTTGAGATGGTCGCGTGACAGTCGGCGCGCCGTCCCGGTCGCTGCCGCATCACCATCAATGCTCCGCAAAGCGGGTTGCGTATTGGCGGGTTGAAACGGCGTCTGGTGCTCGCCAAAGCCCGGCAGACCAGCGGCCTCTACCTCTTCACGTGCTTTGATCTGGAAGGTTCTCTGGCCGGTGATCGAGAAGTTGATCGGTGCGTTCTGCAGGCTCTCGGGTGCCGCAATGCAGCCCAGAATGCGGGTGATCTCGCCAAAGTCGGAGCGCAGCGGCAGAAGCAGCATATGCGCGTCGACCGAGCGCCCCTTGCTGTCATGGGCCTGAAGGTCGAGCTCGGCCACTGCCGGGATCGCCAGAACGGAGCTGAGAAGCTGGGTGAAGAGATCGCGCGCATCGGCGGCCATCAACGCCTCGGGCGGCATGCCGCGCACCTCCATTCCCATCAGCTCGCAAAGCCGCATTCCTGCCAGCCGGACCCGCAACTGCGAGGGGTTCAACTGCTCAAGAATGAACATGTTTTCAAGAGCGTCCTCGAACTTGCGCGGGTCAAGCTCGGCCCGGTAAGGCGCAATGCGCCCGTCGCGCAGCGTCTCCCAGTAGTTCCGCAATGTGGTCAATGCATCCAAGTTCATCGTCTGCCTGTGCCCGTGGCGGATTCTCCCAAAAGCCACGCCCTTTCCCTTTGCTAAATCAATCTTTAACAAGGCTATTACAAGTTTAGTCAATTGTCCTGATAATTGGTAACAAATGATTAACGGCGACAAAATACCCAATAAAGAGTGCGAGGTAGGAGCAGAAAACATGAGTATTCAGTCGATGACGGGCTTCGTCTCGCTCCAGGGCGCGCTGGACGGGCTGGACTGGGCCTGGGAGATGCGCAGCGTGAACGGGCGCGGCCTTGATCTGAGACTGCGGCTGCCCGAGCGCTTTGAAGGCGTCGAGGCCCGGTTGCGCAAGGAGGTGCCCAAGCATTTCAAGCGCGGCAATATCACCATCGGACTGAAACTGGGTCAGGCCGACAGCGTGGGGGCGCGTTTCGCGGCCGAGAGCTATGAGCAGGTCATAGATGCCCTGCGCGCGCTGGAGATGCAGGCGAAAAAACAGGGGCTGGATCTCAGGCCGGCTTCGGCCACGGATCTGCTTGCCGCCCGGAATCTTCTTGAGAACAGCAATCGGTCGGGACCTGAAGAGACCCTGCTCAGGGCTATCGAGGCTGAGGTCCCCAGACTTCTGGAGGCCTTCGTGACCGCGCGGCAGAGCGAGGGTGCGGCCCTTGCGGCTGTCCTGAGCGAACAGATCTCCCGGCTGGGCGATCTCTCGCGTGCCGCGCGGGAGGTCTCCGAGGTGCGCAATGCCGGACAGCCTGCAGCACTGCGCCAAAGGGTTGCGGCAGTGCTGGAGGCCACCGATCAGGTTGATGAGGCACGGCTTGCCCAGGAACTGGCACTTCTCGCGGTCAAGGCGGATGTAACCGAGGAGCTCGACAGGCTGGACGCGCATGTCGAGGCTGCCCGGGCGCTGCTCGGGACCGGTGGCCCGATTGGCCGGAAGTTCGATTTTCTGATGCAGGAGTTCAACCGGGAGGCCAACACGCTCTGCTCCAAGTCGGGCTCGACGGAGCTTACGTCGATCGGCCTTGAACTCAAGGTCGTGATCGATCAGATGCGCGAACAGGTACAGAATGTGGAGTAGACTGTGAACCGGCAAGGCCTTCTTATCATCCTCTCCTCGCCCTCGGGTGCGGGCAAATCGACCCTGTCACGGCGGTTGCTGGAAGATGATGCGGATGTGATGTTCTCGATCTCGGCCACCACGAGACCGCCACGACCGGGCGAGCAGGATGGGCGCGAGTATTACTTCCGGACAAGGGACGAATTCGAAGCAATGGTCGAGCGTGGCGAGATGCTGGAGCATGCGGAGGTGTTCGGCAATCTCTACGGCTCTCCCCTGGGTCCGGTTTCGGACGCGATCAGGGCGGGCCGAGACATCCTTTTCGACGTGGACTGGCAGGGTGGGCAGCAGATCCGCAATTCCGCTCTGCGCGAAGCGGCGATCTCGGTTTTTGTCCTGCCGCCGTCGATTGCCGAGCTTGAGGCGCGCCTTCTCGCCCGTGGGCAGGACAGTGCGGAAGTTGTCGCCGACCGGATGCGCAAATCCCGCGATGAGATCTCGCACTGGGCCGAATATGACTATGTGCTGATCAACGAGGATCTGGCCGCCTGTGAGGCGGAGCTTCGCGCCATTCTGGCGGCCGAGCGTCTGCGGCGGGCGCGTCGACCGGCGCTTGTGGATTTCGTGAAGGGCCTGAATGACGAGTTCGAGGAGCGACTGAAATGAGCGGGCTCTACGCTCTCGACGGGGTCGCGCCGAACGTGCCGGAGAATGGAGATTTCTGGATCGCACCCGGTGCGCATGTGATCGGCGACGTGGTCATCGAGCCGGGTGCATCGATCTGGTTCGGCGCCGTGATCCGTGGCGACAATGAACGCATCACAATCGGGGCGGGCAGCAACATCCAGGAGAATGCAGTTCTGCACACCGATATGGGCTATCCGCTGACCATCGGCCGCAACTGCACCATCGGGCACAAGGCCATGCTGCATGGCTGCACGCTTGGTGACGGATGCCTGATCGGGATGAACGCGACGGTGCTGAACGGCGCGATCATCGGGGCGGGGAGCCTTCTGGGCGCGGGGGCGCTGGTGACCGAAGGCAAGTCGGTCCAGCCGGGCGTGCTAGCAGTGGGCGTGCCGGCCCAGCCAAAGCGGGAGCTTGATGCGGCCGCCAGGGCAGGACTGCTGCAAGCCGCCGAGCACTACCGGCAGAACATGCGGCGGTTTCAGGCCGGGCTCAGCCCAGTTGCAGATCGCTGAAGACCAGCATTGCCCGATCCGGCGTGAACGCGGTTTTCAACCGGATCGAGTTCGAGGCGAGGTTATCCCCCAGAATGGCGAACTGCACGCTTGCAGGTGCGAGACTGTCAAGTGCTGCCGGACCTTCCACATGGCTCCAGTGAGCCGGGTCCGCGGCCACCTTCTTGGCCACCGCATCGAGCATCAGGTCGTCACCGCTTTTGGAAATCGTGATCTCTCCTCCCAGCGGTAGTGCCTTTTCGAGGCACATCAGGGCCAGATACGCGATCTTGACCGCCAGCCGTGGCCAGTCCGCGCGGTCAGTCTGCCAGACAACGGTCATCCGCCGGTCATAGATATCATCAGTTCCCGAGACCCGCTCGGCCCCCGAGATCACCGACCCGTCAGGCGTCGCCCCGAAAGCGATGCGGAAAAACCGCAGACGGGCGGTCGCCGATGCAACGCTTTCTCCGATCAGTTCCAGTTCGGGCGAGGTTTTCCCCGAGAACCCGCCAAGAAGCTCAACGCCATTGCCGATGGCGCCGACGGGACTTATCAAGTCATGACAGATGCGGGAGCTGACCAGCGCTGTAAGATCGTCCCGCATGATCAGGCCCTCATTCCGGGAGCGGACTGCAGCATGAACGAATTTCTCGAACCCGGCGGGCTTGTCCGGCATCCCCAGCAGCCCGATTGGGGCATCGGCCAGATCCAGTCGATCATCGGCGACCGTATCACGGTCAATTTCGAGCATGCCGGAAAGGTGGTCATCAATGGCTCCCAGATTGTGCTGGAAGCGGTCTACAACCAGTCACGTTAACACTGTCTTCGACATTCAACCTTAACGAATAATTAATGGCAGCGCTATCGCTTAAGTTTATCCGGACCGAGGCTGTCCTTGCCACCTCTGGGGATATTCCGTAGATCGGGGGAGATGTGGGAACCGGGGCCAGTTTGGCATGAAATTTGACGCCAGCCAGTTCGAGATTCGCCTTGCGCGCACCGAGACGGAAATCAGGTCTGCCCAGCGTCTGCGCTATCGGGTCTTCGTTGAAGAGATGCAGGCCGAAGCTGCCGGTGCAGATCACGCATCGCGGCTGGAGATGGACGCCTTCGATGATGTTTTTGATCATCTGATCCTGATTGATCATGCAGCCCCGCCCGATGATCCGCTGGATCAGGTGGTTGCGGTCTACCGTCTGATGACCGGCAAGGTTGCGATGGCTGCCAAGGGCTTCTACGGGGCTTCGGAATACAATCTCGATCTTCTGGAGGGGCAGGCAGGCCGCTGTGTGGAGCTTGGCCGGAGCTGCGTGCGCGAGGACTATCGCGGCGGGCTCGCGATGCATGTGATGTGGAACGGCCTCGCGGAATATGTGCTCAGCCGCAACATCGAGATCCTCTTTGGTGTCGCAAGTTTCCACGGCACCAACCCGGCGTCAATTGCGCCTGCGCTGAGCCATCTCTACCACGCCCATCTGGCGCCGCCCGATCTGCGTGTGACAGCCCGGCCGGAGCACAGGGTTGCGATGGAAATCCTCGCACCGGACCAATATGAGACAAAGCTGGCGCTCCAGCAGATACCCAGTCTCATCAAGGCCTATCTGAGGCTTGGTGGCTTCGTTGGCGATGGGGCCTATATCGATCATGATTTCAATACGATAGACGTCTGTCTTGTGATGGACACGACCCGCATGAAAAGCCGATACCGTGATTTCTACCGACGCAACGCGAGTTGAACCAGGGCTGACCTGGACCGGTGGAGAGCCGCCGGACCTGCCGCGACCCGGTCCGGTGCAGAAGCTCCGCATGGTCGGGCGCGCGCTTGCACTGGTAACCGTCACTTATCTCCTGATGATCCCGGTCCTGCTGTTGAAACTCACCCGCCTGATTGTGCCCAATGACGGCTACCTCCAAGTTGTGCGGCTTTGGGGGAAGGTGTGTCTGTGGCTCTGTGGCGTGAGGCTGAACCGGGTCGGCACGCCGTTGCAGGATGGTGGCGCGATGGTTGCCAATCACGCGGGCTGGCTTGACATATTCTCGCTGCTGAGCGCTGACCGGATCGCCTTTGTCTCGAAAGATGATGTCGCGCGATGGCCTGTCGTCGGCATTCTTTCGCGTCAGATCGGAACGATCTATATCTCGCGCAAACGCAGTGCGGCGGCCCGAAGCGCGGAACAACTGGAGGAGCGTCTCTTGCAGGGCGGCAAGCTTTGTTTCTTCCCGGAAGGCACGAGCACAGACGGGCAACGGGTCCTGCGCTTCCGCTCCTCGCTGTTTTCGCCGTTTTTGAGCCCCAGACTGCAGGGCAGGATCGAGATCCAGCCTGTGACGGTTGCCTATCACCCCGCGAACGGTCTGCCTGCGACGTTTTACGGGTGGTGGGGAGATATGGCGCTTGGCGGACATCTTCAGGCGATCTTTGCCCTTTCGGGCGGCGGTCGCGTCGATGTCGTGTTCCATACACCGGTGTCGCCCCAGGATTTTGCTGATCGCAAGGCGCTGGCAGCCTATTGCGAGAACACTGTGCGAAACGGGCTGAGGAAGCGGTTAGAGTTGCCGCAGAACACCTTCTAGTGCGGCGACAGGGCCGTCATGGGCCGACCAGATTTCATCGCCCAGACACAGAAAGTCCACGTATTGGCCTATCTCACCGATGGCCGGGGCCGTGAGGCCCCCTTCGGCGACCACCGGAACCTCGATCATTTCCGACCACCAGCGAAAGAGATCGGCCTCTGCCATGCTGCCATCGCCAAGCGCGTCGGTGACCGTCAACGGTCCCAAGGAGACATAGTCCGCTCCGATCTCGCCTGCGGTCATTCCGTCATGGCGCGAGGTTCCGCAGAACGCACCGACGATGGCATCGCGTCCCAGCGCCTTGCGAGCAATGCGAACCTGCCGTGATCCGTCGGTCAGATGCACGCCGTCGAATCCCAGTTTCTCGGCAAGCCGGAAATGCTGGTCGATCACCATTGCAACATCGCGCTGATGGCAGACATCCCGGATGACATCGCCTGACCGACTGAGTGTTTCCTCGTCATCGGCGCCCAGAGCAAGGCGCACACAGGCGACCTCGAACCGATCAAGAACCTCAGCCAGGTCGGAGGAAAATTTCGCCAGCTCAAAGAGTTGCGGTGATTTCAGATAGATCTTGGGTTGCGCTGAATCGGACATCTGCGGGCACCAGCCTCTTTAAACTTCCCGCCTTCTATCGCCTCGATTGACTTGCGTCCAGTCGTCATGATTTGAACCTAAACCTAGGTCATAAAATGTGAAATTCGGGCAGAGGTGCAATGGTTCGGCGAAAAAAATCGATCTAGCGAAAGATATCACAAAAAAAGCCGCGGAGGGCCTGTTATGAATATCAAACTAAAAATGACAACTTGTATCGTTGCTGTCGGTCTGTGCGCCACGCCCGTGCTGGCAGAAACTGCGACAGAGGCGGTCGTGCGCCAGCTTCTTGAGCAGGGATATTCGGATATCGAGATCTCGCGGACCATGCTTGGCCGCACAAAAATTGAAGCGGAACGCGCGGATTCGGAGCGCGAGCTTATTATCGGTCGCGACGGCGTCATTCTCAAAGACGAGATCGAGATGCTGGATGACGACGAGGATGATGACCTCGACGACGACGATCTCGACGATGATGACCTCGACGACGACGATCTCGACGATGATGACCTCGACGACGACGATGATGATGATGATGACGACGATGACGACGACGATGATGATGACGACGACGATGATGATGACGACGACGACGATGATGACGATGATGATGACGACGACGATGATGACGACGATGATGATGATGATGATGATGACTGATGGGAGGCGTGCTTGCACAGCTTGACGCCGCTGATTTCGCCGATCCGGAAGGGTCGGCGGAGGTTACGGAAAGCCGCATGACGAACAAGCTTCTCATCGTTGCTTTCAGTATTCAGGCGGTGTCGTTCCTGCTGGTTGTCTACGAGTTCGTCGGATCGGTTTCCGGTATCTGGTGGCGCCGCCCGAGTTGGCAGGTCCACGAGACGATCGAGGTCTTGTCGGTCTTGGGGCTGCTCATCGGCTTTGCCATGTCGGCATGGCTCTTGCGCAAGACCATGAACCGCAATCGCAAGATCGAGGAGCAACTGAAGGTCGCCGCCGACTCGTTTCAGGCCGTTCTCGAAGAGAAGTTCGAGACCTGGAAATTGTCGAAGGCCGAGAAGGACGTCGCCCTCATGATCATCAAGGGCTTTTCGGTCGCCGAGATTGCCGAAATCCGGCAAAAGAGCGAAGGCACGATCAAGGCGCAGAATTCGTCGATCTATCAGAAGTCCGGTCTTGCGGGACGTGTCCAGTTCGTCAGCTATTTTCTCGAAGAGTTGACCGCCAAGATCTGAATTCGGTTTGCCCCTTGCCAACAGGGGGCAAACCTTCTATGCGACACCCACGAAATCCACAGGCGGGGTTTGGGCGCGCGGGGGAGACATCCCTGATGCGTCCGCCGGTTGGGCAAAAGCCCTTCTCTCCGCTGAGGCGAAACCGGAAAAGGAATACCGACAATGGCTCTTCCCGAGTTCTCATTGCGCCAGTTGCTTGAAGCAGGCGTTCACTTCGGCCACCAGACACACCGCTGGAACCCCCGCATGGGCGAGTTCATCTATGGTGATCGCAATGGCATTCATATCCTCGATCTGACGCAGACCGTTCCGCTTCTGGATGCGGCGTTGAACGTTGTGCGCGAAACCGTTGCCAAGGGCGGCCGTGTGCTTTTCGTGGGCACCAAGCGTCAGGCGTCCAAGGCCGTGGCCGAAGCGGCGGAGAAATCAGCGCAGTACTACATGAACCACCGCTGGCTGGGCGGCACGCTCACCAACTGGAAAACCGTTTCCGCCTCGATCAGCCGCCTCAAGGCGATTGATGAGAAGATGGGCGAGGGTGCTGAAGGTCTGACCAAGAAAGAGCGTCTTGGCATGGAGCGCGAGCAGAACAAACTGCAGCTTTCGCTTGGCGGCATCCGCGAAATGGGCGGTGTTCCCGACCTCATCTTCGTGATCGACACCAACAAGGAAGCGCTTGCCGTGGCGGAAGCCAACAAGCTGGGTATTCCGGTGATCGCGGTGCTCGACAGCAACTCCAACCCTGCGGGCATCGATTATCCGATCCCGGGCAATGATGATGCGGCGCGTGCAATTGCGCTTTACTGCGATCTGGTCGCCCGTGCAGCCCTTGACGGAATGGCCTCCCAGCTTGGCGATGCCGGTGTCGATATCGGCGCGATGGAAGACGCGCCGGTTGAAGAGGTTGTGGCCGAGGAAGCCCCTGCCGAAGCAGCCCCTGTCGAGGCTGCTGCTGAGGAGGCACCCGCCGAAGCTCCTGCCGAGGCTGACGCGAAGGCTGAATAAGCCCGCCCGTCTCATGCCCGTCGCACATGGCCGCTATGCGCATTGAGCGACGGATGCACCACTACATATGGGCCTCGTCCCATTCTTTGAGGTTTGAAGGAGAGCTGTGATGAGCATCACCGCGAGCATGGTAAAAGAACTGCGCGACGCCTCGGGCGCCGGCATGATGGATGCCAAGAAGGCGCTGGTCGAGACCGGCGGCGACATGGAAGCGGCCGTTGACTGGCTGCGCACCAAGGGATTGGCGAAGGCTGCCAAGAAGTCCGGCCGCACAGCCGCAGAAGGTCTGGTCGGCGTGGCTGTCGAGGGCGGCGTCGGCGTTGCGGTCGAGGTGAACTCCGAGACCGACTTCGTGGCCAAGAACGCAGAATTCCAGGCGATGGTGGCCTCTATCACCAAGGTTGCACTGAGCTGCAAATCGATTGACGAACTGTTGGCCGCTCCGCTCGACGGAAAGACCGTGGCCGAGACCGTGACCGCAAAGGTTGCCACCATCGGCGAGAACATGTCGGTGCGCCGCATGACCCGGGTCGAGGCGGACAGCGTTGCGGCCTATGTGCACAACGCAGCCGCTGACGGTATGGGCAAGATCGGTGTTCTGGTCGGCCTCAAAGGCTCCGACAACGGTATCGGCAAGCAGATTGCGATGCATATCGCCGCCTCCAACCCGGCATCGCTCAGCGAAGCTGATCTCGACCCGGCACTGGTTGAGCGCGAGAAGCAGGTGCTGACCGATCAGGCCCGCGAAAGCGGCAAGCCTGACGCTGTGATCGAGAAGATGATCGTCGGCCGGATGAACAAGTACTTCGAGGAAGTCACTCTTCTGAAACAGAAATTCGTGATGAACCCCGATCTTACTGTTGCCGCTGCCGCAGCCGATGCTGGTGCTGAGGTTGCTGCCTTCTCCCGCCTTGAGGTCGGTGAGGGCATCGAGAAGGAAGAAGAAGACTTCGCAGCCGAAGTTGCCAAGACAATGGGCGGGTAAGCGCCTTCCAATCTGTCGGAAAAGCCGCGCATCCCCGGGTGTGCGGCTTTTTTGTGCTCTGCACGGAAACTCCTGACCTTTGTCGTTGATCCCGCAGACGTTTTCCGACATTTTGTCGCGAAATCACCAAGAGGCGGGGGCAAAGGATGCAAGACGGAGGCGCTCAAACCGAGACACCTCGATATTCGCGTGTTCTGTTGAAGATATCGGGCGAGGCCCTGATGGGGGAGGAGGCCTTCGGGCTGCACCCTCCGACGGTTCAGCGGGTCGCCCAGGAAATCAAGAAGGTTCATGATCTGGGTGTCGAGATCTGCATGGTCATCGGTGGCGGCAATATCTTCCGCGGTCTTCAGGGCTCGGCTCAGGGGATGGAACGCACCACCGCCGACTACATGGGCATGCTGGCCACGGTGATGAACGCGCTCGGCATGCAGTCGGCCCTTGAAGGGCTTGGCATCTTCACCCGCGTCATCTCGGCCATTCCCATGGATCAAGTCTGCGAGCCCTACATCCGCCGCCGTGCCGTCCGCCACCTTGAGAAGGGCCGTGTCTGCATATTCGCCGCCGGGACCGGCAATCCCTACTTCACCACGGATACGGCGGCCACGCTGCGTGCTTCCGAGATGTCATGCGATGCGATCTTCAAGGGCACGCAGGTCGATGGCATCTATGACAGCGATCCCAAGACCAACCCGGATGCGGTGCGCTATGAGCGGATCACCTATGACGAGGTTCTGCAGAAGAACCTCAAGGTCATGGATGCCTCAGCCATCGCACTCGCGCGAGATAACAGCCTTCCGATCATCGTGTTTTCACTGAATGAACCGAACGGGCTTGCAGGCGTTGTGCAGGGGCGTGGTAAATTCACAATTGTGGAACCAAGTTAACAGGTCTCGAACGAAGTTCTGAGATGGAGGGAGCGACATGGCTGACGAGGACATTGATCTTGATGCGCTGGAAAAGCGGATGGATGGCGCGTTGAGTTCGCTGCGTGGCGAATTTGCGTCGCTCAGGACGGGCAGGGCGTCGGCCTCGATGCTCGATCCGGTGATGGTTGACGCCTATGGCTCCACAATGCCGATCAACCAATGTGCCACCATCAACGTGCCCGAGCCGCGCATGGTTCTGGTAAATGTCTGGGACAAGGGCCTGGTGAATGCCGTGGACAAGGCGATCCGCACCTCCGGTCTCGGGATCAACCCGCAGATGGATGGTACCATTTTGCGCATCCCGATCCCTGAACTAAATGAGGAACGCCGCCGCGAATTGGCCAAAGTTGCCGGGCAATACGCGGAAAACGCAAGAATTGCGGTGCGGAATGTGCGGCGTGACGGAATGGACCAACTGAAAAAAGCCAAAGCTGATGGCATGAGTGAGGATGATCACAAGCTCTGGGAAGATGAGATTCAAGCGCTGACCGATCAGGCTATTAAGAAAGTAGATGCGTCATTGGAAACAAAGCAGGAAGAAATCATGCAGGTCTGACGCCTGCGGGTTCCTTTGTGAGAGGTAATTCATGCCGAATACCCGGGTTACTCATTTCAAACCAAGTGCTGCGCATGTGGCGATCATCATGGACGGCAATGGCCGTTGGGCGACGCGGCGCGGTCTTCCGCGCCTCGCGGGCCACAAGCGCGGTGTCGAGCGGGTGCGCGAAGTGGTCGAGGCCTGTCCTGAATTGGGTGTGACCCATCTGACGCTTTATGCCTTCTCGACCGAGAACTGGAAACGCGCAGAGGATGAGGTTGCGGGCCTGATGCGGCTTTTCCGCTGGTATATCCGCAAGGAGGCCGCGAAGCTGGTCGAGGCCGGCGTCCGGCTGCGCTTCATCGGCAATCGCAGCCGTCTGGATGAGGGTTTGCAGAAACTGATGGCTTCGGTCGAGGACATGACGCGCGAGAACACCCGCCTCAACATGACCGTTGCCATTGATTATGGCGGGCGGGACGAGATTATCCGGGCAACCGAGCGCATGATTGATGCCGCCGATGCGGGAGAACTGAAAAGGTCCTGCCTTGATGAGGATACGATCTCGCGCTTCATGGACACTGGCGGCCTGCCGGACCCGGATCTGGTGCTGCGCACCTCGGGCGAGGTCCGGATTTCCAACTTTCTGCTCTGGCAGGCGGCATATGCCGAATACAATTTCCTCGACATCTGCTGGCCCGATTTCACGGCCGAGACGCTCAGTCACTGTCTTGAGAACTACAATTCCCGGGAACGCCGCTTTGGCGCAGTGATGGGATGAGCACAGCCGAACGGGGCCCGAAATACGCGGATCTCTGGGTTCGGATTGTCTCGGCTATCATCCTTGCAGGCATAGCGCTTGTCGATTTCTGGAAGGGTGGCGTCTATGTCACAGCACTCGTGGCTTTCGCGACCGGACTGATGTTGTGGGAGTATCGCCGTGTTCTCAAGCCCGATACCGGCCTGGACGACATGGGGCTGCTGATTTCTGTTGGCACTGGGGTCCTGGCCGTCGCCCTCAGCGGGTCCTTTGAAATCCATATCTCTCTGATTGTGGCGCTCTGTGGTGTGGCTCTGCTTGCGGTTCTGGATCGTCCAAAGCTCGTCTGGATGGCGCCGGGGCTCGTCTACATTGCGCTGGCCATGTCTTTTCTGGTTGAACTGCGCCGGGATCCGGACACGGGCTTTTACACCGTCCTGTGGCTGGTGCTGGTAGTGATCGCCACCGATATCGGCGGCTATTTTGCTGGTCGCAGCATCGGCGGCCCGAAGATCTGGCCCAGGGTCAGCCCGAAGAAGACCTGGTCGGGCACGCTTGGCGGATTGGGCTTGGCGTTGCTGGTGGGGGTGATCTTCGCTCTGGCCTCCGAGATCAAGGTGCCATGGATCCTGGGGCTCAGCGTGCTGCTCGCGATGGCAAGCCAGGCCGGTGATCTGATCGAGAGCGCCTTCAAACGCCGCTTCGGTGTCAAGGATGCGAGCAACCTGATCCCCGGACATGGCGGTCTTCTGGACCGGTTCGACGGGTTGCTGGGCGCACTGGCCGTCTTCGCGCTTCTGTCGTTCTTCCTGCCGGCGGGCTGAGTGATGCGGGCCAATGTCTTCGGGGCGACGGGATCGGTCGGTGTGAACACGCTCGACCTGATCAGCCGCCGGGACGATATCGAAATTGGCGTTCTGACCGGTGCTGGCAATATCGATCTGCTGGCCCGACAGGCACGCACCTTCAATGCCCGTCACGCTGTCACGGCGGATCCCGACCGGTATCAGGATCTGAAGGACGCCCTTTCGGGAACAGAGGTGAACGTCAGCGCCGGGCCGGGGGCCTTGGTTGATGCGGCCGGTGTTTCCGCCGACTGGACCATGTCCGCCATTGTTGGCTTTGCCGGTCTTGCGCCGACGCTGGAGGCAGCCGGGCAGGGTGGCATTCTGGCCCTTGCCAACAAGGAAAGCCTTGTTTGCGCCGGCGCCCTCCTGCAACAGACCTGTGCCGAGAACGGCACGACGCTTGTGCCGGTGGACAGCGAGCACAGTGCCATCCATCAGGCGCTCTGCGGTGAGGACAGCCGGACGCTGGAGCGGGTGATCCTGACCGCCTCGGGTGGTCCATTCCGCACATGGCCGGTTGAAAAGATGGCGAAGGCGACGCTGGCCGAAGCGCAGGCCCATCCCAACTGGGACATGGGTCAGCGGATCTCCATTGACAGTGCAACAATGTTTAACAAGGCTCTGGAAGTTATTGAGGCAAAAGTTCTTTTTGATCTCGAGCCGGAGCAGATTGAGGTCGTGATCCACCCCCAGTCGATCATTCATTCGATGGTGGGTTTTACCGATGGTTCGATCATGGCCCAACTCGGCCCCTCTGATATGCGCGGACCGATCGGATATGCTCTCAACTATCCTGCACGACGGTCTTTGCCGGTGGAGAGGCTCAACTTCGCAGACATCGCCCGACTGGAGTTTGCGCCCGAGGACACCAGCCGTTTTCCGGCCCTTCGACTGGCGCGCGATGTCATGAACATGGGCGAGATGGCGGGTGCGGCATTCAATGGCGCCAAGGAGGCGGCACTTGACGCCTTCATTGATGAACGGATCGGATTTCTGGACATGGCCGCACTGGTTGAAGATGTGCTAGAAACGCTTAATTCTGACACAAGTCTGGCTCGAAAAGCGCCAAGTTTGGCTGATATTGAGACGATTGATAAGCTGGCCCGCGAAAGAAGCGCCGCCTGGGTCGCGCGAAAAGGACACTGAAATCTATGGATCTGATTGCAAGCATTCCGCTCATTGGCGGCTTTTTGTCGGTCGTACTGCCGTTTCTCGTCGTCATCAGTATCGTCGTGTTCATCCATGAATACGGCCACTACATTGTTGGGCGCTGGTGCGGTATCCATGCGGAAACGTTCTCGCTGGGATTTGGCAGGGTTCTGACCTCCTGGACCGACAAACGCGGCACCAGGTGGCAGATCGCGGCCCTTCCGCTGGGCGGGTACGTGAAGTTTCTGGGCGACGCCGATCCGTCGAGCCGAACCGATGACGCAGCGCTTGCCGCAATGTCCGAGCATGACCGCTCCCGGTCGTTCCCGGGGGCTGCTATCTGGAAGCGGATGCTGACAGTTGTCGCGGGGCCGGTGGCAAACTTCATCCTTTCCGCCGTTGTCTTTGCCGGGTTGGCGATGTGGAGCGGTCTGGTCATCACACCACCGACCTTCGGCGAGATCGATCGGGCCCAGTTGGGCGAAGAGGTTGACCTGCAACCGGGCGACGTGCTGGTACAGGTCAATGGTCAGACGGTCGAGCGTTTCAGCGATCTGCAAAGGATTGCACAGGCCATGAAACCGCCGGGGCCGCTTACGCTTGTGGTCAGTCGGGAAGACGACACCCATGAGGTCAAGGTCCCTTTCCCCATCGTGCCGGTTGTCGAAGGGGTCGAACCCCTGTCGCCTGCCAGTCGGGCCGGGCTTCAGGTCGGTGATCTTATCGTTGCGGCAGATGGCGAGACGCTGACCACATTCGGCGATCTGCGCGATGCCGTCCTGCCGTCCATAGGCAAGACTCTCATCCTCGGTGTCAGGCGCAACGGAGAGATCCTGAGCATGCCCATCCGACCGCAGGAACGTGTGGCCGAGGATGGCCAGGGCGGTTTTGAGAAGCGGGTGATGATCGGCGTGAGCGGCGGGTCGGGCTATTTCTTCTCGCCCGAGACCGCCACTCCCATGCCATGGACGGCTCTGTGGATCGGCGTCCAGCGGATCGAGGCCGTGATCTCGGGATCCCTGCGGGCCATCAAGGAGATCATCACCGGTGGACTGGAGGCGAAGAACCTGCAGGGCCCGGTGGGGATTGCCTCGGTCTCGGGTCATTTCGCCGATCAGGGTCTGATGGAATTCATTACCCTGATTGCGGTCATCTCGACAGCCATCGGGATGCTGAACCTCTTCCCGATCCCGGTGCTTGATGGCGGACATCTGGTGATTTTCACCTATGAGGCCATCACCGGTCGCCCCCCCGCCCCGATGGCCCTGCAAATCGCGATGAGTGTTGGCCTCAGCTTGGTCTTGTTACTCATGGTTTTTGCAACGTATAACGATGTCATGAGGCTCATCTCGGTGAGCTGAAAAACAATGACAAGGTCCGGCACATAGATGACCGGACCAGGGCGAGAAGGAAAAGTGGGGCCATGTGGAAGTCGGTGCTGAGGGCGGGCCTTGGGCAGGTCTGGTCTGTTTTGATCGCAGTCGTAATTGTTCTTTCGCTCCCCGAACCTGCGGACGCCCAGACCACCACTTTCCAGCGCATCGATGTTGTCGGCAACCAGCGGATCGAGGCCGATACGATCCGGGTGATCTCGGGCATCCAGCCGGGCCAGCCGGTGTCGCCGGACGCATTGAATGCAGGTCTTCAACGGCTCTTTGACAGTGGTCTTTTCGAGGACGTCAAGCTGAACCCGACCGCCGGACGCCTTGAGATCGCAGTGGTTGAGAACCCGACGATCAACTTCATCAATTTCGAGGGTAACACGGTGATCGAGGACGAAATCCTCGCAACCTTCATCTCGCTGCAGCCGCGCCGTGCTTTCTCGCGTGCAGCAGCCGAGCGGGACGCGCAGGTGATCGTGGAGGCCTATTCGCAGAACGGGCGCTTCAATGCCGAGGTGACACCGGTGCTGATCCGCCTTCCCGACAACCGGGTCAATCTGGTCTTCGAGATCGTCGAGGGGAGCACGACCGAAGTCAAACGGATCAACTTCATCGGCAACAAGGTCTACTCGGATCGCCGCCTGCGCCGGGTGATCGACACCGGTCAGGCCAATTTCCTGAGCTTCCTTTTCAGCAATGACATCTACGATCAGGACCGGCTGGAGTTGGACAAGCAGTTGTTGCGGGAGTTCTATCTCGAACGCGGCTATGTCGATTTCGAAGTCCGGGCCGCAAGCGCCGAGCTGTCGCGCGAGCGCAACGGTTTCTTCCTGTCGTTCAACCTGTTCGAAGGCGAGAAGTACACGTTCGGCGAGACCTTCGTGTCGACGCTGTCGCCGGCGCTCGATCCTGACGAGTTTGAGGAACTGCTTGATATCCGCCCGGGCCAGACCTACAGCGCCAAACGGGTCGAGCGGCAGATCGAACGGCTGAGCTTCCTCGCCGGGCAAAAGGGTTTCGCCTTTGTTCAGGTGCAACCCAGGATCAACAAGAATGAAGCCGAGCGGATCATCGACATCGACTTTGAGCTTGTCGAGGGACCACGGGTCTTTGTCGAACGCATCGACATTCGCGGCAATACGCAGACGCTCGACCGGGTGATCCGGCGGCAGTTCCGCGTGGTTGAAGGTGACGCCTTCAATGCGCGAGAGATCGAGAACGCCGAGAACCGGATCAGGGCGCTGCGCTACTTCGAAAGCGTCGAGGCGAGGGTTCGCGAGGGCTCTGCGCCCGACAGGGCTGTTGTTGCCGTCGATGTGGAAGAAGCGCCGACCGGGAGCCTGAATTTTGGTGCCGCCTATTCGTCGAGTGATGGGGTGACGGGCAACGTATCGCTGACTGAGCGGAATTTTCTGGGCCGCGGTCAGACCGTCGGGATGGAGCTTTCCGCAGGCTCCGATATCAGAAACTACAGTCTCAGCTTCACCGAGCCTGCGCTCTTCGACCAGGATCTGCTCTATGGCTTTCAACTCTTTTTCAGGGAACGGGACCGCGAGGAGTCCGGTGTTTCGACCGAGAATATCGGCCTTACGCAGCGTATCGGGTTCCCGCTGACCGAAAACAGCCGCCTGACGCTGCGCTATCGGATCTCAACCGATGAGATCATCGGCGCGGACCCGGATACCGTTTCGCCGATTCTGGTCGCGGAAGAGGACCGGCTGACAACCTCTGCCATCGGGTTTACCTATTCGCTTGATCGTCGCAACTCACCGATCGATCCGACAGCCGGTTTCATTCTGCGCTTCGATCAGGACTTTGCAGGTGTGGGTGGCGACACCGAGTTCTCGAAATCCGTCGTCAACGCGCGGGTCTTCACCAGTTTCTTTGAAGAGGACGTGGTCCTGTCCGCCGAGTTGGAGGGCGGCGCGCTGGTCATGCAGGACGGCAACTCCCGCATTTCCGACCGGTTCTTTCTGGGTGGCGACAGTTTCCGCGGCTTCGATCGTGGCGGGCTCGGCCCTCGCGACAGATGCGATGCCTGTATCGGTCCGGGCTCAGCCAACAGCGTGAACGACTCGCTGGGCGGAAACTACTATGCGATTGCGCGACTGGAAGCGAGTTTTCCGATCGGCTTTCCCGAAGAGTATGGCGTGTTTGGCGGCGTGTTTCTGGATACCGGCACGGTCTGGGGTCTGGATGATGTGGTCGATGGAGCCTCCGGCCCGATTGACGACGGTGCCGAGTTGCGATCCGCCGTCGGTGTTTCGCTTTTCTGGGACACTGCGATTGGCCCCTTGCGCTTCAACTTCGCCAAACCGCTCAAAACCGTTGAGGGCGACGAGGAGGAACGTTTTCGGCTGACGGTGGATACCCGTTTCTGATAAACCTGCCCTCATGCGCTGGATATGCTCGCTTCTCATCGCCGGTTTGCTCGCCACCGCCACATCGGCGACCGCACAGACCTTCCGCCCTGCCTTTCTGATCCTGGAGCAGGAAAGGGTTCTCGCCGAAAGCCTTGCTGGCCGCGACGTGCTCGCACAGGAAGATGCCGAACGGACCGAACTGATCGCCGAAGGCCGCGCGCTGGATCAGGAGCTTGAGGCCGAAGAGCAGCAGTTGACGGATCTGCGACCGCGCACCGATCCGGCCAGCTTTCAGGCGTTGGCTGATGCCTTTGACGCCAAGGTGGTCCGTATCCGCGCCGAGCAGGAAGAGAAGGCATCTGCCCTGTCGCAGGCCGCCGAGCAGCGACGTCGCGACTTTTTCAGTCAGGTCGCGCCCATCCTACAGCAGATCCTGACCGAAACCGGTGCCGGTGCGGTCGTCGAGCAGCGCGCGGTTCTGATGTCAAATCAGAATTTGAACATTACCGACCGGGTCATTACACGTTTGGATGACGTCTACAAAAAGAACAACTTGGACAACCCCGACGCCACCTCTTCGGGTAACTAGGGAACGCGAAATGGCTTATACGGATATCAATCAAGACCTTGAAATGGCCGATATTGACGAGATCAAGCGCTGCATCCCGCATCGCTATCCGTTCCTGTTCATCGACAGGGTCATCAATATCGAGCCCAACAAGGCGGCGGTCGGGATCAAGAATGTGACTGTGAACGAGCCCCATTTTCAGGGGCACTTCCCGGCCAAACCGGTTATGCCAGGGGTCACGATTGTTGAGGCCATGGCGCAAACCGCTGCGGTGATGGTGGTCAAGTCGCTGGACCTCATCGACAACGACCTGCTTGTCTATTTCATGACGCTCGACAAATGCAAGTTTCGCCAGATCGTCCAGCCGGGCGACCAGCTTGAGCTGCATGTCACCGTGATCCGCGGTCGCGGCAAGGTCTGGAAGTTCTGGGGGGAGGGCAAGGTTGAGGGGCAGATCGTGGCCGAGGCCGAGTTTACCGCGATGATCCAGCCTCCAGAGACAGACAAGGACAGCTGATGTCAATTGATCCCAGCGCGCAGATCCACCCCACTTCTGTTGTCGAGGACGGTGCGGTGATCGGACCGGACTGCAAGATCGGACCGCTCTGCACGATCGGGCCCGAAGTCATGCTCGGCGCAGGTGTCGAACTGAAGAGCCATGTGGCGCTGGCCGGATGGACCCATATTGGCGATGGCACGACGATCTGGCCGTTTGCCTCCATCGGGCATCGGCCCCAGGACCTCAAATTCGCAGGCGAACGCACGCAGCTCGTCATCGGCAAGAACAACATGATCCGCGAGCATGTGACCATGAACCCCGGCACAGAGGGCGGCGGCGGTGTGACCCGCGTCGGCGATGGCGGGCTTTACATGATGGGCGTTCATGTCGGCCATGACTGCATGGTTGGCAACGGCGTGGTGCTTGCGAACAACGCGTCTCTGGGCGGGCATTGCATCATCGGGGACAATGTCGTGATCGGCGCTCTTGCCGGTGTCCATCAGTTCTGCCGCATCGGCCGCGGCGCGATGATCGGCGGCCTGGCAGCGGTGGTAAGCGACGTGATCCCCTTTGGAACGGTCATGGGCGATCGGGCGAGCCTGGCTGGCCTCAATCTTGTCGGCCTGCGCCGTCGAGGGGCGGACAAGGCCGAGATACAAGGTCTGCGCGCAGCCTTCACCGAACTTTTTTCAGGCGATGGCAGCCTGCATGAGCGGGCCGCCGAGATATCCGCGCGCTATCCGCAGAACAGCCTTGTACAGACCGTCACAGAGTTTATGTCGAGCGAAACCTCACGCCATTTCACGACACCGGATACCTGAATGACCTCGCCCACGCCGAACTTGCCTGCCATAGGCGATGCGATTGCAATTGTTGCAGGTGATGGCGTCCTCCCGCGTCTGATCGCGGAGGATTTTGCGCGGCGCGGACAGCCATACAGGGTTGTCGTGTTTGAGGGGGTCAGCCTCGACTGGCTCCAGAAACACCCGGTGATCCATGCCGTTTTCGAGAAGCCCGGACGGCTCTTTGCTGATCTGAGAAAGGCCGGTTGCAAGTCGGTGACCTTTGCAGGCGGCATGATCCGTCCGCGCCTCAGCCCGCTGAGGTTTGACTTCAAGGGCCTCAGGCTCGCGCCGATGTTGTTCAAGGCGCTGAAATCGGGGGATGACGACACGTTGCGCATCGTCTCATCGATATTCGAGACCGAGGGGTTCAGGATCCATGCGCCGCACGAGTTGCTGGCTGAGCTGCTTGCCCGGCCCGGCGTCCACACCAAGGCGCAACCGAGCGCGGATGACAAGCGGGATGCGGCACGCGCAGCCGAGATCGTCCGGGCCATCGGTCAGGTCGATGTCGGGCAGGGTGCCGTGGTGGCGCAGGGCATCTGTCTGGCGACCGAGAGCATTCAGGGCACCGACCAGATGCTGAGTTTTGTCGCCAAGACCGGCGAGATGTACCGCCCCGACCCCGAAGGCAGCAAAGGGGTCCTGCTGAAGGCACCCAAGCCGGGGCAGGACTGGCGCGTGGATCTGCCAGCCATCGGCCCGGAGACCATGAACAGCGCCCATGCAGCCGGTCTTGCCGGAGTGGTGGTCGAGGCCGGAGGCGTCCTGATCCTCGGGCTGGAAGACACTGTTGCCCGTGCTGATGCGCTTGGGCTTTTCCTCTGGGGACGAGCCCAGAGCGATGCCTCCTGAGCCGCTCAAACTCTTTCTGATCGCCGGAGAGCCTTCGGGCGACCGGCTCGGCGCTGCCTTAATGGCCGGTCTGAAGGAGCTGACCGATGACGCCGTGGTTTTCGAGGGGCTCGGCGGTCCGTTGATGCAGGCCGAGGGGCTTACCAGCCTTTTCAACATCGATGAGCTTTCGATCATGGGCATCGCCGAGGTGTTGCCGCGTGTGCCTCAGCTTTTGCGGCGCATCCGGCAGACGGCGGAGGCCGTCGAGAGGAGCGCGCCGGCAGTGCTGATCACCATCGACAGTCCGGATTTCTGCCTGCGCGTGGCCAGGCGCGCACGCAAGACCCGCCCCGATCTGCGCACCATCCATTATGTTGCGCCCAGCGTTTGGGCCTGGCGTCCGGGTCGGGCAAAGAAGATGGCACGGGTCATCGATCATGTGCTCGCCCTCCTGCCGTTCGAGCCGCCCTACATGCGCGAGGCCGGGATGACATGCGACTTCGTGGGGCACCCTATCGTCAGTGTGTCTCAGCCGCCCGAGCAGGAGATTGCCGCATTCCGATCCGAGATGGAGCTTGCGACCGGCGAGCGGCTCCTGACCGTTCTGCCGGGTTCGCGCAATGGCGAGGTTGATCGTCTCGGGCCGGTGTTCCGTGACGCGGTCGAGGCGTTGCCGGAGACAAAGGTGATTGTGCCGACCCTGCCGCATCTCGCCACCAAGATCCGGGCGCTCTTCCCGGATGCCCGCGTTCTGACGGGGGAGAGTGATGATGCAGCCGCGACCGAGCGCAGGAAACTGGTGGCCTTTGCCGCCTCGGACGGGGCCTTGGCCGCTTCGGGCACGGTTTCGCTCGAACTGGCGGCAATGGCCACACCGATGGTGATCGCCTATGATGCCAACCGGCTTACGCGTGCCCTGGTCCGGCGGCTCGCAAGGATCGACACCGCGACGCTTGTCAATCTCGTGACCGATACCCGTGCGGTGCCGGAGTTCCTCTTCGAGGCCTGTACACCGGAACAGATCAGACCGGCTGTCGAGCAGATGTTGACATCGGGTGCCCCTGAGCAACGCGAAGCCGCCAGACAGGCCATGCTGGCGCTTGGTCGGGGGCAGGAGCCGCCGGGCCTGCGGGCGGCCCGCTCGGTCCTGAGCGCTATCGGGTGAAGTTCGCGACGGTGGGGTTCAGTGCATCCTGCAGACGCCGTGGGTCGATCTCAAAGACATGATGCGGTGTTCCGGCGGCGGCCAAGATTGTCGGGAATGTCAAGATATGCGGGTCGAGGAAGACCTCAACCGGGTTGATATGTCCGAGCGGTGACACGCCACCGATCGCAAAACCGGTATAGTTTCTGATACTTGCGGCATCCGCCTTTTCCAGACGCTTCCCACAGACACCGGCGGCTTTGGTCATATCGACCATATTGCTGCCAGCCGTGAGAAAAAGGACATGCTCATCGCTGCCTGCAACCCTGAAGAGGATCGACTTGATGATCTGATCGACCTTGCACCCGCATGCATCTGCCGCGGCCTGTGCGGTGAGCGTGCCGTCATCCATGCGCACAGGTGTGATATCCAGCCCCAACTCCTCGGCATGGGCGATCACACGTTTCAGGCTCTTGCTCATCGGTGCCTCATCGAAAAAAGGCCGGGATCAGACCCGGCCTTCACACTGGCCCTGTGCCGGATCAGCGCTTTTCAACGTCGACATAGTCGCGATGCGGTGCACCGGTATAGAGCTGACGGGGCCGACCGATCTTCTGGCTGGGGTCTGCGATCATCTCTTTCCACTGCGAGATCCACCCGACTGTGCGCGCCAGCGCGAAGATCGGCGTGAACATCGAGGTCGGGAAGCCCATCGCATCCAGAATGATGCCCGAGTAGAAATCCACGTTGGGGTAGAGTTTCTTCTCGATGAAATAGGGATCGTTGAGCGCGATCTCTTCCAGCTTCTGGGCGACCTGCAGCGTCGGATTGTTCTCGACACCCATCAGGGCCAGCACTTCCTTGGCGGTTTCCTGCATCACCTTGGCGCGCGGATCGTAATTCTTGTAGACCCGGTGGCCGAAGCCCATCAGGCGGAAGCCGTCATTCTTGTCCTGTGCCCGCTCGATATATTCCGGGATCTTCTCGACGGTCCCGATCTCGCGCAGCATCGAGAGCGCTGCCTCATTGGCGCCGCCATGGGCAGGTCCCCAAAGGCACGCAACACCGGCTGCGATGCACGCGAACGGATTGGCACCTGACGAGCCCGCAAGCCGCACGGTCGAGGTCGACGCGTTCTGCTCGTGATCTGCATGCAGTGTAAAGATGCGGTCCATCGCCCGGCTCAGGATCGGATCAACCTTGTATTCCTCGCACGGCACGGAGAAGCACATGTTGAGGAAGTTCGACGCGTAATCGAGATCATTGCGCGGATAGACCAGCGGCTGGCCGACATGGTATTTGTAGGCCCAGGCGACAATCGTCGGCAGCTTGGCCACCAGACGCACAATCGCCACTTCGCGCTGATGCGGGTCGGAGATATCGGTGCTGTCGTGATAGAAGGCAGACATCGCGCCCACGCAGCCGCAGACGATGGCCATGGGATGTGCGTCCCGGCGGAAGCCACGGAAGAAGTTGGTCATCTGCTCGTGCAGCATGGTGTGGTTGGTCACCAGGTTCTCGAACTTCTCCAGCTCCATCGCGGATGGCAACTCGCCATAGATCAGCAGATAGCAAACCTCGAGAAAATGGGATTTCTCTGCCAGCTGGTCAATCGGATAGCCACGATAGAGCAACTCGCCCTTCGCGCCGTCGATATAGGTGATCGCGCTTTCGCACGAGGCCGTGGAGGTGAAGCCGGGATCGTATGTGAAGATATCGCCCTGCGCATAGAGCTTGCGGATATCAACCACATCGGGGCCGAGTGTCGGACTGGCCATCGGAAGGTCGAGCGTCTTGTCGCCAAATGTCAGCTGAGCGGAACGGTTTGCGTCTTTTGCCATATAGTATCCCCTATTGTTTCCCACCTCTGCGTGCCTCATGCAGGCGGATGGTAAATATTTGATGACGCGGGATTTCGCGCCACGTCTGATTTTGGCTCAAATCGGAGCGGCAGTCCGGTCAGGAGCTTGCATCCATCAACCTGGCCAGTGTCTCATCCTTGCCGATATTCACCATGATATCGAAAACACTGGGTGATACGGTCCGCCCGGTCAGGGCCACCCGCAGGGGCTGAGCAATCTTGCCTAGTTTGAGCTGTTCGCTGTCGGCAAAGCTGCGTAGTTCCGCCTCCAGAATTTCGTTCTCCCAGCTAGCATCTCGCAGGCGCGAAGTCAATCTGCCGAGCATGCCTTCGGGGGCTGCCGCAAGAATGCCGGCGGCCTTCTCATCCGGGGTGAAAGGGCGTTCCGACAGAAAGTAATGTGCCATTTCAAGAAGTTCCGGCAAGGTCTTTGCGCGCTCCTTCAGGCCGGGCATGGCGTTCAGCAGCATTTCGCACTGATTGAAAGTGAAGGGCGGTCTATTTTGCGTTGCAGCAAAGCGGGTGAGTTCCCTGACCAGATCCGCGTCCTCGGTCGCGCGAATATGCTGGCCGGACAGGTTCTCCAGCTTCTTGAAATCGAAACGTGCCGGTGACTTGCCGATGGCCTCAAGCCCGAACCATTCCACGGCCTGGTCGGTGGTGAAAAACTCGTCATCTCCATGGCTCCAGCCCAACCGCGCAAGGTAGTTGCGCATCGCAGCCGGCAAATACCCCATGTCCCTGTAGGCCTCGACCCCGAGGGCTCCATGCCGCTTCGACAGCTTTGCCCCGTCGGGACCATGGATCAGAGGAATATGCGCAAAGACCGGCTGGTCCCAATCCATGCCGCGATAGATCAGCGTCTGTCGCGCCGCGTTTGTCAGATGGTCATCGCCGCGAATGATATGGGTCACGCCCATATCATGATCATCGACCACCACCGCCAGCATATAGGTCGGTGTTCCGTCCGAGCGGAGCAGGATCAGGTCATCGAGCGTTTCGTTTTTCCACGAGACCTCGCCCTGGACCTCGTCCGCAATCGTCGTCTTGCCGCTTTGCGGTGCCTTGAGGCGGATCACATAGGGCAGATCGGGCGCTGGCGCGTCCGCATCCCGCCATGGAGACCGGAACAGCGGCGGACGCCCGTTGGCCTTCGCATCTTCGCGATAGGCATCGATCTCTTCACGGGTGGCGTAGCACCGATAGGCGGTGCCGCGCCCCAGCATCTCGCGGGCGACCTCCTGATGCCGCTCCAGCCGGGAGAACTGGCTGATCGCCTCACCATCCCAGTCAAGCCCCAGCCATGTCAGCCCGTCGAGGATGGCCTGGGTGGCCTCCGGCGTATGTCGTGCCCGGTCGGTATCCTCGATCCGCAACAGCATCTTGCCGCCGTGATGGCGGGCAAAGAGCCAGTTGAAAAGAGCGGTCCGTGCGCCTCCGATATGCAGATATCCGGTCGGTGAGGGGGCAAATCGGGTGACCACGTAGGCGGGTTCGGACATCTTGGTTAACCTCTTGGAAACCATTGGGCATAAAACTGCGACCATGTAGGCCATTTGACCTGTTGAGAACAAGGGCTGCGATGATTTCCTGGGTGCGAAACATGTGCGAGGCGCAACGCCCGCAGCTGTTTTTATGGAGCCCGGTGTTTCTCGGCGCGGGCATCGGCTTCTATTTCACCCGCCTCTCCGAGCCGACATTCGCGGTGCTCGCGGCCTGCGGCCTCGCGGCGCTTGCTCTCGCGGCCCTTTGGCTCTGGAGCCGGTTGGGGCTGCTGGTCCTGATTGCGTTGTCACTCGCAGGCTTCGTTCTGGTGGCCGAGCGTGCCCGAACCGTGCAGGCCCCGGTTCTGATGAGCGATTATCGCGGACCGGTCGAAGGGCGCATCATCGGGCTTGATCGCTCTGCCAGCAACGCACCGCGCATATTGCTTGATGAGGTCTATTTGCCACGCCTCACCAGCGAGGAAACGCCCGCCAGGGTTCGGGTGTCCCTGCATGGTGAAACCGACATATCCGCGCTGCTGCCGGGCGGAAGGATCGCTCTGACGGCCTTTCTCGGACCACCCGGCGCGCCGGTCGAGCCGGGCGGCTTCGACTTCCGCCGTATGGCCTGGTTCCGAAGTCTCGGTGCGGTTGGTTACACCCGCACGCCGGTGTTGCGCGCCCCTGACCGGATGGAGGCGGGGCTCGGTGTCCGGCTGTTCGTGATGCGCATCGGGCTTTCGCAGTGGATCCGGGACCAGATGCCTGCCCGCACCGGCGCATTCGCGGCAGCCATTCTGACAGGCGATCGTTCAGCGCTTGATCCGCAATCCCTGACGGCGCTGCGCGCATCCAATCTGGCCCATCTTCTGGCAATCTCGGGGCTGCATATGGGGCTCCTGAGCGGGTTCGTCTTTGCGGTCTTTCGCTATGGACTGGCGCTCGTCCCGCGCTTTGCCCTGCGCCTGCCGGTCAAGAAAATCGCGGCTGTGGCGGCCCTGGCCGCAGGGTTGGCCTATCTGCTGCTCTCGGGCGCAAGCATTGCCACCCAACGGGCTTTCGTGATGACGGCAGTGGTTCTTGTCGCGGTCATGCTCGACCGCCCCGCCTTCACATTGCGCGCTGTCGCAATTGCAGCCCTGATCGTGCTTGTCCGCAGACCCGAGAGCCTGACGGAGGCGGGTTTCCAGATGTCCTTCGCGGCAACGGCTGCCCTGATCGCTACCTTCAACATGCTGCGCGGCACATGGTTCTGGCGGCGATTGGGGGAGGGGCGTCTGCGCTACGTCAAGCCCGTGCTGGCGTTGATGCTGACTTCGGCAGTCGCGGGTGCCGCAACGGCACCGTTCTCCGCGTTTCACTTCAATCAGGTGCCGCAATACGGTCTCTTGGCGAACCTGCTGGCGGTTCCGGCGATGGGTCTCGTCGTGATGCCCGCGGCCGTGATCGGCTTCTGCCTCGCGCCTTTTGGTGCCTCCGGCCCGGCTTTCTGGGTGATGGACAGGGGCATCGCCTATATCCTGGGCGTGGCAGAGTGGGTAACCGGGCTTGACGGGTCCGTCTGGCATCTGACCATCGGTCCGCCGCAGACCCTGCCGCTGATCGCAACAGGCGCGCTCTTCGCAGGGCTCTGGGTTGGGCGATTGCGGATCCTGGGGCTGGCCCCCATGGCTCTGGGCATCTGGCTCTGGGCTGGGCTTGAACGGCCCGATATCCTTATTGCCGAAAACGGGCGCTTGGTCGGCATTCTGACCGAGCAGGGGCGTATTCTCAGCACGGACCGTGGCAACGGATTTGCCGCGCGAAGCTGGCTTGAAAACGATGGCGATCCTGCCGATCAGGTCGAGGCCGCAGCGCGAGACGGGTTTCAGCGCAGCCGGGGTCTCGTCTCGGCCCTCTTCGGTGAAGACCAGGCGGTTCTCTGGACGACCTCTGACAGCCCGGCAGATGACATCTGCGCGGCCAACACCATCATTGTTGCACCGAAATGGGAAGAGATCCCGGCCGGTCCTTGCTTTTCAATCACAGGTCAGAAACTGAAGGATTTCGGGGCGACAGCGCTGAAGCTGACCGACACAGGCTACGAGATCGCAACCGTGAACAGGGCAACCGGAACGCGTCCCTGGACCGTGCGCGGCTTCGAATTTCAGTAAGTGCGGATGAGGCCCACAAGCTTGCCCTGAACGCGAACCTGATCGTCCCGGTAAAGCCGCGTCTCATAGGCCGGGTTGGCCGCTTCGAGCGCCACCGCACTGCCGCGCTTGCGCAGGCGTTTCAGCGTCGCTTCCTGCCCCTCGACGAGCGCCACCACGATATCGCCGGTATCGGCATCGGGCTGTTCGCGGATCACCACGATATCACCGTGATTGATCCCAGCATCGATCATTGAGTCGCCCTTGACCTCAAGCGCATAATGCTCGCCAGACCCAACCATCGAGCTTGGCACGGCCACATTATGCGAGACCTGCTCGATGGCCTCAATCGGCGTACCGGCTGCGATCTGGCCACGGACACCGATCTCGATAGCCTCGACATCAACCGACATGGCGCTGCGGGGTTTCTCGCGGATGCCGCCCTCGACCACGCGGGGGGAGAAGCCTCCGCCATCCATGCTGTCGGGCAGTTTGACGATTTCGATTGCTCGGGCACGATGCGCCAGACGCCGGATAAAGCCGCGTTCCTCCAGAGCCGTGATCAGGCGGTGAATGCCGGATTTGGAGCGCAGATCAAGCGCTTCCTTCATTTCATCAAAGGAAGGAGGCACGCCATCGCGCTGCACCCGTTTATGGATGAACTGAAGAAGATCGAGCTGTTTTCTGGTGAGCATGTATCCGGCCCTTTACCCCGTTTGATACCCTTTCGTTCCAGAGCGTTCTACAAAAGTTCTCCTTTTGTGTCAAATTTTCTGTTCACGGAGGTTAAAGGGGGATGAATGAGACTTCTGCCCCCTTGGCCCGTGCCTCGTCGAAAGGCACCCGAACGACCAGCGCGTTGGCCCGGGACAGCACTGACAGGAGCGAGCTGTCCTGCCGCTCGAAAACCTCGCATTCACCATCATGGACAGATCCGCGCATATAGTGCTCGCGGGGGCCGTTGGGTCCGAGCGCATGGGCCAGACGGGCGGTCTTGCGCGGTAGAGCACGGGCGGGCAGGCCCAGTATCGCATCAAGCGCTGGTCGCAGGAAGATATGCCCGCAAACCATTGATGATACGGGATTTCCCGGCAGGCCGATCATTGGAGTGCCGCCGAACAGGCCAGCCATGAGCGGCTTTCCCGGTCGCATGGCGATCTTGTAGAAGTCGAGATCCAGACCGTTGTCTCCGGCCACATCGCGCACCAGATCATGATCGCCGACGGACGCGCCGCCGAGCGTCACGATCATGTCAGCCTCCCGCGCCAGATCGAACGCCGCCGCGAGGCTCGATGCATTGTCCCGCGCAATCGGAAGCAACGCGACCGAGGCACCATGGCTCTCCAGAAGCGCCTTGAGGCCGAAATTGTTGGAACTGATGATCTGATCGGGACCCGGTGTCTCGCCGGGTGAGACCAGTTCGTCCCCGGTGGGAATGAGCGCGATCCGGGGCCGTTTGCGCACCGGGATCTCGGGAATATTCATGGCCGCCAGAAGCGCGATGTCCTGCGGGGTCAGGCGGCGCGGCGCATCAAGCGGTGCACCTTGCTTGAAGTCCCCGCCTGCGGGACGGATGTAGTTTGCGCGGTCGCGGTCCTTGTGGATCGTGATCCGGTCGCCATCGCGTGTCACGTCTTCCTGAATGACGATCTCGTCGGCCCCATCCGGCACCGGAGCGCCGGTGAAGATCCGCACGGCCTGACCTTCTGACAGGCTGCCATCGAAATGCGATCCGGCGGCGGCCTCGCCGATCACGTTCAGCTGCGCCCCCGGCTCGGCCTCGCCCGCCCGGACGGCATAGCCATCCATGGCGGAGGCGGCAAATGGCGGTTGCGTGCGCCTTGCGGTCTGCGTGATCGCCAGCACCCGCCCGCAAGCATCGGCCAGCGGGATCGTCTCGACCGGAACCGGGGTTATCAGCGACAGGAGACGGGACAGCGCCTCGTCCGTGCTCAGCATCTCACGCCTCGAACCGCCCGGATTTGCCGCCATCCTTGAGCGTGAGCTTCGTCTCACCGATCACCATCGACCGATCCACGGCCTTGACCATGTCATAGACAGTCAGGGCCGCGACAGAGACGGCTGTCAGCGCCTCCATCTCGACCCCGGTCTGACCGGTGGTTTTCACGGTGGCGTTGATTTCGACACGGGCCGGGTCTTCCGCCGTTCTCAGATCAAGAGAGACCTTGGACAGCGCCAGCGGATGGCAGAGCGGGATCAGGTCATGGGTCTTCTTGGCGGCCATGATGCCTGCCAGACGCGCCACGCTCAGCACGTCGCCTTTCTTTGCGCGGCCCTCGACAATCATCGCGAGGGTCTCGGGCTCCATTGTGATCTGACCGGTCGCAATCGCGATCCGATGGGTGATCTCCTTGTCCGAGACATCGACCATATGCGCGGCACCCTGATCGTCAAAATGGGTGAGCTTAGCCATCAGGCATGCACCGGGCTGGCAAGCAGGGTGCGTGTCGCTGCCGTGACGTCGTCCTGCCGCATCAGGCTTTCGCCGATCAGGAAGGATCGCGCCCCGTGGCCCGCGAGATCGGCCAGATCGGCAGGGGCATTGAGGCCGCTTTCCGCGACCAGAAGCTTGTCCTTGGGCACATGGGCGGACAAGGTGCGGGTGGTCTCCAGCGTGGTCTCGAACGTGTTGAGATTACGGTTGTTGATCCCCAGAAGGGCGGATTTGAGACGGAGCGCGCGGTCAAGCTCGGCCGCATCATGGACCTCGATGAGCACATCCATCCCCCAATCGAACGCGGTGGCCTCAAGGTCGGCGGCCTGAGCGTCGGAAACGCTGGCCATGATCACCAGAATGCAGTCCGCACCGAGAGCCCGACTCTCGACGACCTGCCATGGGTCATAGAGGAAATCCTTGCGCAGGACCGGAAGCGACACCGTATTTCGGGCAGCCACGAGATAGCTGTCATCGCCCAGAAAGCTCGGGCCGTCGGTGAGCACGGACAAGCAGGTCGCGCCGCCTGCCTCATAGGCCCGGGCCAGGGCGGGCGGGTCAAAATCGGCACGGATCAGACCTTTGGACGGGCTGGCTTTCTTGATCTCGGCGATCAGCCCGTAACCTTTCATGGAAGCCCTGCGGAGCGCATCCGCGAACCGGCGGACCGGCGGGGCATCCCTGGCTGCGGCCTCCACGAATCTCAGGGGACGCTCCGCCTTGCGGGCGGCAACGTCTTCAAGCTTGTAGGCTTTGATCTTGTCGAGAATGGTTGCCACCGGTCAGCCTCCTTGGGATGTCAGCGTGGCAAGGGCCTCGATCTTCGCGGCCGCTGCCCCGCTGTCTATGCTTTGTGCTGCCATCTCCACCCCTTCGGGCAGAGACGCTGCCCTGTCGGCGATGACGAGGGCCGCCGCCGCATTCAGGAGCACCGCATCGCGGTAGGCCGATGCCGCGCCGCCCAGAAGCGCACGGAAGGCAACGGCGTTTTCTGCCGGTGTGCCGCCCTGAATGCTCTCGAAGGGATGCACCGGCAGGCCCGCGTCCTCGGGCGAGATTTCCATGTCGCGTATCTCATCACCATCGAGGGCCGCCACGAAGGTCGGGCCGGCGATCGAGATCTCGTCGGTGCCGTCCGAGCCATGCACCAGCCAGGCTTTCTCCGATCCCAGAGAGCGCAGCGTCTCGGCCATCGGGCGGATCACCTCGCGTGAGAACGCTCCAGTGAGCTGTCGCCGGACCCCGGCCGGGTTTGTCAATGGTCCCAAGATGTTGAAGACCGTGCGCACGCCAAGCTCGGCACGGGTCGGCATGACATGGCGCATCGCCGGATGATGCATCGGCGCCATCATGAAGGCGATGCCGACCTCGCTCAGCGCCTTTTCGACCACATCCGCACCGATCATCACATTGATCCCAAGCTCGGTCAGCGCATCTGCCGCGCCGGATTTCGAGCTCAGATTGCGATTGCCATGCTTGGCGACAACCTGACCGGTGCCCGCCACGACGAAGGCGGTTGCGGTCGAGATGTTGAGCGTGCCTTTTCCGTCACCGCCGGTGCCCACGATATCCATCGCGCCTTTCGGGGCCTGGACCGCGTAACATTTGGCCCGCATGACGGCGGCAGCGGCGGCATATTCGTCGACAGTCTCGCCACGGGTGCGCAGCGCCATCAGAAGACCGCCAAGCTGGGAGGGCGTCGCTTCGCCCTCCATGATGATGTTGAAGGCGGCCTCGGCCTCGGCACGCGTCAGTGGTGCATCGGCCGCCTTGCCGATCAGCGGTTTGAGGGCATCGCTCATGCGGAAACCGGCACGCGGTCGAGAAAGTTGCGCAGCATCGCATGGCCGTGTTCGGAGGCAATCGATTCAGGGTGGAACTGAACCCCCTCGATCGGCAGGGTCCTGTGGCGCAGGCCCATGATGGTGCCATCGTCTAGCGCCGCCGTGATCTCCAGCATGTCGGGAAATGTGGCGCGGTCCACGACTAGGGAGTGATAGCGGGTCGCCGAAAACGGCGATGGCAGGCCGCTGAAGACGCCCTTGCCCTCATGGACGATCTTTCCGGCCTTGCCATGCACGATATCCGAATGGCGGGTGACCGTGCCACCGAAGGCCTGCCCGATGGCCTGATGTCCCAGGCAAACGCCCATCAGCGGAATCCCGATTTCGGCGGCGGCCAGAACAAGCGGCAGGCAGATCCCGGCCTGATCCGGAGTGCCGGGGCCCGGCGACAGCATGATTGCGTCGGGATGTTTGGCGACCGCATCCTGAACGGTCAGGGCATCATTGCGCCAAACCTCGACATCTGTTCCCAATTCTCCCACATAATGAACAAGATTATACGTAAAGCTGTCATAGTTATCGATCAACAGGAGCATGTATGACCCTTATCTGCGATATGTTCCGCCCCGGTTTGGGCTGGAACAAAAGAATTGGCGAGGTATACATGCTCTCAGAGACGCAGAATGGTCAAGGGGCAGCTTGGCACATATGCGCGCATATGAAGGGCAGTTTGTAATGGCTGATGCAGCACAAGGCGGCGGATTTCTGAGGGGCGCCATTTATGGCGTGATTGTAAGTGGTGCCGGACTTGCGGCATTGGCAGGGCTGGTGCCGCTGGAAAGCGGGATGCGCCCGGTTTTCGACGCGGCTCCGGCAGGCTCAGCCGGTGAACCGGTGGTCGAGGCCCCCGTTGTCGAGGAGCCGGACGTCGCCGTTGTTGCGCCTGCGCCGGTGATTGAAGAAGCCCCGGTCGTGGCAGAGACCGAGACGCCGCCCGAGACCGGTGTGGCATCGCTCGACGGAGATCCGTTCGCGCCGGTGATTGCCTTCGACGCGCCCAGCATTCCTCAAGGCCAGACCGACAGTCCGAATGCGCCGACCGTGCGCCGGTCCGATGCGCCCACCGGGCTGAGCGCGCGTGGTTCGGCCCCCAGCCTGTCGAGCGCGACGGCAGGAGGCGACACCCCCAATGCGCCGAGTGTGAACACCCAGACCGCAGAGATCCCCCAGGTCGATACCGGGGCCCAGCGTGTGACAACGGAAGGCACCACATCGGCCACTCCGATCGAGCCCACCAACAAGGGCACGGATACGGTCGCCGAAGAACCGGCTGCGAAAGAGCCTGAAATCAAGACCGCCGTGGTCACGGAGGAACCCGTGATCACGCCGGAAGACATCACGCCCGTGCCCGCTGTTGTTCCGACCGATGAGGTCTATGTTGTGCCGCCCGCAGACATTGTCGCGGGCGACGCGTTCACCAGCAACCGGGTCGCGTTCGAGGGCGATCCGTCCCAGCCGTTCCTGGCGATCGTGCTGCGCGACGTGGGGGATGAGGGCGTGGCCCGCGAGGCGCTTTTCGATCTCGGAGTGCCGATCACGGTTGCCCTGCCGGTCACCATGGATGGGGCCGCCGGGATCAGCCGCACCTACTTTGCCAAGGGGATCGAGACCGTGGCCCTGCTGCCCGATGCGGGGACGCAGATGATTTCAAGGGGCATGGATGCCTCTGTGGTCTCAGCCAATCTGGGCGGTTTTCTGGCGGCTGTGCCGACCGCGGTCGGGGTGATGGACCGCGTCGATGGCGACATGCCTCGGGATGCAAACCTGGTCCGCACGCTGATCGACAGCCTCAAGGTCAGCGGTCACGGAATTCTGACCCATCGCAGCGGTGGCCTGAACTCGGTTGACCGCCTGGCCCGTACCGAGGGTCTTCAAAGTGCGACGGTCTATCAGGAGATCGACGCAAACAGCGACCCGCGCTCCATCCAGTCAGCACTGGACAAGGCGGTTTTCGAGGCCTCCCGTTCGGGCGCTGCCGTGGTGGTTGGAACGACCCGGCCCGAGACCGTGACGACGCTCTTCTCCTGGCTGATAAGCAATGGATCCAAATCGGTGACGATCGCGCCGGTCTCGGTCGCGATGGAGGCGCTGAGTACCCGATAGGGTTCAGTTGTTGCCCGAACCGCGCCCGAACCGGCCGGCCTCGATGGCGGCGTTCATGAGGGCGCGGGCCTTGTTCTGGGTCTCGACATATTCGTCCTCGGGTACGCTGTCATAGACGACGCCGCCACCGGCCTGAACGTAAAGCGTCTTGTCCTTCAGAACGCCGGTGCGCAGCGCGATGCAGATATCCATCTCGCCTGCGGCCGAAAAGTACCCCACGCCGCCCGCATAGACGCCGCGCTTCTCGGTCTCCAACTCGTCGATGATCTCCATCGCCCGCACCTTGGGTGCGCCCGAGACGGTTCCGGCCGGCAGGCCTGCCAGAAGCGCCGAGAGCGGGTCGTGATCGTCGCTCAGCTCACCTTCGACATTGGAGACGATGTGCATCACATGGCTGTAGCGCTCGATGATGAACTGCTCGTTGGGATCGACGGTTCCGATCTTCGCGACACGACCGACATCGTTGCGCCCCAGGTCGAGCAGCATCAGATGCTCGGCGCATTCCTTCTTGTCGGCCAGCAGATCGACCTCCAGCGCCTTGTCCTCGGCAGGTGTGTTGCCGCGCGGACGGGTGCCCGCGATGGGCCGGATCGTGACCTTGCCATCCTTCACGCGCACCAGAATTTCCGGGCTGGCGCCGACGACCTGAAAGCCGCCGAAGTTGAAAAAGAACATGTAGGGCGAGGGATTGGTCCGCCGCAGCGCGCGGTAGAGCGCGAACGGTGGCAGATCGAAGGGTTGTGACCAGCGCTGGCTTGGCACCACCTGAAAGATGTCGCCCGCGCGGATGTATTCCTTGGCTTTCTCGACAATGTCGAAATAGGCCTCACGCGTGGTGTTGGAGACCGGATCGGGCAGGGGTGCTTCATCCCCGGGGCTGCGTGTCTCATCGGGGGCCGGGCGATCAAGATCACGCACCGCGTCCATCACCCGCTCGGCGGCCTGCGCAAAGGCGGCCTTGGCCGAGACATCCTGACCCGCCCAGACCGGGCTCACGACAATGACCTCGCCCTTCACCCCGTCGACCATCGCCACGACCGTCGGTCGCATCATCACGGCGTCCGGAAGCCCCAGAGGGTCCGGGTTCACATTGGGAAGATGCTCCACCAGCCGGATCATGTCATAGCCGAGATATCCGAACAGTCCGGCCGAGATCGGCGGCAGCGCCTCGGGCATCTCGATCCGGCTTTCCGCGATGATCGCGCGCAGCGCGTCCAGAGGGTGCGCGTCCATCGGCTCGAACGCATCCGTGTCAAACCGGGCCGAGCGGTTGATCTCGGCCTTTTCACCGCGGCAGCGCCAGATCAGGTCGGGCTTCATTCCGATCACCGAGTAACGCCCGCGTACCTCACCCGCAGTCACGGATTCGAGCAGAAAGCTGTCCTTGCGGGCCTGTGCAAGCTTCAGCATCAACGAAACTGGCGTATCGAGATCCGCGATCAGCCTGGTCCAGACAACCTGATTCCGCCCTTCCCTATAGGCGGTCTCGAAGGCGTCGAAGTCGGGATGGATCTGCATGGGGTGGCGCTACTGATAGAAATCGAGTGTCTGGTCAATCAGGGTCTGATTGACTGAAACTTCGGTCTGCTGCTGGATGCTGCCCGCATAGGCCTGAAACAGATCGGCCGAGATCTGGATTTCAAGATTTGTACGTACCGTGTCGATAAGCTCCGCATTCGCGGGATCGGTCGGGTCAAAGGTCGCGACATCAGCGATCTCGATCAGCAGGACCGCATCATCCTGTTCTGCCAGAAGTGTTTCGCCGTTCTGGGCCTCGAAAACCTGGCCAAGCGTCTCAAGTGTCAGCCCGTCGACATCCGCGCCCCTCAGAACGCCGTTTTCGGATCGGACTGCGATTCCCTCAAGACCAAGCGCGGTGGTGAAGGCAAACCCGTCCTGCAGCTTCGCCAGGGTGGCCTCGGCCTGTTCTGCAAGGGCGGTTCGGCGCGCCTCTTGCATCAGACGCTCGATGATCTGATCGCGTACCTCTTCCAGCGGACGCAGGGTCGGCGGCACGATCTCGGTAACCCGGAGAACGGCCAGCCCGCCATCGGACAGGTCGATCAGGTCACGCTCCTCGTCGATCTCGGCTTCAAAGGCCTCCTGACGGAACGCCTGATCGGCTGCAAGACCTTCGCCGATCTCCACGCTCACTTCCGCGGTGCCTGTGATCATGTCGGTCTCAGCGCCAAGCTCCTCAAGGGTGGCACCACCGGCGAGCAGATCCTCTATCGTGTCGATCCAGTCCCCGACCGAGGCCTGGGCGGCCTCTGCCGCAAGCTGTACGCGCAGATCCTCCCGTACATCATCGAGCGGCGTGCTGCGGGCCTTCAGGATCGCATTGACGCGGAAGAGAGCGGGGCCAAGCGCGCTCCGCACGGGGCCGAAGATGCCGGTCTCGTCCTCTGCGAAGACCAGAGCGCGCGCCTCCTGCGACAACGCATCAGCGGCCACGCCGCCAAGCGCGATGTCGTCCGCGCTCAGATCGCGCTCGGTGGCGATCTTGTCAAAACCGGCCTCACCGGAATTGATCCGGTCGAGTGCGGCTGCCGCCTCTTCCTCGCTGCCAAAGACGATCCGGTCAATGATCCGCCGCTCGGGCGTGTTGTATGTATCGGACAGCGCCTCATAAAGATCTGCAATGTCTTCCTCGCTGACCTCAACGGTCTCTATCAGATCCTCGGGACGGAGCGCGGCGTAGGACACCTTGCGGATCTCGGGCGCCGTGTAGGCGTCGGGAGAGGCCTCGTAAGCGGCGAGAATTGCGTCCTCGGTCGGTGCCTCGACCTCTGTGGTCAGATCATCCAGCGTCAGGCTTGCGATCCTCAGATCGCGGGTTTCCTGCAGATATCCCAGAAGCGTGTGCACCATCTCGTCTGGAACATGATAGCCGTTTCGCAGCGCGTTCTGCAGCAATCCGCGGGTCAGATCCTTGCGCAGCTGCTCCTCGTATTCGGAAGCCGTCATGCCAAGCTGTTCCAGCGCCAGATTGTAGCTTTCGGGATCGAACCGTCCGTTGATACCCCGAAAGGCCGGCGTCTCCAGAAGCTGGTCCCGCACCGCCACATCCCCGGACGAGAAGCCGAGCTTGCTGGTCTCATCATCGAGCGCAGCAAAGGCGATCATGCGTCCGAGAACCTGCTGATCAATGCCGAAAAGCCGCGCCTGCTCCATGCTCAGAGGTGTGCCGAGCCGCTGGCCGGTCTCGCGGATCTGCGCCTGCAACTGCCGGAAGAAGGCCTCACGCTCGACTTTCTGGCTGCCGACCTGCGCCACATTCTGCTGTGACAGGCCGGACACCACACCGGTCAGGCCGAACCCGGTCAGACCCAGCACCAGAAAGCCCATCAGAATCCAGACAAAGACACTGGAGCTTGAGCTTCGGATTGTTTTCAACATGTGTGAACTTTCCTCAAACAGCCGGAGCTAGCGGCACTGTTGCGGTCTGGGTGTACGGGCTTGAACGGGGCGAGGCAAGAGGGCGCTCAGGGCTGAAAGGATTTCATCCGCGCGATCAGCTCTGCGATGCCATCCGCGTCGATATTGGCGAATGCCATGCGCAGTTGCTGCTCGGCACTGCCATCGCCGCCATCGACCCTTGTGGGGGCGAACATCGTGCCCGGAAGGGCGAGGATCGCCTGCTTTCCGAGCAGCGCCTTTGCCAGCTCATCCGAGGCCATGTCGAAAGGGTGCTCGACATAGGCGAAATAGGCGCCGGTCCCCAGTGTTTTCCAGCCCTCCAGCCTCTGCAGGCCGCGCGTGATGGCAGAACGGCGGGCCAGGATCTCGTCGCGCTCATCCGCAACCCAGTTTGCCATCTCCCGCAAACCATGAAGCGCTGCATGCTGGCCGATCTGGGCCGGGCAGATGGTCACCGTGTCGAGGAATTTCTCGACCTGTGCCAATCGCTCCCGGTTCGCAATCATCGCGCCGACGCGGTGGCCGGTCAGCCGGAACACCTTCGAAAACGAGTAGAGATGGATCAGCACATCCTGCCAGTCGGCTCCAAAAAGATCATGGGGCGGGCCTTCGACGGCGTGAAAATCGCGGTAGGTCTCATCGACGATCAGCGCGATATGACGATTTCGGCAAAGCTCGGCGAAACCACGCATCAGACCGGCGGGATACTCTGCCCCGGTTGGGTTGTTGGGCGTGACCAGCAGGATCGCCTTGACCCGGTCGTCGACAAGCGCGGCTGCTTCGTCGGGATCGGGCAGCATCCCGTCGCGGCAGGGCAGAAGCCGCGCCTCAATCCCCATCATGTCCAGCCACATCTTGTGATTAAAGTACCAGGGTGTCGGCAGGATCACCGCGTCACCGGCCCTGGCGAGCGAGGCGACCGCCGCGCAAAACGCCTGATTGCAGCCCGAGGTGATGGCCACCTCGTCGGCCTCGATCCGGCCCAGATAAGCCGCAGACCATTGCTCGGCGATCTCTTCGCGCAGGGCGGGCAGGCCCAGAACCGGGCCGTAGAGATGCGCCTCGGGGACCTCAAGAATGTGCTGCGCCATCACCTCGCGCAACACTTTCGGCGGCGGATCGACGGGCGCGGCCTGCGAGACATTGATCAATGGCAGGCCGTCCGGTCGCGGGATCGAGGTCAGCCAGGCGCGCGCCTCCATCACCGGTGGCGGGAAGCTCGCGGCGAGCGACGGACTGACAGGACCGAAGGACATGGATGCTCTCCCCAAAAAATCTCGGGCGACGTTAGCGGGCATACTCCCGGATGAGAAGGGGTGCTTGACGCTTCGCGCGATCTGGCCGAGATAGACGGCATGGCACCTCCTCCCATTCTCACGCTGACCGACATCGCGCTGACCTTTGGCGGCGCTCCGCTCTTTGGCGGCGCCTCGCTGATCATCGGTCCGGGTGAGCGGACCTGTCTTGTCGGGCGCAACGGGTCGGGCAAATCCACCCTGATGAAGATCATGGCAGGCCTTGTCGAGCCCGATGCAGGTAAACGCTTTCTCAAGCCCGGATCGCATGTCGCCTATATGGAGCAGGAACCGGACTTTGCGGGCTTCGCCTCGATGCTGGATTTCGCGACTGACGGGCTTGATGCGGGCGAGACCTACCGCGCCGAGATCGCGCTTGAGGGGCTGAAGCTTGCCCCCGGTCTCGATCCGGCCAAGGCCAGCGGTGGCGAGAAACGTCGGGCTGCTCTCGCAAAATTGATCGCGGCCGAACCTGATCTGATGCTGCTGGACGAGCCCACGAACCATCTCGACATCGAGGCGATTGCCTGGCTTGAGGCGCATCTCGCCGAGACCCGGACGGCTTTCGTCCTTATCAGCCATGACCGCGCCTTCCTGCGCAAGCTGACCCGCGCGACCCTTTGGGTGGACCGCGGTGTCGTGCGCAGGCGGGACAAGGGGTTCGAGAGCTTCGAGGACTGGCGCGACAAGATTTTCGAGGAGGAGGATCAGGAACGTCACAAGCTCAATCGTCTGATCAAATCCGAAAGCCGCTGGGCGGTCGAGGGGATCTCCGGCCGCCGCAAACGCAACATGGGCCGGGTGCGCCGCCTGCAGGACATGCGCGCGGAACGCGCCGGTCAGATATCGCGAACCGGGTCCGCAAAGATGGAGCTTGATGTGGGGCCGAAATCCGGTCGGCTGGTGGTCGAGGCCAGGGACATCAGCAAGGCTTTCGGAGATCACAAGATCGTCGAGGATTTCTCGCTGAAGATCCAGCGGGGCGACCGGGTGGCGCTGATCGGGCCGAACGGGATCGGCAAGACCACATTGCTGAAGATGCTGACGGGCGAGATCGCGCCTGACGACGGCACGATCCGGCTTGGCAGCAACCTGGAACAGGCGGTGTTCGACCAGAATCGTGAGAAGCTCGACCTGAATGCGAGCCTTTGGGACAATCTCGCGCTCTCGCCCGAGCTGGGTGTCTCGGGGCGTTCGGATCAGATCATGGTGCGCGGGCGGCCCAAACATGTGGTCGGCTATCTTAAGGAATTCCTATTCGCCGAGGTGCAGGCGCGAAGCCCGGTCTCGGCGCTGTCGGGAGGTGAGCGGGCAAGGCTTATGCTGGCCAGGATCATGGCGCGCGCCTCCAACCTGCTGATCCTCGACGAGCCGACAAATGACCTCGACATCGAGACGCTCGATCTGTTGCAGGAGGTCATTGACGACTATGACGGCACGGTGCTGCTGGTGAGCCATGACCGGGATTTCATCGACCGTGTCGCGACCACAACCATTGCCATGGAAGGGCGCGGACGGGCAGTGGTCTATGCGGGGGGCTATTCCGACTATCTCAGCCAGCGTGGGGATGTTCCTGAAACCATGTCCGCCGCGAAACCAAAGGCCCGGTCTGCGGCGAAGCCGAAACCGTCAGCCTCTTCGGGCAAGCTGTCCTTCGCGCAGGAGCATCGCCTGTCCGAACTGCCAGGGGAGATCGAGCGTCTGGAGGCGGAGATTGCAAAGCTTGAAACCTTTCTCTCCGACCCCGACCTCTTCACCCGCGAGCCCGCGAAGTTTCGCAAGGCCAGCGACGGTCTGGCGGAGCGGCAGGCGGCCCTCGGTGCCGCCGAGGAAGAGTGGTTGATGCTTGAGGACCTCCGGGAGGCGCTGATAGGTTCCTGACACGCTTGTGACTTCCCATTTGCGACGTGCATCCTAGTCTCGGCGAAAATCACCGGAGACCTGAATGCGCCTCATCCTCGTTCTGATCTTTCTTGTAACCGCGTTTGCGGCCCGCGCTGATGACTGCCTTGAACAGACACCCTGCCAACTCGGCGACCGCAGCTATCATGTGAAACTCCCCGATGACTGGGACGGTGTCTCGAAAATGCCGGTGATGCTGCATTTCCATGGCTGGGCGCGGCAGGGCACGCTGATCGTCAAACATGGCCGGATTTCCGGCGCGACGCGGCGCGTGGGCGTCCTGCTGATCGCGCCCAATGGTCGGGGCAAGAGCTGGGATTTCTGGGATGATGACACCGGCGATGTCGATTTCGCCAGCGCCGTTCTGGAGGATGTCGCAAAGCGCTATCCGATTGATCGGGAGCGGATTTTCGTCTCGGGATATTCCTATGGCTCTGCGATGGCCTGGCGTTACGCATGCGAGGCAGGCGAGGGGATCGCGGCTCTTCTGGCCGTCGGAGGCACGCTCCCCAGCCAGGACGAGGATTGCCCCGCCGGTCCGGTCCATGTGCGGCATGTGCACGGGCTGAAGGACACCGTGATGGATTTTCCCTTTGGCCCGGGAGGTGACGTCACCTATCCGGTCGCGCTCTGGCGGCGCGAGAATGGCTGCGAGGGCGATCCGGCAAGCGTCACCGACTGGTCCGTGACCGAGCATGACACATTCTCGCGCCATGTCTGGAACGATTGCGCCTCCGGCAAGCCGGTGATCTTCGACCTGCATGCGCGGGGGCATTTCATTCCGCGCGGCTGGATAAGACGGCAGCTCGACGAGTTGCTGGCGCAGCCCGAAGGCTAGCCAAGCAAGAGGCGCCAGTTCGCGAACCCGGCGGCCTCAAGCGCCTTGATGGCGACCTTTCGGCCTGGACGATCAAGTTGCGGATCCCGATCACGAGGGATTGCGGCCAGGGCTGACCGACGCTCGACCGACAGATCATGCTCAGCCATACCCGCCAGGATCAGCGCCAGATACCAGTCGAAGGGGCGCAGGTCGGGCGCGTGGTGATCCGCGATATAGGTGAATGCGGCAAACGTTTGCCCGCCCTGCATCACGACGAACCGGTCAAGCCGGGCATAGCCTTTGCCGACCCCTTCAGCGGCATCGAGGCGCGGGATATCGTCATCGGCCAGATGAAAGAGCACGCCCTCGACCTCTCCGTCGCCTGCCCGGATCGTCGCCTTGCCCGAACCATCCAGGCGGCTCAGCTTGGAAAACTCCAGCGTGTAACCCGTCGCAATCGCCGCCCCTGCCGGTTCAACCGATGGGCAGCGCGCGCTCAGCCTGGTGGTCAGAAGGTTTGAGCCATAGGCGAAATAGAACATCACATCGGGATGGGGTTGTTCTGATGAATCTCGAAAATGCCGTCCAGCACCTCTTGCGAAAGGGTGATGTCGATGGCGCCCAGATCGCTTTCAAGCTGCGCGACCGAGGTCGCACCGACAATCGTCGAGGTCATGAAGGGCCGACTCAGGCAAAAGGCGAGCGCCATCTGCGCGGGATCGAGGCCATGCTGCTCTGCCAGACTGCAATAGGCCTCCATCGCCCGCACAGAGCGGGGGTTGAACCGTCCGTTCATCCCCGAAATCAGCGATCTTCGGGATCCGGCCGGGGTCGCATCGTTGCGATACTTGCCGGTCAGAATGCCGGCCGCCAGCGGCGAATAGGCCAGAAGTCCGACAGCCTCGCACTGGCTGACTTCGGCCATGTCGAGATCGAAGATGCGGTGCAGCAGGGAGTACTCGTTCTGGGTCGAGACAACGCGGGGCAAGCCCTCCGCCTCGGCGATCCGCAAGAACTGCATCGTCCCCCATGCTGTCTCGTTCGAGAGGCCGACATGGCGGATCTTGCCTTGATCGATAAGGGTCTGCATGGCCGCCAGGATCTCACGGATCTGGTCCCGTATCCTCTCGGGTTCATGCCCGCTCGGGTTGTAGCTCCAACTTCTGCGGAAGTGATAGTGCGGGCGATCAGGCCAGTGAATCTGGTACAGATCGATATAGTCGGTCTTGAGCCGCTGCAGCGATCCTTCCGCCGCCGCAATGACATCGTCTCCGGTCAGCGCCCTGCCGTCCCGGATCCAGTCGTTCCCGCCACCAGCAACCTTGGTCGCAAGCACGACCTGGTCCCGCCTCGACGAGGTCGCGATCCAGTTGCCGATGATCGTCTCGGTCGCGCCATAGGTCTCGGCCGAGGCCGGAACGGCGTACAACTCGGCCGTATCAATGAAGTTGACACCGCGCTCAACGGCGAAGTCTATCTGGGCGTGACCCTCGGCCTGTGTATTCTGCACACCCCAGGTCATCGACCCGAGACAGATTTCCGAGACCATCACATCGGTTCGGCCGAGTGGCTTCATTTTCATTTGATTTTCCTGGCTGGGTTTCAGGGCTGTTTGTGTAGAAGTTGCTGACCCAGGGAAACCGTATAGGCCTCCAACTGATCAAGCACCGATCGCGCATCATCTTCCTTGCGGGACTGGATTGCATCGGTCAGGGCCACGTGCAGATCGACGATCTGCCTTCGCTCCCGCGCCCGATAGGTGAGCATGTTCATCAAGGGCTGCATGGCCTCGACCGCGCTGACACTGTGATAGATCAGGACCGGATTGCCGCATGCCATCATCAATGCGCGGTGAAAGGCAACGTCGGAGGCGCAGAAATCCTCGTCACTCAGGCCTTTCGTAAATTGTCTGACAATTTCGCGGCGGAGCAGATTGACGGTCTCGAATGTCCGGTTTCGGATGCTCAGCGGCAGGCAGGCGCGCTCCAGCTGGAAGCGGGCGGTACAGGCGGTGTCGAAGTTGGTCTGGGTCAGCGACATCAGCAATGTAGCTTGTGTGACCACGTCACTGCGGGCCGTGTCCCAGTCGAGCCGGTTCACGAAAGCACCGCCTGTCACGCCCCTCGTGGTGCGGATCAGGTTCTGTGCAGCCAGTTTTTTCAGGGCTTCGCGCACGGTGGGGCGGGAGACCCCGAACCGTGCGCCAAGATCGGCCTCGCTGGGCAGACGCTCGTCAATCGCAAGTTTGCCGTTCAGAATGGCGTCCCGGATCGCATCGGCAATCTGGCCCGGCAGACCTGCGCGCGAAACCGGTTTGAACTCGACATCCACAGTGAAATCCTAATTGTCTGACCTTTTTACAATTGACTTTCTAGCAAATTGGCGCAGGACTGGCCAGCATCGAAATCGGGAGTTTGCCCTTGCCTGCCCAAGCCCTTCTCAGACCCGCCCTGTGGCTCGGCTTCTTTGCTGTGATCCTGTGGGCGTGGTGGCTGATGTATGCGATGACCGCAGGCATGGGCATGACGCTGACCGGCAGCATGAAAATGGCCGACGGCATGAGTATGGGCATGGGCCAGAGCATGGCCATGACCTCGCCCGGCGTTCTGATCCCGATGTGGGTCATCATGATGGCCGCCATGATGGGTCCGACTTTTGTTCCGACCGCGCGTACCTATGAGGATCTGATCGGCTCGGGTGCCGGGACCCGTGCGGGCTTCATCGGGCTGATCGCGGGCTATCTTGCCGTCTGGTTCGGCTTCGGCGCGGCAATCGCGGTGGCGCATTACGGGTTTCTCCGCCTCGGGCTTCTGTCAAACATGGGCGGCAGCACCTCGCTCCTGTTCTCCGCCGTCCTGCTGGGTGTTGCCGGTGCCTATCAGTTCACAAAGGTGAAGGATGTCTGCCTGGGCAAGTGCCGCACGCCGATGACCTATTTCCTCGGCCACTGGCGGGGGGGGCTGATGGGCGGCGCTCGGATGGGGGCTGGTATCGGGGCTTATTGCGTGGTCTGCTGCTGGGCGATCATGTCGCTTGGTTTCGTCGGCGGAGCGATGAACCTGATCTGGATGGGGATCGCCACCCTGATCATGACACTGGAAAAACTGCCCGATCTGGGGCGCTGGCTGACCCGCCCCCTTGGCGTCGCATTCCTTGCCGCCGCCGCCTGGCATTTGAGCAAACTCATATAGGGAGACGAAGATGGCCGAGACATCCGACAAGATCAAGGTGACCGCGAAGCTCGACCAGCGGCTGCCCGACCCGACCCGCGAGACAAAACCGGATGTGGACTGGTCCATCAAGGGAGAGCTCTTTCTCAATTGCTCCTGCACGGTTTTTTGCCCCTGTGTGGTCTCGCTGGGCGCGCATCCGCCCACCGAGGGCCATTGCCATGCCTGGATGGGCATTCGCATTGATCAGGGGAACTATGGGTCCGAAGACCTCGGCGGCCTCAATATCGGGCTGTTGGTGGATATCCCGGGCCGTATGGGCGAGGGCAACTGGAAGGTGGCCGCCTATGTGGACGAGCGCGCCAGCCATATCGCCTATGACGGGATTCTCAAGATATTCTCGGGCAAGGCGGGCGGCACCACCGGCCTTTTCACCATGCTGGTAAGCGAGATCATCGGGGCCGAGCGCGCGCCCGTGATCATCGAGACCGAAGAGAACATCCGCCGCATCGTGATCGGCCGTAAGATCCAGGGCGAGATCGAGCTGGTGCTGGGCCACGAGGATCAGCCGGTGGTCGTGAAAAACACCAAATACTGGATGGGACCGGACATCTATGTCGCCAAGGGCACCAAGAGCCGGGTCCGTGACTATGGCCGGGTCTGGGACTTTGGCGGCAAGTCCGCCGAGATATGCCCGATCGACTGGTCGGGACCGGGGAAATAGGGAGAGAACCATGAGCTTCAACGCACTTGTCGTCGAGAGGGGCGAAGACGGGAAAACCTCCGCCTCGGTAAAAACCCTGACGGGTACCGATCTGCCGAATGCGGAAGTGACTGTTGCGGTCGAGTATTCCACCGTGAACTACAAGGACGGGCTGTGTATCGGCCCCGGCGGCGGCCTGGTGCGCAGCTACCCGCATGTGCCGGGCATTGATTTCGCAGGCACGGTCGAGACGTCGTCTGATGACCGCTACAAGCCCGGCGACAAGGTGGTTCTGACCGGTTGGCGCGTGGGCGAGGCGCATTGGGGCGGCTATTCCCAGAAGGCCCGCGTCAATGCCGACTGGCTGGTGCCGCTGCCAGAGGGACTGACCACACGGCAGGCGATGGCCGTGGGCACGGCGGGGTTTACGGCGATGCTGGCGGTCGATGCGCTGGAGGCGCATGGCATGGTCAAGAACCACGGCCCCGTTCTGGTGACCGGTGCGGCAGGCGGTGTCGGCTCGGTCGCAACCGCGATCCTCGCCAATCTCGGCTATGAAGTCGCGGGCGTCACCGGTCGGCCGGAGACCGCAGACTACCTCAAATCACTGGGCGCGTGCCAGATCGTGGCCCGCGAGGAGATCAACGAGACCGTCAAACGCCCACTCGAATCCGAGGCGTGGGCAGGCTGCGTCGATGCAGTCGGCGGCGCGATGCTGGCGCGGGTTCTGGGCCAGATGAAATATGGCTGCTCGGTTGCGGCTGTTGGGCTGGCAGGTGGGGCTGGCCTGCCTGCCACGGTCATTCCCTTCCTCTTGCGCGGCGTGAACCTGCTGGGCATCGACAGCGTGATGAAACCCTATGAAGACCGGGTCCGTGCATGGCAGCGGATCGCAAACGACCTGCCGATGGACAAGCTGGAGGCGATGGTGGTGCCCGCGACGCTCGGTGATCTGCCGCAGCTTGGTGCCGACATCCTGAAAGGACAGGTTCGGGGCCGCGTCGTGGTCGACGTGAATGCCTGATATCCGTCTGGACATCGATTTCGTCCGTGCGCAGTTCCCGGCTTTCGCCGAGCCTTCGCTTCAGGAGCAGGCCTTCTTCGAGAATGCGGGCGGTTCCTATACCTGCAAGCCTGTGATCGATCGGCTGACCCGGTTCTATACCGAGCGGAAGGTCCAGCCCTACGCACCCTATGCGGCCTCACAGGCCGGTGGCGCGGAGATGGACGAGGCTCAGGTGGGCATGGCCGAGATCCTCAATGTCGAGCCTGATGAGCTCAGCTTCGGTCCCTCGACCACGCAGAACACCTATGTGCTGTCACAGGCCTTCCGGCAGATTCTGCGCGAAGGCGATGCGATCATCGTCACCAATCAGGATCATGAGGCCAATTCCGGTCCGTGGAGGCGGCTTGCGGAAAGCGGCATCGAAGTTCGGGAATGGCAGGTCGAGCCCGATACCGGTCATCTCGACCCGCTCGATCTTGCCAATCTGCTGGACGACAAGGTGCGGCTGGTCTGTTTCCCGCACTGCTCGAACATCGTGGGTGAGGTGAACCCGGTTGCAGAAATCTGCAACATGGTGCGGGCGGCAGGGGCCGTGACCTGCGTTGACGGGGTCAGCTTCGCACCACACGGCTTTCCCGATGTGGCAGCCCTTGGGGCGGATATCTACCTCTTCTCAAGCTACAAGACCTACGGACCCCATCAGGGCGTGATGGTCGTTCGGCGCGACCTTGCGGACGGTCTGCCCAATCAGGCGCATTACTTCAATGCCGACTATCGCTCCAAGCGGTTCACTCCGGCGGGTCCAGATCATGCGCAGATTGCCGCGTCAGCAGGCATGGTGGACTATGTGCGCAACCTGCATGCGCATCATTTGGGCGGATCGGGGACGCTGGCCGCGCAGGCGCGTGCGGTTTCCGCTCTGCAAGCCCGCCATGAGAAAGAGTTGCTGGCCCCGCTGCTCGACTATCTTCGCGCGCGCAATGATATCCGGCTTCTGGGACCGAAGACGGCGGAGGCCCGCGTGCCCACCGTCGCGATCGATCTGCGACGTGCGGCCGAGCCCGTTGTGACCGCTCTGGCCAAGCGGGGGATTATGGCAGGCGGCGGCGATTTCTACGCGGTGAGGCTTTTGCAGGCCATGGGTGTGCCGACCGAGGCGGGCGCCTTGCGGCTCAGTTTCGTGCACTACACCCATCCGGACGAGATCGGCAAACTGATCACGGCGCTTGATGAAACGCTCTGAGGCAGTTCGGGATAGACAAGCGACGCTGATCGGTGATCCAATTCGGTGTGGGTGACGTAAATACATACAAACACACCAAATCCAAGCTGGGATTGAATACGCCGCCCGTCATGACCTCCCCCATTATCTTCTGGTTTCGCCGCGATCTCCGGCTTGCTGACCACCCCGGCCTTGCCTCTGCGCTCGCCAAGGGTGGCCCGGTCATTCCGGTATTCATCCTTGACCCCGAGACCGAAAGCATGGGGGCCGCTCCGAAATGGCGGCTGCAGGAGGCGTTGCGGGTCTTCGGTCAAAGTCTGGACGCCATCGGCTCAAAGCTGATCCTGCGGCGCGGGCCGGCGGTCGAGACACTCAAGGCCCTGGTCGATGAGACCGGCGCTGATGCCGTGCATTGGAGCAGGCTCTACGACCCCGACGCCATCGCGCGTGACACCGAGGTCAAGAAAACGCTCTCCGAGGACGGGGTTCACGCGGAAAGCCACGCGGGTCACATTCTCTTCGAGCCGTGGTCCGTCAAAACCGGGCAGGGGTCATTCTACCGGGTCTATACGCCCTTCTGGAAGGCGGTGCGCGACAGGGATCCCGGTGCGCCGCTCGACCCAGTCCGCGAAATTCCCGCACCCGAGACATGGCCCTCAAGCGATGATCTGGATGACTGGCAGCTTGGCGCGGCCATGCGCAGGGGGGCGGACATCGTCAAACGCCACGCGAAGGTTGGCGAGGCGGCGGCTCAGGACCGCCTGCAGGATTTCCTTGAGACCTCGATTGACGCCTACAAGGCCAAGCGCGATCGTCTCGACCGGGACGCTACGTCGAAACTTTCGGAAAACCTCACCTATGGTGAGATTTCGGCGCGCACCTGCTGGCACGCGGGCTTTCGTGCGGTCCAGGCCGGAGCACAAGGGGCCGAGCATTTTGTCAAGGAGGTCGTCTGGCGCGACTTTGCCTATCACCTGATCTATCATACGCCGCATATCACGACGGACAACTGGCGCGAGGAATGGGATGCCTTCCCCTGGCAGGACGACAATGACGCAGCCGAGCGCTGGCGGCAGGGACGCACCGGCGAGCCGGTGATTGATGCCGCGATGCGCGAGATGTACGTCACCGGTACCATGCACAATCGGGCGCGGATGCTGGTGGCCTCGTATCTCACCAAACATCTGATGACCCACTGGAAGGTGGGGCTCAAATGGTTCGAGGAGTGCCTGATCGACTGGGACCCGGCCTCCAACGCGATGGGATGGCAATGGGCGGCGGGTTCGGGCCCCGACGCCGCACCCTATTTCCGCATCTTCAATCCGGCAACGCAGGCCGAGAAGTTCGACCCGAACGCCACCTACAGGTCCCGCTTCGTGGCAGAACTCAGTGAGGATCCGGGCGAAGAGGCGCTGTCCTATTTCGACGCCGTACCGCGCAGTTGGAAGCTCGACCGGAAAGACACCTATCCCGCCCCCATGGTCGATCTCATGGAGGGGCGCAACAAAGCGCTTGAGGCCTATTCGGCCCATAGTGCGCTCAAAAAGGAAGTTGTGGCATGAGAGTGGCGATCATTGGCTCGGGCATTGCCGGGCTCGGGGCTGCCTATGCCCTGAAAGACATCGCGGATGTCACCGTTTTTGAGAAGGAAAACCGCTTTGGCGGCCATGCCCACACCAACCATGTCGAGATCGACGGCACGCGGATCGCGGTCGATACCGGTTTCATCGTCTACAATTACCGGAACTACCCCAATCTGACAGGGTTGTTCGAACATCTGGATGTACCGACAAAATGGTCCGACATGTCCTTTGGCCTTTCGGTCAAGGGCGGTCGGATGGAATACGCCTGTGATAGTCTCAATCAGATTTTCGCGCAGCGCCTGAATGCGTTTAATCCATTCTTTATCAATGGCTTGAGGGAAATACTTAAATTCAACAGAATAGCTGGTGACCTGCTGGATCGGGGCGAGCTGGAAGGCCTGTCGCTTGGCGCATTTCTGGAGAAATACCGGTTCTCCAAATGGTTTCGCGACTGTTTCGTGACGCCCTTTGGCGGGGCGATCTGGTCGACACCGGTCGGCAAGGTGCTCGACTTCCCGGCGGCGAACTTCGTCAGTTTCTTCCGCAACCACGATCTGATGCAGGGCATGAACCCTATGCAGCGCTGGCGCACGGTCGATGGCGGATCGGAGCAGTATGTCAACCGCATCGTGCAATCCCTGACCGCGGCGCATAGTGGCCAGACCGTGCGCTCCGTTACCCGTTCGGGTGGTCTGCCGAAGGTGACGCTTGAGGACGGGACCGAGGCGGTCTTCGATCAGGTCGTCTTTGCGTGTCACGGACCGCAGGCAGCCTCGCTGCTTGACGGGCAGGACGCGCAGGAGCGGGCGATCCTCTCGACATTCCGCACCACCGCGAACACGGCCTATCTGCATTCCGATCCCGGCCTCATGCCCAAGCGGCGCAGAGTGTGGTCCAGCTGGAATTTCCTGTCAAGCGGGTTTGACGCCGATCATGACCGGCCCGCACCGGTGACATACTGGATGCAGCGCCTGCAAGGGCTCGACCCGGCGCATGATCTCTTCGTCAGCCTCAATCCCGGTACTGCACCGGCAGAAGAGCGGACATATGCAGTGCACAACTACGCCCATCCGCTCTATGACGCGGCAACCTTTCAGGCGCAGGAGGATATCGAGGCGATACAGAGGCGCGGGGGCGTCTGGTATGCTGGTGCCTGGCTCGGATATGGCTTTCACGAAGACGGGTTGCGCTCCGGGCTCAGGGTTGCAGGTGCGCTTGGCGCCGCGCCGGACTGGGCACGTGACATGCCACGGCCCGCACCGAACCGCTTTGCGGAGGCCGCCGAGTGAGCGTGCCGCAACCAACCCTCTATCAGGGGCATGTCATGCATATGCGCCTGATCCCCAGGGCGCATCGGTTCCGCTACGGTGTCTTCAGCTTGCTGGTCGATATTGACCGGCTCGACGAGATGCCCCTAGTGCGCAACCGTTTCGGGCTGATGTCCTTTCACGACCGCGATCATGGCGCGCGCGACGGCAGTCCGTTGCGTCCCTGGGTGGACCGGGAGTTGTCGGAAGCAGGGCTGCCCGGGGCCGCATCGGTCATGCTGCTCGCCTTTCCGCGGATCCTGGGCTATGTGTTCAATCCGCTCTCGGTCTATTTCTGCTATGATAATGAAAATCGTCTGTTCGCAACGCTTTACGAGGTGAAGAACACCTTCGGCGGACAGACGGTCTACACCCATGCAACGACCCAGCGAGGCGGCGCGATCCGCCAGACGCAGCACAAGGAAATGTACGTCTCGCCCTTCGTGGAGATGGACCAGACCTACCAATTCACGATCCAGCCGCCCTCCGACCGGTTCGCCCTACGCATCCGCCAAAGCGGCAAGGCGGGCGAGACACTGATCGCGACCCACACCGCGAAGGGCGAGCCCCTGACGCGCAGCGCCTTGCGCCGCGCTTTTCTGCGGCACCCGTTGATGAGCTTCCGCGTGATTGCACTGATCCATTGGCAGGCGCTGCGGCTTTTCCTCAAAGGGGTGCCTTTCGACCCCGATGGCCGCTCGGTGGACGAAACCCAAAAGACTGCATAACTTGAGACCGGGAGTGGCAGAAATGCTTGACTTGATGAGTGGGACGAACGTGACGGACGATAGACTTTTGACCACCACGCGTGGGCAGACGAATCTGCCGCGCTGGTTTGCCGCCTGTTTTCATACCCTTCGCAGCATGCGTGCCGGAACGCTTGATGTCGAATTGCCCGATGGCCGCGTGTTTCGCGCGTTTGGCCCCGAGATCGGTCCCCATGGACGTCTGATCGTGCGGAACCCGCAGTTGTTCGGGCGCCTCCTGCGCGACGGGGATATCGGGTTTGCCGAAGCCTATATGGATCAGTGGTGGGACACGCCTGACCTGATGGAACTGATGGATCTCCTGATGCTCAACAACAAGGAAGTGACCCATCAGTTGCCCGGAATGGGGCTGGTCCGCTCCTACGAGCGGTTGCGCCATTGGCTGCGCTCCAACTCGCAGCGGCAGGCGAAGAAAAACATCTCGCATCACTACGATCTGGGCAATGATTTCTACGGCAAATGGCTTGACGAGAGCATGACCTATTCATCCGCCATCCTGTCAAATCCCTCGGAGCCGCTGGAGGACGCGCAGGCGCGCAAATACGCCTCCATGTGCGACCTGATCGGGGTCAAGCAGGGCGATCATCTTCTGGAGATCGGGTGCGGCTGGGGCGGGTTTGCCGAACACGCCGCCAAGACGCGGGGTGTCAGGGTTACGGGCCTCACGATCAGCCGGGAACAACATGATTTCGCGAAGAAACGCATGTTCCGCGAGGGGCTGAACGAGCGGGTCGAGATCGTGTTGCGCGACTACCGTGACGAAAAGGGCACATATGACGGCATCGCCTCTATCGAGATGTTCGAGGCCGTCGGCGAAAGGTACTGGCCGACCTATTTCTCGACCGTGAAACGCTGCCTGAACCCGCAGGCAACCGCGACCTTGCAGATAATCACCATCGAAGACCAGTTGTTCGACACCTATCGAAAAGGCGTTGATTTCATTCAGAAATATATCTTCCCGGGTGGGATGCTGCCGGGACCCGAGGTCCTGCGCCGCGAGATCGAAAGTGCGGGTCTGAACTTTGCCGGATCGGTGGAATTCGGGCAGAGTTACTCCGACACGCTGCGTCGCTGGTATGACAGCTTCAACACGGCCTGGGATGATATCGCCCGCATGGGCTTTGATCAGCGCTTTCAACGGATGTGGAATTACTACCTTACCTCTTGTGCAGCCTGCTTCAAATCAGGCACAACTGACGTCACTCAGGTGTCCATGACGCGACCGGCGTGACGGGGCACGTGCCGCTGACGAGGAGAAAGGCTGATGCCCACTGCTGCGCGATTGATTGCTGCGTTCGCTCTGGCTGCTGCTTGCGTAGCAATGTATCCGATCCTTCTGATCCAGTATCCCGAGGAACGCTTCGATCTCAATCAGGAGATCCTGCTGGGTCTTTTCGCCGGCGTCGGCCTGATGGTCGGATGGTTTTCACTGGGCAAGCGGATCAGCTACAAGCTGGGCTCCGGCATTCCGCTGGGGATGCGCGCGGCTGTTACCTGTGCTGTCTGGATCGCGGGTCTTGTCGGTCTTCTGCAGGTGCTCGACCGGATGGGTCGGCACTCCTATCAGGAGCCGATGCAGGCAGTGCTCGATCTGGTCGGGACGGCGTGGAGCTATTTCGGCTTCCTGCTCGACTGGAAGGTCGCCGGGGCCGCGCTCTTTCTGGGCATCACGGCGGGCATGCTGACCGAAAACGCCAACCGCCGCTGGAGATAGGCCAAGGGGTCAAATCGTGAGACGACTGCCGCGTCTCACGCTGATCGCGTTTGCCGGACCTGCGCTGCCTCTGGCGGCGATGTACTTCCCGGTCTATGTCTTTCTGGCAGAGTTCTACTCGACAACGCATGGGCTGTCGCTCGCCTTCATTGGTTCGGCATTCATCGCCGTGCGGCTCTTCGATGCGGTCTCGGATCCTGTCATGGGGCTGGTCAGCGACCGGGTGCGGTTGCCGGTCGGGCGGCGCAGACCATGGCTGGTGATAGGCTGTCCGCTGGTGATGCTGTCGGCCTGGCAGCTTTTCGTCCCCGGCGCGGATGCGAGCGCATGGGGTTTCGGTCTCTGGCTTTTCCTGCTGACGCTTGGCTGGACGATCATGCTGACGCCGTATTTTGCCTGGGGGGCGGAGGTCTCGGGCGATTACGCGGAGCGGGGACGCGTCGCGGTCTGGCGCGAGGCAGCCGGTCTCATTGGCACCATCCTCGCCGCAGTTCTCTACGGGACGGCAGCCAATGCCACCGACGGTCTTCATGTCGTCGCTCTTCTCATCGTCACGGCACTGCCCCTGACGGTCGCCTTCTGTCTCTGGCAAGTGCCGGAACCGACTGATTTCTCGAAGACGTCCGGCAGCGCCAGCTCACTTCTCTCCGTGTTGGTGAGCGAGAGGCGGTTCCTGCGGCTTCTCATCGCCTATTTCATCAACGGGGCGGCGAATGCCCTGCCGGCCTCGCTTTTCCTGTTCTTCGTCGGTGCAAGGCTGGAGGCACCCGATTGGGGGCCGGCCCTTCTGATCCTCTATTTCGGCGCAGCCGTTCTGGCGGCACCGCTCTGGCCGTGGCTCATCGGGCGGTATTCCAAGAACCGGGTCTGGTGCTGTGCGATGATCTACGCGGCAGCCGTCTTCTCGGTTGCGCTTACGCTGGGGCCGGGGGATGTGGCGATCTTCGCGGCGGTCTGCATTGCCAGCGGAGCGGCTCTGGGCGCCGACCTCTCGCTGCCCGCAGCCATTCAGGCCGATCTCGTGGACATCGACACGCTAAGCTCTGGACAGCAACGGACCGGTGCTTTCTTCGCCCTCTGGTCGCTCGCCACCAAGGCTGCACTGGCGGTTGCCAGCGGCGTCGCCTTCATCGTTCTGGAAGCCGTTTTCGGGTTCGAAGCCGGGGCGCAGAACACCGCGCTGGCATTGGCTGGTCTGGCCGGGCTCTACGCACTGGCACCGATTGTCCTGAAACTCATCGCGGTGGTGCTGATGTGGTCCTTTCCGCTCTCAAAGGCCGAGCAGGAGGCGACCCGCGCCCGGATCGAGGCTCAGGACTGACCCCAGCCCAGCATCTTGCGTATCGTCCAGATATAGGCGCGGTTGGGCAGCAGGCCGATGGCGCGCAGGATCAGCGCAAAGCGGCGCGGGAAGACGATCTCGAAACCGGGGCGTTCCAGCCCTTCGACGATCCGTCTTGCCGCCTCGTCGGGAGACATCAGAAACGGCATCTTGAAGCTGTTGACCGAGGTGGCCTCAGTTTCGACAAAGCCCGGGTTGATCACCGAGATACGCACGCCCAGATCGACCAGATCCATCGCAAGCGCCTCGCACATCGCGATCAGCCCTGCCTTGGTTGCCGAATACACGGCCGCATCGGGCAACCCGCGATATCCCGCCACCGACGCCGTCACCGCGACATGACCGGTCTTCTGGTCGATCATGGTTTTAAGGACTGGATCGAGGCAGTTGGTCACCCCGCCCAGATTGACGTTCAGCATCTTGGAGGCGGTTGTGCTCTCGAAATTCTGCGCGCGCATGGGCGTGTAGATCCCGGCATTCAGGACCGAGAGCGCAAGCGGGCCTTCCTTGGTGATGGTCGCGACATGAGAGGCCATGGTCTCGGCATCGGTCACGTCACCAGGCAGGGGGATGATCTTGCCCGACCCCGTCACTTCACCGGCAAGGGCTTTCAGATCATCGGCACTTCGCGCGGTTGCAAAGACTGTCCAGCCCTTGTTGGCGAGCCGCAATGTCAGCGCACGACCGATACCGCCGGACGCGCCTGTGACCCAGGCTGCCCCGTCGCGGGGACGCATTACGCGGGAGAATGGGCTCATGCATCGACCCACAAGGGGTCAAGGCTCCGCCCTTTGCTGGCCAGAACGAAGCGGGCGCGTTCGCCACGTGCCTCGAAACTGTTGCCGACCCACTCCCGCTGCGTGTCATAATACAGATCAAGCGTGTCGAGATCGCCCAGACAATCGTATTTATGCGCCTGCACGGACCCACCCGGAACCGGCAGCGAAACAGTGCCGACCTTGCGCACAGGCACGTTCATCGGCTGACCATTCTGCGTGTTGATCCAGACCGGGCGCTGCAAAAACGCCTTCGCCCAATAGGTCGTCGTCCCCGGATTGCCCGGCACCAGTCCCTTGAAGCCAGAGCCGACGATCTGCAAACCGCCACTTACCCGCTCGGCATTCGCGAATTCGCGATTACCATTGTCATTGGTCGTCGCCTTGAGGGTGCGTAACATGCCGTTTTCCCACAGTTCCCTGCTCGACAGGGCATAGCTGTAGGCCGACAGGCCAAGGATGCGGACATTTATGTCAATGTTGATATCGACGCGAACCTGGCGACCGCTGCGGGACACGGCAAGCGTCTGGCTGCCGATTTTCTTGTCGTCGCGATAGATATCAAACACTCGCTGACCGGCGGCAGCCTGCACCGTTGTGGGGGTAATCAGTGCAGCCGTCGCGCCGGCCAGCAAGGTTCTGCGGTTCATGGTCATGGATCTTCTCCCGGTTCCGGTCAGGTAAACAGGTTCAAGGCACGTCCCACGCGGCCGGTAAACTTCACCGAACCCGACATAACGATCAGGCAGTAACAGACCTCATCCCCGATCACTTTCGGGCGGTGATCATCGTGATGATCGGCAAGGGCAACATCCCCCTTGCGGTATATCTTGTCTCCATCCTGCATCTGCCCAGACAGGATCAGCGTCGCTTCTTCCGCATCATGGGTGTGTGCAAGCATCGCTGTGCCGGGCTTTACGCGCAGCAGACTGACGGTCTCGCCCTCGAAACTGTTGAGTGCATATTCCGACAGACCCGGCATGCGGAACTTCCAGCCGAGCGCGTCCACATCGCCCTTCGCGACAGCCCGGATCGGCGCTGGCAGGGGAGAGTTCTGATCAAGGGCAATCTCGCGCACCGGCGCTTCATCTTCCAGATCCAATTTCGCCATGACGGCGTCGCGGTCTGGCACCGACAGACCATTGGCCGGTTCGGCCTCGAAAAGTCCGCCGACAATCGCCTCGTATTTCTCGACGTCGCGACGGCATTGCGGGCAATAGGTCAAGTGAGATGCAACCAGCAGACTCATCCCGTCCGAGAGCGAGCCATTTGCATATGCCACGAGATAGTGGCTTGTGGGGTGTTCCAAGGTCATCGGTACGATTGCCTGTTTGTCATCCGTGTTTGGTATTTCATACGCAAGCAGGTCGAGATTGGATCACCGGTTTCTCGTCCCGACGTGTCGATTTAGCTCAAATTTTGTGCAAAGCAACCGTGCCCTGTCGAGACCCTGACCCGGCAGGTCTCTCGGAGCGGCGCTTGTCAACGCCGCATGCCCCCCTTAGGTTCCTTTCAGACCTGTATTCTCAATCGAAAGTTCCCGCCCATGACGATCCGCCGCAATCTGGCCGAAGCCATTGGAAACACGCCTCTCATCCGGCTTCGCAAAGTTTCGGAACTGACGGGATGCGAGATATTGGGCAAGGCGGAGTTCATGAACCCCGGACAGTCGGTGAAGGACCGGGCTGCGCTGTCCATCATCAACGCGGCGATTGCCGATGGCTCGCTCAGACCCGGCGGCACGATTGTCGAAGGCACGGCCGGGAACACCGGGATCGGGCTTGCGCTGGTGGGTGCGTCCATGGGCTTTCGCACGGTGATCGTGATCCCCAATTCCCAAAGCCAGGAAAAGAAGGACATGATCCGCATCGCTGGCGCCGATCTGGTCGAAGTGCCGCCCGCGCCCTACCGCAATCCCAATAATTTCGTGCGCTACTCCGAACGTCTGGCCAGGGCGCTCAACGAACGCGAGCCAAATGGCGCGATCTGGGCCAATCAGTTCGACAATGTCGCCAACCGGCAGGCCCATATCGACACGACCGGCCCCGAGATCTGGGAACAGACGGACGGCAAGGTCGATGCGTTCATCTGTGCCGCAGGCTCGGGCGGGACCGTGGCGGGTGTGGCCGAGGCCCTGCGCGCCCGCAATCCGGACATCAAGATCGGGCTGGCCGATCCCGACGGAGCAGCGCTTTACAATTTCTACGCGCATGGCGAGTTGAAGGCCGAAGGCTCCTCGATCTCCGAAGGGATCGGGCAGGGCCGGATCACCGCCAATCTCGAAGGTCTCAAGGTCGATTTCCCCTATAACATACACGATGCGGAGGCGATGCAGATCATCTTCGATCTGTTGGCCGAGGAGGGGCTCTGCCTTGGTGCATCCTCGGGCATCAATGTTGCAGGCGCGGTGCATCTCGCCCGTGATCTCGGCCCCGGCAAGACCATCGTCACCATGCTTTGCGACTATGGCACGCGCTACCAGTCGAAGATCTACGACCCGGCATTTCTGGCCGAGAAGGGTTTCCCGATCCCCGCTTTCCGCACCTCGCAGCGGGACATGCCCGATGTGACGGAGGCTGTGGACTGAGCCGATGACCGAGCTTCTGTTTCGTCAGGACGCCTACCTGAAGACCGCAACCGCCCAGGTCACGGATGTGACGGATCTGGGCGGCATCGTGCTCGACCGGAGCATCTTTTATCCCACAAGCGGCGGGCAGGCAGGCGACATCGGCCATCTCGATATGGATGGCAGGCGGATTGATATCGCCACGACCGTGAAGGGGGAGGGCGAGGCCGTGATACTTGTACCCGCCGCGGATCAAGATCTGCCGCCGGTCGGGGCGAATGTAACGCAGACGCTTGATTGGGAGGCGCGCCATGCCTGCATGCGGCTTCACACAGCACTCCATCTGCTCTCGGTCGTGATCCCGTTACCGGTGACCGGCGGCCAGATTACGGCCCTTAAGGGGCGGCTTGATTTCGACATGCCCGATGCGCCTGAGGACAAGGCCGTGCTGGAGGCCGATTTGAACGCGCTCATCGCCGCCGATCACCCGGTCAGCGAACGCTGGATCACGGATGCGGAGCTTGCGGACAATCCCGGACTGGTGAAAACCATGTCTGTCTCGCCACCCACCGGTGCGGGTCGGGTGCGGCTGGTGCAGATCGGCTCGGACACGGCGCGCATCGACCTGCAGCCCTGCGGCGGCACCCATGTCCGCTGCACCGCCGAGATCGGCCCCGTCACCTTGGGGAAGATCGAAAAGAAAGGCCGCCAGAACCGCCGCGTTTCGGTGCATTTGGCGTGACCACCCTCTTGCAATCAACCGGCCCGTCAGTATAACCGGCATTTCCAGCGGAGAGGTGGCCGAGTGGTCGAAGGCGCACGCCTGGAAAGTGTGTATACGGGAGACCGTATCCAGGGTTCGAATCCCTGTCTCTCCGCCACAGGCCTTTCATATTTGGCGCTGGCAACTGCACAATTACATCGAGAACCAGCGCCTCATCCACCACTGAGGCGATGACGTCGGAGCCGGTTCGCTCAGTATCATGGGCAGCCGTTTCCGGAATGCGAAACATATCGCATCCCTTTGATCTCAATCATTGGTACCGCCTCATCTGTGGCACACCTGCAACCGCGGCCGTCAAAAACGTGCGTCCCCACGGCCATGCCCCACTTTCGCCCGCGGCATCGCGGATATAGGGTTCTGACAAAGCATCGCGTGAAGGACCCGGACCGTTGAAAATCGCCAATCGTACCATCTCGCCCCTCGATCCTCCTCTGGTGATTGCCGAGATCGGGATCAATCATGGCGGCTCGCTTGAGGTTGCCAAGGACATGGTGCTGAAGGCCGCGCAGTCGGGCTGTGAGATGGTCAAGCACCAGACCCATATCGTCGAGGACGAGATGACGGAGGCGGCCAAGCAGATTTTCCCGCCCAATGCGGAGGTCTCGATCTGGGATGTGATGGCGTCCTGTGCGCTGTCGCGCGATGATGAGGCGGAGCTGAAGCGCTATACCGAGAGCCTGGGGATGATCTTCATCTCCACGCCATTCTCGCGGGCGGCGGCGAATTTCCTCAATGAATTGGACGTGCCCGCCTACAAGATTGGCTCGGGCGAGGCGGACAACCTGCCGCTCATCCGCCATATCGCGCGTTTCGGCAAGCCGGTGATCATGTCGACCGGCATGCAGACGATCGAGACCCTGCGCGCCTCGGTCGAGATCCTCGATCAGTCCGGTGTCGAATATGCGCTGCTGGAATGCACCAATCTCTATCCCTCACCGCCCGAGATCGTCTCGCTGAAAGGGGTGACGGATCTGCAAAAGGCGTTCCCGAATGCGGTCGTGGGCTTTTCGGACCACTCCATCGGGCCAGAGATGGCGCTGGCCTCGGTAGCGCTGGGGGCCTGCATTCTGGAGCGGCATTTCACAGATACGCGTTATCGCAAGGGGCCGGATATCTCGTGCTCGATGGACCCCGCGGAACTGAAACTCCTAATCGACCGGTCGCGTGAGATCCATACCGCCCTGCACAACGAGAAAGAGCGCACCGGGCCGGAAGAGGATGTCTACCGCTTCGCGCGCGCCTCCATCGTGGCCGATCAGGACCTCAAGGCAGGCACGGTGATCGGTGAGGCCGATATCTGGGCGCGCCGCCCCGGCAATGGCGAGATTGCCGGCTATGACTTCGACAAGGTTGTCGGCAAGACACTGAAAGTGGATGTCACCCGCAACCAGCAACTGCGCTGGTCGGACTTCGCATGAGCGAATCGATCCTCTTTGTCACCGGCACGCGGGCCGATTTCGGCAAGCTGGAGCCTCTGGCGCTGGCAGCCCGCGATGCCGGGTTCAAGGTCGGGTTCTTCGTGACCGGCATGCATATGCTCAAACGCTATGGCCAGACCAAGTTCGAGGTCGCCCGTGTCGAAGGCGTCGAGGTCAGCGACTTCATCAACCAGCGCGAGGGCGATCCGATGGATCTCGTGCTCTCCAAGACCATTCTGGGGTTTTCGGATTATCTGCAGGAGCATGAGCCCGATCTGGTGGTTGTCCACGGCGACCGGATCGAGGCGCTGGCCTGCACGCTGGTCTGTGCCACCAACTATATCCGCTCGGCCCATATCGAGGGCGGCGAGGTCTCCGGCACCATCGACGAGGTGTTCCGGCACTGCAACACAAAGCTTGCCACCACCCATTTCGTCAGTTCCCAGACTGCCAAGCAGCGGGTGCAGTCGCTCGGTGAGGCGCCCGAAAGCGTCTTCGTCATAGGCTCGCCCGAACTGGACACGCACCTGAAACCGTCCGGCGTGAGCATTGACGAGGTCCGGCGATACTATGAGATCCCGTTCGAGACCTACGGCATCGCCGTGTTCCACCCCGTCACGTCCGAAGCCGATACGATGGGCGCGCAGGCTGCGTCGCTCTTCGGCGCGCTGGAGGAGAGCGGGCGAAATTTCGTGGTGATCGCGCCCAACAATGATCCCGGCTCAAAGGACATCTTCGCGGTTCTGGAGACACTGCCACAGGACCGCTTCCGGCTTATCTCCTCGATGCGCTTTGCGTATTTCTCGGAATTGATGAAGAACGCACAGGCCTTTGTCGGCAACTCGTCGGCGGGCGTGCGCGAGGCCCCGTTTCTCGGCATCCCGAGCCTTGACATCGGCACGCGGCAGAACCGTCGCTCTCAGGCGACCTCCATCACCGCCTGTCAGGCAGATGACCGGGCGGAGGTGATGGATTTCCTGTCGCGGAAATGGGGTGTGCGTCTCACGCCGGATACAGCGTTCGGGGCGGGCAACTCGGCGGAGCGGTTCGTGGAAACGCTGAACAGCCCTGTTTTCTGGGACGTGCCGATGCAAAAGGACTTCCGGGAAGCATGAACGGACGTGGCGACTGGATCGGCGTTGTGCCCATTCGGGGCGGGTCCAAGGGGCTGCCGGGCAAGAACACGCGACCGCTGCTCGGAAAGCCGCTCTACCGGCACGCGGTTGATCTGGCATTTGAGGCCGGTGCCAGGCATTGCCTCATCACGACAGACATTGCGGAGGTTCTGAAAACCGATCACGGTCCCGATGTCACGCTGGTCTCCCGTCCTGCCGATCTGGCGGGCGACGAGACCCCGATCGCACCGGTTCTGACGCACGCATTCGAGCAGATGGGCGGTGGTGATGCGACGCTGGTTCTCCTTCAGGCGACCAGCCCGCTCCGCCGCTTGGATGATATCAGGGCGGCGCTGAAGCTTTATGGGACAGGTCGGTTCGATCTTGTGCTCAGCACCACGCGGACATCCTCGGGTATCCTGAAATTCGGTTTCGGAGAAGATGGGGCCTTCCGGCCTGTCTCCGATCCGTCCTATTGTTTCACCAACCGGCAGAGCCTGCCCGCGATCTACCGGCCGAACGGGGCGGTCTATGTCTTCTCGCGCGACTGGTATCTGCTGAATGGCGGGCTGGAAACCGAGCGCATGGGCATGATCGAAATGGACGAGGCGCGCTCGCTCGATATCGATACAGCCGAGGATTTCGCCAAGGCCGAGGCGCAGTTGCGCGCGCGCGATTAGCGTCGCGCATGCATGGTGATGCTGGCCCAGAAGACATTGAGGATCATGAAGCCCGCAAGGGCGATCAGAAAGACGACCAGCGAGCCCGAGACCGGGTCGGGATAGCCCGGCAGCAGCGGTCTGGTGGGTTGCGATATCCGGGCGATGTAGCGCTCTGACTGGGCGATTTTCAGGCGCAGCGCCTCCAGCGCGCCCAGCTTGCTTTCCCAGTCCCGCCGGGCCAGATCGATATCGACCTTGGCGTATTCGAACTCCGCAATCTGTCGGTTGACCGAGTGATCGCCCGCATCGCTGACCAGAATGGCGCGCTGATCGGCAATGCTCTGTTCAAGCTGAAAGATCTTCTTCTTGGAATGCTGAACCACCGCATTTGTCGCGCCGCTGCGGGCGATCTGGTCTTCCAGACTGCGGCGCTCGGATGTCAGTTCCCGTTCAAGATCGGCGACCAGCCCATAGATCGAGGCGGCCCGGCTCGCCGGGTCAATCTCGCCGGTTTCGATCTGTAGGTCCGCCAGCTTTCGCCGTGTCGCCCCCAGCTTTTCCGAGGCGAGCGCCACCTCGGTTGCGATGTCGGACAACTGGCGGCGCTGCCGGTTGCCTGCAAGCTCGTTGATATGGGCCTGCGTGTAGTCCAGTATGATGTCGGAGAAGCGGGCGGCATCCTCGGCGGTTCGGGCGGAGATGCTCAGGGTCAGCAGACCCTCCTGAATGTCGAGCCCGACCTGCACATGCCGCAGATAGGTGTCCATCGCGGGGCGCGTTTCGCCAGCCGCCGTCATTGCCCAGGCCGTGATGCTGTCCCTGGCCCCGTCAAAATGCGCGATGAAACCATGTTCCTCGGCCATCAGCTCCATCAGGTCCGGCGAGGTGATGTAGGCGCGCGCAATGAATGCATCGCGGTTGGAGGCGGCACTTGCCTGGAGTCTGTCTTCGGTGGCGGGATCATTGCCGAGCGTCTGGACGGCAAAGATCGCGCGGGACCCATAGATCGGGGTCGCGACCTGCGTGTAGTACCAGAGCGCAAGACAGGTCGGCAGCAGCACCAGCACGACGAACCGGGCCGCCAGAGTGAGATTGCCGCGCCGCCGTCGCTGATTAAGCCGCGCGCGTGCCGTTTCCAGATCCTCCAGCGTGTCGAGCCTTTCGGCGGCCTTCTCAAGCCGCTCGGCCTCAGCCTGGGCGGCAGCCTCCTCCCGTTTGCGGGCGGCCTCCTCGACCCGTCTCTCCTTGTCCTCTTCAAAGGCTTCCATGCGCTTGCGCCGGTCCTCATCGGCCTGACGCAACCGCTCCGCGCGGCCTTCCTCGGCGACTTTCGCCCGCTCCGCCCGCCACGCGGCCAGTCGTTCCTCATCGGTCAGGATCAGCGGCTCGGACTTTTTCGGATCAGCCATCGGACATCCTCCTAGTGGACCATGCGGTTTTTCTGTGCGAGCCGGATCAGATCCTCGGCCTGCTCCGGCGTGTCGCAGGGCAGCAGATGGCCCTCGACAAACGCAAACAACCGGTTGCAGTAACGTTTCAGCGTGCGGGCATGTTTGGAGACCAGAAAAAGCCCCGCCTCTTCCAGCCGTGTCATCAGAAGCGCCTCGCATTTCTCGCGAAAATGGCTGTCGCCAGCGCTCAGGATTTCGTCTGCAAGATACATGTCGGGCCGCCCGACCATGGAAAACGCAAAGGCCAGTTGCGCGCGCATTCCCGGCGAATAACGGCTCATGGCGCGTTTGAAATAGGCACCGAGTTCGGCAAACCCGTCGCAGAAGATCACCGCTTCATGCGGGTCGAGCCCGGCAATCCGTGCCAGGAGGGCCACGTTCTCCTCGCCCGTAAGGTCGGGATGGAAGCCGTGCGATGAGCCAAGCGGCCAGGACAGATGTGCCCGGCAATCGAGCAACCCGTCATCGGGGCGCTCAAGACCGGCAAGAATGCGCATCAAGGTGGATTTACCCGAGCTGCCAGCACCAAGGATGCCGATCCGCTCCCGGCTGTCGAAGGTGAGCGAGACGTCATTGAGAACAGGCACATACCCGTCGGGTCCGCGGTAGCCACGTGAGATGCCGATCATGCGGATCATGTCAGCATCTGCCCCCGCACATTGCGCACGGCGGCGTGCTGGATCAGGAGCGAGGCGAAGTAGAAGCCGCCTGCGGCAAAGACGATGACCGAGATGTCGGCAAAGCGCGAGGTATAGTCGGCGAAATACCCGCTGCGCAGGATCTCGATGACATGCAAAAGCGGATTGAACCATAGGATATCGCGCAGCTCGCCGCTCAATTCGGCGGCGGTGAAGAAGATGCCCGAGATCCAGAAAAGCGGCCTGAGCGCGATCGGAATGATCCTCGCCGCCGCGTCGCTGAGCTGGATCAGAACTGCTGCGAGCCTGCCGAAGGATGCGCCCAGCAGGAGGGCCAGAAAGACCCCGCCCAGAACCAGAAGCGGGTCGGCAATCGGCGTGAACCCGTACCACACCCCGATGATCAGGAAGATGACCGAGAAGATCACGATGGCATTGAGAAGTTCCAGCACGGCCGCCGCAAACAGCGTGTCAGAGATCGTCAGCGGTCCCAGATGCACCAGCGAACGGCTGGTGGCCATGGTTCGGCCCATCGAGGTGACGGTCTGACGGAAGATCACATAGGGCAGCATGCCGGTTGCAACGAAGCTCGGGACATCGGCCAGAATACCAGGCTCGCGGCCCAGGAAATCGAAGGACACCACGAGGGCGACGATCCAGGCCACCGGTGTGACGAAGGTCCAGATATAGCCAAGGGCACCGCCGGCAAACCGGCAGTGCACCTCGCGGATCATCAGGCTTGTGATGAGCTGCCACCAGCTCAGAAACGCCATCGCTCAGACCCCATAATAGTCCTTGTACCAAGAGACGAATTTCCGGACGCCGGTCGAGACCGGTGTGCTTGGCTGAAATCCGGTGAGATCCTTCAGCAGGGTCGCATCGGCCCAGGTTGCCGGAACGTCGCCTTTCTGCATCTCCATGAAATTGCGTGTAGCGGGTTTGCCGAGCGCGGCCTCGATCTCCTCCACAAAGTCCATCAGCGGCACTTTCTGGGAGTTGCCAATATTGACCACGCGGTAGGGGCCGACCGGGCTGACACCGTCATCGACATCCGGTTTCTCGGCTTCGGGCACCGCATCGATCAACAGGCGGATGCTCTCCACAAGATCGCCGACATAGGTGAAGTCGCGCTCCATCTGGCCGTTGTTGTAAAGATCGATCGGCTCGCCGTTCAGCGTTGCCCTGACGAACTTGAAAAGCGCCATGTCGGGACGCCCCCAGGGGCCGTAGACGCTGAAGAAGCGGAACATCGTGATCGGCAGCTTCCACAGATGCGCATAGGAATGCGCCATGACCTCGGTGGCCTTCTTGGTGGCGGCATAGAAGGTCAGCGGCGTGTCGGTGCAGCCTGCCTCCTGAAACGGCATCTCGGTGCTTGCGCCATAGACCGACGAAGTCGAGGCCATCAGCAGGTGCTGGCAAAAATGCTCCCGCGCGGCCTCCATCACGTTGAAGGTGCCGACGATATTGGCGTCGAGATAGGCGCGCGGGTTTTCCAGCGAGTATCGCACACCTGCCTGGGCTGCGAGATGCACGATCACATCGGGCCGGATATCGGCACAAAGATCGAAGAAAACCGTGCCGTCCTCCAGCATCGCCTCATGGGCCTGGAAGTTGGGGTTCTGCAACAGCATCGAATGCCGTCTGTGTTTGATCTCGACATCGTAGTAATCGGTCATGCCGTCAAAGCCGGTGACCTTCATCCCCTGATCGAGCAGCAGCTGGCACAGATGATAGCCGATAAACCCGGCCGAGCCGGTGACGAGCACATGTTTCGGGGCGAAGCGTATCGCGTTGTCATCCGGCATGGTAAATGGGCTCCGCATCTTTGGGTCTGGCATCGATGGGCAATCCCTTCAGCAGCCGCGTGGTCACGGCAAGGATGCGGGGAAGTGCATAATTCGGCGGCGTGTCGCGCGCCGCGATCTCGGACATCTTCGCCAGGATATGGGGGTTGTCGTTGAGGAAGGTGATCTTGCTCAGCACCTCCTTCGGATCAGGGTTCGAGGCCGATCTGAGGCAGAAACCGGTGACATCGGGATCGAAGGTTTCCGTTGCGCCACCCGCTGGCGTGGAGATCACCGGAACCCCCGCCATCTGTGCCTCGATCAGCACGTTGGGCAGGCCCTCGAATTCGGAAAGCAGCAGGAAGGCATCCATCTTCGAGAGCCAGAAGCCGACATCGTTGGACGGGCCGGTGAAGAGGATCCGGTCATCGATCCGCCGCTGAACGGCACGCGCCTGCGCCTCTGCAAACTCGGGGCCCGAGCCGACCAGCACGAAGCGCATCCTGGGATGACGCGCCAAGGCATGTGCGGCGATATCGATCCATGGCAGGGGGCGCTTGTTCGCGTGAAACCGCATCACCGTTCCCAGCGTGAAGCCGCCATGGGTCAGCTTGTCGAACCTGTTCCACGAGACCGACGCCTCCAACCCGCCGCGGGACGGCAAGGGCTCCGAGGCATTGGGGATCACCGCGAAACGTTCGCGCGGCAGGTCAAGCCAGTCCGCATAGGCATGTGCCGCGGCCCGGCTGTTGGCCGAGAAGATCACACCGGGAACATTGGCCAGCGCGCGATACATGTCCTCATACTCGTCCACCATCATGTAGGGACGAAGGTTGGGTGGCAGGCCGCGCAGCGAAATCACGATGCGCGGCACACCGGCCACAAGGGCCGCCAGTGCGCCCAGCAACACTGCACCGTCCTGCCAGAGATAGATCGCCTCCAGCTTGCGCGCCCGCAACAGTCGGGTCAGCCGGCAGAGTCCGTAACGGGTCTTCTTGGGCAGGATGTTTTCCATCCGGGTAATCTGCTCGAACCGAAGACCGATATCGGCAAACCTGTCCTCCGGCTGGTGCGCCAGAACCGTGAGCGCGACGTCCGCCTCTTCAAGCACCGGCTGGTAGAAATTCTTGCGCGCGGCCGGGTTGTTGTCGGTCACGATGACCTCGATATCGCCCAGAAGGCCGACGCCGCCGGGGCGCTCATCCGCATCGCGGGCCTCTTTCATGGCGCGGGCAATCCGGCTCATCTGGCGTTCCGATCCACCGGCCCCGAGCGATCCGGTCACGAAGGCCACATTACCCAGCGATTGCCCGAAACTGACCGGCATCTTGCGATCCCTGAAGAGCAGGATTGCCGCCTGCAGGGCGGCGGACTGGACCTTCTCCCGGTCGGTGGTCTCGAAGGGCAGGGCACGGGCGGCTTTCAGGGCTTCATCCACCTGACGGCAAAGCTCGTGTCCCGATTGAGAGATCCGGGCGGCGGGATCGATTGTGCCGAGCACCCGCCCCGCCTCCCAGAACAGACCGCGCTGATGGAGCCGCTTGGCATAGAGAATGCGCGGCTTTGCAATGCCGGGATAGGTCTCAAGGATCGTCTCGAAACAGAGATCGGATGTCGCGATGTCTCGTAGCTCAGCGTAGAAATCCGCCTCCAGGAGTTGTTCCTCAAGGCTCAGATCCGGACGGTCGAAGGCGGCCTGTACGATGGTCTTGCCCTCATCGCCATGGCCTACCCGTGCCAGCCATCGCAATCTCATCCGCATGGCCAGTGCGTTATCGGGAAAGCGCCGGTGAAGGGCGGCCCAGGTTTCGGCCATGCTGTCATTGCGCCGGGTCAGTTCGAGAAGCCGCGCCGCGGCGATCTGCGGCGCCTCCTGACCTGGGTGCGCCTGGACCATCTGATAGGCTGTTTCAAGCCGGGACTGGGCCTCTTGCGGCGTCTCCACGCCCTGCAGCAGGGCGTCGCATTGGGCGTCGAGACCGGCGGGCGGCTCACCCGCCGCCTCGTTGCTCAGATAAGGCCGCAGCAGGTCCATCATGCGCTCTCGGACATCAGGCGTGGGGCAAGCATCGGCTCAAACATCTCCTGCCACCAGGTTTGGAAAAGATGGGCTTCGAACTCGGGCGTGTAATGGGAAAGCGATCCGCTCTGATCGAGCATGGCTCGGTCCTGCCCGAAGGCTGTCATGGCGGTGGTCGGGTCGCAAAACGGCACCTTGGCCTTCGAGAGGATGGCTTTGAGCTGGGCGATGAAACGGCTGCGGCTGATCAGTGGTCGTCCCGCGTTGGTCACCGCGTTGCAATGGGTGACAAAGGCGACATTGCCCAGACGTCGTTTCAGAAAGATGATGTCGGTCAGCAGGGCCGCGCCCGTTACCGGTCTGGCGGTCAGCCGGGCAAGACGTTCCCTGTCCGCATCGTCCAGGTCCTGAAAGGCCTCTTCCCCGGCCAGGAACATCATCTTCTCGGTTTCCCGCTCGCCGGTGGCAAGCCGCCAGAACGTGCGCGTTCGTTCGACATCGGAGAAGAAATCGCGGAAATGCCGGGTCACGTAGTTGAGCTGGACCAGCGTGTTCTCGATCCGGACCTCCTTGGCCGAGGATATCTCGACCACATATATGTCGGAGGGCCGATGCCGAACCTCGCCCTGCGAGAGCCCGTCCACGCTTGGCATGACAAGCGGCCGTGCAAGCTCGGGGATTTCGACATCGCCATGCAGATAGAGCGCCTGCTGAACCGCCTCGGCACTGGAATGGGTGTATCCGTAGATGCGATCCGAGTTGAGATGGATGGCGCCCGAAGCGCTTGCCTGGCGCAGGGGATTGGCAATCCGGCAGGATCCGATTGCTGTGAAACTCGGGATCTGTCTCGTCATTCTGACCTTCCAGCCGCTACTTGAACTCAACCAAATCTTTCTGACTGGTTAACCAACTAGTGCAGTGAAAGGCTTAATGTTCGGTAAACACCGGGGGTGTCAGGCGAGCGCCAGAAGGCTGTCGAGATCCACCGGCTTGACCAGATAGGAGTGGATTGCCGGATGGGCTTCGGCGCGGTCCCGGTCATCGGGATTGAGCGAGCCCGAGACCATCACCAGCCGGGTTGCGCTGACGAGTTCGGGATAGAGTGTCGCGAAATTGTCGGCGAACTCGAACCCGTCCATCACAGGCATGTTGATGTCGATCAGCACCAGATCGACAGGCGAGCGATTGGGCGATTTCAGGAAATGCAGCGCTTTTTCCGCATAGGAGAATTCGGTGATCTCGCGGGCCTGGCCGGAATCCTCCAGCAGACACCGATGCAGAAAACTGTGCGCTTCATTGTCATCGATGAGGACCACATGTTCAAATGCGGGATTGGCAGTCATGTTCAGGCGGCCTCAAGGATGAATTTAAAGCAACTCCCCCCATCTTCGCCATCTTCGACCCAGATTGCGCTGGAGTGGATTTCCAGTATACGCGCGCACATCGCCAAGCCAAGCCCTCCGCCGGAATAATCCTTCTCCGTGTGAAGCCTGTAGAAGAGCTCGAATATCCGATCCCGGTGTTTCTCGGGGATGCCGATGCCGTTGTCCGATACCGAGTACTCGATCTGGCCGCGACCATTGTCCTTGCTGGTGATCGAGATTTTCAGCGGCCGCTTCTTGTCGCGGAATTTGACCGCGTTGGAGACGAGGTTCTGGATGACCCGTGCGATCAGCGGCTCGGATCCCTTACAGACTTTCAGCTTGTCGCACTTGATCTTCGCCTTTGCCTCCGAGATTGGCTCGGCGAGGTCCTCAAGGCATGTCTTGACCAGCTTGTTCATGTCCAGATCGGCGAAGACCTTGTCGCCATCCAGAAGCTTGGCATAATCCAGCACCCCGTCTATCTGATTGCTCATGCGTGTGCTGGCGGTGGTCACGAAATTCATGATCTTGGTCTGCTTGGGCGGCAGATCGTCACCGATCTCGTTGGTCAGAAGCTCGATCATGGTCTGGATCGTCGTCATCGGCTCGCGCAGGTCATGCGCGGCAATATAGGCGAACCGACGAATTTCCTCGGCGCGCCGGGAGGACGCGAACTCGCGCTCTTTCTGCTGGGTGATGTCGAGGTGGCAGCCGATCATCCTGAGCGGCTTGCCCGCATTGTCCCATTCGATCACCCGGCCGCGGCTGTTCACCCAGACGGTCGAGCCGTTCTTGTGGTGGAAGCGCACTTCCAGATCATAGGGCGTCTCGCCCTCGGACGCGATGTGTTCATCCAGCGCCGCCTGATGCCGGGCTAGATCCTCCTCAAAGATGAGCGCCTGCCAGGCCTCAGGCGTGTTCTCCATCTCGTCGGGCTCATAGCCGAACATCTTCTTGAACTGCGGGCTGAGATACTTGGAATTCTCTTGCATGTTCCAGTCCCAGTAGCCCGCGGTCTCGCCTTCCAGAAGGGCTTCGAGTACTTCGGTCATGCCGCGCTGGATTTCCAGCTCCCGGCGGATAATCTTGGGCTGGGTGATATCCGTGAAGGTCAGCACGACGCCTTCGGTGCCGCCCTCGATGCCTGCAAAGGGCCGGATACGGGCATAATACCAACTGCCATCATTGGACTGCACCTCGTAGGCGCTGGGTTCGCCCTTCTCCAGCGCAAGCTGGGCAGCCGACAACAGCCGCGCATTGGTGTCTCCATCCAGATGCGACGAGAAATGCACCAGCGGTCGCCCGATATCGCGCGCATCCAGATTGAAATGGGTCTTGATGGTTTCGCTGAACCGGCGAATGCGCAGGTCGGGATCAAGGAACACGGTCGCGATCTCGGTACTGTTCAGAAGGTTGTCGATATCGGCATAGGCAGCCTCAAGCTCGGCAATCTTCTCGGTGTGTTCGGCATTGATCGTGTGAAGCTCTTCGTTGACGCTCTGCATTTCCTCATTGGTCGACTGAAGCTCCTCGTTGGCCGACATGAGTTCTTCGTTCGAGGTCTGAAGCTCCTCATTGGAAACGCCCAGATCCTCGACCGTCGCCTCCAGCGTTTCACGGGCTGCGGCCAGCTCCGCTTCAAGCTCGGCCACATAACGGGCCTGTTCGGAAAGCTCATGGGTCCGGACCGAATGGTCATCTTTGTCGCCCTCGATCAGCACCGTCTCGGGGCCCGAGGACAGCACGACCACAAAGCTCGGCACCGTGTTCGGCCCCTCAACCTTCGCACAGGTCAGATCAACCGGAATGAGCCGGTCCTCCGACATCAGCTTGACCGGTCCGTAGCGCGCGGTGCCCTCCTTGTCCGCCTTGCGGAAAACAATCGACAGCGCACTGATTAACCGGTCGGGAACCAGATCGAGAAGCTTGGCGGAAAATCCGTCCCGGGGCAGACGGATGAAGCGCTGATAGTCGCCAAACGTCTCAAGGATCTGCATATTCGGAGTGACAACAAGCGCGCAGGAGTCCATCGCCCCCATCATCGCACCGACAACCGTCCGCACGGACTCGTCCCCGCCGGTATCCGCCGTTCGTGCCCGCATCGGGGGCAGGGGGCGGTAGGCAGGGGCGAAGAAGTTTGAAAAGGAGTGCGAGCCCGCATCCGCGATCTGTGCCCGCGCCGAGTTGCGGAAAATGCGCCATCTCACATCGACAGCGGAGAAACGGGAATACCCCCGTTCGATGCTCTCGCTGGCACCCAGGAACAGATACCCGCCGTGATTGAGCGCGTAGGAGAACGAGGTCAGAAGCTGCGCCTGCAGGGCGGGGGTCAGATAGATCAGCATATTCCGGCAGATCAGCAGGTCGGTATGGATGAAGGGCGCATCATCGCCTGCATTGTGGGTCGAGAAGATGATGCTGCGCCGCAGGCTCTCCTTAATGACCACACCGCCACGCCGGTATGACATGTAGGTGCTGGCGTATTTCTCGGGAATGTCCTCCATCGCGTTCTCGGGGTAGATCCCCTCGCGCGCGGTCTCGATGGCGGCCTCATTCACATCGGTCGCGAAGACCTTGAATTCCTTGCTGGACCCGATCTCGGTGAGATAGGTGTCCAGCATCATCGCGATCGAATAGGCCTCCTCGCCGGTCGAGCATCCCACAGACCAGACCTTGATCGGCCCCGGACCGGAGTGGTTCTCGACAATTGACGGCAATACCGTGTCATGCAGGATTTCCCAGGCCGGGTAGTCCCGGAAGAAATGCGTCACACCGACCAGAAACTCGCGGTGCAGAATGGCAACCTCGTTCGGATCATCCTCGATGATCTGGAGGTAACTCTCCAGCGATGTGCATCCCTTGATCGACATCCGCCGTGCGATCCGCCGTTGCAGGGTAGGGCGCTTGTAGCGCTGGAAGTCGATCTGGGCTTCCTGACCGACCGCATCGAGGATGGTCTCAAGCGCATCTTCGGAATCCTGAAACAGCCGCTCGACCTGCACAAGGCCCGAGCGGTGGAGGTCGAAATACCGATAGAGCTCCTTGCCCATCAGGTCGGGCTGCAGGACCATGTCGACCAGCTTCGTGGTGATCGCGGCCCGGGGCATGCCGTCGAAGGCCGCTGTTCCGGGATCCTGCACCATCACCATGCCATCGGCATCCTTGACCGCGCGCAGGCCGCGACTGCCGTCCGATCCGGTGCCCGACAGGATCACGGCCACCGCACGGTCGCCGACCGCCTCGGCCAGCGACTGGAAGAAGAGATCAATCGGAAGGTTCAGCTGCGGGCGCGGCGGCTGATCGACCAGCGTGAAGCGCAGTCCATGATCGGCCAGCGGCGGCGAGACCTGATCGTCCTCGCCCTCTTCCTGATTGGTGCCCTGAATGATGACATTCGCCTTGGGCGGGATGATGTACACATGGCCCGGATCGATGGGCATGTTGTCCTCGACCTCGGCAATCTTCAGCGATGTCTCCCGGCGCAGCAGGTCCCCCATCAGGGATTTGTAGTCGGGCGAGATATGCTGGATGAAGACAAAACTGTGCGGGCAGTCACCCGGGATCGGCGCGAGGAATGTCTTGATCGCCTCCAGACCTCCGGCCGACGCCCCGACACCGACCAGAAAATAGGACGTATCCACCTGTCCAAGTCGCGCTTCCCCCCCGGGGACCATGTGCAGGTCCGTGTCGGTTTTATTCATGGTTGTTCCTGCTGCACTAATTCAAACGGAGGGTACTTTCAGCCAAAATACAACTTTAACGAGAAAGGTAAAGTGTTGCCAGAATTAATGCACGACCGTACGCAAAGTCATCACGAGGTGTTTTCAGTAGGTCCGGTGACCCCTGCACCGCGTCTCCCGATCTGCCCGGCGGTTCGCGGGTGTCAATCTGGTCACGGCTGTGCCGAGAGACATTAATTCAGCGCTGCAGCCAGTCTCTCAAGGCAGGTTTGGCAGTTCGCGGCAACATTACGCGCCCGCGTCAAGGATCGTGAAAGCCACGACCAATGCGGCGTTCTTTCGACTGCGAAAGCTGTCAGGTTCTCTGTGGAGGGGCGAAAACATGGGTCCTGATCGCATGTGCAGAACTCAGCGTAAGCGCGATCAAGGCGATGCCGTATCCCGGCCTTGGGCGTAGCACGGCTGGTGCGACTGGCGCCTATGTTTCGCTCACCTGCTATCCGAGGGTTTCGCGAGGGAGCCGCGCAGGCACAAGGTGGTCTCAAGACGCACGCTGTCGGCCGGCTGTTCGCCATTGACCATCCCGACCAGAAGACGCGCGGCCTCGCGCCCCATCTCGCGATGCGGGACATGCACCGTTGTCAGGTTCGGCTCGGTCACGCGCGCAAGCTCGATATCGTCAAAACCGGTGATCGAGATATCCTGGGGCACCCTCATGCCCCGTTCCCGCGCGCCGCGCAACGCGCCCACGGCCAGAACATCATTGCCGCACATCACGACGCTCGGCTTCTCGCCGCCTTCCATCAGCTGATTGAAGGCCTCGGCCCCCTCATCAATGCCATATGGCGTCTCGATCAGGCTCAACTTGTCAGGGTCCAGACCGCCTTCTTCCAGCGCGGCCCGAATGCCGAGATAGCGCGCGCGCGCGCGATCGTTGGTCGCCATGTGGGCCGAGATGTAACCGATTCTGCGATGCCCCGTCTCCAATACGGCCCGGGTCAGGTCTCGCATCGCAGCTTCGTTGTCGAAGCCTATGGAAAGGTTGGGGTTTTCGGCATCATAGGTCCAGCAAGACAGGGCCGGGATGCTCTGCTTTTCGAGAAAGCGGTAGATCCAGTCCTCGCGGTGATGCCCGATCAGCAGGAACGCATCCGCCCCGCGCGCGGTCAGGGTGCGGATCTGCTCCCCCTCCAGTTTAGCGCAGTAGGAAGAGCAGGCAACGAGCAGGGTCACGCCGTGCAGATGCAACTCCTCCTGAAAGGCCTGAATACCACGGGCAAAGACCGCGTTTTCCATCGTCGGAATGATCGCGGCAATGGTGTTGGTCCGGTTGGCCGCCATGGCGCGCGCACCGAAATTGGGCGAATACCCCAACTCGTTCACGGCCGCGATCACCCGTTTGCGGGTGCTTTCGACGACCCGGTGGGGAAGGTTCAGGCAGCGCGACACAGTCGCAGTCGAGACATTCGCCAGCCGGGCCACATCCTCGATGGTCGGGGCCGAACGTGATCGTCTTGAACTCTCCTGTTTCATGCCCGCAGTTCTAGCGTGCAAATCGGCTCTCATCCACATTTTCATTCAACTTCGGGTGGTTGCCACGTCGCGGACTGCCACGAAAGCTGTTGCAGCTTGATATGTAATGGCTTACATTTCGATTGAATCGATTGCCGCCGAACCCGTGATCTCACCGGTCTCTCTGCCCGAAATTCACAGACAAGGATCTCCCCGATGCCGATTACGTATCTGAAAAAGGCCACACTGACTGCGGCGTCGGACGCATCCGATGTGCAGCAGACCGTCAGAGGCATTCTTGACGACATCGAAGCCGGAGGTGATCAGGCCGCTCTCGATTATGCCTCCAGGTTCGATCGGTACGAAGGCAATGTCATTCTGACCGCGGACGAGATCGAGGCGGCCATTGCGCAGGTGCCCGAAAGGTTGAAGGCCGATATCCGCTTTGCTCAGGACAATGTTCGCCGGTTCGCCGAAGCCCAGAAAGAGACCCTGCAGGACATCGAGATCGAGGTCGTGCCGGGCCTGATTGCCGGACAGAAGAGCATCCCCGTCAACGCGGCGGGATGTTATGTGCCCGGTGGTCGTTATGCACATATTGCCAGCGCGATCATGACCGTGACCACGGCCAAGGTGGCCGGATGCAGTCATATTGTCGCCTGCTCGCCACCACGGCCCGAGGTCGGCATCGCCCCGGCGATTGTCTATGCGGCGCATATCTCGGGGGCGGACACCATTCTGGCCATGGGCGGCGTGCAGGGTGTGGCCGCAATGACATTCGGCCTTTTCGGGCTGCCGAAAGCCAACATCCTCGTCGGTCCGGGAAACCAGTTCGTCGCGGAGGCCAAACGGATACTGTTTGGCCGGGTCGGCATCGACATGATTGCCGGTCCGACTGACAGTCTGATACTGGCCGACAAGACAGCGGATGCGGCCATCGTGGCGGCCGATCTGGTCGGGCAGGCCGAGCATGGCTACAACTCGCCCGTCTGGCTCGTCACTGATGACAAGGCTCTGGCGGAGAAAGTGATGGAGCTTGTGCCGCCCCTGATCGATGCTCTGCCGGAGGTCAACCGCACCAACGCGGCCGCCGCGTGGCGCGACTATGCCGAAGTGATCCTCTGTGCCGATCGGGAGGAAATGGCTGCAACATCCGACATGTACGCGCCCGAGCATCTGACGGTGCAGGCCGCCGATCTCGACTGGTGGCTGGAACGGCTCAGCTGCTACGGGTCGCTCTTTCTGGGCGAGGAGACAACGGTGGCCTTCGGCGACAAGGCGTCGGGCACCAACCATGTCCTGCCAACCTCGGGTGCCGCGTCCTATACGGGCGGTCTGTCGGTGCACAAATACATGAAGATCGTGACCTGGCAACGGGCCACACGCGAAGGGGCAAGGCCGATTGCCGAGGCGACGGCGCGTATCTCGCGCCTTGAGGGCATGGAAGGCCATGCGCGCACGGCCGACATCCGGCTGGCCAAGTATTTTCCCGATGAGAGCTTCGATCTCAAGGCCGCCGACTGATCGCCGCGCGTGCGCACGCTCTTTGACATCAGGGGCCGTGTTGCCTGTGTAACCGGGGCCAGCTCCGGCCTCGGGCGCCATGCGGCGTCGGTTCTGGCAGCATCAGGTGCACGGGTTGTCGGCGTGGCCCGGCGGGCGGAGGCGCTTGATGAATGGCGCGCGGAGGCGGACGGCGAGACCGCGGCCATCTCCCATGATCTCGCGGACCGGGATGGCCTCAACGCGCTGGCCAAACGTGTTGCGGAGCCCTTCGGTTCACCCGATATCCTCGTTCATGCAGCCGGGATCAACACGCGCCAGACCGCCGATGATGTCACGCCCGAGGGCTGGGACGTCACGCTCAATCTCAACCTCGCAACGCCTTTCTTTTTCAGCCAGGCTCTGGTGCCTGCGATGAAGGAAAGGGGCTGGGGGCGGATCGTGAATTTTGCCTCGCTCCAGACCCACCGCGCCTTTCCCGGCGGACTGGCCTATGGCGCCTCCAAGGGCGGGATCGGTCAGCTTACCCGCGCCATGGCCGAGGCCTGGTCGCCCTTTGGCATCACCGCCAACGCGATAGGTCCGGGGTTTTTCCGAACCGAGTTGACCGAGGCCGTTTTCGCGGATCCTGAGCGTGCGGCCCGCAACGCGGCGCAGACCTGCATCGGGCGCAATGGCGAGCCGGAGGATATCGCGGGCCCCTTGCTCTTTTTGTGCAGCGATGCGTCGGCCTACGTCACGGGGCAGGTTCTGATGGTTGATGGAGGGTTCACGGCGAAATGAAGGCACTTGTTTACATGGGGCCCGAGAGCCTCTCCTATCATGATGTCGCCGATCCGGTTGCGGGCGAAGGAACCGAGTTGATCCGGATCGAGGCTGTCGGGATATGCGGATCGGACATGCATGCCTATCTCGGCCATGATGCCCGCCGTCCGCCGCCGCTGATCCTGGGTCACGAGATTGCAGGCATCATCACAGGCGGGCCGCGCGACGGAACCCGCGTCACGGTGAACCCGCTGGTGCCATGTGGCACCTGTCCGGCCTGCATGTCGGGACGTGAGAACATCTGCCCGGAACGCCAGATCATCTCGATGCCGCCGCGTGAGGGTGGATTTGCCGAATGGCTCAGCATGCCGGCGGCCAACCTTGTCGAGGTGCCCGACGGCATATCACCCCGGAAGGCGGCTCTTGCAGAGCCGATTGCCTGCAGCTGGCATGCGGTCCGTCTGGGGCTGGAGGCGCTCGGAGACACGGGCGGTGCCGACAAGGCATTGGCCATCGGTGGCGGCGCGATCGGACTTGGTGCAGCGCTCAGCCTCAAGGCGCAGGGCGTGCGCAATGTGACAATCGTCGAATCCAACCCTATCCGCCGGGCGTATCTGCAGGACGGATGCGGACAGACTGTCGTCTCACCGGACGCACTCGAAACCGACGGGCAGTTTGATCTGGTGGTGGATGGTGTCGGCTTTGCCGCAACACGGGAGATTGCGTCCGCTCAGGCGCGCCCCGGCGGCGTGATCGCTCATATTGGTCTGGGCGAGGGGACGGGCGGGCTCGATATCCGGCGTATGACCCTTCAGGAAATCACCTTTATCGGCACCTACACCTATACGACCGAGGATTTTCGCGAGACCGCCGAGGCGATCTATGACGGCAGTCTCGGTCCGCTCGACTGGATCGAGACCCGCGCGCTGTCAGACGGCGCGGCTGCATTCCGCGCCATTCGCGCGGGCGAGGTTGCCGCGCCCAAGATCATCCTGGAGCCGTAGAGCACACCTGCCGCAATCAGCATGGTTGAACGCGGTTGGCATTCCTTCCCGATCAAGCCATCATCCCTTGTATCAACAAGAGAGGGAGTGTGGTGATGAACCGTATCATGTCGATTGCGGCTTCGGGAGTTCTTGCAGCATATCTGGCGGCCGCGCCGGTTTTGGCCGAGACACCTGCGGATGTGCTGGTCGTGGCGCAGAACATTGACGATATTGTCACGATTGATCCGGCCTCGGCCTATGAGTTCTCCTCCGGTGAGTATGTCGCCAACACCTATGATACTCTGGTCCGGTACGACGCGACGGACACGACCGTTCTCGCCCCCGCGCTCGCCACCGAATGGACGGTCGATCCTGCTGCGAAGACAGTTACCTTCACCCTGCGCGACGGCGTGACATTCCATTCCGGCAACTCTCTGCGCGGTGAGGATGTGCTGGGTTCCTGGACCCGTGTCGTGACGCTCGACAAGGCGCCGTCCTTCATGCTGACCCAGCTTGGCTGGACGCCAGAGAACATCGCTGAAATGGTCACGGTCGATGGGAACACCGTCACGGCCCGCTATGAGGGCGATTTCGCACCGTCCTTCGTGCTCAACGTGCTTGCCGCGCGCCCGGCCTCCGTTGTCGATATGCAAACCGTGATGGCCAATGAGGTCGATGGCGATCTCGGCCATGCCTGGATGAACCGGAATTCCGCCGGGACGGGCCCGTTCAAACTGCGCAGCTATCGCCCGGCGGAGCTTTTGGCGCTGGACGCAAATCCTGACTACTATCAGGGCGCACCCGCAATGCGCAGCGTTCTGATCCAGCACATCCCCGAGGCCGCAACCCAGCGGCTGCAACTCGTGGCAGGCGATATCGACATGGCCAAGAACCTGACGCCCGATCAGGTGACGGGGTTGGCGGATGAGGCCGGGGTCACGGTCCAGACCTATCCGCAGGCCGCCGTTCACTGGGTCTCGTTCAACCAAAAGGTCGATGCTCTGACCGATCCCGCGGTCTGGAAGGCCGCGCGCTACCTGGTTGACTACGAGGGGATGGCGGGTTCCTACCTGGCCGGTCAGATGAAGGTGCACCAGGCCTTCTGGCCCGATGGTTTCCCCGGCGCGCTGACCGATACGCCTTACACCTACGATCCCGCGAAGGCGAAGCAGATTCTGACGGAGGCCGGTGTTGAACTGCCGATCAATGTCACGCTCGACGTGATCTCGGCCACGCCCTTTGTCGATATGGCGCAGTCCCTGCAGGCCTCCTTCGCCGAGGGCGGGATCAATCTGGAGGTCATCCCCGGAACCGGTGCGCAGGTGATCACGAAGTACCGCGCCCGAACCCATGAGGCGATGCTGCTCTATTGGGGGCCGGACTTCATGGATCCGCATTCCAACGCCAAGGCCTTTGCCTTCAATGCCGACAACTCGGACGACAAGTATGCCTCGACCACGACATGGCGAAATGCATGGATGCCGCCCGCCGAGATGAACGCCAAGACCATGGCAGCGCTTGCCGAGCGGGATGCCGACAAACGCCTGGACATGTATATGGAATTGCAAAGGGAAACGCAGGCCGAAGCGCCTTTCGTGATCATGTTCCAGGCGATCAAGCAGGTGGCGATGAACGAGCGGGTCAGGGGCTTCGTCAATGGCGCGACCTCGGACTTCGTCTTCTACCGGCTGGTCGAGAAGGAGTGAGCACGCCCGACGAGGTCTATGCTACCCTCCATACGAGCGTCGGGGGGCGGCTGATGACCGTGACGGTGCTGGACCGCAAGGCCGGTCTGGCGCGCCGGGTCTATACCTCGCATCCGGTCGAGTACCCGGTCTCCGGCACCAAGCCGATGGGGCAGGGGGACTGGACCACGCAGGTCGTCGATCGGGGAGAGCCGTTCGTGGCCAACACGGTTGCGGAGTTTGCGATCTATTTTCCCGACCATGCGGTGATCGAGGCGCTGGGATGCGGCTCGGCCCTGAACGTGCCGGTTCGCGACGGCGCGGTGATCGGCACCGTCAACATTCTGGACATTGCCCATTTCTTCACGCCGGAACGTGTCGCCGAAAGGCTGGCGATCATCGAGACCCGCCGGGCGGAGATCGTGAAGGCCATGTCGCAGGCAGACCTGGCATAGGCGGCCACTCAGGGCGAAACGGACGGGAAAGGGCTTGGCTGGGGAACCTGGATTCGAACCAGGACTAACAGAGTCAGAGTCTGCGGGTCTACCGTTAACCTATTCCCCATCGAAGCGGCCCCGTATCTATGCGCCGGGAGGGTAAAGGTCAAGCCTTCATGGATGCGGTGGAAGGTGGATCGGAAACCGTGCCCGGATCTCGGCATCGAGCGCCGGGTCAAGGCGGAACGGGCCGGGCCGGTTCAGGATCTCCTGTTTGCGGGCAATGGCGTTTTGCAGCAGATCGGGCTTATCGCGTTCCTCCCATTCCTTGGGGCTCGTCCGGTCACCCAGGGCGGGGTAGATGTACTCGGTCTGCATGAGCGACAGCGTCTGGGCGTGCCCCAGAAAGTGGCCCGGTCCCTCCAGGCAGACGCTGCGCATCGTTTCCAGCGAGAGCGTATCCTCGGTCACCTCGATGCCACGCACGCAGCGCATGGCCTGTCCCAGCAGGTCATCGCCCAGGATCAGGCTTTCCAGACAGAAGCCCAGCAGCGAGGCATGCATGCCAGCGGCCTCATAGACCATGTTGAGCCCCGAAAGCCCGGCCATGACATTCGACATCGCCTGTTCCCATCCGGCCTGCATGTCGGGCAGTTTCGCATCCGCGATGCCTGCCGCAGCACCACCCGGCAGGCCGTAGAACTGATGCATCTGGGCGCAGCCCGCCGTCAGCAGCGCCTGCTCGCCCGAGCCGCCGGACATTGCACCCGTGCGCAGATCGCTCACGAAAGGCCAGGTGCCGAAGATTGCCGGATGACCGGGGGCAAGCGCGTTGACATAGACCACGCCTGCCAGACATTCGGCCACCGCCTGCACGATGGCACCCGCAATCGGGGCGGGTGCTGTGGCCCCTGCCTGGCCGGCCGAGAGCAGCAGGACCGGCATGCCTGCGTGGATGCAGGCCTCCATCACCTGACAGCTTTCCGTGGCGAATTTCATCGGCGGGACCACGAAGCAGTTCGAGTTCGACACGAAAGGCCGCGCACGCCACGCTTCCTCGCCGCCTGCAATCATGTGCAGCATTTCCAGGATTGGCGGAAACGAGGCCACATCCGTGAACGAGGTGCCGATATGCTTCGTTGTGCCCTGACAGCAGGCATAGACCGTGTTGAGGTCCATCTCCGCGTTGTCGAGGACGTCTCGTGCCACCATCGGGCGTTGCAGAAAGTGGATATTGTCGAGCTGTTCGACAATCCGGGCCGCGTCGAAAAGATCCTGCAGGGTGCTGTCGCGATAGGCCCGCGTCTCGATATCGACCACATGGACCGCCGCACCGGCAGTGCCATAGTGAACCCGCTTGCCCTTCAGATGCAGGTCGTGCCTCGCATCGCGCCCGCAAAGCGTCAGCTCCTTGCGTGCCTTGGCGAGCATGTCCTCGACCAGTGCGGGAGGGAACCGCAGCCGCCCGTCCGCTCCCAGCCTGGCGCCTGCCCCGACCATTGCATCAATGCCGCTTTGAGGGGCGTCGGCCAGGCCGATCTCTTCCAGCGCTCTGAGGGCTGCCTGATGTATCTTCTCGATCTCAGAAGGCGAGAGCGGAGCAAAGCGTCCGCCCTCAAGCCCGGCGCGAACCGGGCGGATGTCATCGGCCAGCGGTGCGGAACGGAGCGCCTGGCGGGCCTGCCGACCGCCGGAGCGGCGGGATCTTGGTGCAGTCTGGGACATGATAGGGCCTTGTTTGCAAACGGGATTGGCGAGGTCGCATCAGCCAGCCCGCGGAGATCCCCGCGCGGCCCGCCCGCGTGCCGCCCCGATTGTCAGATCAACAAGATATGTCAGCCAGTTCAGCTTGATCATGAACCGAGTTTAGCGCGGCAGAGCCACCAGACTGGCCCGATTCCGGCGCTTTGGTCGTTTTTGACCCGACAGGATCGGCGAAACCCTGCTGAGCGGGCATCCGCACATCACAATGAGGTGACGGAACGAGACTGGCCGCTGCGACGTCTACAGGAGGCAGGTTCACTGATCCTGCGGCTAGGCAGTCTTGCGCTGCGCTTGTAATTGGAGAATGAAAAATGAAACGGATCATGAGCATCGCTGTTATCGGACTGGGCGTGACCAGCCCGGCCCTGGCGGGCAACGTGACCTTCGAGGCACCGGTAGAAACACCCATTGCTGCACCAGCACCGATCCCAGCACCTCTGCCCGACTGGGGCGGCGCCTATATCGGTGGTCAGCTTGGCTATGGCCAGTCCGAGCTGCCGCTCGATACCGGCGAGGTTGACGGCGACGGCATCATCGGCGGTATCCATGCAGGCTACCTCTGGGATTTCGGAACGCTGGTTGCCGGTGTCGAGGGGAACTACGACCTCGCAGCCATCGAATTCGACGATGACAGTGGCGAGATCGACGATGTCGCGCGCCTCAAGCTGCGGGTGGGTGCCGATCTGGGCGACGCGCTGCTCTATGCGACAGCCGGTGCGGCCTATGCATCGGCCAGTGTCGGCGGAGCGGATCTCAGCGATGACGGCATCTTTGGCGGGATCGGTCTCGACTATCGCATCACCGATGCCGTGACGGTCGGTGCGGAGTTGCTGCGCCATGACTTCAGCGATTTCGACGGCTCCGGTCTGGATGTCGAAGTCGATACGCTGCAGGCACGTGCGTCCCTGCATTTCTAAACCAGACGAGTTCGGGCCGGATCAGTGCGTTTTCCGGCCCGGATCGGGATGCGGTGGCGCTATCGGGCGCCGCTTTGCAGAAGGGCGTCTACCGCATCCCCCGATATTCCCGACAGCCCGGTGAAGTCCCCGTCCCTGAACATCGCATTTGAAGTGTCATGGATCAGCCTGTGGGTCGCGCGTGCCAGCGCCGATCCCAATGACAGCCGTGCCGCACCTGCGGCTGCGTAATCCGCCCGGCCATGGGCGGTGAACCGTCCGGCCACCAGCACGTTGACCGGGACCGAAACAGCCGCACAGACAGCTTTCACGCCGTCCATATCAACGGGCAGCGGAACATAGACACCGTCTGCGCCTGCCGCCTCGAAGGCCTGAATGCGCCGGATCGCCTCCTTCAGATCATAGGCACCGTTCATCACACCATCGGCGCGTGCCAGAAAGAAGAAATCGCGGGGCAGCGCGCGGGCGGCTGAGGCCGCTGCCGCGACCCGCTCGACCGCCAGATCGAACGCATAGGCGTCGGTTCCCGGCAGGTCGGTATCCTCGATCGAACACCCTGCCAGTCCGGCCTCCGCGGCCAGACGGATGGTTTCGGCGACCGTCTCCGGTGCCTCGCCAAATCCGTTTTCGAAATCGCCTGAGACCGGAAGAGGCGTTGCGGCCACCAGATCCGCCGCATGGGCGAGGCTCTGATCGCGGGTCAGGTTGCCCATATCCGGCAGGCCGAGCGTAAAGCCGTAGCCCGCCGAAGTGGTTCCGATGGCTTGGGCACCAAGGGCTGCTAGCATTCGGGCGGACCCTATGTCCCAGGCATTGGCCAGAATGAACGGGTCACCCGGTTTGTGCAGGGCGCGAAAGGCGGGGCCGGGATCATGCATGGGATGTCTCCAAAAGCAGCGTAAAGGATGCTGCGAGGCTACGCCAGTTCCCGGACCCTGCTCAAGCCGTGCTCAGGAGGTTTTGCCCTGCAACTCCGCCAGGATCTCTTCGATGATCGCAAAGCCGGAACCCCAGCCCTTGTCCATACCGGCCATCATCTCGGCGAAACAGGCGATCTCGGCCTCTGACGCGTTCATGGGGACCTGCGTCAGACACAGTTTCGTCCTTGCGCCCTCATCCTCGAATGTCACGGTCGTGAGCAATGTCCGGGGCCAGTCGGGCATTCGTGCGTTGCTGGCGACGTTCCAGTCCGCATCGGTCGAGGAGTGGTGCCAGACCATCCGCTCCTGCTCCACAACCTCCTGAAAATCCATTCGGCTGCGATCCGAGTTCTCACCCCATTTCATCTCGTTGCGCCACGATCCGCCGGGTCTTAGGTCGAACTCGTGGATGATCGTCTCCACGCCGGGGCCATACCAGCGGTTGAGAAGCTCCGGGTCGGTCCAGGCCCGCCAGACCATTGCGCGCGGGGCATCGAATACCCGTTCCAGTCGATACGTCGGAAGATCACTCATTGTCGGTTCCCCGTTTGCCTTGCTGTTTCATCGCTGCGAGCAGGTCATCCAACTGATCGAAACTCTTTCCCCAGAAGGCCCGGAACTCGGTAAGCCAGTCGACGGCGGCGACCATGGTCTGCGCCTTCAGACGTGCCGGACGCCGCTGCTCGACCGCGTCGCGCTCGATCAGTCCCGCGCGCTCCAGCACCTTGAGGTGGCGGGAGACGGCAGGCTGGCTGATGGAAAACGGGGCCGCGATCTCGTTGACCGTGGCCTCTCCTTCGGTGAGCCGGGTGAGGATCGCGCGCCGTGTCGGATCGGCAAGCGCTGCGAAAACCGCGTCGAGATCGGGTGGGGGTGGTATGTAACCAGTCGATTCCATAACTTAAATGTTATATGACATGCCGGTTATGTCAACCTCTACGCCTCAACCGAACTCGCCAGCCCCCCGCTGATAGGACTTCACGAGATTGGAGAACTTGGTAAAGCGGCCCTCGAAGGCCAGCTCGATCGTGCCGATGGGGCCGTGACGCTGCTTGCCGATGATGACTTCGGCCTTGCCGTGCAGGGCGGACATCTCTTCCTGCCACTTCATCATGCCTTCGACGTCATGATCGCCGGGTTTCTCGCGCTCCTTGTAATATTCCTCGCGGAACACGAACATCACCACATCCGCGTCCTGCTCGATAGAGCCGGATTCGCGCAGATCGGAAAGCTGCGGCCGCTTGTCCTCGCGGCTTTCCACCTGACGTGACAACTGCGAGAGTGCGATCACCGGGACGTTCAGTTCCTTAGCAATCGCCTTGAGGCCTTGGGTGATCTCGGACACCTCGTTGACCCGGCTGTCCTTGGCGGTGGCGGGGCGGACAAGCTGGAGATAATCCACAATCAGCACATCGAGCCCATGGGTGCGTTTCAGCCGCCGGGCACGCGCCGCCAACTGGCTGATCGGCAGGGCAGGCGTATCATCGATATAAAGCGGGCAGGCTTCCAGCGCCTTTGCGGCCTCCACGAAGCGGCGGAATTCGTCCTCGGTCATGTCGCCCTTGCGGATCTGCTCGGACGGGACCTGAGCGGCCTCAGACAGGATACGGGCTGCCAACTGTTCGGCTGACATCTCCAGCGAATAGAAACCGACCACGCCGCCCTCGATCGCCCCCTCGGATCCGTCGGGCCGCACACCCTTCTTGAAGGCCTTGGCAATGTTGAAGGCGATGTTGGTGGCAAGCGAGGTCTTTCCCATTGACGGACGCCCGGCGAGGATCAGCAGATCGGACGGATGCAGGCCGCCCAGCTTGCCATCCATGTCCATCAAGCCAGTCGAGACACCGGCCAGCCCGCCCTCGCGCTGATAGGCGGCGTTCGCTACATTAACGGCGTCCGTTACGGCTTTGAGAAAGCTCTGAAATCCGCTATCGACCTTGCCTGCTTCGCCAAGCTGGTAAAGCTGCTGTTCGGCCTCGACGATCTGCTCTTTCGGCTCGCTCTCGACATCGACGGTTCCCGCCTTCAGCGAAATCTCCTGACCGATGGATATCAACTGCCGCCGGATCGCCAGATCGTAGATCTGCTGGGCATAGTCCTTGGCCGCAAAGACCGATATGGCAGCGCCCGCAAGGCGGGCCAGATAGGCCGGGCCGCCAAGCTCCTTCAGGCCTTCATCCTCTTCAAGAAAGGCTTTCAGGGTCACCGGCGAGGCGAGTGCGTTCTTCTGGATGCGACGCGCGGCCGTCTCGTAGATACGGCCATGCACGGGATCGTAGAAATGATCCTCGTTGATGATCGACGCGACGCGGTCATAGACGTCGTTGTTGATCATCAGCGCACCCAGAAGCGCCTGCTCTGCTTCAATATTATGGGGGAGGCTTTGCGCCTCCGGTCCCAGACCGCCCGATCCGTCTGCCATTTTCTTCCACCTGTTTTGGCCCACAATACCGCAACCGGATCGGCTTGGGGAGATGTGGATAACAGAGAGTACGGGGATAATTTTCCAAACTGTGGAAAGCGGGAATCGCGGGGACTATTCCACGGTGTGTTCGATCTCCAGCGGCGCGCGCACCTCCGCCTCGACCTTGGCCCATATCTGCCATGTGCCGTCACGATCATAGGCAATCGGCTCGCCGATCAGGGTCAGGACCGTGCCCTTGTCGGCGAACCCGAGCGTTGGCTGGTCGTAATAGTAACGCGGTGTGTCCTCGGGCGCGCGTTCGCGCACATTGAGGTTCAACACCAGCTTCAACTGCGTGTTGACCGGCAACTCGTCAGGCAACTCCGTCAGCCCGTTGCCATCGAGATGCACGACCGAGCTGTCCGTCCACTGATTGGCAAACGGATCGAAAGTGCCGATCCAGGAATACCCCTCGACCTCCTCAAGGGATTTTTCGGCCAGAAGCACCGAGGTCGTGCTCGCCTGATCCTTGGTATAGGCCAGCGAGCGCGTGGCCTGCTGGAAAATCGGCTCGCGCGGGGTGGGCGTTCCGTTGGCGGTGCTGACCTCATCGAGCAGCGCGTCCATATCCGACTTCATCGCGTCAATGACATTGGAGAGCGTCGAGATATCCCCCTGCACCGATGTCACCCGCCCGTCGAGATCCTTCACCGCGTCCGTGGTGTCACTGAAGGTGAACTCCACGCCGCCGCCCTTGAAGGTCGAGGGCAGCAGTTCGAAATGACTGGCAACAAGAAGACAGAGAACAATCGCCCCGCCAATCGAGGCGCTGTCGGCAAAACGTTTGAGCGCATATTGCCCAACCGTGTCACGAGGCGTTTTGGGTGCCGGATCGGCCATGAGACTACTCCCACCAAAATGCTCAAACTATCGCCGGGAATGGTTACTTGGCCAGTGGTTATGATCACAAATGCGGCGAAATAGCCGAAGACCGGATTCGCTCTCGCTGAGACCCGGCAATAAGAACCCGGACCACAAGGTGCTGCAGGTCAGGGCGTCTGTGGGCCAACTGCCGTTTGTTGCGACCTGGTTTACTCATCGTCAGGACGGTGTCCTCCTCCCTGTTCGCGGGCCTTTCGCATCGCTCGCAGGTCTTTGGTTGTCGTGGCATGCGATGATGCATGTTTGGACTTCGCCGCCTTTGCTTTCTCTTCGTATTTCAGAAACGCCAATGCGGAAGCTGACCAAATCCAGGACTGTAGCCAAAGATGTCCAATAAAGGCCAACACCCCATAACCGATTACATCCAGAGGGATAGACGGGAATTCCTCGCTTCCAGCCATAGAGACAATGGAGATGACCAGGGTTGGCATTACAGCAAATAGGTATCCAAAGAGCTCAAAGTATAACTGGAACAGATATGACACGGCAAAGATGAGGAAGAGGGGAAGGAAGCTTCTCCCGAAACCCCAGAAGAAGGGACGGCTGGGCGCGCCGTAGCTGGCTGATTGTGCCGCGGCGGCCATCGGCACAGCCATGGTGACAGACAGCGCCACGATGAGTGCCAGTGCGATGATCACCTTTGCTGCAACTGCATGGAGAACAAAGAGCGCCTGAAGGCGTTCCTCCGCATTCGTGATCGAGTGAAATGAGACAGCTTCCCCAAAGTTCCAATCCGTCAACAGAACAGCCAGCAGGTTTGCGATAAGGATCATCACCGCTTTTGCTCCGACCAGAAACACGCCATAGGTCAAGCTGTTGAAGGCAAGTATTCTGAATTCCCTGGGCCGGTGATCGCCCTTCATTGCCAGCGCGGCACGTATGCCTACCAGAGTTACAAATGCCGCTGTAACTGACTCACTGACATAGCCGGAAAGCCCGGCAGTGATCATGCCCGCCAAGAACCAGACAACCATCGACGCGAGGTAAATCCCTAGGGACGGCAACACCATGCGGGCGAAGACGCCAATTGAAAGAAAAAGAGAGTGGAAAATGATGGACATCGCACCCGACTGCCAGGTTCTTCCAAATTATGATTGAGTAGCCGCTTACATACCTTGCTGATCGCTACAATGGGATTTGGGCCAATGCTTGTCGGTTCGTCGAAGGGCGGCTCAATCATCCGCACTCAAAAAAACCCGCACCAAGAAGGCGCGGGTTCCAATTGTCCGAGGTCGCGTGGCCGGATCAGGCGTCGTCGTCCTCGGCGGTTTCCTCGGACGTCTCCTCTGAAGGTTCGCCCGGAGTGACCAGCTCGTCGTCCTCGTCGAGTGCGGCGGCACCGACCTCGTCAAAGAGTTCGGCAATGTCGAACTCGGCTTCGGCATCCGCCTCGGCCTGGAGTTCCTGAATGGTCTTGCCGGAGGCCTGAAGCTCGGCCTCTTCGGGAGAACGGGCAACGTTGATCGTGATCGTCGCCTCGACCTCGGGGTGAAGCACGACCGTCATGTCATGCAGACCCAGATCCTTGATCGGCTTGTTGAGCACGACCTGCTTCTTGTCGACCGTGAAGCCTTCGGCCGTGGCGGCCTCGGCGGCGTCACGTGTTGTGACCGAGCCATAGAGCGCGCCGGCATCCGATGCGGAGCGAATCACGATGAACTGCTGGCCGTCGAGTTTGGCCGCCATTGCGTCGGCCTCTTTCTTGGTCTCGAGGTTATTGGCCTCAAGCTGTGCTTTCTGAGCCTCGAACTGGGCAAGGTTTGCCTTAGTGGCCCGAAGCGCCTTGCCCTGGGGCAGAAGGTAGTTGCGGGCATAACCCTGCTTGACGCTGACAACTTCGCCCATCTGGCCAAGCTTCGCGACGCGCTGAAGAAGAACAACTTCCATTGGGTCTCTCCTTACTTCACTGCGTAGGGCAGAAGGGCGAGGAAGCGGGCGCGCTTGATGGCGCGGGCCAGTTCACGCTGCTTCTTCGAGGATACTGCCGTGATCCGGGAGGGCACGATCTTGCCGCGCTCCGAGATGTAGCGCTGCAGCAGTTTCACGTCCTTGTAGTCGATCTTGGGCGCATTGTCGCCGGAGAACGGGCAGGACTTGCGACGGCGGAAAAATGGTTTGTTTGCCATTGTTTATGTCCCTTCCTTAATCTTCACGACGCGGTGGACGCGCGTTGCGCTGGCCGCGCTCTTCCTTGGCGGCTTTCGCCTGAACGACAGCAGAGGGCCCTTCCTCGTGCTCCTCGACCTTGATCGTCATGACGCGCATCACGTCGTCATGAAGGCGCATCAGACGCTCCATTTCCTGCACCGCAGGCGACGGGCTGTCGGATTTCACGAAGGCGTAATGGCCCTTACGGTTCTTGTTGATCTTGTAGGCCATGGTTTTCAGACCCCAGTATTCGGTGTCGACAACCTTGCCGCCATTGTCGGCGAGAACCTGGCCAAAATGTTCGATGAGACCTTCAGCTTGCGTGTTCGACAGATCCTGTCGCGCAATGAAGACATGCTCGTAGAGAGACATGGGCATTCCTTGTTTTTCAAGCGGGCTTCAAAATGCGGACCATGATCTCTTCGGGTCCGCATACGAGAGGCGTCGCGATCACGTAAATTACGAAGAGACGCTGCGTTATAGCCGGATTGACCAGTGGTGCAAGGCCTAAAGCAGATTTGCCTCAAGCGATTTAAGCTGCGGATAGGCCAGTGGCCGGAAGGGCGTCGCACGCCCCTTCAGTTCGGGAAAAAGCGCCAGGATCTCATCGCGGGCGGCCTCTTGCGAGAGGGACAGCGCGCGATCATCCACATGCAGGCTTTCGGCCGGTGCGCCATTGGCAAAGATGATCTCGTGCTGGTCGAACAGGATGTGAAAATAGCTGACCTGTTCGGAGACCGTCACCGATCGGATCGTAGTGCCGTTTCGCAGCCCGCGGGCGGGGATGAGGGCGGCGGCCTTGTCAAAGAGGATCTGCAGCCTGGGGGAACTGATCAGCATGCGATGCTCGGGCGAGACCGTCAGGTCGCGGTCCGGCACGTTTTCTCCAAGCGCGTCTTTCGTGATGACAACCGGCTGGAAATGACGGTTGCAGGTCAGGTCCGCGATGGACAATTGCCGCTCGCCGATCCAGCGGATGGTCTGCGGGCCATTGTCGAGTGTCAGGACAACATCGCCGACTTTCAGTTTCTCAACCGCGATCTCGCCCCTGGGCGTCTTGATCATCGTCCCCGGCGTGAAGCAGGGCACGTCCACAAAGTCGGTATAGGGCTGGGCGTTGCCGTTGTTGACGTTCACATCATTGGCGACATAGGTGACGCCGGGCTCAAGCGGTTCCGAGGTGATAAAGCCCACCGGCACGCCGCCGATCTCAAGCGCATAGACTGTTATCGAACCACCGCTGGGGTTTTCAAGAATGTAGGCGATCTCGGCATAAATCGTGCCCGATGCGACGGTGTTGCCATCCTCGTCGGTTACGACCGCTGTCTGGGTCGGGTCATTGCCGACCTCGTTGTTGCTGCTGTCCCCGTCGAGATTGCCGTCATCATCCGTGATATCGAAGGTCAGCCGGTCGCCGGGTACGAAGCCGCTGTCCAGCGTGACGCTTTCGTCCGGACCCGGATTGTTTACGAATGTAATGCTTCCCGGAGCGTATCCGATAATCGTTGGCAAAAGCCGACCCCCTCATTTTTTACCTGCCGTGACCACCCTAGGGTTGTCCCGACATCAGCCTATTCTCCATCTAGCTTGATTAGATACCGAGAGTCTTTCGATTTTTCAAAGCTATTGGCCAGATGCCCTCGAAATGGGCAAAAATGGCATGTTTTGCGTCAGATTTGATGCGATCTGGGTGATATTCCCCCGAAACCGGATTTTGAGGCGGTTCGGCAGGGCCGGATTTCGCGCCTCCCGCCTTGTGCATTTTGTGCCGCGAAGATACATCCAGACAACAATAACAGGGGAGGTGTCGCAGGTGACACGGGCATTCATATTTCCAGGTCAGGGCGCGCAGTCCATCGGGATGGGACGCGATCTGGCCGAAGCTTACCCGCAGGCCAGGGCGGTCTTTGACGAGGTGGACGAAGCGCTTGGCGAGCCGCTCTCGGCGTTGATCTGGGAGGGCGATATCGAAACCCTGACCCTGACTGCCAATGCACAGCCAGCGCTGATGGCGACCTCGCTGGCGGCGATGCGTGCGCTGGAGGCTGAAGGGGTCGGTGTGACGAGTGCGGCTTTTGTGGCCGGGCATTCGCTGGGCGAATATTCCGCGCTTTGCGCCGCCGGTGCGCTGAGCGTGGCCGACGCCGCGCGCCTTTTGCGTATTCGCGGCAAGGCCATGCAGGAGGCGGTGCCGGTTGGTGAAGGCGCGATGGCCGCGATCCTTGGTCTTGATTTCGATGCGGTGACTGGTCTGGCTGAGGCGGCAGCGCAGGGCGAGTGCCTTCAGGCCGCCAACGACAATGACCCCGCACAAGTGGTGATCTCCGGCACAGCAGCGGCCGTGGCCCGTGCCGCGGATCTCGCCAAGGAGCGTGGCGCAAAGCGCGCCCTGATCCTGCCGGTGAGCGCGCCGTTCCATTGCGCCCTGATGGCCCCCGCCGCGGAGGTGATGGCGGGCGCGTTGGCTGAGGTGGACATCAAGGCCCCGAACGTCCCGGTTGTCACCAATGTCAGCGCCGAGGCAGTGAGCGCGCCCGACCAGTTGCGCGATCTGCTCCTGAAGCAGGTCACAGGTTCGGTGCGCTGGCGCGAGAGCGTACTCTGGATGTCCGCCAATGGCGTCACCGAGACCGTTGAGGTCGGCGCGGGCAAGGCACTGACCGGCATGGTCCGGCGCATCGACAAGGAACTGGCGACAAAGACCATCAACACATCGCAGGATGTCAAGGATTTCGCAGGAGAGGCGCATGTTTGATCTGACAGGGAAGAACGCTCTGGTCACCGGGGCTTCGGGGGGCATCGGCGGTGCGATTGCAACCGCGCTGCATGCGCAGGGTGCGACCGTCACCTTGTCGGGTACAAGACTGGAGCCGCTGGAGGCGCTGAAGGCCACGCTTGGCGAGCGCGCGCATGTGCTGACCTGCAATCTCGGCGACGCGGAGGCGGTCGAGGCCCTGCCCAAGCAGGCAGCCGAAGCGATGGGCTCGGTCGATATTCTGGTGAACAATGCCGGCGTAACACGCGATAACCTTTTCATGCGGATGTCAGACGAGGAATGGGCCTCCGTGCTCGATATCAACCTGACATCCACCATGCGGCTCTGCAGGGGCGTGCTGCGCGGCATGATGAAGGCGCGGCACGGGCGGATCGTCAACATCAGCTCGATTGTCGGCACCACCGGCAATCCCGGGCAGGGCAATTATGCGGCCTCCAAGGCGGGCATGGTCGGCATGTCCAAGTCGCTGGCAGCCGAGGTGGCCTCACGCGGGGTGACAGTCAACTGCGTCGCACCCGGCTTCATCACCACCGCGATGACAGACAAGCTGAACGAGGATCAGAAGGCGCGGATCATGGGCTCGATCCCGGCCGGGCGCATGGGCGAGGCCGACGAGATCGCAGCAGCGGTTGTCTATCTCGCCTCGGCGGAGGCGGCCTATGTCACCGGACAGACAGTGCATGTGAATGGCGGGATGGCGATGATCTGACGATTGCGGGCGCATGAGAAAAATCGCGCGTCTGGCAACGGGCTGTGTGGGGGATGGAAAAAGAAATCTTTTTTCCTCCATTTTCTCAAAGTGTTGACCGGTGTCCGAGGGGGAGGACGCGCCGTCCGCCCCTTGACGGGAAACCATGCGCTAATCATTTGCCATCGCAGTCAAGTGTGCTATAGCGCGCCTGAGTTTTCCACCGGGTTCCTCTCGGTGGTCCTGTGGCCTTAGGGCTGAATAAGCGGTCTGCGTTATTGCCTCGCCGGGCGACAAGGACACGACATAACCAAAGGCCAGCCTGGCCAAATTGAAACTGTGAGGACGGAAACATGAGCGACATCGCTGATCGCGTCAAAAAAATTGTTGTCGAGCACCTGAGCGTTGACGAAGCTAAGGTCACTGAATCGGCATCGTTCATTGATGATCTTGGCGCCGACAGCCTCGACACGGTCGAGCTGGTCATGGCTTTCGAAGAAGAATTCGGTATCGAGATCCCCGATGATGCGGCTGAAACCATCCAGACTTTCGGCGACGCGGTCAAATTCATCACAGAAGCTTCCTGAGTTCACTCTTGAAGGTGCGAGGACGGCGTCAGTTTTGACGCCGTTTTTTTGTGTGCGCTTGCCCGTGTCGGGTACAATCGGTATGAATTTTCAAAACATACGGGCATGAGGGGAATGGGATGCGCCGAGTTGTTGTAACAGGGCTTGGGGCCGTGTCGCCGCTTGCCTGCGGAGTCGAGCAAACCTGGTCCCGGCTGTTGGCCGGACAGTCCGCGGCAGGAACAATCACCCGGTTTGACGCGGATCATCTGGCCACGAACTATGCGTGTGAAATTCCGCGCGGAGACGGCTCGGACGGTACATTCAACCCCGATGACTGGATGGAGCCGAAGGAAAGCCGGAAGGTCGACGAGTTTATCCTCTATGCGATGGCAGCCTCCGACCAGGCCGTCACGGATGCCAAATGGACACCAGAGGACGAGGCCGACCGTCTGCGCACCGGCGTGATGATCGGCTCGGGCATCGGCGGGCTGAACACGATTGCGGAGACAGCGATCACGCTGAAAGAGCGCGGGCCCCGCAGGGTGTCGCCGTTCTTCATCCCCGCAGCGCTTGTCAATCTGGCCTCGGGCCAGGTCTCCATCCGGTATGGCTTCAAGGGTCCAAATCATGCGGTCGTGACCGCCTGCTCGACCGGGGCCCATGCCATCGGCGATGCGGCGCGGCTGATCATGCTCGACGATGCGGATGTGATGATCGCAGGTGGCGCTGAATCGCCAATCTGCGAGCTGGGGATTGCCGGTTTCAATGCCTGCAAGGCGCTGTCCACCAAGCGCCGGGACGACCCGGCAAGAGCGTCGCGTCCCTATGATGCGGACCGGGACGGGTTCGTGATGGGAGAGGGGGCCGCAATTGTCGTGCTTGAGGAATACGAGCATGCGAAAGCACGCGGTGCCAATATCTATGCCGAGATCGTGGGGTATGGCCTCTCTGGCGACGCCTACCACATCACGGCACCATCCTCGGACGGTGATGGCGGCTACAGGGCGATGGAAGCCGCGATGAAACGCGCCGGTCTAAAGGCGTCCGATATCGACTATGTGAACGCGCACGGCACCTCGACCATGGCCGATACAATCGAGTTGGGCGCGGTCGGGCGGCTTCTGGGTGATGCGGCGGATGGTGTGACGATGAGTTCGACCAAGTCGTCCATCGGGCATCTTCTGGGTGCGGCAGGGTCTATGGAGGCGATGTTCTGCATCCTGGCCCTGCGCGATCAGGTGGCCCCACCGACCATCAATCTTGAGACCATCGACGCGGAAACCCGCATCGACCTTGCGCCGAATGTCGCGCGCAAACGCGAGATCAATGTTGCACTGTCGAATTCCTTCGGATTCGGTGGCACCAATGCGACACTGATACTCAAACGCGTCTGAGGAGAGATCATGGGCCGTCACTTTGCAGCAAATGGGATCACATTTCTCATTGTCGGTCTGGTTGTGATCTACGGACTGGTCAATCTGGGGATCTCGCGGTTTCAGGAGCCGGGCCCACTGACCGAAGCCGCCATTTTCGAGGTCAAGTCAGGCGAGACCTTCACCGGTGCGTCCGAGAACCTGAAAGAGGCTGGTATCATTTCGAGTGCGTTTATCTTCCGGACCGGCTCGCGCTATTCGGGGATCAACGGCTCCGATCTGAAGGCGGGTGTCTTCAGCATTCCCGCCGGGGCGACGATGCTGGATGTCGCCAAGCAGATCACATCGAACGCAGGGGCCGCATCACGATATCAGTTGACCTATGTGCCGCGCGGTGACGGGGTCGAGGCGCGGCTGCGTGATCTTCTGGGCGAAGGCGGGACGATAACGGATACGGACGAGATTGCCCGGATCCTCGACGAGACCACGGGCGTTGCGTATCGTGTGACCTTTGCCGAAGGCTCCACATCCTGGGAAATCACCCAGGCGCTGGAGCGGATCGAGACGTTGCAGGGGGAGATTGCCGAGGTGCCGCCCGAAGGGTCCCTCGCGCCCAACACATATGCGTTCCGGGCAGGGTCGACGCGTCAATCCATTCTGGATCAGATGACATCCGCGCAGGACGCCATCATCGAGAATGCCTGGGCCAATCGTGCGCCTGATCTGCCGATCAACTCGCCGGAGGAGATGCTGATTCTGGCCTCGGTCATCGAACGCGAAGCCGGAGGTGCGGAGGAATGGCGGCGCGTGGCATCTGTCTTCGTCAACCGGCTCAACCGAGGCATGCGGCTGGAGGCGGATGCGACGGTGCGCTATGGCATCACGCTGGGCCGCGAAAAGCTCGGGCGCGGGTTGCGCCGCAGCGAGCTGGATCGGGTGACGCCTTACAACACCTACAGGGTCGATGGGCTGCCGCCGACGCCGATTGCCAATCCCGGGCGGGCCGCGATCGAGGCGACCGTCACACCGGAGACCACGGACTTCCTGTTTTTCGTCGCGGACGGGACGGGCGGCCATGCTTTCGCGCAAACCCTTGCAGAACATGAGGAAAATGTTCGCGTCTGGCGTCAGATCGAAGCAGAACGCGCTGCATCCGAGGGGAGTTCCTCGAATTAGATCGCACAACCTATGCGATAGTTGTTGACAAGGCGAACGCCCCAGAGTATACCTTTGGGCATACTAGGACAGTTAGGCAAGCGGCGGTTTCTTTTGAAGCCGCCGTTTGTCGTTTCTGGACCTTCAAGCGCACCGGAGCAGGGTGCAGCGGGGCTGATCCTTTTGACCGATGATGCAATTCAAACTGCCGGCATGTCGCCGCAGGAGCGGCTGACGGCTGCCAAATGGGTTTATGCCGAGATGGCGGTCGCTCTTCGTGAAGCCGCCGGGCGCCTGCGAGCGGGCAGCAATGATCCCAAGGAAGACACTGCGAGAGCGCAGGCGCTCGGCGTTTTCTTCAAACAACTGCAGCAGATACACGACCTGGAGGGTTCTCTTGGAAAACTTGGCAAGGATGGCAGCACCGCACTCGATCTCGGAGCAGCCAGAGATGAAATCCGTACGCGGCTTGCTCGGCTGCGCGAGCGAAGCTGAGGTCGAGGCGTTTCTGGATGGTCTGAGCGACAATGCACTTCTGTCTCTGCCCTACCTTTTCGAGCATTGGGCACATGCGGAACATCAACTGCCGCCCGAGGGCGACTGGAACACCTGGGTGATCCTTGGCGGACGCGGCGCGGGCAAGACGCGTGCCGGATCAGAGTGGGTGCGTGCTCAGGTTGAAGGGGACGGGCCATATGACAAGGGGCGCTGCCGCAAGGTGGCGCTGGTCGGCGAGACCTATGACCAGACCCGCGACGTGATGGTGTTCGGCGAGAGCGGCATTCTGCGGTCCTCGCCGCCGGACCGGCGGCCCGAATGGCAGGCGACGCGGCGGCGTCTGGTCTGGCCCAACGGAGCGGAGGCGCAATGCTTCTCGGCCTCGGACCCCGAAGCGCTGAGGGGCCCGCAGTTCGACTGCGCCTGGGTTGACGAACTGGCGAAGTGGAAGAAGGGCCAGGAGGCGTGGGACATGCTGCAGTTCGCGCTGCGGCTGGGGGATCACCCGCAGCAGGTGGTGACAACAACGCCGCGCACCGTGGCGGTGTTGCGCGACCTGCTGGCAGCCGAGGGTACGGTGCAGACATCGGCGCCCACAAGCGTCAACCGGAGCTTTCTGGCGGAGAGTTTTCTGGAGAAGATCACGACGCGGTTCGGTGGCACACGGATCGGGCGGCAGGAGATCGAGGGCGAGCTTCTGAGCGATCATGAGGGTGCGCTCTGGAAATTGGCGATGCTCGATGCGGTGCGCATTGACGTGGTGCCTGAGTTGACACGGGTCGTGGTGGCGGTGGACCCGCCGGTGACATCGAACAAGCTGTCGGATGAATGCGGGATCATTGTGGCCGGTGTCGTGGCCGAGGGGCCGCCCAAGGACTGGAAGGCCTACGTTCTGGCGGATGCCTCCATGGCCGGTGCCACGCCTGCGGAATGGGCCGAGAGGGCCGTGCGCATGGTGCATGCCCACGGGGCGGACCGGCTGGTGGCCGAAGTCAATCAGGGTGGAGATCTGGTCGAGAGCATCGTCCGCCAGGTCGACCCGATGGTGAGCTACCGCGGGGTGCGGGCGCTGGAGGACCAGATGTGCGAGATGTCGGCGCAGGGCTATCTGGGAGCGGGCTCGCCCGACCGGGTGGACGCGCTGGTCTGGGCGCTCACTGATCTGATGATCGATCCCAGTGCCGGTTGGCAGGCGCCGCGGGTGCGCAGGCTTTGAGATATGTGCAGGAGGTCTGATGCCTCCGGCGGGGATATTTTTACCAAGAAGAAGGGCGGGTCTTTTGGGGCCTGCCCTTTGTTTTTTGAAGGGCCGCTGGCCCGGGCACATTTTTCAGGAGCGCGTGATCCATGGTTTTGAAGCTATTTCGAGGGGCAGCGCCGGAGGTGGCGGAGACCAAGGCGTCGGCGGCGGCACCGGTGATTTCGTTTCACGGGTCAGGGCGGGTGGCCTGGTCGCCGCGCGACACAGCCTCGCTGACCCGCTCGGGCTTTGCGGGCAATCCGGTGGGGTTTCGCTGTGTGAAGATGATCGCGGAGGCCGCCGCCGCCCTGCCGCTGATCGTGCAGGATGCGGAGCGGCGCTATGATGTACACCCGCTGGTGGGCCTGCTGGCCAAACCAAATCCCGGGCAGGGCCGGGCGGCGCTGTTCGAGAGTTTCTTCGGGCAGTTGCTGTTGACCGGAGACGGGTATCTGGAAGCCGCAGGTGAGGCGCTCGATGGCGGTCCGCAGGAGCTTTATGTGCTGCGTTCGGACCGGATGTCGGTGGTGCCCGGGTCTGATGGCTGGCCGGTGGCCTATGAGTATGCGGTCGGTGCCAAGAAGCACCGGTTTGACATGCGTGCTGAGCTTGCGCCGATCTGCCATGTGAAGAGTTTTCATCCGCAGGACGACCATTACGGACTGTCGGCGTTGCAGGCGGCGGCCGCCGCGCTGGATGTGCATACCTCCGCGTCGCGCTGGTCAAAGGCGCTGCTGGACAATGCCGCACGGCCGTCGGGAGCGATCATCTACAAGGGGTCTGATGGTCAGGGCTCGCTGGGAACGGATCAGTATGACCGGCTGGTCGATGAGCTTGAAACCCATCATCAGGGTGCGCGCAATGCGGGCCGCCCGATGTTGCTGGAGGGCGGGCTGGACTGGAAGCCGATGGGGTTCTCGCCGTCGGATATGGAGTTCCAGAAAACCAAGGAGAGTGCGGCGCGCGAGATTGCGCTGGCCTTCGGGGTCCCGCCGATGCTGCTGGGGCTTCCGGGCGACAATTCCTATGCCAATTACCAGGAGGCGAACCGGGCGTTTTACCGGCTGACGGTGTTGCCGCTGGTCTCAAAGGTCATGGCGGCGGTGAGCGGCTGGCTGGGAGGGCTCTATGGGCCGGAACTGACGGTTGCGGCCGATCTTGATCACATTCCGGCGCTGAGTGCGGAGCGCGACGCGCAGTGGAAGCGGGTCTCGTCGGCGAGTTTCCTCAGTGATGCGGAAAAGCGCCAGATGCTGGGGCTGCCGAAACTGGTGGATGACGCATGAGCCGGACGGAAGTGGGGGGGTCGAAATTCCTCTATGAGCCGTTTCAGGCCGCCAATGTGCGCATCGATGCCAATGAGAAGGTGGCGGAGGCGCGTTGGGCTGCGGTGGATCAGCGGCTGAAGATGATCGAGCGGACGCTGGAGCGGCTGGAACGGCGGATGTGGCTGGCGGTCTCGGGCATGGCGACATTCCTAGCCACTGACGTGGTCTATTCGCTTCTCGCGCAACTGAAATAAAGGGAACTGGCGATGATTTTTGGAAGCGGCGCGCCTGCGCTGGAGACGAAGTATTGCGCGTTGGGCGACGATATTGCGCTGAAAAATGACGGGCAGATCGAGGGTTATGCCTCGCTTTTCGGGCATGTGGATCAGGGCGGGGACGTGGTGCAGAAGGGGGCCTACAAGGCCTGTCTGGCGGCTGGTTCGGCCCGGATCCGGATGCTCTGGCAGCATGATCCGGCGCAACCCATCGGCGTCTGGGATGAGGTGCGAGAGGATGGCAAGGGGCTTTATGTCAAGGGTCGGTTGCTCACGGATGTGCAGCAGGGGCGCGAGGCGCTGACGCTTCTGAAGGCCGGCGCGATCGACGGGCTGTCCATCGGCTATCGCACCAAGCGGGCGGAGAAGGCGCCGGCCGGACGGCTTTTGCACGAAGTGGAGCTTTGGGAAGTATCGGTCGTCACGTTTCCGATGCTGCCGGAGGCGCGGGTGAACCCGTCGGAAGACGGGCAGGCACTGGCGCAGGACCTGGCGGAGGCATTTCAGGCCGCCAGGACGATGATGGCATGAGAGATGCCGCAGAAAACTCAAGAGGACATTTGGATGAACAACTCTGAGACCAAATCCCGGGCGGGTTCTGCCCAACCGGTTCAGACCCCGGCCCATGAGGTGAAGGCCGCAATGGCCGGGTTTCTGAGTGATTTCAAAGATTTTCAGGACGACCTTAAATTGAAACTCAAGGAACAGGATACCCGTTTGGCCATGCTGGATCGAAAAACTGTGAGCGCGCAGCGCGCCCCTCTGTCGCGCTCTGCCGAAGTGGAGCTGCCGCACAAGAAGGCCTTCGGGGCCTATCTGCGTTCGGGCGATGATGACGCTCTGCGCGGGCTGGAGATGGAGGAGAAAGCGCTCTCGACCGCGGTCGCCGCAGAAGGCGGTTATCTTGTTGATCCCGAGACGGTCGGGCGCATCAGCTCGGTGCTCGAAAGCGCGGCTTCGATCCGCTCCATCGCCAATGTCGTGCAGGTTGAAAGCTCGGCCTATGACGTGCTGATTGACCACACGGATATCGAGAGCGGCTGGGCCACCGAGGCGGCGGCGCAGGCCGATACCGGGACGCCGATCATCGACCGGATCTCGATTCCGCTGCATGAATTGTCGGCGCTGCCCAAGGCCTCGCAGCGGCTGCTAGATGACAGTGCGTTCGATGTCGAGGGCTGGCTGGCGAGCCGGATCGCCGACAAGTTCCAGCGCGCCGAGAGCGTGGCCTTCATCAATGGCGACGGCATCGACAAGCCGACCGGTTTCCTGACCTACACGGCTGTGGCCAACGATGTCTGGAGCTGGGGCGAGCTGGGTTACGTGGCCACCGGGCAGAGCGGCGATTTCGCGTCTGCGGGTCCGGCGGATGCGATTGTCGATCTGGTCTATGCGCTGGGTGCGCGTTACCGGGCGAATGCAAGCTTCGTGATGAACTCCAAGACCGCGGGCGCCGTGCGCAAGATGAAGGACGCCGATGGCCGGTTCCTCTGGACCGATGGTCTGGCCGCGGGCGAGCCTGCGCGTCTGATGGGCTATCCGGTGCTGATCTCGGAGGCGATGCCCGATATTGCCGCCGAAGAGACGGCGATTGCGTTCGGTGACTTTGCCGCAGGCTATACAGTGGCCGAGCGTCCCGATCTGCGTATCCTGCGCGATCCGTACTCCGCCAAGCCGCATGTCCTGTTCTATGCGACCAAGCGCATCGGTGGCGATGTCAGCGATTTTGCCGCGATCAAACTGCTGAAGTTCGGCGTGAGCTAAGTCTCGCCTGCTGGATCCCCTGACATCTCCGGTCCGGCTGTTGCCGGTTTCCTCTCTCCCGATCCGACTGCGCCGGGCCGGGGATGTCCTTGAAGACTGGAAATATGATGAGTGGTTATCTTCTCAAGCAAGCGGATGCGGATGCGTCCTACTGCCTGAACTGGTCGGATGGCTACCTGCAGCAGGGCGAGCGGGTCGAGAGTGATCTCGGCTGGCTGATCCATCGCGTGGTCAGGGCAGATGAGCTTTCCATCAAGACCCAGTTGGTCAAGCCCACGCAAAGCGTTGTCGAGGTTTCGGGCGGTGTTCCGGGAAACGTCTACATGCTTTCCGCGCGGGTGATGACCACTGCGGGACGTGCGCTGGAACGCGCAATTGTGCTGCGGATTGCTGCCTGACCCTTGTTTTTTACTCCCGGCCCCGAGGGGCGCGGTTTCGGAGAACATCCATGAACCTCACAGAATTGACGACACCGGGGCCGGGGGCCTTTCCGGTGCGCGCGCTTGGCGATCAGCTGCGCCTTGGCACCGGATTTGCCGATGATGGCAGTCAGGACAGCTTGCTGGAGGCCTATCTGAAAGCAGCCATGGCAACGATCGAGGCGCGGATCGGAAAGGCGATACTGGCGCGCGATTTTGCCTGGGAGGTTGTCAGCTGGGCGGGCGCTGACCGGCAGGTGCTGCCAATCGCGCCGGTCCGGTCGATCTCTGCGCTGGTTCTGGTTGCGAGCAGCGGTCAGGAGACCGGCATCGATCCCCAGAGCTATCGTCTGATCGCGGACACTCAACGGCCCTGCCTGGCAGCGACCGGCGTCCTGCCGCAGATCCCCAACCTGGGAACGGCGCGGGTCGAGTTTCGTGCCGGGTTTGGCGAGAGCTGGGACGAAGTGCCGTCCGACCTCGCACAGGCGGTCCTGATCCTTGCGGCCTATTTCTACGAGCGGCGGCATGAGGTCGGTGGCTCCGGTGATGCGCTGCCCTTCGGTGTGCTTTCGCTGATCGAGCGCTATCGCAATCTGCGTATCACGGGAGGTGGCAAATGAAGGAACCCAAGCTGAACCGCAAGCTGGTGCTTGAAGAGCGCAACATGGTTCTGGACGGAGCGGGTGGCCTGACCGGCGGGTGGATTGCCCGCGGCCTGCTCTGGGCGGATGTGTCGGCGCGGACGGGACGCGAGAGCGTGGCTGCCGGTATCGAGCAGGCCACGGTCTCCACGCGCATTATCGTGCGCGGTGCGCCTGAGGGCGCAGCCTCCCGTCCGCGCCCGGATCAGCGGTTTCGCGAGGGCGACCGGCTGTTCGATATCAAGGCGGTGACCGAGATCGACCAAAGCGGCAAGTATCTGCTTTGCTATACCGTCGAGGGAGAGGCGGGATGACCTACGCACTGGCTGAGGCGTTGCAGGTGGCCGTCTATGATCGGCTGAACAGTGACGCAACCCTGACCGGTCTGGTCGGTGGCGCGATCTTTGACGGAACCGTACCGGGACCGGTGGCCGATGCGCCCGAGCTGCATGTCACCATCGGGCAGGAGCGGGTCCGCGATGGCGGGGACAAGACCCATCGCGGCGCGGCGCATGATTTCACGGTCACCGTGCATTCGACGCAGGCCGGTTTCCGGACCGCGAAGACGGTCGCGGGTGCTGTTTGCGAGGCGCTGGTGGATGCGCCGCTGAACCTGTCGCGAGGGGCGCTCATCGGCCTGCGGTTTCTCTTTGCGCGCGCCGACCGGGGCCGCGGCGTGCGTGAACGCCGCCGGGTGGCCTTGCGGTTTCGGGCCGTGCTCGAAGACGTCTAACTCATTCTTTTCATTCGTATCATTACAAAAGGACGACGCTCATGGTTGCCCAAAAAGGCAAGGATTTGCTGATCAAGCTCGACATGACCGGAACGGGCACGTTTGAGACGATTGCCGGTCTGCGTGCCAGCCGGATCACCTTCAATGCAGAGACGGTCGACATCACCAACATTCAGAGTACCGGCGGCTGGCGCGAACTGCTGGGTGGAACAGGCGTGCGATCCGCCTCGATCAGCGGGTCGGGTGTGTTTCGCGATGGCGATACGGACGAGCGTGCCCGGCAGCTGTTTTTTGACGGCTCGATCCCGGCATTTCAGGTCATCATCCCGGATTTCGGCGTGGTGGAGGGACCGTTCCAGATCACCTCCATCGAGTATTCGGGACAGTATGACGGCGAGGCGGTCTACGAGATGGCCATGGCGTCTGCGGGTGTGCTGACCTTCGAGGCGCTCTGATGGCCAATCCGTATCGGGGCGAAGTGACGCTCACGATCAATGGTCAGGAGCGTCGGTTGCGGTTGAGCCTTGGTGCATTGGCGGAACTAGAGGCGGGCCTGGGCGCGTCCTCGTTGACGGGCCTCGTCGAGCGGTTCGAGACCGGCGATTTCACAACGACCGATATCATCGCCCTGCTTGCGGCCGGGTTGACGGATCTGGGCGAGGACGATCTGCGCGTGGCGGAGATCGATGGCGGACCCGTCGCGGCGGCCCGGGCGGCGGCACAGCTTCTGAAGCTGACTTTCGCCTTACCGGAGGTGACGGAGTGAGCGGTCTCGACTGGCCCGGCCTGATGCGGCTGGGGATGTCGCGATTGCGTATTTCTCCTCAGGAATTCTGGGAGATGACGCCGGTCGAACTGCTTCTCATGGCCGGACTCGATGAAGGGCCGCAGGGCTTTTCGCGGGCACGGTTTGAGGCGCTGAGTGCGGCGTATCCCGACAAGCGACAAGGACAGACAGATGGCGGAAGTTGATGATGGCGCGGAGCGTCTGGAAGGATCACTGGCGGATCTCGAAAGTTCGCTTGCGGGAGCGGAGGCGGTTTCATCCGCCTTTCGCTCGGAGATCGAGGATGTGCGGTCCTCGATGCGCGATGCGAGCCTGGACAGTTCGAGATTGTCCAAGAGCCTGGGCCGCAACCTGCGATCGGCCTTCGAGGACCTGATCTTTGACGGCGCGCGGCTGTCCGATGTGTTCGGACAGATCGGGATATCGATGGCGTCGAACCTGCTCGGTCAGGCGCTGGCGCCGGTTCAGAACGCGGTTGGCGATCTCATCACCAATGGTGTTCAGGGCGCGTTGTCCTCGTTGACGCCGTTCGAGAAGGGTGGAGCCTTTGTCTCCGGCCGGGTGCAGGCCTTTGCGAAGGGGGGTGTCGTGAGCTCGGCCACGACCTTTCCGATGCGCGGAGGGACTGGTCTGATGGGCGAGGCGGGCCCCGAGGCAATCATGCCGCTCAGCCGTGGTGCGGACGGTGCGCTGGGAGTGCGGGCCTCGGGCGGCAAGTCCGTCAATGTCACGATGAATATCCAGACGCCGGATGTTGCCGGTTTCAACCGCTCCCGCTCTCAGATTGCGGCCCAGATGGGTCGGCTGATGGCGCGCGGCAATCGCAATATGTGAGGCAGTTCGATGAATTTCCATGATGTACGGTTCCCTGAGAACCTGTCCTTCGGTTCCTCCGGAGGGCCCGAGCGACGCACCGAGATCGTGACCCTGTCCAACGGTTTTGAGGAGCGGAACACGCCCTGGGCGCATTCGCGCAGGCGCTATGATGCGGGCATGGGCATGCGCTCGCTCGACGATCTGGGGACGTTGATCGCATTCTTCCAGGCGCGCCAGGGTCAGCTTTTCGGGTTTCGCTGGAAGGACTGGACGGACTACAAGTCCTGCATCCTGTCCGACGACCCCGACTTCCTTGACCAGCCGCTTGGTGAGGGTGACGGGGAGAAGACACGCTTTCAGCTTTGCCGCACCTATCGCTCGGGCGAGATCAGCTATCACCGTCCGGTGATAAAGCCGGTCATGGCCAGTGTGAGTGCGGGGATCTCCGGCGACAAACGCGAGATCGATGTGGATTTCACCGTTGATTATCAGACGGGATGGATCGAGTTCGCGGTGCCACCCGAGATCGGTGCGACGATCACGGCAGGCTTCGAGTTCGACGTGCCCGTCCGCTTCGACACCGACCGGATCGTCGCCAGCGTTGCGAGTTTCTCTGCCGGAGAAATCCCCGATGTGCCGATTGTCGAGGTGCGGGTCTGATGCGCGCGCTTGATCCGGAGCTTCAGGCGCGGCTCGATGCGGGGGCGACGACGTTTTGCCGGTGCTGGCGCATTGACCGTCAGGACGGAACGGCGCTCGGCTTCACCGATCATGATGGCGATATTACCTTTGGCGGTCTGACCTATGAGGCGAGATCCGGGCTGGATGCGGGCGCGGTCGAGCGCTCGACCGGCCTGAGCGTCGACAACACCGAGGTGGTGGGCGCGCTGTCCTCCATCGGATTGACCGAGGCCGACATCCTGGCCGGTCGATATGACCGCGCAGGTGTCACGCTTTGGCTTGTCGACTGGGACCGTCCCGATCTGCGGGTTGATCTCTTCAAAGGATCGCTTGGCGAGATCCGCAACGCAGGTGGTGCCTTCGAGGCGGAACTGCGCGGGTTGGCGGAAGCGCTCAACCAGCCGGTCGGTCGGGCCTACTTGCGAACCTGTGAATGTGCGCTTGGAGATGGGAAATGCGGTGTGGATCTGGGTGCGGAGACCCTCAGCGCCGAGTTGAGCATTGCCGACGTGCCGATAGGGGCGAGCCTGACCCTCACCGGTCTGGACGGCTTCGCGCCCGGCTGGTTCGAGCGCGGAACGCTGACATGGCTTTCGGGCGCGAATGTGGGGACAACAAGCATGATCCGTGCCGACCGGCAGGACGGGGCCGTCCGGGTGATTGATCTCTGGGATGAAGCCCCGCAAAGGATCATGGAGGGCGACGTTCTGCGGCTGAGCGCGGGGTGCGACAAACGTGCCGTCACCTGTCGGGAGAAGTTCGGAAACTTTCTGAATTTCAGGGGCTTTCCGCATATTCCGGGTGAGGACTGGATCTCGACCTATCCGAAGGGCGGCAGCGACCACAATGGCGCCAGCCTGTTTTCAACGATCAATGGGGGCAACTAGATGCTGCGATCCGAGATTGTCGGGGAGGCACGGACCTGGCTTGGTACCCCGTATCAGCATCAGGCAAGCTGCAAGGGTGCGGGTACGGATTGCCTCGGGCTGTTGCGCGGGATCTGGCGCGAGGTCTATGGTCGGGAGCCGGAGCTTGTTCCGGCCTATACACAGGACTGGTCCGAGACCGACCGGCAGGAGCGTCTGCTGGAGGCTGCTGCACGTCATCTGAATGAGACCGGCGATGCGGTCGCGGGTGATCTGCTCGTCTTCCGGATGAAGTCGGGCGGTGTGGCAAAGCATCTGGCGATCCGGGCGGATGCGGCGGCCGGATACCCTTCCATCATTCATGCCTATTCGGGGCGAGGTGTCGTCGAGACGCCTCTGACCGAGGCCTGGGCGCGCCGGATCGCGGCGGCCTTCTCATTTCCTGACAGGAGTCTCTGATGGCCACATTGGTACTTGCCGCAGCCGGTGCGGCAATCAGTGGAGCTGTTGGCGGCTCTGTCGTGGGTCTTTCGGCGGCGATCATCGGACGCGCGGCTGGCGCGACACTCGGCTCGATCATCGATCAGAAGCTGCTGGGTCAGGGGGCGGCTCCCGTCGAGGTGGGCCGGATCGAGCGGTTTCGTGTTCTCGGGGCCTCCGAAGGTGCTGATATTGCGCGAGTTTACGGTCGGATGCGTGTGTCCGGCCAGCTGATCTGGTCGAGCCGGTTCGAGGAGAAGGTCTCCAAATCGAGCGGCGGCGGCAAGGGCGGGCCGAGCGCACCGGATGTGGAGAGCTATAGCTACTCGATCAGCCTGGCCGTCGCGCTGTGCGAGGGCGAGATTGCGCGGGTCGGACGGATATGGGCCGACGGGCAGCTGATGCCGCTGGAGGGCGTGACCTGGCGCCTTTACAAAGGTGGCGAGACGCAACTGCCCGACCCCGCGATTGTTGCGATCGAGGGGGCCGACAAAGTGCCGTCCTATCGCAGCACGGCCTATGTCGTATTCGAAAACCTTGAGCTGTCAAAATACGGCAACCGGATCCCTCAGTTTTCCTTCGAGGTATTCCGACGGCCGACAATTGATGAAGCGGCGGATGCACCTGATTTTGCCTCCCTTGCACAAGCAGTTACATTGTTGCCCCCGGCGGGGCCGTTCTCGCTCTCGACCGAGGTTGTGCGCGTCAAGTTCGGGAAGGGTCGGGAACAGGCGCTGAACGGCAATGCGGACCCGGACCGGTCTGACTTTCTGGTCTCAATGGATCAGTTGGAGGGCGATTTGCCGGGATGCGATGCTGTCGCGTTGCCTGTCACCTGGTTCTGCTCTGATCAACGTTGCGGTCTTGCCAATCCGCGCCCGGCTGTCGCGCCGGGCTGGCCGAACGGCAAGGATGCGGTTTGGCGGGTGAGCGGAGAGACCCGCGGCACGGCTTTGGCCCTCGCGGCGCCCTCGGGGCAGAGCCTGTCCTTGGAAACACCGTCTGATCAGTCGGTTCGCGAGGCGATCATGAACCTGCGGGCGAGAGGCAAACACGTTCTCATCAAGCCGCAGCTTCTTGTGAACACCGCCGATGGCAACAGCCTTGTGAGCCCGTTCTCAAGCGTCCCCGGGCAACCGAACCTCGCTGCGGGTCGTGACATCACCGCCTCGAAGGCCCCGGGGCAGGTGGGATCGCCTGATCGTACCGCTGCGGTTCAAGCCGAGATCGAAAGCTTCGTGGGGCAGGTAGAGCCCGGGCAGTTCAGGTTCGCTGGCGACCAGGTGACGCTGCAGAACAGCACCGAATGGAGCTATCGTCGCTTCGTCCTGCATTACGCCAAGCTTTGCGAACTGGCCGGTGGTGTGGATGCGTTTTGCATCGGGCAGGGTTTGCGCGGCATGACGGTTCTGCGCGATGCGTTAGACCATTTTCCGTTTGTCGAGGCGCTGCGGGCTTTGGCGGCAGACGTCAAGGCCATTCTGGGGCCGGAGGCCAAAGTCGGGTACGCCGCCGAGTGGCAGGAGTATTTTGGCTACATCCCAGAGGGCGGCACCGGCGATCTCCATTACCATCTCGATGCGCTCTGGTCAGACCCCAACATCGATTTTGTCGGCGTCGAGAACTTCATGCCGCTGTCGGACTGGCGCGACACGGAAGGGCATCTCGATGAAGCGTGGAACAGTATTTACGCGCCGGGATATCTTGAAAGTGGTGTGGCTGGCGGCGAGGGCTATGACTGGGCTTATGCTGATGATGAGGCACGCGCAGCGCAGGATCGCCAGCCGATCGAGGACGGCATCTACGGCGAGGACTGGGTCTATCGCCCCAAGGATCTGGTGAACTGGTGGACCCGCTATCATTGGGACCGACCCAACGGTGTGCGAAACGCCGGCCCGACTGATTGGGTCCCCGGTTCGAAGCCCATCTGGTTCACGGCGCTGGGATGTGCGGCCGTTGACAAGGGGGCCAATGAGCCGGAACTGGGGCGCCTGCCACATCCTGCGCCACGCGAACTTCCGACCGGCTCTGATGGGCGCACGGATGACTACATTCAGTTGCGCTATGTTCAGGCGGCCCTGAGCCACTGGAAAAAGGCGGCCAACAACCCGCATTCCGATATCTACGATGCGCCGATGGTTGATCTGAGCCGGTGTTTCCTCAGCGGGTGGGACGTGCGCCCATGGCCCGCATTTCCGCAATTGGCGTCGGTCTGGCCGGACACGGAGGGCCACGCGACCGGACCGAGCCTGACCGGGCGCAGCATGATGATACCTCTGGCGCAGGTCGTGCGCGACGTCTGTGCCCGGTCCGGTGTCGGCGATGTCGATGTCTCCGAGCTTTTCGGGGCCATCCGGGGCTGCCTGCTCGGTGGGTTTGAAACCGCGCGACAAAGCCTGCAGCCTCTGATGATGAGCTACGGCTTCGACTGTTTCGAGGAAGGCGCTGTGCTGAAGTTCAGAAACCGGCAGGGACAGGTGGCGTTCTCGCTCGATCCTGGGATGCTGGTTGTGGGCGATGATGGGGCAGAGACGCTCGCCCTTTCACGTGCGCCTGACGCGGAGGGCGCTGAGCGGGTTCGTATCGGCTTTGTCGAAAGTGACCGCAACTATCAGGCCGGTGCGGCAGAAGCAGTGATGCCCACCGAGGGGGAGCCGAATGTCAGTCAGTCGGATATGCCTGTCGTTCTGACTTCGGGAGAAGCCAAGAGCATCGCGGAGCGCTGGTTGAGTGAGGCGCGCGTGGCCCGCGATACCCTGTCTTTCGTGCTGCCGATGTCCGATCTCAGTGTTGGTCCGGGGGACATCGTCTCGGTTCCGGGTGATGGGCGGGAGCGGCTCTACCGGATTGACCGGATCGAGGAGGGGGTGTCGCGCCGTTGCGATGCCGTCCGCATCGAGCGCAGCGTCTATGGGGCCACGCGGGATGCAGGCGAGGTCGCGCCGCAGCCTGTCATCGCGCCACTCTCGGCGGCGCAGGTCTATGCCGAGTTCATGGATCTTCCCATGCTGACCGGCAACGAGGTCCCGCATGCACCTCATATTGCGGTGACCGCGACACCCTGGCCAGGATCGGCTGTGGTCTATGCAGCCAGTCAGGACTACGGATATTCGGTCAACACGCTTGTCGAACGCAATGCGGTGATGGGAGATACGCTGACCGCGCTGCCGCGCGCGAAGCCGGGCCTCTGGTCGAACGCGGAGTTGCGGGTGCGTCTCTCGTCGGGACAGCTTCAGTCCCTGCCGCGGATCGAGGTTCTGAATGGCAAGAACGTGGCTGCCATCCGGTCGGGCGATGCGCCATGGGAGGTGTTTCAGTTCGAAACCGCCACTCTGGTCGAAACCGGGGTCTATTTGCTGACCGGGCTTTTGCGCGGGCAGGCGGGAACGGATGCTTTCCTGCCGGATGTCTGGCCTGAAGGCTCTGACTTCGTGTTGCTCGATGGCGCGCCGATCCAGCTTTCCATACAAACCTCCGAGCGCGGCCTTGAGCGGAACTACCGGGTTGGAGAGGCCGGACGAGCCTATGACGATCCCTCGTTCCTGCATCATGTGGACGCCTTTGACGGGATCGGTCTTCGCCCGTTCAGTCCTGTGCATCTGAAGGCCCGGCGTCTCGCGGATGGTGCAATCAGCGTGAACTGGATACGGCGCACCCGGCTTGACGGTGACAGCTGGATCGCGATGGATGTTCCACTGAGCGAGGCGTTCGAGCTTTACCTGATACGGATCACCGTGGCGGGTTCTGTCGTTCGCGAGGTCACAGCCGCATCGCCACAATACCAGTATTCGCTTGCGGATAAGGCACTTGACGGAGCGCAGGGCACAATACGATTTGAAATCGCGCAGGTCTCCGAAATTTTCGGACCCGGCGCCTATGCAGAGGTGGAATTCGATGCCTAACACCCTTCAACTGGGGCTTCCGCTGGTTCAGCCGAGCCAGGCGCAGAAACATGTGACCGTGAATGAAGCTCTGGCACGCATTGATGCGCTGGCACATCTGCGCGTGGTCTCGGATGTGCAGACGAGCCCGCCTGCGTCGCCCGCTGATGGCGAAGCCTATATCGTGCCGACAGGTGCTACCGATGACTGGGCGGGAGCCGAAGGACAGATTGCGCTCTTCGCAAACGGGGGGTGGATATTCATCGCGCCACAGGCCGGATGGCAGGCGCTTGTGGTCCCAAGTCAGGCAGCCAGGACATTCGATGGATCGGTCTGGCGAGACGGGCGGGGTCAGTTCAGCCCGAATGCCGGTGGCCTGACCGAGCAGGTCATCGAGGCAGATCACGTCATCGCTGCCGGAGCCATTTCGCAATCAGGTGTGATCCTGCCTGCGGGTAGCCGGGTCACAGGCGCGGCGGCGCGGGTGCTGGACGTGGTGACAGGGGTCGGGATGACTGGCTGGCGACTGGGGATTGCCGGAGATGATGCGCTTCTGGGCAGCGGTCATTTGCCGGATGCCGATGCTGTCGCGACGGCTTTCGCGGATATGCCTTCAACCCTGATCGCACCGACCGAACTGATCCTGACGGCCGAGGGTGGCGACTTTGCCAGCGGCACGATCCGGCTGGCGGTCTTCTTCCAAAGCCTTCACGCACCAAACACCAACTGAGGTCAGATCATGGAACTTGTCAGTCTGTTATGTGAGATTGCTGCCATCACGATTGCCGGATATGCGGCGCTCCAGTGGCGTCGGGATGTGAAACAGGCCAAGCGCGACATGGCCGGATTTCAGGAGGGCGGACGGTTCGTACCTGACTAGGCTTCGCCGCGCGCGCAAGAGATGCAAAGCGTGACCGTCGGGTTGATCTCCAATCGGGCCGGGTCGATGTCATCTCCGCACTCATCGCAATAGCCGAACTCGCCTGCCTCCAGCCGTTTGAGAGCTGCGCGAAGACGCTGACGCTCTTGCTGGCGGCGCTGGTGAGTTGCCTTTGCCATGGCCTGCTGCTGCATCGCATCCATGCGGCTGAGACGCCCGACGCTTTGCTGATCCAGGGTGACAACATCCCGGTCCTGGCGGGTCGCCTCATCCTCGGCTGCAAGTGCTTCGAGGCGGGCCTCGATCAAGCATCTGAAATCGGCTGCATCACGGAGTTTCATGGGACCTGCGGCTTTGTGACTTGATTTTGCGGCTCAAACTGCCGATGTCTGAGAAGACAAGCGCAGTTTGCTGCGACAAAGCAAGGACCGATTTCATGGCCCAGTCAGAACCGAGTGTCACCAGTATCGACCCTTTGTGGACACGCATCCGCAGTGAGGCCGAGGAGATCGCGCATAATGAGCCGCTGATGGCCTCGCTCGTGCATGCGGGCATTCTCTATCACAAGACACTTGAGAGTGTGTTGAGCTTCCGGATCGCGCAGAAACTGGCGTCTCAGGAGATGTCGGAATTGATCCTGCGTGAAATCCTCGATGAGGCTTACGCATCCGATCCCAGCCTGATTGAGGCGGCGCGTGCGGACATCCTGGCTGTCTTTGATCGCGATCCCGCGTGCCATCGCCTGCTGCAACCGGTGCTGTTCTTCAAGGGATATCAAGCGGTTCAGGCGCATCGGTTGTCGCATTACCTGTGGAAAGAAGGCCGCAAGGACCTGGCCTATTTCGTTCAGATGCGGACGTCCGAGACCTTTGGCGTGGATATCCATCCGGGCGCGCGGATCGGCAAGGGTCTGATGATCGATCACGCCCATTCGATTGTGATCGGCGAGACGGCTGTGGTCGGCGACAATGTATCGATGCTGCACTCGGTCACGCTGGGCGGGACCGGCAAGGAAGATGATGACCGGCACCCCAAGATCGGCGATGGCGTGCTGATCGGTGCCGGGGCCGCGGTGCTTGGCAATTTCACGGTTGGGAATTGCAGCCGGATTGCCTCGGGCTCTGTCGTTCTTCAGGAAGTGCCGCCTTGCAAGACAGTGGCCGGCGTACCGGCAAAAATTGTCGGTGAGGCAGGCTGCGCGGAGCCATCACGCAGCATGGATCAGCTTTTGCAAGGGATCGTCGAGACGATCTGATCAACTGTGTCCGAGCACGGCTGAGCTTTTGCCTACGATCAGCGGATCGGGCCCCTCGACGACTGAGATATCCCTTTGCGGATAGTCGATGGATGTCAGGAAATACTGCATGCAGTTCAGACGTGCGCGTTTCTTGTCGTCGGACTTCACGACGGTCCAGGGCGCATCTGCGGTGTCTGTATAGAAAAACATCTGCTGTTTGGCTTGGGTGTAGTCCTCCCACTTGTCGAGGGACTGCCGGTCGATCGGTGAGAGCTTCCACTTCTTCAAGGGAGCCTGTTCGCGCGATTGGAAGCGGCGGAGCTGTTCTTCCCGCGTGACCGAAAACCAGTATTTGTAAAGCAGGATGCCGGAGCGGACGAGCATGCGCTCGAACTCCGGCGTCTGGCGCAGAAACTCCAGATACTCCTGTGGTGTGCAGAAGCCCATCACGTGCTCGACGCCCGAGCGGTTGTACCAGGAGCGGTCAAACAGGACGATCTCGCCAGCGGCTGGCAGGTGCTGAACGTAGCGCTGGAAATACCACTGGGTTTTCTCCCGGTCGGTGGGCTTGTCGAGGGCAACGACCCGGGCACCGCGCGGGTTGAGATGCTCCATGAAGCGTTTGATCGTCCCGCCCTTGCCCGCGGCATCGCGCCCCTCGAAGATGATCACGACCCGTTTGCCCTGCGCTTTCACCCAGTCCTGGAGTTTGAGCAGTTCGATCTGCAAAGCGGCCTTGGTCGTTTCGTATTCGCCGCGTGACAGCCGTGTCTGGTACGGATACTCGCCGTTCTCGAAAACCTCGCGGATTTTCCTGGGATCGGCCTTGCGGCTCTGTTGTCTGATCGGTGTGGGTTGAGTGGTGTTCGGCATGACACTCCCTTTCCTCTATTGGCGGTAGAGGTGGCACAGACTTGAAGCCATTGCCTTGATGCAGGTCAAAAAAAACCCGCCACGGGTGGGCGGGGTCTTTTGTGGGTGTCTTGCCGGGATCAGACCAACATGGACATCGGGTCTTCCAGATAGCCCTTGATGGCGGCCAGGAACTGGGCGCCGAGCGCGCCGTCGATGACCCGGTGATCGACCGAAAGGGTCACCGACATCACCGTTGCGACCTCAATTGCGCCTGCCGCCGTGACGACCGGCTTTTTCACACCGGCACCGACCGCCAGGATCGAGGCATGCGGCGGGTTGATGACCGCGTCGAAATTCTCGATTCCCATCATCCCGAGATTTGAGATCGCAAAGCTGCCGCCCTGATATTCATGGGGTGCGAGTTTGCGGTCGCGGGCGCGCGCGGCAAGGTCCTTCATCTGGCTGCTGAGGGCGCTGAGTGTGCGGGTGTCCGCATCCCGCAGAACCGGCGTGAAAAGACCGCCTTCGATGGCGACCGCCACGGCGACATCCGAGGGTTTCAGCTTCAGCACCCGGTCACCGGCCCAGACCGCATTGCAATCGGGCACATCCTGCAGCGCCAGAGCCGAGGCCTTGATAATGAAATCATTGACCGAGAGCTTTGTGCCTTTCTCGGCAAGTGATTTGTTGAGCTTCGAGCGGAAGGCAAGAAGCGCATCCAATTCGATATCGCGCCGCAGGTAGAAATGCGGCACCGTCTGCTTGGCCTCGGTTAGGCGTGCAGCGATGGTCTTGCGCATGCCGTCGAGGTTGACCTCTTCGTAGTCGCGATCGGCATACATCTTCTTGACGGTCTCGGTATCCGGTCCGGAAGCTGGCGCGGCTTTCGCGGCCGGGGCTGCCGCTGCGGGTGCCGTGGCCTCGCCGGGCTGGGCGTTTTCCACATCCGCCTTGACGATCCGGCCATGGGGGCCGGAGCCCTTGATCTGCGAAAGATCGAGGCCCTTGTCCTTGGCGATCCGACGGGCCAGAGGTGTTGCGAAGATCCGCTTTCCGTCGCCCCCCTGAGGGGCGGGGGCTGCCGCTGCCGGTGGCGACGCTTCGACCGCCGGAGCGGCGGCGGGCTTCTCGGCCTCTGCTGGTTTGGCTTCCACGGCAGATGCCGCGTCGCCGATGGCCGAGGCGTCTTCGCCATCTTCAAGCAGGACCGCGATCAGTTCGTTCACCTTCACGCCGTCTGTGCCTTCGGCAATGACAATCTTGCCGACCGTTCCCTCGTCGACGGCCTCGAATTCCATCGTTGCCTTGTCGGTCTCGATCTCGGCGATGATGTCGCCCGAGGCGACTTCATCCCCTTCCTTCACATTCCACTTGGCAAGCGTGCCTTCCTCCATGGTGGGGGAGAGCGCGGGCATTAGGATATTGATGGGCATATGTTCACCTTGCGAACCTGGCTTTACGCCGCCGGTCCGTCCTTCAAAATTTCAATATTCTTGTCAGCCACTAAAGAAATGGTGTGCTCGCGCAGGTTGAGGCGGTAATGCCTGAGGTCCGTGAAAACATCGTCAAACGGCTCTGGCACGGAACGCACCTTTTGCATGGTTCGGGAGGTGTCCGACACTGACAGGGGTGCTCGCTGGTTACAGTCGTCTTGCAAGACCTGGCCGCCATCGGTGCCAAAAAGATCATCGAAAAATGTCAGACCAACGACATTGTTAAATCGAATCTGAACGGCCTTTCGTTCCTGCTCAACTACGACAGAAAAGCTGCCGTCTCGGTAGGTCATCGACTGCAGCAACGCTGTTGGAGCTGCTTTCAAGGGGATTGGGACTGGCTCGAACATCCCGGGGCCTCAGCGGTAGGTGACGGCTTTGACCGCCTCGATGACCTCGGCGGTGGTGACCAGCGCGAGTTTTTCCAGGTTGGCCGCATAGGGCATCGGCACGTCCTTGCCCGCGCAGTTGATCACTGGCGCGTCGAGATAGTCGAAGGCCTGCTGCATGATCGTGGCGGAGATGTGGTTGCCTATGGAGCAGACCGGGAAGCCCTCTTCGATGGTCACGCAGCGGTTGGTTTTCTTCACCGAGTTCAGCACCGTGTCATAGTCGATGGGCCTGAGCGAGCGCAGGTCGATGACCTCCGCCGAGATACCCATGCCCGCAAGCTCGTCTGCGGCTTCGAGGGCATAGGTCATGCCGATGCCGAAGCTGACCAGCGTGACATCCGTACCCTCGCGCCAGATCTTCGCCTTGCCGATCGGGACCACATGATCGTCGAGATCGGGGACATCGAAGCTGCGGCCATAAAGGATCTCGTTTTCCAGCACCAATACCGGGTTCGGGTCGCGGATCGCGGACTTCATCAGGCCTTTCGCGTCGGCTGCCGAGTAGGGCATGACGACCTTGAGGCCGGGGATATGCGCATACCATGCAGCATAGTCCTGGGAGTGCTGCGCCCCGACCCGGGCTGCCGCCCCGTTGGGACCGCGGAAGACGATGGGACAGCCCATCTGGCCACCCGACATATAGAGCGTCTTGGCGGCCGAGTTGATGATCTGGTCAATCGCCTGCATGGCGAAGTTGAAGGTCATGAACTCGACAATCGGGCGCAGGCCCGCGAAGGCCGCGCCGACGGCGAGACCGGTGAAACCGTGCTCGGTGATCGGCGTGTCGATAACGCGCTTGGGGCCGAACTCGTCCAGCATGCCCTGGGATATCTTGTAGGCGCCCTGATACTCGGCAACCTCCTCTCCCATCAGGTAGACATTCTCGTCGCGGCGCATTTCTTCGGACATGCCGTCGCGGAGCGCCTCGCGCACGGTCTGGGTCTTGAAAGTGGTGCCCTCGGGAAGATCCGGCTCGTCCGGGGCAGAGCTCGCGGCCGAGGCGGGCAGGGCGGGGATGCCGGTGGCAGCAGGCCCTGGCTCGGCGGGCGGGGCCTCGGCGGTTGTTGCTGGTGCCGTGGTCTCGGCGGCAGAGGCATCCTCGCCTTCCTCCAGCAGCACGGCGATGGGTTCATTCACCTTCACGCCCTCTGACCCTTCAGCGATCAGGATCTTGCCAACGACGCCTTCATCGACGGCCTCGAATTCCATCGTCGCCTTGTCGGTTTCGATCTCGGCGATGATCATGCCGCTTTCGACCGTATCGCCTTCCTTCACCAGCCATTTCGCGAGTGTGCCTTCTTCCATCGTGGGCGACAGAGCGGGCATGAGAATTTGCGTTGCCATATCTCGTCTCCCTTATGCGTAGACATCAGTCCAAAGCTCGGCTTCCGCCGGCTCGGGACTTTCTTGTGCAAACTTCGCGGCCTCGTTCACGATGGCCTTGATTTCCTTGTCGACCTCCTTGAGATCCGCGTCCGAGGCGTGACCACCATCAATCAGCATGTCGCGCACATGGTTGATCGGGTCCTTCTCCTCGCGCATTTTCTGGACCTCTTCGCGGGTCCGGTATTTCGCAGGATCGGACATCGAATGGCCGCGATAGCGATAGGTTTTCATTTCCAGAATGTACGGGCCCTTGCCCGCGCGGCAGTGTGCGACCGCCTTCTCGCCGGCGGCCTTCACCGCCAGAACATCCATACCATCGACCTTTTCACCGGGGATACCGAAGGCCTCGCCGCGTGTGTAAAGATCAGGAGCGACAGATGAGCGCTTGGTCGAGGTGCCCATGGCATACTGGTTGTTCTCGATCACGAAAACGCATGGCAGAGCCCACAGGGAGGCCATGTTATAGGCCTCATAGACCTGGCCCTGATTGGCCGAACCGTCGCCGTAATAGGCAAAGCTCACATTGTCATTGCCGCGATACCAGTTGGCGAAGGCGAGGCCTGCGCCGATGGGGACCTGCGCGCCGACAATTCCGTGGCCGCCGTAGAAATTCTTCTCCTTGGAGAACATGTGCATCGAGCCGCCCTTGCCGCGGGAGTATCCGCCCTCGCGGCCCGTCAGTTCAGCCATGACGCCCTTGGGGTCCATGCCGCAGGCGAGCATATGTCCGTGATCGCGATAGGATGTGACCCGCTGGTCGCCTTCCTTGGCCGTGGCTTCCAGCCCGACAACCACCGCTTCCTGACCGATATAGAGATGGCAGAAACCGCCAATCGCGCCCATGCCGTAAAGCTGCCCGGCCTTCTCCTCGAACCGACGGATCAGAAGCATCTCGCGGTAGTGATCGAGAAGCTCCTCCTTCGAGACATTCGGTTTCTTCTTGGCAGCCGGTTTTTTTGCTGCCGCGGCCTTTGTGGCGCGCGGCTTGCGCTTGGGTGCAGTGGCCATGTTTCCTCCCCTAGAGGTATATGGTTTAACCTTAAACTACCTTTGATTATAACAAGTGCTGACGTAAAGTCACTAGGGTGAGTTGCAAGACTGCATTGCAAATGGTGCATACAAATGCGGTGACGAGCTGTCTGGTTCTTTGAGTTACTGACGCGTATTCTTGTGAATGGCCCGGTTTCGCGAGTAACGCTGCCGGGTCCGATTTCAACTCAGCCCGCTGCTTTGTCCTGAGCGGCCGGCGCGAAAAAATCAGCGGATCACGATCTCGTCGCCGCGCGCCATGCCGAGCACCTTGCGGGCCTGTTCGTCGAGAAGGTCGAGGTCGAGATATTCTGCCGAAAGGCGGCGCGTCCTGTTCTGGATCACGGAACGCTCGGCCTGCAATGCCGCAAGTTCGCGTTGCAGCTTCTGTTCCTGCGCCTCGACCTGGATCAGCCTGAACAGCCCGTAGTCACCCTGAATGGCCGCATAGGTGAAGTACGAAATCATCGCAATCACACCGACCGAAAAGATCAGCCCGAAATAGCCCTGTGATTTTTTCTGCTGTCCGGTCACTGTGCTACGCCTGTCAATTTCAGCTCTTCTTCGCGGAGCTGACGTTGACTATGGCAAAGCGGATCTGGTTTGTGAATCCCCCCCAAAGCACCATCGGCGATATCTGGCGCGCTGCTGTGACAAATCGGACTCAGGTTTTGCGCGTCATCCATTCAATGAACGGTTTTTTATCACAATTCAGCCAGATTTGCTGACGAGCTTATGCGCGGGGCGCGACGATCTAAGGTGTGGTAATGGAAGATCAGGTAATTGAGCATCAGCCCGGTTCAGGGCTTCGCAAGGTGATAATGGGTGCGGGGCTCTGTCTCGTGATGATCGCGGGAACGGGGATCGGCCTGACCGCGCTGTCGGATGTGGCCGAGGAGCAGGCGACCAGGCTGGATGTATCGGGCGCTGCCGATACTTCGCTGCAGCCCACAATGGGCGCGCTTGCGCTGAGCGACGGGAACCTCTCCTACAAGGAACTCACCCGCAGTCTGATCATGGACGCCTACTCGGATGCGCCGATCGAATACCAGGATTATTCCTCGGTCTTCCCGGCGGCTCCGTCGGGCTGGACCCGCGTGGTGTCAGACGAGCCACGGAAATACTATCTTTTCAGGGACGAGATTGAACAGGCCCGTTCCAACACCTGGCGTCGCCAGAAAGATCTTGCAATCGTGCCTTTCGAGAGGATGTCGGACGAGGAATTGCAGCAGAAACTCAACTCACGCCGGAACACGGTCGAAACCCATGCGGATTTCGCCATGTACTGGGGTCGTGAGGGGCAACTGGTGCTGATCGAGGTTTCGCAGACCGGGCGCACGGCCAGTGGTCTTGTCGAGGCGATGCTGGCAGGTGCCGATATGCCGGGCTCGGCCGTGACGGTTGCGGACCGCCGGTTCGAATATCTGATTGATCACGAGATCGCTGTCTATACGGATATCGAGACGACATTCGACAAGGTGCACAAGCTGCGGGTCGATGCCAATGTCCCGCTCGACCAGATCTCGTTTCTGGCCGAGCAGATTGACTTCGCGGCGCTGGGGCTCTGAGCCTCAGGCCTTGCCCTTGTAGATTTCGATCAGCTTGCCCAGCATCTCCAGCGCGTCGCTGCGTTCGCGCTGGAACGTGTTGCGCCCGATGATCGAACCGTTGCCGCCACCATCGCGGATCGCGCGGGCATCATCATAGACGCTGTCCGCACCTTTCTTGGCACCGCCCGAGAAGATCACGATGCGCCGCCCGTTGAAGGCGGAGTTCATCACGTCCCGCACCCGCTCGGCCTGGGTCTTGATCGGGATGCCGGTCTCTTCATAGACTTGTCGGGCCTCAGGCAGCGACAGATGATCGGTGCCGAGCTTCACCTTGATGACATGGGCGCCAAGAAGGGCCGCGATCTGGGCCGCATAGGCCCCGATATCGGCCGCCGTCTCACCCGCCTTGTCGAGCGCTTCGCCGCGCGGATAGGACCAGACCACGCTGGCCAGACCCTTGGCAGCAGCCTCTTCGCGCATGGCCGAGATCTCCTCGAACATGTCCAGAGCGGCAATCGAGCCGGGATAGATCGTGAAGCCGATGGCCGAACACCCAAGCCGGAGCGCATCATCCACGCTGGCCGTGATCGCCTGATCCTTCAGCGCCTCGGACGGGATTAGTGAGTTGGCGGAGTTCACCTTCAGGATAGTGGGGATCTGGCCCGCGAAGGTGTCCGCGCCCGCCTCGATCATCCCCAAAGGAGCCGCATAGGCGTTCAGGCCCGCGTCAATCGCAAGCTGGTAGTGATAATGCGGATCATAGGCGGGCGGGTTGGGCGCGAAGCTGCGCGCGGGCCCGTGCTCAAACCCCTGATCGACGGGCAGAATGATCATCTTGCCGGTGCCGCCCAGCCGTCCGTTCATCAGCATCCGGCACAGATTGGCTTTGACGCCCGGCGTGTCTGCCTCGTAATTCGACAGAATTTTCTGAACTATGCGCGTGGCTTTCATCGCTCACTCTCCCCAAACAAATGTGATGTCTCAATGCGATACAGACCAGATGGACCCCGGTCAATGAGACCGGGCGGCCGTTAGCGGTATCATACCTTGCCCATGACCGTTTTGGTGATTTTCGCCGACCAGGCACTAGGAATGAACCGGGTCAGAAACACCAGAGCCTTATTCATGAAACCGTGAATCGCGACGGGCCGACGACCGATTGCGGCCGCGTAGCCAAGTTCGGCGACCTCCCGCGCGGTCGGCAGATTGCTCGCCTTGACCAGCCTGACCCCATGCATGTCTGCCTCGTTGAAGAAATTGGACTGCGTGGCGCCGGGGCAGAGGGCGGTGATGCTGACATTCCGCCCCGAAAGCTCTTCGTTCACCGCGAGGCTGAGGCTCAGCACATAGGCCTTGGTGGCGTGATAGACCGCCATGTTCGGGCCGGGCGTATAGGCAGCGATCGATGCGACATTCAGGATGCGTCCCGACTTTGTGTCACTGAAATAGGCAACGGCGCGTTTCATCAGGTCGGTGAGCGCATGCATGTTGACCTGCATGGAGGTCAGTTCCCGGTCCCAGTCGCCATTGGCAAAATCCCCATGCCGCCCGAGGCCTGCATTGTTGATCAGAAAGTCGACCTTGCGGTCACGGGTCGCTTGCTCCCACACTTCTGCCGCCGCATCGGATTGCGAGAGATCGGCACCGATGACATGGGTCTCGACAGAGTGGGCTTTCGAGAGCTCCTCTGCGAGAGCTTCGAGTTTTGCAACCGAGCGGGCGACAAGGATCACGTTGCGACCGTTCTTGGCGCAAATCCGGGCAAGCTCCTTGCCGATCCCTTCTGACGCACCTGTCACAAGTGTCCAGTCCTTGCCCGCCATGATGATCGCTCCTTGTGTTTGATGGGGTTTCCCTTGAGCATACAGGAGTTTTTCGCATGACCAAAGGATCGTGGCCCGATCCGCGCTGGACGGGCGGTGCGGTTCTGATAGCCTGTCTCATATGGTCCGAATGTTCCTCAAAGCCACGTTGCTGCTGATCGGTCTGCTGTCCGGGCTGCCGGTGATGGCAGGACCGCCGCAGGCCTGCGGCATATTTGGAGCGATGGACCCCGAAACGCTGCTCGGGCCGCAGGGCAGGTTCAACTATCTGGCAAAGGCGGGTGGCAATTTCTCCATGTCCGGCTGCGAGGTTGTCGATCCCGAGGGCCGCAGGATCACACTGTCAATCTGGGAGATCGATCTGCCCCCGGGACTGACCGAGACGGAGGTCTGGGACACGCTTCTGGCCCTCGCCGTGGCAGGGCAGACTGACTTTGAGAGGGTCGCCGATGCGCCTGATCTGCGCTGGTCCGCGATGCAGTCCCTCCTGGCACATCGGATCCCCGGTAGCGGGCTGATCCGCATCGTTGGTGCCGCCGGGCATGATCTGGACGAACATCGCGCGCTGATGCGCGCCGTTCTCTTGCCGCCGGGCTAGTCGGCCTGCAGGGCAGCGACGCCAGGCAGAGTCTTGCCCTCCAGCCATTCCAGAAAGGCACCACCGGCGGTTGACACGTAGGAGAAGTCGCCAGCCGCGCCGGAGCCGTTCAATGCCGCGACCGTATCGCCGCCGCCTGCCACGCTTAGAAGCCGACCGGCCCGGGTCAGTTCGGCGGCCTTGCGGGCGGCGGCGTCTGTTGCCGCGTTGAAAGGGGGGATCTCGAACGCGCCGAGCGGGCCGTTCCAGACGAGTGTCCGGGCGGCCTCGAAATGTGTCTCGATGGCCGCGACGGACGCGGGTCCCGCATCGAGGATCATGGCATCCGGCGGGCAGGCCGTGGCAGGCAGGGTCTGCGATGCCGCCCCCGCCCTGAACTCTTTCGCCACGACAATGTCCGTGGGCAGGACCAGTTCACACTCCCCGGCTTTCGCGTCCGCCATGATCTGGCGCGCGATCTCCGCCAGATCGTGTTCACAAAGTGACGTGCCGACATCGATGCCCTGCGCGGCCAGAAAGGTGTTGGCCATGCCGCCTCCGATGACGATCCTGTCCACTTTCGGGATCAGATTGCCCAGAAGCTCCAGCTTGGTGGAGACCTTCGCGCCGCCGACAACAGCGACGACCGGGTGATCGGGTGCCGAGAGCGCTTTCTCCAGCGCCTCAAGTTCGGCCTGCATCAGACGCCCGGCGCAGGCCGGCAGGAGCCGGGCGAGTGCTTCGGTGGAGGCATGCGCCCGATGGGCCGCAGAGAACGCATCATTGCAATAGACATCGCCCAGCCGGGCAAGAGCGGCGGCGAATGCCGGATCATTGGCCTCTTCGCCCGGATGAAAGCGGGTGTTTTCCAGCAGCAGAACGGTGCCGGGCGGCAGGGCGGTCACGGCAGCATCGGCCACGTCACCGATGCAGTAATCGGCGAACTGAACCGGGATGCCGAGAGCCTCGGACAGGGCGTCGCGGGTGACCTCCAGGCTCATGGCTGCAACCACCTTGCCTTTGGGGCGTCCGAAATGGGCCAGCAGAATCGGCTTGCCGCCAGCGGCCAGGATGGAACGGATCGTGGGAACAATGCGCGTGATGCGGGTGGTGTCGGTAACCTTCCCGTCCTCCACAGGCACGTTGATGTCGACGCGGGTGAGCACCCGTTTGCCGTCGAGTGTCAGATCGTCGAGTGTTTTCCAGCCCATATCGCACCTCCCCTTGCTTGACCGTGTTCATGCACAAATCAGGGCATGGCGTAAAGATGCGCCGGTCGCGTATGCCTCCGGCGGGGATATTTTGGGAAAAATGAAGGGGTTGTCAGCGCCAGAAGGCGAGATAGTCGATCCAGGAGATCAGGTATTTCCCGAACGTGATATGCGTGTTCCAGTCCAGCCAGATCTGGTCGGCGGCGAAGAAGGCGACAAGCGATGCGCCGATCCAGAGCGCCAGTTGGTTGGTCACATCAGGCGGCCCATTGCTGCGGCGGTGTCGCACATGCGGTTGGAAAAGCCCCATTCATTGTCATACCAGCTCATCACCCGCACCAGATTGCCGTCCATGACATGGGTCTGTTCGGACGCGAAGCAGGAGGAGTGGGCATCATGGACATAGTCAATGGATACCGTGGGTTCGCTGTCATAATCAAGGATGCCGGAGAGGCCGTTGCGGGCAGCCTGTTCGATGGCGGCATTGATCTCCTGCTTTCCGGTTTCGCGCGACGAGATGAACTTCAGGTCGATCATGGAGACATTGGCGGTCGGAACGCGCACTGCCGAGCCGTCGAGCTTGCCTGCCAGTTCCGGCAGGACCAGACCGACGGCCTTGGCGGCTCCGGTCGTGGTCGGGATCAGCGACATGGCGGCGGCGCGCGCCCGGTAGAGATCTTTGTGCATCCGGTCGAGCGTCGGCTGGTCGCCGGTATAGGAATGAACCGTGGTCATGAAGCCCTTCTCGATGCCGACCGCCTTGTGCAGAACAGCTGCGACCGGGGCCAGGCAGTTGGTGGTGCAGGACGCGTTCGAGACGATGTGGTCGTCGGAGGTCAGTTCCTCGTGGTTAACACCGTAGACGATGGTCTTGTCGGCGCCCGCGGCGGGCGCGGAGATCAGCACGCGGGCGGCGCCGCGTTCGAGGTGGATGGCGGAGGCCTCTTTCGAGTTGAAGGCGCCGGTGCATTCCATGACCACGTCGATGCCGCTCCAGTCCAGCTCTGACGGGTCGCGGGAGGATTGCACGCGGATCGTGTGGCGGCCGATCCTGAGCGTGTTTCCGTCGATCTCGACCTTGTGCGGAAAACGGCCATGGACGCTGTCGAATTTCAAGAGATGGACGTTGGAGGCGAGCGGTCCGGTGGCGTTCAGCCCGACAAGGTCCAGATCCTCGCGCCCGCTTTCGATGATGGCGCGCAGGACGCAGCGCCCGATCCGTCCGAACCCGTTGATCGCGATTTTCAAACCCATGACCCGACACTCCTGAAACTGCCTCAACCGTGAGGTCTTCCTAGCGTGAAGTGGCGGGAGGGGGAACGGCTGAGGCCAGGTTTTCGTGTTAATTATCATAGTGATAGCGCTATCTTTCGGTGTTAGCGCTGTCAGCATGTGACGCCTCTCGTCGGTTTGGCGAATCGCAGCCGGATCAGAGCCCGATCATCGTGCGGATGTCGTCGGGGCTCGCACCGTCAGCGCGGTACTTCGCGATTGCGCGGGCGTCGTCGCGTTTGGCGAGCCGCTTGCCTGTCTCATCCCGGATCAAACGGTGGTGATGGTATATCGGCGTTGGCAGATCGAGCAGGTTTTGCAGGAGAACATGGATTTTCGTGGCCTCGAAGAGGTCCTGTCCCCGGGCGACATGCGTCACATTCTGGGCGGCATCATCGAGCACGACGGAGAGATGATAGGACGTGCCCATGTTGCGTCGGGCGAGGATGATGTCGCCGCAGGTCTGCTCCAATGTGTCCGGTGGAACCCGGATCTCGCCGGTGTCGCCGCACGGACCGGCACCGGTTTCAAAAAAGGACAGAGGCGTGCCGGGCAGGGTGGCAATCGCACGCGTCATGTTCAGGCGCAGCGCGGTCCGGTCGGGCAGGGTGCGCTGGGTCCGGGGGGGCGGACGACAGGTTCCGGGATAGATCACACCATCCGGGCCGAAAACCGGCTCGCCCTCATGCGGGGCTGCAATTGCGGCCTCGATGTCGCGACGGGTGCAGGTGCATTCAAAGAGCAGACCACAATCCCAGAGGGTTTGCAGGGCCTTGCGATAGACCGGCAGCCGGTCAGACTGGCGCATGACCGGTTCCGGCCAACTGATCCCCAGCCAGTTCAGATCATCATAGATCTGCGCCTCCCACTCCGGGCGGGCGCGGGTCCGGTCGATATCCTCGATGCGCAGGAGGAACGTACCGCCGTTGGCCCGGGCGCGCTGCCATGCGGTCAGGGCGGAATATGCGTGGCCCAGATGCAGCGGCCCGGTCGGCGAGGGCGCGAAACGTTCGACATGCATCAGGGCTTGCGCAGGACGTAGACCGTTGATTTCAGGTCGATCTTCGGCAGATGCTCGCCATATTCCGAGAACAGAAGATGGGCGGTCCCGCAATCAACCACCTCGCGCAGACGGCCCTCATAGGTGCCATCGGCAAGCGCGTGATCGTTGAGCGAGAAGACAAAGCAGCCGCCCGAGGGCAGCATTTCCAGAACCGCATCGAGGGTCTCTGCCGGGGCATGGCCGGGGTTCAGGACCCCGATGGCGGAAATATTGGTGTAATCACCGGCCTCAAAAGGCATCGGGTTGGTCAGGTCGGCCTTCAGGAGCCTGCGATAGATGCCCTTCTTCCCGGCCTGTGCCATCATCTCGTCGGAGAAATCCGATCCGTCGATCGTCGTGAAACCGGCAGCCTTCAGGGCGGCCCCGCCGACCCCGGTGCCGCAGCCCAGATCGAGCATCGGCGCGGACGTGTCTGGCGCGAACTGCGCCAATGCGGCGGCACATCGGGCGGGCGTCGCATATCCGTTCTCGGCCACCTCAGTGTCATAGCTGGAAGACCAGGCGTCATAGAAGGCTTGCGTTTCCTCGGCCCCTTCAAGGCCATAGGCATTGTCGAGAAATTTTTTATCGGTCATTTTGGCTCCCTTGCATCCAAGGGTATCAGATCGGCCTCAGCCTGCAAGCCAGCCCTTCCAGTCGACCTTGGCGCGGTCGGTATACGCCTTGTAGCGGTCCTTGCGCCCGCGCCGCCCGCCCTTGACGCCATCCAGCGGCGGGAAGAGCCCGAAATTCACGTTCATCGGCTGGAAGGTTTTGGCCTCGGCCCCGCCGGTGATATGGGTGATGAGCGCACCGGTTGCAGTGGTGTCGGGCGGGGCGGGCAGGGTGCGGCCCAGCTGCTCGGACGCAGCCAGCCGACCGGCCAGCAGGCCCATGGCCGCGCTTTCCACATAGCCCTCAACGCCGGTGATCTGCCCGGCAAAGCGGAGCGCAGGACGGGATTTCAGACGCATCTGCGCATCCAGCAGTCGTGGCGAGTTGATGAACGTGTTGCGGTGAATGCCGCCAAGACGGGCAAAGCTCGCATCCTCAAGGCCGGGGATCATCTTCAGAACCTCGGCCTGCGCGCCGTATTTCATCTTGGTCTGGAAACCCACGATATTATAGAGCGTTCCAAGCGCGTTGTCCCGGCGCAACTGGACAACCGCATGCGCCTTCACGTTCGGGTTATGCGGATTGGTCAGGCCCACGGGCTTCATTGGACCATATCGCAGGGTCTCGCGACCGCGCTCGGCCATCACCTCAATCGGCAGACAGCCTTCGAAATAGGGGGTGTCCTTTTCCCAGTCCTTGAACTCGGTCTTGGGCGCGGCGAGGATCGCGTCGATGAAGTTGTTATACTGGGTCTCATCCATCGGGCAATTGAGATAGGCGGTGCGCTCTGCCTCGGTCTCGCCCTTGTCGTAGCGCGACTGAAACCACGCCTTGTCCATGTCGATGCTGTCGGCATAGACGATCGGCGCGATGGCATCGAAAAATGCCAGGGCGCTTTCGTCAGTCTCGGCCCGGATCGCCTCGGCCAGAGCAGGCGAGGTCAGCGGGCCGGTGGCGATGATCACGCTTGACCAGTTCTCGGGCGGCAGGCCGGGCACCTCGCCGCGCGCAATGGTGACACGAGGATGCGCCTCAAGCCGGGCGGTGACCGCATCCGAGAACGCCTCGCGGTCCACGGCAAGCGCACTGCCCGCCGGCACCGCATGTGCATCGCCCATCTCGATTATCAGACCGCCTGCTGCGCGCATCTCCCAATGCAACAGCCCGACGGCATTCTGTTCATCATCATCCGAGCGGAAGGAATTGGAGCAGACCAGTTCGGCCAGACCTTGCGTCTGATGTGCAAATGTCGCGACCTCGGGGCGCATCTCGTGCAGGATGACCGGCACGCCCATCTGTGCGGCCTGCCAGGCGGCCTCGCTTCCGGCCATGCCGCCGCCGATGATGTGGATGGGATCAGTCATGTGGGGGATGTATTGCACGCCCCCGGAAAAGAAAAGGGGCGCGTGGAAAGGGGAAACAAACCACGCGCCCAGGTGTTTGGAGGGGGTAGGTCGGGGCCGAACAGATGGCCCCTCAATACTCCGCTACTCAGTACGCACTTAAAGCAGACACCGCATGCAGGGGATTGTGACGCTCAAAGAGCCGCTCCCGCACCGGGGCATCCGTTTTCGGGAACCCTCCAAATCTGTAGGACAGGGTCAAACCTGCCTGGGGCGTGGCGTCGATCCGGCTCGCCCCCTCGATGCCGAGCGCGCCGATATGAGCGCTGAGCCCGATCCGACTGCTTACGCGATAATCCGCACTGACCCGCGCGTCGTAGGCCAGTCCGGAGAGCGAAAGTTCCTCAATGTCCGTCAGGCTGAGTGAGGTGCCGAGGCTGAGGCGATCACTTACCGCCAGATCGACAGAGCCTGCCGCGAAGATGTAATCGAGGCTGTCAGTGGCAATGCCAAGCCCGAACCGGCCCTCAAGCGTTACCCGCTCGTTCACCTCGAACATGCCCTCGAAGCCAAAGACCGTGTTGGTGCTGTCGAACTCGTTGAAATCCGCATAGGAGAAGAACAGTCCGTATTTCCGACCCTCCTGCGGCACCATGTAGAGATGCCCGCCCAGATGTCCGAGGTCACCGATCTCGTAGCCCGTATAGGCGAGATCGAATTGCACACCGTGATGCTCGGTTATGGTAAAATCGGCGCTGCCCTGAACGGAGTGGACCTGCGTCTGCCCGGCCTCCTGATCGACCGCGATGCCGCCCAGAGAAACCTCAGCGATGTTCAGACCAAGCGAGCTTTGCGCAAGTGTAGCGCTCGCGCCAGCAACGAGACAAGCCATTGCAATAAATACAGTTTTCATCGTACCCCTACCTTTTCAAATCAAACTCCGTGATCTTTTTGATCTTCCGGCGTCTGGATGTTCCCGTAGGATTTGAATACAATTTTCTGAAACTGTTTTGAAGTATTAAGAAAGTGTTTAGTTAACAGATCGCCCTGCTATTAAGTATAAATTTTTTAAATATTTAGGACAATTGTTAGCTTTTATTAAATAAAAATGGCGCCAGGTTTGGCGCCATTCCACTTCAGTTTCCTGGAGGCCTTATTCTTCCACTGTCTCGTCGTCTTCGCCCTGATCTGCGATCCGTGCGACCGAGACGACCTGCTCGTCTTTCCCGGTGTTGAAAACCCGGACGCCGCCTGCGCCGCGCGAGCGGAAGGAAATCCCGTCGACAGGGCAGCGGATCGACTGGCCCGCATCGGTGACCAGCATGATCTGGTCGTCCATCTCGACCGGGAAGGAGGCAACAAGGGGGCCGCCGCGCAGCCCCTTATCCATCGCCATCACGCCCTGACCACCGCGCCCACGGACCGGATAGTCATGGCTGGAACTGATCTTGCCGGCCCCCTTGCTGCTCAGCGTCAGGATCAGATCCTCTGCCGCTGACATCTGGGCATAGCGTTCCTGGCTGATCGCGATATCGGCGACCGCCTCATCCTCATCCGCGCCCTCATCGTCGGCGCCCGCCACCGCGCGGCGCATCTTGAGATAGGCGACCCGTTCCTCGGAACTGGCCTCGAAGTGCCGGATCACCGACATCGAGACGACATGATCCTTGGCGGCCAGCTTGATGCCGCGCACGCCGGTACTGTCGCGGCCTTTGAAGACGCGGACTTCGGTGGTGGGGAAGCGGATCGCCTTGCCCATCGAGGTGACCAGCATGACGTCGTCGGCCTCTTCGCAGATGCGCGCGTTGACCAGACTGACCCCTTCGGGCAGCTTCATCGCGATCTTGCCGTTTGATTTCACGTTGGTGAAATCGCTCAACGCATTGCGCCGCACTGTGCCCTCGGATGTGGCAAAGAAGATCTGCAGATCCGCCCAATCCTCTTCATCCCGGTCCACCGGCATGATCGCGGCAATGGACGTGCCCTGCGGGATTGGCAGAATATTGATCACGGCCTTGCCGCGCGTCGTCCGACCTCCTTGCGGCAAACGCCAGGTTTTCAGCTTGTAGACCATCCCGTCGGTTGTGAAGAAGAGCAACGGCGTGTGGGTGTTGGCGACAAAGAGCGTGGTGACCACATCCTCATCCTTGGTGGCCATGCCCTGCGTGCCCTTGCCGCCGCGTTTCTGGGCGCGGTAATCCACCAGCGGCGTGCGTTTGATATAGCCGGTTGCCGTGACGGTGACGACCATGTCCTCTTTCTCGATGAGGTCCTCGTCATCCATGTCGGCGGCGTATTCGACGATCTCCGAGCGGCGCGGAACGGCGAACTTCTCTTTGACGTCACGCAGTTCGTCCGAGATGATTGCCATGATCCGGTCGCGTGAGCGCAGGATGTCGAGATAGTCCTTGATCCGATCGGCCAAGTCCTGCAGTTCGTCGGTGACTTCCTTGACGCCCAATGCGGTCAGGCGTTGCAGCCGCAATTCCAGGATCGCGCGGGCCTGCGTCTCGGAGAGGTAATAGGTGCCATCCTCGTTGATCGTGTGGCTCGGGTCGTCGATCAGACGGATATAGTCGGCAATGGCCTGCGCCGGCCAGCGGCGCTCCATCAGTTTCCGGCGCGCTTCGGGGGCATCGGCGGACGCCCGGATGGTAGCGACAATCTCGTCAACGTTTTCGACGGCGACAGCCAGACCGCAAAGAATGTGAGAACGCTCGCGCGCCTTGCGCAGTTCAAATGCCGTGCGGCGGGCAACGACCTCCTCGCGGAAGGTGATGAAGGCCGAGAGAAACCCGTGCAGGGTCAGTTGCTCGGGCCGGCCGCCGTTCAGGGCCAGCATGTTGCAGCCGAAACTGGTCTGTAGCGGCGTGAAGCGGAAAAGCTGGTTCAGCACCACTTCGGCTGTCGCATCGCGTTTGAGTTCGACCACGACACGGACGCCCATGCGGTCGCTTTCGTCCTGCACGTGGGCAATGCCCTCGATTTTCTTCTCGCGCGCAAGTTCGGCGATCTTTTCGATCATCGTGGCCTTGTTGACCTGATAGGGGATTTCCTCGATCACGATGGCGTAGCGATCCTTGCGGATCTCCTCGACCTTGGTCTTGGCGCGGATGATGACCGAGCCGCGGCCCTCAAGATAGGCCTTGCGCGCGCCGGATCGTCCCAGAATGATGCCCCCTGTCGGGAAATCCGGGGCCGGAACGTAGTCCATCAGGCCTTCCGAGCTGAGATCCGGGTCTTCGATCAGCGCCAGTGTCGCGTCGACGATCTCGCCCAGATTGTGTGGCGGGATATTGGTGGCCATGCCGACCGCGATCCCGCCTGCACCATTGACCAGCATGTTGGGAAAGCGCGATGGCAGGACGACCGGCTCCTGGTCCTTGCCGTCGTAATTGTCCTGAAAGTCGACCGTGTCCTTGTCGATATCGGCCAGAATGAAATCGGCGGGCTTGTCCATACGCACTTCGGTGTAGCGCATGGCGGCGGGCGCATCGCCATCCATGGAGCCGAAATTCCCCTGACCATCGAGCAGCGGCAGCGACATCGAAAAATCCTGCGCCATGCGCACCAGAGCGTCGTAGATCGCGCTGTCGCCATGCGGATGGTATTTTCCCATCACGTCACCGACGGGGCGTGCGGATTTGCGGTAGGACTTGTCGGCGGTGTTGCCGGTTTCGTGCATCGCGTAGAGGATACGGCGGTGGACCGGCTTCAATCCGTCGCGCAGATCCGGGATCGCCCGGCTGATGATGACGGACATCGCATAGTCGAGAAAGGAGGTCTCCATTTCTTCTTCGATGGCGATGGTGGGGCCGTCATGAATGGCGCGTGGCGGCAGGTCGCTGCCGTCCTCCGGGGTCTTGTTTTCGTCGCTCACGTCGATGCTCGCTATTTTGCCTTGGACACCAAGATGTCGTGGCAGAGACTATAGACGACAACGATATAGGACTGCAATCGCCCCCATGCGGAAAATGCGGCTCAGTGCGGGCGCGCATCGATTGTTCGGGTGACCCTGGCGTCTCGGGACCCGGTGTCGGGCGCCGACAGTCTGAAGGTTTTGACAAGCGCGTCGAGCGCTGTGATGACATCCATCAGGGTTTCGCAAATGCGCACGTTTTGCTGGGCGTGGCCCGCGTTCCGCTGTGTCAGGTGGTCAATGTCGCCAAGGATTTCGACGATGCCGGTCAGATCGGTGGCCTGGGCGCGACCGGACCGGCTGATGAGGTCGAGTTTAGCCACAAGCTCCCCCAGCCCGGTCTCGATATCACCGAATGCGAGCGAGGCCTGATCCACGATCTCGATCCCGGTCTGCACCGCGCTGTCATTCTGCTGGATCGTGCTCTTGATATCGTCGGCAGCGGCGCTTGCCCGCTGCGCCAGTTCACGTACTTCGCCGGCGACAACGGCAAAGCCCTTGCCGGCCTCTCCCGCGCGCGCCGCCTCCACGGCTGCGTTGAGGGCCAGCAGATTTGTCTGAAAGGCGATGTCATCGATGATCGAGAGGGAAGCGGTGATTTTCGCGGTCCCTTCGGCAATATTTCCCACGGCGGCAATGCTGTCACGCACCTTGGTGCTGCCATGCTTGGCCTTGTCGATGATGTTGCCAGATATCGTGCTCGCTTCGGTGGCTGAAACGGCGTCTGCCGAGACCTTGCTCGATGTGTCCTCAATCGCCCTTGAGACCTCCTGAAGTTGTCTTGCGTGTTCTTGTGAGGCGTCGGCCACAGCACGGGCAGATTTGTCGATCTCTCCGGCACCCATGCGCACATCGCCCGCCGCCTCGCCGATTTTCTGGATCAGCTCAGCGAGTTTCTGTCGTGTCGTGTTGGCACTTTCGCCAAGGCGGGCGAAAGCACCGTTCAGCGGGCCCTGCACCTCGCGACTGAAATCGGCCTGCGCCATCGCCGCCAGAACGTCCGAGGTTTCCGTCAACCCTTCCTCCACCTGTTCGATCATCAGGTTCAGATCGTCGGACAGGGCGACCAGTTCGGGGTCCTCGAAGACCTCATTCACGCGGACAGACAGATCCCCGTTGGCGGCGGCCTTCGCGGCCTCGCCGATGGAGATGCGCAGACGTTCCATCATCCTGGCGCGTGTCTCCTCCGCCTGTTTCTGCTGCTCGGTATTCTGCGCGGACAGGATCTCGACCTTTCGGAAATTGTCGCGGAATACACCGAGCGCCTTTGCAATCCGGCCGAGTTCGTCGTTTCGGTGCTTCATGTTCGTGCGGGTTTCCAGATCCCCCTGCGCGAGGAGCTCCACGGAGTTTGCGATCTGCGCGAGCGGTCGTGAGGTGCCGCGCCAGACCAGCAGAACACCGACGATTGCAATGACGCCGAGGCTGAGCGCACCAAAGATGACGATCTGGAACGTCGCGTGGGTGATCGTCTGCGAAACGTCGGCGGTCGCGACCGAGACGGACCGGAGGGCGAGCGCGGCAAGTCTGTTCGACTGGCTCGACAGATCGGTGCTTGCGGCCTTCGCTCGGTTTGCGCTTTGCGCCACCCTCATCTGACCGTCCAGATCACGCTGGCGCAGCGCAAAGACGCTGTCCTGCCCGATCGCGTATGGGGCCAAGGCCGCCGACAGGCCCGAGATTTCCGGCCCCGCATCCTGCAAGGCGAGTGTCAGTGATTTCTGCCGACGTTCGGCGAGAGCGAAGCGGCTGGACAGAAGATCGCGATCCTGAATGAACAGACCTTCGATCAGAAAGACAATGTGGTTACCGATCCGGCTGGAGTAATCGCTCGTCTTTCGCAGGTTGCCGACTTCGGTTCCCATCAGGCCGCGGATCATCGTGATGTTGTCCTGTCGGGCCGCTTCTGCCCCTACGCTCAACTGTTCCGCCGCTGCGCTGGCCTCAATTGCAAGCAGGCCGTCCATCCGGCTGCGCGAAACGCCCAGGGCCTCGACAAGTCGCGTGCTGGGAATGAAAACGCCGGTATCGGAGGGGATATCCCGGACCTCGACGATCTCATCAACAATTGCCGTGACCCGCCCCAGGCTCTGTTCGATCGATCCTTCGATCACGCCACCGGTGGCTACAAAGTCCGCGAGGGCCGTCTCCAGAGCGATCCGCTCCGAAATCATCTTGCCCTTGAGACGCCGGATGCTCGTCTCATCCGGGCTCATCGCATAGGTCGATGCCAGACCGACCAGTCCGTTGAGATGCGCCCGGGCGCTGGATACGGCCTGCAAACGGACGAGATCGCGGTCGATCAAAACCTCAAGCGCCTGGCGACTTGCGCCAACAACACGCGACTCACCCGTGCTGAGGCTGTTGCGGGCATTCTGTGCGATCACCCGCACCTCCTGCTGGGCGGTCGACCGCAAGGCGAGAAGTGCCGCCAGCGTTTCGGACATCTGCGCCTGAACCTCCAACTGATCACCGATATCACGAACCATGGCTTCGCTGGCCGATTGCAGGGTCGATACGCGGCTTGAAAACGCCCCTCCATCCACCGAGGCGGGCAATCTATCGAGCGAGGACTGAAGCAGATCAAGCGCATGGTCGAGATCGGCGGCCGTCAGGCTGAGGACCGCATCAGAGCGCGCGAACGAGACCGCCGTCAGGCCGGATGCCACCTGCTTTGTCCGCAGGACAATATCGGTTGCGGCAGTGATTTCGGGCAGGCGCTTGTTGGTGACAATGTCGAAGTCCGCCTGGATCTTGCGCATGCCCAGAAAGCCCGCACCCGCCACCCCGGCAATCAGGACGGCCAGCAGCACGAAGGCCAACTGGATCTTCAGCCCGACGCCCAGATGAAGGCGGGGCAGGCGCGGCATCTTGAGTTTGATCATTCAAAGCGATCCGTATCTTGATGCGCGGGACGTTGCGCCAGGACCGCCTTACGACGGGTTAATGAGGCGACAATAGTGCCGAAAGTTTTAGCGTTCCGGGGCCAGTTGACTGAGCGACGGGAAGCCCAGCTCGCGGATCAGCTTGCGGCGCATGGTTTCGGCGAAATCATGATGGCTGAACGCCCATTCCACGAAGGCGCCGGGCCCCTGGATAACGTTGCGAAAGTAATAGCCCGAGACCTCGCCATCGCCGATTGCCAACCCGTTCACGACGGCTCCGTTCAAAGGGGTCCTCGCATAAAGAAGATGCGGCGGCAGTCCGTCATTGCTGGGGCCGTCACCTGATACATCGACCGTCCGGCGCTGGCAGGCCGGGCCGCGATCGAACTGACGCAACGCATGGCCGAGCGCGTGTCCCAGCGCGGTTGGACGGTTCGTGTGGCTTCGCGGATGGGCCCGAATGGTCTCGATGACGGCTGCGAGATCGCCATAGGAGCGAAGCAGGCGCCAGTCCTGTACCGTGACCTGATCGAACCGCCCGGACCATTCAAAGACATGCAGGGCAACCGGTGCTGTGGGGTTCGCGAAGATAAGGTCCTGCACATCGGGCGCGGCCAGTGCGGTTGCAAGTCCGTCGATTTGCAGCCGGTACTCATCCATATCGACCGAGGACGACACATCGAGCGCGAGAACCAGCGCAAGCCGACAGGCTGCGGTCGGCTGGGCCAACACAAGCAACAGGCCAAGAAGCCATTTCATGATCCGGGCCGGACGATCTCGCGGAACAGCTTGGCCGCAATGGCCCGGGGATAGTCGGAATACCCTTCCGAGGTGAGCACGAAACTGTCGGGGCCGATGATCACGTGATTGCGGTAGAACTGCGTGATCGACTTGCCCACCCGGTCAATGGCGACCCCGTTGATCGTGATGCCATCGGCGCGTGCCAGCCCGCGCTGAAAGCTGACATCGCCACCGGCATTGGTCTGACCATCGCCCGAGACGTCGATCACCCGTCTCGTGCAGTCCGCCACCATGGGGAAGGTGGCCCGCGCCGCACCGACCGCATCTCCGATGGCTGTCTTGGAGTTGCTCCAGCGCCGCGGTGTTGCCCGGACCCGGTTGATGAACCGTTGCAGGGCGCGCTCCGACAGCATCCGCTGCCAGGGGATCGAGATCTCCTGCTCGCCCGTGCCGGACCACTGCATGACCATCAAGGCGGCCTGCGCCTGCAGAAGCGAATGGGCGATCTGCGGGTCTTCCAGCGCATCGGCCAGTCCCTGCATCTGGAACCGGTATTCATTGGGATCGATCGAACCGGACACATCGACCAGAAGCGCCAGTGCCAGTTGGCAGGCACGCACGGGCTGGGTCAGACACAAGGTTCCGATCAGGACTATCGCACTCAGACGGATCATGACGCTGGTTTCACCACTTCATTGAGCAATTTGCGCCGGATGGCGCGGGGGTAGTCGGAATAGCTTTCGGCGACCAGGACAAAGGCGCCCGGGCCGCCGACCACATTCTCGCGATAGTAATGATTGAGGCCGGTCACATTGTTCTCGATGGCCAGCCCGTTGATGGTGATGCCTGCGGCAACCGTCTGGTCCCGCGCCGCCTCGACGGCAAATCCCTCGTTCGACAGGCCGTCGCCCGAGACATCGATCACCTTGCGCGCACAGACAGGTGCGTCCGCGAATTGCAGGGTCGTAAACTCCAGCGCATCACCGATGGCGGTCGAGAAGTGGCGCCATTTGCGCTTGGTCTCCCGCACATCGACGGCAAAGCCCGCGAGCGTTTCGAGATCCGTGATCTCCCGCCACGGGATTGAGACGACCTGCCGCCCCGACCCGCTCCACTGCACGACCATGAGTGCGGCCTGATTGGCGACAATCGCATCGGCCACCGTGGGATCTCCCAGCGCGTCGGCCAGCCCCTCCATCTGCAAGGCGTATTCATCGGGCGAGATCGAGCCCGACACGTCCACGGTCAATGCCAAGGCGATATCGCAGGCTGATGCACTGAAACTCATGGCGCCCAGACTGGCGGCACCTGCGACTAGAAGGGTTCGCACGCTCATGACGCCGATGATGCCGAGGAATGACGGTCTTGTTAAGACACAATTTCTTTGGTGCCTGCGTTACTCCGCCGAAAGACACCCTTGGGGTTTCCGTCTGAAATCACCTGCTGCTATGTTCGGCCATGGTCTTGAACTTGCAAAGCTATGATGTCGTGGTGGTCGGTGCCGGTCTTGCCGGTCTGGTTGCCGCCAGTGAAGCGGTCGCGCGGGGCCGCTCGGTTCTGCTCCTCGATCAGGAGGGCGAGCAGTCACTCGGCGGGCAGGCCTTCTGGTCGCTCGGCGGACTGTTCATTGTCAACACGCCCGAGCAGCGGCGCATGGGCATTCGCGACACACCGGATCTGGCGCGGCAGGACTGGTACGGCTCGGCGCAGTTCGACCGGCGTGAGGACGCCAACCCGCGTGCCTGGGCGGATGCCTTTCTCGACTTTGCCGGTGGCGAGATGCGCGCCTGGCTGCATCAGATCGGCCTGCGCTGGTTCCCCGTGGTGGGCTGGGCTGAGCGCGGCGGGGCGATGGCGGGTGGCCATGGCAACTCCGTCCCGCGCTTTCATCTGACCTGGGGGACAGGCCCCGGCGTTGTCGCGCCTTTCGAGCGGATGGTTCTCAAGGCCGCCGCATCGGGAAAGCTGAAATTCGGGTTCCGGCACCGGGTGACCGGGCTGATGATGGACGAGGACAGGGCCGCAGGTGTCAGGGGCGATATTCTGGCGCCCGCCGATCAGCCGCGGGGACAAAGCACCAGCCGCGAGATTGCCGGAGAGTTCGAGATCGAGGCAGGCGCGGTCATCGTGACCAGCGGCGGCATCGGCGGCAATCATGATCTGGTCCGGCATCACTGGCCGAATGCGCGTCTGGGGCAGGCGCCCGACCACATGGTCTCGGGCGTGCCGGATTATGTCGATGGACAGATGCAGATCGCCGCCGAGCGGGCAGGGGCCGTCACCATCAATGGCGACCGGATGTGGCACTATTGCGAGGGCGTTCACAACTGGGACCCGATCTGGCCCAATCATGGGATCCGTATCCTGCCGGGGCCAAGCTCGATGTGGTTCGATGCCAATGGCGACCGGATGGAGACCCCCTGCCTGCCCGGTTTCGACACGCTCTCGACACTCAAGCGCATCCTTTCGACCGGGCATTCCCACAGCTGGTTCATCCTTACGCAGAAGATCATCGAGAAGGAATTTGCGCTGTCGGGCTCCGAGCAGAACCCGGACCTGACCTCGGCCAAATGGCGCGATGTGCTGAAATCGCGACTCGGCAAGGGGGCGACCGAGGCGGTCGAGGCCTTCAAGACCCATGGGGCCGATTTCGTCGTGCGCGATGATCTTGAGGCGTTGGTCGAGGGCATGAACGCCCTGACGGAGGTCCCGCTCGATGCAGCCCATATCCGCGCCCAGATTGAGGCGCGCGACAGCCAGATCGACAATCCTTTTGCCAAGGATGCCCAGGTGATCGCCATTCGTGGCGCGCGCGCCTATCGCGGCGACCGTCTGATCCGCACCGCCAAACCGCACAGGATCCTTGACCCCGCCAACGGCCCGCTGATCGCGGTACGCCTCAACATCCTGACCCGCAAGTCGCTGGGCGGGCTGCACACCGATCTTCAGGCCCGGGTGCTGAATGCGGACGGCAAGCCGATCCCCGGCCTTTTCGCCGCCGGAGAAGTCGCAGGCTTCGGCGGCGGCGGGTATCACGGGTACAACGCGCTGGAAGGCACGTTTCTGGGCGGTTGCCTGTTCTCGGGCCGGATTGCCGGGCGCTCGGTCTGATCACCAGTGGCCTGTGTTCTCCATGCTCGACCACGGCTCGGCGGGCGCAAGCGCATCGCCGCGCTGCAACAGCTCCACCGAGACATTGTCGGGCGAGCGCACGAACGCCATATGCCCGTCGCGCGGCGGCCGGTTGATCGTCACGCCATTGTCCATCAGATGCTGACAAAGCCCGTAGATATCGTCCACGCGATACGCCAGATGACCGAAATGACGGCTGTCGGACGGCAGCCCCTCATCGCCATCCCAGTTATAGGTCAGCTCCACGGCCGCATTCTCCTGACCGGGTGGTGACATGAACACCAGCGTGAAGCGTCCGCCCTCGCTCTCATGGCGGCGCGTCTCCTCCAGCCCCAGCAGCTTGTAGAAGGCGATCGAGGCCTCCAGGTCCTTCACACGCACCATGGTATGGAGATATTCTATCTTCATCTTGTAGCCCCTCTGTCATATACATCTATATCTAGTCAGCCCGATTCCCGCGCCATCAGGAGCCATTCTATGCCCATCACCCCGGAACAACAGGCAGAAATCGACGCCCAGCGGTCACAGCAGGCGCAGACCCTGCGTGCTACCGTGCCGGGGATGGAGGCGCATCTCTACAAGGCGCATCCGGTGCTCGACCACGGGCTGGTGCGGGTCATCGACTACATGGGCGATGATGGCGCGATCGTGCAGGCGGCGCGCGTCAGCTACGGGGCCGGAACCAAGCACACCTCCAATGATGCGGGGCTCATCAACTACCTGATGCGGCACTGGCATTCGACCCCGTTCGAGATGTGCGAGATCAAGCTGCATGTGAAACTGCCGGTCTTTGTCGCACGCCAGTGGATCCGCCACCGGACCGCGAATGTGAACGAGTATTCCGCGCGCTATTCGATCCTAGACCGCGAGTTCTACATCCCCGCGCCCGAACATCTCGCCGCCCAGTCGGCTGTGAACAATCAGGGACGCGGAGAGATGCTGCAGGGCGAAGAGGCCGCCCGCGTGCTCGACATGCTCAAGTCTGACGCAGGCCGGGCCTATGATCATTACGAGCAGATGCTGAGCCAGGAGGGGCAGGAGGGCCTCGCCCGCGAGCTCGCCCGCATGAACCTGCCCGCCAATGTCTATACCCAATGGTACTGGAAGATCGACCTGCACAACCTCTTCCATTTCCTGCGCCTGCGCGCCGACCCCCACGCCCAATACGAGATCCGCGTCTACGCCGACACCATCTGCGAGATCATCCGCGACTGGGTCCCGCTCGCCTATGCCGCCTTCGAGGACTACCGGCTCGGCAGTGTACAACTTTCGTCAAAGGGGATTGATGCGGTGCGCCGGATGGTGAAGGGCGAGGAGGTAACCGCCGAGAATTGCGGCCTCAGCGCCCGGGAATGGCGGGAGTTGGTGGGGGTTCTGGAGGGGTGATATGGTGAGCCACCGAGAGTTTGAAAAGCCTGTGGCCGTGAACACCTGAGTTGACTGGGTGCGGTTGTTTCAGAGTTTTTGTGCCGCTTGACTCAATTCAGGGATTTGCTGCCTCAAAAAATTCTGCGTAGCGAGTGAATTTTCGGCCATACCTGAAGCTAATCCTGTCAGAGGTCCGCTCTGCGGACAAACCTGCCGTTCAAACCCTGAATTACAATGGCCGCTTTCGTGCATCATCCGAAGTTTGCTTCTCACGCCAAATTGAATGTGCCAAGCTATCAGCATGGTAAAGAGAAGACGTGGAAACAAATTAGAACGTTGGGAAATTAGCATCGTCAAAGCGATGATCGCAACGGGCGACTACAACGATCAAGACATTCAATCCTATTTCACCCGGCCCATGCGCACGATCAATCACGCCCGCATCGCTGACATTCGTGAAGAGCGGCGGCATCGGAATGTACCCACTGCTTCGTCGGATGATCTCTCACATTTTCTAACTTCATGGCCGAATCTAGACCCTGAAACTGGTCTCAGCGCACAAGGTGACGAACTACTCATCAAGGCTAGAGAAGCCATGATAGCCGCTGTTCACACCTTCAATGGTGCCGGCCTCACGTTCAGAAGTGAACTCTTCACTGTCACAACAATAATAGCTTGGACGTATCTTTTGCACGCCTGGTTCAAGCGCGAAGGCGTCGAATACCGGCACATAAAAAAAGGCCAGGTTCAAACGACGCCAGATGGCGCAGATAAGTACTTAGAGTTAGGCGCTTGTTTGAGACACGAGAAATCGCCTGTTTCGTCAGGAGCAAAACGCAACTTGGAATTCCTGTTGAAGATCCGGCATGAGATCGAACACAGATCTACAACCCGCATCGATGATCAACTCAGTGCCAAACTTCAAGCAGCTTGCCTAAACTTCAATGAAGCTCTTAAGGGCTGGTTTGGGGCACAGTTCGGATTGGAAAAGCGCCTACCCATCGCGCTTCAGTTCGCGACTTTTGATTCTGGTCAGCGCTCAGCTTTGAAAAAGGCATCTTCTCTACCCGCTAATCTGGAAGCATCAATCGATGCGTTTGAAAACGAACTTTCACCGGAAGAATATGGTGATCCAGCATATCGCTATCGGGTCGCGTTTGTGCCGATCACGAAGCAGAGAGAAAGTGCTGCCGACGCTGCGATCAAATTCTTTAAAGTTGGGTCGGATGAAGCGAACGCTGTAAACGAGGTGCATCTGAAAGAAGTGGACAAAGCGCGACATACAGCAACACAAGTCGTAGCCGTGATTAACGCCAATGGTTATCCAAACTTCACGTTAGGCGATCATACAAAGCTCTGGCAGAGTTTGAATGCCAAGCGGGAAGGTACGCCCTACGGAAAGACCGGAGACTATAAGGCTTCATGGGTTTGGTTTGACATCTGGATAGAGCGCGTTCGTGAGCACTGCGATGAAATGGGCGATAAGTATCTTTAGTTTCTGAAACCGATGCGCTTAGGACCCGGAAACAATCGTGTGCCGTGCCTCAGATAGCTGCCTTTCGCCACGGCGCAGAACTTTGGGAGGTATGGGGCTCATACAGGACCTTGCCAAACATTACAGTGAGCTGGTCTCGATTTTATGTGCCGGGTGCAGACACACCAACTCACACCATCCGTATCGCGACCGGGTTGATTGCCAGAACGTACCCCTTGCGGCTGATATTGCGCACCAGAAGTTCGGACACCATCTGGTTGCCGAGTGCATCGCGCAGGCGTTTGATGCGGGTGGCGCCTGCGGCCTCGTCGCAATCGGCGGCATCGCGGCCCGAGACGATGGCCTCGATCTCCGCGCCCGAGAGGACATCGCCGTCCACGCGGGCCTCGCAAAGCACCGAGAGGGTCTCGATGGCGGCTTCCGATATCTCGAAGCTCATGGAGTTGAGATAGACCTTGCGCTCCTCGCGGTTGAGGATCAGCGAATGCACATGGATGCCCGAGCGCTCAACCTCCGACATGCGGTGGTTCAGCGTCACAAGCGTGATCAGAAAGACAATGGCCGAGATCAGCATCGCGACCGCAAAGACCAGCAGTACGAAAATCACGAACCGGTAAGTGGCCAGCGTATCGGCAAAGGCGGTGCCCGACTGCGCAAGGATTTCCAGCAGCTTGATCTCGGCGTTCGAGGTCAGGTCGTCGTTCTGGACGAAAAGCTGCTCGACACGGGCGTTGAAGGCATTGGCGTCGGGCAGCCGGACGATCAGGACGATGGCAACCGCTGCGAGAATGGCGACAACGGCGATAATCCCGGCCCAGACGATCCCGCTTTGCGGTCGCATGCGCAGGTCAGTATTTGAGGTAGAATCGTCCTGCACTTTCGCGTCTCTTGTCCAATCCGCTTTCGTCAAACATGGACACGACGCGCAACAATGTCCAACCTGCGTTTGAAAGGCGGCCGGCGAGGACAGTTTCGGCCGCCTTTCGATCGCCACAGGCACTGTTTGGCAACTTGGCCACACCATAGTGCAACTTCAGCGGACCATCCTGCTTGGCCTTGTAATCAGCATAGCAGGCGGCCTGCGCACCGGATGCGCCAATCCCAAACAGGACGGCGAATAGGATCGCTCGATAGGTCATGGGGCAAAGATGCGCGAAGCGTGGCGGTCATTCAATAACAACCGGCCTGCGAGGCGGCTGTTATCGGATAACAGGTGCCCGATATTGTTTGACGACAGAGGGGCGCGCAGCTTTGGGCCGTAGCGGTCTCTGTTCGTGGGGGGCCGAGCAAGGAGAAAGGGAGACGGCTCCATGAAACGTCAACTGATGATGGGCCTGGTTGCTGCAGGACTGGCATTCGGAAGCGGCACCACCGCTCATGCAGCAAACGAGAATCACGTTGGATGGTTGCTTCAGCAATTGTCGCAGCAGCAATCTCTACGCGAGAGCCGCCGCGCGGGGCAGGAAAGCAGTAGAGCAGACCGGAGATGCCTGCGCCAGCGCTGGCGGAACGGGCGCTGGGTGACCTATAAGGACCAGCGCTGTCTTGACCGTCGCAGGGACCGGGTTCAGAACCACACCCCTCCAAGGCAGTGCCTGCGCCGGAAATGGACCCGCCAGGGCTGGCTTACCTATTACGACAATCGCTGCCTGGAACGTCGCGGCTATGACACCGGGCACCGCACCGGCAATCGCTGGCGTGATCGTGACGATGACGATTGATCGGCCTGAAGGGGCAGGGGCTAGTCGCCTGCTGCCTCGACCACCGGTTTCAGCCTTTCCTCCCAGACCCGGGCCGTCAGAGGCCCGGGATAGCGGGCGAGAATACGGCCCTCACCGTCGATCACAAAGGTCTCCGGCACCCCGTAGACCCCCCAATCGATTGCGGTGCGCCCGGTTGCATCAACGCCGATGCGGGTGAAGGGATCGCCCAACTCCTCCAGAAAAGCCTGAGCGTCGGTGTTCTTGTCCTTGTAGTTTATCCCGAAGACCGGCAGGCCGCCTTCCGACAGGGCGGTGAGCGTGGGGTGTTCCGCCCGGCATGGACCGCACCAACTGGCCCAGAAATTCACCAGTTTCACCCCATCGGACCGCAGTTCCTCGTCAAGGGGCGGCTGCGCCGTGTCGTAAAGTGGCGGCAGGTCGAGGCTCGGCGCGTTCTGGTTTTCAAGCGCACTTGGCAGTTCATTGGGGTTTTCACGCTGCATCCCGGCATAAAATCCGGTCGCCAGCACCGCGAAGAGCACAGCCGGTGCCAGAATGAGCCAGTTGAAACTGCGTTCAGCCATCGCGCCGCTCCAGTTTTTCCAGCGCTGTGCGCACCTTTCGGGCGCGTTGCAGGGTCCGCAGCAAAAGACCGCCGAGCAGAAGCAGCGTCACCGCATAGGCCATCAGAACAGGCCCTGCATAGGCCCCCAGATCCGGCATCATGCGATCTCCCGTTGCATGAGCGCGTGAAGCCTGCGGGCGCGCACCTCGGTGCGGGTGCGGATCAGGACAAGAAGGATGAACAGGAGCACAAAGCCCGCGATGGAGACAAGCAGTGGAAAGTAGAACACATCCGCCACGTTCTCTTCCTTGTCGAGCGACAGCGATGCGCCCTGATGCAGTCCCTGGTTCCAGATCAGCACCGCATAGCGCGACATCAGTGCAAAGACCGATCCGACCATGCAGAGGATCGCCGTCAGGTCTGCCGCCTTGTCGGGGTCGTCGATCGCCTCCCACAGCGCCATGTAGCCCAGATAGAACACAAAGAGGATCATGAAGGACGTCAGGCGCGGGTCCCATTCCCAATATGTTCCCCACATCGGCTGACCCCAGATCGCACCGGTCAGAAGGGCGATCAGGGTCATCACCGCGCCGACCGGGGCCGCTGCGCGCGCCGCCAATGCCGAGACATGGTGGCGCCTCACAAACCAGATCAGGGACGCAATCAGCATCATGATCCAGCCATTGATCGCCATCAGTGCCGAGGGCACGTGAATATATAGGATCTTGACCGTGGAGCCCTGCTTGTAGTCATCGGGCGTCAGAAAAAATCCCCAGACCAGACCGATGCCCAGGCAAAGCCCCGTAAGCACCGCAAGCGGCATCAACACCTTCCCCGAAAGGCGCATGAATTCTGCCGGATTTGCGTATCGCCAAAGAGACATGGCCGACTACGTAGCCCCCGATCGAGGCGCACGCAATGGGCAGGCATGTCACAGGTGCGTTTGTTGGATTTGACCGCTTGACGACATTGGGCTCTGTCCGTAAGAAACACGCCTGTTGGCGGAGTAGCTCAGGTGGTTAGAGCAGCGGAATCATAATCCGCGTGTCGGGGGTTCAAGTCCCTCCTCCGCTACCAGGAAAATCAAAAAGTTAGATGAGTTTGGCGGTGTGGTTAGTCTCCCTTTAATCTCTTCTTGCCACCTAGAACACTGGCCAAGTTGGATCGGCATTTGATCCAAACCTGCTCTCGACAACCCGAAGCCGTTGGTCGTCCTCACTACAGACTTGTCGGATAGTCTTCCTCATCACCTGGTCGCTGCTCACTCGGACCAAGTTATCTGACAGGCTTCGCGTGAACTGTGGGATGGCCTTCCTATGACTTGCGGCGAAGAACATCCGATCTGGGAAGAAAATGGCCCGGCGCTGACGGATGTAGAGCGTGTGCAATGTTTGCCCCGGCCTTTGACGTATCACCCATCAACATCGCCCTTCGTGGAGCGTGTGGGACTTTTTCCTGCGTGCTCCATCGAAAGGAGATGTGTCATGGGAATATTGCAAGGGAATGTTGAGGAAGATGTGGGGGCGGTGCCGTGTTGTCAGGCCTGTGGCTCGAAGCGGATCGCGCGCGATGCCTGGGCCTGCTGGAACCCCGAGAGTGGTCTTTGGGAACTGGAGACGGTCTTTGGTGACGGGCATTGCCATGTCTGACGTCAGCGCCTATGGGACCCAATAGGGTTATTTGCTAAGAGAGTGTTTGTTGCCCATCGTCACCACTGAG
>CANLSM010000007.1 GCA_947493745.1 uncultured Paracoccaceae bacterium | reverse complement strand
TTTGGGGTTTCAACATCGACATTAACGATATTTGAAACCTCTCAAGCCCGATCCGCCGCAGATACGCCATGTCTGCTATCGGTAGCCGCACTGCTAAAGGCCGTTCAAGATTTGACCATGCTTCCATCGCGCTCGTATGTGATCTGCACGACACCCAGAAGTGGGAGTACGATGCTCTGCAGGTTGCTTGCGGCAGCAGGCGTTGCTGGAATGCCGGACTCACACTTCCATTCACCCTCAGTCGAACGGTGGTTGACCGTCTATGGGCTTGATGAAACGCCATTCGCCTCAAGGGAGGCGACTCTTCGAGCAGTCTTTAATGAGGCGCTGGCGCGAGGCACAGCAAACACCGAGATATTCGGCTTGCGAATGCAGCGCGGTAGTTTTGCCTTCTTCATGGAGCAGCTTTCGCTCCTGTCACCAGACCTTAAGAGCGACGTTGAGCGTATCGAGAGCGCTTTTGGCCCGACGACTTTCATACATCTTTTTCGTAAGGATCGCGTCGGCCAAGCAATTTCGCGAGTGCGCGCCGAGCAAACTGGTTTGTGGCACCGTCATGCTGACGGTTCGGAGCTGGAGCGTCTCGCTCCGTCTAAAGAACCGTACTACGACGCAGAGGCGATAGGGCGTCATATTCATGATCTGAGTGCACTCGACGCCGAATGGGAGCGGTGGTTTGAGCAGCAAAAGGTAGAGCCGTTGCGGGTCGCCTATGGTGCGTTGTCTGCGGAACCGCAGAATGTGCTTTCAAGAGTTCTTGCCGCAATTGGTTGCGATCAATCGCTTGCCGCGCACATCGAGACACCAACTGCCAAGTTAGCGGATCGTGAAAGTGATGAGTGGAGACAGCGCTTCCTGAGGGAAGACATGCGCGATTGAGCAGAAATGCCCGAAGCAGACATTTGTATTTGAAATTCAAAAGGCCGCTTTGTCCCGAGAGCGGACACCTGTCCTGTGAGGCCCGTGGTGATCAGGTTAGACCTAAGGGTGGGTTCCCCAGTCCCCCAGTGCGCTTTGCCAGAGGCCGAGGGCCGCCACGGCCGCCGTGTCGGCGCGCAGGATGCGGGGGCCCAGTGTGACTGGCAGGGTTTGGGGCATGTCGCGCAGGCGGGCCATTTCTTCAGCCGCGAAACCTCCCTCGGGGCCGATCAGGATTGCCCACGGGCCTTTTGAAGCCCTGGCCAGCGCTTCGGCGACCGGCGGGGCGGTCAGGCTCTCGTCGCAAAAAAGCAGCTGACGGTCTGCGGGCCAGACATCGAGCATCCCGGCCAGCTTCAGCGGCTCGGCCACCTCCGGCACGAAGGTGCCGCCGCATTGCTCGGCTGCCTCGACCGCATGGGCGCGGAGACGGTCGGTGCGCAGACGCTCGGCATTGGTGTAGCGGGTGAAGACCGGCTGGATACGGGCAGCGCCAAGCTCGGTCGCCTTCTCCACGATGAAATCCGTGCGCGTTTTCTTGATCGGCGCAAAGAGCAGCCACAGATCGGGCGGGAACTGCTGCTCGGCGGTCTGCCTGGCGCAGCGGATCAGGCCATAGCGCTTGCCGGAGGTCACAACCTCGGCGCGCCATTCCCCCTCACGACCGTTGAAAAGCGCTATCACATCACCGGCCTCCAGCCGCATGACGCTGAAGAGATAATGCGCCTGATCGCGATTGAGCGTGACGCTGACACCTGCCCCCAGAGGTGCGTCCACATAGAGCCTTATCTTTGGCCGGATTTCTGTCATAAACTCCCTCCCATGGAGACGGGTGACCATATGCATGAAGTGGCCGGTGATGGAAGAGTGGCTGACGCCACCGACCTCAATTGGGTCGACCGGTTCGCGCCGATGTGGTCGCGCCCCTATCTGCGGCTCAGCCGGGCCGACCGGCCCGCGGGCACGTGGCTGCTACTGTTGCCCTGCTGGTGGGGGCTGGGACTGGCGGTCGCGGGCGATCCGGACGGCCCGCGCTGGAGCGATCTCTGGATTGCCATTGGCTGCGCCATGGGTGCGTTTCTGATGCGCGGAGCGGGCTGTACATGGAATGATCTGGCCGATCAGGAGATTGACGCGGGCGTGACGCGAACCCGGTCGAGACCGCTGCCATCGGGGCAGGTAACCCGCAAGCAGGCGGCCATCTGGATGGTGGCCCAGGCCGGGCTCGCGTTTCTCATCCTGCTGACATTCAACTGGTTTACGATACTGCTCGGCGTAATCTCGCTTGTTCCGGTGCTGATCTACCCGTTCGCCAAACGCTTCACCTGGTGGCCGCAGGTCTTTCTGGGGCTGGCGTTCAACTGGGGTGCGTTGCTGGCCTATGCGGCTCATGAGGGCAGCCTCGGCCTGCCAGCGCTTTACTTGTATGGCGCGGGCATTGCCTGGACGCTGTTCTATGACACGATCTACGCGCATCAGGACAAGGAAGACGATGCGCTGATCGGGGTCAAATCGACAGCCCGGCTGTTCGGGGCAAGTACTGGAATGTGGTTGTTCGGGTTCCTTATGGCCTCGGTCACGTTACTTGCCTATGCGATCGTCGAGGTGACCTTGTCTGGATCGATGTCGCTGCTGGTCATGGGGCTTGGCGTTGCCTGGGCCTTTGGCTGGCACCTGCACTGGCAGATGCAACAACTCAACATCGATGACCCCGAAAACTGCCTGAGGCTCTTCCGTTCCAACCGCAATGCGGGGCTGATCCCGGTGCTGGGTCTTGTTCTGATCATACTGGTCGCGAACCTGTCTTGATCCGCCCCCGGCGACGTCCTATTGTCGCAACGATTTTCCATGCAACTCCGAGGCCTGAAAACATTCCATGCGCTTGGCTGCCTTCATCTTTGTCATGGCTTCGGTTGGTGCCAGTGTCACCGGGGCCTATTTCACGGCTCAGACTGCGGTGCGGTATCTGGAAACCTCGACCAAGTCGCAGCTTGATGTGGCACTTTCCGCGACCGGCGATGCCTGGGCGGAGATCGAGACCGACGGTCTTCTGGTCCATATCCTCGGTGAAGCCCCTGATGAGCCCAGCCGGTTCCGTGTCATCGAGACAATCGCCCGGCTTGTTGCCGGAGACCGGATTTCCGATCTCACAACTGTGCGGGCGAAGCAGGCCACCGAAACCCCCGATTTCACACTTGAGATGTTGCGAAATGGTGACCGTGTGTCGCTGATCGGGCTGGTGCCCAATGCGCATGGCCGCAACGAGATCATCGAGGGGCTGGAGGACGTGACCGACGACCCGGCAGTCACCGATATGCTCGACAGTGTGGAGTTCGACGTGCCCGAGCACTGGGAGGAGAGCCTTGATCTCGGCCTTCTGATCCTCTCCTCACTGCCCCGTTCCAAGGTTGGCGTGCGCCCCGGTGTCGTAACCGTTGATACCGTCGTGGACGACATTGCGGAGCAGGCTCAGCTGGAAGAGGAGTTGATGGATGTCGTGCCTGAGCATCTGGAACTGGCGCTCAATATCTCGGCCCCCCGACCTGTGATCTCGCCGTTCGTGTTCGACTTCGAACTGGAGGGCGAAACCGGCATCCTTCGAAAATGCGCGGCCGAGACACGACAGGACAAGGCGGATCTGCTCAGGGCCGTCAGCGCGCTTGATGTGGAGGGCGGGTGCGATGTGGGTCTCGGCGCGCCGTCGCCCGACTGGGCAGAGGCCGTGACCCTCAGCCTGTCTGCGCTCGACCAGCTCGGGGCCGGCTCGCTGCGCATCGAGAATGCCGACATCCTGCTGACCGGCCCGGTCGGCGGCGATGAGCCCGGTTTCGAAGCGGTTGCACAAGAGCTGCGATCCGCTCTCCCGGCTGTCTTCTCGCTGACGTCCGTTTTGCCGCCGCCTGAGTTGGAGGAAGACAGCGGCGAGGTCGGCGCGCCCCCCAAGTTCACAGCGGTAAGAACGGAAGGCACCGTCATCCGGCTGCGCGGCGACGTGCTGGACGAGACCATGCAGAGCGCCGTTCGGGCCTATGCCGAGGCACAGTTCGGCTTCGACACGGTCGTGGACGAGACGGAAATGAATGCCGACCTGCCCGATGGCTGGCCCAAGCGGGTCCTGACCGGTATTGAGGCGCTGTCGCTGATGACATCGGGGCAGCTTGAAGTGACCGAAGATCGCCTGCTGATTTCCGGAACCGCCACGACCGAGCGGATCCGTGATGAGCTGCGCGCGCTCTTCGATACCGCCCTGCCGGCCCAGATCGAGATCGACATGAATATCGAGATCAAGGCGGCCGAGGTCCGCCCCGTAAGGGGCAGCATGCAGCTTTATGAGGCCTGCGCAGACCAGATTGACGAGTTGCTGAGTGTGGCCCAGATCACCTTTCCGCCCGGCTCGACGGAGATCGCCGAGGAAAGCCAGTCACTGATCCGCAATCTCGCGACGATCCTGCAGGCTTGTCCAGGCGCACGGTTTGAGATTGGCGGCCATACTGACAGCCAGGGGCGCGAGGAATCCAACATGGCGCTCAGTCAGGCCCGCGCGGCGGCGGTGATGTCCGCTCTGCTGGACCTTGAGCTTGAACTGGTCTTTCTGGAATCCCGCGGATATGGCGAAACCCAGCCCATTGCGGATAACGAGACCGAGCTTGGCCGCGCGATGAACCGACGGATCGCGTTCACGCTGATCCATGAAGACGGAACGATTGCGGGCGCGGAAGCTCACCGCGATAACGCGGGCGAGGACCATCCTGAAGCAGAGGCCGTCACCGAAGAGACAAGCCCGACCGAGGCAGAGACAGAAGAAGAAACGGGATCTGATGAACAGAACTGAATTGACCCTGATCATCGCCAGCGCCCTGGTGCTGGCGGTTCTCTTTGGCTGGTGCCTGCGCTGGTTCTTCGGCATTTTCAATCGCCCCACCGAGGAAGGGCCGATTGACGAGAACACGCTTGTCGCGGCTCTTCAGCAGGCGCAGGATGAAAAGGCCGAGGCCGAACAGCGGATGGCCGATGTGGAGCGGGACCTTACAAACCGGCTGACGCAGGCCAATGCCGAGCTTCAGGCCGCCATGGAAGGTATCGGGTCGGCCCGACGCGAGGCGGAGGAACTGCGCTCGGAGATCGACAAGCTGAAAGCCGGCTAGTCAGACCAGCGCGCCAGGGCATCCTCATCGGTTTCACGCGCGTCAACCCAATGGGCTCCTTTGGGCGTATGCTCTTTCTTCCAGAAAGGCGCTCGTGACTTGAGGTAGTCCATCAGAAATTCCGCCGCCTCGAACGCTGCCTGCCGATGCGGTGAGGCGGTCGCAACCAGCACGATCTGCTCTCCGGGTTGCAGGGAGCCATAACGGTGCACGATCAGGCTCGCCTGAAGCGGCCAGCGGGTCCGCGCCTCACGCTCGATCCCGGCCAGCGCCCGTTCGGTCATGCCGGGGTAATGCTCCAGTTCCATCTCCGAGACCGCTTCGGACTTCGCGATATCCCGAACAAGCCCGGTGAATGTCACGATGGCACCGATATCTGTCCGCCCGGCCGTCAGACCGGCAAGCTCGGTTGCCAGATCGAAATCCTTGGCCTGAACCCGGACGCTCAACCACCTAGCCCCCGGTCATCGGCGGGAAGAAGGCCACTTCGCGCGCTCCGTTCAACGGAGCGTCAAGATCAGAAAGCTCCTGGTCGATCGCCACCCGGATCGCGGACATGTCCGAGAAAGCCAGATCATAGCGCGGTTCGCGCGCGCGCAGTTCTGCCACCAGATCGGCAACGGTCTTCGCCTCGCTCTCAATGGTTTCGCGCGCCTCTCCGATCCGTTCACGCACCCATGCAAAATAGACCAGTTGCATCAGCCTCCCTCCTCCTCGGTCAGATAGGGTCGTGCCTTGGTGAAATAGTCCCACCCCGTGATTGCCGTCAGTATGGCTGCAATCCAGATCAGGACCAGACCCAGCCAGTGCGCAAGCTCATAGCGCTGGCTGATCCCGACGATACCAAACTCGTCCTGCACATCACCGCTCAGGATCTGTTCCATCAGATACGGGTCGAGTTGATAGTAGATCCCCTCGAACTGATACTGAAAAACACCGGCCAGAAACAGAACCGGAATGGCAAACATCTGCGCTGTCGTCTTCCATTTCGCCAGATTGGTCACCTGCAGCTTGCCCGCATCGGCACCCAGAAACTCCCGCAGGCCCGAGACGAAGATCTCGCGAAACAGAATGACCGTCACCGGCAGAATGATCAGGGGTTGCAGTCCGCTCAGCCCCAGAATGACCGCCAGCGCGATGATGACCATCACCTTGTCCGCAATCGGGTCGAGCATCTTCCCGAACCGGCTCTCCTGGCCGAGCCGCCGTGCCAGAAATCCGTCCACATAATCGGTCAGCGCGGCCCCGACAAAGAGCACCAGCGCAAAGATATCCGCAAGTGGGCGTTCAAACACCAGATAGCTGAACGCCAGCCCTGGCGCTGCCAGAAGCCGCACCACCGTCAGAACATTCGGTATCGTCCAGCGCATTTCCGGCCCCGTTGATCTTGCGACAGCCCTTATCGCGCGTCACCTAAAGGGTTGCAAGCACGGCTTTCTTCTTGGGTCAAATATCCCCGCCGGAGGCGGAACAGCCACAGCGCCTATTTCGATCCGTCACCCTCGTGGAAATAGGCATAAAGCGTCTCGGCCAACTGATCCGAGATGCCCGGAACCGACTTGAGGTCCGTAAGCCCGGCACGACCGACCGCCTTGGCCGAGCCGAAATGGGCCAGCAGGGCACGTTTGCGGGCAGCGCCCACGCCGGGCACATCATCAAGCGGCGTGGCCGAGATCGCCTTGGAACGCTTGGCTCGATGGGTGCCGATGGCGAACCGGTGCGCCTCATCGCGCAGGCGCTGGATGAAATAGAGCACCGGATCGCGATGCGGCAGCGAGAAGGCCCGCGCGCCTGGGCGATAGAACTCCTCCTTGCCCGCATTACGGTCCTCGCCCTTGGCAACGCCGATGACCTCGACATTCTCCACGCCCAGCTCACCCAGCGCCTCCATCACCGCCGAGATCTGACCCGCGCCGCCATCGATCAGCACCAGATCGGGCCAGTTGCCGCTTTGCCGGTCCGGGTCCTCCTTCAGCAGGCGCTTGAACCGGCGGTCCAGCACCTCCTTCATCATGCCGAAATCGTCGCCCGGCGTCAGGGTCTCGGACTTGATGTTGAACTTGCGGTAGCTGGATTTCAGGAACCCCTCGGGACCCGCGACGATCATCGCGCCAACCGCATGTGCACCCTGAATATGAGAGTTGTCATAGACCTCGATCCGCTCCGGCGGGGCGTCCAGTGCAAAGGCTTTGGCCAGACCTTCGAGCAGCCGCGCCTGCGAGGCGCTTTCTGCCATCTTGCGCCCCAGCGCCTGCCGCGCGTTGCGGACCGCACCTTCGACAAGAGCGGCCTTCTCGCCACGCTGGGGAACCAGAAGGTCCACCTTGCGGCCCAACTGTATCGTCAGCGCCTCCTGCAACAGATCGGCATTGTCCACAGCATGCGAGACCAGCAACTGCCGCGGCGGGGTCTTGTTTCCGTAGAACTGGGCAATGAAGGCCTCCAGGATCTCGCCCGCATCCGCGCCGGTGCCGGTGCGCGGGAAATACGCCCTGTTGCCCCAGTTCTGGTTTGCACGAATGAAGAAGACCTGCACGCAGGCCTGCCCCTGATCCTCGTGGAGCGCGATGATATCCGCCTCCTCGACCCCTTGTGGATTGATCCCCTGGGAGGAGGACACATGCGCCATCGCGCGGATCCGGTCGCGCAGGGCGGCGGCCCGTTCGAACTCCATGGCTTCTGAGGCGGCCGCCATTTCGGAGGCCAGATGCTCCTGCACCTTGGTGGATTTTCCCTGAAGATAGCGCGTCGCATCGCGCACGAGATCGCCGTACTCTTTCTCCGACACATGGCCAACGCACGGTGCTGAGCAGCGCTTGATCTGGTAGAGAAGACAGGGCCGGGTCCGGCTGTCAAAGGTCGCGTCCGAACAGTTCCTGAGCAGGAATGCCTTTTGCAACTGATTGAGCGTCCGGTTCACGGCACCGGCAGAGGCGAACGGCCCGAAATACTGCCCCTTCTCGCGCTTGGCCCCGCGATGTTTCTGGATTTGCGGATAGGCATGCTCGCCGCCCACCAGAATATTGGGGAAGCTCTTGTCGTCTCTCAGCAGCACATTGTAGCGCGGCTTCAACTGCTTGATCAGGTTCTGCTCAAGAAGCAGGGCTTCCGTCTCGGTCTCGGTGGTCAGAAACATCATCGTGGCGGTTGCCGAGATCATCCGTCCGATCCGTGCCGAATGGCCGGTCGGTTTGGCGTAGGACGAGACCCGTTTCTTCAGCGACCGGGCTTTGCCAACGTAAAGGACCGCGCCCTCGCGGTTGAGCATCCGGTAGACGCCGGGGCCGTTGCCGAGCACCTTCAGATAGTCCCGGATCACCTCGTGACCCGGCCGCTTTTCCGCGTCAGCCGTGCATGCCCCATCCTCGACAAAGCCGGAAGGCGAGTGGATGTCGGCTACGTCCTTTTCCCGGTTCTGACCCAAGCGTGATTCTCCCTACGGCTGCCTTGAGATATACGTGATTTCAATAGTAAACCTGTCCACCGTTTCTGTGGATAAGCCGGTGCATAAGAGCGGGCCTTCGTGACCAAGCCCAACATAATAAGGCCAATTCAGTAACTGCCTAAAAAATAGGCACAAAAATAACTCATTGATAACAAAGGAAAAAAATATAAACATTTGGTAAATAGATGAAATGATTAACGAATTTGTGACAGGTCTGTGAAGACGCATTGGAAAGTGGACAATTCGTCTCAACCCATCTCTGCGTTGTGCCAATTATTGAGACTCCGCCCGATCCTATTCAACCCCGATCACATCGGGTGTCTGCCAGCCCAGATGCTGTCCTCCGTCGATTGCGAGCAGCTGGCCTGTCATGGAATGACTGTCCAGAATATAGCAGAGCGCATTACAGATCGCGTCAGGATTGGCGCCTCTTTGCAGCAGGGTCGCCGCCTTTTGCTTTGAAAAATGCTCCGCTGTCTGGCGGCCTCCCTGCAAGGTTGGTCCGGGGCCGATGCCATTCACCCGGATATCTGGCGCTAGGGCTTGTGCCGCCGTGCGCGTGAATGCCCAGAGCCCCATTTTCGCAAGCGTGTAGGTCATGAATTCGGGCGTCAGTTTCCGCACTCTCTGATCGACCATGTTGACGACGTTGCCTGTTGCGATGGGATATCCTTCCGCATCGACGACCCCCTTGGGAACCTGACGGGCGAAGGCCTGTGTAAGCAGAAACGGGGCCTTGAGGTTTGAGGACATGTGCCGGTCCCAACCCTCAAGCGTCGCTGTCTCCAGCGTGTCGTGTTCAAAGATCGAGGCGTTATTGACCAGCACGGTGATCGGCTGCCCAAGCGCCTCGCCCGCCCGCCCGATCAGGGCCTGCGTTTCGCTGTCATTCAGAAGGTTAGCCTTCAGCGCAACCGCCCTGACACCCTTGCTTTCAATCGCGGCAACCGTCTCAGTCGCGGCCGCCTCGCTTGAGGCATAGTTGATGGCCACATCAAGCCCGCGCTCGGCCAGTGCCAATGCCATTGCCGCGCCCAGTCGTTTCGCGCCTCCGGTGACCATTGCTGCGCCCATCCGCAAGTCTCCTCCTTAAAACAGGCTGACCATATAGGCCGTGTAGACCAGCAGGAAAGCGACGCCGATCCAGCGGACTATGTTGCGCCCCATGAGAACGAAGGGGATCAGCAAAAGCGATGCGGCCAGCATGACCCAGATGTCGTAACCGATGATCGAGGGCGCGATCGGCAGATCACCAAAGAGGCTTGCGACCCCCATGATGGCCAGCAGGTTGAACATATTGGAGCCGATGACGTTGCCAAGCGCAACATCGGCCTGCCTGCGGATCGCGGCCATGACCGTTGTCGCCAGCTCGGGCAGTGAGGTGCCGATGGCCACCAGTGTCAGCCCGATGACCTCCTCGGTCACGCCCCAGTTGCGCGCCAGATCGGAAGCCCCGTCAATCAGTAGACTTGCCCCAAGTGGCAAACCGATGATCCCCGCGAGCAGATAGGCAGACAGCTTCCATCCCGGCATGTTGGGATCTGCGTCTTCAAGATCGTCCAGCGGCTCGAAATTGCGCGACTGCCGGGCGGCGAGAAACGCGCGCGCCAGCATCATGGCCAGCAATGTCAGCAGGATCAGCCCGTGCCAGAGCATCAGCGGTCCCATGAAACAGAGCGCTATGAAAACCACGGTCGCGCCCAGCATCTGGAAATAGCTTTCCTTGGTGTCGCACCGGGCCGTATCAAGACCCGAGATCACGGCTGGCACACCGAGGACCAGAAACACATTTGCTATGTTGGACCCCACCACGTTGCCAAGGGCAATGCCCGGCGCGTCGGCCAGCACGGACTCGATTGCAATCAGCAACTCGGGTGCCGAGGTGCCAAATCCGACAATGGTCAGCGAGACGATGAGGGCAGGAACACCAAGCCGGAGACTGAGCGAAACGGCACCGCGAACCAGAGCGTCGCCAGCAAGCAGCAGAATGATCAGCCCGGCAGTCGCCTCAAGAAAACTCACAAAGGGGCCTCAGCATTGGAATCCGGTTAGCACACAGAACTAGGGTCGTTTCTGACAGACACAAGGAGCCTTGCCAATGATGTAGCGGTTGCAGTGCTTGCATTTGGAAGCCGTCTCCACAGATTTACGCCGCAATATCTTTGGCAGTTGCGGTGCCCGCAATTTGCCGAACATCCCCAGCACCAGCATGAAGATCAGAAACAGGGTGACCGCCTTGAGGATCATCCGGTGCTCACATCCCGAACCGCGCCCAGAGTGCGCGATCCTCCACAGCTGCGATCAGATCGGGGGCACTCAGGCCGAACCGGCTGAGCAGGCTGCGTTTCGGTTTCGTCATCGAAAAGCGGATATCCGGCCCGTAGAGTTCCTTCATCTTCGGAACCAGATGGGCGATGCCGTCGGTCAGGCCAAGCTCGACCGACTGGGCACCCACAAAGACCTCGCCGGTGAACAGGTCGCGCTCGGCCAGTTTGCCGGCCCGGCGCGATGTCACCTGTTCGATGAAATTGTCGTGGATGACCTTCTGGATTGCCTTGACGCGGACGACATCGCCTTCGCGTTCCGCACGGAAGGGGTCCAGCATGCTCTTGTCTTCACCGGCGGTGTAGACGCGGCGTTCGATCCCGTGCCGGGCAATCAGCTCATTCAGGCCGAAGCCCGCCGAGATAACACCGATCGAGCCAGTGATGGAATTGTCGTCCACATAGATCTCATCGGCAGCCGTGGCGAGCCAGTAGCCGCCCGAGGCCGCGACATCCTCGCAAAAGGCATAGACCTTGATGTCCTTCTCGGTTGCCAGACGCCGGATACGTGCCGCGATCAGTGCCGATTGGGTGGGTGAGCCGCCGGGCGAGTTTATGGCCAGCGCCACAGCCTTCGGTTTGCCACGTGAGAATGCACGCTCGATCACCGGTGCCAGGGCCGTGTCCGTCAGGCGCGGGCCCCCGAACTGGCCCCCGCCGCCGATCACGCCTTCCAGGCGGATCACGGCGACGGTTGGTTTTCTGGAAAATCTCTCGATGACCTGGCGCATGGGTTGGGATGTAGAGCCGCAGCCCGGTCGGTGCAAGGGTCTGGACACGATCAGCGGCGGCGCACCGGCAGATGTGCCACATCTCGACAGGATGAACGGGCGTCTGTTGCTTGTCGGGAAACAATTTTTTCGCCAGCCTGCCGCTGAAGAATCGCTCAAGAATGTCTAAATCTGAACTATCGAAACACAAGGACCTGTCAGATGAGCTGGAATCCCGCCCTCGATCCGCATTGCCCGACCGGTGATGAGGTTGACGCAATCGAAACAGTGATTGTGCCACGCGCCCGCGATATCGGTGATTTCGAGGTGCGTCGTTCGTTGCCCTCACCGAAACGTCAGATGGTGGGACCGTTCATTTTCTTCGATCAGATGGGCCCGGCGGAAATTCTGACAGATCAGGGGATCGATATCCGGCCGCATCCGCATATCGGGCTCGGCACGGTAACCTATCTCTATGAGGGCTCGATCTATCATCGCGACAGCCTCGGCTCGTCGCTTGAGATTGCGCCGGGTGCTGTCAACTGGATGGTCGCGGGCAAGGGGATCACCCATTCGGAACGGTCCAGCCGCGAGGATCGCAAAAGAGACCGCCGCATGTTCGGCATCCAGACATGGGTTGCGCTGCCTGATGAGGCGGAGGACGTCGCCCCAAGCTTTGATCATCATGGCAAGGACAGCCTGCCGATGCTGGAAGGCGAGGGCAAGCAGGTGCGGCTGATCATGGGCCATGCTTATGGCGAGGCGGCTCCGGTGAAGACCTATTCGGACATGTTCTATCTTGATGCGGTGCTGGAAGCAGGGGCCGCCATCCCCCTGCCGGACGATCACGAGGACCGCGGCGCCTATGTCTCCACCGGGTCGGTCAGCGTCGGCGGGCAGGTCTTCGAGGCCGGGCAGATGATGATCTTCCGGCCCGGCGACAAGGTCTCAATGAAGGCCGGGCCGCAAGGCGCGCGTCTGCTTCTGCTTGGTGGTGAGACCTTCAACGGGCCGCGCTACATCTGGTGGAATTTCGTTGCCTCGTCAAAGGAACGGATCGAGGTCGCCAAGGAGGCATGGCGGAAAGGTGACTGGCAGAACGGCCGGTTCCACCTGCCGCCAGAGGACGATCAGGAACACATTCCACTGCCGGACCGCTAGGCTTTGCGGCCCCGTTTGTTGCGGCTGATCTTCTTGCGTCCACGCCCCTTGGAGCTTCGACCCGGACGGCTGGACTGCGGCAGGGCCTTGCCCTCGATGGTCAGGATTTCCAGCAGGACGCCACCGGTGATCGGAACGGCCTCCGACAGTCGCACAGTGACGTTCTGCCCAACCGAGATCACCCGGCGCGACTGATCCCCTGTCAGGGTCTGGGCGTTCGGGTCATGGCGGAAATATTCGCCACCCAGCAGCGAGATCGGCACCAGCCCGTCCGCCCCCGTTCCATCAAGCCGAACAAAGACACCGAAGCGGGCGACGCCCGAGATTCGGCCCTCGAACTCGGCCCCCACATGATCGGCGAGAAACGCTGCGAGATAACGGTCGGTCGTGTCCCGCTCCGCCTGCATGGAGCGCCGCTCCGTCAGGTTGATCACCTCTGCGGTTTCGGCCAGCCGTTCGCGGTCCTGCGGGCTCAGGCCATCCTTGCCCCAGCCATGGGCCGTGATCAGCGCGCGGTGGATCAGCAGATCGGCATAGCGCCGGATCGGTGACGTGAAATGCGCATAGCGGCGCAGTGCCAGACCGAAATGACCGAAGTTCTGCGGGCCATAATAGGCCTGTGTCATCGAGCGCAGAACGGACATGTTGATCAGTTCCGCATCCTCGGACCCCGCCGCCTGGTCCAGAAGCTGATTGAGATGTCGGGTCGTCAGCACCTGTCCCTTGGCCAGCACAAGACCAATCTCGGAGGCGGTTTCCCGCAGCCCTTCCAGTTTCTCCGGGCTCGGTTCCTCGTGCACACGGTAAAGCAGGTCGATCCGTTTCGCCTCCAGCGTCTCGGCTGCGCAGACATTGGCGAGGATCATGCATTCCTCGACCAGCTTATGCGCATCGAACCGCTCCCCGAAGGCGACCGAGGCGACCTGTCCGCTGTCGGTCAGCACGATCTTGCGCTCCGGCAGGTCGAGGTTCAGCGGGTTGCGCGTGCCTCTCTCTTGCAACAGGCAGCGATAGGCGGCAAAAAGTGTTTTCACCGGGGTCTTCAACTCAGCCGACAGGTCCGATTGGCCATCGTCAATCGCCTGTGCCTGCTCGTAGCTGAGGGATGCTGCGGACCGCATCATGGCACGGCTGAAACTGTGCCGGGTCTTTCGTCCATCCTTGCCGATCTCGATCTCGACCACGATGCAGGGCCGCTCGACCCCCTCGTGTAGCGAGCAGAGATCACCTGACAGCCGGTCCGGCAGCATCGGCACGACCCGGTCGGGAAAATAGGTGGAGTTGCCGCGACCGCGCGCTTCGCGGTCCAGCGCCGAGCCGGGCGTGACGTAATGCGCGACATCGGCGATTGCGACCCAGAGGCGGAAGCCGGTTTCGGTTTCCTCCGCACAGATCGCATCGTCATGATCGCGCGCATCGGACGGGTCGATGGTCAGAAGCGGCAGGTCCCGCAGATCAACGCGTTGCCCGAGCGGAACAGGCTTGGCTGTTTCTGCCTCCTCCAGTGTTTCGGGGGGAAAGGCATCCGGGATGCCATGCTCGTGGATCGCAATCAGGGAGACCGCCTTGGCCTGCGAAGGATCGCCCAGCCGCGCGGTGATGCGCGCACGCGGCAGGCCCATGCGCCCCTTTGGTCCGGCCTGTTCGCCCTCGACCAGTTCGCCTTCGCGCGCACCGTTGACATCGCCCGACTCGACCCGCCACTCCCGGTCGGATTTCTTGTCGATGGGCAGGATGCGGCCCCCGGTATCGCTTTTGCGGAAAATGCCGAGAACCGCCCGGGGTCCCGCCGCGATCCGGCGGATCAGCCGGGCCTCATAGGTTTCACCGGACTTGGCGGTCCGTGCCAGCAGCCGGTCACTGACACTCAGCGCCGGATCACCCTTTTGCGGGATCACCAGAACGCGCGGCATGTCGTCCGTGCCTTCCCATTGCGCGGGTTCCGCCCAGAGATCGCCGCCCGCATCGACACTCACGACCCGCAGCACCGCCACGGGCGGCAGCGTGTTGGGATCTCGCAGCGTCTTGCGGTCGCGGCGGATATGTCCGGCCTCTTCCAGTTCGCGCAGCATCCGTTTCAACGGCACGCGATCAGCGCCTTTTACACCAAAGGCACGCGCGACCTCGCGCTTGGAGGCGCGGGCCGGATTGTCCTGGACCCATTCGAGGATCTGATCTTTGCTGGGGAGTGTCATGCCTCGCCCTAGCATGCCGCGCGCACGGCGTCATGCGATGTTTTCAAGAACCGGAAAAGCGTTCAGCGGGACTTCAAGGCGGGCAGAACCAGAGGCGGTAAGGTGCCGATATGAGAGCCGTCAATCGACACGCGACCATTGCGCATCCCCAAAGGCAGGCGCAACCGGTCGCCGTCCGAGAAGGCGGAGGTCAGACGGAAAACCTCTTCGCGTTTGCTCGGCACGAATGCGGAGAGAAAGTTCAAGGTCGGCCGCCAGTTGGTCATTTCCAGATCAACCAGACCGGTGGGCCGACCTGCCTTGTCGATATCGACAAGACCCGCGGTCGTGGCGGTCACATCGCCCCATTTCAGCTCCATCGCCCGGATATCGAACTGGCGAAACCGCAGCGTGCCGGTTTCCGCAGCAGACTTGCTCCAGGGTGATGCAAGGGTGACCTGCAGATCAAAAGTCAGGCGCTTGATGCTGGAGGGCAGTCCGAAGACCGGCGGACGGCTGGCGAATTGCAGATCGCTGCCATCAAAACTCACCTGATAGCGACGGTCTGATCCCAGCACCCGCTCGACCGCGAAACCACCATCGCCGAGCATCTGGCGGACCGAGCGATCCTTGATCAGCGAAAGCACCTCATCGGTCAGCCCCGACCGGCTGAATGTCAGGCTGCCCGAGGGGCTGAAGAACCTGTCTTTTCCCGCTGTGCCGCCAAAGACAGGCGCATTGCTGCCCTGTGCATTCACGTAAGAGGTAGCCCCGAACATCATCAGGGTCGCCGCGATCAGTACCATTATGTGCTTCATCGTTAGTCGTCCGAAGTGAAGCCCCCACGGCGTTATACAATGTTGTCCGCTCTACTTCGACTTCTTTTTTGCAGGCTTCTTTTTCTTCTTTGACCCGGCCTTGGCTGCGATAAGTTCGACCGCCATGTCCATCGTTACCGTTTCCGGCTCCATATCCTTGGGAAGCGTGGCATTCACCTTCTCCCATTTGACGTATGGGCCGTAGCGCCCGCTCATCACATTGACCGATCCGCCATCTGTGGGATGCTCGCCAAGCTCCTTCAGGGGGGCGGCTGTCGCCCCGCGCCCGCCACGGCTTGCAGCCTTTTGGGCCAGAAGTTCCACCGCACGGTTCATGCCCATGGTGAAAATCTCGTCCTGATCCTGGATATTGGCGTAGATTTTGCCCCATTTCACATAAGGACCGTAGCGACCGAGATTGGTCTCGACCGGCTCGCCGTCTTCCGGGTGAGGCCCGATGAGACGTGGCAAAGACAGAAGTTCCAGCGCCTTGGCCAGATCGACGGCGGCTAGGTCCATGCCCTTGGGGATCGAGGAGCGTTTGGGTTTCGGCTCCTCCTCGGTCGGCTCGCCAAGCTGCACATAGGGCCCGAAACGGCCTGAACGCAGGGTGACCGGCGTTCCCTCGTCATTGTGACCCAGCAGCTTGCCGTCGGGCCCTGCAACATCGCCGCCCTCGACCTCGCCTGCCAGCGGTCGCGTGTAGCGGCATTCGGGGTAGTTCGAGCAGCCGATGAATGCCCCGCCCGAACGCGCAGTGCGCATCGACAGCCGTCCGGTACCGCAATTCTTGCAGACCCGCGGGTCCGATCCGTCCTCGGTCGGCGGGAAGAGATGTGGCTCAAGCACCTCGTTGATCTTTTCCAGCACCTCGGTGATGCGCAGGTCCTTGGTCTCGGCCACGGCGGCCGAAAAATCGGACCAGAAACGACTGAGCACGTTCTTCCATTGCCGGTCACCGGCGGAGACCTCGTCGAGTTCCTCTTCCAGACCGGCGGTGAAGTTATAGCCAACATATTTGCGGAAATAGTTTTCCAGAAAGGCCGTGACCAGTCGTCCCTTGTCTTCGGGGATCAGGCGGTTTTTCTCCTTGCGGACATAGTCGCGTTCCTGAATGACCGAGACGATCGAGGCATAGGTTGAGGGGCGCCCGATGCCCAACTCTTCCATCCGCTTGACCAGCGTCGCCTCGGTATAGCGCGGCGGCGGCTGGGTGAAATGCTGGTCCGGCGCGACAGAGCGTTTCTCGGCCACCTCGCCCTGATCGATCTGAGGCAGACGCTTGTCGTCCTCGTCGATCACATCCTCGTCCCGGCCTTCCTCATAAACCCGCAGAAAGCCGTCGAACTTTATCACCTGACCGGTGGCCCGCAGGCCGACCTGACCGTCGGCGCTGGCGATATCGACCGTCGTGCGCTCCAGCCGCGCGCCTTCCATCTGGCACGAGATCGAGCGTTTCCAGATCAGATCGTAAAGCTTGCGCTGATCGGGCTCCAGCTTGGCCAGCTTGTCCGGGCTAGCCGACAGGTCGGTGGGGCGGATGCACTCATGCGCCTCCTGTGCGTTCTTGGCCTTGTTCTTGTACATGCGCGGGGATTTCGGCACGTACTCGGTCCCGTAACGATCCTTGATCACATCGCGTGCGGCCATCACCGCCTCGGGTGCCATGTCGATCCCGTCGGTCCGCATGTAGGTGATGTGCCCGGCCTCATAGAGACGCTGCGCGGTGCTCATGGTCTGGCGGGCACCAAAACCGAACTTGCGGGATGCCTCCTGCTGGAGGGTCGATGTCATGAAGGGGGCTGAGGGGTTGCGGGTCGCTGGCTTGGCCTCGACACTTGCGATCTTCAGATCGCGCGAGGTGATTGCGGCAACCGCAAGGTCCGCCGCCTCGGCCGTGGCGATGTCGAACTTGTCCAGCTTGTCGCCGCCTAGAATGGTCAGCCGCGCCTCGTATTCCTGACCGCGCGGGGTCGCGAGCACCGCCTTGACTGTCCAGTATTCGCGCGCCTTGAAGGCCTCGATCTCCATCTCGCGCTCGACGATCAGACGCAGGGCGACCGACTGCACCCGGCCTGCGGATTTGGCACCCGGCAGCTTGCGCCAGAGCACAGGCGATAGGTTGAACCCAACCAGATAGTCGAGCGCCCGGCGGGCCAGATAGGCCTCCACCAGCTCCATATCGACCTGACGCGGGTTCTCCATCGCCTCGGTAACGGCGGCCTTGGTAATGGCGTTGAAGACGACACGTTTCACATCCGTTGATTTCTTAATGGCCTTGCGCTTGGTCAAAGCCTCCTGCAGATGCCACGAAATAGCCTCACCCTCACGATCCGGGTCGGTCGCGAGGATCAGCGTATTGTCATCCTTCAGCGCTTCGGCAATCGCGCGGACGTGCTTCTGGGACTGGCTGGCCACCTCCCATTTCATCTCGAACTCATTGTCGGGATCGACCGAGCCGTCCTTGGGCGGCAGGTCACGCACATGGCCATAGGAGGCCAGCACCGTGAAGTCATTGCCGAGATATTTGTTGATGGTTTTGGCCTTTGCGGGGCTTTCGACGACGACAACGGCCATGAAGGGTGGCGCTCCTTAAATGAAATGCGTGTGCCTGCAGCGCGGGAAAATGTGGTGCGTGCAGGGGTTTGTCAACTGCTCCTCTGCGCGGGGGTGCCGATTAGTCACGCGACTGAGGTCAGTGGGCCGCGTCAGATCGGGCGCGAGACCAGACCGCCGGGATGTCTTTCGATATGGCCGGTGAGGTCAAGCTCCGAGAGCGCCTCGGTCACCATGTTGGCGGGCAGTCTGAGTTGCCGGATCAGGTTGTCCTCATGCACCGGCGCGGGGCCGAGCAGATTGAGCAGATCATAGGTGAGGCGACCCGGCGGCGGGCGCTCTGCCGGGACCGAACGGCGGGTGGCGCCTGGGACCGGTCTGGCGGGCAGGGGCTGGGCTAGAAGCTCGGCAATGTCGGTGGCGGAGCGGACCAGAGTGGCCCCGTCGCGGATCAGCATGTTGCAGCCCGAGGCCCGGTGATCCATCGGGTGCCCGGGCACGGCCATGACCTCGCGCCCCTGATCGGCGGCATCGCGCGCGGTGATCAGGGAGCCCGATTTCGCGGCCCCCTCGACAACAACTACGCCCCGCGACAGCCCCGAGACGATCCGGTTGCGGCGCGGGAAGTGGCGCGCCTGCGGCGTTACGCCGATGGGCATTTCCGACAGGATCAGGCCCGCCTGCGCAATTTCGCCTGCAAGTTCGATGTTGTCCTGCGGGTAGATCACGTCGATCCCGCCCGCAAAAACCGCAATGGTCCCGGTCTTGAGGCTGGTGCGATGCGCCTCCGTGTCGATGCCGCGCGCAAGGCCCGAGGCGACAACGAAGCCGGCCTCGCCCAGTTCTGCCGCCAGTTTCTTGGCCATCCGGCGACCCAGCGAGGACGCATTGCGCGCGCCCACCAGCGCCACGCACGGGCGCCTGAGCAGGTCGAGATTGCCCAGAGCCCACAGCACCGGCGGCGCATCCGTGATCTCGGCCAGCGCCTGCGGGTAGTCCGCGCTGCCATGGCAGAGAAGCTTGGCGCCAATGGCGATGCCTGCATGAAGCTCCCGCTCGGCATCAGCGCGGGGACAGGCGCGGTAGCCCTTTGCGCCTGCGGCATGGGCGATCTTGGGCAAGGCCTCCAGCGCCGCGCGGGCCGAACCATACTCACCCATCAACCGAAAGAACGTCGCAGGCCCCACCCGGCGTGAGCGGATGAGTTGCAGCCAACTTACGGGATCCTCCGCCCTTTCGGGCGACATAGTTGGGAACGGCAATGATGGCTCGGTATCAGGCATGCGCACAGGCTGCCTCGAAATTGGTTAATCGAGTCTGAAGCGCGCGGAAATTGAGCGACCTTTGGGGCTTCGATGGTCACACTCAATACCTGAGGTTGTTTGGGGCATGGGTAGCGCGTCACGTATCCCCGCCTCAAACGAACACGGAGGCTTTTGTCGGTCGAGCCATAGTGAGCCGAGCACCAAGCAAAATTGGTTCAGCGTCGGCAACGCGGACCAAGCGAGCATTCGCCACAGAAAAGAGAACGGCCGCTTCTGACTACATAGCCGCATGCGGCCGGGCTTGTTCCGCCTCGGATATGCCGCATACGCTTTGATAGTCTGATTCTTGCCGCTTAAGCGCCAACAATGCATCAGCCGTTGATTGTTGCTGAGTAGTTGTTGAACATCCTAGCTCAGCTGCTTTCATTATTCAGGGAACGGTAAAAATGGAACGCACCAGCATGTTCTTCCGCTCCGATTTGTTTCCACCTGACCAAGATGAAATTGACTACGCTTCACGCGAAAAGCCTCCGGAATTCATCTTTACCAACGCCTTGGGCAATTTTCTGACCAAGGAGCTTGCGAAAGCCGGATACAACGTGTTGCCGGGACAGGAAGACCAACAGGGCATCTACAGAGAGAGATGTCAGTATCTTCCGGTTGAACATGACGGGCCGTTCGATCTGGGCATATTTTGCGGGAGCCACTTAGACGGACACGGAATATTGGTACACCCTCAAAACACCTATATTTGGAAAGGGTTCAGACGTTATCATGCCGAGCCTGCTGCGATGCCGCTATTTGCGGCTATCGTAAGACTGCTAAATGAAACCGAGGGTGTTTCCGAGTTGGAATATGGATTCCGGGGATAGCCTGATTCAAAGGTTGTGGCTCATCAAAGTCACTGTCCGCGCCAAACATAGACCGTTGGTTTCCGTCATCGGGCAACTTTTCAAACGCAGACAAGCGGACATCTACCGGAAGCGCAGCATTGGTCAAATGGGGCTCGGCGCGGTCATCTGACAGTTTTGCTCAGCTAAAGTCGTTCAAACTGTTGGTCGGATTGCAACTCTGCGGGACCTTTCTGCCGTCCACAATCCCTCTAAAACAGAATTCAGCCTCACTTTTCAGCTATTTGAAATCAAGAAGGCAATACTAGGAAAATGCTTCATGGAAACCGTTCTGGAGTTGATCATTCAATACCTTGGTTTGGCCATCTATGGCACAGAAGAAAAGCCAAGGCACCCGATTTGGAGAAACATAGTCAGGCTGATTGCCTTTAGCGGTGCTGCATTTTCAATTCTCCACATGCTGGATATGACGGGAAGTACTAGCGTTCCACTCGTCATTTCTGCTCTATGGCTTGTGACGTTCATGATCGTGCTCTCCACCGAGTATTATTTTGGGCCGAAGAAACTTGCCTATGCCATCATAGCGGTGTTTTTGATATGGATTTCGGTTTTGGTGTGGACGACGTTTGGCAAATAGCCTGATGAAACAAAGGGCCCACCGCTGTAATTCGCCAGGTTTGATCATGGCCTCTATGCCAGATAAGTCGCCTGAGTGCTCCGAACGTCTGCAAGGCCGTCCTTCTTTGCGGGCCGCTCGTGCCCGGGGTATGTTTGTTCCATGACTTCGGACAGCGAAAACGTGATAGATATCTACCGGCGTCATGCTGGTGCATGGACGAGGCGTCGCGAGCGGAAACTGCGGGAGCGGGTCTGGATTGACAGGTTTCTGGCGCATCTGCCTGAGGCGCCATCCGTTCTCGACATTGGCTGCGGCTCCGGTGAGCCGATCGACAGCTATCTGCTGGAAAACGGCTGTACCGTGACCGGAGTTGATGTCTCCCCGGAACTGATCCGGACCGCAAGCGAGAGGATCCGGATTGTGGTCACCATACCGTATGGCTCGCCAGTACTCGCGATTTGAGCTAAGGGGTCAGACCGGGTTACAGGCATCCGATCACGCGGCAGTATCCATGGCACCAGATCACTGGTCATCCAAGGCGGCCCCAGACTGGCCCTATCCGTCAGGAAATCTGGCCCTAACCCAACCCCTTCCAGTCTTTAAACTAATCCCATAGTTCCAGCGGAGATTTCCCGACTTGACCGGCCTTCTGAACCTCACAGGTGGCGAACTGATGTTCGTTGTCTCCGCCGTGTTCATCGCCGGTGTCGTTCGCGGCTTCTCGGGCTTTGCGCTCAGCGCTCTGGTGATGGCGAGCACGGTCTGGATCATCCCGCCTATCGCGCTCATCCCGATCTGCTGGTTTCTGGAAATGGCCGCCAGCCTTCTGATGGTGCGCGGCGGGTTTCGAGAGGCCGACAACTCCATCGTGATCGGCCTGGTGATCGGGTCGATCATCGGGACGCCGCTTGGCCTCGCACTCACCACTGCACTGCCGGTCGAGACCTCCAAGCTGATCGCGTTGGTGATCATCCTGATACTCGCACTGACCCAGTTGCTGAACCTGCGGCTGCCGTTTCTTGCAACCCGTCCGGGCCTCTACGGATCGGGGCTGCTTGCAGGGATCGTGACCGGGCTCGCCAGTGTCGGTGGCATGGTTGTGGCGCTTTATGTGCTGGCCCGGCAAGCGCCTGCGCGCGTGATGCGGGCCTCGCTCGTGATGTTCCTCTTTCTCACGTCACTCACCAGTTTCATCTATCTCTGGCTCTACGGGATGATGACACCCGAGACGATCTGGCGCGGGCTGCTTCTATCTGTCCCGGCCTTGGCGGGCGTTGTGGCTGGCAAAGCGCTCTTCCGCCCGGTATTTGAGCAATACTACCGTCCGTTCTGCCTGTCCCTTCTGGTATTTCTGGCCGGTCTTGGCCTCGTGCGTACGGCTTTTTGAAACAAGGTGAGACGATGACCCAACCCAAACTCGACACCTCACCTGCCGTAGCCGATGAGATCCGCAAGACGACCTGCTACATGTGCGCCTGCCGATGCGGGATCAATGTCCATCTCAAGGATGGCAAGGTGAAGTATATCGAGGGCAACCGGGACCATCCGATCAACAAGGGTGTGCTTTGTGCCAAGGGCTCGGCTGGCATTATGCAGCACTATTCGCCGGCCCGGCTGCGTGCGCCCCTGAAACGCGTCGGCCCGCGCGGTTCCGGAGAGTTTGAGGAGATCAGCTGGGAAGAGGCGCTGACCACCGCCGCTGAATGGCTGGCATCGGTGCGCGAGACCGCGCCCGAGAAACTGGCCTTCTTCACCGGCCGCGATCAGTCCCAATCCTTCACGTCATGGTGGGCACAGCAGTTCGGGACGCCGAATTATGCCGCTCATGGCGGGTTCTGCTCGGTCAACATGGCGGCCGCCGGCATCTATACGCTGGGTGGCGCCTTCTGGGAATTCGGCTCGCCCGACTGGGAACGCACGGAGCTTTTCATGATCTTCGGAGTAGCCGAGGACCATGACAGCAACCCGATCAAGATGGGGCTGGGACGGCTCAAGGAACGCGGCGCCAAGGTGATCGGCGTCAATCCGGTGCGCACCGGCTATAACGCGATTGCCGATGAGTGGGTGGGGATCACGCCGGGGACCGACGGGCTTTTTATCCTCGCGCTCATTCATGAGTTGCTGAAGGCGGGCAAGGTCGATCTCGACTACCTGATCCGCTACACCAACGCGCCGTTTCTGGTCGATGACGACCCGGACAGTCCGACCTACGGCCTTTTCCTGCGCGATGGCGAGGGGCCGGACAAGGTCTGGATCTGGGACCGGGTCACCAATTCAAAGCAGCCGCTCGACAAGCCGGGCGTGAAGCCTGCGCTGCGCGGACGGGTGGAGATCGACGGCAAGCCCTATCGCCCGGTCTTTGAGCTTCTGGCGGAGAAATACCTCGATGAGGCGAATGCGGCAGAAGCCGTGGCCGAGCGTTGCGGCATCTCCGCCGATCGCATCAAACGCCTGGCCGCCGAGATCGCGCATACCGCGTTCGAGAAAGAAATCACCATCGAGCAGGAATGGACTGATTTCAAAGGCGAGACCCACAAGACCATCACCGGTCGGCCCGTGTCGTTCCACGCCATGCGCGGCATCTCGGCCCATTCCAACGGCTTCCAGACCTGCCGGGCGCTGCACGTGCTGCAACTGCTCTTGGGCTCGGTCGAGGTGCCCGGCGGTTTCCGCTTCAAACCACCCTACCCCAAGCCGGTCTACGGCCACCCGCGTCCGCACCACACTGTGACGCCGGGCAAGCCGCTCGACGGGCCGCATCTGGGCTATCCGCGCGGGCCCGAGGACCTGGCGCTGGATGCGAACGGGAACGCCAAGCGCATCGACAAGGCATTCACATGGGAGAACCCGCTTTCAGCCCATGGCATGATGCATATGGTGATCTCGAATGCGCATGCAGGCGATCCCTACCCGATCGACGTGCTCTTCATGTATATGGCGAACATGTCCTGGAACTCGTCCATGAACACCAGCCAGGTCATGGACATGCTGACCGACACGGATGAGACCGGCGAATACAAGATCCCCAAGATTATCTACTCGGATGCCTATTCCTCCGAAATGGTGGCGTTTGCCGATCTGATCCTGCCTGACACGACCTATCTCGAGCGCCATGACTGCATCTCCCTTCTGGACCGCCCGATCTCCGAGGTCGATGCCATGGCCGACAGCATCCGCTGGCCGGTGGTCGAGCCGGATCGGGACGTGAAGGGCTTTCAGTCCGCCCTGTTGGAGCTTGGGGTGAAGCTGGCTCTGCCGGGCATGGTCGACAAGGACGGAACCGCGATTTACAGCGACTATGCCGATTACATGATCAATCATGAACGCCGCCCCGGCATCGGCCCTCTGGCGGGCTGGCGCGGGAATGGTGAAGGACGAGGCCGTGGCGCGCCGAACCCTGAACAGATCAACAGGTATATCGAGAATGGCGGCTTCTGGATGGATCACATCCCTCAGGAGGCCGCTTTCCTGAAACCGATGAACAAGGCCTATCAGGACTGGGCGGTTGAGCGCGGCATCTTTGATGCGCCTCAACCTTATGTCTTTCAGCTTTATGTGGAGCATCTGCAGAAATTCCGGCGGGCCGCCGCAGGTCACGGAGAAAACCAGCCGCCGGATCACCTGCGCGAGCGCATCACCGAGACCATGGATCCTCTGCCCGTCTGGTATCCACCCTTTGAGGAAACCCGCGTAGATGTCGCTGACTATCCGCTGCACGCGATCACACAGCGGCCGGCCGCCATGTACCACTCCTGGGGGAGCCAGAACGCCTGGCTTCGCCAAATCCACGGCCACAATCCGCTCTATATCTCAGGCGATCTCTGGGAAGAACACGGGTTTGCCGACGGTGACTGGGCGTGGCTCACGTCGCATCACGGTAAGATCAAGATCCCCGTCGCAAGGATGGATGCGCTCAACCCAAAAACCGTCTGGACCTGGAACGCCATCGGCAAACGCAAGGGCGCATGGGCCCTGCACGAGAATGCGCCGGAGACAACCAAAGGCTTCCTGCTCAATCATCTGATCCATGAGTTGCTGCCCGAGAAAGGCGACGGGCTGCGCTGGTCGAACTCGGATCCGATCACCGGACAGGCGGCGTGGTACGACCTGCGTGTCCGGATCGAGAAGGCCGGTGCCGACAAGCAGAGCAGGCCCGACATCCCGGCCCAGAACTCACCGGTGGGCAAAGGCCCTGATGCCCTGAGATACGGAGAAGACTTCTGATGTCACTTCCCGAAAACGCGATTTCGCGCTGCCGCGCGAGGATATTTGACCCAAAAAGAAGCGCGATCACAGCACTTCATTTTTCCACAAATATCCCCGCCGGAGACATGAAATCTCTGTGTGCAGGCGTGGCCGGGAAAGACCGGAGCACACCGCTATGACAACACTTCCCGCATCCACGGACAAGAAACTGGGGCTGGTGATCGATCTCGACACCTGCGTCGGGTGCCACGCCTGCGTCATCTCCTGCAAGGAATGGAACACGGGCAGCTATGGGGCACCCCTTTCCGATCAGGACCCGTATGGAGCGGAGCCGTCGGGGACGTTTCTCAACCGCGTTCATACCTATGAGGTGAGCCCGCCAAGCGGACCGGCACAAGTGGTGCATTTCCCGAAATCCTGTCTCCATTGCGAGGATGCGCCCTGCGTGACGGTCTGCCCGACCGGCGCGTCCTACAAACGGGTCGAGGACGGTATCGTTCTGGTAAATGAAAGCGACTGCATCGGTTGCGGGCTTTGCGCTTGGGCCTGTCCTTATGGCGCGCGCGAGATGGATCAGGCCGAGGGGGTGATGAAGAAATGCACCCTTTGTGTCGATCGGATTTATAACGAGAACATTCCCGAAGAAGACCAGATCCCGTCCTGCGTCCGGACCTGCCCGGCAGGGGCGCGGCATTTCGGAGATCTCGCTGATCCGGAGAGCGGCGTCTTCAAGCTGGTCGAGATGCGCGGGGGTATGGATCTGATGCCCGAGCAGGGAACGAAGCCCGTTAACAAGTACCTGCCGCCGAGACCCAGGGACAATCCGCCCGAGATCGATGTGCTCGGGCCGCTGCTGGCCCAGAGCACGGATGAGGCGACAGGTTTCTTCGGCTGGCTTGACCGCACATTGGAGAAGCTCTGACGATGCATCCGGCTCCTTCTATCATCCTGTTTACCGCCCTCTCCGGTCTTGGTTTTGGCCTCATGGTCTGGCTGGGACTGACGCCCGGCGACAAGAGCGCCTGGGTCATGGGCACGTTCTGTGCCCTCGCGCTGGCGCTCAGCAGTGCGGGGCTGGTCTCGTCCACGTTTCACCTCGGTCATCCAGAGCGCGCCCTCAAGGCACTGACCCAATGGCGCAGTTCCTGGCTCAGCCGGGAGGGGATCGTGGCGATCCTGACGCTGGGATGTTTCACGCTTTACGCCGGATTCTGGGTGCTGCTTGATCAGCGGATCCCGGTACTCGGCTGGCTTTCCGCTGCGCTGGCGCTGCTGACGGTCTATTGCACCGCCATGATCTATACCCAGATGAAATCAGTGCCACGCTGGAACATGGGCCTGACACCGGTGCTTTTTCTGGGCTATGCGCTGACCGGGGGTGCCTGGCTTGCTGGCGAGGTGACATGGGCCCTCTGGCTGACCGCAGCACTCGGCCTGCTGCAAGTCGCCGTCTGGGCAATAGGGGATGGCCGTTTCGCCGACACCGGGTCTTCCACCGGCACCGCGACGGGCCTTTCTCCGATGGGCGATGTCCGGCTGCTGGAAGCGCCGCATTCCGGGCCGAACTATCTTCTGCGCGAAATGGTCCATGTCATCGGGCGCAAACATTCGCAGAAGCTGCGCGTCATCGGCATGATCTGTCTCGCCCTTCTGCCGCTGGCGCTCGGGCTTGTCTTCGAGGTCAAACATATGCTGGCGGGCGTCATAGTCCTGATGCATCTGGCAGGTCTGCTGGTCACCCGCTGGCTCTTCTTCGCAGAGGCCGAGCATGTGGTCGGGCTTTATTACGGCAAGCGCTAGAACGCTTCCCGAAATGCCTGGATCTTTCGCGAAGGGCTTCAGGCAAGCAGCAGGATCAGGATACCGATGACGATCAGGACAATGCCGGCAATCTCGGCACTGGTCGATTTCTCGCGAAAGAAAAACACCGACGCCGCGAAGGTGAAAACCAGCTCGATCTGACCCAGCGCTTTCACATGGGCGGCGTTCTGCAAGGTGAAGGCGGCAAACCAGCCCAGAGAGCCAAGCGCGCTCATCAGGCCAACCCAGGACGAGATGCGCCAGCTGCCGATGACCCGTGTCACCTCGCCCGGTTCGCGAAAGCCGAGCCAGAGCGCCATCGCAAGCGCCTGAAAAGCGGTCACGAAGGCGAGCGTGACGGCGGCTCGGATCAGAAACTCGCCTTCCACCAGAGCCAGTGACGCACCCCGATAGCCAATCGACGCCACTGCGAAGATCCCACCCGATGCGATGCCGATAAGCGCGGGGCGTCCGAATATGCCCAAGCGCAGGTTGTCCCGGTTCGGCAGGCCCGACATCAACACCACGCCCATGATCGTCACGCAGATTGCAAAGATCGCGACAGGCCCCACGAATTCCCCAAGAACCAGAGCCGAGAGGATCGCCGTCATCACCGTCTCCGTCTTGGAGAAGGTGACGCCGACAGCGAAGTTCTTCAAGCTGAAGAGCGCAATTAGAAGGGCCGTCGCGAGGATCTGCGCAATGCCGCCGACAATGGCAAAGACCCAGAAGCGTGGTGTCAGACCGGGCCATTCGGCCACTCCGCTCAACAACAGGCAAACCACCAGAAGGGCGGCCAGGGGTGCGGCAAAGAGAAACCGGGAGAACGTCACCCCAATCGTGCTGAGCTGCCCTTTGAGATGTTTTTGCAGCATGAAGCGGATGTTTTGGAAGAACGCCGCTGCAATCGTGATGGGAATCCACAATTCCATCCGAAATGTGACACTTTCGTTAACTCTGTTCGGGGTAGCCTTGCGGCAACTCGGATTTGCGGTATAGCCAGCGCCATGGGAAAGGCAAAGAAGAAAAACAAGCCGTTACGCCGCCGGATGATCAAGTTCGGGAAGCGGCGCAAGGCGCATTTGCAGGTCGGGGCCTTGTGTTTTTCCGAGACCGAGGACGGCTTGCGGTTTCTTCTGATCACCTCGCGGCGAACCCGCCGATGGATCATTCCCAAGGGCTGGACGATGAAAAAGCTGTCAAAACGGCAGGCTGCCCTGCGTGAAGCCTGGGAAGAGGCCGGTGTCGAGGGGACGGTCGTCGACAAGGCCGTTGGCATCTACACCTACCGCAAGATGATCTCGCCGGAGCAGACGATCCGCTGCGCAGTCCAGACCTACCCGGTCGAGGTAACGAGGCTCGCGGATGATTTCCCCGAGAAGGGCGAGCGCAAGCTCAGGTGGTTCAAGGCGGGCAAGGCGGCAAAACTCGCTTCTGATCCGAAGCTTGGACAGCTGATCAAGTCGTTCGAGAAGGCCTACGGCGCCTCATCCAAAGCGAAGAAGCGGACATCGGCAGGCTCGATTGATCCGGATGCCGACAACCCGTCGATTGAGCTCAAATCGACTGTTTCCATTCCGTAGTTGAAAACGAACCGCTGCACGCCTGCATCGCGGAACCGGATATCTCTTGGCATGTCCACGATCTGAAGCCCCGCCTCAGCTGCGGCTGCGCGCAATATCCGCTTCATCGCGGCGCGATCCGGCCAGCCGGCAAGGTAGCGGATACGCCCATTTTGCAGAACCGCAGGCGTGCCGTCTACCGAACACTCAAGCACCTCCGCTGTGCCCGAGACATGCTCGCGCCAGATCTGGAAATGTCCGCCCTCAGACAAGGGTTCCGCACTGTCGGGCCGCAGGCTTTCGACCCGTTCCACCTTCAACCCGGCCTCCGGGAGATCGGGGGGCAGGCTCTGAGGGATCGAGAAATTCTCAGTCTTCGAGCCTGCACGCGGTCCGATCACTGCCAGCCCCTCAAACTGCTTTAGAGCCGCCGCAAATGCCGCTCTCCAGTAGAAAGTACCGGGTGCGACGACCATGGAGTAGCCATTCAGATCATCGCAATCGGGTGGGATGATGTCGACTGCGAGACCGTTCGAGCGCAACCCACGATAGGTCTCGAAGACCAAGCGGAAGTAATCGAAATCACGACCCTGAGGCTGCGCCGCCCAGGCCCAGGCCGCCTGATAATCAAAGACCAGCGCCACATCCGCCTTGGCCACGGCGACATCCGCGAAATCCTCGATCTCGGCGGCGACCTGCGCTGCTTCGGCGAGCGCCGGGGCGGGTGTGCTGTCGGGGCAAAGCAGGCCGGAATGCATCTGCTCCTGTGCAAAGGGTGCCTGCCGCCACCGGAAATAGCAGACCGCCTCCGCCCCGTGCGCAAAGGCCTCCCAGGCCCAGAGGCGTGCCATTCCGGGGAGTGGTGCGGGATTGTAGGGCGCCCAGTTGACCGGCCCCGGCTGCTGCTCGACAACCCACCAGCGGCCCTTCCCGCAGGCCCGGTAGAGGTCATGGTGAAAGGCCTGAAAATCAGGATCACCCTGCCGCTGGAAATGCCGTTTCCACGCATCCCCCTCGTCGGAACGATCCTCAAGAAAGCCGAGCGGATAGCTGTCCCAGGCCGCGATGTCGAGATCACGTGAGACATCGAAATGATCGAAACCGGTCTCGCGCCCCATGAAATTATGCATGATGGGCGCATCCGTATACGCACGGATAATCTCGGTCTGAAGCCGGTTGAAGGATTGGACCGCATCTGATGAATAGCGCGCGAAATCAAGCACATGGGCAGGGTTCGGCTCGGTCACCGTCTGGTTCGGCAATTCGATCTGATCATAGGTGCGGTATTCCATGGACCAGAAAACATTGCCCCAGGCCTCGTTCAGGGTGTCAATCTGCCCGTATCGATCTGCGAGCCATCCCTGAAACGCGATATGGGCTGCGGGCGAGTAGCTGAGCGTCGTGTTGTGGCACCCGTATTCGTTGTCTGTCTGCCAGGCGGCCACGTAGGAGTTGCTCCCGTATCGCTCGGCCAGCAGTTTCACGATGCGGGCACACTCGGTGCGATATCCCTCATGGGAAAAGCAGTAATGCCTGCGGGAGCCGAACTTGCGCGTCTGTCCGTCCTCGCCCACGGCAAGCATGTCGGGGTGTCGGTCGAGCATCCAGCGGGGAGGTGTGGCAGTTGGCGTGCCAAGGATCACCTTCAGCCCCGCCTCTCCCAGAACGGCAATCGCCCGGTCAAGCCAGTCGAACCTCAGGTCTCCTTCCACTGGCTCCAGCCGCGACCAGGCAAACTCGCCGATCCGCACCCATGTCAGACCGGTTTCGACCATGCGGGCGGCGTCCTCGGCCCACATGTCCTCAGACCAATGCTCAGGGTAATAGCAAACGCCCAGGGTTCGTTTCATGGCAGGATCTCAGGTCAGATGAGCGTCATAGGCCGCCACACTTTCAGCGGCCCGCTTGCCAACCTCTTCTGCCGAAAATCCGGGTTTGTAAAGCGAAGACCCGAGCCCGAAGCCATCGACGCTCGCCTTCGCCCATTCGGCGAAGTTTTCCGGCCCGGCACCGCCCACGGCATAGACATCCGTGCCCGGCGGGAGGACCGCGCGGATCGCGGCAAGGCCGGACGGTCCCATCATCCCGGCGGGGAATATCTTCAGCGCGTCCGCCCCGGCCTCAAGGGCGGCGAAGCACTCCGTGGGCGAGAAAACACCGGGATAGGAGCCCAGACCCGCTGATTTGGTCGCGCGAATGACATCGGTGTTGCAGTTCGGCGAGACGACAAAATCCCCTTTTGCCGCAACGAGTTGATCGATCTCCGCGACCCTCAGCACGGTCCCGGCGCCAAAACGCCCCTGACCTTTCAACTCGACCGCAAGGGCTTGGATGGACACAAACGGATCGGGCGAGTTCAGTGGAACCTCGATATCCGTGATCCCCGCTGCGACAAGCGCGCTACCGATGGGTACCACCTCGTCAGGGCGGACGCCACGCAGGATAGCGATCAGTTTACGGTGCATGGCGTCTCTCCTGTGGTCTCGATGGAACGATACCCCCGGATCAGACCTGCAAGGGTCGTGTCGGTGCCGTCCAGAATGGTGACTTCCAGTGCCAGATGTGACAGGGCGAGACGGTAGATCTCGCAGAGCTTCGCATCCCCGATCAACCGCAACTCCTGTCCCAGCCAATAGGGCTTGGCGGCCGCGATCTCCAACCCGATCAACATGCCCGAAAGACGGGATCGTGCGACCAGAGGGTCCAGGTTGTCCAGCAACCCCTCCGCGCGCAGCCCGAAAAGCCGGTTGGCGACACGCTCGGGCTTGGCCATGGCACGTTCAAGGGCCGCGACGAAACTTGCCTCCTCCAGTCCTTCATTGGAAAGAGAGTGCCTCAGGATCGATTTTTGCGACAGGAGCGAGAACATCTCGCCCGTCATGAAGGTGGCGAAATGGAACACCTCGCCCCCCACGACATGAACCCATTTCGTATGCGTTCCTGGCAGGCATGCGATGCCATCGAAATCGGCTTCAAGCGCGAGCAGGCCGGCAATCTGCGTCTCCTCGCCACGCATCACGTCGGCGGGGTTTATCTGCTTGATGCCGTTCAGGATGAAGACCTGCAAACGAAGATCACTTGATGGCGCGACGACCGGCTCACCGCTCTGAGGCGGGGTCGGGACCTGAAGGTAGGTCGCCTCCGCCCAGCCCTGGCGCGATCCGACCATTCCGCAACAGATCACTTGCGTGACCCGTTCGCCGAGCCATTCGCCGACCAGATCGAGGAGCGCGGATTCGAAATCATTGCGGGTCAGTCCACCGGCTCCCGCAGAACTCTGCGCCGTGGCCAACACGTCGTCACCGTCCGACATCGCCCAGGCGCGCACATGGGTGGTGCCCCAGTCAACGGCGATCCAATCCGCTGTTATGCGGGTTTCCCGGCTCATCCGGTGACCACGACCCCACCGTCGATCACCAACGCCTGCCCGGTCATCATGCGAGACGTCTTGGAAGCGAGGAACAGCGTTCCGTCAACAATGTCCTGGGGCACAAGATGCTCCTTGAGGCACTGGCGACCGAGATGTTCCTCCAACGCCTCGGGCGTCGCCCATTTGTCCATCTGCGCCTGTGTCAGAACCCAGCCGGGCATCAGCGCATTGACCCGGATCCTGTCGGGGCCAAGCTCGCGCGCAAGCGCCCGTGTAAGCCCGGTGATCCCGGCTTTGGAGGCGACATAGGACACATATCCGCCATTGCCCATCATGTAGGAGATCGACGAGAAATTGATGATCGAGCCGCCGCCTGCCGCCTTCATGCCCGCCGCGATCTTCTGGGTGGTGAAATAGTGGGGTCGCAGGTTGATGGCCATCGCCCTGTCCCATTCCTCGACGGTGTAGCCTTCCATCCCGTGACGCATGTCATTGGCGGCATTGTTGACAAGAACGGTAACGGGACCATGCGCCTCGGCGGCCTGATCCAGCGTCGCCCGCATCGCATCCACGTCAGTGATGTCACATGGCATGAAGAGAGGGCGATTGCCGTACTTCTTTTCCATAGCGTCGCAAAAGGCCGTGCTGTCGGACCGCTGAACGAACGCCACCTTGCTGCCCTGCGCCAAAAACCCTTCGGTCAGATCAGCACCGATGCCTGAACCGCCGCCGGTGATATAGACCGATTGGCCTTCGAGATCGTGAAAGCTTGCATATTTCATTGGCGCTCTCCGGTTACGGTCCAGATGGTGTTTGGGAAGGAATTGGGCAATTGCACGCCGCGATGCATCAACGCGGTGCCGCTGAGCGTGACGGTCTCGCCCGCAATCAGCGGGTTCTTCGGCCCACGGTTCATCACCTCAACCACCGCATCGACGTTTTCCAGCCGTATGTTGTACTTCGTTTCCGGGTCGAGCCCCGAGAGGCGCAGAGGCCGGGCGAACTGCTGGGCTGAGGGCTGCATCTGTCCGGCAAAAAGCACGAATTCCGAGCGGTCGGGGTTTGTGTGCATCTCTGCCAGTACATTGTGATCCGCGCTGTCGAGCCGGTGCAGATCACCGTTATGCAACAGGCCCCGGCGCGCCTTGAAGGTTGCGATGGCCTGCTTGACTTGCGCCGCTTCCGTCTCGGTCAGCTCACGCAGGTCCATCTCAAGTCCCATCGCCCGCGAGCCTGCAACTGTCGCCTTGAAATCCATGGAGAACTGACGGCCAGACGTATGGCACAGCCGGGGGCCGATATGGCTGCCGGTGATCTCGGGCGGAAAGAAATAGGATGCGCCACGCTGGATTTTCCAGCGCTCATACGCATCGTTGCTGTCGGACGCCCAGAACCGCTGGGTATGTTCCAGAATGCCGAAATCCACGCGACCGCCGCCCGAGGCACAGGTCTCGATCTCGACATTGGGATGGGCTGAGCGGATGCGATCCAGCAACCGGTAGAGATAGAGTGTCTGGTCGGGCCGGACCGACGGCAACGCCCGGTTGTGGTCCCATTTCAGATAGTCGATGTCGTACTCGGTCAGAAGCTGATCGATCTGGATGAAGAGAAAGTCTTGAACGTCCGGGCGTCGCAGGCTCAGGACCTGCTGGTTGCGCCCCTTGTAACGGCCGGTGCCCAGCATCCAGTCGGGGTGGGCGCGGTAGAGATCGCTCTCCTCGTTGACCATCTCGGGTTCGACCCAGAGGCCGAAGGTCATGCCGCGGGCCTTGACCTTCTCGACCAGCGCACCCAGCCCGTCGGGCCATTTGCGACGGTCCACAGACCAGTCCCCCAGCGAGGTCGTGTCGTCGTCGCGCTGTCCAAACCATCCATCATCCAGCACGAACCGCTCGACGCCCAGATCCGCCGCGCGGTCGGCAAGATCCATGAGCACGTCCGGCTTGTGGTCGAAATAGACCGCCTCCCAGCAATTGTAGTGCACGGGGCGGGGACGATCCGCATCGGCATAGCGCAGGATGTTCTGCCGCACATGGGAATGAAACGCCTGGGAGACGCCGTTCATGCCCCTCTCGCTGCGGCTGACATAGAGTTTCGGCGTGTGATAGGGCCGGTCCTTCGTGACCGGAATGGCCGCATCCTGAAGAGCCGCGAACTGGATCTGACGACGTCCGTCGGAAAGCTCTTCTGCGATCATCCGATGCCCGCCCGACCAGCCGAGATGAAGACCGAAGGCCTCTCCGCTGGTCTCGCTGCTGGCGGTGGTCGGGATCATGATGCCTGGAAAATCGGTGTGGCTGGTGCGCCCTTCCCAGCTTTCACGCATCCGGGCACCAACGGCCCATGGAACACGGCTGGTCTGAAACTCGCCACACCAGCGGCCCGAGAACTCAAGGATCTCGGAGCTGTTTTGCGGCGCCGGCAGCACCGGTGCCGCCATGAAATCAACCTCGCAGGGGCTTTCGCCAAGATTGTGGAGGCTGGACCAAAGCTCGATCACATCCGTTTTGGGGTCAGGCCGGGCATGCAGGTGATATTGCGTCTGGGACGGCGCATCGTGGTAGATCAGGTGCAAACCGTTTTCCACGAAGGGCGCCGTTTCCAGCAGGAAGTAGGATTGCATCGGCAATCCGTTGCGGCCAATCGCGGGATGGCCGAGAAAACCACCCGCCTGTTCCGGCGCAACGCTCAGGTCAGCAACGATATCCAGCATTCCGCCCGTGGGCGCCATCCGCGTGCTTTCCGCAAGAGCCTGCAGGTCTTCATCCTCGGGCAGAGGAGCCGACCAGTAGACGATCTCCGGCAGGCGGTCGTTCCAACTTGCGAGAACCAGTGTTTGTGCTGGCGTATCTAAACGCCAGCATCGATTCATTTAACGGCTCCGAGCGTCAGTCCTGCGATGAAGTGTTTCTGCATCAGGAAGAACATGGCGACCGGCGGGATGGCTGCCAGCAGCGAGGCCGCCGAGACCAGATGCCAGTTGTTCACGAACTGCCCGTTGAGCGCCCGCACACCTGCCGTGATCGGCTTGGAAGCCTCACCTTGTGTCAGCACCGTTGCCCAGAAGAAGTCGTTCCAGACGAAGGTGAAGATCAGCACTGCAAGGGCGGCAATGGCGGGCCGGACCAGCGGCAACACGAGATACCAGAAGATCTTGAACTCTCCCACGCCCTCGATCCGCGCGCTCTCGATCAGATCGAAGGGCAGCGCCTTGATGAAGTTGCGCATGAAGAGTGTGCAGAACCCGGTCTGGAACGCAGAGTGGAAGAGCACAAGCCCCGTCACCGTATCGTAAAGCCCGGTCCGCACGGACAGGTCCCGAACCGGAACCATAAGGATCTGGTAAGGTACGAAGTTGCCCGCCACGAAGATGAAGAAGAGTGGCAGGGCCGCCTTGAACTTGTAGATCGCCAGCGCATAGCCCGCCAGACAGGCGAGACTGACCGAGACGATCATCGTGGGCACTGTGATGAAGAACGAGTTCTTCAGGTAGGTCAGTGCCGCTGACTGGGTGAAGACGGCCGTGTAGTTCGCGATCACCTGAAAATCGGACGGCCACCCGAAGACGTTGCCCGAGTTGATGTCAGCCGCCGGCCGGATCGATGTCATCACGATGGCCAGCAACGGCAGCAACCAGATGAAGAGTGCGATCGGCAGAAAGATCTTGTAGCTGATCTGAACTGCCTGGGTCGATTTCTCAATTGGTCTGGGAAACATTTCAGCGCCCTCCCCGTTCGTCTTGATACATCCGCCACAGGAAGAAGCTGATATAGACCAGCATGATCAGGAACAGCACCGTCGCAATCGCGGAGCCATATCCCATCCGGTAGCCGTATTCCGAAAGTGCGGTCTCGTACATGTAGTAGGCCAGCACGTTGGACGACCCGTAGGGTCCGCCCTGCGTCATGATCGCAATCATGTCAAAGGACCGCAGCGCCCCGATCACCGTCACGACAATCGCGATGAAGGTCGCGGGTTTGAGTTGCGGAAGCACCACGTACCACAGCATCGACCAGCCCTTGGCCCCATCGAGCCGTCCGGCCTCGATCTGATCGGCAGCGACGTTGTTGAGACCCGTAAGATAAAGGATCATGCAATAGGCGATCTGCGGCCAGAGGCCCGCAAAAATGATCCCGTAGGTCACCAGATCCTCATCTGCGAGGATCGCGGGCGGGCTTGCTCCGAAGAAACTCCAGATCTCACCGACAATGCCGAAATTCGGATTGTAGAACCATGTGAAGATCAGACCCACCACGACTTGGGAGATCACGAAGGGGAAGAAGAAGAGCGACTTGTAGACCCGCATCCCCATAACAGTCTGGTTCAGGAATAGCGCGACAGCGAGGCCCGCAGGCACTGCCAGCATGAAGAGAACCAACCACAGGACGTTGTTTTTCAGCGAGGTATAGAACCGGTCGTCATCCATCAGCTCGACATAGTTGCGCATGCCGACCCATTCGGCGTCACCCAGCCCGTCCCATTCGAAGAAAGAGATCCAGATCGACTGGAAAATCGGCGCGATGACATAGACAACGAAGAAAAGGATTGCAGGGGCCAGAAAAATCCACGGAGTCACGGCCAGCTTGTTTTTCTGATACCAGGACTTCTCGGGTCTGGTGGACAAGGATGCATCTGCGACAGCCATGGCTGCTCTCCCACGTTTTGTTAAACCGGAGGCCGGAGCGAGCCCCAGAAGGCCCGCTCCGGTAGGTTCATTTGGGCGGTTTTATTTGTAGACCCGCTCCTGGATCTTGTCCAAACGCTCCAGGATCCTGTCGAGCCGCTCAGGCTTGATCATGAATTCCTGGAAACCCTCCATCCCGGCCTTGGCCATTTCAGCAGGCGCATCCCGGTCGTAGAACTGCGCCAGACCTGAGGCCGTGGACACGGTCGCAAAACCTTCCTGGATGAACTTGTCATCGCTGACGGAAGCTTCCGAGTTGATCGGCAACTGACCAATGGTCTTGTTCCATTCGCTCTGCACGTCAGGACGTGCGATGAAGGCCAGGAACTTGCGTGCATCTTCCTTATTCTTGGCGCCCGAAGGAATGAAGAACGCATCTGCCGGGGCCTCTTCCGCCCGCGGAACACCGGGGGTGATCTCGGGGAACTGGAAGAAGTCGATCTGGTCCTCGGTCAGGCCCGCATTCTTGTAGGCATCGACAGAGAAGTTGCCCATCACGTACATCGCTGCTTCACCATTGGCGAAGGGCGCGATCGCATCCTGCCAGGACATCGTGGCGTGGTTCTCGATGAAATAGCCGGGCTCGATGAGCTGCTGCCACTTCTCGAAGGTCGCACGAATGCGCGGATCGGTATACTTGATCTCACCGGCGGTCAGTGCGTTGTGCACGTCATATCCGTTGGTGCGCAGGTTGAGGTAGTCAAAGACGCCCGCTGCAGTCCAAAGGAACTTGGTGCCGATGGTGAACGGCGTGATGTCGTTCTCTTTCAGCGTGGCAGAAGCCGCCAGAAGCTCGTCCCAGGTCTTGGGCTCTTCAATACCAAGATCGTCGAAGATGTCCTTACGGTAGTAGATGCCCCACTGGTAGTAGGTATAGGGCACGCCCCACTGCTTGCCGTCGCGGGTCATTGTGGGCTTGATGGCCGCCAGCGTCTCGCCGAAACCTTCCTCTTCCCAGAGATCCGACACATCCTCAAAGAGACCTGCATCCACGAACGGCGCCATGCGGTTGCCCGGGTACCAGGATGTGATATCGGGCGCATCTGCCGAAAGGAAGTTGCGGATCGCGGTCTTGTGAGCCTCGCGATCGTTGATGTTCACGATGACATTGATGTCAGGGTTTTCTTCCTTGAACTTGGCCACCGCATCCTCGAAGCCCTGCTTCGGGCCAGGGTTCGGATCGTCGAAGTTGATCACCAGGTCGCCCGCAAGGGCTGTAGTGGCCAACAAGGACGTAGCCGCCAGGGCAGCAAGCGCTGCTCTTGTACGCTGAAACATAGGTATCCTCCCGATTTGCTTCACGCAGTTTTGTTTCATATATTGAAACTTAGTTTTGATTATTGAAAATAATGCGATCATAAATTATGGTTGTCAACAAAATCAAAGAATGGCGGGCGCGAAATCTCGCCGGAAAAGGGAGCGATGTCCGGATCAGAAGGACATACCGACGGGACAGTCGGCAAGGCACTGGACGTGCTCGAATCGGTGGCGGAATTCGGCCGCCCGGTACGCTTTTCCGAGCTTCTGACCAACAGCAGATGGCCCAAAGCCACACTTTACCGACTCATCCAGACGCTCTCCAGTCAGGGCATGCTCGCCCATGACAAGGATCGTAACACATACTCGCTGGGCGTCAGGCTGATTCGGCTGGCCCACGGAGCGTGGAAACAGGCCTCGCTGGCCCCGATTGCACAGCCCTTCGTGGACGACCTTTCCGAAAAACTGGGGGAAACCGTCCATCTGGCACAACTGGATAACGGGCAGGTTCTCTATGTCGACAAGCGTAATGCGCGCGCGCCGATCAGTATGTTTTCGGACGCGGGCAAGGTCGGTCCGGGCTATTGCACAGGCGTAGGCAAGGCGATGCTCGCCTTCCTGCCCGAGCCGGAGCTGACCGAAGCGCTGGCCAAGCAGGCCTATTACAGGCACACCGAAGCCACACTTACAACGCCCGAAGCCTTGCGTGCAGAGCTCTGCAACATCCGGGAGACAGGCATCTCTTATGACCGTGAGGAACACGAAGAGAAGATCATATGCATCGCTGCCCCGATTCTGTCACTGGATGACCGACCGCTCGGTGCAATCTCGGTGACCACGTCCTTGCTGCGGCATTCGCTGGACGATCTGTCGGCTTTTGAAACAGATCTGAAACAGACCGCAGCCAAGATCGCGACGGAAGCTCAGCCATGGGCCTTCCCGATGCAGAACAATCAAAACTATCCGTCAACAAGGAGCCAGTGAAATGGGCGTTACGCTTGAGAAGGTGATAAAGAGATACGGCCAGACGCAGGTCATTCACGGCGTGGATCTGGAGATCCAGGAAGGTGAGTTCTGCGTCTTTGTCGGACCGTCGGGCTGCGGTAAATCCACCCTTCTGCGGATGATCGCGGGGCTGGAGGAAACCACTGACGGAAAGATCTCGATCCAGAACCGGGACGTCACCCACACGGACCCGTCCGAGCGCGGCGTGGCAATGGTTTTCCAGACCTATGCGCTCTACCCGCACATGACTGTCGAGCAGAACATGGGCTTCGGTCTGAAGATGAACGGTGTCCCGAAAGCTGAGATCGACGCGAAGGTTTCCAAGGCATCTGACATTCTGAAGCTTGGGGAATATCTCAAGCGCAAGCCCGCCGCACTTTCAGGTGGCCAGCGTCAGCGGGTCGCCATCGGCCGTTCGATTGTGCGCGGCCCGGATGTGTTCCTTTTCGATGAGCCGCTGTCCAACCTCGATGCGGAGCTTCGGGTCGAGATGCGGGTCGAAATCGCGCGCCTGCATAATGAGCTCAGCACGACCATGATCTATGTGACCCATGATCAGGTCGAGGCGATGACGCTGGCCGACAAGATCGTCGTACTGCGCGATGGTCTGATTGAGCAGGTCGGCGCGCCGCTCCATCTCTATGACGATCCGGACAACAAGTTCGTGGCGGGCTTCATCGGCTCACCGGCAATGAACTTCATCGACGGAACAGCCGATGAGGGGGCCGTGGTGATCGAGGATCTCGGCGGAATGCGCATCCCCACGACCGTCTCGCTGCCGCCGCGCGGCACGACAGTCACGGTTGGCATTAGGCCGGAACACATCCAGATCACCGAAGGCGACACCGTCCATCTGGACCTCGCAGAGCATCTGGGCGGCGTGTCCTACATGTACCTGCAGACCGGCGGCGGGCAGCGTCTGATCGTCGAGGCGAAGGCCGCACGGTCCTGGCCCGAAGGTGCAAAGGTTGGCATCGCCTTCCCCGACGACTCCGTGTTTTTCTTCGATCACGAAAATCAAAAACGCCTGCGCTGATCCCACAACGCATCACGAATGCGAGAATTTCCGGGCCGATCCTGCGGGATCGGCCTATGTTGGGGTCATGAAACATCTTGTTCTGATCCTTGCCCTTCTTGTTCCGGGACCCGCCGCGTACGCCGCGCCGTGGTTCCTGATACCGTCCGAGACCAGCATCGAGGTCGATGTGCGGTATCAGAACAGAAGCACTCTGACCGTTGGGTTCCCACAATTTGCCGGTGCCATCGACTTTGACGAGAAACGCCCGCAGGGAACCAGGGCCACCATCCAGGTCTCCTCCCAAACGATCAGGACCGGGCTCAGCATCCTCAATCCGATCATAAAATCCTCCGATTATCTTGATGCGAGGAACCATCCCAACATCACGTTTCAGCTCGACCGGTTGCAGCAGACCAGCAAAAGCACCGCCGATATCTTTGGCAGGATCACCTTCTTAGGCGTCACCCGCCCGATTGCATTCAAGGCCAATGTCTTCCGCTATGAGCCCGTCGGCGAAGTGCCCGGAGGCTTTGAAGCAGGCTTTGATCTCAGCGGTGAGTTCGACAGAAGAGAGTTCGGAAACACCACAGGGCTGCCGGATGTCGCAGCCGTTCTGCCGGTGCGCATCCGCCTGCTGATGAGCAATATCCCGCCCAATTAGGGTTTCAACATTAAATTGATTTCTTCGTTACTGTTCCCAAACTGGGGACAATGTGTTCCTTCATGCCCGGTTACACTGGTGCTGCAAGTTTGCATATGAATGCCTCATCATAAACCGGAGGTTTCAAATGCGCCTGCCAGCTATCGCACTTTCCGCAATCCTAGCGCTCAGCCCACTTGGCGCTGTCGCGGCGACATGGACACTCGACAAGTCTCACACCCATATCGGGTTTGAGGTCAGCCATCTTGGCTTCTCGACCACCAATGGCATGTTCTCGGACTTCGACGCCGAGATCACTTTCGATCCCGAAAACATTGAGGCAACATCCGTGTCCTTCACCATTGATGCCGCCAGCGTCAACACATTCTGGCCCGCACGCGACGAGCATGTGAAGACAAAGGACTTTCTGAATGTCGGCGAGCATGCAGATATCACGTTCGTCTCCACCACCGTCACGCAGACTGGCGACAACACTGCCGATGTCACCGGTGATCTGACCATTCTGGGTGTGACCAAGCCAGTGACGTTCGCGGCCACGCTCAACAAAATCGGCCCAAATCCGTTCAACCCCGATGTGACGGTTGCAGGTTTTGATCTGACAGGCGAGATTGACCGCACAGAGTTCGGCATGGGCTTTGGCGCACCAGCCATCGGTGCGGTTATCCCGGTGTCGATCAGCCTTGAGATGAGCCCGGCCAGCTGAGGACAGATGTCATGAGCGTCAGGAATACCACCGAAAAATGGGGCTGGCCCGCAAGGGTGCTTCACTGGGTGATGGCGCTCATGATCCTCGGGATGCTGTTCATCGGGTTCTACATGGTCAATATAGAGACCGACCTGATCAAGCAGTTCCAACTGATCCAGCAGCACAAGAGCTTCGGCTTCACGGTTTTTGTGCTGGCGATCATCCGGGTCCTGTGGCGTCTTTCAAACCGCCAGACCCCGGCGCTTCCCGCATCAATGCCCGGTTGGCAGAAGAGCGCGTCGCATATCAGCCACTACATGCTCTATGCGCTGATCTTCTGGATGCCGCTCAGCGGATGGTTCATGGCCTCGTCCTCGCCCCTGAACAACGAGGACGCCTACCCGTTCCAGATCCCCAACATGGTTTTCGGACTGTTTGAACTGCCTGATCCGTTCCCGACAGGGTCCGAGGCGCTCATGCAGCCCTTCGCCTGGGCTCACATGCTGGGTGCCATTCTACTGGCTGCCATTCTGGTGGTGCATCTTGCAGCAGCCCTGAAACATCATTTTGTGGATCGAGACGATATCCTGCGCCGGATGATCCGCTGATCAGATACCGTGGCGGGCGAGGAACGCAGCCGTTTGATCGACGCAGGTCCGCCATGCCGCCTCGTGCCCCAGAAGAATGTGGTTCCGGCTTTCAAGCGGGACGAACTGCGCGCCCGGAATGCCAATCGCCAGCTCACGACCCTGTTCAATCGAGATCCTCTGATCCTCGCGCGAATGAAAGACGATGGTCGGGGCCTGAACATCTGCCAGCCGAGGACGTACATCAATCCGGCCAAAGGCCTCCTGAAAACGCACGGCGTTCTCGGGCGAAGTGGTCTGGCGTTGAAACTCGTCAAACCAGTCAAGCTCGTCCGCATGGGCATCGGGCATGAAGGTCTGCGAGAAGATATGCCGGTAGGCCGGGTTGTTGGTGCCCCATCCATGCCGGGTCAGGGTCAGCACCGCCTCGCGACGTTCGCGCTCTTCGGGCGACGCGCCAAGCCGCCAGCCGCTGGGATAGCCTGACACCAGGATGAGACCGGAGACCCGCTGAGGATGGCGAACAGCGTATTCCACTGAAACGGCACAGCCCTGCGATATGCCAAGCAGCGGAAACCGCTCCAGCCCCAGCGCATCGACAACCGTTTCCAGATCACGCACGAATGCCTCGAAACTGATGTCCTCCACATCCCAGTCCGACAGGCCGTTGCCCCGCTCGTCATAGCGGATGAACTGTCGGCCATCGGCGCAGGCGGCGAATGTCTTTCCCCAGATCGGGCTGTTCCAGTCCAATTCCAGATGGTTGAGCCAGTTGGCGGCCTTCACAAGGGGCGGCCCTTCCCCGACCGTCGCATAGGCGATCCGTGCGCCGTCATCCGAGGTGCAGAACCCGATGGACTGTGTCCGCAGCATCTGGCGCGGGCGGCTTTCCTCCGGCTTGTCCTCGTCCGGATCAGGCAATGGATGCTCGACCACCGGCAGGATCTCGTCAGGCACCGACATACCCGCAAGCCGGGCCTCTTTGAGAAAATCGGCCTCTGCCTCTCGTGCCTCCTCGCGCAATCCGGCCCTGACAAGCGCCGAGATCAGCCCGCGGGCCGCTTCAATCTCCAACGGGGTCTGCTCTTTCCAGAGCCTGGCCCATTTGATCGCCTCAGCCTTCGGCACCTCGGGGTGTAGGGCGATGCGCCTGAGCACATTCAGTCGAAGCAGGTGGATGTCTTCCCGCTCGGCCATGAGCCAGGCATGGAAGTCCTCCTCACCTGCGGCCTCAAGACCGTCGAGAAACGGCTCGGCCAGCTGTCCGGCCATGAGCCGCAGTTCCGGCGGCGGGATGAAGGGCGGATCATCGAGAAGCCGCTTGCGGATCCGGACAATATCGACATCTGCACCTTCGGCGCGAAAGGCCACCCGCTCCCGATCAGCCACGATCCGCGTAACGTCAGGATCATCGACGGCTGCCCGCAGCTTGCTGAGCGCCCAGCGCAGCGAGGCGCGCGGATCGTCGGGCAGGTCCCAGATCAATTCGCAGAGCCGCTCCCGCCGGCTGGGGCGCGCGGTGACGGCAAGATAGCCCAGAAGCGCCCGCGCCTTGCGCGAAGACGGCAGGCCGACAGGGGCGCCGTCCCGATGAACCGAAAGTTCCCCAAGGACGGAGATTTTCAGGCGATTGCTCAAAATGCCCCCCGCATCTCCGAAAATACCACGCCAAATCTACGAAAATACAACGCTCGCTACAACGCTGGCACACACGCAAGCCGTTCATTCAACCAGCATTACGATTTGAACTGGGGGTTACCATGACATCTGAGCTGCACAAGAAATTTCCGCATCAAAGCGACACTCTTTTCCTGACCGATGCCGGTCTGGAGACCTGGCTTATCTTCCAGAAAGGGGTGGAGCTGCGCGAGTTCGCGGCCTTTGAACTGCTCGAAACCGAAGTGGGGCGCAATCTTTTGCGTGAGTACTTCAGTCCGTTTCTCGCATTGGCAGATGCCAACATGACGGGCTTCATCCTCGACACGCCGACCTGGCGTGCAAACCCGGACTGGGGCCTGAAACTTGGCTGCGACGCCAACCGGATCGCGCAGATCAATGGCGAGGCGGTGACATTTGCAGATTTCATGCGACGCGGCGCGCCGAACGCCGGTTCGATCCTGATCAACGGTGTCATTGGGCCGAGGGGCGATGGCTATGAGGCCGGAGAGGTGATGAACCCGGTCGAGGCCGAGGCCTATCACAGCCTTCAGGTCGACGCGCTGGCTCACAGCAAGGCTGACATGGTCTCCGCAGTGACGATGACCAATGTGCCCGAGGCCATCGGGATCACACGGGCAGCCGCCGAGGCCGACATCCCTTGCGTTGTCAGTTTCACGGTCGAGACCGATGGCGCATTGCCGAGCGGGCAGTCGCTGAGGGACGCCATTTCCCAGACCGACGGCTGCGGGAGCAGGCCACCGATCTACTACATGATCAACTGTGCGCATCCCGATCATTTCCGCGAGATGCTCAAGGAAGGTGGCGATTGGGTCGAACGGATCCACGGGTTGCGTGCGAACGCCTCGCGCATGTCCCATGCAGAGTTGGATCAGGCCGAAGAGCTTGATGACGGCAATCCGGTGGAGCTGGGGCGGCTCAGTTCGGATCTGACCCGCCTTCTGCCACGGCTCAACGTGCTTGGCGGCTGCTGTGGCACCGATCACCGCCACGTCAACCAGATGTGCGCGGCCTATACGAAGTAGCGGCGACACCTCTCGCTCGAAATGCCTGGTCCGCCTCCTGCCCGGAGGCGGGCCGGAACTGTCGTTCTCTGCGGACAGGCTCCCCGGAGAACACCTCATTTGGAAACCTGAAGAGACCCTGAAAATGCTTAAGACCATCCTTCTGGCGACATCACTCTCGGCGCTGGCCGCCTGTGACGCCTATGCCGACGCCCTGCAACGTTTCGACGTCGCCGAAGACCACGCGCGCTTCACATTCGCGGACCATCCGGTGCACGCCAATGGCATGCCCGCCCATGGCAACCCGTTCCTGACCCTCGGCTATATCTATCCTGCGGGAACGCTGAGCGTGGATGCCGAAGGGGTTCTCAGGGACGGCTCGCCCGCCTTCCCGGAAAAGGTGCTCGGCATCTGGACCTGCGACGGCTGGTTTGTGGGTGAGGGCGGCAATGCCACCACGGGGGTGTGGCTGATCAGTCATCAGGTCCTGCGGTTCAAAGATGGTGGTATCGTGATCTCCCAAGACCCCGAGATCGTGGACGAGAACCGCCCGGCGCACCTGTCGGACGACTACGACCCTTACAGCGGCTAGACCCTGTCAAAAACCTCGCGCGCCCCGCGACAGGGCGCGCGAGGCTATTTCACGAGGCACAAAAAGGAGACAGGCTGTGAACACAAACCTCACCATCCGACCAGCCGACGAAGACGACGCAAGACATCTGGCAAACCTGATCATTCTCGCAGGCGACGGACTGCCGCTTCATGTCTGGGAAGACATGCGCGAAGGGGACGAGACCGCGATCGAGGTCGGCTGCAGGCGGGCCGCACGCAGCGAAGGCGCATTCTCGTATGTGAATGCGGACATGGCGACCCGCGATGGCGAGGTTATCTCCACGGTGATCTCCTACCCGCTTTCTGACGAGCCCGAGCCGATCCGCCCGGACGAAATCCCGCCGATGTTTCTGCCGCTTCAGGAGTTGGAGAATCTCGTGGCGGGCACCTGGTACGTCAATGTTCTGGCGACCTATGCCACGCATCGCAAAACCGGGGCTGCGTCAGCGCTGCTTGATCGCGTCGGCACCCGTGCCCGAAAAAATGGATATGACGGTCTGAGCCTGATCACCGGCGACATCAATCCCGCACTCGATTTCTACCGTCGCCTCGGATTCTCTGAAGTCACCAGACGTGGGATCGTCAAGCAGGGGTGGGACTATGACGGAAGGGAATGGGTGCTGCTGCACAAACCGCTCTAGTTTGCGGGTGTTGACCGGCAGGCCGCCGGTCCCGTAGGAGAACTCCCTGATGACTGTCTGACGCGGAAGGCTCAGGATGCGTAAACATCTGGTTCCCATAGCAGCCCTTCTGCTGGGTTCGGGCTTTCTGTTCTGTGCAGGCGGGATAACCGGACTGATCCTTCCGGTACGCGGATCTGCCGAGGGGTTTTCGAGCCTCTGGCTGGGGCTTCTGGGAACCGGCTGGGCGGTGGGTTTCATTGCCGGGTGCCTGATGGTGCCCGGACTGGTGCAACGGGTCGGGCATGTCCGGTCCTTCAGCGTCATGGCAGCCCTCGCAGGCTTGTCTGTACTGCTGTCCTCGATGCTGATCGACCCGATTGCCTGGGTCATCCTGCGCGCGGTGGCCGGCTTTGCCTTTGCCGGAGCGGCGATGATCGTGGAAAGCTGGCTGACCGATCGCAGCGCGCCGCAGACCAGAGGGATCATCTTCGGGACCTATACCATGGTCAATCTGTGCGCCTCCACGGCGGGGCAGGTCTCGCTGGCCATCGGTGACACCAGCGGCTTTGACTACTTTGTCATCGCGGCGATGTTCTACGCGGTGGCGCTGATCCCGACCGCCATTTCTTCCTCGACTGCACCGCAGCCGCTGCAACAGGCACGCCTTGATATCGGAAAGCTCTGGCGCAACTCGCCTATTGCCGTCGTCGCCGTGGTCCTGGCGGGGCTTTCGAACGGAAGTTTCGGGACACTGGCGGCGGTATATGGTGAACTGATCGATCTCGATGTCGCGACCATCACGCTCTTTGTCAGCGCACCGTTGCTGGCCGGAGCACTGGCGCAGATCCCCGTCGGATATCTGTCTGACAGAATGGACAGACGGGCCGTTCTGGCGGCGCTGACCATTGTTGCCATCATAGCCGACGGCGTCTTCATCCTTGCCCGCCCGCAATCAACGACGCTGGCAATCACGATGGCCGCGGTCTTCGGGGCCGCCATATTCACCTTCTACCCGGTGATCGTGGCCCATGCGAATGACCATGCCAGCCCGGGAGAAGGTCTGCAGACCAGCGGCGGGCTGCTTCTGCTGCTCGGCGTCGGGTCTATCATCGGGCCGCTGGTGGCCGGCGCGATGATGACGCGCATCGGGCCTGACGGGCTGTTCTACTCGACCCTCTTCTCGCATGTCGTCCTACTTGCCTACACGGGCTGGCGCATGACCCGGCGCGGGTCCGTTGACGCCGCCGCGAAGGTCAGTTTCGTTGTCGCCCCTCAGGGCCGCTCCAACACACCGCAGACCATTGTCCTTGCAAGCCCTGACGAGCCGGAGAGCCCCGCCTGAGGCCGATCAGAAGTCGAAAAGCTCACCCAGGAAGCTCTCACGCTTTTTCTTTCCGGGGCGACCGGAATGCCCGTAGTCATCCTCGTCCCGATCAACGAACCTGGACTGGGGGGCAGCTGGCGGAACCGACCGCTCGACGATCTTGTCCAGTTCACCGCGATCCAGCCAGACACCGCGGCAGGAAGGGCAATAGTCGATCTCCACTCCATTGCGGTCGGCCATCACAAGTGTTTCGCCATCAACCGGGCATTTCATCGGCAAGTCCTTTCATGTCGGTGACATATCTGTACCTGTGGAGATGGCGACGGGGATGGTCGAAACAAGATGAGAACGGCCAAATGCCGCAGCCGAAACGGCGCGGTCCGGCAACAAAAAAACCCGGTCATCGGACCGGATTTTCAAAATCTCTGGCGCTGAAAGCTGTCAGGCCAGTGCTGATTTCGCCTGATCGACGATGGCACCGAAAGCCTCGGGCTCATGCACGGCGAGATCTGCCAGAACCTTGCGGTCAACCTCGATGCCGGCAAGTGCCAGACCGTTGATGAAACGCGAGTAGTTCAGGGTCTCGTCATGGGCGCGAACGCCCGCATTGATCCGCTGGATCCAGAGCGCGCGGAAGTTCCGCTTGCGTACCTTGCGATCCCGTGTGGCATACTGCATCGCCTTGTCGACGGCCTGCGTTGCCGTGCGGAAATTCGTGGAGCGCGCGCCATAGTAGCCTTTGGCGGCCTTGATGACCTTCTTGTGGCGGGCGTGGGTGACCTTGCCGGATTTTACACGTGACATATCGGATTCTCCTTAGCGCGCGTATGGCATGTAGGTTTTGACGATGCCTTCATCGGCCTTGCAGAGCACTGTCGTGCCACGCGCATTGCGGATGAATTTGTTGGAGCGCTTGATCATGCCGTGGCGCTTGCCCGCCTGGGCCGCCTTGACACGACCGCTCGCGGTCACCTTGAAGCGCTTCTTGGCGCCCGATTTGGTCTTCATCTTGGGCATTTCCATCTCCTCGGTTTCGAGTTGGTCTTACATAGGCGACTCGGCAGCCCTATTGGCCGGACGCCCGGTTGAAGCGCGGTGTATAGGCAGAAGAGAGATGCTTGGCAAGCCCCCGATCGGGGGCGGGGGTTTCAGTGCTTCAGGTAGGCGGCGAGCTTGATGAAGGCTTCCGGCACATCCTGAACCGTGACCGGATCAGGTGCGATCTCATAGGCGAAAAACCCGCAGACCCCGCCGACCGCCAGCAGAAAGACACCGATGGTCGGAAACCGCTTGTCGAAAAGCGCCGTGAAGAACGTCAGAAATCCGAGCGATCCGCCCAGAACCGCACCCAACAGATAAACATCATAGTCGGCCATAAGTGCCTCCTTATTGTTGTTACTCCGGCCCGCCCTCGAAGATCAGTTTCTCCTGCAAGGGGGCGACCCGCAGGATGTTGGTCGATCCTGCGGTATTGAACGGGATACCGGCGGTGACGATGATCTTGTCATCATCCGAGCCGAACCCGTATTCACGTGCGACCCGCGCCGCGTTGACCACTGCCATCTTGAAGCGGTCCACCTCCTGGGTGACCACACAATGCAGACCCCATGTCAGGGTCAGCCGCCGGGCCGTATCTGGCTTGGGTGTCAGTGCAATGATCGGAACACGGGGCTTTTCTCGCGAGGCAAGCTGAGCGGTCGTGCCCGAATGGGTAAAACAGCAGATCGCCTTCACATCTGTGGTCTCCGCCACTTCGCGCGCAGCGGACGTGATCGCATCCGAGACAGACGTGCGCGAGGGTGTGCGCGAGGCCTCGATCACCTGCCGGTAGATCGCATCCTTCTCAACCTCCTCTGCCACGTTGTTCATCGTGGTCACTGCCTCGATGGGATAGTCGCCTGCCGCCGATTCCGCCGACAGCATCACCGCATCGGCCCCCTCATAGATGGCTTGCGCGACATCCGAGACCTCGGCACGTGTCGGCACGGGCGACGAGATCATGCTCTCCATCATCTGGGTTGCCACAATCACCGGTTTGCCGACGCGCCGACAGGCCCGCACCAGACGTTTCTGGATCGGGGGGACAGCCTGAACCGGCAGTTCCACTCCCAGATCGCCCCGCGCGACCATGATACCGTCGGATGCCGCCAGAATTTCCTCAAAAGCCTTCACGGCCGCCGGTTTCTCGATCTTCGAGAGCACGGCAGCCCGTCCCTTGGCCAGCGCGCGTGCCTGTTCCACATCTGCCGCACGCTGGACGAAACTCAGGCCGAGCCAGTCAACGCCGAGTTGGCAGACAAACTCCAGATCCTCAAGATCCTTCTCCGACAAGGCTGCCAGCGGCAACACCACATCGGGAACATTCACGCCCTTGTTGTTGGATATCCGGCCACCGACCTCAACGACCATGTCCGCATGGGTCTTGGAGCAATCGGTGACCTTGAGGCGGATCTTGCCGTCATTGACCAGCAGGGTGGACCCGACCTCCAACGCCTCGAAAATCTCCCTGTGGGGGAGTTGAACCCGTGTCCCGTCACCTGGCGTCTCATCGAGATCAAACCGGAAGGCGGCGCCCTCCTCCAGCATCTCCGATCCGTTGGCAAAACTGCCGCAGCGCAGCTTTGGCCCCTGAAGATCGGCGAGGATGCAGATCGGACGGCTCATCTCGACCTCGAGATCGCGGATAAGCGCATGACGCTCGGCAATCTCGGCATGAGAGCCATGGCTCATGTTCAGGCGGAACACATCCGCGCCCGCCTCGAAGAGCGCCTTGATCATCTCGTATTTGTCTGAGGCAGGCCCCAAGGTGGCAACGACCTTCACATTTCGGTTGCGTCTGAGCATGGTAACAGGATCTCGTCTATCATCGGTTTAGGGGCCTCGAAGGGCTTATAGACGAGGGCATGTTGAATGGCCCGACAAAAGTGATCGCCCAAACGTAAATTTACGCATCTGTGGTGTTTCCTTCACGGTTGAACGACATATACTTGGAAAGTCTAAGCAATACGGTCCCTCATGAGCAAATCACCCGCCTTTGAAGTGCTGTCTTTTGGCAGTGTTTCGCCGTTTCTTCTGTTATGCGATCATGCCAGCAATCATGTGCCGGAAGCGGTGAATGGCGGCTCTCTGGGGCTTCCGGATCGGGATATGGAACGCCATATCGCCTATGATGTCGGGGCTGCGGGCGTCACCCGCAGGCTGGCCGAGCATCTGGGCTCGGTTGCAGTCATGTCATGTTTCTCGCGTCTGGTGATCGATCCCAATCGCGGAATTGATGACCCGACATTGCTGATGCGGCTCTATGACGGATCAATCATTCCGGCCAACCGCAATGTCGATGAGGTTGAGATCAATCGACGCAAGTCGCTCTTCTACGACCCCTATCATGCGGCCATAGAAGCGCAGATCGAGATGATCCGCGCCCGTGGTCAGGTGCCGCATCTGATCTCCATCCACTCCTTCACCAAGAAGCTCGCCGGCAAGCCTGACCGACCGTGGGAGATCGGTATCCTTTGGGACAGGGATGGTCGTCTGGCCGAGCCTCTGATTGCCGCACTCAAGGCGGATGGGTCCCTTTGTGTCGGCGATAACGAGCCCTATAGCGGACAGTTGCAGGGCGATTGTATGTATCGCCATGGAACGGCGCGCGGAAATCCCCATGTATTGATCGAGATCCGCAACGACCTGATCGCGGAGGAGGCCGGACAATGGGCATGGGCCGACCGGCTTGCCCCGCTGATCCGCCCGCTTATGCTGGGAACAGATATTGAGGAGGCCTGCCATGGATGACCGGACCCAAATCGAACTCGAAGCAGCTGCGTTTCGCCGTCTCAAGGCGCATCTGGCCGAGCGCACGGATGTGCAGAACATCGACATGATGAACCTCGCGGGCTTCTGCCGAAACTGCCTGAGCCGCTGGTATCAGGAAGCGGCCATTGAGAGCGGCATAGAGATGTCCAAGGACGAGGGCCGCGAGGCGTTCTACGGCATGCCGTTTGCAGACTGGCGCGCGGAACATCAGACCGATGCAACTGACGAGCAGAAGGCCCGCTTCGCCGAGAGCCACGGTGATTAGACCCGCGATCCTGGGGCTTTGCATTTGCGCCACGGGTGTTCTGGCCGAGACGCCGGTTGCACATAAGCAGCTCTACGCTTTTGTCGTGAACCGCTACGCCCAGGATTTCGCTGATCACAATCACAACCTCGCCCGGTTGGAGATCCTGCATCGCTGTGGTGAGGATGGACTGATTTGGGACTATGCGGGCAAGCTGATCGCAGGTGAGATATTGCTGCGCAAAGATATCCTGGAGGCCCTCCCCACCCAGTCGATTGATCTGGACACGGAGACGCTTGATCTGCTGGGACGGCACTATCTTGAAGGGTTGGAACTGGCAGCCGCCGACCAGCGGCTTGATCTATTGGATGCAATTATCGGCCAAGCCCCACCGACGGAGACCTGCGCTGCAGCGAAGGCTTTCGCCGAGGAGGCGCTGAAGACCGAATGAGAACCACTCCCGCCTGCCCGACCATCCTGATGGATGACGGATCAGTTGGGGCGGGAGCGTTCGCCTCGCTCAGATCGCCTGCTTGCGGCTTTCGTCGATGTAGATTTCGCGCAGCCGCTTTGCGACAGGACCCGGCTCACCCGCACCAATGCTGATACCGTCGATCTCCACAACCGGACAGACAAAGGTCGAGGCCGCCGTGATGAAGGCCTCCGCTGCACCCTTGGCCTCTTCGACGGTGAAAGGGCGCTCGACGACCTTGATCTGGGCCTCCCGCGCGAAACGCAGCACAGCCTCGCGGGTGATCCCGTGCAGGATCGCGTTCGACAGGTTCCGTGTCACGATCGTTCCGTCCTGAAGCACGATATAGGCGTTGTTCGAGGTGCCTTCCGTCACGAAGCCGTCCTCGACCATCCAGGCATCATCCTTGCCCGCCTTCTTGGCCATCATCTTACACATTGACGGCGCCAGAAGCTGCACGGTCTTGATGTCGCGGCGGCCCCAGCGAATGTCCTCGACCGAAATGACCCTGATCCCGTCCTTCGCGGCCTGCGTCTCGGCAAGCGGTTTCTCCTGCGTGAACAGAACCAGGGACGGCCTGGCATTCTCCGGATAGGTGAAATCCCGGTCCGCAGCGCCCCTTGTCACCTGCATGTAGATCATGCCTTCGTCGAGATCATTGCGGGCAACCAGTTCCCGGTGGATCGTTTCCAGCTCGGCATCATCCACGGGGGCATCCATGTCCAGTTCATTCAGCGATCGGCCAAGGCGCGCGATATGACCCGGGAAATCGACCAGTTTTCCGTCGAGAACGGATGTCACTTCGTAAACCCCGTCGGCCATCAGGAAGCCACGGTCAAAGATCGAGATCTTCGCGTCTTCCTCGGCGACATACGCGCCGTTCACATAAACGGTCCTGCTCATTTTGTTGTCTCCTTATCAGCCCCAAAGGGCACTTTTTGGGGGATGCACCCCTTCCGCATCATAGTGCAGCGGCGGGTTCCGATCCTCTGCCAGCAGAAGCGGTCCGTCGAGATCGACGATCTCCACGCCTTGCGCCAGCAGAACTGCAGGTGCCATCGCCAGTGACGTACCGACCATGCAGCCGACCATGATGCGAAAGCCCTGCTCGATTGCGGCCTCGCGCAACGCCAGCGCTTCGGTCAATCCTCCCGATTTGTCGAGCTTGATGTTGACCATGTCATACTTGCCCGCCAGCCCGTCGAGCGATGCGCGGTCATGGCAGCTTTCGTCGGCACAGACCGGCAATGGCCGGTCGAGGTCGCGCAGGGCATCGTCCTGACCTGCGGGAAACGGCTGTTCGACCATTTCAACGCCGAGATCGACCAGAACCGGCGCGAGGCTCCGGTACATCTCGGGTGTCCAGCCCTCATTGGCATCGACAATGATCCGCGCGCTCGGCGCACCGGCGCGCACAGCCTCGATCCGCGCGACATCGCCTTCGCCGCCAAGCTTGGTTTTCAGAAGCGGTCGGTCGGAATTCTCGGCCGCCTGCGCGCGCATGGCGTCCGGGGTGTCGAGCGACAGGGTAAAGGCCGTCAGGCAGGGTTTCAGATCGCCGAGCCCGGCGATTTCCTGTGCCCTTTGTCCGGAGATCTTCGCTTCCAGATCCCACAGCGCACAATCCACCGCATTCCGGGCAGCACCGGCTGGCAGAGCGGATTGCAGATCCCCGCGCGTGATCTCCGGTGGCAGGCTTTCGATCTGCGCACGAACTGACGCCATCGTCTCGCCGTAACGCGCATAGGGTACACATTCCCCCCGGCCTGCAAGACCATCCCGTAAGATGGTGACGGTCAGCACATCCGCGGCCTCCCGCGAGCCTCTGGAAATGGTGAAAACGCGGCTCAACCGGAACCGGTCTTCCTGCACCGAGATGGTCATGCGAGCGCCTCTACCAGCCGTGCAGCACCCTGCCGGAACGGGTCGACGGTCGGGAGTTGCATCCGCGCCTCGACACCGGCCAGATAATCCAGCGCCTCAGCTTCTGTCATTGCGGCCGTGTTCACGGATATGCCGATTACCTTGCAGTCCGGATTGACGATCTGTGCCATTCTCAGCCCCACATCCCGGAGATCTTCAAGGCTTGGTAGCTTGTATTCCGGCAGGCCGCGCATGTGCTGTCTCGTCGGCTCATGGCTGAGGATCAGGGCATCAGGCTGGCCGCCGTGAATGAGCGCCATCGTGACACCTGAATAGGAAGCGTGAAAGAGGCTTCCCTGCCCTTCGATGAGATCCCAGTGATCGGAGTCATTGTCAGGCGTGATGTGCTCGACGGCGCCCGCCATGAAATCTGCCACGACCGCATCCAGCGGCACACCGTCACCGGTGATGAGAATGCCGGTCTGCCCGGTGGCCCGGAACGTCGCCTTCATGCCGCGTGTATGCATCTCGCGCTCCATCGCGATACCGGTATACATCTTGCCGACCGAGCAGTCAGTGCCGATCGCAAGGCACCGTTTGCCTGTGCGCGTGCGGCCATTGGCAATCGGGTACTCGACCGAGGGAATGCGGACGTCGTGCAGGGTCCGGCCATGTTTTTCAGCAGCCGCGACAAGTTCCGGCTCGTCGCGCAGAAGATTGTGAAGACCCGAGGCCAGATCAAGCCCGTTTTCGAGCGCCTCCTTGAGGACCGCGATCCAGGCCGCCGATATCTTGCCGCCACGGTTGGCCACGCCCACAACCAGCGTCTTGGCACCTGCCGCGACCGCCTCCTCAATCGTCATGTCAGGAAGCTTCATGTCTGCGTTGCAGCCGACCATACGGAACTGCCCGACAGAGGCGTCGGGCCGCCAGTCCCTGATGCCTTGCGCGACCTTGGCCGCAAGCGGGTCAGCAGCATCGCCGAGAAACAGGAGATATGGCATTTGAATCATGGCGACACCTTTTTCGAAGAAACACGCGCGGGATTTTAGAGCAGCCAGATACGCAATGTTTCGCGTATTCCACGCATCAGGTATCACTTCGCGCAAGATTTGCCCAGAAAATCGACCGCGGCCCGCAGAAACGTGTCAGCCGGCGGTCAGGTAGCCCGCGATTGCCGGTTTCTCGCGCGCGAAGTCAAGCGCCGGTGTGCGGCGCACTTCCGTGTTCCATTTGAACTCATAGACCCGCATATCGTCCTCTTCGCGGGCGTGCATGATGAGGCATTGCGAGACATAGCGGCTGCCGTCGTAGATATCGACAAGCCCGCGCAGCGCCGGTGTCGCCTCGGACGCCATCGCAAACTCGGATTGCGACATTTCAAGGATCGGGAACACCTGATCATCCACACGGACCCGCCAGCGGGCCTTGGACTTCTTCGATGCCAGTTGCGCCTTGCGCAGACCGGCGAGGACTTCGGGTGGAAGATGTGTACTCATCGTAACTCACTCAGGTCGTTGGAGGGGGTCGCAGCGAATCCCCCGCATATCAAAGTTGGTCGAGGCGCCCGGCAAAAGCAACAGATTCGCCCGCTGAATTGTGATGTTTCGACATTGGATACAACGGGTTTATTGCAGATTTATTTATCTTCAGAACGAAACATTGTAGGACCGACGGATCTCAAGGAGGAGAGCGACATGGGTCAGCTTCAGGACGGCGTCTGGACCAACGAGTGGTACGACACCAAAACGAGCGGCGGGCATTTCAAGCGCTCCACCGCGAGCTATCGGAACTGGATTACCGCTGATGGGTCAGCGGGTCCGTCCGGGCGCGGCGGCTTCAAGGCCGAAAGCGGTCGTTATCACCTCTATGTCTCCTATGCCTGCCCATGGGCGCATCGCACGTTGATCTTTCGCAAGCTCAAGGAACTTGAGACCCATATCACCGTTGACGTGGTCGATCCCGACATGTTCGACGATGGCTGGACCTTCGCGGACGATTTTCCGGGCGCAACCGGTGACCGGCTCTTTGGTCTGCCATTCGCCCGCGACATCTACCTGCGCGCCGATCCCAATACATCCGGCCGGGTGACGGTGCCGATCCTTTGGGACAGGCAGGACAATACGATTGTCTCCAACGAGTCGTCGGAGATCATCCGGATGTTCAACTCCGCCTTTGACAGGATCACCGGCAATGGGCTGAACTTCTGGCCCGCGCATCTTCGCGATGCGATGGACCCGGTGAACGACCGGATATACAACACCATCAACAACGGGGTCTACAAATCCGGCTTCGCAACCACTCAGCAGGCCTATGACGAGGCTGTTACAGCGTTTTTTGAGACGATGGACTGGCTGGAGGCGCGGCTTGCGGGATCCAGGTATCTGATGGGAGACACCATAACCGAGGCAGACTGGCGGCTTTTGCCGACCCTCCTGCGGTTCGATCCCGTCTATGTCGGGCATTTCAAATGCAACCGCAACCGGCTCGTGGAGTTTCCCAATCTATGGGCCTACACCCGAGAGCTGTACCAGTGGCCCGGGGTGGCCGAGACCGTCCATTTCGACCACATCACGCGGCACTATCATGTCAGTCATGAAAGCATCAATCCGCACAGGATAGAACCGATCGGGTTCGAGATCGACTGGACCGAGCCTCACGGGCGGGAGCGTCTGAGCGCCGCCTGACCCTCAGGCGCGCTGTTTCGAGCTGCTGGCACCGCGCCGTGGTGCGAAATGCTCAAGATAGGCGACCAGGTCATCGGGCCGGATCGGTGTGCGCAGAAGGCCGCGCGCATTTGGCAGAACTTCAAAGACGCTGCCATCACTAAAGAAACTCGACTTGGTGACGGCCAGGATCGCGATGTCGGGGTTCTTGTAGGTCGCAAAATCCGCAATCGCGATGGAGCTGCCCTCTTCGAGCACCGGCTCCAGCACCATGGCATCAAAGGCCTCGGTCTGCAGGACCTCGATGGCCGCATCAGGACTGGTTACCAACTGCGCATCCAGCCCCTGCATGTTGAGAAACTTGCACCAGATGCGGCCAAGGTCCTCGTTATCCTGTACCAAAAGAACCCGCACAACCGCGCCTCGCATTTTCGTGGATGACAGTTCCGGTATACCCAAACCCGGCTACTGTTTGATTCAATTTTTCCCAAAACGATTAACAATTCGTTAATTATGTTGAAACTGTGGCAATAAATATGGCGGCGTTGCGGGACCTCACAGGCCCGATTGCTTAACCGACCGTCAACATCCTTGTCGTAGCGTCCTCGGAATCCAGGGTAGTTTGAGGATCGTGACGTGACCCAGCACAATATGGAAGACATTCGCGACACTGCCGACATTGCCAATTCGTTCATCCGGCGCTTCGAATTGCCGCCCCTGCCCGAAGTGTTCGAGGTTTTCTACGTCCATACAACCAAGCAGAACGAAGGGCTGTCCACCGCACTGGACCGCGTGATGGAAAGCCCGGAGCGGGTTGTCATAGACGTGATCCTGTCGCTCCATGACCGTTTCCTCGGTGCACTCGCGGCGCAAAACGGACTCGAAACCATCGGCGAGGCCCTGACCGACGAGATCACACAGATGTTTGCGCATCTCGAAACGGGGCTCGCCGGCAACACGCATTTCTCCAACGTTCTCAAGGAAAGTATCCGCGATCTTTCCGGTTCGCGAACCAAGGAAGAGCTGCGCTCTATCGCCCGACATATGTTCAAATCGAACCAGAGCGCGCTTTCCATGAGCCATGAGTTGAGCCAGCAGCTTGAGCGCAGCCGTCATGAGCTCGACAAGGCCCGGTCCGAGTTGGACGAGATGCGCGAAAACGCGTTCACCGATCACCTGACCAAGCTTGCCAACCGGCGGGCCTTTGATCGCGATCTTGCGGCTGCAATTGATCTGAGCACCGCATGCCATCAGCCACTGGCGCTTGCCATACTCGACATTGATCATTTCAAGCGGATCAACGACACCTTCGGGCATCAGGTTGGCGACCGGGTCCTTCAGCGCCTGGCCTCGCTGCTGCAGCAAAACGTGAAGGGCCGCGACAAGATCGCCCGACTGGGTGGGGAGGAATTCTCGCTCATCCTGCCCAACACGGATATCGAAGGGGCGAGAGCGCTGAACGAAGAGCTTCGCAAGCTCTTTGAAAATCTGGTCTGGGTGCAGAAAAGCGGTGAGGAGGACATCGGTCAGATCACAATCTCTTCCGGCGTCGCCTTGTTCCAGCTGGGCGATACGGTCGAGACACTGGTCGAGCGTGCTGATCAGCAACTCTATGTTGCCAAAACCTCAGGCCGCAACACCGTGAGCGTGGCCGCCTGAAATTGGAACCGCCCCCCTGATCAGACAGCAGGGACCATGCTTGCGGGTTGCAAAGGCGGGCCTACCTGACGCAAACTCGTTGCATGCGCAATGATCCCGATGCCTTCTCCCTGGATGCATTCCTGCCGTATCGCCTGGCTGTTCTCGCCAGCCGCGTCAGTCGTGATCTGAGCGGAACCTATGGGGAGCGGTTCGGTCTGTCGGTGCCGGAATGGCGCGTCATGGCACATCTTGCCGAAGGCTCCAACGTCAGTGTCAGAGACATCGAGGCCCGGGTCGACATGGAAAAATCCAAGGTCTCCCGCGCGGCCAAGCGTCTGGAGAAGCGCGGACTGCTGGCGCGCAGACCGCACCCCACCGACAAACGCCTCATCGCGCTCTCGCTGACCGATCAGGGAACCTCCGTCTTCAATCAGATCGTCCCGCTTGCCCTGTCCTTCGAAAGCGAGCTCAAAAGTCGCCTCACCGCCAGTGACCGCGACCATCTGGATCGCATCACGGACATCCTGCTCAAGGGGGTAACGATGTGATCCGGCTTTACGACTACTGGCGCTCGTCCGCTGCATACCGCCTGCGTATCGCGCTGAAGCTCTCGGGCGAGGACTATGAGCGCGAACAGGTGGATCTGCTTTCCGGCGCGCATAAATCGCCGGAAAACCTGACTCGCAATCCACAAGGCCTGGTGCCGACACTGGAAATCGACGGGCATACGCTGACGCAATCAATCAGCATACTGGAATACCTCTCCGAGACCCGCGAGATGGGTCTTTTGGCGGATGATGCGGCAGGCCGCGCCCGGGTACGCGCCCTCACCTACGCGATTGCCATGGAAATCCATCCGGTCTGCAATCTTTCGGTCGCGCGGTTCGCCACCGATCACGCCCCGGAACTGGAGATGCAGGACTGGATGCAAGCCTTCATTCCCAGGGGACTGGCCGCTGTCGAGATCATGCTGAGCAGCGCCCAAACGGGCCTCTTCTGCCATGGTGACACGGTTTCCATGGCCGATATCTGTCTCGTGCCGCAGATCTACAACGCCCGTCGATGGGACATCGAACTGACACCGATGCCAACAATCCGCAGGATCGTCGATAGGTTGGAGGAAATCCCGGCTTTCGCGGCCGCCCATCCCGACCGCATCGGCCCGCCCTGAGGTCGGGCTTGACGCCTGCCTCGGTTCGACCAAGCATGAACAAAAATCAGGAGAACAGCATCATGAGCCGGGATATTGTTGTGTTGGACGGCGCGCGCAGCGCCATCGGAACATTCGGCGGCGCCCTTGCCGGAACGCCACCCATCGCGATGGCCGCGACTGTAAGCAGCGCCGCCCTGGAGAAATCAGGTGTCGAGGCCGCGCAGATCGGCCATGTTGCTTTCGGCCATGTGATCAATACTGAGCCACGCGACATGTACCTGTCCAGAGCCGCGGCGATCGAGGCCGGTATTCCTGAAACGACCCCGGCAATGAACGTCAACCGGCTCTGCGGATCGGGCGCTCAGGCGATCGTCTCGGCGGCTCAGTCCCTGATGCTGGGGGATGCGGATTTCGCCCTCGCCGGAGGGGCCGAGAACATGTCCCGCTCGCCCTATATCCTTGCCGATGCCCGATGGGGTCAGAAGATGGGCGATGTCAAAAGCCTCGACATGATGCTGGGCGCGCTCAACTGCCCCTTCGGCACGGGCCATATGGGTGTCACGGCCGAGAATGTCGCGAAGGAACATCAGATCACCCGCGACATGCAGGATCAATTCGCGATGACATCCCAGACCCGCGCAGCCAATGCGATCAAGGGTGAGCGCTTCAGCTCGCAGATCACCCCCATCGAAGTGCGCGTCAGACGCGATACGGTTGCTTTCGAAACCGACGAGCATCCCAAGTCAACCTCGCTTGAAGCATTGGCGGGTCTGAGGACAGTATTCCAGAAAGACGGCACCGTGACGGCTGGCAATGCGTCGGGGATCAATGACGGTGCCGCCGCAATGGTTCTGGCCGGGGCCGAAGCCGCCGAGAAGGCCGGCCTGAAACCGCTCGCCCGCATGATCGGTTATGCCCATGCCGGGGTCAGGCCGGAGGTGATGGGCATCGGTCCCGTCCCGGCGGTGCGCGCGCTTTTCGAGAAAACCGGGCTGGGGCCTGACGACTTCGACGTGATTGAGTCGAACGAGGCCTTCGCGGCCCAGGCCTGCGCTGTGACCAAGGAGCTCGGCCTCGACCCCGCAAAAGTCAATCCCAATGGAGGCGCGATTGCGCTTGGACACCCGGTAGGTGCAACAGGGGCGATCATCACGATCAAGGCACTCTACGAGCTTCAGCGGATCGGCGGGAAGCGCGCGCTTGTGACCATGTGTATCGGTGGCGGCCAAGGCATCGCCATCGCATTCGAGCGGGACTGATCCCACCCGGAGGCCGCGGTCAGACCTGACCGCGGCTGACAAAAAGGCGTCTGCGCGGAACGCGCAGGCAATCAGGTCAGGACCTCCCGCAGGGCGGCCTCAAATCCGCGTGGATTTTCCGCGTGAACCCAATGCCCTGCGCCCTCGATCTGCGTGATCCCGGCACGCGGAAAAAGCTCGGCAATGCGCTCTCGTCCCGCTTGGTTCACATAATCCGACACAGCCCCGGTGATAAAGTGGACATCGCCCTGGAACACGCCAGTGACATCGGGAAACCCCATGATCAGCGGCATCTGGTCAGCCAGAACATCGAGATTGAGTTTCCAGCGGGCACGCCCGTCCTCGATAGCCAGGCTTTGGAGAAAGAAGGCCCGCAAGGCTGGGTCAGCCACCGAGTGCTGCAATTGCGGCTCAACCTCGGAACGACGCGTGATCCCCTCAAGCGTCACCGCCTGCATTGCCCGCACAAACTCGATCTGCGAGTGCCCGTAAGCCATCGGCGCAATATCCGCCACAATGAGATGTCTGACCGGTTGAGGGTCTGTCAGCGCCATCATCATGGCTGCCTTCCCGCCCATCGAATGACCCAGAAGATCAACCGGCCCACCATGCGCCTCGATCACCTCGGCCAGGTCGGCGGCCATCGCTTCATAGGAATGAGTATGGTCCCAAGGGCTGTCCCCGTGGTTGCGCATGTCAACTGCGATCACCTGCCGAATATCGCTGAGCCGTTTGGCGATCACACCCCAGTTGCGCGCAGATCCGTAAAGACCATGCGCAATGATCAATTTCGGCAGATGGTCGTCACCGGTTACAATCCTGTTGAGCAAAGCGGCCTCCCTAGATGATCAAGGAACTGATCGTCTCGTTCTCGGTGATGTCCTGATAGGCAAACCCGTTGGCCGTCATCCGCGCCATCAGGGCTTCCACGCTGCCTTTCTCGGTGGTTTCGATCCCGATCAGAACTGACCCGAAATTGCGCGCCGATTTCTTGAGATACTCAAACCGCGCGATGTCGTCATTGGGTCCCAGAAGGCCCAGAAAGTCCTTCAACGCGCCGGGACGTTGCGGCAGACGCAGGATGAAATACTTCTTGAGGCCCGCGAAGCGCATCGCCCGTTCCTTGACATCCGGCAGACGCTCGAAATCGAAGTTGCCGCCCGAGACCACAGCCGCAATCCGCCGCCCGGCCCAGAGCCCCCAGTCGAGATCACGCAACGCGTCGATGGCAAGCGCTCCGGCAGGTTCCAGGACAACACCTTCCACGTTGAGCATCTCGCTGATGGTTTCACAGAGCCGGTCCTCAGGTGACGTCATCACGTCGTCTGGTGAAAACCCCTTGAGCGCCTCGAAATTATGAGCCCCGATCCGTGCAACCGCCGCACCATCAACGAAGTTATCGACCCGCGACAACGTCACGGGCGTCTCTTCTTCAAGAGCTGCTTTCAGGCTCGCGGCCCCACGCGGTTCGACAAATCGAAAGACGGTTCCGGGGCTCTGTGCACGACAATAGCGGGTCATGCCGGCGGACAGCCCGCCACCGCCGACCGGCAGAACGACAAGCTCTGGCGGCGCATCCATCTGCCCCAGCATTTCCGCCGCCACGGTCGCCTGCCCCTCGATCACATCGACCGCATCAAACGGCGGCAGAAACAGCGCGCCGACCTCCGTGCAGTACTCCTGCGCAGCCGCAAGCGTGTCATCGAAATAGTCCCCCTGAAGCCGGATCTCGACCGTGTCGCCGCCGAAGACCCGCGTCTTGTCGATCTTCTGGCGTGGTGTGGTGACGGGCATGAAAATCACACCATCGACGCCGAAATGGCGGCAGGCATAGGCCATGCCTTGGGCATGGTTACCGGCAGAAGCACAGACAAACCGGCGCTGCGCCGCATCCGCACGCAGGGCCTTGCCCATCGCATTGAACGCCCCGCGGATCTTGTAGGATCGCACCGGCGAGAGGTCCTCGCGCTTCAGCCAGATCTCCGCCCCATACCGGTCCGACAGGAAATCGTTGCGCTGGCAAGGCGTTGGCGGGAAGAGGGCGCGCATCCGCGCCATTGCCGCATCGACAGATTGAACAAAATCACTCATGCAGCCGGTGATAGCCTGCGGACCGTGCGCGGGCTAGGGTTTCTTGAGTGACGGGTGATAGGCCACAAGTTCAACAGTGTTTCCATCAGGATCTTCCACGAAGATCCCGCGCCATCCGATCCAGTCGAATATCTGCTCGACCGGCGTCAGACCCCGCGCGATCAGCCAGTCCCGAGCGGCTTCCTGCGCTTCGTAGTCGACATTGAAGGCGATATGATGAAGGGTGGAGCGGGCACTGGTCTCGGGCGCAGCCTGACCGGACGGGCGAATTTCGGGGCGCCCTGCCCCGCGTTCGAAAAGCGCAAGGACCCGGGTATGTCCGGCATGACCCTCACATATCCTGAAAAAGGCGATCCCGTTCGTGTTGGGCGGACTCAGAACCTCCAGCCCGATGACGTCGCGATAGAACGCAAACATCGCGTCCATATCAACAACACGAATGGCAATCTCGCCCAGATCCCGGATCGAAAATGGCGGCAACATCGGAACTTCCCCCTGGGCTTGCGGGTTGAAAATGTGAGGAATCACACGGACCTCGAAATCAGAATCGCATTAGGCAGGCGTCTATGGAACTCATATTCACCATATTTCTCGCAGGTTGCAGCCACGACCTGAGCGCATGTTCGGAACTGGAGATGATCCAGCTTGAAACCGCTTCGCTGGCCCAGTGTGAGGCTGCACTGGACGCGCGTCTGATCGAGGCTGCATCCGACTGGCCGGTGACGCACGGGTCTTGCATTCCTGGTGGCGGGACCGATATGCCGGAATGGTATCCGCAGTTGATGCTGGCCGAGACCGACCAACGCTCGCTTGAACAGCCGTCCCAAACCCACTAAACCCCGGCCATCCCGTCCTTAGCGTGAAGGCCTCTCCCATGTCCGCTCCGAAGAAAGTCGTCCTCGCCTATTCCGGCGGTCTGGACACCTCCATCATCCTGAAATGGCTGCAGACCGAGTATGGTTGCGAGGTCGTGACCTTCACTGCCGATCTCGGCCAGGGTGAGGAACTGGAGCCCGCCCGCAAGAAGGCTGAACTGCTTGGGATCAAACCGGAAAACATCTTCATCGAGGATGTCCGCGAGGAGTTCGTCCGCGATTTCGTCTTTCCGATGTTCCGCGCAAATGCGGTCTATGAAGGGCTCTATCTGCTCGGAACCTCAATCGCCCGCCCGCTGATCTCAAAACGGCTGGTCGAGATCGCGTCCGAGACCGGCGCCGATGCGGTCGCCCATGGCGCAACCGGCAAGGGCAATGACCAGGTCCGCTTCGAGCTGTCCGCATATGCGCTGAACCCGGACATCAAGGTGATCGCGCCGTGGCGGGAATGGGACCTGACAAGTCGGACCCGTCTCTTGGAATTTGCCGAGGCACACCAGATCCCGATTGCCAAGGACAAACGCGGAGAAGCCCCGTTTTCGGTGGACGCGAACCTGCTGCACACCTCGTCGGAAGGCAAAGTCCTCGAAGATCCCGCCGAGGCCGCGCCCGATTACGTCTATCAGCGCACCGTGCACCCCGAAGACGCCCCGGATACGCCCGGGGTCATTGAGATCGGTTTTGAACGTGGCGATGCCGTTTCCGTCAATGGAGAGATGCTATCGCCCGCAACGCTCCTGACCCGCCTCAACGAGCTCGGCGGCAAGCACGGAATTGGCCGTCTGGACCTGGTCGAGGGTCGTTTTGTCGGCATGAAATCCCGCGGGATCTATGAAACTCCGGGCGGCACACTTTTGCTGGAGGCCCATCGCGGCATCGAATCCATCACGCTCGACAGGGGCGCCGCCCATCTTAAGGACGAACTGATGCCACGCTATGCGGAGTTGATCTACAACGGCTTCTGGTTCTCGCCTGAACGAGAAATGCTGCAGGCCGCCATAGACAAAAGCCAGGATCATGTGACCGGCACGGTCCGGCTCAAGCTCTACAAGGGTTCCGCAAGCACCATTGGGCGCTGGTCCGATCACACTCTCTACTCAGAGCAGCACGTGACATTTGAAGAGGACGCGGGCGCTTACGATCAAAAGGACGCAGCCGGTTTCATCAAGATCAATGCGTTGCGGCTGAAGCTGCTCGCGGCCCGGAACCGTCGGTTCTGAAACGATTATGCCTCCGGCGGGGATATTTTTGCCAAAAAGAAGGCACCTTCATTTTTCTTCAAATATCCCCGCCGGAGGCACGTAGCTCTTCTAGAAAAGATCAATCCGGTACTTCCGGTCCAGCCAATAGAGCTTTGACAGGAAAACAAGCCGGTCCGGGGCGGTGCTGCCCTGGGGCTGCACACCGAACCTGGCTGCCGTCGCATCCAGTGCCGCGCGTGAGCCGGGACCGAACTGACCGTCAGCCTCCACTTCTGTTCCAAGCTGCCCCATCAGGCGTTGCGCGGCCTTGTTGATCTCGGGCTCGGGAATGGCTGCCAGCACCTCCAGGGCCGATCGGGTTGCCTTCACATTGTTCAGCGCAATGGCCTTGGCGGCCCGTTCCGCAGCAGAGGCAAGGTCGGCTCCGAGAGGCTGGGTGGCGACAAGACGCGCACCATTCGCGCCGCCCCACGGATCACCGCGATCAAGCCCTTCGTCATACCATTTCAGCGCTTCCGCATAGTCCTTGCTGCCGTTCACCTCACCGCGCGCATACATGCGCCCGATATTGGTCGGAGCCGTGGGATGCTGGCCTTCTGCCGCGAGCCTGTACCATGCGAGCGCCGCATTCGGGTCCGCCGCAATGTTGCCAAGTCCCCTGCGATAGACCCGGCCGAGATTGTTGTAGCCGTAGATATCCTTGCGGTCGGCGGAGGCGCGAAGATAGCGCAACGCGCGTTCCGGATCGTAATAGGGTGTCTCTTCCCGCAGGTAGTAGGTCCCAAGCTCGTTCATTGAAAACGTATGTCCAAGCTCGAGCGACCGTGTCAGCAACTCGAACCCGTATTGCTGCTGATCCGCGGTCTGTCCGTTGTTGAGGAAATGCTTGCCGAGCGCGTGCATCGCATAGGGGTCGCCTTCCTTCACGCCAAGTGCGTAATAGGCCAGCGCGTCGTCCGGCACCTGCCCCCGGGCCGCGCCTTCCAGAAGTGCTGCGCGCTGCACCGCCAATGTGCCAAGCGCGTAGAGTGCCCGCGTATGCCCCAACGCGCGCGCCCGCTCGAATGCGGGGCGTGCGGCATCGGGTTTGTTCTGGGCCAGATAGGCGCGACCCAGCTGATAGTGGAACCGGCTGACATCGGGTGCCCGGTCCACAGCCGCCTGACAGGCCTGCTGCGCGGCATCGGCGTCAATCTCGTTGGGATAGCGGGCAAGGCCAACTCCGTCAGGATCAAGATAATCCCCGGCCGCCAGATCGCAGGCATTGGGCTCGATCTCCAGATTGACCGCAACCGCTGTCTCTCCGATTTCCACGACGAACGCATCCGAGAGGCCGTTCTGGGCCACCTGAACCGCCGGAATATCGGTCTCGGTTCGCGCGTAGACAAGCGAGTTCACATCCGCGAGGTTGAAGGTCTGCATGCCACGTGTCGCGCCCGGCTGCGGCGATGTATAAAGCCTGCCCTGCGTCGGCAGCGAGAGAAGCGCGATTTCCTCATCCCCCCTTGCGCCAAGACGCTCCAGCAAATCCTTTCCGATGGGAATTTCCTTGTCGAGTTCCGCCGTGACCGCAATCACGTCGCTCGGCGTATTCTCCTCCCCCAGCACTTCAAGACCCCGGCTGATCGGCATTTCGGGCCGGGTATTGACCGATGCCGGCAGAAGCTGGGCCACATTGAAGGCCTGTTCGGTTGCCTGAAAGGTAAGCGGGCTTACGAGAGTGGAGCTTTCCCAGGTGATCTGCTGTCCTTGTGTGCGCTCGTAAACCTCGTTGCGGACCTCTTCCATAACGGAGGAAACATTGCGATCAGGCAGGCGGGCCGCGACCTCGACCAGGCTGCCCGTATAGGGGCTGTTCTCTCCCTCGGCTCCATCATAGGCCACATCGCCGGGAGAGGTGGAGAAGGCAAGGAAGGTGTTTACGGGTGCTGATTGAACCGCAAAACCGCTGCGCGACTGCCGGGTCTCGTTCGAGAGATCGGCAAGGAAATCCTTCTCGCTGAAAGGATTGTCCCGGCAGCTGTCGAGAATGACCATCTGAGCCCGAGCACGGGCGCCGATGATCGAGACGACGTTTTGCAGCGAGACACCCTCGAAGGAAACCGCATAGGTGCTGTCAAGCTTCGCATCGACGGGGAAGATATAGTTCTTGTCGCCGATCTGAATGCCGTGCCCGGCGTAGTAGAAGACGACTTCCGTATCGCGATCGACCTCGAAGAGAACCTGACGAAAGATCCGCTCGAACCCCTGCTTGTCCACATTGTGGTGTACATGGGTGACAAATCCCTGCTCGCGCAGGAACCGGGCAACCAACCTCGCGTCAGCCGCCGCATTCGCCAGACCGGCAACATGCGCGTACTGGTCATTGCCGATGACAATCGCATAGCGCTTGGAGGCCCGCGACATCAGGTCGACCCGCTTTTCCTTGGCATCCGGCAAATTCGCGCTCTGGATCAGGTTGTCCAGAACCGCACGGGTCTGTGCCTGAAGCGGCGTGCACATGAGCGCCGCCGCTGTCGTCAACATCATCAATCTGGCAGTTTTCGCGAATTTGGTCATATCATCCTACCGATCTTGCAAATTCCGATATGTGGGGCCGCCTTATCCCCAGGAGCCGCCGCCATCATCGTCGTCGTCATCATCATCGCTGTTGAGAAGCAGCGGGTTCACCCTTGCAGGTGCCGGAGCAGCGGCAGGAGCTGCCGGGGCCGGAGCGACTCTGGCCTGGGCCGGTGCTGCCGCGACCGGTGCGGGGGCCACTGCGACCGGCTGCGGCTCGGGTTCGGCCGAGAACAATCCCGATCCGGGCAACCCGGTATCACATGCCTGAAGCAGAAATACTGTCGGGACGAGGGCTGTCGTCAAAAGAATCCTAGACATCTGATACCACCTTACTTTGACTGTCCTGGGCCAAAGGCTAGCGGTGCGGCTGCCGCAGCGTCAACTTTCACAGCGCTTTGAGTGTGATCTTATGCACTCACACGCGCCTTGAAGTATCATTCAAGCCGAACGTTCTGCCCCGACGCCCGCTCCGCGCTCGAAAATCCGGCCTGTTCGAGACCGTAACTCACCACTATGGCGATCAGTGCAATTGCAGCAAACGCGGCCCACATCGGTTTCATTGTGCATGTTCCCCTGTTGCTTGGCGAAGAAAGCGGATCAGGTCAGCCCTGTCTTCCCGCTTTGCAATGCGTTGCATCGGCATTTTCGATCCCGGAGTGAAGTGATCCGGCCCGATCTCGAAGAGTTTGTCAACGGTCTCGTCAGTCCACTCGAAATCCGCGTCCAGAAGCGCCGATGAATACTTGTAGCCCTCCAGTGTTCCGGCCCGACGCCCGAAAAGACCATGGAGACTGGGGCCCGCGCGTCTGGCGCCATCAGGTGTCAGCGTGTGGCAGATCGAGCACTTGCGATTGAACTGACGCTCCCCGTTTTCCATTGTCGCGGGGTCTTCCAGAAAGCTGCGCTCAGTCGTTCCCATCTGGAACCCGGTATCGCTTTCAAGCGGCCACGCATAGGCTGCATCGTCGATCCCGGCGGCAAATACCCGCGCCTGTGTCGGATCATAGGCCAGCGCCCAGACCGGGCCGCGCCTGGCCGCCCGGAAGTCGCGCTCCACCGTCCAGCCGTCTGTTTCGACCACCATGATATAGCCTTCGCCGTCCCCCACCGCGATGCTGTTTCCGTCAGGACTGCGCGCCATGGCCAGAATGGGACGGCGGTCCAGCGTAAGATCGGCCAGTTGCGCGCCGGTTTCGAGGTCGAGGATCCGTGTCCCGCCATCGAGCGCGCCATAGGCCAGCCAGCCAGCCGCCTCGTCAATCAGCAGGGTGTTGATACCAAAGCCGTGGCGGGCAAGAACCCGTTTCTCCGACAGCGTATCAACGTCCCATTCCCGAATGGTTCCGTCATAGGAGGCACTGTAGAGCGCATCACCGCCGCTGGCGAAGACCACCGCATTGACGTTGCCATCATGCCCGTCAATGACACCTTCCTCGGTGCCCGCCAGCAGGCTCCAGAAACGTATCGTGCCATCCCAGCTTGCCGAGGCGAGCAGGTCGCGTTCCTTCGAGACCGCCAGATCCATCACCTTGCCTTGATGCCCGGCAAACTCGGCCGAGACGCCCGTGCGCAGATCCCAAAGCCGCACCGCGAAATCATCGCCGCCCGAGGCAACCCGGTTCCCGGTGATGTGAAGCACGGTATTGACGCCTGCCCTGTGACCTTCGAGCCAGCGAACCTCCCCACCGTCAAGGGACCAGAAGCCAACCGAATAGTCGAAGCTGGCGGTCACCACATGCGTGTCGGAGACGTCGATGCTCTTGACCGGGCCGCCATGCCCCTCAAGCGTCAGAAAGTCCGCCGCATGGGCCGGCAGCGCCAATAGCAATAATGACAGCGTCCGAAGGATCATTCGCCGGGGGTGGTCTTGGCCTGAACCTCATCCACCCAGAGCGAATGGTGCTCCTTGGCCCATTTCACGTCAACCTGGCCCGAGCCCATGGCGTCATAGGCCCCCTCCATCCCGACGGAGCCGATATAGATATGCGCAATGATGATCGCCATCAGCACGAAAGCCACAATGGAATGCCAGAGCTGGGCGAGCTGCATTTCCTCCTGCCCTGACAGGGCGGTGTTGAGCGGGTCCATCCCGAGCCAGCCCGGCACGCCGATTGCGTTGAGTTTCTCGAAGGTGGCTGCAAACATCGGCAACTCGAACGGGAAGAGGAGCGACAGGCCGGAGGCAGAGATCGAGCCACCCAGAATGATCACCGACCAGAAGATCAGCTTCTGGCCTGCGTTGAATTTCTTGGCCGGCGGATGTCCCTTGCCGATGATGCCGCCGCCCTTGGCAAACCAGACAAGATCATGCCGGTTGGGAATATTGTGCAGGACCCAGAAGACGAAGACCATCACCAGCGCCAGCATGAACGCCCAGGAGACGTTGTTGTGGATCCATTTCGAGACCAGGGCGAGTGTCGCATTCACCTCGTGCCCAAAGACGGGCAGGATCAGTTTGCGGCCCAGAAGGGTGATCAGCCCGGTCAGCCCGAGCAGGATGAACGAGCCCGCCAGCAGCCAGTGGGCAAAGCGCTCGACCGGTTTGAAACGCTCCATCGTGATCCCCGAGGGCCCACCTTCGATGCGGATTTTCCCCCGGATCAGGTAGAACAGGACCAACAGTCCGAGCACCCCGAGCAGCAGATAACCGCCATAAACCGAAAGCGGGCCTTCGCGGAACTGAAGCCACCGCATGCCGCCGTCCTGCATGAGGACTGTCACGGCAGGACCGGTAGCCTGCGTGGTTATGTCGGCTGTGTTGAAGCGCAGCCCTTCCCAGCTGAGGCTGTCCGATGCTGGCCCGAGCGTGCCCAGCATGCCTGCGGCATTACCCGCCGCAGTATCGCCGGGTTGCGCCAGTATCTGGCGGTTTTCACGCTCGACCGCCTCACCGCGCTGGCGGGCCAGAATATCCTCAAGCGTACTCGCACCACCGGTCTGGGCGCGCGGTGCATCGGCCTCCTGCGCAAGGACAGGCGCGAAACTCAACAGCGACAACGACAGGAACAGAGCGGCGATACGGGTCAGCATTGCGGTCTCCAGAGATATCGAGAAGCCAAAAGGCGGGCACCGATGCGATGCCCGCCTTTGTTATCTGTCAGACGGGGTCAGGTCGAGAACCTCAGCCGCCCTTCTGATCATAGGCCGTGCCCCAGCCCCAGGCGCCGGAGCCGAAGCCACGGGCCACGACACGCTCGCGATAGATCGCGGACACATCGTCACCGTCACCGGCCAGAAGCGCCTTGGTCGAACACATCTCGGCGCAGATCGGCAGTTTGCCTTCCGCGATCCGGTTGCGTCCGTATTTCTGGAACTCGGCATCCGAGAAGGTCTCTTCCGGACCGCCGGCACAGAAGGTGCACTTGTCCATCTTGCCACGGCTGCCGAAATTGCCGGCCTGCGGGAACTGCGGCGCTCCGAACGGGCAGGCATAGAAGCAGTACCCACACCCGATGCAAAGGTCCTTGGAATGCAGCACCACACCGTCATCGGTCTGATAGAAGCAGTCCACGGGGCAGACCGCCATGCAGGGCGCATCCGAGCAGTGCATACAGGCGACCGAGATCGACCGCTCGCCGGGCTTGCCGTCATTGATGGTGACCACCCGGCGCCGGTTGATGCCCCAGGGCACCTCGTGCTCGTTTTTACAGGCCGTTACGCAGGCATTGCACTCAATGCAGCGTTCGGCGTCACATAGGAACTTGGCGCGTGCCATCTCAGATCCTCCTTACGCTGTGTAAATTTTGCAGAGAGTGGCCTTGGTCTCCTGCATTTGGGTGACGGAATCGTAGCCATAGGTCTGGGCGGTGTTGGTCGACTCACCCAGGACATACGGATCCGCACCCTCGGGATATTTCGACCTTCGATCCTCGCCCTGGAAATGGCCGCCGAAGTGGAAGGGCATGAAGGCGACGCCTGCGCCCACCCGCTCGGTCAGCATGGCCATGACCTTGACCTTGCCGCCCTCGGGGCCTTCGACCCAGACCTGCTGCCCGTCCCGAATGCCGATATTGTTGGCATCGCGCGGGTTGATCTCGACGAACATGTCCTGCTGCAACTCGGCCAGCCACGGGTTGGACCGGCTTTCGTCGCCACCACCCTCGTATTCCACCAGACGACCGGAGGTGAGGATGATCGGGTAGTCCTTCGAGAAGTCGTTTTTCTGGATCGACGCATACATCGTCGGAAGCCGGTAGAACTTGCGGTCCTCGTAGGTCGGATAATCCTCCACCAGATCGCGCCTGTTGGTATAGAGCGGCTCCCGGTGGACCGGGATCGGATCGGGGAAGGTCCATACAACCGCGCGGGCCTTGGCGTTGCCGAAGGGCGCACATTCATGCTTGATCGCAACCCGCTGGATGCCGCCTGAAAGGTCGGTTTTCCAGTTGGTCTTCTCGGCCGCGACCGCATCGATGGATGCGCGCTCCTCAGCCGTGAGATCGCTGTCCCAACCGAGATCCATCAGCATCTGCATGGTGAACTCGGGATATCCGTCCTGGATTTCCGAGCCCACCGAATAGACGCCTTCGGCCAGCAGGTTGTCGCCATCCCGCTCGACCCCGAACCGGGCGCGGAAAGTGAGCCCTCCCTCGGAGACCGGCTTGGACATGTCATAAAGGTTCGGCGTGCCCGGATGCTTCATGTCGGCGGTGCCCCAGCAAGGCCATGGCATGCCGTAATAGTCGCCATCCGCCGGACCACCTATCGCCTGCAGCGTCGTTCTGTCGAACGTGTGCTGATTGGCCATGTGCAGCTTGATGCGCTCTGGCGACTGACCGGTGTAGCCCACCGTCCACATGCCCTTGTTGAACTCTCGCGTGATGTCCTCGACATTGGGCACTTCACCGTCCATGTCGATATTGCGGAACAGACGCTCACCAAAGCCGAAGTGGTTGGCGAACTTGGCTATGATCACTTCGTCGGGCAGGCTCTCGAAGAGCGGCTCAACCACCTTGTCGCGCCACTGGAGCGAGCGGTTGGACGCGGTCACTGATCCGCGGGTCTCGAACTGCGTGCAGGCCGGCAGCAGGTAGACGCCGTCCTTGCGGTCGCTCAGAATGGCCGACACGGTGGGATAGGGATCGACAACGACCAGCATGTCGAGCTTCTCCATCGCCGCCTTCATCTCGACCATGCGGGTCTGAGAGTTCGGCGCGTGGCCCCAGAGCACCATAGCGCGCACATTGTTGGGCTGGTCGATGTTCTCGGCATCTTCCAGAACACCGTCGATCCAGCGCGACACCGGAATACCGGTCTCGTTCATCAGCGACTTGTCCTTGCCGTCAGCACCCTTGACGGTTTCGAACTGGGCTTTCAGCCAATCCATATCCTCGCCCCAGACACGCCCCCAATGCGCCCAGGAGCCTGCCGAGAGGCCGTAATAGCCAGGCAGAGTGTGGCTGAGAACGCCAAGATCGGTCGCGCCCTGCACGTTGTCATGGCCACGGAAGATGTTGGTCCCGCCACCCGACGTGCCCATGTTGCCCAGCGCAAGCTGGAGCACACAATAAGCGCGCGTGTTGTTGTTGCCGCTGGTATGCTGTGTGCCGCCCATGCACCAGATCACAGTGCCGGGACGGTTGTTGGCCATGGTACGGGCCACGCGGCGAAGCTGAGAGCCCGGAACGCCGGTGACGCGCTCGACCTCTTCGGGGTTCCAGTTGGCAACCTCTTCCTCGATCTGATCCATTCCCCAGACGCGTGTGCGGATGAACTCCTTGTCTTCCCAGCCGTTCTCGAAGATGTGCCAGAGAATGCCCCAGATCAGCGCCACATCCGTCCCGGGCCGGAAGCGCACATACTCATCCGCATGGGACGCCGTGCGTGTGAAGCGCGGATCGCAGACGATCAACGGCGCGTTGTTCTCTTCCTTGGCCTTCAACAGGTGCAGGAGCGAGACGGGATGCGCCTCGGCCGGATTGCCACCGATGATGAAGATCGCCTTGGAGTTATGAATGTCATTGTACGAATTCGTCATGGCGCCGTAGCCCCATGTGTTCGCAACACCCGCAACGGTCGTCGAGTGGCAGATACGGGCCTGGTGATCGACGTTGTTGGTACCCCAGTAGCCTGCGAACTTGCGGAACAGGTAGGCTTGTTCGTTATTGTGCTTGGCCGAGCCCAGCCAGTAAACGCTGTCCGGTCCGCTTTCCTCGCGGATGTTCATCATGCCATCGCCGATCTCGGCAATCGCCTCGTCCCAACTGACGCGGACCCATTCGCCGTTCACCAGCTTGGTGGGATACTTCAGACGCCGCTCACCATGGGCATGCTCACGCACTGCCGCGCCCTTGGCGCAGTGCGCGCCGAGATTGAAGGGGCTGTCCCAACCGGGTTCCTGACCGACCCAGACGCCATTTCTGACCTCCGCGATCACGGTACACCCGACCGAGCAGTGGGTGCAGACCGACTTGACGGTCTCGACGGCACCGTTCACCGCATTCTGGGCGTTTGCCTTGGTCACTGTGCCACCCAAGGCACCGATCGCTGTCAGGCCACCAATGGCCAGACCGGAACTCCGCAAAAAGGCACGACGATCAACCGACTTCTCGGCGATCCGTGACAGGATGGAGCCCTGCTGGGGGCGTCGCGCAACCCCGCTGGTCTTTTTCCTGAGCATCTTATCTCTCCCAAATGACCCGCAAGTGGCGGGCGTTTCTTCGTGCCGTTATTGGAGATCGGGCGTCACGCAACCAGTTACCAAACAGCAATAGGCAAGCGCCGGGTTCAGAACCGGGCGCTGTCCAGATAGGCCTTCACATGGGCCGTCTTGCGCAGGCCTTCGCCCGCCGCTTCAAGCTCGGCCGCTTCCACCGCCTCGGGCGTCACAGCTATCGCGGCCGCTGCCGCCGGTGCGGCAACCGCCCCAAGCTTCAGGAAATTCCGCCGACCTTCGTCCGCCTTCCCCTCACTCATCTTGTCGTCTCCTCTTACTCTGGCTGCGCGTCCGCAACCGTTAACCGGGCTCGCCCGACATTCGAAACGCTTCACGTTCGATCTCTATGAACACCCGGCCCACTGCGCCTACGGGCGCGAAGAAGACCGAATTCTTGGCCGCCTCCAGATCGCGGAAAAAGTGGCTGGCCCAAGGGTTCAGATGCTTGTTGAAAAAGTCCCGCTGGGTGGCGAGATCGACAGGTTCGCCAAAGCGCCCCCGGATCATGCCGCCCATCATCTCGCAAAGGGAGGCGATGTTGTCCTCGGGCTCGAACACGTTTTCAGCGCGCTCTATCCCGAGGCGCGCCATATCATTTCGTAGGGCGGCCAGTGGCTTTTCGTTCAGAAAACCGGTCATGTAGAAACTGGCATAGGGAAGCAACTCACCCCGTCCGAGACCGACGAAAAGCGCATTGAACTCGCGCGCCGCCGCCTTCTCGTTCGAAGCCCGCGCCAGACGCGACAGCGCCCCGACGGCCTGACCTAGATCAGACTCGTCGCCCGACAGGGCCGCGGCATGTTTGAGAAGGTCACGCGACGGCGGGTTGGCCAGAAGCGCGCTCAGAAAGTCGTAGAGGTCTGCCCGAAGACTGTCTTCTTCGGCGATATTGTGGCTGGCCGCAGGCTGGCTCACGTTCTCTCCCTGGTCTGCGGGGTCCCTTCCCCGTCTATTTGTTCAAAATTCTGATCCAGCGGGGACGTTACGTCAACCCTTTTGGACTGCCGCCGCCTCACACTTTGGTGCAACGCCGCTCAGGCCTCGTCGAACCCGACCCGCATCCGGCGGGGTCTGGCCTGCTCGAACGGGGTTTCGGGCTCGCGCTCGGCCATCTCGTCGGGTTGCGGCAGATCGGGCACAGGTTCCGGTTCGTCCTCTTCGAAAGGCTCGTCTGCCACAGCGATGACGGGCTCGTCTTCCTCTTCCGCCTCCAGCACCTTGCGGACCATGCCCCTGCCGACCTCATAGACGGTTTGCATGTTCGCGACGACGGTGGCCGCATCCGTATAGTCCTCGCCGTACTCCACCAGACCATCAAGATTGGCGAGCGTCGGGTTGAGGGTCCAGAGCCTGCGCAAGGCGCGGTTCTTCAGCCGCGCGGGGACAGCCGCACTCATGAAAGCGCGGACATCATCCTCGGCGGTCAGCGTATCGGGATCGGGCAGCCCGAGATCCTCGAGGATCTCGGGATCAGTACGCTCGTCCTCAACCGGTTCTTCTGAGTATGGAGGAACCCCGTCCTCACCGTCTTCCAGCTTGCGATCCGACCAGCGCTTGAGGAAGTCCCGGCTCATTGCAGCCTGGCCTTCCGGCGCGACCCAGGGGCGCGGTAGACATCGGCCGCCTGCGGTATCCGGGCATCGCCCTTGCCATCTTCCTTGAGATCGACCCGCTGCCGGTCCCGGCGCCGCTTGATGAACACCTCGTCCTCGTGGTGACGCTCGACGAAATCACGGACCCAGGCCACCAGACCCTCGGGCATCGGCACCGGTTCCACCAGTTCCTCTCCGCTGTCGAGGTAATCTTGCGCCTCGTAGGGCGACGCGGTGACCTTGTGCAGCCGGACCTCCCCGCCATCACTATGCAGAATGACGAAGATCGACGGAACCGGCGCTGTCAGGCCGTTCAGATAGGCCTCTGTGTCGGTGCGATAGAGTTCCAGCGGCAGCGTGCCGGCGTGGTATTCCACGGCTTCACCCTCGCGGCGCAACTCCTGCCAGTCGGCCGGACCTGCGCCGGGCAGAACCGCCACCGCCTTCCAGGTCCATTTCGCCCAGCGCGTCACGCCGGGGCTCTTGCGGACCACCACCCCCAGCGGCATGGAAACCATCTTTTCAATCAAACGTGTTCTCCCCGGAACCTTTACGGCAGTCCCCTGCTCTGTCTAAGGTCTGACCGAACTTATGCCGGTATGACGCAACTCGTCCAGCCCGGCGATGACGGGAGAGACCATGGCCCCCAAACTGATGCTCTGCAACTGTGCGGAGACGATGACACTGGATGCCGCAAAGATCGGAGCGGCCAGCGGTCTGACCTGCTCGAAAATCCACACCGGACTTTGCACCCATCAGTCCGGCGATCTGGCGCAGGCAATGGCGGAAGGCGATGTCGTTGTCGCCTGCCAGCAGGAGACACCTGTCTTCGAGGGCATTGCCGATGATCTGGGCTGCGATACACCTCTCGCCGTGGATATCCGTGACCGCGCCGGATGGGCGGATGGTGCAGGAGATGCGACACCCAAGATCGCGGCACTTCTGGCCGATGCACTGCTCGTAAAACCGCCCGCCAAGACCTATGACATCACCTCGCTGGGTGCCTGTCTGATCATCGGGCGCGCGCAGGCCGCTTTTGCGGCTGCAGATCAGTTGAGCGCCTATCTGGCCGTCACCGTTCTGCTGGAGGACGCCACCGAGCAGCCCCTTGCAGGTGCGCGCGAGATCGATGTCCTGCACGGGCGGCTGCGCAGCGCGAAGGGCGCGCTCGGCAATTTTGAGCTGGGCTTCGATGCATTGGCCCAGACCACGCCCGTGGGGCGCGGCGCGCTTGAATTCACCTCTCCACGCGACGGCGGCAGGAGCCGTTGTGACATCATTCTGGATCTGTCGGGCAACCCGCCGCTGTTCCCGGCGCACCAGAAGCGCGAAGGGTATCTGCGCGCCGATCCCGGCGACCCTCTGGCGGTTGGCAGGGCAGTTCTCGCCGCCTCGCATCTGACAGGGACATTCGAGAAACCGCTCTATATCAGGTTCGAGGAACATCTCTGTGCGCATTCGCGCGCCGGGCAGACGGCGTGTACCCGCTGTCTCGACCTTTGCCCGACAGGCGCGATCCAGCCAGCAGGCGAACATGTCGCCATCGACCCTGATATCTGTGCCGGTTGCGGGGCCTGCGCCGCCGTCTGCCCGTCCGGGGCCGCATCCTATGACGATCCACCCGCCGCCCATCTTTTTGAGAGGCTGCGGACCCTGTCCGACAGCTACATCTCGGCAGGTGGCAAAAATCTCTCCTTGCTGGTTCATGACGCCCATGGCCGCGAGATGATTTCACTCAGCGCCCGGTTCGGACGTGGTCTGCCGGTCCCTTCGATCCCGCTGGAGCTGTCGGAATTGTCTGTCTTCGGACATACAGAGGCGCTGGTCGCGCTTGCCTGCGGATTTACGCAGGTGGACATATTGACCTCGCCCCATTCCGAGCGTGAGGCGCTTGGCGCACAGATCGCACTGGCCGAAGCGATTGCTGGAGAGCCCCGCATTGCGCTTCTGGACATTTCCGACCCTGATGCGTTGAGCGATCACCTCTTTGCCCAGACATCCCAAGCCGCGCTGGGCGGGGCGATCCTGCCGCTTGGTGGTCGGCGAGAGGCAACGCGCCTCGCCGCCCGCGCCCTGCGCGGTGAGGCGGTTCTGGAGCTTCCGGAAGGCGCACCCTACGGTGCCGTGCTGGTGGACGCCGAGGCCTGCACGCTCTGCCTTGCCTGCGCGTCGCTCTGTCCGCCGGGGGCGCTGAGCGATGATCCGGACAATCCCAAACTGACCTTCAAGGAGGATGCCTGCCTGCAATGCGGTCTCTGTGTCGGCGTTTGCCCCGAAAATGCGATCACGCTGAAACCGCAGCTCAACCTGACCGATGCCGCGCTGCAGGAGGTGGTTCTGCGCGAGGAAGAGCCGTATCCTTGTGTCGAATGCGGGCGGCCTTTCGGCGTGCGCTCGACCATCGAGCGCATTGTCGAGAAGCTGGAGAACAACCATTCCATGTTCACCAACTCCGACAACGCAAAGCTGATCCGGATGTGTGATGACTGCCGGATACAGGCCCAGTATCATTCCGATGCCCAGCCCTTTGCCGCGGCACCCCGGCCCCGTGTGCGCACGACCGACGACTATCTGGATGACAAGGAAACATGAGATCATGACCGTCAAACCGGGTATCGGTCACAACAATGGTCCCTCGCTGGATGGCCAGGCCGGATGGCGCAGGCATTGCTGGAGCAAGGCCCGCAAGGAGCTTATCGGCAACCGCGTTCCGGTCGAGATCGTGCGCAGCCGGATCAGACGCGCCCGCGCCCTCGGGCTCAGCTATCCGCAATATGCCTCCATTCTCATGGGCAGCGGCCGCGATATCGTGGGCTTCCTGTTCACGGTAGGCGGCCTGCAGCTTCGACTGCAGCGTTTGCTGGAGATGCCTGAACCGGTGCAGGAGAAGCTTGCCTCCCTCGCGCCCTGCACCCTGCTTGGCTTCGCGCCGGAAGGCGAGGTCCCGGCAGATTTTGAGGCCGAGTTGCAGCAGGTCAGCGGATTGCCCATTCGGACACAGGCCCCTCAACCCGGGGAAGCGGCCAACTGGTCAGAGGCCCGAGATGCGGTTCGCAAGGCGCTTGCCCCTCTGCCCGGACGATCCATCGTCCTGATCGGGTCGCGCGACTGCGAGGAAAGCTGGGCCTCGGCGGCCAGGGTTGCCAAGTTTCTGCATACGGACGCCTATTTCGGCCAGCGTGAAGCCTAGGCCCGCCCGCCATCCGCTGAAAGCAGGCGCGGGTCTATCCCGATCTTGGCCAGTGCATTTTGCCATTTCATCGCCGGTTTGGTGTCGAATACGATGGCCTGATCCGCCTTGCAGGTCAGCCAGCCATTGGCCTGGATCTCCTGTTCGAGCTGCCCCGGCCCCCATCCGGAGTAACCAAGCGTCATCAGCGCCTGATCCGGGCCGTTTCCATTGGCGATATCGCGCAGGACCTCAATCGTGGCAGTCATCCCATAGTCATCCTCGACCGCCATCGTGGATTGATCGACAAAGTAGTCCGGCGTGTGCAGCACGAAGCCCCGGCCATGCTCAACCGGTCCGCCAAAGAAGACATCGGCCTCGCCCGCAGGCTCGTCCCGGGTGATTTCCAGCTGATCGAGAAGATCGGAGAAACGCAGATCGGGGGCCGGTTTGTTGATCATCAAACCCATCGCCCCTTCATTGGAGTGCGAACACATGAAGATCACCGCGCGCTCAAACCGCGGATCTCCCATGCCGGGCATGGCAACGAGCAGATGCCCGTCGAGGAATTTGGCCTTCTCATCCATAGCTTAGAGAATGGGCCGACCTCTGGTTGAATTCAAGCAACAAAGCCTCTCCGTCTTGTGACTGGTGGTTGATGATCGCATCGCTATGTTAGGGCTGACTTAACCCAGCTAAGGTTTTTCCTCTTGCGTCATACAGCGGCCCTCATAGCGTGGCTCTGCCTCGCATTCACGGCTCCGGCAACCGCCGAGGACGTGTCGTCCGAGCGCATTCTTCCCGGATGGCGGCAGGCGGACAGTGTTCACGTGGCCGGTGTCGAGATCATCTTGCAGGACGGCTGGAAAACCTACTGGCGCGCGCCCGGCGGCAACGGCATTCCGCCGCAGTTCGATTTCTCCCGCTCGGAAAACCTGAAATCTGCCAGTGTGGGGTTTCCCAACCCGACGATTTTCAGCACCTTCGGCGTGGAAAGCATTGGCTACAGCGGTCGCGTGCTCTTTCCGATCCATATTGTCCCGGAAGACCCTGCCAAACCGGTTTCGCTGAACATCGATCTTGCCTACGGCGTCTGCGAAGAGATTTGCATCCCGGTGTCCGCGGCCCTCACGGCCGTGCTGCACCCCGGCAGCTCAAGTGGCTCGGATGAAATCAGGGAAGCGATGACGGCACTGCCGATGACCCGCGATGAGGCCGGTATTCTGCGGGTGGTTTGCGAGGTGACGGTAGACGGCTCAAGCGGCGAGGTCGCCGCAAGGATAGAGTTCGCAAACCTCATTTCCGGCACGCCACGCGCGGTCTTCGAGACCGGATCGGAGGAGATCTGGGTCGGCACGCCCAGCCAGGTGATCGAACCGCAATCGGTGACCCTGCGCGCACCCATGGAGTATTTCGGCACCGGTTCGCTGACACTGAGACCCGAAGACGTGCGCCTCACGCTGCTTTCGGCAGAGCGCTCCATCGACATTCAGGGATGCCCATCGGGCTGAACCGGCGAGACCCCACCCAAACGATGCTCTTGCACATTGCAACCTGACCGGTCATGCATCCGGTCACGGGCGCCATTCGTCATCGTTGCCCCAAGGCCGGAGGACCAGCGACATGACAGGAACGGCCCACCATGACCGGCTTCTGATCCCGATCCTGTCGGCTTCCAATTTCGTGATCGGCATGGGAGCCTTCGTGGTGATCGGCCTGCTGAACCCCATCTCCGCGGATCTCTCGATTTCAACGGCCGGTGCTGGCTGGATCATGACAATCTATGCACTGGCCTACGCGCTGCTCTCGCCGCTGCTCGTCTCGTTAACGGGCCGGATAGGTCGTCGTCGGGTGCTTGCCGCCGGCCTTCTGATCTTCGCGATTGCCAATGCGATGGCGGCCCTTGCGCCTGATCCGGCAACGCTCTTTGCCGCGCGGGTTCTGGCGGCGGCCGGTGCGGGGATTTTCACCCCGGTCTCGGCGGCTGTCGGCGCCGGTCTCAGCCGACCGGAGCGTCGGGCACGCGCGCTGGCGGCCGTCTTCTTCGGCCTGACGCTGGCGCAGGTCATCGGCGTCCCGGCCGGCAGCTTCATCGCCTATACGTTCGGGTGGCGATATGCGCTGGCCATCGTCGCGCTCATAGCGCTGCCATGCATCTGGCTGATCTGGATCCGGGTGCCGGCGGGCCTGTCCTTTCAAACCGTGACGCTCGGCGATCTGGCCCGCGCGTTGCGCGATGCACGCATCATGATCGCGGTCCTCTTCACCACGTCCTTTCTGGGCGCGATCTATGTGGTCTACACATATCTGACGCCGCTTCTGACCGAACAGATGGGGTTTGGCCGAAACGGGATCACGCTGGCACTTCTGGTGTTCGGGACAGGAGCGGTGATCGGGAACCTTCTGGGGGGTATCGCCGCTGACCGGTTCGGCCCGTTCAGAACCCTGCTCGGGCTTTCCATCGCCCAGGTTCTGCTGATGCCATTCTTCTCGTTGCTGCCCTATTCGGAGATTTGGCTCTTCGTGATCATAGGACTGTGGTCATCGTTCGGATGGTCTTTCATGGCCCCCCAGCAGGTGCGCCTCATCGCGCTTTCGCCCGACGGTGCCAGTGTGGTGCTGGCGCTGAACGCCGCTGCAATCTACATCGGCGCGGCAATCGGCTCGGCAGCAGGGGGCTGGGTGTTGAGCACATTCGGTCTCCCGGCGCTCGGCTGGGCGGGGGGGATCGCGGCCACGCTGGCTGTGCTGCATATCTGGATGTCAGAGCGTAAAAGCGTCTGAAGCGGCATCATTTGCGCGCGATCTCGGCCTTCAACCCATCCATCAGCTTGGTGAGAAACTCAAAACTCTTCTGATCGACGAGCCGGCCGTTTTCGTCGAAGGCCGAACCGGAGGCCGCGATCATGACCTCGGGTCCAGGAAGCACACGCGGCATGAACGCCGTCAGACAATGGCGCAGGGAGAACTGCGCCCGCTCCCCGCCCGCACGGCCCGCTGCTGCCGAGACGATGGCAACCGGCTTGCCGTTCAGCGCGCCCATATCGGCGCGCGACAGCCAGTCGAGCGCGTTCTTCAACCCGCCCGGCAGGCTCTTGTTGTATTCCGGGGTGGAGATGACCACTGCGTCGGCCTCCCGGATATCACTGGCAAACTTCTGCACTGCTGGCGGGATGCCCCGCTCGGCCTCGATATCCGCATCAAAAAGTTCGAACCTGATATCCGCGAGCGTCCAGTCAGATGGCGCGAAAGCCCTGGCCGCCTCATGCACCAGCTTCGTATTGGTCGATGCCTTTCGAAGCGATCCTGAAATTCCAAGAAGTTTTGGCATGGCGCGAACGTTCCGTTGTTGACCTCTTGCTTCGTGCCTAACCCAAGGCCGTGTTTCTGCAAAGGCGGAAAGTCGCGCGACATGTTGTGGATAAGTCGGGTTAGAGGGCAATATGAAGTGATTTTGGTTGACTCCCACGGCCCGGAACCGGAATCCTGCCCCATCGGACAGGAATCAATAAAAGCGGCAAGGTCGCGTCTATGCACTTCAACAAACTTCGGCTGCTGGGCTTCAAGAGCTTTGTCGATCCGACAGAACTGGTGATAGCCACTGGTCTGACCGGAGTGGTCGGGCCGAACGGCTGTGGAAAGTCCAACCTGCTGGAGGCCCTGCGCTGGGTAATGGGCGAGAACCGCCCCACAGCGATGCGGGGCGGCGGTATGGAAGACGTGATTTTCGCGGGCGCATCCTCGCGTCCGCCACGTAACTACGCCGAAGTGACCCTGCAACTCGACAATGCCGACCGACTGGCACCGGCGGGCTTCAACGACGCGGATACGCTGGAGATCGTGCGCCGGATCACCCGCGATGCGGGTTCCGCCTACAAGACCAATGGAAAAGAGGCCCGCGCGCGTGACGTGCAGATGCTCTTCGCGGATGCATCGACCGGGGCGCATTCACCCGCGCTGGTCCGGCAGGGACAGATATCGGAACTGATCAACGCCAAGCCGAAATCACGGCGCAGGGTGCTGGAAGAGGCCGCCGGGATCTCCGGGCTCTACCAGCGCCGGCACGAGGCGGAACTGAAGCTGAAGGGCACCGAGACCAATCTAGCGAGGGTCGAGGACGTTCTCGAGCAGCTTGACGGCCAGTTAAAGTCGCTGGAGCGACAAGCCAAGCAGGCCGCTCGGTATCGCCAGATTGCCGAGGAGCTTCGGCGGTCCGAGGGCCTGCTGCTCTATCGCCGCTGGCGCGAGACCGAAGAGGAGCGTCTTGCAGCCGAGGCGGCCCTGCGTGAGGCGACAAAGGCGGCTGCAACCGCGCAGGGACTGGCCTCGGAAAAGTCGCGCGAACGGACCAAGGCTGAAGAAACTCTGCCGCCGCTGCGTGAGGAGGAAGCGATTGCAGGTGCAGTTCTGCAGCGTCTTCTGGTCGAGCGCGATGCACTGGGGGAGCAGGAAACCCGTGCGCGCCAGGCCATTGATACACTGAAAGCGCGTATCGACCAGTTGGCCAAGGATATCGAGCGCGAGAAGACACTGGGCCGCGATGCGGGCGAGATGATCAAGGAGCTGGAGTGGGAAAGGACCGCGCTTGAGAAAGCGGGCAAGGGCCATGAGGCCAAGCTTGCTGATGCGCAGGACGCAGCCCGGCTGGCGAGCGCGACCGTGCAGCAGGAGGAAAGCGATCTCGACAAGCTGACCGAGGATGCGGCGCGCCTGTCCGCCCGCTATCAGTCCGCCGAGCGCCGGCTGGAAGACGCGCGCGGTCAGGTGGCCAAGCTGGATGCGGAGATCGAGCAGGCCAGGCAGGCCGCAGGCGAGGTCAGCGAGAAGCTTCAGGCGGCCCACAAGACCCGTGAAGCGGCGGAGACCGAGCAAGGCGAAGCTGTGGCGGCCGCCGAAAAGGCCGAAGCTGCCCTGACGGATGCCGAGAGCGCCCGCACCAAAGCGCAGGCTGCGGAGTCTGACCACCGCGCCGCGCTCTCGGAAGCCGATGGCGAGGCCAAGGCGCTGGCCGCCGAGATTGCGGCTCTGCAACGCCTCATAGACCGCGATCAGGGCGATGGCGGGCAGGTGCTCGATGCCGTGCGGGCCGATCCCGGCTTCGAGGCAGCTCTGGGGGCAGCGCTTGCCGATGATCTGAAAGCGCCGGTGGTCGGGCCGGACGGTCCGTCCGGATGGGCGGAACTGGTCGATTACGATGCACCCCAAAGCCTGCCGGGGGGCGCCGCGCGTCTGGCCGATCACGTGGTTGGACCGCCGGTGCTCGCGCGACGACTGTCACAGATCGGACTTGTGGACCGCTCCGAAGGGGCAGGGTTGCAGGCTGACCTCAAACCCGGGCAGCGTCTGGTGAGCCGCGAGGGCGATCTGTGGCGTTGGGACGGATACCGGATCGGAGCCGATGATGCGCCGTCTGCAGCCGCCCTGCGTCTCCAGCAGATGAACCGCCTGCGCGATCTTGGCCGCGCAAGTGACACGGCCAGAACGCGGGCCGATGCCGCACGCGACACCTATGACGCAAGCCATTCCACACTGCAGGCCTGTCAGGCGACCGAAGCCGAGGCCCGACAGGCCCGCCGTGCCGCCGATGAAGCGGCTACAGGTGCCATTCGCGCTGTCAGCCGGGCGGAGGCTGAGGAAAGCACGCTGACTGGGCGGGTCGAGACCCTGAAAATGGCCGTCGAACGACGCGAGGAAGACGCGCTCGCCGCGCGCGCCACACTGAAGGAAGCGGAAGCAGGCCTGACCGATCTGGGCGATCTGGAAGCCGCCCGCGATGCTGTCGAAGACCGCAAGATAAGGGTCGAGGCTGCACGGCTGGCGATGATCTCCAAGCGCTCGATTGCCGATGATCTGCGGCGGGAGGGCGAGGCACGGTTGAAGCGGGCGCAGGAAATCACCAAGGAAGTCTCCGGATGGAAACACCGACTGTCCACCGCCGACAGCCGCATCGAGGATCTGGAGACGCGCAGCACCGAGAGCAACGCCGAGTTGACAGCCGCCTCCACCGCGCCCGAAGAGATTGCTGCCAAGCGGGCCGAGCTTGCGGGCGGCATTGAAGACGCGGAAAAGCGCAAAGGCGCATCCTCGGACCGGTTGGCAGAGGCCGAAACCGCCCTTAGGACGGTTGAGACTGCCGAGCGTCAGGCCGAGAAGGACGCGTCCGAGGCTCGCGAGAGCCGCGCGCGCGCGGATGCGCTCTTTGAAGCCGCGGGCGAGCGGGTGAAGGCCGCTGCTGCCCGGATCGAGGAAGAACTTGAAACCTCACCTCAGACGCTGCTGGAGCGACTGGAAGCCGATCCCGACAAGATGCCGCCCGCCGAGATGATCGAGAACGATGTGAACCGGCTGAAACGGCAGCGCGAGGCACTGGGAGCAGTCAACCTGCGGGCCGAGGAAGACGCCAAGGAAATCCAGCAGCAGTTTGATGAACTGAGCGCCGAGAAGGGCGATCTGGAAGAGGCCGTGAACAAGCTGCGCCACGGTATCGCCAATCTCAACCGCGAAGGGCGCGAGCGTCTTCTGGCTGCATTTGACGAGGTCAATAAGAGTTTCGGCGTGCTCTTCAAGCATCTCTTCGGGGGTGGCGAGGCCAATCTGGTTCTGGTCGAAAGCGACGACCCGCTGGAAGCCGGACTTGAGATCATGTGCCAGCCGCCGGGCAAGAAACTGTCGACCCTGTCGCTCCTGTCAGGCGGCGAACAGACGCTCACGGCGCTGTCGCTGATCTTTGCCGTGTTCCTCGCGAACCCGTCGCCGATCTGCGTGCTCGACGAGGTCGACGCGCCGCTCGATGATGCCAATGTGACGCGGTTCTGCGATCTGCTCGATGAGATGACGCGCCGCACGGATACCCGCTTCCTGATCATCACCCACCACGCGGTGACAATGTCACGGATGGACCGGCTCTTTGGCGTGACCATGGCCGAACAGGGCGTCAGCCAGCTTGTGTCCGTCGATCTGCGGCAGGCCGAAGAGATGGTCGAGGGCTAACAGGCCGGCATCGCACCGCGGACAAGATCGGATGCGGCGACATAGCCGTCTATCAAGGCACTGCCGTCGATGCTCACCCCCAGCCAGCCGCCCCTTTGTTCCAGAACCAGCGGATTGTGCGAGCGGTTCAGCTCGAAAACCGGTTTCGACGTCGGATCCGGCGCACTACGCAGCAAGGTCGACTTCCTTTTCAGGAAATGCACCGCCGCACGGAAGTCCTCCAGATCAATCTGCGGTAACAGGCGGGCACGCCCCGTTCGGTCAAAGGCGCCGAAATCACGGCGCAGGGGATTGACCATGTTGGCATCAAGCGTGCGACCGGCAAAGCGGGCGCTGTGGCTGAACTGAAACAGGTTCCAGCGCGGCGATGGCGCGTTGAAAAAACCGGGCGTTCCGGGCCAGCAGCGCGACAGAGCGAGCCATGCGACCTCGGCCAGTCCGAGATCCAGCAGATGTCCGCAAACCGTTCCTGAGCCATAGACGCCAATGCGATACCGATTGCCCGTAGCCGCAAATTCCGCCGCGACCGCCTGAAAATACGCCTCGACCAGGCTAAGCTCGCGGCCTGTGGTCCAGCTTCCATCCACCCCGAAATAGATGGCCGAGCCAAAGGGCTGGCCGATTGCGGATTGCGCATAGTCGAGCGCATGACGTGCATCACTCATGCCACGCCCGGTCGACATCGCCGATATCTGGTCATTGTTGTACTGGAACACCGCCCCGATCGAGAAACCGCTGTCCCAGAGAGCCTCGGCCTCGGCCCGTGTCAGTACTTTGGTCGGCAGACCACGCTCGGGCTGGTTCTGATGGGCATAGTAGCGAAAGACGGTGTGAACCCGGCGCCGCTTCAACTCGGCGAGAAGCCCGTTTTGTGTTCTGAGATCGAAGGCCGCATCCACAACCGGTGGCAAAACCTGGCGGGGCTCAGCCCGTCCGGCGCCTGCTGACAGCCCGACGAGCCCGGCCAGAAACACACGGCGCGTTGTCAAAATGCCCCTCCCATGCGGTGACGTTACCGCGCGGGACCGTTCCCTGAAAGCGTTTCGTGACGTCGTCCGCCTCAGGGGTGGTCATCGTCGGCCAGAAGCCCAAGCTCTGACAGACGATGCTCCAACACCTCGAAATCACGGGCAGCAAACTGCCCGAAGCCCTCCATCCAGCGCATTGCCATATGCATGCCCTCGACATCGAGGCGGCACCATTTAATGCGACCGTCGCGGTGTTGGGAGACCAGACCGGCCTCGATCAGGACGTGCAGATGTTTTGAGACCGCCGCCAGGCTGCTCTCGAACGGAGCTGCCAGATCGGAAACCTTCCGGTCCTGCGCCAGCAGCGCCCGCACGATCTCACGGCGGGTCGGATCGGCCAGCGCCGCGAAGATCCTGTCCAGTTTGTCTTGCTCGGCCTGCATGGGACATGCCTTTGACGTCAAAATATTGAATCGTCAACCATCTGGTTGAATGAACTGAACGTCGGAAAGACCCGGGCGGATTGGGCGGACGAGCCCATGCGCCCCCATGTCGCACAGCATATAAATCCTTTGATTACAGCATATTAGCGTGCATCTCGATTTTCATGACGACGCTTGACAGCCACCCCACCCGCTCATAGTGTCCGCGAGACTTCAAGAGGGCGTGAGACCGCCTCCCGGAAAGGGTCACAATGGCCGAGGAACCGGACCCCAAACGACTGGAAGAGCTGCAATCGCGCATCGAAGAGGCGCGCGGCTCGCTTCAGCCGAAACCGCGGGTGGAGAGCAAATATGAGAGCGCCAGCATGGCCTGGCGCATGGTTATCGAGCTGGTGGTGGGGATCGCCCTCGGCTTTGGCATCGGATACGGGCTGGACAGCCTGCTCGGGACGCTCCCGATCTTTCTGGTGCTCTTTACATTGCTGGGCTTCGGTGCGGGCGTGAATGTCATGATGCGCACGGCAAGAGAGGCCCAGGCCAAGGCAGACAAAGGGTCTTTCGAGACCCGCGACTGAGAGGACGACGACCGTGGCGACAGAAGAGACAGGCGGTTTCAACATCCACCCGATGGACCAGTTCGTGGTAAAACCGCTTTTCGGCGGTGACGAACTGCACTGGTACACGGTAACCAACCAGACGCTCTGGCTGTTTCTGACCGTTGTTGTGATCGTGCTGCTGATGGTCGTCAGTGTCCGGGGCCGCGCCATGGTGCCGACCCGCTCGCAGTCGATTGCCGAGGTCATCTACGGCTTTGTGCGCAAGATGATCGAGGACATCGCAGGTCAGGAAGGCCTGAAGTATTTCCCGTATATCTTCACACTCTTCATGTTCATTCTGGTGGCCAATGTCATAGGCCTCTTGCCGAAATCCTTCACGACAACCTCGCATATCGTGGTCACGGGCGTGCTCGCCATGGCGGTATTCATTTCCGTCACGGTGCTGGGCTTCGTCAAACACGGGCTTGGCTTCCTGAAACTGTTCTGGATCGGTAGCGCGCCTCTGCCGCTGCGCCCGGTTCTGCTGATCATCGAGGTGATCTCTTACTTCGTGCGGCCGCTCAGCCACTCCATTCGTCTTGCGGGCAACATGATGGCCGGTCACGCGGTGATCAAGGTTTTCGCCGGTTTCGCCGGTGCCATGGGTCTTGGCGCCATCGCACCGATCTTTGCCATTGTGGCGGTCTACGGGCTTGAGACGCTCGTGGTCTGCATCCAGGCATATGTCTTCACCATCCTGACATGCGTGTATCTCAATGATGCACTGCATCCGGGTCACTAATTCACAGCTATTCCAAACTGAGGAGATTCACCATGGAAGGCGATATCGAAGTAATGGGCCGTTTGATCGGCGCGGGTCTTGCCTGTACCGGTATGGGCGGCGCGGCCGTTGGCGTGGGCCATGTTGTGGGGAACTTCCTCGCAGGTGCTCTGCGCAACCCGGCTGCGGCTGCAGGCCAGACAGCAACGATGTTCATCGGGATTGCATTTGCCGAAGCGCTCGGCATCTTCTCGTTCCTCGTTGCCCTGCTTCTGATGTACGCATTCTGATCAGGCAAACCTGCGGGGCCTGCGGGCTCGTTTGTTTCCGGGAGGGGTCCCGCCCCTCCCTGCTTGAATTAGGAGGCTGACATGGCATCTGAAACAGGACAGGACGGTGGCCACTATGTCGGCATGCCACAGCTTGACCCGGAGTTCATGGCAACTCAGGTCTTCTGGCTTGTCGTGGCACTGGTCGTCATCTACTTCATCCTGGCCAAGGTCGCGATGCCGCGCATCGAGTCCATCATCGCAGAGCGTCACGGCGCGATTGCGAGGGATCTCGATCAGGCGGCTGAGCTGAAACGCCGGGCGGAAGAGGCCGAGGTCGCCTATCAGCAGGCGCTGACCGACGCTCGGGCCGAAGCGCAGCGCATCGCGGCAGAGGCCAAGGCGGAAATCCAGAAGGAACTGGACGCGGCCACAGCCAAGGCGGATGCCGAGATCGCTGCCAAGTCGGCGGAGTCCGAGGGTCGTATCGCCGAGGTTCGCGCCAGTGCGCTGGAAAGCGTCGAGATCGTCGCCAAGGACACCGCTGTCGAAATCATTGCCGCGATCATGCCTGCTGCGGCAGACAAGGCCGCCGTTGGCAAGGCTGTCACCGCACGGCTGAAAGGGTGAGACGATGGATTTCCTGAACAACACAGATATCGTCGTCGCCATCGCCTTCGTGATCTTTGTCGGCATTCTTCTTTATCTGAAGGTGCCGGGGATCGTGGCCGGTCTTCTGGACAAGCGCGCCGAGGCCATCAAGTCGGAGATCGACGAGGCGCGGTCGCTCCGCGAAGAGGCCCAGACACTTCTGGCCTCCTACGAGCGCAAGCAAAAGGAAGTGGCGGAGCAGGCGGACAACATAGTCAAGTCGGCCCGTACTGAATCCGAGGCTGCCGCGGCCCAGGCCAAGGTTGATCTGCAGACCTCGATCGAGCGAAGGCTTCAGGCTGCGATCGACCAGATCGCCAGCGCCGAAGCCGGTGCCATGCGCGAGGTCAAGGACAAGGCCGTGACCGTGGCGATTGCAGCCGCAGGCGAGGTGATCGCCAAGAAGATGAAGGCCGCCGATGCAGGCAGCCTGATCGACGAGGCCATCAAGGATGTCGGTGAAAAGCTGCACTGATCTTTGCCAGACTTCGAAAAGAACCCGGCTCTCGTCAGCCGGGTTTTTTTGTGCCTAATCAGGCAAGACCGATGCCCAGCTATCCCGTGCGCTACCGGGGTCGCTTGCGGGGCTGTCGTGACCGGCATCGTGTCGGCATCAGCGATCCAGACTGTTTGGGATTATCGGCAGGGCGCTGGCTCTACTTTGTCCGCATTCGGGCACGGTCATCGCAGAAACCTGAGCACCGGCGTTGTTTGCAGATACGGATCGCCTCGTGAGCCGAGCGCGCTCCGCGCGTTAAGCGGCTATCTAGCGCTCGGTCACATGCTCGAACTTCAGCCGGGCAGTCTTTTCGTTCTCGTCCTTGCGCAGTTCATCCTTCATCGCATTCTCGATAAAGGTCAGGTGAGCCTCGACCGCCTGACGGGCGCCCTCAGGATCGCGGGCGATCAGGTTGTCGTGGATCATCCGGTGCTGCTCCAGCAGATCGCGCCGTGTCGTCCGCATACCGAAGAGAGCCTGGCGGTTGTAAAACACACCCTCCTTCAGCAGCTCCAGCATCGAGCGCATCATGTGCAGCATCACCACGTTATGGGAGGCCTCCACGATCGACATGTGAAATTCCACATCGAGTTCCGCCTCTTCCTTGGGCGAGCGTTTCTGATGCGCCTTCTCCATGTCCTCGAATATCCGCGCAATGACCTTGAGGTCCGTGTCACTGGCCAGCCGGGCCGCCCGTTCCGCTGCAAGCGCTTCGAGATCGCGGCGAAATGACAGGTAGTCGAAGAACGCCTCGCTATGGGTGGAGAACAGACGCACAAGCGGCGGCGCGAAGGCTGACCCCAGAAACTCCGCCACGAATGCGCCGGAGCCCTGACGGGTCTCGACAAGGCCGGACTTCTCCAGTTCTGCCAACGCATCCCTGAGCGACGGGCGGGAGACATCGAGCCGCGCGGCCAGATCCCGCTCGGACGGGAGGCGCTCACCCGCTGTCAGAACGCCGCGCAGAATGAGGCTTTCAAGCTGGCGGACGATGGCTTCCGAGATGCGCTCTGCCTTGATTTTCTGAAAAGGCATCAGGCCTCCTGTTCCCGCATTGGTAAAGTAATATGACCAGTATGAGCGTCTCACAAGCTGAAAATCCGTGGCAGGAGGCAAATGAAAAGGGCTGCCGGATCTCTCCGGCAGCCCTTTTTTCGCATTGTTTCGGTCTGATCAGGTGTTCGGCGTGATCACGATTTCGACGCGACGGTTGGCCTGACGGCCCGACGCGGAAGAGTTGCTTGCAATCGGCTGGTTCTCACCACGTCCGAAGGCCACGATCCGGCGTGACGGGACACCGCCCTGACGCAGAATGGAGGCGACAGCCGCGGCGCGACGCTCGGAAAGCTGCTGGTTGAAGGCCTGCGTACCGGTGTTGTCGGTGTGACCGATCACCTGAACAGTGTTGTTCGGGTATTGCTGCAGGTTGCGTGCAATCGCCAGAATGTCGTCCTGAATGTTCGGACGAACAGCCGCGCTTTCGGTTGCAAACGTGATCGCCTCAGGCAGGCTGACAATCAGCCGGTCGCCCGTGTTGATGATCTGCGCACCGGAGCCGCCAAGATCCTGACGAAGGGCGGCTTCCTGTTTTTCCAGCTCGTTGCCGATCGCAGCACCAACACCGGCACCAATGACAGCACCGATTGCCGTCTTGTCCGTGTCGCCACCGATCAGATTGCCAAGAGCTGCGCCCACACCGGCACCAACCAGCGCGCCCGTGCCGACATTGTTGTTCGTGCCATCGGCGTCCGTACACGCAGCAAGGCTCAGACCGGCTACCGCAGCCACGGCCAGAGAAATCTTTGAGAGTGCCATGGAAAGTTTTCCTTTGTTGTTTGACGTCCTCGTGAACGCAACAAACGGCGTGATAGTTCCACAAGCAAGGGGAATATCGGATAAGTCACATCGAAGTTGAATATTTAGGCGGAAAATTACCGATCATTTCACTGGCGTGTTCAACTGGCCTCGCCTTCAAGCCGCGCGCTCTCCCAGGCCAGCATGGCTCGTTTTACCGGCAGACCCCAGTGATAGCCGCCAAGTCCGCCGGATTTGCGCAAGGCCCGGTGGCAGGGGATCAGCCAGCTGATCGGATTGCGTCCGACAGCCGTGCCCACAGCCCGCACAGCCTTGGGACTGCCGATCTTTCTGGCGATCTCCGAGTAGGTCGTGACGTGGCCCGAGGGGATGTTCAGAAGCGCCTCCCAGACCTTGATCTGAAAGGGCGCGCCGATCAGATGAAGCGCAGTTTCACCCTTGCCGCCCAACGCCGCCCCCAGCAAGGGCGCGATAACGTCGGGGCTCTGCTGATACTCGGCCTTCGGCCAGCGAGCGCGCATGTCACGCATTGCCTCGGCACGACCGACCTCGGCGGTGAACGCAAGACCGCACAGGCCCCGCTCCGTCGCCATCGCCAGTGCTTCGCCGAAGGGTGTATCGCTCCAGTCCCAGTGGATTGTCAGGCCCGCACCACCGACTGCATAATCGCCGGGGCTCATCGCCTCCCACCGGAGAAAGAGGTCGTGCAGACGGCCCGACCCCGACAGGCCCGCCTCATGCGCCGTGTCCAGCACCGTGAAACGGTCCCGCAGCAGCGTCTTCGCATGATCAAGCGTCAGATACTGCTGATAGCGCTTGGGGCTGACACCGACCCATTGACTGAACACGCGCTGAAAGTGCGCCGGGCTCAGCCCGACGGCCTCCGCGACATCATCCAGCCGGGGCTGGGCGGCCTTGGTCTCGCCGATATGATCAATCGCACGCGCGATCAGCGCATAGTGATACGGGTCTTGTGTCATGGTCTCATCCTCTTTGAGATCAATTTAGGAAGACAGCCCTGTCTCCACCACCCGAAACCTGCGCAAATGCCTTGAAACGCGGCAAGCCCCGTGCCATTTGCCTCAGCCATGCCCGATCAACTCGACTACAAAACAATCCATGAGATTTTCAGCCGCTTCCGTGCCCATGAGGCGGAGCCCAAGGGCGAGCTGGAGCATGTAAATGCCTATACACTGGTGGTTGCCGTGGCCCTTTCGGCGCAGGCCACCGATGCGGGCGTAAACAAGGCCACGCGCGCGCTCTTCAGGATCGCCGATACGCCCCAGAAAATGCTGGAACTGGGCGAAGCGGGGGTCATTGAACACATCAAGACGATCGGGCTTTTCCGCAACAAGGCGAAGAATGTCATCAAGCTGAGCCAGATGCTCGTCGATGACTATGATGGCGAGGTGCCGTCCTCGCGTGCCGCACTTGAGCGTCTGCCCGGCGTGGGCCGCAAGACCGCAAATGTGGTGCTGAACATGTGGTTCAAGCAACCCACCCAGGCCGTCGATACGCATATTTTCCGGCTGGGCAACCGGACCGGCATCGCCAATGGCAAGGACGTCGTGGCCGTCGAACGGGCCATCGAGGACCATATTCCCGCCGAATTCCAGCAGCATGCGCATCACTGGATGATCCTGCATGGACGCTACGTCTGCAAAGCCCGCAAGCCCGTTTGTGCCAATTGTATTATTGCGGACCTCTGTCCGTATGAGGAGAAGACTGTATGAGTAAAACCTATCAGGTCGTCGGCATCGGCAATTCCATTGTCGATGTGCTGGCCCATATCGACGACACGTTCCTGGCCGAGAACGGCGTCGAGCGCGGGATCATGCAACTGATCGACACCGCCCGTTCGGCAGAGCTTTATGCCGCCATGGGACCTGCGACCGAGATCTCGGGCGGCTCAGCCGCCAACACGATCGCAGGTCTGGCAGCCTTGGGCGCACGCACGGCCTATGTCGGCAAGGTCAAGGATGATCAGCTTGGCGCTATCTTTGCCCACGACATTCGCGCGCAAGGGGCGGACTACGAGACCGCGCTCGCACCTGCGGATGCGGAGCATGAGACCGGCAGGTCGATGATCCTTGTCAGCCCCGATGGCGAGCGATCGATGAACACCTATCTTGGCTGGTCGGAATTTCTGACCCCTGACGACATCGACGTCGACCTGATGGCCGATGCGGAGTGGATCTATCTCGAAGGCTATCGCTTTGACGGACCTGACAGTCACGCAGCATTTGCCAAGGCGATCAGGGCCTGTCGTGGGGCCGCAGGCAGGGTCGCGCTTACCCTTTCGGATCCGTTCTGTGTCGAGCGGCACAGGGACGCCTTTCTCGCCATGATCCGGGCCGATGTGGACCTGCTCTTTGCCAATCAGCACGAGTTGATGGCGCTTTACCAGACGGACAGTCTGGAGGATGCCATCCAGGCCGCCCGGGCGGATTGCGCCTATGTTGCCTGCACACAAGGCGCGAAGGGCGCGACCCTGATGAACGGAGACGAGCGCGAGCATTGCGACGCCATCGAGACACAGGTCGTCGATGCGACCGGTGCGGGCGATCTTTTTGCGTCCGGGGTGATGTTCGGTCTGACGACGAACCAGCCGCTGGCAACCTGTGTCGCCATGGGCTGTGTCGCGGCAGCCGAGGTGATCAGTCATATCGGCGCCCGCCCGCAGGAAGACCTCACCGCTCTTTTCAGGAAACACGGCTTGCTCTGAGCGGTAATTCCTGAGAAAACTCTGACACCCACTGCATAAGGAAACGGAGCGCCCGGTGACGCAGATCTGCTATCTTCTGCTTTGTCACAAGAACCCGGCCGCAGTGATTGATCAGGTCAATATGCTGACCGGTCAGGGCGATTGCGTTGTCATTCACATCGACAGATCCGCCCCCTCGGAGGTGGGTCAGCAGATACGGTCGGGACTGGCCGGGATGGCCGATGTCCGGTTCGCCAAATCGGTGAAATGCGGGTGGGGCGAGTGGTCGCTGGTCAAGGCCTCGCTGAATGCTCTTCGGCTTGGCGAGGCTGAATTCCCCGAAGCGACCCATTTCTACCTGATCTCAGGCGACTGCATGCCGATCAAATCGGCCGGAACCGTGCATGCGCATCTGGAAACCAACGATCAGGACATCATCGAGGTACATGACTTTCTCGATAGCGGCTGGATCAAGGTCGGTATGAAGGAAGAGCGGCTTATCTATCGCCACTATTTCAATGAACGCGGGCAAAAGCGGCTTTTCTACTCGGCGCTGGAGTTGCAGAAACGACTGGGACTGGCCCGCGACATTCCCGAAGGGCTGCGGGTGATGATCGGCTCGCAATGGTTCTGCCTGCGTCGCAAGACGGTGGAGAAAATTCTCGCGCTGGTTGCCCGCCGCAAGGATCTGATCCGGTTTTTCCGCACCACATGGATCCCCGACGAAACCTTCTTTCAGAGCCTGGTCTATCACCTCGTGCCGAAGGCCGAGATCGCCTCGCACCCGCCGACCTTTCTGCTTTTCTCAGACTACGGCATGCCGGTAAATTTTCAGAACGATCATTATGATTTTCTGATCCAGCAGGACCGGTTCTTTGCCCGCAAACTGTCCGGTCAGGCCGTGGAGCTGAAAACCCGTCTGAGGACGCTCTACAGCGACACCGAGGTGGCATTTGGCACCGCGCGGTCCGGCGAGCAATATTTCCGCTACCTTACCTCGCGCGGGCGAAAGGGACAACGGTTTGCTCCGCGTCATTGGGAAGCGGCAGCTCAGCTCGACAACACGCTCTCGGTCTTTGTCGTTGCCTGCAAGAAGTGGCATGTCGCCAAGCGGTACGCCCAGTCCCTGTCTGAGCAGAGCGGCATTCCGGGCTATGGCTATATCTTCAATGAGACCGAGGCGGGGCTGCCTGATCTCGGCAATGCGGGCAGCACGGTCGAAAAACGCCAGCGCCAGCGCTGCGCATTCCTAAAGCTCCTCTTTGATGTCACCGGCCAGCGTCGGCTGATCTTCTGTATCGATCCGGCCAATCAGGAGGTGCTCGACGATCTGAAGGACCAGGGGGCCGAGATCCGGGTGCTGGAGATCGCCTGCGAGTTCTCCGACCACTATCTGCATGGCCATGCAGAACGGATGGGGATCGAGATCGCAACCATGGATGACGCCATGATCCGCGATCTGCTGGCCAGCCTGCGCGGAGATATCGCCGAGGAAAGCCGGGCCCTGAAAGCCATGCAGCTTGATCTGTTCGAGCGGTTCGGCGAACACGAGGACCCCGAAACGATCACCTCAGCGCTCTGCCGGTTTGCCGATCTAGACGAGGACGAAGCCTTTCGCGCGGCGCATCAGGGCCGTTTCAACCAATTGGGATCTGCACATGTACAGCTATGACGACCAAAATATCTTCGCCAGGATCCTGCGAGGCGAGATCCCGAACAAGACGGTGCTGGAAAGCGCACACACGCTTGCCTTCGAGGACATAGCACCTCAGGCACCCGTGCATGTGCTGGTGATCCCCAAAGGGGCTTACATCACCTTCGACCATTTCGCGGCAGAGGCAAGCGAGGCGGAGATCGTGGATTTCAACCGCACGGTTCAGGCAGTCATCGCGCAATTGTCGCTGGGCGATGGTTATCGGCTGATCTCCAATGCCGGACAGGACGGCGTACAGGACGTCCCGCACATGCATATGCACATTCTGGCGGGTCGGCGTCTTGGCCGGATCGTGGGCGAAGCCTAGGCCGTCACCGCGAGACCACCCGCATCAAAGAAATGGGTCAGGCTTTCGGGAAAAGTGAGGCCCAGTTCAGCACCGGGTCTGAGATCCGTGTCGCCCGCAATCCGGACGGTAATCTTGCCAAGAGCGCCGCAATCCACGATCAGGTAGGTATCAGCCCCGAGATATTCCGACACGTCCAGAACACCGTCGCACTGCCCCTGCCCCACAGCGCAGGGCGTGATCGCCTCGGGCCTGATGCCGAGATGTGTGGCGGGGCGGTCATGGGCATAGCTGCCCTTGGGCTGGTCATTCAGATGATAGGTGCCACTCTCGGTTTGACAGGGCAGGATGTTCATCTTGGGAGAGCCGATGAACTGCGCCACGAAAAGGTTGCCGGGGTGATTGTAAAGCTCGCGCGGGGTGCCGACCTGCACGACGCGGCCATCCTCCAGCACCACGATCCGGTCTGCCAGCGTCATCGCCTCGACCTGGTCATGGGTTACGTAGATCATTGTCGCATCAAGGGTCTGATGCAGCTTGGCGATCTCGTAGCGCATCTCGACCCGAAGGGCCGCATCGAGATTGGAGAGCGGCTCGTCAAAGAGAAACGCCGTAGGCTCGCGCACAATCGAGCGCCCGATCGCCACCCTTTGCCGCTGACCTCCTGAGAGGTCCCTGGGCCTGCGATCAAGATAGGGCTCCAGCTTCAGGATCGCCGCCGCCTCATCAACCTTTGCCTTGATCTCTGCTGCAGGGCGTCCAGCTGTTTTCAGCCCGAAGCCCATGTTCTCGCCGACGCTCATATGCGGGTAAAGCGCATAGGACTGGAACACCATGGCAAGCCCGCGCTTCGACGGCGGCTGGTCGGTCACATCGCGGTCGTCGAGCAGGATCTGGCCACGACTTGTCTCCTCCAGCCCGGCAATCATCCGCAGAAGGGTGGACTTGCCGCATCCCGAGGGTCCGACAAAGATGATGAATTCGCCATCCGAGATCGCAAGGTCCACCCCCTTGATCACCTGCGCGTCGCCGAACCATTTCTCGACGGCTTTCAGCTCGATCGCACCCATTATCTGCCTCCTGCCGAGGGCGATGCCCAGGACAGCCAGATCGCAGCGGTCCAGGTGAATGTCCCGCCGCCCGCAGGCGTTCCGTCAAGCGGGTTGTAGTACTCCGCAAAACCATGCTGCGCGAGCAGATCGGCGGTCTGGCGACGCAATGTTCCGGCCTGCTCGGTCAGTCCCTGCTCCTCCAGCCCCATTCCGATCAGCGTGTTCATGATCCCCCAGACCGGCCCGCGCCAGTAGCGCTTGGGGTCAAACTGCGGGCTCTGAAGCGACAGGCTGGCAATCCCGAAGGACGGCCCGGCCAGCGCGCGGTCGAGATGCTCCTGCATCCGGGGTTCATTCACACCGCCGTACCAGCAGAGAAACGAGGCATTCGAGAGCGACCCCGAATGCCGCCCCGTGCGCAGATCCAGCGCGTCGAAATGCCCACCCGCCTCGTTCCAGAGAACGCCGAGACCCGCCTCAAGGCCAGAAATCCAGTCTTCGATTTCCACGCCCCGCCGTCCGGTCTGCTCCGCCAGCCACAGCAAGTCCCGATGCGCGCGCAGCAATGTGAAGGTCATGGTCGGATCGGCCATTCGGAACGGGCTTTTGTCGCGGATCACCGCCTCGTTCCAATCGCTCGCACGGCCGAATTCGACCAGAGCGATGTAGCGATCATAGTCGAACTTGGTCGGGCGCATGGAGGCATCCACATGAGTGGTGTCACGCCGGGTGTAGGGCTTCACCTGCGAGGCATCGACCGCAGCCATCGCCTTGTCCCAGTCGAACGCGTTATCGCGACCGGACTCCCACGGATGGGTGATCGCAATGGCTCCGCTTTCGGCCCTTGCCTCCATGAACCAGCGATGCCAGGCGATCATCCTGTCAAAGAGGTCATCGATGCGATCCCGGCCCGACGCGGGGTCCTGCTCGAAGAGCTTGCGCGCGAAAGTTGCGGCCACCGGCGGCTGGGAGATGCCCGAGCTTGGCAAATCCCGCCCGCAGCCCCAGACATCCGGCCCGGGAAAATACCCTTCATCAACCTCGTGAAACAGGATGTGGGGGACCATGCCGGTTTCCCACTGCCCCGAGAAGAGGGTCTCCAGTTCCAGCCAGGCGCGCTCCAGGTCGAAGCGGGCGAAGCCGAAGGCCGCAAAGGCGCTGTCCCAGTTCCACTGATAGGGGTAGAGACCGTCTGTCGGCACCGTATACCCGCCCCGGTCATTGGCCTTCAGGATTGCCCGCGCCTGATCGTCAAGCTGTTCCACCAAGTTCACATCCAATTGCGTCATCCTTTCACCGACCCGGCCGTCAGGCCCTTGGTCATGAACCTCTCCAGTCCCAGAAACAGTGCCATGATCGGCAAGGTGGAGATCACCGCCCCCGCCATCAGGTGCTGTCTGGGTATTTCAGAACTGTCGAGCATCTTGACCCCGCGTGTCAGTGTGAACTTCGAAGGGTCATCGAGCAGCATGAAGGCCAGCAGAAACTCGTTCCAGGCGATCATGAAGACGTAGAGCGAGACCGAGGCCAGCGCTGGCAGGCTGAGCGGCAGCGTGATTTTCCAGATCACGCCAAGGCGCGAGAGCCCGTCCATCAGGCCCGCTTCCTCGACCTCGGCGGGAAGGCCGCGGAAGTAGCCCTGCAACATGTAGAGCGCGACCGGAATGGTCGTCACCGGGTAGATCAGCAGAATGCCTGCGATGGAGTTGCGCAGCCCGGCCATGGAAAATCCGATGTAGATCGGCAGCGCCAGCACGATCATCGGCACCATGTAGATCAGCAGGATCGAGCGTGACATCATCGCCCGCCCCTTAAAGCGCAAACGCGCAACGGCATAGGCACCGGGGACGCTGAACAGAAGCGTGATAAAGACCGTGAGCACCGAGACGATCAGGCTGACCATCAGGTAGCGCCCGAAATTGTACTGCCCGAAAAGCTCAAAGTAGGACCGGAATAGGCCCCAACCCCGCGTGATCTCCAGCGAGAAATCAAGCGGGTTCTGTAAGAGTGCCTGCTGCGATTTCAGGCTCGTCATCACCATCACGTAGAACGGGATTGCGACGATGGCGGTGAAGAAGACGTAGCCAAAGGCGGTCAGGAACCGGATCACGGCCGCCTCGAAATCGTGCCTGTCGAGCGCGCCTGTCGCGCAGCCCTCCAGCATCCGGCTGAGCGGATAGCCGATGGCCACACCGACCGCCAGAAGGGTCAGCACCTTTGCACGGAGGCCCACATCCTCACCTACGATCACCGGGCCCAGACCCGTCAGCAGAAGCGCACCCGTCAGCGCAACCGCACTCGTCGCAACCAGTGTAGTGTCGCGGTTGCCAAGGGCAAGCAGTCCAGTGGCAACACCTGCGATCAGAATGCCCGCCCCTCCGGGCCGAAACGCCTCGCCTGTTGCAAAGGACATCACGACCGAGACCGTGATCGCGACGGTCAGGCTCCACAGAACGCCGATCAGAGGACCGGTGACATATCCCTGCCGGATGAAGGTCACAGTCCCTCCTCCCGGCTGATGAAGCGGAAGAAGAAGATCGAGAAGATCAGCAGGCAGGCAAAGATCACCACCGCCACGGCGGCCCCTGCCCCGATATTGGAGATCGCAAAGGCCTGCTCATAGACATTCACGGTCAGCGTTCTGGTGCCCGCATTGCCGCCGGTCAGCAGAAAGATGTCGTCGAACTTGTTGAACGTCCAGATGAAGCGCAGCAGGAACAGGACCGACAGGATGCCCGCCAGTTGCGGGACGGAGAGATACCAGAACTGCTGGAAGGGCGAGGCCCCGTCCATGTCGGCCGCCTCATACATGTCACTGTCAATCGACTGCATCCGGGCGAGAATGAAAAGGAAGCTCAGGGGAAAGTAGCGCCAGATCTCGAAGACCGTCACCATGATCAGGGCCAGCGGCCTGTCCCCGAAGAAATTGATCGGTGCGGTGATCGTGCCCATCTGCAAGAGCAGCGCGTTGGCCGAGCCCGAGAACGGATCAAAAAGCGTGACCCAGGTGAAGGCAACAGCGATAACCGGGGCCACATAGGGGAAGAGATAGAGTCCCCGCAATACCCCCTGTCCCCTGAAGTCCTTGTTCAGAATGAGCGCCGCCATCAAGCCGACGACAAGCGCACCGATGGTGCCAAAGACGGTGTAGAAGAGTGTGACCCCAAGCACCGACCAGAACTCCGCCCCGTCAAAGACGCGCGCGAAATTCTCGGTGGTGAAATTGGTGTCAAAAAGCACCGATGCCCCGCTTCCGGTGACACTGACCTCGCTGTCGCGGACATTGATGCCACTGCCCAGAAAGGCGGCTGTGACCTCGACCGGCATCTGCATCCGTTCGCGAAACCCCGGCTCCCAGGTTCCGAAATCACAAAACAGGTCTCGCCCGTCGAGAGTGCATCGCGGATCAAGCTGAGGGATCGTGAGGCCTTCGGGCAACCGGTCGCGCAAGGTTACGCCGGTGACCGGCGTGTCGGGCGAGGTATTGCGCAGCCGGTATTCAAGCGTTGCGTCGTCGCCGGGTGCCTTTGGGTTGCCACGCAGCCGCTCGTAGATGTCGGGGCTTGGCGGGCGCAGATCGGCCAGTTCGATCGGCTTCACACTGATCCAGAAAATCGCCAGCAGTGGCAGGATGATGACCAACGCTACGCTGAGAAGCGTGGGGAACAGCAAGCCCCAGGCGAGGCGCGCTTCACGTCTTGCCAGCGGGCCGGTGCCGCTTGGAGGGGTTGGAATTGTCACCATCTGACAAGGATGCCCCGACCCGAAGGCCGGGGCCTCCAGAGCCTATTCGATCTTGCCAAGTTCGTCGTTGATCGCGGCAACGGTCGCTGCCCCGTCACGAACGCCATCGACATATTCACGCACCAGCCGGTTGAGCGCCTGCGCGTTGATCATCTTGGAGGCCAGCGCAAGCTGACCCTCCGCCACGCCCCAGCGCTTGGCAACGTCGAGACCGCCGACAATCTCGTCGATCATGTCCTGCGCATAGAGATCGGAGAGCGGTGCCTTGCGGTCCACGCCAACAGGCAGTTTCGACCAGGCGACGCTGAATTTCTCAGGCTCGTCACCGGTTCCGCGACGCACCGGGAACTTGCCTTCGGGCGCAATCGACAGCGTGCTGGTATAGCCCTGATCCATCGAGAAGTTCACGAACTGCATCGCGGCCTCGGTATCGGCATCATTGGTGATCCCGAAATAGCGGATATCGCCCCAGGCCGCACCGTCGGGATTGCTCGGACCAGCGAAGTTGGTGACGATGCCAGTCTTGGATGCCAGCTCTGAGCTTGTCGGATCATCGGTGATCGTAGGCGGAGCACTGTCGCGCAGGCCCGCCAGTTCATCGAGGATGAACGGAGACCAGATGATCATTGCGGCCTTGCCAGCGAAGTAAAGCTCGCGCGACTGTTTCCAGTAAAGCTCCCCCTCGGGTGAGGCCTCGACAAGCGCCTTGTAGAACTCAAGCACCTCGATGGTCTTCGCCTCGTCCAGCGGTGCGAAGCCGTCCGCCCCGACCGGGCTGACCCCGTTGGCCAGGAAGACATGCTCCAGAACCTGGCTCATGAAGCTTTCATCCACCTTCGTCGGGGCAACAAACCCGTAGACGTCCGGCGGATTGTGCAGCGCTTCAAGCGCGGCCGTCACGGCCTCATAACTTGTCGGCGCAGCCAGGCCCTTGGCGTCAAAAAGGTCCTTGCGATAGACGACCATCTGCGTCCAGCCATCGACGGGCACCGAGGCATAGCCGCCATCACTGGCAGCCATAGACAACGCACCTGGCGCAAATGTACCGGCGCCCAGTGCTTCTATCACCTCGGTTGCAGCATCGGTGTCCAGAATGCCCGCCTCGGCCCAGGGCAGGGCATATTGCAGTGGGTGGTAGATCACATCCGGCAGATCACCGGCAGCAAAGGCTGCTGTCGCGCGCGTGCCGAGGTCAGTTTCGGACACAGGGATGACCTCGACATCAATGCCCGAACTGGCCTTGAACTCGGCTGCCATTTCCTGCTGCTTGGCCAGACGCTCGGGCTGCTCCTCGGTGGTCCAGAACCGGATCGACTGCGCCTGCACGCTGAGCGCCGACAGGACCAGCGCCATGGACGCGCCTATCAGACTGCGACTCAAGACCGATTTCATGTGAAAACTCATACAACTTCCTCCCAGGTGTTGTGCTTGGCCCGGACTGCCCGGGCCAATTCTGTGCTGGTTTTCGCAGGCGGCCCGTCCGAGCCGCCTGTAACCAGTTTTGCCTTTGCGGTTTCCCGCAAGTCTTTTGGGTCGGCGCCGCGAATACGGCGAATCAGAAGATCGGCCAGCCGCTCGCCCGCCATGCGGCTGTCCACCGAGAACGTCGTGAGGCTGGGATGCGCATAGCTGCCTTCCGGCAAGCCGTCATAACCGATGAGCGAGATGTCCCGGCCAATCTCCAAACCCAGCTCGGCGCAGGTCCGGTACGCTCCGATGGCGGGCGCATCGGTGCAAAAGACCACCGCGGTCGGCGGCTCCGGATCGCTCAGGATATCCTGCAGACAGGCGGCTCCCTCCTCGCCGGTCATCGCACCGTGGCGCACCAGCGCCGCATCATAGGACAGACCCGCACTTTCCAGCCCCCTGCGATAGCCGTCATGGCGCAGATGGGCATAGTTGAAGACCTGATCGCTGCCGACATAGCCGATGCGGCTGTGCCCCATCCCCGCCAGACGGGAAACCGCGTCAAACATGGCGTCCTCACCGAGCATATCGAACCAGAAACAACCTTCATCATCGCTGGTGCGACCGTAAAGGACGCAAGGCAGGTTCAGGTTTCGCAACAGTGCGACCCTGGGATCATCCACCTTGGTGCGCGGCAGGATGAACCCGTCGGCCTTGCGCTCATGGGCAAGCCTCTCGATGGTCTCGAGCGCCTCGCCTTCGGAGAGCGCGGTGGCAAGCGTAAGGGTCCAGCCCTGTGCGCTGGCAGCCCGGGAAATTCCGTCAAGAAAGCGGGTCAGGAACGGCCTGTGTCCAAGTCTCTGATCGATCTGCAGGACAAGACCCAGCGAACGGACACGTCCGGTCTTGATCGCCTGCGCATGACTGAGGGGACTGTATCCCATCTCCTGGGCCGCGCGCTTCACCCGCAGTCGCGTGCGTTCCGCGATATCGGGATATTCATTCAGCGCGCGCGACACTGTACCCTTCGCCAGACCAAGCGCGTCCGCAAGATCATTGATCGTCACCCGGCCCGGATGATGCTTGTAAGGCACGTTGTTTCTCCCGTCGCGCCATCCAACTCGTTGGGCGGATGAATGACGATGGGACAATGGTGCGGACCGAAACCGGTTTCGGCAAGGCCTTTCTGAAACACTTTCGAACGCCTGCAAGGGTCAACCCAGGTTGAAAACTGTCAGGTTTTGGAGGTCGTCAGCGCCATGAAAACATCCTCGAGATCCGGGTCCTCGGACGCCACATCCCGAATGCTGATTCCCAGAGAACGCGCAAGATCGAGCACCTCTTCGGCCCCGGTCTCGCTGCGCCGATAGGAAAAGGCACAAGCTCCATCCGGGCGCATGTCGATCCTGATCTTACCCTGCTCCGAGGGCAGATTGTCCACCGGACTTTCTGGTGTGATCACCAGCGTCTTGGCATCGAGCTGCTGCAGGAGAGTGCCGGTCTCCTCGGTCACCACCAGTTCTCCATGATTGATGATCCCGATGCGGTCGCACATCTCCTCGGCCTCTTCGAGGTAGTGCGTGGTCAGGATGATCGTGGTCCCGGCAGCATTGAGTTCCCGCACATAAGCCCAGAGCATCTGACGCAACTCGATATCAACACCGGCGGTCGGCTCGTCCAGCACGAGGATCTGGGGTGCGTGCACCAGCGCCTTGGCGATCAGAAGCCGTCGGCGCATACCGCCCGACAGCGTCCGCGCATAGGCTTCGGCCTTGTCCAGCAGGCCAACGGCCTCAAGGATCGCATCTGTGCGACGCTCCGCCTTTGGCACGCCGTAGAGACCGGCCTGCACCTCCAGGGCCGCGCGCGGTGCAAAGAACGGGTCAAGGTTCAACTCCTGCGGCACCACGCCAATGGCCGCCCGCGACTGGCGCGGGTTCACATCCTGATCGAAACCCCAGATTCTTACCGACCCGGAGGTCTTGTTCACCAGCCCTGCCAGAATGTTGATCGTCGTGGATTTCCCGGCACCATTCGGCCCCAGAAGGCCGAAGATCGAGCCGGTAGGAATGTCCAGATCCAACCCTTTGAGCGCGACCTTCTCAGGCTCCGAGCCGCGTGCGGCATAGACTTTGCGCAGGCCGCGCAGCTCAATGGCATTGGACGGTGTCATTTGCTCTCCCAAAGGCGTGACCGGGACCTTGTGAAGCGTCGCCGGATCAGTATCATGCGCGCCAGCAACGTGCCTGTCGCGATGCCTTACCTAATGGAGCCTGCGGATATGTCCATCCCCGAACCGGAAACCGAAGAAGTCACCAAGACGCGTATCTCCTGCGATGGCGGAAATCTTGGACATCCGCTCGTCTGGCTGCAGATCGACCCCAAGATCGGCTATGTGGAATGCGGCTATTGCGACAAGAAGTTCGTGCTGAAAGAGGATGCCGGGGCCGGGCACTGAGATGGCCTTTGGCAAGGGGCACCATCTGCATCTGATCGACGGGTCGGCCTTCATCTTCAGGGCATTTCACGCGCTCCCGCCCCTGACACGCAAATCTGACGGGCTGCCCATCGGGGCGGTTTCGGGCTTTTGCAACATGCTCTTCAAGATGGTCGAGGACAACACCGGCCCCGATGCTCCGACCCATGTGGCCGTGATCTTCGACAAGGGCAGCCATACGTTTCGCAACGAGATGTATGACCAGTACAAGGCCAATCGCGACGCCATGCCCGAGGAGCTTCGTCCGCAGATCCCCCTGACCCGCGAGGCGACCCGTGCCTTCAACATCGCCTGCATCGAGAAGGAAGGCTACGAGGCCGATGACATCATCGCGACCTATGCCCGCGAGGCGCGCGAGGCAGGTGGGCGGGTGACTATCATCTCGTCTGACAAGGACCTGATGCAGCTTGTCGGTGGCGGCGTCGAGATGTTCGATGCGATGAAGAACTCAAGGCTGGGACCCGATGAGGTCGAGGCCAAGTTCGGTGTCGGTCCAGACAAGGTAATCGACGTGCAGGCGCTGGCGGGCGACAGCGTGGACAACATCCCAGGCGCACCGGGGATCGGGATCAAGACGGCGGCTCTGCTGATCAACGAATACGGTGATCTCGATGCCCTGCTGGCACGCGCCGAGGAAATCAAGCAGCCCAAACGGCGGCAGACTTTGATCGATCATGCGGATCAGATCAGGTTGTCGCGAGACCTGGTGACACTGGATCAGAACACACCCGATCTTGAGCCACTCGACGGTCTCGACCTGCGCGAGCCTGTGGCCGATGACCTGCTGAGTTTCCTGGCTGAGATGGAGTTCCGCACGCTGACCAAGCGAATTGCGGAAAAGCTCGGGGCAGAGATGCCGGACATCCCGGAGCCCGCCGCCCCCGGGGCATCGAGCCCCGCGGTCGGCGGCGCGGACGAAGCCGCGCTCACCGCATCAATCGACCCGGGCACCTATGAAACCGTCCGGGACGCCGAGGCATTGCAGGTCTGGATCGACCGTATCCATGAACGGGGCTATGTGGCGGTTGATACCGAGACGACCGGGCTTGATGAAATGCGCGCTGGCCTTGTGGGTATTTCCCTGGCCGTGGAGATTGGTCAGGCTTGCTATATCCCGCTTGCCCATGTGAAGGGCGAGGGGGATCTTTTCGGCTCGTCGGAGCGGGAAGAGGGGCAGATGGACCTGGAAGCGGCCCTCGATCTGCTGCGCCCGGTGCTGGAGGACGACAGTGTTCTGAAAATCGGTCAGAACATGAAGTATGACATGAAAATTTTCGCGCGATACGGGGTCGTTGTCGCGCCGATCGCCGACACGATGCTGATGTCCTATGCCTGTCATGCGGGCGAGCACGGTCACGGGATGGACACTCTTTCGGAGCGTTATCTCAGCCACTCTCCCATCCCGATCAAGTCGATCCTCGGCACTGGCAAGGCGCAGAAGACGTTCGATCAGGTGACCATTGAGGACGCCACGCCCTATGCGGCGGAAGATGCGGACGTGACCTTGAGGCTCTGGAAACTGTTCAAGCCGAAGCTGGTCGAGCGGCGGGTCACAACCGTGTATGAAACGCTTGAGCGACCGCTGGTGCCGGTTCTGGCAAAGATGGAAATGTACGGGATCAAGGTCGATCGCGACCATCTGAGCCGGATGTCGAACACGTTCGCACAAGAGATGGCCGGCCTTGAGGCCGAGATCCATGAACTTGCCGGGCGACCGTTCAATGTCGGCTCTCCCAAGCAGCTGGGAGAGATTCTCTTTGACGAGATGGCGCTCGACGGCGGCAAGAAGGGCAAGACCGGTGCCTATGCGACGGGCGCGGATGTGCTGGAAACGCTGGCCGCGCAGGGCCATGACCTGCCCGCCCGCGTGCTCGACTGGCGACAGCTTTCCAAGCTGAAATCGACCTATACCGACAGTCTGCAGGAGCATATCCACCCAGAGACGGGTCGGGTGCATACATCCTATTCGATAGCGGGGGCGAACACCGGCAGGCTCGCGTCCACCGACCCCAACCTCCAGAACATCCCGGTGCGCACCGAAGAAGGGCGGCGTATCCGCGAGGCCTTCATCCCCGAGGACGGGAACGTTCTGCTCAGCCTCGACTACAGTCAGATTGAGCTGCGTATTCTGGCACATATTGCCGGGATCGAGAGTCTCAAGCAGGCGTTCCTCGACGGGCTGGACATTCATGCGATGACCGCTTCCGAGATGTTTGACACGCCGATTGAAGACATGGATCCGATGATCCGGCGACAGGCGAAAGCCATCAATTTCGGTGTGATCTACGGGATATCCGCCTTCGGTCTGGCCAACAATCTGCGCATTCCGCGCGATCAGGCCAAAGGCTTCATAGATCGCTATTTCGAGCGGTTCCCGGGCATTCGCGAATACATGGACGAGACCGTCGCGTTTGCCAAGAAGGAGGGGTATGTGCAGACCCTTTTCGGGCGCAAGATCCACACGCCCGAGATCAATGCAAAGGGTCCAAGGGCAGGTTTCGCATGGCGAGCAGCGATCAACGCCCCCATTCAGGGCACGGCTGCTGATGTGATCCGACGCGCGATGATCCGTGTGCCAGCCGCAATTGAGAAGCTGAACGTGAAGATGTTGCTACAGGTTCACGACGAGCTGGTGTTCGAGGTCTCCGTGGCGGAAGTTGATGAGACCATCGACGCCGTCCGTCAGGTGATGGAACGCGCGTGTCTACCGGCTGTTGATCTGGACGTGCCGCTCACCGTGGACGCAGGCCAGGGGGCGAACTGGGCCGAGGCGCATTAGGCCGAGGCTTCACGAACTTCCGGAGAGGGGCTTGCTGGCGCGAGAAAGACCGCCGCGAGATATCTGACCGTCAAACCGGTGACGATGCGGCCTAAATACACGGCGTTGTTGAAGTCCCTCTCAGCGAAGGGTAATCGACTGTAGATCACACAACCTACGCAACACCGCACTTTCGGCGCGTGAAACACGACACGCAACATAAGAGAATTTCTCCGACGGATGCCGAGCCTAGACCCGGGCTGCATCATTCGGTTTCCAGGTCCACGGCGTCATGTTGATGGTCAGCATCAGCACCCGGCGCGCCGTACCGCTGGCGTTGCGCAGTACCGCATAGTTCAGCGAGCACCAGATGTCGGTCCCGTCGCCTGTCAGGATGTCGCGTTCGTCATTCGTGCGATGCCCGGACAGGATGGATCCCCAAAGCCTGTCCAGCGCCTCGGGCTTCATGGGGGTGCGGCTGACGAGCTTCTCGTAGGTCAGTTCACTCAAATCATCAAAGCCGATACCCAGCATGCGCATCATGTTGTCATTTGCCTCAACCACCTGACCGGTTGCATCGAACCAGATCAGGGACTGTGACTGATCAAGCGCTTTCATCAGGCCGCGCCTTTCGATACGGTCACTGGTCTGGCGGAGCATATCGGTATCATGCAGCATGATCTAAACCCTTCAAAGTCGGGGCATCAGAACACCAAAAAACTTAATTTTGGGTTTGCAAGGGGCCTTTTGCCATCGGCCAGAGATTGATCACGGTGTCAGGACATCCGATCGAGCGCAGGCTCCGGCGGCAGGTATCGTCGGCCACGAAATCGATAAAAACTCCGTCAAGCCTTGCGCCCGACTGTGCGAGATCGGCGGCACCGTGCAAGGCACTCCAGATAAAGCGCACGTCCTGAAGGTCGGGTTCGCGGGACAGAATGCCGAGCCGGAAGAGATCGAGATAGTTCTCGGATGCCGCATCGAGAACCGTATACCGCATCCATTCCGGGTCGGTCTGAACCTCCTCCCGGCAGGCCACTCCGATCCGCCCGAACATCATCCGCCAGAGGCTTGGATTCGCATGCGAGAAATGGATGTAATGCCGACACATGGCAAAGGCACGTTCGATCGCCTGCTTCGGCGTCGCTGCATTGCTGCCCTCGGGCCGGATCTCCAGAATGGCGGCCCTGAGCGTCTGGAAGCCCTGAAAGACGATCTCGATCAGAAGTGCGTCCTTGTCGTCGAAATGGCGATATACGGCACCTGAAGACACGCCGAGATCCCGCGCCGCGGCGCGCAGGCTCATCGTCTCGATCCCGCCCTTTTGCGTCTGATCGGTCGCGTAATCGATCAGAGCCTGACGCAGCCCTCCGCGCTTGAGCTTCGGTGGCGCTGTCCTGAGAATATCCATTATGTTTTGTAAGCGGTGTTCACTTGCGGGTCAAATCACAGACCGGATCGTCCCATCAGAAATCGCTGGTGAGACCCTTCTTCTCCCAGTCGCCGAACCGCGTCGGCTCCGGACCGTCGCGGCCACCAAGCTCTTTGGGGAGTTCGGCGGCTTTGGATTTTGCCCGCCTTGCCTCGGCCTCCTGCAACGCGCGTGCTGCGGCCTCTTTCAGGCGGGTTTCGCGATCGGCTTTGTCTGACGGCATGGCAGTGCTCCGGCTTTGAGCCTATATTATGGGCCTGATACCCCTACCGGCAAGACGGAGAAGACATGAACGCCTTCAAAACACTTGTGCTGCTTTCGGCCATGACCGCGCTTTTCATGGGTGTCGGCTATATGATCGGCGGTTTTACCGGGCTGATCATCGCCTTCCTTGTGGCTCTGGGAACGAATGCCTGGGCATTCTGGAACTCCGACAAGGCGGTTCTGCGGATGCACAATGCTCAGGCCGTGACCCGCGCGTCCCAGCCCGCGCTCTACCGCATGGTCGAGACGCTGTCGGCAAATGCAGGGCTGCCGACGCCTGATATCTATCTGATCAACGACCCGCAACCCAATGCCTTTGCAACCGGGCGCAACCCGGAAAACGCAGCGGTCGCGGCAACCACCGGGCTGCTGCAGATGCTCAATGAGGATGAGGTGGCGGGCGTGATGGCCCATGAACTTGCGCATATCCAGAACCGCGACACGCTTACGATGACGATCGCAGCGACCGTTGCAGGTGCCATCTCTATGCTTGCCCAGTTCGGCTTTCTGCTCGGGCGCGGTCGGGACCGAGGAGCCTTCGGGTTCATCGGCGTGCTTCTGGCAGTGATCATGGCACCTATGGCGGCCATGCTTATCCAGATGATGATCAGCCGCACGCGCGAGTATTCCGCCGACCGGCGCGGCGCGGAAATCTCGGGCAATCCGCTCGGTCTCGCCTCGGCCTTGCGCAAAATCTCAGATGGGGTAAACCGCTTCGAGCTCAAGACCGCCGAGGACAATCCCAGCACCGGGCATATGTTCATCTTCAATCCCCTGAGCGGAGCCCGTATGGACAACCTCTTCTCCACCCATCCCAATGCCGAGAACCGCATCGCAGCCCTTGAGGCCATGGCGGCTAGCGGCAGCAACGGTCCCACCGCCACCACCCAGCGCAGCGCCGTCCCGACGGTTCGCAGACGGTGAGCGCTCCGGGCCTGCCCGCCCGCCGGGCTGCTGCCGATTGTCTCGCCGCCATACTTCTGGAACAGAAGATGCTGAGCGAGGTGGCAGGCGGGTCCGATGACCGGCTGTCTCACCTGAAAGGATCGGAGCGGGCGCGGGCGCAGAGCATCGCGCTTACAGTCTTACGGCATCTTGACCGGCTGGATACGGTGCTTCAGCAATTCCTGCAGAAACAGCCGCCCTTTCGGGTGCTGCTGGCGCTCAGGATCATGGCCAGCGAAATCCTGATTGACGGCATTCCACCGCATGCGGCCGTCGATGGTGCGGTCCGGCTGGTGCGGGCCCAGCGCAAGACACAGCATCTCTCGGGTCTGACGAACGCGGTCTCGCGCCGCGTGGCCGAACACGGACCCGCGATCTGGCCCGATCTCGAACCCCAACCGCTGCCCGGCTGGATTGAGGCGGCGGTCGCCGCGGCGTTCGGACCGGAGGTGCCTGCCGCACTGGCCAAAGCCCATGAACAAAGCCCGCCCACCGATCTCACGCTCAAGGATCCGTCACTGGCGGACGACCTTTTCCAAAGCCTCTCCGCAACACGTCTTCCGACGGGAAGTCTGCGACTGGCGCAGCAGGGGCAGATCTCCCGACTTGATGGATACGACCGGGGCGACTGGTGGGTTCAGGACGCGGCAGCCGCCCTGCCCGCACAGCTTCTGGGGGACGTATCGGGTAAGCGTGTGCTCGATCTCTGCGCAGCTCCCGGCGGCAAGACGTTGCAACTCGCAGCCGGTGGCGCGGATGTCACGGCGCTCGATATATCGGACGATCGCTTGAGGCGTGTGCGGCAGAACCTGACACGCACCGGGCTTGCGGCAAATCTTGTCGCCGCAGATGCGCTCACCTGGAGTCCTGCGGCTCCGTTTGATGCCATCCTGCTTGATGCGCCCTGTTCGGCCAGCGGCACGCTCAGGCGACATCCGGACCTCCCATATGCCCGTCCGGATCCGAACCTGAAGCCCCTACTCCAAATTCAGCGAGAGTTGCTGGCCCGGGCCTTTGACTGGCTGTCGGATGACGGGCAACTGGTCTACTGCACCTGCTCCCTCCTGCCTGCCGAGGGTGAAACTCAGGTCGAAAGCTTCCTGTCGGACCGGAGCGATGCCAGACTGGTCGACTGGTCGCAGCCTGACGGTTGGGATGCGATCTGGAAGACGGATCAGGGCTTCCTGCGGACACGGCCGGACTACTGGAGTGAAACCGGCGGCATGGACGGCTTCTTCGCAGCGTTGATTGCACGCGCCTGAGCGGGCACTCAGCCGGGGTGACATCCGAAACACGGCACCCTAGACTGGCCACACAAAACGGCTCCAGAGGCATCTGATGGCGCAACCAGGATTGATTTTCTCGGCTCTCGGCAGGCTGGCTTTCCGGCCCTTCGATGCGCTGGTCAATCGTATCGCGGTCTACAACCTGCGCCGTATCAGACTGCCTGCGTCACCGGTTTACCGGCCCTTTCCGCGCTCGATCGGCCTGGCGGAGGTCGGAGAAGGCATTCTGGACGGCAAACTGATCGCGGGCGGCCGGGAGGTCTCGGTCAATTCCCCTCATCCATGGGATTTGCCGGTAACCAACAAGCCGTTCCTGATGGCGCTGAACGGTTTCGAATGGCTTGATGACCTTGCCGCACTGGGCAACCGTCAGGCGCGGGTCAAGGCGCAGACGTGGATGTTCACCTGGCTCGACAGGTACGGGCGCGGTCAGGGTGTCGGCTGGGCCCCGCAACTGGCCGGCCGCCGTCTGATGCGCCTGATCAACCATTCCCGTTTTCTGATGCGCGCACTTCCCTCCGAAGAACGCGCCCGCATCATGCAGGCCATGGGCACGCATATCACCTTCATTGAGACCCGTCTTCAGACCGCCCCGCGCGGGATCGCCCGGTTCGAGGCGCTGGCCGGGCTGATCTACGGCTGTCTGGCGCTGGGAGGTATGGACAGCCAGCTGACTTTCGCCCGCAAGATGCTGGGCCGCGAATGCGACGCCACCTTTGACGATGATGGCGCGCTGGCGAACCGCAATCCCGAGGAACTTCTGGCCTGCCTTACCCAACTGGTCTGGACCGCCCGCACGCTGGAGGAGGCGGGAAAGCACGCAGACCCCCGTCACACGGATGCGATTGAGCGGATTGCACCAACGGTGCGGGCGCTCAGAATGGGTGATGGAACGCTGGCGCGGTTTCACGGCGGCGGACGCAGCCTGGAGGGCAGGCTTGATATGGTGCTCGCCGAGACGGGCGTGCGCGGAATGTCTGATGCACCGGCGCCGATGGGCTATGCAAGGCTGACCGGCGGGCGCACGACACTCATCATGGATTGCGCAAGGCCACCGCGCGGAGCACAGTCCACGCAGGCCCATGCAAGCACCTTGGCCTTTGAGATGAGCGTCGGCAGACGTTCACTGATCGTCAATTGCGGGCCCGGCCAGAAGGTAAGCCCGGACTGGGCGCGGGCGAGCCGTGCGACAGTCTCGCAAAGCACGCTGGCGCTCGACAGGGTTTCCTCCTCGAAACTGTGGAAAGAGGGGCTTGTGACCCGCGCCTTCGGGCAGATCCTGATAGAGACACCGTCGCATGTGACGCTCGACCGGGCGCGGGATGTGACCGGAAGCTGGCTGAACGCGACCCATGACGGCTATCAGACCTCGCACGGGATCGTTCATGAACGCCGGGTTTTCGTGGCCTCGACCGGGGCCGCCGTCTATGGCGAAGATCGGCTGAGCCGCCCGACGCCCGAGAAGCGCGCCGCGAAACGCAAGATGGAAGGCGCACGGATCGGCACGCCGGCGCGTGTTCACTTCCACCTCCACCCGGATGTTCAGGCCAAGCATCTGGCCCGCGAGGACCTCATCGCCCTTGTGCTTCCGGGCGGTGACACCTGGGTCTTTCGTGCGACCGGCGGCGAGATCTCGCTGGAGAACAGTCAGTATTTCAACACGATAGGTTTGAAACCCACGCCCACCAGACAGATTGTCGTCAGCGCACAGTTTGACGAGCATTCCGAAGGGGTGAGCTGGTCGCTGCAAAGAAGCACGGTCGAAGCAACCGCCTTCCGCGATCTGGCGATTGACGAGCCTGCGCTGGTCTGAGAAAGACGGGGCGCCAATCCCTTTCATCAGCCGTGGAGCGCCCGTCACATGTCACAAAACCTCGTCTCTGTGAAACGCGCCCTGCTGTCGGTGGCAGACAAGACAGGTCTGGTTGAACTGGCCTCGGCACTGCACGCGCGCGGGGTCGAACTGCTCTCGACAGGCGGATCGGCTGCCGCCCTGCGCGAGGCCGGTCTGCCGGTGCGCGATGTCGCGGACGTGACCCGGTTCCCCGAGATGATGGACGGACGCGTGAAGACGCTGCACCCGATGGTTCATGGCGGATTGCTGGCGCTGCGCGACAACGCTGATCACCTCGCCTCGATGGAGGCACATGGTATCGGCGCGATCGATCTGCTGGTCTGCAACCTCTATCCCTTCGAGGCCACCGTTGCCGCCGGAGCGGATTATGACACCTGCATCGAGAACATCGATATCGGCGGACCCGCGATGATCCGGGCGGCAGCGAAGAACCACGGCTTCGTCAACGTCGTCGTGGACGTCGAGGACTATGCCCCACTTCTGGAAATGCTGGAGGCGAATGAAGGTGCCACCGATCTCGCCTTCCGGCAACGGCTTGCCCGCACGGCCTATGCCAGAACGGCGGCCTATGACGCAGCGGTCTCTGGCTGGTTGGCAGATGCCCATGACGATGCCGCGCCCCGACGTCGCGCGGTCGCTGGCCAGTTGGCACAGACCCTGCGCTACGGTGAGAACCCGCACCAGGGTGCCGCTTTTTATGTCGATGGTTCCGACTGTCCCGGCGTGGCGACGGCCACACAGCATCAGGGCAAGGAGCTCAGCTACAACAACATCAACGACACCGATGCAGCGTTCGAGCTTGTGGCCGAGTTCGACCCGAACGAAGGTCCGGCGGTCGCGATCATCAAACACGCCAATCCCTGCGGCGTTGCGAGAGGTGCGACCCTGACCGAGGCCTACACATCTGCCTTCCACTGTGACCAGACCTCGGCTTTTGGCGGGATCGTGGCGCTCAACCAGCCGCTCGATGGCGCAACCGCGGAAGCGATTATCAAGGTCTTTACCGAGGTTGTCATCGCACCGGGGGCAGATGCGGATGCTCTGAAGATCTTCAACAGCAAGAAGAACCTGCGGCTTCTGACAACCGGGGGATTGCCGGACGTGGCGCGCACGGGGCTCACCTGGCGGCAGGTCTCCGGCGGGTTTCTCGTGCAGGATCGCGACAACGGACGACTGACCCGTGAAGATCTGAAGATCGCAACCAGACGCGCGCCGATAGACGCAGAGCTGGAGGACCTCCTCTTTGCGTGGCGGGTCGCAAAACATGTGAAGTCGAACGCCATCATATACGCCAAGGACCAGGCGACCGTGGGGATCGGGGCAGGCCAGATGAGCCGGGTGGATTCGACGAGGATCGCGGCCAGAAAGGCAGACGACATGAAATCCGCGCTTGGGCTGGCTGACACACCGACACAAGGCTCTGTCGTTGCATCGGACGCATTCTTCCCGTTCTCCGACGGCCTGATGACGGCCGCAGAAGCAGGTGCCACCGCGATCATCCAGCCAGGCGGCTCGATGCGCGACGACGAGGTCATCGCTGCAGCCGACGAGGCCGGGCTCGCCATGGTCTTCACCGGACAACGGCACTTCCGGCACTGATGATCTACGTTCGCGCCCTTCTAGCTGCGGTCCTTGCCCTCGGCATCGATCAGGCCTCCAAATACTGGATCGTTCAGGTCCGCGCTCTCGAAATCGGCGAGCGTATCGACGTCATGTCGCCCTACCTGACCTTCGTGATGGCCTGGAACACGGGCATCAATTTCGGCCTCTTCGGTGATCTTGGCCCCGATACCGGGCGCTGGATCCTGATTGGGTTGTCGCTGGCCATCATTCTGGCCCTCATCATATGGCTGCGCCGGATGGAAGGCTGGCGAGTGCCGGTCTCTATCGGGCTGGTCATCGGCGGCGCGCTTGGCAACGCCGTGGACCGTCTGATCTATGGCGCGGTCGTGGACTTCCTGAACATGAGTTGCTGTGGGATAAACAATCCGTTTGCCTTCAACATTGCCGATATCTTCATCTTTGCCGGTGCTGCGGGGTTGTTCCTCTTTGCCGACAAGGACAGCAAGAAGAAGGCGTGACGATATTGGCGGTTTGGACTAGTCTCGCGATTCTCGGCAAGCCGAACAAGATGAGGATATCTGTGACCAGTCTTCGCGGGTTTTCAGCCCTGGCAGCAGTGATCGCGATCGCGGGATGCAGCGCATCCACCGACGGCTCGCGCGGCGGCGTCCTGTCTGCGCTCACCACGGATGCGGGCGCACCCGACGAGTTCAAGGTGGTGACGAACCGCCCGCTTGAGGTGCCTGAAGATCTTGGCACGCTCGCTGTCCCGACACAGGGAGGCGCGAACAGGGCCGACCTGACCCCGAGAGCGGATGCGCTGGCCGCCCTCGGCGGTAATGGCAGGGCAGCGCCTGTTTCCAGCGACCGGGCCCTGCTGGCCGCGGCCGGAACTGCGCAGGCCGATCCCGATATCAGGGCCAGGCTCTTCTCCGAGAACCAGCGATATCAGGAAGAGAACAAGGGACTTCTGCTGGAGCGCTGGTTCCGTCGCGATGCGGAGAGCCGGGTTTACTCCGACTTCATCCTGGATGCGGACCGCGAGCTTGCCAGGCTGCGTGCCCGTGGCATCTGGACCCCTGCTGCCCCGCCACCTGCACCCTGATGCACCTGCGCCTTCTTGCCTTCCTGATCGGTCTGGGAACCGCCGCTTCAGCACAAGACGCCGTGATCGAAACATTCACGCTTGAGAACGGCCTGCGCGGCGTGGTCGTCCCTGACGGGCGCGCACCGGCGGTCACTCAGATGCTGTGGTACTGCACCGGCTCGGCTGACGAGACGCCCGGCAAATCGGGGCTGGCACATTTCTTCGAGCATCTGATGTTCAAGGGAACAGACACTGTCCCTGAAGGTGAGTTCTCCCGCACCGTTGCTGCCAATGGCGGCTCGGACAACGCTTTCACCAGCCATGATTTCACGGCCTATGTGCAACGCATTGCCAGCGACCGTCTGGCGCTCGTGATGCAGATGGAAGCGGATCGCATGACCGGCCTCACGCTCAGCGAAGAGGACATCACCTTCGAGCGTCAGGTCGTGCTGGAGGAGCGGAGCAGTCGGGTCGACAGCTCCCCCGGCGGGATCTTTCGCGAACAGATGACCGCAGCCGCGTTTCTCAACCACCCCTACGGGCGTCCGGTCATCGGCTGGAGGCACGAGATCGAGGCGCTTACCCGCGAGGATGCGCTGGCGTTCTACCAGCGGTTCTACGCACCAAACAACGCCGTGCTGATCGTGGCAGGCGATGTGCAGCCCGGTGAGGTCGAAACACTCGCCCGAACGCTCTACGGCCCCCTTCAGCCCTCGGACCTGCCACCGCGCATCCGTCCACAGGAGCCGCCACAGGCCGCCCCGCGAAAACTGATCTCACGCGATGCCCGCGTCCGGCAGCCCTCCATCATGCGCCAGTATCTCGCCCCGACACGGGAGCCGGGATCGCAACGGAAGGCTGCGGCCATAACTCTTCTGGCGCAGCTCATGGGCGGCGGGTTTACCTCTGATCTCTATCAGAAACTGGTGCTGCGCGATCAGGTCGCGATCAGTTTCGGGGCGTATTACAACGCCACCTCTCTCGATCCACAGGCATTCAACATCTTCCTTGAGCCTGCGCAAGGCGTCCCGGTTGAAGATGCGGAAGCCGCGCTTGATGCCGCCATCGCGGACTTTCTGGAAGAAGGTATCGACGAGGATGATCTCGCCCGGCTCAAGTATCGCTATCGCGCGTCCGAGATCTATGCGCTCGACAATCAGATGGCCCGCGCGCAGCTTTATGGTGTGGGCTTGTGCTCCGGGCTTGGGCTGGAGGACATCGCCAACTGGCCCGACATCCTCGCCGAAGTCACGGTCGCGGACATCATGCAGGCGGCAGGCGAGGTCCTGGACCTCAATCGCTCGGTCACCGGCCTTCTCCTGCCCGAGGATACCGAATGAGACTGCTGGCCCCCTTCCTCGTTCTGTTTCTGAGCATCGTCGGTCCGGCGACTGCCATGACGGAGATACAGCAGGTCAGGAGTTCGGGCGGGCATGTCGCCTGGCTGGTCGAGGATCACTCCATCCCCGTCGTCGTTCTGGAAGTGCAGTTTGAGGGCGGAACGACGCTTGACCCTGACGCAAAGGCCGGCGCGACAGCGATGATGACCCGGCTTCTGGACGAGGGCGCGGGTGATCTGGATGCGACCGCCTACGCCGTCGCGGTCGAAACCCTTGCCAGCCAGATCAGCTTCTACAGCACGCAGGAGGTCACCGGTTTCTCGGTCATGACGTTGCGCGAAAACCTCGACGCGACGCTGGAATTGCTGCTGCTGGCCCTGGCCGCACCGCGCTTTGACGAAGCTCCGATGGAGCGTGTGCGGGCGCGGACCCTCGCGCGCTTCAGGTCGGCGACGACCCAACCCGGCTCGCTCGCGTCGCAGGCCTTCGGAGAGATGCTGTTCGGCAATCATCCGATTGCGCGCCCGATCGCGGATACCCAGGCCAGCGTTGAGACGCTCACCCGGCAGGATCTTGTTGATGCGATGACCCGGAGCTTCGTGACTGATCGCGTATCGGTGGCAGCCGTAGGCGCGATCACGGCCGATGACCTCGAACCGCTGCTCGACCGAATGCTGGGCGACCTTCCCGACACGGGTCCTGCGTTGCCGCCTCCCGCGAAAATATCGGATGCCGGGCTGACGCGGATCATCCCCTTTCCGGGCCCGCAATCGCTGGCTTTCTTCGGGCATGCGGGTCTGTCCCGCGATGATCCCGACTTCTACCCCGCCTTCGTTCTCAACCAGATCCTGGGCGGCGGTTTCTCATCCCGTCTGACCCGGATAATCCGCAAGGAGCGCGGGCTGACCTATGGAGTGAGCACATCGCTTCAGACCAACAGGCTTTCCAACACTTTCCGAGGCTCGCTCCGCTCCGGCAATGAAACCATGGCCGAAGCGCTCGATCTGGTTCGCGCGGAATGGGTTGATCTTGCCGAAAACGGCGTGACCGAGGACGAGTTGCGGCAGGCCAAGCAGTACCTCACCGGAGAATATGCGCTCCGGTTCGACGGTAACCGGCAGATCGCCGGTATTCTGGTCAGCATGCAGGCCGAAGGACTGCCACGCGACTTTATCGAGACCCGAAACGATCTTGTCGAGGCGGTGACGCTCGACGATATCCGCAGGGTTGCCGCCCGTTTGCTCGATGTGGAGACGTTGACAACGGTTGTCGTCGGCGCGCCTGTCGGCATGGAGAACGGCGCAGATTAGGGATGGCGACGGGCGACAGCTTCATGCTACAATTTGTGGTATGAATGCTCCCGACACCAACATACGACCCCATAGACCTCAGATTCGCCAACTGGACGAGGCCGCCGCGAACCGTATCGCGGCCGGAGAGGTGGTTGAACGCCCGGCCTCGGCTGTCAAGGAACTGGTGGAGAACGCGCTGGATGCGGGCGCCAGCCGGGTCGATATTGCCTATGCGGACGGTGGCAAGACGCTGATCCGGGTGAGCGATGACGGCCATGGCATGCCCGCCGATGACCTGCCGCTTGCACTGGCGCGACACGCGACATCGAAGATTGACGGGTCCGACCTGCTCAACATCCATACATTCGGTTTCCGGGGCGAGGCCCTGCCATCGCTCGGCGCGGTCGGTCGGCTGAGGATCGCAAGCCGCGTTGTCGGCGGCGATGGCGCGGAGATTGCCGTTGACGGCGGTCGTGTCGGTCCGCTTCGCCCGTCCGCCTGCAGAACGGGTACACAGGTCGAGTTGAGCAATCTGTTCTATGCCACACCGGCGCGTCTGAAGTTTCTGCGCAGTGACCGGGCAGAGGCGCAAGCCATCCATGATGTTGTCAAACGGCTTGCAATGGCCGAGCCCCTTGTCGCCTTCACCCTTCGGGACGTGAGCGGTGGTGGCGAAGGTCGACAGATCATGCGTGCCGATGCGGGAACCGGCACCAGGACCGAGGCTCTGGCGGCACGACTGCGCGTCATTCTCGGGCGGGATTTCATCGATAACGCCATCGGGATCGATGCCGAACGCGAGGCGCTCCATATGACCGGGTTTGCGGCTCTGCCGACCTACTCGCGCGGCGCGGCTGTGGCGCAATTTCTCTTTGTCAACGGTCGCCCGGTGCGCGACAAGCTCCTTGTCGGCGCATTGAGGGCGGCCTATTCGGATTTTCTCAGCCGCGACCGCCACCCGGCGGTTGCACTTTTTCTGACCTGCCCGCCGGAGCTTGTCGATGTAAACGTGCATCCCGCAAAGGCCGAAGTGCGGTTCCGTGATCCCGGAATGGCGCGCGGGCTGATCGTCTCCTGCCTCAAGCACGCTTTGGCTGAGGCCGGGCATCGTGCGTCAACAACCGTGAGCCAGGCCACGCTCGGTGCGTTCGAGCCGGAGCGTCCTGCCAATCCGGTCTACCAGATGGACCGCCCAAGCCTGGGGGCCACGCGCGCCAGCTATGCAGCCCAATCTCCCGGCTTTGCGGAAGGCTCGTCCTGGGCCGGGGCGCGGGTGGAGCCCGTGCCAAGCGCCGACGAGGGCGCATCCGCGCCCGAGGAGGCGCTTCCGCTCGGCCTTGCCCGTGCGCAACTCCACGAGAATTACATCATCGCCCAGACCGGGACCGGCATCGTCCTGGTGGATCAGCACGCGGCCCATGAGCGGCTGGTCTACGAGACCCTCAAGACCCGCTCATCGGAAAACGGAGTGCCGACGCAAGCACTCCTGATCCCCGAGATTGTCGAGATGAGCCGCGATGACGCTGACCGTCTGCTGGCCGCCTCGGATGCGCTGTCCCGCGTCGGACTGGTCTTTGAGCCTTTCGGCAGCGGTGCGATCTGCGTCCGCGAGACCCCGGCCATTCTGGGTGAGATCAATGCTGAAGCGCTCTTGCGCGACATCATCGATGAACTCACAGATCTGGGCGCGACCCAGACAGTCACAGACCGGATCGAGGCGATCCTGTCGCGGATGGCCTGTCACGGGTCCGTCCGGTCCGGTCGCCGCATGAGCGCGGACGAGATGAATGCACTCCTGCGCCAGATGGAGGCAACACCACATTCGGGCCAATGCAACCACGGGCGCCCGACCTACGTCTCGCTCTCGTTGAACGACATCGAAAAACTCTTCGGGCGGCGCTGATGGAGACCGGAAGCCTCACACTGGATTTTCAGGATCCCCTGACGCTCGCGGCGGTCATTGCGGCTGGCTTCGCGCTGCTGCTGCTTGTCCTGATCTTCATGGCGCTTTCCGCCGCCCGAAGGTCGGCCAATGCCGCAGAACCCCTCACACGCCAGCTTCAGATGCTGGGCGAGACGGTGCGTCATCTGGGCGACGGCCAGCAGCAGCTTTCGGGCGGGCTGCGGCATGTCTCGGAAACGCAGGTCTCGGCGCAGACAAAGCTCCTGCAACTGATGGAACAACGACTGCAAGACGTTCAACATTCGATGACCGAAAGCCTGCAGGGCTCATCAACCAAGACCGCACGCTCCCTGGGTGAGCTTCAGCAACGGCTTGAGACCATCGACAAGGCTCAGGAGAACATAGAGAAGCTGTCGGGCAATGTGCTGGGCCTGCAGGACATTCTCTCGAACAAGCAGACGCGCGGGGCATTCGGAGAAATCCAGCTCAAGGAGATTGTCTCCAAGGCCCTGCCGCCCGATGCCTACACCTTTCAGGCCACGCTTTCCAACAACAGACGCGCCGATTGCCTGATTCACCTGCCCAACCCGCCGGGCAATATCGTGATCGACAGCAAGTTCCCGCTGGAAGCCTATGAAGCGCTTCTGACGGCCGAGACAGAGGTCGAAAAGCAGGCCGCAGCGCGTGCGATGAAGACCGCCGTTCGGGCCCATATCGCAGCCATTTCAGAACGCTACATCATCGAAGGCGAAACCGCCGATGGCGCGTTGATGTTTTTGCCCTCGGAGGCGGTTTATGCGGAACTGCATGCCCGTTTCGGCGATGTGGTCCGCGAGGGGTTCGACCGCAGGGTCTGGATCGTGTCGCCGACCACCTGCATGGCAACGCTGAACACGCTCAGAGGCGTGCTGAAGGATGCGCGCATGCGCGAGCAGGCCGGCAAGATCAGGCGCGAGCTTGGCCTTCTGCACAAGGACGTGGAGCGGCTGGAGACCCGTGTCGGCAATCTCGACCGGCATTTTTCACAGGCGGCCAAGGATGTAGAAGAGATCAAGGTCTCCGCAACCAAGGCGGGAACCCGCGCAAAACGGCTCGACGCCTTCGAATTCGAGGACAAGGACCCGTTGCCGGACACGGACAACGTCACGAAACTCTCCAAAGGTGCCTGACGCCTTTTGCCGCAACTTGAAGACACCCGTGCGATCTGCACTAATTCCGGGATCTAGGCAATCGAGTAGGGCCCATGTCCGGCACAGTTGAAAACCACCCCGACCGTTTTGCGCTGGCAAATGAGCTTCATGCCCGCCCCTTCCCGGAGCTAGAGGCCCCCTGCCGCGCTGTCTTCGTGGCGATCAAGCAGCCCGTTAATGCCGCCGACCGGGACCGGGCAGCGGATATCGTGCATCTCAAGGCGCTTCTGGATCGATACGGCGCGGCCCATCCCGCCCCCGATGCCAACCATCATTCGGTTGCCCTTGGCCGGGGAACGCTGAAATGGGAACAGCATACCGAATTCGTGACTTACACGATCTTTGCCGATGGCGTGGCCGACATCCCCTTCGGCGGCCAGGTTCAGGACATTCTTCCGCAGGACTGGCTGGCGGATGCACCCGGCAAGGTGCTGACATCCTGTCTGGTGCGGGTTGAGGCCTTTGACACGGACGATCAGGTGCAGGCAATGATCAGCGACGACATGCCCGACTGGTTTGTCGCCGAGAGCCTCGCCATCTCGTCCGTGATCGACAATTGCGCCACCATCGCCAGCGATTTCCGCATTGATGAGGCCGGTCATGTCCGCTTCGCCGTCTTTGCGCGCAATGGCACGGGCCAGCGGCGTCTGGGGCGGATCGTGCAGCGTCTGCTGGAGATCGAGACCTATAAGTCCATGTCCATGCTGACCCTGCCGGTGGCCCGTCGCGTCTCCGGCAAGGTGGCCGATCTCGATCGCAATCTGAGTGCTGTGGTGCAGCATATGGCCGAGACCGATGGCGATGATGTCTCAAGCCTCGACAAGCTGTTGCAGATATCCGAGGAGATCGAGTTTCTGTCCTCCTCCTCGGCCTTCCGCTTCGGGGCCGCCGGGGCCTATGAGGCCATCGTCAATCAGCGGATATCGGTCTTGCGTGAAGAGCGTATCAACGGCCGCCAGACCTTTGCCGAGTTCATGATGCGCCGCTACGATCCGGCCATGCGGACTTGCCGCTCGGCGCGCGAACGGCTGCTGGATCTCTCGTCCCGCGCCGAGCGGGCCTCCAACCTGCTGCGGACCCGGGTCGATGTGGCCTCCTCGCTCCAGAACGCCGAAGTGCTGCGCCGGATGGATGATCGCGCCGCTTTGCAACTGCGCCTGCAGGAAACGGTCGAGGGGCTGTCGGTCGTGGCGATCAGCTATTACGCGGTCAATCTTGCGGGCAACCTCCTGACCCCGCTTGGCGACCGCATAGGGCTGAGCAAGGGGCTGGTACTGGCACTTCTGACATTGCCTGTCGTGGCGCTAGTCTGGTTCATGGTCCGGCGCATCCGCAACCGCATCTCGAAACGCGAGGCGGAAACGGCCGAATGATCAGCCCGCCGCAGCCCAATCGGCGCTGCGCATCTCTTCCAGCCGGGAGGCCGTGCGCTCGAACTCGAACGCGCCGGACCCCTGAACATAGAGAGCCTCTGGCTCAGCCGCGGCGGAACAGACCAGCCGGACACCGGCCTCATAAAGCGTGTCGATAAGGGTCACGAACCGCTTGGCCTCATTTGCCTTCTCGCGACCGAGAATGGGGATATCATCAAGGATCAGCACCTTCACCTGTTCGGTGATCGCCAGATAGTCGCCCGCGCCCAGCGGTTTTTCGCAGAGATCCGCAAAGCCGGCCCGCGCAATACCGTTGGAATAGCAGGGCAGCGAGACATCGCGCCCCTTGACCGTCAGGTGAAGGGGTTGTCCGGCACCGCCCGCCAACTCGTCCCAGGTGGCATCTAGCGCTGCTGTCGCCTGCGGCCCCAGAGGTGTGTGATAGATCGTGGTCCCGCGCAACCTTGCCTGTCTGTGATCTGTCTCGCTCTCCAGATGATGCACCTCCAGACGGGCCTTGATCATCTCGATGAACGGAAGGAAAAGATGTCGGTTCAGACCATCCTTGTAGAGATCATCCGGATGCCGGTTTGACGTCGTGACCACGACAACACCGCGCGCGAAAAGCGCCTCGAATAGCCTTCCCACCAGCATCGCATCGGTGATGTCGGTGATCTGCATCTCATCGAAGCAGAGCAGCGTGGCAGCTTCGGCCACCTCCTTTGCCACAGGACTGATCGGGTCTTCCACACCACCCTTCCGGGCCTTGTGGATGCCGTTATGGACCTCCTGCATGAAGGCGTGAAAATGGACGCGGCGCTTTGAGGTGCCGGGCGCATTCTCAAAGAACATGTCCATCAGCATCGATTTGCCCCGACCGACCCCGCCATACATGTAGAGCCCCGGAACAGGCGCCTCCTGCAGCCGCTCGCGCCCCCAGCCGAAAAGCGCCAGACCAACCTTCTTTGGCCGCACCGGATTGTAGTCCTTCAACCGCATGTGCAGAAGCTGCAGCTTCTCGACAGCGAGCCGTTGGGCGGTATCCTCACGCAGCCTGCCCGAGGCCACGCGCTCGCGATAGGCTTTCAGTATTCCCTCAGGCATCAGCCGCGCCCATCACAATCTGTCATTGTCACAATCATCGGATTTCTTTTGACGAGCCGTTTGCGACAAGTCAAACAGAGGCTCGGGAGAATTTCATGTCAGCCACGCGCGCCCCTCTTGTCACGCCGGTTCTGATCGGCGGATGTATTATTCTGTTGCTGGGATTTGGAGTGCGCGCCTCTTATGGCGTGTTCCAGATCCCGATTGCCGATCAGTTCAGCTGGGCACGCACCGAGTTCTCCCTGGCAATTGCCATTCAGAACCTGGCCTGGGGAATAGGACAACCGATCTTTGGTGCACTGGCCGAGAAGTTCGGCGACCGGCGGGCCATCATCGGCGGCGCAATCATCTATGCGGCGGGTCTGGTTCTCAGCGCCTTTGCCACCACGCCCGAGGCGCATCAGTTCCTGTCGATTTTCGTGGGCTTCGGCATTGCTGGAACCGGCTTCGGGGTGATCCTGGCCGTCGTCGGACGTGCTGCGTCGGATGAGAACCGCTCCATGGCACTTGCAATTGCGACAGCGGCTGGCTCGGGCGGGCAGATCGTCGGCCCTCCGGCAGCGGAGTTCCTGTTGCGCCTGATGCCATGGTCCCAGGTCTTCCTGATCTTCGCGGTTCTGATCATCGCAGCCCTCCTGGCCCTGCCGATGATGCGCACCAGGCAGGTCGCTACCAAGGCGGAACTTGAGGAAAGCATGGGCCAGATCCTGATGAAGGCTTTCAAGGATCCGACCTATACGCTGATTTTCGTGGGATTCTTTTCCTGCGGCTATCAGCTTGCCTTTGTTACCGCCCATTTCCCCGCCTTCGTGACGGAGGTCTGCGGGCCGATCAGCCCGGACGGTATCCTGTCCTCCATCGGTGTGACCACGACCTCGGCGCTTGGCGCCTTTGCCATCGCTCTTATCGGAGCGGCCAATATCGCGGGCACCCTGACCGCAGGCTGGCTGGGCAAATACTATTCCAAGAAATATCTGCTGGCCGGTATCTATTGCGGCCGGACAATCGTGGCCGCGCTCTTCATCATGACACCGATGACGCCTACCACGGTGATCCTGTTCTCGGTGGCGATGGGTGCGCTCTGGCTGGCAACGGTGCCGCTGACCTCGGGTCTTGTCGCGCATATCTATGGGCTGAGATATATGGGAACACTCTACGGCATCGTGTTCTTCTCACACCAGCTTGGCAGCTTTCTGGGCGTCTGGCTGGGGGGCAAGTTCTACGACCTCTACGGGTCGTATGAGCTGGTCTGGTGGGTCGGCGTCGGCGTCGGTGCCTTCTCGGCCATCGTGCATCTGCCGATCCGGGAAAAGCCGCTGGCGGTCCAGGCGGCCTAGAACTTCACGCCTGCGCCGACCTTGATCGACAGATCGAAAAGCCCGCCTTCCTTGACCGCGCGGATGCGGCGCTTTTTCTCGGACGTGGAGACATCCAGTTCCGAGATCGCCTTGATCCGGGCAAGCTGAAGATGATCATATTTGCCATACTCTGACGGACGCAGAAGCTGCCGTTCCAACTGGCTGGGCTGCGACTGCGCCCAACTCGGCATTGCGACCGAAACGGCAAGGGCGGCGACTATTGGTTTGAACATCGGCTTTCTCCATTCACAGATTTATACCTAAGACTTATCTGCTGAAATCCAAGCACCACCGCGTCACGTTCGGTTGAGCCGCGCGGTGGCGCGATTATCCGCCGTCAGTTCGCGACAACCAGACGGTTGTTCTCATCCTGGATCGGACGGGCATTGCCGTCATAGATTGCCCTGAAGGCCGCAATCTGTTCGGCGGACATCGTGATCGGTTCTGACAGCATGTGCCAGTGCACTCCTTCCGAGCAGGGGGGTGTCGTCAGCGAGCCCATGAAGCGCAAGTACCGTTCCGTACTGCCCGGCAGGATCGCACTGGCATCCACGGTGGCGCCTGCCACGGTATTGGTCTCGCCGCTTGCCGGTATGGCATCCCAGATCTTCGCAATCTCGGAATTGGCGTCCCCTTCTGAAATCATCACCCCGACAACGGCCAGCGTTCCGTCCTCGGCCGCATGAACCAGATGCGCAACCATCGGGAAGAACTGCCTCGCAATGGAATATTCGCTGGGGCTGTGAAAGTGAAACTGCAGCAACCTGTACCTTGCGCCACCGACTTCCAGAGCACTTTCGCCGCTGTAGTTCACCTGAATGGTGTGACCATTGTTCAGCACGCTGAGCGGCGCAGGTGCGTAGTCAAAGGTCAGCTCCGGCAACAATGCCGCGATATCAGGGACGATATCGAACGGAGATTGCAGCCGCCCCTCACCACACATCGCAAACTTGTCGGAAAGCCCGGCCCAGTGCTCCGGCCCGTTATGACCCTCATAGGACCAGTGAACCTTGTCTTCTGCCAGCGCCGGACCGGAAAGGGCGAGACAAAGAGGAAAAACGAGATTGAAGGCGGAACCTTGACGCATGCGGATAACTCCCAATTGGATTGATCAATGCACGAACGGAACACACCGGGACCCTGTCGAAACCGGCACATGTACTCCACACATTAAATTCCAGCGTCGCCGGTTTCTTGACTAATCCAAAGGCTAGCGAGGCGTGAACCCGAATACGCTTTGAATTACATGTATTTATTGGTTCATAATCAGCAGAAATAGAGCAGAAACACGCTCAATACTGGACGAAAGTCTTACGATCGCTGGATGTTCGGAAACGGCGGCCAGCATTCGTTCGCATCCCTGACATCTCTGCCAGAGACTCACCCGATATGGCGAAGCCCGCGTTGAGCGGCCAGTTCAACCTGTTTCTGACGCTCGCGAAACCGGATCTTGCGATCCTCGGAATGCGCATCGATGCACTGATGGCATCTGACGCCCTTTTCGAACTCGGGTCGGGTCATATCCTCGGGCAGGATCGGACGGCGGCACGCATAGCAGAGATGATGTGGTCCCTCCTCAAGCCCGTGTTCGACAGAGACGCGCGCATCAAAGACGAAGCAGGATCCGTCCCAGCGGCTTTCGGCCTCGGGCACCTCTTCGAGGTATTTCAGAATACCGCCCTTGAGGTGATAGACATCCCTGACGCCCTCGCCGATCAGGAAGTTGGTGGATTTCTCGCATCGGATACCGCCGGTGCAGAACATGGCGACCTTCTTGCCCTCGAACTGATCGCGATTGGCGCGCCACCAGTCGGGAAACTCGGAGAACGAGGCGGTTTGCGGGTCAACCGCCCCTTCAAAGGTCCCTATGGCAACCTCGTAGTCGTTGCGTGTATCTATGACAACGACATCGTCGCGGGTGATCAGGTCGTTCCAGTCCGAAGCCTCGACATAGTTTCCGACAGCGGCCAGCGGGTCCACCTGAGGCTGACCCATGGTGACGATCTCGCGCTTCAGCTTGACCTTCATGCGCAGGAAGGGCTGCTCAATGGCCGTGCTGAGCTTGACCTCCAACCCGGCGCATCCCGGCAGGGCGCGGATTGCATCGAGCACCGCATCAATGCCCTCCCGGACTCCGGCAATCGTCCCATTGATCCCCTCAGGGGCCAGCAGCAGCGAACCTTTCACGCCATTCTCGGCGCACACCTGATCAAGCCCGGGCTTCAGCGAAGCCGGGTCCGCAAAGCGGGTGAACTGGTAGAGAGCGGCGATGGTGAACATCTGCGCCAGATAGCAATGGTGCCGCAAAATGCCAAGTGGAGATGGCAACCGAGCCGTTTTCCCCCGATGGCACATCGGCTATGATGACCAAATGGATCTCCGAGAAGCGATATCGGACTTTGATGGCAAGCATGTCGAGCCGCTGGAGAAGCTGTTGCCGCTCTGCACTACTGAGATCGCGACCTTGGTAGAGATTGCGAAAGAAGGGACGAGGGGCGAGCAACAGGCCGCGACTTGGCTGCTCAAGGCGTTGCTTGCCGACGGCAGAGAAATTTCGCAGGAGTTGTCCGATCGCCTGATCACGGATCTTAAGGAATATCGCCACTGGGAGGCGCAACTGCATATCCTTCAGAGCCTGCCATATCTTCAGTTTCGTGATCCACCCGGTCTGATGCGTGAACTTCGTGTCATGGCCCGGTCGGAGAAAACACTGGTGCGGGCATGGGCGCTGAATGGTCTCGTTCTGCTCGCTGACAGACACTCCGGGTTTCGCGCCGACGTCACTCCGACCCTAAGGTCCGCGCTCGACGACGAGGCCGCTTCCGTCAGAGCGCGTCTGAGGAATGCGACGGCCGCCCTTTCTTGGATATGACGTTGAGCACGGCGTATTCCGCCTATCTGCATGTGAAGACATCGCCGAATGAAACCGGTTACCTGTCGCGGCGTCAAAATTCTGCCGCGTTTCCCGGCTTTGGAATGGGGTAACAGGGACTTAAAGTCGAGCCAAACCCAATTGCCCTTTCTGATCATTGCCGCAGTCATAGTCGCCGCCGCACTGTTTCTCAGCAGCCGGAAGGGGCAGGCCATTCTCAAGGGTCGTCACTGCCGCTGGACACGCAAGAAGTTTCGCTCGCAAAAGAACTCGATCAGATGGATCTGCTCCACCTGCTCGGCCGAGGTCTTCTCCACCGACGGCAGGACACCCAGGATTTGCAAGCGCGCCTATCGCGATACGTCATCACTCTGACTTGACGTGCTTATGCGCTTGGCGTACACGCCTTCCAACTTCCGGAAGACTTGAAACCTTCCGGTCCTGATATGACGTTAGGATCGACCTCCGACAGCGCGTTGCGCCCTCGGGGGCTCATCTGCTTTGAAGCTGCTTGAAGGAGCGCGCATGTTTGAGAATCTGTCAGAACGCCTGGGTGGGGTCTTTGACCGGCTGACCAAACAGGGTGCGCTGTCGGATGCTGACGTGACCACCGCCTTGCGCGAGGTGCGTGTGGCGTTGCTGGAAGCGGATGTTTCACTGCCTGTCGCCCGCGACTTCATCAAGGCCATTCAGGAAAAGGCCACGGGTCAGGCCGTCACCAAGTCGATCACGCCGGGTCAGCAGGTCGTCAAGATCGTTCATGACGAGCTGGTGCATGTGCTGGCAGGCGACGATGCGGCGGCAGGCGCGCTCAAGATCGACAGCCCGCCTGCGCCGATCCTGATGGTCGGTCTTCAGGGCTCGGGCAAGACGACAACCACAGCCAAGCTCGCCAAGCGCCTGCACGAGAAAGAGGGCAAGCGCATCCTGATGGCCTCGCTCGACACGCGCCGTCCGGCGGCGATGGAGCAGTTGGCGGTGCTTGGCACCCAGATCGGCGTGGATACACTGCCGATCATGGCCGGCCAGAGCGCGGTCGACATCGCCAAACGGGCGAAACAACAGGCGACGCTGGGCGGTTATGATGTCTTCATGCTCGACACCGCCGGGCGTTTGCATGTCGATGACGAATTGATGGGCGAGGTCGAGGCGGTGCGCGATATTGCCAAACCGCATGAGACCCTTCTGGTCGTTGACGGTCTGACCGGACAGGACGCGGTCAACGTGGCCGAGCAGTTTGACGGCCGTGTCGGCATCTCGGGCGTTGTGCTTACGCGGATGGACGGTGACGGGCGCGGTGGTGCGGCGCTCTCGATGCGCGCGGTCACCGGCAAGCCGATCAAGTTCGTGGGCCTCGGCGAGAAGATGGATGCGATCGAGGAATTCCACCCCGAGCGTGTCGCGGGCCGCATCCTGGGCATGGGCGACATCGTCAGCCTTGTGGAAAAGGCGCAGGAGACCATCGAGGCGGCGGAAGCCGAGAAGATGATGAAGCGCTTCCAGAAGGGTCAGTTCAACATGAACGACCTCAAGTCCCAGCTGGAGCAGATGATGAAGATGGGCGGCATGCAGGGCATGATGGGTATGATGCCGGGCATGGGCAAGATGGCCAAGCAGATCGAGGAAGCGGGCTTCGACGACACGATCCTCAAGCGTCAGGTCGCGCTTATCAACTCGATGACCAAGCGCGAGCGTGCGCAACCGCAAATCATGCAGGCCAGCCGCAAGAAACGCGTGGCAGCCGGTGCCGGACAGGAAGTCAGCGAGCTTAACAAGCTGCTGAAGATGCATCGTCAGATGTCCGACATGATGAAGAAAATGGGCAAGATGGGCAAAAAGGGTCTGATGCGCGGTGCGCTCGGCCAGATGTTCGGCAAGGGCGGCGGCATGCCTCCCGGCATGGACGCCCCCGGTGGTCTGCCTCCGGGTGGTGGGCTTCCTCCCGGCCTTGGTGGACTGGGCGGAGCAAGTCTGCCCCCCGGACTTTCCGGCTTTGGAAAGAAAAAATGAAACTCGACGGTCCGACCCTTTCTACCGAGCGGCTCAGCTTGCGCCTGCCCGGTGCCGATGACTGGCCTGTCTGGGAGGCGTTTGCCCGCTCGGTCCGGGCGCAGTATATCGGCGGGCCTTATGATGTCGGCACCGCATGGCGCGCCTTCGGCCATGTGATCGGGCATTGGGTGCTGCGCGGCTATGGGTCATTCATTTTCACGCTGAAAGGCTCGGAAGAGCCGTTGGGTATGGCCGGGCCATGGCATCCGGCTAACTGGCCCGAGCCCGAGATCGGCTGGACACTCTGGTCCGCTGAGGCAGAAGGCAAGGGCTTTGCCTATGAGGCCGCATTCGCCGCGCGGGCCTACGCATTCAAAAAGCTGAAATGGCCCACGGCTGTCAGCTATATCGACCCGGGCAATGCCCGCTCCATCGCCCTTGCCAGACGGCTCGGAGCAACTCTGGATACGGATGCAGCAACACCGCGCGATGACGAGACAACGCTCGTCTATCGTCACCCTTCCCCGGAGGCGCTGACATGATCCCGGTGCTTCAGACCGAACGCCTGACCATGCGCGGGCCGGAGGCGGATGACTTCCCGCTCTATCGCGATTTCTATGCGGATGCGGAAGGCTCGGGCCATTATGGCGGACCGAAGCGGGCGGATGAAGCCTTTCAACGGCTGGCTGCCGATATCGGCCACTGGCATCTCAAGGGCTTTGGCAAATGGATTCTGGTGGAGCGGGCCTCCGGCAAAGCCGTCGGTGGCTGCGGCATTGTCCATCCCGACGGCTGGCCAAGCCACGAGTTGACCTGGTGGCTGACCCGGGACGCTCGCGGGACGGGCTATGCGACCGAGGCGTCGCGCGCTGCCATAACCTTCGGATACGAGGCTCTCGGCTGGGACACGGTCGAGACCCATATGCGCGACACCAACACCGCTGCCCGTGCACTTGTCACGCGGCTTGGCGCAGAAGTCATCCGGCGGGAGACCTTCCCCGATGGTGTCACCCGCGATGTGTTCCGGCTTCCCCGGACAGAGGAGACCACTCATGTCCACTGACACTGCCGCCCGCGCAGCCGAGCTTTTGAAAGAGCACCGCGACAGCATCGACAGGCTGGACGCCATTCTCGTTTTCACGCTGGCCGAGCGCTTTGCGCAGACACAAGCCGTGGGCAAGCTGAAGGCGGAGCATACGCTGCCTGCCTCGGATCCCGCGCGCGAGGCCGATCAGATTGCCCGGCTTGAAGGGTTGGCGCGCGAGGCCAATCTCGATCCGGAATTCGCCAAGAAGTTCCTGACCTTCATCATCTCGGAGGTCATCCGACACCATGAACAACACGCAAATTCAGATGGGTGACACCATCTGCACACGCCATTTTTAAGGAGATACACCAATGGCAATGAAAATCCGTCTGGCCCGTGCCGGGTCCAAGAAACGCCCCTTCTACCGCATTGTTGCGGCAGACACCCGCGCACCGCGCGATGGCCGCTATGTCGAGAAACTGGGCACCTACAACCCGCTTTTGGCCAAAGACAGCGAAGAGCGCGTGAAGATGGACGTTGACCGGGTCAAGCATTGGCTGGCCGAGGGCGCAGCCCCGACCGACCGTGTCTCCCGCTTTCTTGAGGCCGCCGGTCTCGTAGACAAGAAAGAGCGCAGCAACCCGCAGAGGGCCGAGCCGGGCAAGAAGGCTCAGGAGCGTGCGGAAGAGAAGGCGTCCAAGGCTGCAGATGCGGCAGAAGCCGCGAAAGCTGCCACTGAAGCACCTGCCGAGGAAGCCCCAGCTGAGGACGCGCCCGCTGAAGAGGCTCCGGTCGAGGAAGCTGCTGCCGAAGAAAAAGCGGCTGAGTAAACCAGTCCATGCCGGATCCGCTGACATGTGTTGGAGCCATCGCGGGCGCCTATGGCGTCCGCGGAGAGGTCCGGCTGAAGTCATTTTGCGCGGACCCGGCGGCCATTGCAGACTACAGCCCGCTGACGAGCGAGGACGGCAGACGCCAGTTTGACCTCACCATCACACGGGCGATCAAGAACGGCTTTGCCGCCTCCCTGTCGGGGATCACCGACAAGGAGGTGGCAGACGCGCTGAAAGGCACGCGACTCTACGTCCCGCGCGATCGTCTGCCCACCCTTCCGGATGACGAATTCTATCATGCCGATCTGATCGGGCTGGAGGTGGTGGATACAGGCGGCACTTACCTTGGCCGCGTCCAAGCAGTTCATGACCATGGCGCGGGCGATATCCTTGAGGTGATGGCCAAGGACGGTCAACCGGTGATGGCTCCTTTCACGCGGGAAGTCGTGCCGACCGTGGATATCGGCTCGGGCCGTATCGTTATGGATCCGCCCGAGGGTCTGTTCGATGTCTCCTGAGAAGGAAAACCGGTCCCACGGTCGCCTGTCGATTTCCGCCAGCACCCGCCCGCGCGAACTGATCCAGGACCGACCGGCGCTGGCCGGGGCCTGGACGGCGAAGGTTCTGACGCTCTACCCGGAGATGTTTCCCGGCATCCTGGGCCACTCCCTGACCGGGCGGGCCCTGCAGGAAGGCAAATGGGTGCTGGAGCCCATTGATATGCGGGTCTTTGCCCGCGACAGGCATCGCACGGTAGATGACACGCCCGCAGGCGGTGGGGCAGGTATGGTGCTGAAGCCCGATATCGTGGCGCGCGCCGTGGATTTTGCCGATCAGGGCCATCCGCGAAGCGACTGGCCAGTGATCTATCTTTCCCCCCGGGGGAAGCCTTTGACCCAGGCCCGCGTTCAGGCGTTGAGCAACAGCCGCGGTGTCACGCTTCTCTGCGGTCGGTTCGAAGGGGTGGACCAGCGAGTGCTGGACGCGCGGCAGATCGAGGAGATCTCGATCGGCGACTTTGTCCTGACTGGCGGCGAGATTGCGGCAACGGCCTTGATTGATGCAACAGTCCGGCTTATACCCCGCGTGCTTGGGAATGCCGAGTCGTCACGTGAAGAGAGTTTCTCCGACGGACTGCTGGAACATCCCCAGTATACAAGGCCCACGGATTGGGAAGGTCATATGGTGCCGGAGGTTCTCCTCTCCGGTCATCACGGCAACATCGCCAAATGGCGACGCGCGCAATCCGAGGCCCTGACGAAAGAACGACGCCCCGATCTCTGGCGGGCCTACATGGACCCGGCAGGAGGCTCAGAGCTCTCGGACGCGCACAACACCGCCGCAAAAGGCGAAGACAAGGACAACGACGATGAACACGATTGAACAGATCGAGGCCGAGCAGATTGCAGCCCTCGGCAAGGATATTCCCGATTTTGCCGCCGGAGACACGATCCGCGTCGGCTACAAGGTGACGGAAGGAACGCGCTCCCGCGTTCAGAACTATGAAGGCGTCTGCATTGGCCGCAAGGGCGGCGCGGGCATCGGGGCCGCTTTCACGGTCCGCAAGATTTCTTTCGGCGAAGGTGTCGAGCGTGTCTTCCCGCTCCACTCGCCCAATATCGACAGCATCACCGTCGTGCGCCGCGGCCGTGTCCGTCGTGCGAAACTCTACTACCTGCGCTCGCGTCGCGGTAAATCGGCCCGTATCGCCGAAAAAACCAACTACCGTCCCAAGAAGGATGGTGCAGAAGCCTGATCAGCGGGTTCTGCTTGTGGATTTGAAAGGCGGCCACACCGGTCGCCTTTTTTGCATTTACGGGCTCACGACGTCTTCTTTTTGCCAGAATTTGAGGTAATGTCGCGGCCATGAATTTCTTTCCGTTCATCTTCCGGACCTTCGCACTGACCCCCTTTGTCGTGCTGCGCATGATCCCGCTGACGATGATCTACGCGCTGATCGCCTATGCGGCCTACAAGATCGCGGCAGTCCTGATCCTGCTCCTGCTGATCCCGATCTTCGCGATCGGCATCTTCCTGGTGATGATGCTGATCATGACCTTCTACGAGGTCGCGATACTGCGCTCCGCCCTTGCCAGCCTGAAACGTCTGACCGGGGCCTCGCCGGAAAACCTGATGGCCGCGACGTTCCGGCACTTTTTCCTCTACCGGTTGCTTCTGGGGCTGTTCGCGGCCTGCATCGTCGCCATCCCGTTGTCGATCTACTTCGGATTGCAGGAGATCGGCTTTCTCGAAGGGCTTTTCGGACTGACCAACGCGACCGACGCAGAGGTTAATGCAGCCTTCGCGGTCGGGTTGTTTTTCGTGATCGGTATTCCCTGGCTCATCGTCATCACGGTTCTCGACACGCTCTTTGCCGTACCGATGGCCGCGAATGCCGCCAGCGCGTCTGCAAGATCACCCCGGTATGATCCGCTTTTCGGACTGGGGCGGCAGTTCTGGAAGGTGCTTGTGACCACCATCGTCGCAAGCATTCTGCCCTCCGCGATGCTCTATGTCATGACGCCACTTGAGCCCTTGTCGCAGGCAACGACGCCAGAGGACTTTCAAGGTGCACTGACCTTGCCGCTGATCGCATATCTCGTGGTTTCGCTGTTGTGCTATTTCGTGCCTTTCGCGGCCAAGTCGCTGGCCTTCACGATAACCGTGGACGAGAACGCGCGGTACAAGGAAGAGGCACAGGATCTGGCGGCAGTGTTCGGATCGGCCGAAGAGGATCAGGAGAACCTCAAGAGCCTGCGGCAGGCGCGCTCGGGCGCCGCATCATCGGTCAATGTCTATGATCCAAAGGTGAATGAGGACACCTACATGTCCGGGCGCCGCGAGGCGGCGAGCAACCAGAGCCTCAAGGCGCTGCGGCAATCCCGTGGCGGGCAGTCGGGCGTTTCGGTATATGACCCCAACGAGAGCCGTCGCAAGGCATCCGAACCGCCCGAAGACACCGATCTGTAAGGGGGAGGCGGGCAACCCTCTGAATTTTGCTGCCCAGACAGAGCATCACCCGCCAATTGCCAGACATGGGTCTCAACATGAAAGGCCCGTTCTTTCTGAGACGGGCGGGCGGCCAATTGTTGACAGCAACATGGCAGAATCCCGGCAATCAAGTTGACGCGACGGAAGCTTTGATTGCCTCCGGCGGGGATATTTTTCCAAGAAGAAATCGGGCGGCATCGCATGATGCACGACCGGCCCCGATTGCCCGCTTCGAGTGCTTGCCCTGCAAACGGAACTGGGTTATAGCCGCGCATCACAACAGGTGTGGCGACCAGCTACCGGCATGATATTGTGGCCGCAGCGGGATCAGTCCACCGACAGACAAGGCTTGACCCATGAAAAAAGATATTCATCCCGAGTATCACACAATCGATGTGAAAATGACCGACGGGACGGTCATACAGATGCGCTCCACCTATGGGGCGGAAGGTGATACGCTGACGCTCGACATCGATCCGACGGCACACCCGGCCTGGACCGGCGGGAACACCAAGCTGATGGATACAGGCGGGCGGGTTTCGCGCTTCCAGAAGAAATACGAAGGTCTTGGTTTCTAATACCCAACCCCGGTTATCCACGAGATCCTGCGCGCCCCCTTGCGGGCGCGCTTTTGTCTGGGTCAGGCCGACATGTCGCATATCATCGTTTTCGGAAACGAAAAGGGCGGGTCGGGCAAATCGACCACGGCCATGCATGTGATGACCGCGCTTGTCCGGTCCGGCTATCCGGTCGGACTGATTGATCTGGATCTGCGGCAACAGAGCCTGAAGCGCTATCTAGAGAACCGCCAGTCCTATGCGGACCGCACCGATACCGCCCTTCCAATGCCGATTTCCGCAACGCTGCAGCAGAGCGAGACAGACAGTCTGCGAATGGCGCAAGCGGAGGAAGAGGATCGTTTTGCAGAGGCTCTGGGCGAACTTGAGGCGCGTTGCGACTACATCGTCATAGATTGCCCCGGAGCCCATACACGGTATGCCACCATGGCGCATTCGGCCGCCGATACCCTGATCACACCGATGAATGACAGCCTGATCGATTTCGATCTGCTGGCCCGCCTTGACCCGGAGAGCGGCAGGGTGCTCGGGCCGTCGGTCTATTCGGAGATGGTCTGGAAGGCGCGGCAACTGCGCGCCAAGGCCGGGTTGGAGCCGCTCGACTGGCTGGTACTGCGCAACCGCATGGCCTCGCTGGAGGCGCGCAACCGGCGCAAGGTGGGCTCGGCGCTCGGTGATCTGTCCAGGCGCATCGGGTTCCGTCTTGTGCCCGGCTTCGGTGAGCGGGTGATCTTTCGCGATCTGTTCCTCAACGGGCTGACTTTGCTCGACCTCAAGGAGGTCGGAAGCAGACGGCTGACCCTGTCCAACATCTCCGCCCGTCAGGAAGTCAGGGACCTCATGGCCGCACTGAACCTGCCGGGCGCTGCGATCCGGATCTAGGACCCGCCCGGAGCAACCGCGCTGCAGGCCGTCTGACGCGAGGCGAGCCGGGCGCAGGCATTTTCGGCAGCAGCCTTCGACAGGCCGACAAACCGGGCCCGGTAGACGGTTCTGCCCTTGTCTGCCCTTGCATCGACCTTGCGGACACCGCCCTCAAAGGCCTCCAGGTCCTGAAGAGCGGCCTGAAGCAACATGCGTTCCGCCTCACCCCGACTGCCGAAGAGCCCCAGATTGACGCTCCAGGACCCGGACGCGGGCGGTGCTGCGGCATTGGGGGTCACGTCACGCGCCGGTGTGGCGGCAGCAATGACGCGAAGATCGGAGGGGCGCGGTTTTGGACGAAGACGTTCGGTCCGCGCGGGGCCCGTTTGCGGCGCGGCTTCCACAACTGCGGCAGCGACCGCCTGCTTGATCTCTTCGCTGATCTCGTTGGGAACGGCCCGGGTCATCTGCTGCGGCGCATTGCCCAGATTGGCCATCAGCACCGATCCCGTGCCCGGACGCAGCACTGGGCGCATCGTTCTGGTCAGTTTGGTGCTCAACCGTCGCGGCGTCTGGCGTGTCGCCCGCGCCACAAGCTGACCATCGCCGGAATAGGAGATCGGGCCCGGTTTCTGAACCCGCGCGTAACTTGGCATACGCTGAAATCCCATGTCCATCAGTTCGGCCACGCGGGCGTTTCGCTGTGCGCTGCTGGTGCCACCGAACATGGACACGATCACGCGCTCCTGGCCGCGCTTGGCCGATGAGACGAGGTTGTAGCCCGCAGCCCGGGTGAAACCGGTCTTGATGCCGTCAGCGCCCTGATAGGCGGCCAGAAGCCGTCGATTGGTGTTGTAGACCGTCTTGGAGCCCACCGATGTCGAGCGGCGACCGAAGAGGTTGTAGTATTGCGGGAAATCGTAGAACAGGCGGCGACCAAGCTGCGCCATATCGCTCGCGGTCGACAGATGTCCCGACTGGGTCAGACCGGAGGCATTCTTGAAGGTGGTGTTGCGCAGCCCCATCGCTTTCGCCATCGCGGTCATCTTCTTGGCGAATTCGGCCTCCGACCCGGACACCGCTTCTGCCAATGCTGCAGCTGCGTCATTGGCGGATTTCACGGCTGCGGCACGGATAAGATAGCGAATCTGAACCCGATCCCCGGCGCGATAGCCGATCTTCGAAGGTGGTTTTCTGGCGACGTAGCGCGAGATCGTCACCTTCTGGTCAAGCGAAAGGCGTCCGCGCTTGATCTCGTCGAAGACCACATAAAGTGTCATCATCTTCGTTAGAGATGCCGGATGGAGACGGGTATCCGCATTGCGCGCGTGCAAAACCTTGCCCGTTCGCGCATCCATCACCAACGCTGCATATTGTGCTGCGGTGGCTGCCACACCATACATACTGATTAACACCGCGAGGAGGACCCCGCGTACTGCCCATATCTTCATCGGTTTCTCCGACGACTGCTCAAACTGCCTCAAGAGCCGGTTTTCCGGTCTCTCTTATTGTTATTGCGCAGACGGTAACACGAAGTCTGATTTCAGAAAACCCATTATTTTCAAGCACTGAGCGGGATGTCTTAAGTGTTGCGCATGGGTCGGGTGCGACATTTTTTGCAGTGCAGCAGAAAACCTTGACGCAGTGCAGCATAAGTCCTATCTAACGCTCATCGAATAACGACTCACACTCCTATTGATGAGGACAATGCAATGGCTACCGCTAAGAAAACCGCCGCTGCAAAGGTTGAAACCCTGGCAGCTGACGCTCAGAAAACAATGAACGAAGGTGTTGAGAAAATGACCAAAGGTATCGAAGACATGACTGCATTCGGTCAGGAAAACTACGACGCTGTCGTCAAATCCACCGAAATCGCCGCCAAAGCTGCTGAAGGCATCGGCTCCGAGGTTACTGCATTCTCGAAGAAATCCTTCGAGGACGGTGTTGCCGCCGCTCAGGAACTGGCCACGTCGAAAACCGTGACCGAGCTTTTCGAAAAGCAGACTGCATTCGCACAGACTGCATTTGAAGGCTTCGTTCAGCAGGCAACGAAAATGAACGAAATCTACGCTGCTGCAGCCAAAGACATCGCTGCTCCGCTGACCGCTCGCGTCACCGCAGCAACAGACAGCTTCAAAGGCTACGGCGCATAAGCCGGAAGCTTTTTTGCTATTCCGACCGGAAAGGGGGCGTTTGCCCCCTTTTCTATTTCCAGCACGCCCATATATTATGCGGCGTGTGATTTTCGGGAATCCAAACCTCAACGTGCCTTACACGAACATCATAACTCTCTCCGGCGATGACGACCTTGATGGCGAAACAGGTGTTGCCACCAAGACCCGTCCGAAGACGGCAAAGCCGCCTTTGTACAAGGTTATGCTGTTGAATGACGACTACACGCCGATGGAATTCGTGGTGCATGTGCTTGAGCGGTTCTTCGGCATCTCTCATGAAGCAGCGCAGTCGATCATGCTGACCGTGCACATGAAAGGTGTCGCCGTGGTTGGCGTCTTCTCGTTCGAGATTGCCGAAACCAAGGTGACGCAGGTGATGGATTACGCAAGACGCAACCAGCATCCCCTGCAATGCACGATGGAAAAGGAATGATCGTCGCCCGGCGGCGGTTGATCCGATGACCCGTTCCCCCCGATTTCTGATGCCTCTCGACGGCGACCCGTCACTCCTGCCCGGCGAGGGCACGATCCTTGCCATGCATCCGACGGACGCGCACGGGCTGGACCGTTTCGATACCGGGCGGCTTTGCTGCGTTCAGCATTTTCGACCAGTTGCGGAGGCGTTGTCCGCAATGGGTCTGACTGTCACGCAGGACTGTCCGGATGTTGCCTCCATGGCAATCGTCTTTGCGACCCGGAACCGGGCCGAGACGCTGTCATCCATTTCGACAGCCTTGCAGTCGCTCGACGCAGGTGCCACCCTGATTGTCGACGGGCAGAAAACCGATGGTATCGACTCGCATCTCAAGAAACTGCGCGCAGGTTTCGAGATTGACACGGTCCACTCCCGCTCGCATGGAAAGGCCTTCTCGCTGCGTCGGCCGGCAACTCTGCCAGATGAGGTCATCGGCTGGCAGGAAACAACAAAACTGGGCCCGAACCGTGACGGTTACATGACCCATGCCGGGTTGTTCAGCGCCAACGGCATCGATCCCGGCTCCGCCCTGCTGATGCGCCATCTCGGCCCCGAGACAAAAGGGCATGTCGCTGATTTCGGCGCAGGTTGGGGCGTGCTGGCCGGGCATCAGCTCAATCTCGCCAAGGGGATCGAAACGCTTGACCTGATCGAGGCAGACGCCCGCGCAATCGATGCGGCACGTGCCAATGTCAGCGATCCGCGCGCCCGGTTCCACTGGGCCGACGTCACCACCCTGCCCGCTCCCGAGGCGAGCTATGATCTCATCATCAGCAATCCGCCCTTCCACATTGAGAGGAAGGCGGATGTCAGTCTTGGACTGGATTTTCTGCGCAGTGCCGCACGATGTCTGGCCCCGCGTGGCCGCCTGATCTTGGTGGCGAACCGCCAGTTGGCCTATGAGGCCGAACTCACCCGCCTGTTCCGCCACTGGGAGCAGATCGAGGTCGACGCGCGCTACAAGATCATCGAGGCGCGGACAGCCCGCACATGACCGTTTCTCTCGCCTGACGGCCCTAAACCGGCTAATGATACTCCCGTTCACCCAAAGCCCCGAGGTTCCATGTCCTACTCAGTTGAAGGCAAGTCCGTCATCGTTACCGGAGCAGCCCATGGCGTGGGGCTGGCCATTGCGCGACGCTTCGTCGATGCGGGCGCCCATGTCATGCTTGCCGGACGGGACGAGGACCAACTCCGCAAGGAAGCGGCTCTGCTCAGCTCGGATGATGGCGAGGCCAGCTATTTCGCAGGCGATTTCTCCGAGAAGCTCTGTGTCGCAAATCTGGTCGCAGCCACAATCGACGCCCATGATCGGGTCGATATCCTGATCAATGCCAGCCGCAATGTCCTGCCTTCCGACCCGTTCGATCCCAACGACACCGCCTTCGAGGCCTTGATGCGGACCAATGTTGCCACGACGCTGCGCCTCAGCCAGTCGGTGGCGGCCCGGATGATCCAGCAGTCTTCAGGAGAAGAGAACGACGAGGCGTCGGGTGCCATCGTAAACGTGACCTCGATCGCGGCACGGCGCACCCTGCCGGAGCTGATGGCCTATTCGGTGGTATCGGCGGCGCTCGATCAACTGACCCGGTCGCTCGCAGTGGCTTATGCGCAAAAGAAAATCCGGGTGAACGCCATTGCCCTCGGCTCTGTCATGAGCACGTCGCTGAAAGAGGCGCTCAAGGACGATGGCAACCTGCATGACGAGTTGAAGGCCGTGACGCCGCTGGGACGCATCGGCGAGGCCACGGAAGCCGCTGAGGTCGCCCTCTTTCTCGCCTCAGAGGCTGCAAGCTTCGTGACCGGTCAGATCCTGGCTGTCGATGGCGGGCGGACCATGCTTGATCCGCTCGACACACCGGCACATTAATCCTTGTCGTCGTCGCTTTTGGGCAGGTTGAAGAAGCTGTCCGCATCGGCCATGTCTTCTTCCTCCTTGTCCTCCTCGCCCCGGGGATCGGCAAGCGAGAAGTTCTCCAGCCCCGAAACATTCGACGGAATGCGCGGCTCCTGCTCCATCTGCAGGGACTGCTCGGTGGAGACCAGCTTGCGCCGCTCATCATCGCTCAGCACCTCACCGTTCTTGGCTGCTTTCTTGGCCGCCTTGGCCACAGCCGCGTCAAGTTCGCCTTGTGAACACATGCCAAGCGCCACCGGATCGACGGGTTGGATATTGGCCATGTTCCAGTGGCTGCGGTCCCGGATCGACTGGATCGTCGGCTTGGTGGTGCCAACCAGCTTGGAAATCTGCCCATCTGCCAGTTCGGGGTGAAATTTCACCAGCCAGGCAATCGCCGCCGGGCGGTCCTGGCGTTTGGAGAGAGGCGTGTATCTCGGCCCCTTCCGCCGGGTTTCCCCGTCAGCCGCCGGATTGTGCATCAATTGCAGCCGTGCCTTCGGATTTTCCTCGCACCGCTTGATCTCCTCGGCTGTCAACTGACGGTTGGCAATCGGATCGAAACCCTTCACGCCGATCGCCACCTCACCATCGGCAATGCCGTTGACCTCCAGCTCATGCAGCCCGCAAAACTCGGAAATCTGCGTGAAGCTCAGCATCGTGTTGTCAACCAGCCAGACAGCTGTTGCCTTTTGCATCAGGGGAAGTGCCATAGGTGTTGCCCTTTCAATCGAACATATCTCTCCCGCGGCCGAAAAACCGGGGGCAAGCTGCCGAATTCTGGTTTTCGAGGGGAATCTGCGGTGTATATAGGCCCAAAACTCTGCCGTGAAAAGAGGCATCATGTCCCAGTCCCACACCATCCTGTCTTCTTGGGTCAAATATCCCCGCCGGAGGCACCGCGCGGAACGCGCTCAAAGGATGTGTGCCCGCAAGGGCGCTCCATTGATGCGCTGGCTGGCCGCCCTGCTGCTCATCGCGGGTCCGGCAAACGCCCAGGACAATGATTTCGACTATTATGTCATGGCGCTCAGTTGGTCACCAAGCTGGTGCGCCCTTGAGGGCGATGCACGCGACGCCGAGCAATGCGATCCGGCAGAGGATTTTGGCTTCACGCTACATGGCCTCTGGCCGCAATTCGAGACCGGCTATCCATCGGATTGCCGGACATCCGCCCGTGATCCGTCGCGACGCGAAACCGCTGCCATGGCCGATATCATGGGCTCGGGCGGCCTTGCATGGCATCAGTGGAAGAAGCACGGACGCTGCTCCGGCCTGTCGTCACGTGCCTATTTCGAAGCCTCGCGGACCGCCTATGAGAGCATCAGCCGACCGGCCCTCTTCCGACAGATCGAACAGGAGCTCCGCGTGCCGCCAAAGGTCGTGGAGGAGGCTTTCCTAGAAGCCAACCCCAGTCTTCTGGGCGCAGGCGTCACCGTTACCTGCCGGGCAGGGCGCATTCAGGAAGTGCGCATCTGTCTGAACAAGGACCTCAGCCCACGCATCTGCGGGCGCGATGTGCAGCGTGATTGTGCAGCCCCCAGCGCGGCCATGCCACCCGTTCGCTAGAGCGTCAGGACGATCTTGCCGATATGCTGGCTTGTCTCCATGCGCGCATGGGCTCCGGCAGCATCATGCAGGGCGAAAGTCTGGTCCATAACCGGGGCAATTCGGCCATCTGACAGAAGCGGCCAGACCTCCGCTTCCAGAGAGGCCGCAATCCGCGCCTTTGCCTCATCCGATTGTGGCCGCAAGGTAGAGCCGGTCAGTGTCAAGCGCTTGACCATCACCTGCGCGAAATTCACCTCGACTTTCGGGCCACTCAGAAAGGCGATCATCACCAGCCGTCCGTCGGGCGCCAGCACCTTGATGTCGCGCGGGATATAATCACCGCCGACCATGTTGAGCGAAAGGTCCACGCCCTTGCCGCCCGTGATCTCCCTGATCACGGAAACATAGTCCTCGTCGCGATAGTTTATCGCCCTTTCCGCGCCCAGTTCCAGACAGGTTGCGCATTTCTCGTCCGAGCCGGCGGTGGTCAGCACCCGCGCACCCCTTGCGGCGGCAAGCTGAATGGCGGTGGTTCCGATACCGCTCGATCCGCCATGGACAAGAAACGTCTCGCCCGCCTGCAAGGCGCCCCGCTCGAACACATTTGTCCAGACGGTGTAGAAGGTCTCGCAAAGCGCTGCCGCCTCCACCATTGAGAGGCCGTCAGGAACGGGCAACGCATGCGGCGCAGGCGTGGCCACATATTCCGCATATCCGCCACCGGGCAGAAGCGCGCAGACCGCATCACCCTCTTTCCAGCGCACCACACCCTCGCCCACAGCCGAGACATGGCCCGCACATTCCAGCCCCGGCAGGTCGGAGGCACCGGGCGGCGGATCGTAGGCTCCCGCCCGCTGCAGCGCATCGGGCCGATTCACACCCGCCGCTGCCACCTTGATCACGATCTCACCGGCTTTGGGCCGGGGCACCGGGCGCATGGTCGGTTTCAGGACCTCCGGACCACCGGGTTCGGTGATCTCGATCGCAGTCATCATCTCGGTCATGGAAATCCTCTCAAGCCGCCTCGGCCCGTGCATGGGCAAAGTCCCAATAGAGCGCGCGCGCCCGCTTCGCAATCGGGCCGAAACCCAGTTCGCGATCCTCAAAACGCGTCACCGGCAGGGTCTTGGAGGCGTTGCCGGTCAGGAATATCTCCTCGGCCTGATGAAAGTCCTCCACCGTGAGCGAGACTTCCTGCACCTCGACCCCGTCGTCGCGCAAGAGCCCGATGACCCGTTTGCGCGTGATGCCTGCCAGAAAGGTCCCGTTCGGTACCGGCGTGAAGACCACACCGTCACGCACCATGAAGACATTGGTCGAGGCCGTCTCGGCAACGTTTCCATCAAGATCGAGCGACAGGGCGTTGGTGAAACCGCGGCTCTTCGCCTCCGACACGATCCGGCCATTGTTGGGATAAAGACAGGCCGCCTTGGCCTCGGTCATCGCCGTGTCCTGACGCGGACGCCGGTAGGGCGAGACGGTCAGGGAGAAATTGCCCGGCTGCGTCATCGGCAGGCTCTCGATGCAGATGGCAAAGGCGGTGGATTCGGGCCGCGCATCGATGATCGCGGGCGAGCCCTCGGTCGACCACATCATCGGACGCAGGTAGAGTGCGGTATCGGGCGAAAACTTCGCGATCCCCTCCCGGATCAGCCCCTCCACCTCATCCGCACCGACAGGTGGCTCCATTCCCATGGAGCGCGCCGAGTTGATGATCCGCGCCGAGTGCAGGTCGAGATCGGGTGAGACGCCCTCGAAGGTCCGCGCCCCGTCAAAGACCAGAGTTCCCTGCCAGGTGCCGTGATCGGCGGCTCCCATGATCGGGATGTTGCCTTCATGCCATGCGCCATCGATCCAGGTGCGGATTTCCTTGCCAAGCGCCATCACCAGCCGCCTTTCAGTGACCCCGGAAGATCATCGCGCGGGCTGCCGGGCGCACACACATTCTCGAAAATCCTGCCCGGACCCTTGGCAAAGAGCCGCCCCAGCGGGTTGTTGCGAAACGCCGCCTTCGCCTTTTCGATCTGCATCACATTGTCGATGCGGCGTGCAATGAAGGCGCGGGTGTTCTGGAAATCCGGGCTCTCATCGCCAAGCCAGTAGAGAACAACGGACGACCACACGGTCGAGAGCGTCGCGCGCTTTGTGTACCAGTTGATGTCCTCGGACGTGTCCCCCAGCCCCTTCCAGATCGTATCGGCCGTGTGCCAGATCGCCTTGGCGCCCTCGGCGGCGTGGATCGGCAGCGCGAAATAGGCCACGGCCTTGCGGACCGCCTCGCGGTCATCCGCGATCAGCTCCAGACGTATCTCCAACGCGCGGGCGACCTTCTGGGAGTAACGCAGCGCCGACATGTCCTCTGTCGCCATCGCCTCGGCCAGTCGGGCATCACCATCGAAATGAAAGGCGAGCGCCAGATCGAGCGCCCCGCGCGGGAAAGCCAGCTTCGCAAGCCCCGCATCGACGCCCGCATCCGCTACGGCCTGTCGCAGGGCCGGCTCCCCCCAACCATCGAAGACCGCATTGCCGATGGCAGCCTTCAGCACGGCCGTCCGGGCCTCGGCTACGTGATCGACTTCGGTTTTCTTCGATTTTGCCATGATTTCTTCCTTGTTTTCAGCACGCGAGGCGCTGGACAGCCCAGATTCCTCTTGTTATATAGCGCGCTCCTGCTGATCCCGAAACACTCACATGAAAGGTGGTGACTACAAGTGCAGGTATTGGTTCGTGACAACAATGTCGATCAGGCGCTCCGTGCTCTGAAAAAGAAGCTGCAGCGCGAAGGCGTGTTCCGTGAGATGAAACTCCGGCAACATTTCGAAAAGCCTTCCGTCAAGAAAGCGCGCGAAAAAGCCGAAGCTGTGCGCCGTGCGCGCAAGCTGGCCCGCAAGAAGATGCAGCGCGAAGGTCTGCTTTAAACGGCATTTCTCGACCAGAGTCTATTCTGACGACCCCCGGGCATCTGCTGCGGGGGTTTGTCGTTTCTGAGGTGGGGCGATGAGGCACAACACTGACGGCAAACGCATCTATGCCATCGGCGATATCCATGGATGTATCGATGATCTTGAGAACATGCAGACCCGGATCGCGTCCGATCTGCTGATGCGCCCGCATCCCGATCCGTTGATCATCTATCTCGGCGACTACTGTGACCGCGGTCCGGACAGCCGCGCGGTTGTTGAAAACCTGATAGGCCAGAAATCGGGCACCCTGCCCTCCCAGTTTCTGTTCGGCAATCACGACAAGCAGTTTCTCGATTTTCTGGGGGACCCGGAGAAACCGGCAACCGACCGTTATCACTGGCTTGATGGCCCGTTGGGCGGCACGGCGACCATTCGCAGCTATGTCGGGGACATGCCGGCTGCAGATGATCGGGGCGTGCTGCGGGATCGCTTCGCGCAGTCGGTTCCCGAAGCCCATCTCGATTTCCTGAAGAACACCGTTTTGCATGTGAATATCGGCTCTTACCTTTTCGTCCATGCCGGCATCCGCCCCGGTGTGCCGCTTGCCGATCAGGTCCTGCACGATCTGATCTGGATCCGCGAGCCGTTTCTGGAAGATCCCCGCGACCACGGCGTCGTTGTGGTGCACGGCCACACGGTCGTGGGTGAAGTCGAAAACCGTGGCAACCGCATCGACGTGGATACCGGTGCTGTCTTCGGCGGACGGCTCAGTTGTCTGGTTCTCGAAGACGACGAACAATGGGTTCTGGAGGAGGAGGGTCTCATGCCATCGCTCGTTCGCCCCCATTTCGACGACTGAAGAACAAAAAGCTGTCACTCTGCGCGTTGGAAGTACTGATCTCCGGCAGCATTGAGTAATGCAGGCTTTGCTAAGCATGCAGCCTTTCTGTTAGCCTTACCCTGGGTAGACAAACAACAAAGGGAGAAGCGCCATGAGCGTTGTGAAAGTCGTCGAATTGATGGCTGAGTCGGACAAGTCCTGGGAGGATGCAACCGCCACGGCCATCGCCAAGGCGTCGAAATCCATCAAGGATATCTCTTCAGCCTGGGTTCAGGATCAGTCCGTGACCGTCAAGGACGGCAAGGTCGACAGCTACCGCGTGTCGCTCAAGGTCTCGTTCCAGGTCAAGTAATGTGGTGGCCCCCAAGGCATTTCCCGGGGGGGCCGTTTCTCAAGTGAGTGTCTATGAACGGTCCCACCAGCTTCCTGCCGATCGAACATTTGCAGGCTGACAATCTTGTCGCCGCCTCAGACGTGCTGCCTCGTATCCGGTCAGGCGATCTGGGGGCTGCCGTGGTTCGGGGTGTCTACTCCGCCGATGCGCTCTCCGGGCTGCGAGCGCAACTGGAAGACAACACGCCGGGTTTCCTGAAAACCGAGTTTCCAGAGGCCTTCAAGGCGTCCTTCTATGGGATAAACCTCAACCTCTCGAAACCGGATCTGACCGGGTATTTCGCAGCAGAGCGTGACTTTCGGGCCGCTCTCGACAGCTTCCCGCCAGCATCGGTTCCGCTGACCGAGCGCGTGACCGGCATTCTGTCGCAACTTGACGAGATGCGACCCTATCTTGCGGCCCCCGGACCGGACCCGGACGACCGGCACTTCTTCACGACCATCCGGTCACATCGGACTGGCGGCTATATTCCCGCGCATTTCGACAATGAACAGGCCATGCGACCGAGCTATCGCTATGTCGATGCCCAGATCCAGCCCGACATCTACTCTTTCGTGCTCTGCCTCTCGGCGCCGGATGCGGGCGGCGCTCTGGAGGTTTTCGACATCCGCTCCGACCAGCAGGACATCCGCAATGACGACAGGGGGCGGCGCAGGCCGAACCTTGAGGATGCGGAAAGCGTGAAGATACATCTGCAACCGGGCGAGTTGGTTGTGGTCCATTCCAGCCGCTATCTGCATCAGGTCACCCCGGTCGAGGGTCCCAACACCCGGTGGAGCGCCTGCAGCTTCATTGCACTCAGCAAGGACGGCTCACGCGCCTATTGCTGGGGATGATCGCCTATTTCGATGCCTTCTTGAAAGCATTCGAGGCCGGGCATGTCGGAGATCATGTGCATCTCGGCCTCTGGTCGGACGGGATGACATGGGATGATGCGCTCATGGCGATGAGTGTGGCGCATCTCGATGCCGCAGACCTGAAAGACGGGCAACGGCTGCTCGACGTCGGATGCGGTCTTGGCGGCACGTTGCGACTGGCCGATATGCGGCTGAACGGGGCCGAACTGACTGGTCTGAACATCGATCCACGCCAGTTGGCGATCTGCCGTCGACTTGCACCAGCACGCAGCAACCGGTTTTTCTGGATTGAGGCCAGTGCCTGCGCCCTGCCCTTTGACGATGCGAGCCTTGATCGTCTGATCAGCGTCGAGGCGATGTTCCATTTCGAGCACCGCGAGGCTTTCCTGTCAGAAGCTGCCCGTGTGCTGAAGCCCGGCGGCCGCATGGCGATCAGCGATTTGTGGTTCAATCCACCGGCAAACGAGGCTGAGGCCCGTGACCTGCACCGCCTGCAGGACGGTTTCGCGCCATGGCCCGAGGCCTCGCCCGACTGGGATCATCTGATCGCGCACGCAAATGACGCGGGGCTCACCTTGCGGGATCGTCGCCATCTCACGGGTGATATCGGCCCCACATGGGATGTCATCGGTCCTTCACGGGATAATCCGAACGGACGGCAGACACCTGTTGGTGCGATGCGTGCCCTCCATGAGGCCGGGCAGATGCACTATGACCTTTTCACCTTCGAACGCTGCTAGAGGCCTTCGAGAAAGCGCATCGTGTCCTGCCCGGCACCGTGGAGCCGCAGATCATTGTGCCGCCCGCCGGGATAGAGGATCAGTTCCTTCGGCTCCTCGGCCGCATCGAACAGCGCCTGACCCAGATGCACCGGGATCGCACGATCATCGGTGCCATGCAGCACCAGCAACGGCGTGTCGATCCCGGAGATGCGGTCAAGGTTGTCATAGCGCTCGTCCCACAGCACCAGACAGGCGGGCAGGAAGGGATAGGCTGCCTCCGCCGCATCGCAGAGCCGGGTGAACGGTGTCTCCAGGATCAGGGCCATTTCATCCTCGACCGAGGCTGCAAGCGATGTCGCGATGCCGGTGCCCAGGCTGGTTCCGTAGATCACCCGTCGCCCCGGCGGGACAGCCTCCGCAAAGAGCTGATCAAGCGCATCATAGAGCCGGGTCGCGTCAGCCATCAGCCCCGCTTCGCTTGGTGAGCCCGGTCTGCCGCCACCGCCGCGATAGGCCATCGCGGCCATGCCATAGCCGTTGAGCAGAAACTCCTGCAGGCGGATCGCATTCACGCCGAGATTGCCCGAGTTGCCCATGAAATAGAGGATCACCGGTTTTTCGCCCAGGGGCTCCGCCACCCAGACCTCGATCTCAGGGTGATCATTGTCAGCCGGGATCAGTGCCACGGTCGTCCGCGACAACCCGGCCGGCTGTGCCGGAAAGTCCCGAAACGGGTAGATTAGATCGTGGCGCATGACCAGAAAGACAGCAACCAGAACAGCGTATCCTAATATCAGCACGAACGCGCCGCGTTTCAGCCAGCGCATCAGTCGGTGGGAACCACTTTCTCGCGGTCCTCCTCCTCGCGATACCGGTCAATCACGCCGGGGATCGCCGCGAAATCCTCGCGCAGGTTTTCGGGGTAGAATGTCGGCTCGATATGGGTGAAGCCCGGCACCTCGCGAAGGATCCGCGTGGTCGCCTGTGTGCAAAAGAGCTTCGGCTGCGCACCCATCTCCTTTGTCCGCCGGAAAATCAGTTCGGCTATCTCCGCCGAGACATTGACCCGCTGGATATGCACATAATGCGAGAAACGCGCGTGGAACCGCTCGTAGTAGCTGAGCATCCTGTCGGTTGCGCCGAAATGCACATCCCCGGTCTCGGGCATGGTGTCATGGTGAAACGTCCCCGCCGGGTCATAGATCACCCGCTCGCTCGCATTGATCACGAGCGCTGAATGCGCGCCGTTGCCGCTGCTGCGATTGACCATCGTCATCAGCGCCACATAGGGCTGCTCATCGCTGACATGGCGGGCCCGCGCCAGATCCGCCGGATCAGCGACAAGATGCTCGGCGCAGGCTGCGAGAAGGCTCAGGGCAGCGGCGGCCAGAATGGCTTTGAAAAAACGCATGAGGTGGAAACTCTTGTCAGGACGCCGGCGGCAGGCACTTGCTCAGCGCCGCCCGGTAAGCCTGCGAGTGCGCATCGTTGAAAGCGATGATTATCGGGTTGTCGAACTGCACATCCGCGGACAGCGTCGCCATGAGCTGCATCAGGCTGTCGACCGCTTCCGCGCCGCCATAGCCTTCGAAATAGTCGAGCATGCAACTGGCCGTCTGCCGCTTCGAGGGCGCTGGCGCCGAGTTCAGATCGGCGCGGCCAATGCTCTCGTTGAATGCATCCGAGAGGCTGACAAAGCGGTTGACCGTGCCCGGTTCCACCGCCCGGACGGGCAGTGTCACAAGCACCAGACAGACCGCCAGCCAGAGGCGCATCAGGAGTTGAAGATCGCCAGAAAGATCAGGATGGCCGCAGAAATGCCGAAGATCCACACCCACATTTTCATGAAACCGGCAAAGGTCTTCTCCTGCTCGGTGATGTCCATCTTGCCGTGCTCGTGTTCGCTCATGGTAGCGCTCCGTTCAAAACCAATCGAATTTGGAACCGATATAGGGTGATTTTGCAACGTTGTCACATGACAGAGTTGTCACAGTGTTGCAGTCAGGTTTCCAACTGATCGGCCAGCACGAAGCCGATCCGCGATGGCTCGTCCTTCAGTTTCGGCTCGGATCTGAGCATGACGTTGAGCTGGGTGACATGCTGCACAAGCTGCATCTTGGCACCACTCTCCGACACGCCGTAGAAGGTGACCATGTCAGGCGCGAAGAACCCCATGCCCTGAATGTGCAGCGTCCCGACATTGGAACCCGCAAATCCCATCCCGACCTCATGATCCTGATCGAGCTGCTTCTCGAAATGCTGGATATAGAGGATGATCCGCTCATAGGCCCATTCGGCGGGCGATTTCTGGTCCACGGGTTTCTTCGTCACCGCAGAGGGCAGCGGTTCGCGCTCGACGCTTGTCGCATCCGGGTCGGCATGGGCGGCACAGGAGATGCGCAGGACCGCGTTTTCAGCCGCCTCGGCGCTGGTTGAGATATCGCCTGTCATGGGTGCATTCCTCGATGGTTTCAAAGCCAGCGTCTCACCTTTTGAGCGAGGGAACAATCAAATCCGCGTGTAGAGCCGCGCCCCGTCATCACGCTCCTCGAATGTCACCAGCCCCTGCGCGTCGAGATGGTTGAGATGGGCAACGGCCTCGACCAGTGCCAGACCATACTCGCCCTCACCGATGGAGCGCTTGAAGAGCGGCGGGAAGCAGTCATGGGCGGTTTTGGGCGTGTCGAGAAACTCCAGCAGCCGTTTCAGCGCACCATGGTGATTGTCGATCAGTTGCGAGAGGCGTTGCGGCAGGCCGGTGAAGGGCAACTTGTGCCCCGGCAGGACGATGTGCCGATCCTCGGCAAGCAGGGCGAACCGCTCGCAGCTTTCCAGCCAGTCCCGCACCGGATCGGCCTCCGGCTCGGTCGGGTAGACGCCGAGATTGGGCGAGATGCCGGGCAGGATCTGGTCGCCTGCGATCACCAGATCATCACTCTGTGACCAAAAGGTCGCGTGTTCGGGCGAGTGACCACTTCCGGTGAGAACCGTCCAGCGACGACCCGCCATCGTGATCTCGTCGCCCTCCCCGATCCGCCGGAACCCCAGCGGCATGGGGGCCACAACATCGGCAAAGTTGAAAGGGCGATCCGTGGCGCGCTTGGCGTAGATTTCCGGGGCCATTCCGGCGCGCCGATAGTAGGTCAGCGCCTCTACCGTCGGGATGTCCTGCACATCGAGCGTCAACATGCGGGAGAAAAGCCAGGCCGTTCGGGTCGTCACGAGCTCAGCACCGAAGGCGCTCTGAAACCAGCCCGCGAGACCGATGTGATCGGGATGGTGATGTGTCACGACGATCCGGCGGACAGGTTTGCCTGACAGCGGGCCGTCCATCAGCTTGTGCCAGATCTCACGGGTGCGTCTGGTGTCGAACCCGGTGTCGATGATGGTCCAGCAGTCGCCCTCATCAAGCGCATAGATGTTCACGTGGTCGAGCTTCATCGGAAGCGGCAGGCGCATCCACAGGATGCCCTCCGCCACTTCGATCGCCTCACCCTCGGCGGGCGGGGTCTCAAAAGGGAATGTCAGCGGAACCGCATTGCCGTCCATCAGGACGCCAGCGCGTCAGCATCGAGCGCGTAAAGCCCCTCGGCACCGCTCATCGCCGCCTGGCAGAGGCCGGTGACCTCGGGCAAGAGACGCGCGATATAGAAATCCGCCAGCGCCCTGCGGGTCGCATCGCCTGACACCTCAGCCCCTTTCAGCAGGTAGTGCCCGCCAAGGGTCAGCGCAAAGGCGCGCAGGAAGGGGGCGGCACCGGCAAAGCGGTCGTTCATCTCCGCTCCCAGCATCCAGTCTAGCGCATCCGAGAGCGCCGTTTTCGCCGCTCCGGTCTCATCTGCGATCTCCGCGAGCACTGCCCTGGCCGCAACGCCGCCATCCATCAGTTTGCGGCCCACGAGGTCCATCGCCTGAATGCCATTGGTGCCTTCATAGATCGTGGTCACACGGACATCGCGGTAGAACTGGGCGGCACCCGTCTCCTCGATGAAACCCATGCCGCCATGGACCTGCACCCCCATCTCGGCGACCTGACAGCCAGTATCGGTGCCAAAGGCCTTGGCAATCGGTGTCAGCAGCGCGCCACGGGCCTTCCACTGCGCGGCCTCATCCCCTTCCAGAGCGGCAGCCATGTCATGCGAAAAGGCGGTGTCGAGACAGATCGCGCGCGACACTGCGGTCAGCGCCTTCATCGTCATCAGCATCCGACGCACATCCGCATGATCGAGGATCGTGCCCGCGCCCTCAACCGGTGTGCGGCCCTGCTTGCGCTCCAGCGCGTAAGCCAGCGCTTTCTGGGTTGCCGCCTCGGCCTGGCTGAGGCCCTGTACGCCGACACCGAGCCGCGCATTGTTCATCATCGTGAACATCGCGGCCATGCCGCCGAACTCATTGCCGACCATGAAACCGGTCGCGTTTTCATAGGCCATCACAGCCGTAGGCGAGCCATGCAGGCCCATCTTGTGTTCCAGCGAGACGACGCTAAGCGTATTCGCCTTGCCCGGGTTGCCGTCGGCATCGGGAATGAACTTCGGCACGAGAAACAGCGAAATGCCCTTGGTCCCCGGCACGCCATCGGGCGTGCGGGCCAGCACCAGATGGCAGACATTCTCCGCCATGTCGTGATCGCCCCAGGAGATATAGATCTTCTGCCCCGAAACCGCCCAGCTGCCATCGTCATTGGGCACGGCCTTCGAGCGCAATGCGCCAACGTCAGAACCCGCCTGCGGCTCCGTCAGGTTCATCGTGCCGGTCCATTCGCCGGAGATCAGCTTGGGCAGGTAGGTCTCTTTCAACTGCGCGCTTGCGTGATGCTCCAGCGCCTCGATCTGGCCCTGCGTCATCAGAGGGTTGAGCGACAGCGACAAGCAGGAGGATGCCAGCATCTCCCCCACACAGGTCGTCAGGATCATCGGCAGCCCCATGCCGCCATGTGTCGGATCAGCCGAGATACCGACCCAGCCACCCTCGGCGATGGCTCTGTAGCCATCGGCATAGCCCGGAGAGGTGCGCACAACGCCGTTTTCAAGCTTCGGGGGGTGCAGATCGCCTGGGCGGTTGAGAGGCGCCAGAACTTCCTCGCTCAGCTTTGCGGCTTCGGTCAGGATCGCCTCGACCATCTCGGCAGTGGCTTCGGCAAAGCGTTCGGTTTCGGCGAGCTTCTCAGCGCCCAGAACCGGGCCCAGAAGGAACTGCATCTCGGTCACTGGCGCATGATAGGTCATCGCAGGCTCTCCGCTTGTCACTTGCGGCCTCGACCCTGCCGCGCCGCATCTGTATGAAGTTCGATTGAAACCTAGCGCCGCGTCACCCCTGCGGCAAGAGAGACCCGACGTCACGAAAATGAGCAGCACCAACACCATAAGGCTCAGCAATACCGATCGCGGCATCCGTGCAGCCGTTGCCCTGCTGGCGCAAGGCCAGACCGTCGCCTTCCCGACCGAGACGGTCTACGGGCTCGGCGCAGATGCGCGGATGGCGCGCGCGGTGGCGGGAATTTACGAGGCCAAGGGACGGCCTCGGTTCAACCCGCTGATCGTGCATGTGCCCGATCTTGCCGCGCTGGAGGCGCTGGTCGAACTGCCTGCGCAGGCGGCTGGTCTTGCGGCTGCGTTTCTGCCCGGCCCTCTAACGCTGGTTTTGCCGCGCAAGACCGACACAGGTGTCTCCGATCTGGTAACGGCTGGATTGCCGACGCTGGCGGTACGCATTCCCGCACACCCGCTCGCTCAGGAATTGCTGAGGGCCTATGGCGGGCCGATTGCGGCCCCGTCCGCCAACCCATCAGGCAGGATCAGCGCGACCCATGCGGATCATGTGATGGAGGCGATGACGGGTCGGATCGGTGCCGTTCTGGATGGCGGGGCCTGTCCGGTCGGGCTGGAATCGACGATTGTGGGGTTCTCGGATGCGCAACCGGTCCTGCTGCGCGCAGGTGGCATCCCGCGGGAGGCGATTTCCGAGGCGACAGGTCGGCAGGTTCTGAGTCCGGACAACACGAAGATCACAGCACCCGGTCAGCTTGCCTCTCACTATGCGCCGGAACTGCCCATCCGGTTGAGGGCGGAGGCCCCGGACGCAGGCGAGCTTTGGCTCGGTTTCGGGGCTGAGGGATATCGGGGAGGCCACAACCTGTCCCGTGCGGGCGATCTGACTGAGGCTGCGGCAAATCTCTTTGCCTATCTGCACCAACTGGATGCTCTGGGCCGCGAAACAGGGGCCACGGGCATCGCAGTCGCGGACGTGCCCGAGCATGGTCTGGGTCTGGCCATCAATGACAGGCTGCAACGCGCGGCGGCCCCGCGCCCCTGACTATTTGCCCTCGATCCGCCAGGCAATGAACGCAAGCGAACCGGCCAGAAGCAGCATCAGCCAACCCGGTGCCAGCGGAGTGAGACGAATGTCGCGCACTGCGTAGGCCTCGCGCCGGGCAAGGCCCAGCCAATTGCGCCCAGCGGCAACGCGGTCCTCGCGGACCCGGCGCAGGTTGGGCGTTCCGACATCTTCGATCCGCAGAACACCGCCACGGGTCGCCTCGGCAATTGCACCGGTGATCGCACCGGTCGAAACCGGGTTCTCAAACTCCTTGGGCGAAGCCGGGCCGACGGCGGTGACCGCGTTCAGATCACCCTCGGACAGACGGTAAATCCCATTCTCCTCGCCTTCGAACCGGGCCTGCCAACTGCCCGGACCGACCTCGGTCATCTCGATTTCACGGGTCTCGCCCGACGGGGTCCGGACCGTCAGCATTCCGATGCTGTCCTGCAGGGAACGTCGTGTGACCGTGACGTCCTGACCGTCCGGCTCGGCAACGAGAACCTCTTCCTCAAGCTCGGGTTCCTTCATGAGCCAATGCGCCAGACGGCGAAGCAGCTCTCGCTGCGGCCCTCCGCCCTCATAACCACGCGACCACAACCATGCGTGATCGGAGGCCAGCATGGCGATCCGCCCCTCGCCAGGTCGATCAAGCACCAGAAGCGGACGACCCTCGGGACCCTCCATGATCGTCGATCCGCTGATCGGCTCCATCTCGATCAGGCGGAACCAGCGGCCCCAGCCGGGACCGTCCTCGTCGGCGGGAAGCGGGGCGAAGTCTTCAAGCGTGCTTGTCACCGGATGACGCGATCCCAATTCGGAGATGCGGGGCCGGAAGCCTTCTTCAATCACCCGCGCCGTTGGACGAGCGGGCAGCACATCGGCGAGAACCGTGCGGGACAGGCTTTCCGCCCCGGCAAAGGCAGGCCCCGAGGCGATCAGGACCGCCCCGCCATCGCGCACATACCGTCCGACATTCTGCAGATAGGGGGGCAAAAGCACCCCGCGTCTGCGGTAGCGATCAAAGATGATCAGATCAAACTCGTCGATCTTGTCCATGAAAAGCTCACGCGTCGGAAACGCGATGAGCGACAACTCGAAGACCGGCACGCCGTCCTGTTTCTCGGGCGGGCGCAGGATGGTGAAATGAACCAGATCAACCGCACTGTCCGCCTTGAGAAGGTTGCGCCATGTCCGTTCGCCAGCATAGGGCTCGCCGGAGACCAGAAGCACCCGCAGGCGGTCCCGGATACCGTTGATCGACAGCACCGCCGCATTGTTGCGCTCGGTCAACTCGCCATCCGCGCTTGGCACGGTCAGTTGCAGGACGTTGAGACCGGCGCGGGACAGCTCAATCGGGATGGTCACGGTCTCGTCGGTCGGAATGTCGAAAACCAGCGCGTCGCCACCATCGACAGAGACAAAGAGCGGCACGTTTGTCGGCAGACCGGACGGAGGCCGCCCCAACGCCTCGACCCGGACCGTCAGATCAACCGGCTCACCGACGATCGCAAATGCAGGCGCGGTTTCGACCTTGAGCCTGCGATCCCAGTCATCCGCACTGCCGGTCAGGATCGTGTGGACAGGAGCCGGGAACTGGCGCAGCACTTCGGGATCATGAACCCGCCCGTCGGTGACAAGAATGGCCCCTGCGATCCGGTCCGGCGAGACCTCGGCCGCAGCCTGCGAGAGAGCCGTCATCAGCAATGTGCCGCGATCCCGGTCCGCACCTGTCGCGTCACTGACCCGCAGGGTTCGCACATCCAGCGGACTGGTCGCGTCGGACAATGCGGCAAGCGCGGTTTCGAGTTCGGCCTCGGTCTGGCGTGCCTCGGCACTGCGCTCGTCAATGCCCTGGCTCGCGGTTTCATCTATAACGACAAAGGCGATGTCCGAAAGATAGTCCCGATCTTCCTGTTTCCAGGACGGGTCGGCGAGTGCTGTCAGAAGCACCAGCGCCGCCAGCCCGCGCAGCCACCAGCCCGACAATCCCCGCCACAGGGCAAAGAGCACCAGGGCCAGCGAGATCAGAGCCATAGTCGCGATTACGGGCCATCCGACGAGCGGCGCGAAGCTGATGTATTCCACCATGCCTACTGCCCCAGCCGTTCAAGCAGAGCAGGCACGTGAACCTGATCGGATTTGTAGTTGCCGGTCATCACATGCATGATCAGGTTGATCCCGAACCGATAGGCAAGCTCGCGCTGCTGCGCCCCGCCTGCACCACGTCCGACCGGGAACATTGGCGCGCCATTCTCGTCAATTGCCCAGGCCGCGGCCCAGTCGTTGCCGCCAATGACCACGGGCGTCACGCCATCATTGAGGTTGCGGAACGGCATCCCCTCGACCTCCTCGATCACCGGAGCGGCCTCGACCCAGACCTCCGAGCGGGCGTAGCGTCCGGGGAAGTCCTGCAGGATGTAGAATGTGCGGGTCAGCACATGATCAAGTGGCGCAGGCTCCAGCGCCGGGATGTCCAGCCGACCCGCCAAGCGCCGCAGCATCCGGCCATTAGGTGTTCCCATCCCGAAAGACTGCCCCAGATTGGCATCGCGCGTATCGAAGAGGATCATTCCGCCGCTGCGCACGTAAGTGTTCAGCTTGGCATATGCGATCTCCGACGGCAGTTCCTGCGCCTCGGATATCGGCCAATAGATGAACGGAAAAAAGGCCAGTTCATCAGTCTCCAGATCGATGGCCACCGGATCGACCGGTTCGATAGCTGTGCGTCGGTTCAGCATCAGGGTAAGTCCCTTCAGGCCTGCCTCCGATATCTGATCGACGCGCGTATCGCCGGTCCGGACATAGGCCAGAACGGTTTCGGTCGTGGCATAGATCGCCAGATCATCCTCGGACTGCGCCTTCATCTGACCGGGCAGCAGGATCAGCGCCAGTGCGATGCCCGCTGCCTGTGCCGCCCGTGGTCCGCTCAGCCGACCGGCGACCCACAAGGTCGCCAGCACGTCGAACGCCAGCAGGCCCAGACCAAGAAGCAGAAGCAGCGGTTTGAGCACGCGCTCCTTGACGACACCCATGGTCTCCTCCTGAACAAAGGCGGGCAAGGTTCCCAACGGGAAGATCACATCGCCGGTGCGAAACAGATTGACCGCAAACTGCCGCTCACCGGCCTGATAGATGCCCGGAGGCATCTCGGCTGACGGAGTGTCTTCAATCAGGCGTGACCCGTCGATACCAGGAAGCAGTTCCGGCTCCACAATCTCGCCAAACCCGTTCAGGATGGATTTCGCGGTCCAGATTTCGCCCTCAAGGTCCGTGGCCTCGGGAGCGGCGGACCGGGTGGAGACCGCCAGACGTTCCAGCATCTGAACGAACAGGAATGACAGCGGCAGGCTGGACCATTCGGCGTTTGAGGTAACATGGAAAAGCACCACGCGGCCATCGCCCTGCGACCGGCCGGTGACCAGCGGCGTGCCATCTTCGAGGGCCGCCATCACACGCTCGGGCAAATTGGGGTCAGGCTGGGCCATGACCTGGGAGGTGACGTCCACCTCTTCGGGGACCGAGAGTCCGAAAAAGGGGCTGCTTTCGGGGAAGGGACGCAGGCTTTTCGGCGCGCCCCAGGACATCGTGCCACCCACTGAGCGGCCACCGGCCAGCAACCGCACCGGCAGAAGCGGGTCATCGTCCAGCCGCCCCTCACCCGATTGCGCCAGCCTTGGACCAGCAAACCGGATCAGAAGCCCGCCGGCCTCGATCCACTCGACGAGCTTCTCCCGCTCGGCATTCGAGACCGTCCCGACATCGGCCATGATCAGAACATCGGGCACGGCCCCCAGAATGTCGTCAATGGACGCTTCGATCAGATCGGCGCTTGGCTCCAGCGCCTTGCGCAGGAAGTGCAGAGACGATGTCAGCCGCTGTTCCTCGCTGGATGCGCGACCTGCAATGAGCCCGATCTTCCGGCGCTTCAGCCCGTCATCGCTGAGCGTGACGGCACCCGCAGACCGCTCCTGCGGGATCGCGATCCGGGTGATGCGGTTGCGTAATTCAAGCGGAAGTTCAAAGGAGACCTCGACCGATTTCTCGTCCGGCCCGAAGATCGCCTCTGCCTCCCCCAGACGCCGTTCGATCCCCAGCGGGTCAAGCCCGATTGCCGCCAGCTTCACGGGCGGTGCAGGCCGGTCCGTCTGCGCGCGGAGCACCTCGACACGCACTGCACCATCCTCGAATTTCGGCGGCGTAAGCGCCAGCGTCGTACGGTCCGAGCGGATCAGACTGACCGGGCCGAACTCTGCCAGCCCGTCAAGGAACGGACCGTCGCCGTCCTGGCTGAGCCCGTCAGTGATCCAGACCGTCTCAAAGCCGTCCGTATCACTGTCTTCTGCCCAGTCAAGAACACCGGTGCGATCAGCGGCCCAGGCACGGGGGCGCAAGCCGCTCAGCCGCTGCGACCAGGCAGATGCCTGTCGGAACCTCAGCCCCTCGGGCGGGAGGGGTGTGCTCATGACCTGCACAGCGGTCGGGCGCCCTGCCCGCTCCGCCCCTTCCAGAAGATCGGAAACCCGTGCCAGCCGGTCCTGCCAGTCGGGCGCGCTCGCCCAGCTTCCGTCCATGAGGATCAGAAGCGGACCATCGCCGCGGGCCTCGGCCTTTGGGTTCAGCACGGGATTGGCAAAGGCCGCAATCGCGGCCCCCAACGCCAGCATGCGCAACAGAAGAAGCCACCATGGTGTTTTCTCCGGCATCCGCTCGGGGTCGCGCAGGCCAAGCAGAAGGCGCACGCCCGGGAAGGCACGACGCGCCGGTGCGGGCGGGACGGCACGCAGAAGCCACCACAGGATCGGCAGCGCAACAAGCGCGCCGAGCAGGCCGGGGTTCAGAAAGGCAACCGGGCCGAGTGTCCACATTCAGTGTTGCCCCCCGATGGCCATGTAGAGCCACAGCAGGGCCTGCCTCGGGCTGTCCGAGGTCCGGTGGATCAGACATTGCCAGCCGGTGCGCTTCGCTGTCAGCTTCAAGGCCTCGCGCCGCTCCTGCAAACGGTCCTGATAGGCCTGGCGCAGCGCCTTGGCGCGCTGGGTCTCGAAATTCACCTCGCGACCCATGCTCTCAAAGATCGTGCGCCCGTCGAAGGGGAAGCTTTCCTCGGTCTCATCGACAATCTGCACGAAGACGCCCGACACATTGTTGTCAGCGGCCCGTGCAAGCCCATCAAAAACGGCATCCCGTTCGCCCATGAAATCGGACAGGAACACACCGCGCCCGCCGCGCGTCATCCGATCGGGCGGTGGGGCGCCATAGTCCGGTCTGTCCTCGCGGGTTTCGGCCATGGCCATTGCCATCCGGCGAAGCTGGGTCTCGCCCGTTCGCGGCTGCGCGGCTTCCGTGCCCAGAAGCGCCACCCGTTCGCCCGCCTTCATCAGAAGAACAGAGAGCGCCAGGGCAAGCACCTTGGCACGCTCGGCCTTGGTCCGGGGGGCTTTCTGGGATTTGTAGTCCATGCTGAGCGCGTCATCGGCCCAGATCGAGATGGTTTGTGCAGCCTCCCACTCCATCTCGCGGATATAGAGCCGGTCGGACTTGCTCGACCTGCGCCAGTCCACCTGCCCCAGAACATCGCCGGGGATCGCACGGCGATATTGCCAGAAGTTCTCGCCCGGCCCCGTGCGCTTGCGCCCATGCACGCCCATGGCCACGGTCGATGCCAGACGGCTCGCCTCGGCCAGAAGCGGCGGCAGGGAGCCCGAGATTTGCTCGGCATCCCGCCTCAGCCAGATCGCATCATGCGCAATATCGGTCGGGGTTTGGCTCACGCAGCCGCCTCGACCGAACCGACATGTTCGACCAGTTGCGATATCAGCCCCTCAAGCGTCCGGCCCTCGGCACGCGCAGCGAAACCGAGCGCCATACGGTGCACCAGAACCGGTTGCGCCAGCGCCGCAATGTCTTCAAAGGACGGCACCAGCCGTCCATCCATCACCGCCCTTGCGCGCACTGCCAGCATCAGCGCCTGCGCCGCGCGCGGCCCCGGCCCCCAGCTGAGCGCCCCTTTGACCAGATCAGAGCCATCCTCAGTATCCGGACGGGCCGACCGGACGAGTGTCAGGATCTGGTCAACAATGGCATCACCCACCGGCATCCGGCGGATCAGCCGTTGAGCCGCGATCAGACTGGATGCATTGAAGACCGGTTCAGCCTCCGCTTCATCCGCGCCCGTGGTCGCAAGGACGATCTCCCGTTCCGCATCCCGATCAGGATAGCCGACATCGATCTGCAAAAGGAACCGGTCAAGCTGCGCCTCGGGCAGCGGGTAGGTCCCCTCCTGCTCTATCGGGTTCTGCGTTGCTAGCACGTGGAACGGGGCGGCCAGATCACGCCGCGCACCGGCGATAGAGACCTGCTTCTCCTGCATCGCCTGCAAAAGCGCGGATTGCGTTCTGGGGCTTGCCCGGTTGATTTCGTCAGCCATCAGAAGCTGACAGAAGACCGGGCCTTCGATGAACTTGAAGGTCCGGCTGCCATCCGGGCCGGTTTCCAGAACCTCGGCCCCCAGAATGTCGGATGGCATCAGATCGGGCGTGAACTGAACCCGGTTCGACTGCAGCCCCATCACGGTCCCCAGCGCCTCGACCAGACGGGTCTTGGCAAGACCCGGCGCGCCAACCAGAAGGCCATGGCCGCCGCAAAGAAGCGAGATCAGCGTCAGATCGACGACCTGTCGCTGCCCGATGACACGCCGCGCGACCATGTCGCGTGCGCGGATCAGTTTCTCGCTGGCGGCCTCAATCTCGGCCACCAGGTCCTCGCTTTGAACTGCCATACGTCGATCCTTCTTCGCGAATTCAATTGTCGAATGCGGCCTATACGCCATATATCACCCTAACAATGTAAGCGGGCCAGCGAGAAGAACAATCACCAATGTCTGATCAGAAATCCGTGACCCCGAGTGCCGAAGGCATAGCATCCGCCGCGAAAGCCGCCTCAAAGCGGGGATTGCCCCCGGTTCACTTGTGGAATCCGCCGTTTTGCGGGGATCTCGACATGGAAATCCGGCGTGACGGGACGTGGTTCTATCTTGGCACGCCGATTGGCCGGAAACCGCTGGTCAAGCTGTTCTCAACCATTCTGAAACTTGAGGACGGCAAGTACTTTCTTGTGACACCTGTGGAGAAGGTCGGCATCAGGGTCGTGGACGCACCGTTTGTGGCAGTCGATGTCAGTCGCGAGGGCGACGATCTGGTCTTTACGACCAATGTCGAGGATATGGTGATTGCCGGCCCGGACCACCCGATCCGGGTCGTGCGCGATGAAATCGGCGAGCCGTCGCCCTATATCCATGTTCGCGCCGGGCTTGAAGCGCTGATCGACAGGAAGAGCTTCTACCGGCTTGTTGACGAGGGTGAGGTCGAGGACGAGATGTTCGGCGTTCGCTCAAAGGGCGTGTTCTTTCCCTTCATCCCAGCAGCCGAGCTGGAACTCTAGGGCTTCAGGCCTTCAGATGTTCCGAGAATGCATCAAAAACCCGCGCATAGACGTTCTGCTTGAAGGGAACGATGCGTTCCAGAAGGGCGTTACGTCCCAGCCAGGACCAGGCGGAGAATTCGGGATGCGATGTCGCGATGTTCACCAGATCATCAGAGCCCATCAGTTGCAGCAGGAACCATTTCTGCCGCTGGCCGCGATATTTGCCGTTCCAGAGCCTCGGGATCAGATCGACCGGCAGATCATAGTTGATCCAGCCGTCAACCTCTGCCGCGATCTCGACCGCATCCGGCGGCAGCGACGTCTCCTCGCCCAACTCCCGAAGCGCCGCATCGCGTGAGGTCTCGCCCTTATCGATCCCGCCCTGCGGCATCTGCCAGGCACCTGGCGTGTCGATCCGCTCTCCCGCCCAGATCGCACCATCACGGTTGATCAGGCAAAGCCCGACACAGTCCCGATATGGCAGGGTGTCAATGTCGATTGAGTTCACTGAAGGGATCCCGTCGTGCAGTGCACGACACCGACGGACGAGGGGTCAACCCCCTCGCCCGTCGGTCTTTCCTGATCAGTCACCAACCGGGGCCAGCACGTTGAGCCCCCGGATGACATCAAGCGCATAGGCCAGCTGATAGTCGTCCTGCCGCTGATCCGCGGTCTCCTCGGCCAGTCTCAGTTCATCTTCGAGAAGCTTCAACTCGTCTTCTGACAGCGAATCATTGCTGATGGAGCCGCGCAGATCAGCCTCGGACCGGCCCTGGCGCGCTGCCGCCTCCTCTTCGGTTTCCTCGACGCGCGGCCGCTGCTCGACAATGATGTCGGGTGCGACCCCGAGGTTCTGGATGGAGCGGCCCGAAGGCGTGTAATACCGCGCCGTCGTGAGGCGCATCGCCCCATTGCCCTGCAAGGGCATGATGGTCTGGACCGAGCCCTTGCCGAAGCTCCGGGTGCCCACGATGATCGCACGACGGTGATCTTTCAGAGCGCCTGCCACGATCTCGGACGCCGATGCAGAGCCGCCATTGATCAGCACGACAACCGGTTTGCCCTGGGCCAGATCACCCGGCGTCGCATTGTAGCGGTCGCTGTCGCGCGGATCACGGCCTCTGGTGGAGACGATCTCACCGGCCTCCAGAAATGCATCAGACACTTCGATTGCCTGGGTCAGCAGGCCGCCGGGATTGTTGCGCAGGTCGATCACGAACCCATCGACACTGTCGATGCCCCCCAGATCCTCGACCTTCTCGTTCATGTCCTCTTCGAGAAGCTCATAGGTCTTGTCGTTGAAAGTGGTGATCCGCAGATAAACCGTGTTGCCCTCATTGCGCGAGCGCACGACCGTCAGCGTGATCGTGTCGCGCGTCAGGGTCACATCGAACGGTTCTTCCTCGCCTTCGCGCACGATCGTCACCACGATGTCCGAGCCCACGGGACCCCGCATCATCTCAACCGCATCGTTGAGCGCGAGCCCCAGGATCGGCTCGCCGTCGACATGCGTGATGAAGTCGCCGGGCTGGATGCCGGCGCGCGCGGCCGGGGTGTCGTCAATCGGGGTCACGACTTTCACAAAGCCGTTTTCCTGCGTCACCTCAATTCCTAGACCGCCGAATTCGCCGCGGGTCTGTTCGCGCATGTCGGTGAAGGCCTCGGGCGGAAGATAGCTCGAATGCGGATCAAGCGAGGTCAGCATACCGGTTATGGCACTCTCGATCAGTTCGACCTCATCGACCTCCGAGACATAGTCGGATCGGATCCGCTCGAAGATATCACCGAAAAGGTCGAGCTGCTCATAGGTGGTGCGCTCGCGCTCCACTTCCTGAGCGACGATCGGCGCTGCATAATGGGTTGTCACAAGAACCCCCGAAACGGCGCCAATGACGGCAGCTGCCAGAAACTTCTTCATATCGAGACTCTTCCTTTTTCGCTTCCTTCAGAAGGTGAACCATACTGCGGGATCAATCGGCTCGCCGTTCTCTCTTATCTCCATATAGAGCGTCTGTGGATAGTTTCCGCCAGCCCCCGACGCGCCTACACTCAAAAATTCTTCGTGATGGGGCGCAACGCCAACACCGGATACGAACCCGAGCGCCTGATCCTTATCGACCACATCCCCTTCCGTCACAAGCACCAGATCAAGTCCGGCGAGAATCATCATGTACCCCTGCGCAGGTTCCAAAATGATCAATGCGCCAAAATTATCCAGTTTTCCAACATGACGGATGGTTGACGTGGCCGGACTGTTAACGAGCGCGCCTGTCTCGGCGCCGATCAGGATGCCCGGGCGCGTCTTGCCGGCCTGATCGGGCTCGGCAAAGCCGCGTTCCAGCACACCCCTGACCGGCAGGTTCATATTGCCTGCCCAGTCCGATCCCATGCCGCTGTCAAGCGCCTCGGTCGCGATCTGCGATCCGCGCGCCCTTGCCACGACCTGCTCCAGAAGCGCCAGGTCGCTGGCCGTCTTGTCGAAGGGACCGGCCTTCGCGATCACCGCCTGTCGCGACAGAACCAGTCTCAGCCGCTGCAATTCCGCCAGACCATCGGTCAGCGCTCGTTCCGCTGTCGTCACATCGGCCCGCAATCTCTCCAGATCCGCCAGATCGCGGCGATAGCGCACGACCCGCTGGTTCAGACTGTCCGTGATGTCGTCCAGCAAAAGCTCTGCATGCCGGGCGGCCACCGGGCCTTCGGGATGCGCGAGGCTCAACGCACCACCGGCCCGCGCCAGGGCGATCTGCCCCTCAAGTGCGTTCAGAAGCTGCGTCTCCTGCGTGGCAAAACCGCGTGACAGTCGGGCTTCCCGAAACCGGGCAGCCCGGTGGGCCTGACGCAGATCGGCAAGAGTGGTCTCATAAAGCACGATACGGTCTGCGATACCGGCCGCGTCATAGGGCATAACCGGACCTGCGGCAAGCGCCTGCTCAAAACGTTCGATTGCCCCGGACAGCAAGCCGTCCGCCCATGCAGGACCGGCAGACAGGGCAAGGATCAGGATCAGGCATCGTCCGGTCATGCCAGCAGCAGGCTCCTCCCGGTCATTTCATCTGGCTGAGGCAGATCCATGAGGTCGAGCAGGCTCGGGGCCAGATCGCCCAGGCGTCCGGACCGCAGCTTCGCGCCCTCCGGACCACCCACCAGCACCACCGGAACGGGATTGAGCGTATGGGCCGTATGCGGGCCTCCGGTCTCGGGGTCGATCATGACCTCGCAATTGCCGTGATCCGCGGTCAGCAGCATGGAGCCGCCCGCGGCCTCAAGTGCTGCCAGCACGCGCCCGACACCCTGATCAACCGCTTCACAGGCCGCAATCGCAGCCTGAAGATCACCGGTATGGCCGACCATGTCGGGGTTTGCGTAGTTCACAACGAGCAGATCGTAGGTGCCGCTCCCGATTGCCTCGACCAGCTTGTCGGTGACCTCACCCGCTGACATCTCAGGCTGCAGATCATAGGTGCGGACCTTGGGGCTGGGCGCGACATGGCGGTCCTCGCCCTCCTCGGGTTCTTCCTTGCCGCCGTTGAGGAAGAAGGTGACATGGGGGTATTTCTCGGTTTCGGCAACACGGAACTGGCGCTTGCCCTGAGACGCGACCCAGGCGCCCAGCGTGTTGACGATATCCTCGGACGGGAACATCACATCCATGAATTCATTGTGACGTGTGGAGTATTCAACGAGCCCACAGACTGCCGCAAACCCGGGGCGTTTGCCTGTTTCAAACGCGTCGAAATCCGGATCAGCCAGAGCGCTGAGAATTTCTCGGGCCCGGTCGGCACGGAAATTGAGGAACAACAGGCCATCGCCATCTGAAATGCCATCGTGACCGGCCAGACTGGCGGGTGAAACGAACTCGTCGGTCTCACCGTTTTCATAGGCCGCCTCGATTGCGGCTTCTGCGGTCTGATAAGCCGCGCCCTCCCCTGCGACCATTGCTCGATAGGCGGCTTCCACCCTATCCCAGCGATTATCGCGATCCATGGCGTAAAAACGTCCGCAAACCGTACCGATACGGGCCTTGTCCGGCAACGCAGCTTCAAGTTCGGCAACCTGGGAGAGGCTGGATTTAGGGGCAACATCGCGCCCGTCCAGAAATGCGTGAACGACAACGGGAACGTCTGCCTCAGCAATGGCCTTGGCGGCCTCGGCGATATGCCTCTGATGCGAATGTACCCCTCCGGGCGAAGCGAGGCCTGCCAGATGCGCGGTCCCGCCGCTTTCTTTCAGCTTCTCGACAAAGCGCCCCAGCGCGTCGTTGCTGGCAAAGCTCCCATCTTCGATGGCCTTGTCGATCTTCGGCAGGTCCATCCAGACTACCCGGCCCGCGCCGATATTGGTATGACCGACCTCGGAATTACCCATCTGCCCGTCCGGCAACCCGACATCCTGCCCATGGGCAGCAAGCGTCGCGTTGGGACATTCAGCCATCAGCCTGTCGAAATTGGGTGTGTCCGCGAGGGCGACCGCATTGGCCTTCTGCCGGTCACTCAACCCCCAGCCATCGAGGATGCACAGAACGACCGGTTTTGTCATGGGAGACCTCGCGTGGATTATCCGGGTCAAGGCATACTGCGTTGGCCTGCCCGGCTCAAGCACTCACACCCGGTGATAGGGCTGACCGGCGAGAATGGACGCGGCCCTGTAAAGCTGCTCTGCCAGCATCACGCGCGCCAGCATGTGCGGCCAGACCATCTTGCCGAGGGACAGCACGAGATCGGCCTCGCCTCTCAGTGTCGGGTCCAGCCCGTCGGCACCACCGATCAGTATCGCGCAGTCGGAGCGCCCGGCATCGCGGAATCCGGCGAGAGCATCGGCGAAATCAGGCGATGTGAGAACCTTGCCACGCTCATCAAGCGCAATGATCGCGGCACCTTTGGGGATAGACTTGCGCAGCAATCCGGCCTCCGCCTGCTTGCCCCCGCCCTTGCGGTCATCGACCTCGCTGACCACTGCGGGCCCAAGGCCCAAAGCACGGCCAGTCTTGCCGAAACGGTCCAGATAGAGGTCAATGAGATCTTTCTCGGGGCCGACCTTAAGCCGGCCCACGGCATTCAGCGAGACACGCACCTGACGGATCAGCCGTCGGAGCCGACCTGCTTGGCAGCCGCCGTCGCTGGCAGCCACATCTTCTCAAGCTGGTAGAACTCGCGCACTTCCGGCCGGAAGATATGGACAACCACATCCCCGCAATCGAGCAGAACCCAATCGCCACTGTCCTTGCCCTCGATCCGCGCCAGCACATCCATCTCATGCTTGAGCCGATCGGCCATCTTCTGGGCAATCGCCACGACCTGGCGCGTGGAACGGCCAGATGCGATGACCATATGATCAGCCATCTCGGACTTGCCAGACAGAGGGATCGAGACCACATCCTCGGCCTTGTCATCTTCCAGCGATGTCAGAATGAGAGAGAGAAGGGGATGCCCTTCAGTTTTGCCCGACCCAAGACCCATGGCCTTTGCCGGATTGGCCGCGGTATCCACCGCATCCACACGTTCGCTCAGAACGATGTCCTCCTAAGAAACGCGCCGAAAAACCCGGCGCCGGTAGCACAAAGGTAACCTGTGCGGCGCGTTTTCTCAAGAGATCACATGTCAGCAATCGGGCAATACGCCCAACAAATCCTCCGCCCCCTCCTGTTGGAGCAGGTCGAGATCACGCATGAGCGGCAGAAAATCACCGGCATCCGAGACCCGGATGAAGCTGCTCAGCGGTATCCGGGTGATCTCGCCCGGTGCAGTGCGGCAGGGTCTTGCATCGATGCCCAGGCTGCCGGAAGCCATGTCGCCATCGTCAACCTCCCAGGATTGCAGCGTGGCCTGCGTATCGGCAAACCGGGCGAGGTCCTGCGGACTGATGCGATAGATCGAGCTTCGGAAGCCGTCGCGTTGTGGAAGTGCGGCGCCTGCATCGGTCCGCTTGAGGAAAAAGACCTCTTCCCGGGCCTCGCCGTTGAACCGCACGAGGCGCAGGGTCGCGCTCGCACTGCCCTCAGCCACATCGACGATTTCCGGCAGTTGAATGGCGAAGGAGAGCTCACCTGCATCCACGGTTCGGATGTCGAGCCTTGAGAGCGCCAGCAGGCTGGGCATCGGAACAGAACTGCACCCGACCAGAACAAGAGCTGCAAGCAGCAGGATTGCGTGTTTCATTCGAATCTCCTGTTTGACATGAATAATTTATTGTTTTACATTAAATATTGATCATGGAAAGGATAATCATCATGGCGGACCCCCGGATCAGGATCATGCGCGTTAGCAGATTGATGTCATGGATCGCAACAGCCGGGATCGCAGGTCTGGCTGCGCTCTCTATATATCTCGTAGGCGACCCTGCAGCGCTGGAGCGACTTGCAGCCACAATGCCCGAATTCGCGCTCAGCCAGACCGGTTTCACGGACACCAAATGGTGGCTGTCGGCGGGCCTTCTGACTTTCACACTGGCACCGGCGTTCTACCTTCTGATGCAGATCCGAAAGCTCTTCACGACCTATTCGGCAGGCGAGATTTTCACCATCGGCGCATCGGACACATTGCGCAGGATAGGCACCGCGTTTCTGGTTCTCGCATGTGTCTCGGTCCTGTCGAACACAGCGCTGGTGCTGATCGCCACCTATGACAATCCGCAGGGGCAAAGGTCGCTTGCACTGTCGCTGGGCAGCAAGGAATACGCACTGATCCTGATCGGTGGCCTGATCAGCGTGATCGGATGGGTCATGTCCGAGGCCGCACAGATATCCGACGAAAACCGGCAGTTTGTCTGATGGGGATTGTGGTGCGGTTGGATGTGATGCTTGCGACCCGCAAGGTCCGGTCCCGCGATCTTGCCGAGCATGTGGGCATTACCGAGCAGAATATCTCGCTGCTGAAATCGGGCAAGGTGAAGGGTATCCGGTTCGCAACGCTGTCACGGATCTGCGACTATCTGGACTGTCAACCGGGCGATATTCTGGCGTATGAGCCCGATTGAGTCTCAGGGCAGTTTCGCCAGACGCTCGACCAGAAGCGCGTAAAACCCGTCCGCGTCAACCTCGCGCACATAATTCACATTTGCCGGTCGGTCGGTCACACCCCACCAGTCCGCCACGGTCATGCCCATCGTCAGCTCCGACCCGGTTTCAACCTCCAGATTGATCTCACGACCCTCATAGAGTTCCGGTTGCAACAGCCAGGCAATGACGTTCGGATCGTGCAACGGACCACCATCGGTACCGTATTTTTGCTCGTCAAACCGCTCGAAGAAGTCGAGAAGACTGGCCGTTGCCTCGCCGGTTCGCGTCCCCAGCGCCCGGAACGCGGCAACCCGCTTGGCTGTCGTCAGGCACTGATGTGTCACATCAAGTGGCATCAGCGTGATGGGGCGCCCGCATTTGAAGACCGTCTGGGCCGCATGAGGATCGACATAGATATTGAACTCGGCCACCGGCGTCGTGTTTCCGCCCTCGAAGAGCCCGCCGCCCATGGCGACGATCTCGCGCACACGCTCCACTATATCGGGCGCTTTCACAAACGCCATCGCGATGTTGGTGAGCGGCCCCAGCGCACAGAGCGTGACCTCGTCGTTCGAGCGCAGGGTGTCGATGATGAAATCGACCGCATGCCCTTGCTGCAGCGGCATGGTCGGCTCGGGCAGGTCTGGACCATCCAGCCCTGTCTTGCCATGAACATATTCGGCTGTAACCAGTTCGCGCATCAACGGACGGGCAGCGCCTGCATATACCGGGATATCCGGCCGCCCGGCCAGTTCGCAGATCTTTCGCGCGTTCTTTTCGGTCAGGGCCAGCGGCACATTGCCAGCCACGGCAGTGATGCCGAGCACATCAAGCTCGGGTGAGGCGAGAGCCAGCAGGATGGCAACCGCATCATCCTGCCCGGGATCGGTATCAATAATGATCTTTTGGGTCATCGCGCCAGACTTATGCGAAATGCGGCCCGACTCAATGCCAAACCGCCGAGACTCAGTTATTGTGAGCCTCGGCAGTCGGTCAGCGCCTTGGCGATGGATCTGAAGAGCCTGGCGTAGAGATCCCGCCCGGGCTCAAGCGTCGACCCCAGCGGGTCCACCTCGATCCAGACGACATCAAGTCCCTGCACCACGGTCTCGGCAAGCGAAGGGTCCTGCCCCGGCTCGGTCAGCACGCAGGTTACACCGATCCGGCTGGCCAGATCGCTGACATCGCTGACACGTGCAGCACCCGGTTTAGACGCGTCACCCAGGGCAATCGCGCTGACCACTGGAAGGTCGAACCGGGCCTCGAGATACTGAAAAGCATCATGTAGGACGATCAGTTTCTGACCTTCCAGGTTCTCCGTGCCCGTCTCCAATTCCTCGATGATCCGGTCCAGTTCGACCATCGCGCCTCTGGCATTCGCCCGGTAGGCCCCGGCATTCTCGGGGTCTTCGCTGGCCAGTATCTCGGCAATGTGCTCAAGCCAGACCTTGCCATTCGAGGGGTCAAGCCAGGCATGCGGATCGAGACCAGAATGCTCATCGTCGTGATCATGGTGATCATGTTCGCCGAGATCCGAATGCTCCCGATAGGAATGGGTGGTTGTCCCTTCCGCATGAAGTAGTTCGACCGACAGGGCATCTGCCGCCAATGTCTGCAACGGGCGCTCCAACCATGGCGTAAGCGCCTCCCCAATCCAGAAGACGATATCCGCATCCTGCAGATTTCTGGCCTGTGAACTGCGCAGCGCGTAGCCATGTGCCGAAGCACCATCGGACACGATGACATCCGGCGTGCCAATGCCGCGCATCACCTGGGCCACCAGCGAATGAACCGGTGGGATGTCGGTTACCACTCTAGGCGCATCGGCACGCGCGGGGGCAGACAGGGCGACGAGGAAAACCGCCAACAGAAAATTGCGCATTCAGGTCTCCAATGGATTGCAGAAGGATGCGGCATTCGATATATGATACGTTATATCATATCAATATGTAAGTTCGAGGGACTGCTCGTGACCCGCATCGGCTTTGAGGACCATAACCACGACAGTTGTGTGAAAGAGGCCCTGCACGCGGCCGAGACCCATTGCCTTGATCGAAAGCTGCAGTTCACAAAGGTCCGCCGCCGGGTACTTGAGATCCTTCTCAGTGAACACAAGGCACTCGGGGCCTACGATATTCTGGCACGTCTGACAGATGAGGGGATCGGCTCGCAGCCGCCGGTCGCCTACCGCGCGCTCGATTTTCTGGTGAGCCATGGATTTGTACACAGGATCGAGAAGATGAACGCCTATATTGCCTGCACTCTGCCGGGCGAGCCGCATTCTCCCGCTTTCATGATCTGTCGCGTCTGCGACGCTGTCGTGGAAGCGCAGCCCCCTGCTGGCGATGCCTTGAACCAGACCGCCCGCGATCTCGGGTTTCAGATCGAGAACACCGTGCTGGAAGCCGAAGGCATCTGCCCCGCCTGCGCCGATGAGGGAGCGGCTGAATGACTCTCGTCTCGGTTCGCGACCTGACCATACGTCTTGGCAGCCATACCGCCCTTTCGGGTGTCGATCTGGAGATAACACCCGGCGAGATCGTGACGGTCGTCGGCCCGAACGGGTCGGGCAAAACAACGCTGTTGCGGGCCATCATCGGGGCAGTTCGGGCACAGACCGGACGGGTTGAACGCGCAGCGGGACTGTCCATCGGCTACGTACCCCAGAGCCTGTCGATCGATCCGACCCTTCCGCTGACCGTGAACCGGTTTCTTCAACTGCCCCGCACGCGCGAACGGAACCTTTGCGAGACCGCTCTCGCTCAGGCAGGGGCCGACGGCTTGGGAGAACGGCAGATGTCGGCTCTTTCGGGTGGGCAGTTTCAACGGGTGCTGTTGGCCCGTGCGCTGCTGGAAAAGCCGCAGCTTTTGATCCTTGATGAGCCGACAACCGGTCTCGACCAGCCGGGATCAGCGGCCTTCTACCAGCAGATCGAGCGGGTTCGGCAGGACATCGGATGTGCGGTCTTGATGGTTTCCCACGAGCTTCACGTGGTGATGAGCGCCTCTGACAGGGTGATCTGCCTCAACGGCCATGTGTGCTGCCATGGCACACCCGATGTCGTGGCCTCGGCCCCGGAATACCGGGCGCTTTTCGGAACCGGCACCCAAGGGGCGCTGGCGCTCTACCGGCACGACCATGATCATCACCACCACCATCATGAGGCTGCCGAATAATGCTGGACGATTTTCTGGTTCGCGCCTCGCTGGCCGGTGTCGGCGTGGCATTGGCGGCAGCCCCTCTGGGATGTTTCGTCGTCTGGCGGCGCATGGCCTATTTCGGAGATGCAACCGCCCATGCCGCGATCCTTGGCGTGGCCATCTCGCTTGCGTTTTCAACCTCGGTCTTTGCGGGCGCGCTGGCGGTCTCGCTCATGATGGCGCTCACTGTCTCGGCGATCTCGGGACGCGGCCTGGCAGTGGACACATTGCTGGGGGTCATGGCGCATTCGGCGCTGGCGTTCGGACTTGTGGCAGTGTCCTTTCTGCAAGGTGTCCGGCTCGATCTGATGGTCTATCTCTTCGGGGATATTCTGGCCGTCAGCCAAGGCGATCTTGCGGTTATCTGGGGCGGCGTTCTGCTGATCCTCGCACTGATGTTCTGGCGCTGGTCGGCACTGCTGACCGCAACGCTCAATCAGGACCTGGCCCATGCCAGCGGCATCAATCCACGTCGTGAGCAACTGATCCTGACGGTCGCACTTGCCGTCGTGGTCGCGGTGGCCATCAAGGTGGTTGGCGTCCTGCTGATCGCCGCCCTCCTGATCATCCCGGCCGCCAGTGCCCGCCCGGTCAGCCGGACGCCCGAAGGCATGGCGATGATGGCAGCAGGGATCGGGGCGGTCTCGGCGCTGCTCGGTCTGAGACTGTCCTACCTTTACGATACCCCCGCTGGGCCCTCGATCATCTGTGTCGCGGCGGTGGCGTTTGCAGTGACGAACGTTGCGCAATTGGTTCGGGGTCGGGCGTGATCAGCGCTTGGCAGCCTTTGGCCGCATGCGCACACCCTTTCCTTCCTTGCGACTGACCTGAAACTGCCCCGTCGCCTCGATCAGCGACGACAACTTGGCATGGCCGTAGGTGCGGGTGTCGAACTCCGAGGACAGAACCGAGAGGCGTTTGCCAACGGTTCCGAGATTGTACCAACCGTCCGCATCCTCCTCCAGTTCGGCCACGATCTTCTTCAGGAGTGGCACGGCTTTCGAAGGTGGCTCGAAGGATTTCTTCGAGGTCGTCCCGGCGTCTTCCTCCACCACACCGAAGTTCTCGGTATAGATGAACCGGGTGCAGGCCTGCCGGAAGCTCTCGGGCGTCTTCGCCTGACCGATGCCGTAGACATCAGCTCCCTGCTCGCGAATGCGTGCCGCCAGCCGGGTGAAGTCGCTGTCGGAGGACACCAGACAGAACCCGTCAAACCGGCCCGAATGCAACAGGTCCATGGCATCAATGACCAGCGCGATATCCGAGGAGTTCTTGCCCTGCGTATAGGCAAACTGCTGGTAGGGCAGTATGGCATGCTTGGAAAGTATCTCCGCCCAGCCCTTCAGACGGGTGCCGGAAAAATCTCCGTAGATGCGGCGCAGGCTCGCCTCGCCAATACGCGCGATTTCGTCAAACAGCCCAATCGCAACCTTGGGCGAGGCATTGTCCGCATCAATCAGAACCGCGAGTTTGGGGATATCGGACATCAGCGTAACCTCTGCAGCAGTTGGGCCGAAGCATAGCCATCAGGCACCAGCCCGGCCGAGCGCTGGTAGGAGCGGATTGCCTTGATCGTGTTGGGACCGATCTTGCCGTCGATGCCGCCAGTGTTGAAGCCGCGCGCGGTCAGCAAGCGCTGCAACTCGGACTTCTCGGAGCGGCTGAGCGCCCGGTCGCCACGCGGCCACGAGGCCTGGAACTTCTGCTTCCCGTTGATCCGGTCCGCCAGATGCCCGACCCCGATCGCATAGGATGTCGCGTTGTTGTAGCGCTTTATCACGCGGAAATTGTTGAAGATAACAAAAACCGGGCCGCGCGCCCCGGCAGGTGCCAGAATGGCGCTATCACCATGGTTGGGGATCGGCTGGCCATTGATCAGGCGCACACCCATGTTGTTCCATGTCGCCACCGGTCGGCGCAGGTTCTGGTCTGCATTTGCAAAATTGAACCCCGCAGGCAGGCGCACCTCCAGCCCCCAGGGCTGCCCGAGACGCCATCCCGATTTGCGCAGGTAGTTCGCAGCCGAGGCCAGCGCATCGGTCGGGTCCTCGGCCCAGACATCGCGCCGCCCGTCACGGTTGAAATCCTGGGCATAGGCCAGATAGCTGGTCGGGATGAACTGGGTATGGCCCATGGCACCCGCCCAGGAGCCGGTCATCTTCGCGGGTGCGACATCGCCCGATTGCAGGATGCGCAGGGCGGCGATCAGTTGCTCTTCCCCGAAGGACCTGCGGCGGCCCTCATAGGCCAGCGTCGCAAGCGCTTCGATGGTCTTGATCGAGCCGCGGACACTGCCATAGTTGGTCTCCATCCCCCAGATCGCGACGACTACGCTCGCCTCGACGCCGTAAGTGCGCTCAATCGCCTCGACGGTGGAGCGCAACCTGCGATAGTTCGAACGGCCGTTGTTAGCCCGATCATCGGAGGCGGCAGTGTCAAGATATTCCCAGATCGGCTTGGTAAACTCGGCCTGTCGCCGGTCCAGCCGGATCACATCCGAATTTAGACGGACGCCCTGAAAAGCAATGTCAAAGACCTGCGACGAGATGCCATTGGCAAGCGCCTTGGCCCGAAACCGCGTCTTCCATTGCTCGAAACCGGACTGTGTCTGTGCCAGAACGATCTCGCCCGTTGGTTGTGGCGAGGCTTCCGCCCGTACCACCGGTCGTATTTCGGCATGGGCCTGCGACGCGCCCAAGGCCAATACACAGCCTAAAATCAGCCGTTTCATCTACCGCTCCTGCTCTGTTCTTTTTTGTTGGGCGGAGCCTACTGCGATTTGCCCTGAAAAAAAAGCCGGTCTTTGCAGATCAGCGATCATGATATCCGGTATCGAGCGCCTCCAGGCAATCGCGCAGAAGCGCCACGCGTCGCGGGCGGAAGCTCTCGGGCGTGTCCCGGATTGCATTGATGCGGTCGAGGCGGAACATCCGGAAATCCTCGCGCAGCTTGCACCAGGCAAGCAGGCAGAGTGTGTAGTCGAAATAGATGATCCAGAGCGGCAGGATACGCCGCTCGGTGTTGCGCCCGGCCTCGTCCGAGTACGAGATATCAAGCGCCTTCTCATCCCATGTCGCCTGCCTCAGCGCTCGGGTATCTATGCTGATATCGGGCCTGCGGGCAAAGCGCTTCGCGGTCAGGACCGCGTTGCGAAGACGGGCTGACTGCGCCTCCGGCAAGCGGGCTTTCAGCTTGGCCAGCGCGCTTTGCGCGGCCTCCGCAAGCGACGGATCCGCGATCTCGCGCACCTCACGCAGGCCGAGGACCAGCGCCTCGATCTCCTCATCGGTGAACATCATTGGCGGCAGGGACGGGTCCTCGGTTAGCGCATAGCCATAACCTGCTGTGCCGTCGATCACCGCACCCACTCCACGTAAGGTTTCGATGTCGCGGTAGATTGTCCGCTCGGATACGCCGGTATCCTGCGCCAAGGCCTGTGCGGTAACCGGCGCGGGCAGGCGGCGCAGGCTTTGCATCAGGGTGAAGAGGCGATTGATGCGCGACATGAGACGAGACTAGACCAGACCAGGTGACAGTTTCTGACAGGATTGGACTATAGATGTTGTGCTAAGAAACTCTACCCGTTCGCTTGCACCAGAAAGGACTTTACAGATGATCATTCCGAAGCTTCTCGTTGATGATATGGATCGCTCGGTCCGGTTCTACCGTGACGGGCTTGGCTTCAAGGTCACCATTGCCGTCATGGCCGAGGGTGAGTTTCACGATGACGGCAGGACGGACGGTGCCGAATTCGTTCAACTCAACTGGAGAGAGGCGCAACTGATGCTTCAGACCCGAAGCTCCGCAGCCGCTGAACTGCCTCAGGTCGATTGGAACACAAAGCCCGCGACGCAGGTCTATCTGCGGGACTTCCCGGCTTCGGATATCGACCTCGACGCGCTCTCAGCCGCCATCCTGAAAGGGCCCGAGATGACATGGTACGGGATGGAGGAGGTTTTCCTCCGAGATCCCGATGGACACGTCCTGTGCCTCGGCGCACCCAAGGGTGCGGCACCTGCCTAGAGGCAGGCCTCGAAGAGAGCGCGTGTGCCAACGGAGGTCATCTCGACCGGATTGCCACCGACGCTGGGATCGGCCAGTGCCATCTCGGTCAACTGGTCAAGATCGGGGTCGGTGACGCCAAGAGCAGTCAGGTTCTTGGGTATCCGCAGATCGGAACAGAGCGTATCGACATAGGAGCAGAAGCCCGCATACCCACCATCCAGCCCCAGATAGGCCGCAGCCAACGCGAGCCGGTCTTCAATCGCCGGGCGGTTGAACTTCAGCACCTCGGCCATCACAACCGCATTCGTGGTGCCGTGATGCGTGTTGTAGACGGCGCCTATCGGGTGGCTGAGCGCATGAATGGCCCCCAGCCCCTTCTGAAAGGCGGTGGCCCCCATGGCAGCCGCGCTCATCATATGCGCGCGCGCCTCCAGGTCGGTGCCATCGGCGTAGGCGCGCGACAGGTGGTCCTTGACCAGCCGCATTCCTTCCAGCGCAATGCCCTGGCTCATCGGGTGGTAATGCGGTGAGCAATAGGCCTCCAGACAATGCGCAAACGCATCCATGCCGGTGCCCGCCGTGATCGCCTTGGGCATGCCGACGGTCAGTTCCGGGTCGGTAATGACGACACTCGGCAGTACCCTGGGATGAAAGATGATCTTCTTCACATGGGTCCTGGAATTGGTGATCACGGATGCCCGCCCGACCTCTGATCCGGTTCCGGCGGTGGTCGGCACAGCAATGATGGGCGCGATGCCCGTCGGATCGGCGCGGGTCCACCAGTCACCGATATCCTCAAAATCCCAGACGGGCCGTGTCTGCCCGGACATGAAAGCGACCATCTTGCCAAGATCGAGGCCCGAGCCGCCACCGAACGCAATTACCCCGTCATGATCGCCTGCGCGGTAGACGTCCAGTCCTACGGCCAGATTGACCTCGGTGGGATTGGGATCGACATCCGCAAAGATCGCGCGACCCAGTCCGGCTGCGTCCATCAGATCGAGCGTCGCGCTGGTGATCGGGAGGCTTGCCAGTCCCTTGTCGGTGACGAGCAGGGGTCGCGATATGCCGACCTGCGCACAGGCGTCGGCCAGTTCCGCAATCCGGCCCGCACCAAACCTGATGGCCGTGGGATAAGACCAGTTGCCTGTCAGTGTCATATCGTCACCTTCTTAAGATGGTAGGATTTCGGGCGGGTGAGGTTGTGAAACCCGATCTCCGAGAGAGCTCCGCCGCGCCCGGTATTCTTGCACCCGGTCCAGCAGAGCGCCGGATCGAGATAATCGGCACGGTTCATGAAGACCGTCCCGGTCTGGATCGACGCCCCCAACCGCTCGGCGCGCGCGGGATCGGCTGTCCAGAGGGACGCTGTCAGCCCAAACGGGCTGTCGTTCATCAGTCTCAACGCTTCCTCGTCGGAACTGACCTTCATGATACCGACGACGGGGCCGAAGCTTTCGTCGCGCATCACCCGCATCTTGTGGGTCACATTCGTGAGGATCTGGGGCGACAGGTATGCGCCCCCATCATCTGCTGCAAAGGTCGGGATATGGGCTGTCGCGCCATCGGCCACGGCTTCGGCGGTCTGGGCCCGGACCTCGGCTGCGAACCGGGTATGGGCCATGGGCCCAAGCGTCGTTGCCTGCTCCAGAGGGTTACCCAGAACATAGCCCCTGACGGTCTCCACCGCCTGCTCCACAAAACCGTCAAAGAGGCTTTCATGGACATAGATCCGCTCAATCCCGCAGCAGCACTGGCCCGAGTTGAACATCGCCCCGTCGATCAGCGTATCGACGGCCGCACCGAGATCGGCATCTTCCATGACATAGCCCGGGTCCTTGCCGCCAAGCTCCAGCCCCAGACCGGTGAAGGTGCCTGCGGCAGCGGTCTCAATCGCGCGGCCCCCACCCACCGAGCCGGTGAAATTCGCGAAATCGAAGAGGCCCGCGGCCAGCAGGTCGCTCGTGGTCTGATGGTCCAGAAAGACGTTCCGGAAAACCGCTTCCGGCACGCCAGCCTCGCGGAAGGCCCGCACCATGCGCTCGCCCACCAGCAGGGTTTGTGTCGCGTGCTTCAGCACGACGGTATTGCCCGCAATCAGCGCAGGCGCGACGGCATTGATCGCGGTCATGTAAGGATAGTTCCAGGGCGCGATCACCAGAACGACCCCGTGAGGCTCGCGCTTGATGAGGCGCCGGAAGGTGTCGCTGTCCTCGATCTCGATCGGTGCGAGCGCACGGTTCGCGATGTCAGCCATATAGCCGGCACGCTCGTTCACCCCGCCGAACTCGCCGCCATAGCGCACGGGCCGACCCATCTGCCAGGCAAGCTCGGGGACCACCTCATCGCTCATCTCGCCCAGCCGGGCAACGCCCGCACGGACCAGCGCGACGCGGTCCTCAAGCGGACGCGCTGCCCAATCAGCCTGCGCGGCGCGGGATCGCGCGACCAGGTCGGCGGCTTCCGCGCCGCCCAGAACGGGGCGTTCAGCGAAGACCGAGCCATCGATGGGAGATATGCAGCGAAGGGTCATGTTCCGGTGTCCTCGGTAATGGCTGAGCCGATGAAAAACAGGATTGATTCAAAAATCACATGCAGTTCGCGCTGACCGTAGTCCTGGTTGAACGGCGCGCGGAAGCACTTTTCCGGCAGGGCGTCGAGCGCTGCACGGTGTTCCGCGTAATAGGCATCCGTGTCCGTCACGTCGATATAACAGCTTTGCTGCCGCTTGGGATCACTCAGATCAACGCCCTCGCCTGCGAAAAGCAGGCGAATGGCAGCGGTTCCGTTCACGAGATAGGCGTAGGTGTCCTGTTGGACCTCCGCTTTGAACCCCAGCACGTGCTCCATGAATGACACGGCCCGAGGAATGTCGGAGACCACGAGCAGGGGCGTTGCATCACGGCAGGTCATCACGCCCTCTCAAATCCGCGCGCGATTTCCCAATCGGTGACGACCGCATCGAACGCCTCCTGCTCCCATTCCGCCGCGCGGGTATAATGGTCGATGACCGCGTCGCCGAAGGCCTCGCGCAGCATGACGGAGCTGCGCAGTGTTTCGGTCGCCTCTCGCAGGGTGCAGGGGATCTCGTCGGCGCTGTCGGCATAGGCATCGCCCTCGAAAGGCGGGCCCGGGTCTCGCGCCTCCTCGATTCCCTTGAGGCCGGCAGCCAGCATGGCGGCAATGGCAAGATAGGGGTTCATGTCGGCACCGCCAACGCGGCATTCCACGCGCACGCCCGGTGACGTATCCCCGCAAAGTCGGAAGGCGGCCGTGCGATTGTCCACCGACCAGACCTTGCGGGTGGGCGCGAAACTGCCCTTCTGGAACCGCTTGTAGCTGTTCACATAGGGCGCGAGGAACCACGTGATGTCTCCGGCATAGGCCAGCAGTCCGCCCAGGAAATTTCGCAGGGTATCGGACATGCCGAGTTCCGCGCCCTCGTCGTGAAACGCGGATGAGCCATCCTTGTTGCGAAGCGAGATATGGACGTGAGAAGCCGATCCGACCTTGCCCGCATTCCATTTCGGCAGGAAACTGACCGCGTGTCCTTCCTGCCAGCCAACCTCCTTGGCGGCATGTTTGGCGAGCGAGTGGTTGTCGGCACAATCAAGCGCATCGCTGTAGCGGATGTTGAGTTCCTCCTGCCCGGTTTCGGCCTCGCCCTTGGAGCCTTCCACCGGCACACCGGAGCCATAGAGCCCATTACGCAGGCGGCGCATCAGACCCTCTTCCTTGGTGGTCTGCAGGATGCTGTAGTCCTCGTTATAGCCGCTGATCGGGGTCAGGTCGCGGTAGCCGTCTTTGCGAATATCATCGAAACTCTGCTCAAAGATAAAGAACTCAAGTTCGGTCGCACAGATCGGTGCAAAGCCTGCCTCTGACAGGCGCTGGATCTGCGCCTTCAGCATCTCGCGCGGCGAATGAGCAATTGCCTCGTGGCCATGGTGGTCGAACACATCGCAGAGCACCAGAGCGGTGCCTTCCAGCCAGGCCGCCCGGCGCAGCGTCGCCAGATCGGGGCGCATGACATAGTCGCCATAGCCGCCGGACCAGCTCGTCGAGGCGTAGCCATCGACAGTGTACATCTCCAGATCGGTCGCAAGCAGGTAGTTGCAGCAATGGGTCTCTTCCCAGGCGCTTTCGACGAAATGTGCCGCCAGGAACCGCTTACCCATCAACCGGCCCTGCATATCGACAACACAGGCAAGCACAGTGTCGATCTCACCGCTTGTCGTCAGCGATTTCAACTCATCAAGGGTCAGCATGCCGGGCATCGGTCGGGTCCTTCCGGTGACTATTGTTCAGCAGAGACCGGCCCCCTCGGGGGCCGGTCACACCTATCTTTGGGGACGGCTCAGCCGTAGCGATAAGGACGCCCGGCCTTTTGCATATCCGCATTGTACTGGCGGAAAATCTCGACGACTTTCGCCTTGGTCTCAGATTCTGCCGCGATCTCCTCCCAGAAATCCAGCGCAGCGTTTTCGACCTGCGCCCATTCCTCGTCGGGGATGGTGGTGAGTTCCATCTTGGTGCCATTCACACGCAGACTGGCCTCGCCGCCCCAGTACCACCATTGGCGATAATAGTGGCTTTGATCCATGCAGACATGCAGGAGTTCCTTGAGATTGTCGGGCAACTCGTTGTAGCGGTCCATATTGGCAAAGAACGACCCGGCCCATGCGCCCGAGATGTTGTTGGTCAGGAAGTAGTTGGTCACATCCGCCCAACCGACCGTGTAATCCTCGGTGATGCCCGACCAGGCGATCCCGTCCAGTTCGCCCGTCTGAACGGCGACCTCGATATCCTCCCATGGCAGGGTCACCGGAACGACACCGAACTGGGTGAGGAAGCGGCCCGCCGTGGGGAAGGTAAAGACCCGCTTGCCCTTGAGATCCTCAAGACTGCGGATCGGGTCCTTGGTGGCGAAGTGGCAAGGGTCCCATGCCCCGGCGGAGATATGCTTGACGCCGACCTTTGAATACTCCGCGTCCCAGATCTCGTTCAGACCGTACTGATTGAAGAGCACCGGCACATCCAGCGAATAGCGTGAGGCGAACGGGAAATAGCCGCCAAAGACGGTCACTTCCGTGGGCGAGGCCATCGAGTCGTCATCGGACTGCACCGCATCAATCGTGCCGCGCTGCATGGCGCGGAAAAGCTCGCCTGTGGGCACAAGCTGATCGGCGAAGAAAAGCTCGATCTCCATCTGGTCGCCGGCAATCTTGTTGAAGCTGTCAATCGCGGGCTTGATCACATGCTCGGCCAGTGCGGGGCCCGCATAGGTCTGCATCCGCCATTTGATCTTGGATTGGGCAAGGGCAGGTGCTGCCAGCGCCGCGGCAGGCGCCATGGCGGCTGTGGAAATCAGCTTACGTCTTGTTGTCATATCCATTTACTCCTTGTTGATGAGTGCTCCGTTGGCGGAGTTCTTGCTGGGTTATTTTCCATAAATGGTCTCGGGCAGCCAAAGGGCGATTTGCGGGAAGCTCATGACAAGCGCCAGCGCCACGACCATCACGAAGACAAACGGGATGATCGAGCGGTAGATGTCGCCCAGACCGATCTCGGGCGGCGCCATGGCGCGCATCAGGAAGAGGTTGTAGCCGAAGGGCGGTGTCATATAGGCGATCTGCGTGGTGATGGTATAAAGTACGCCGTACCAGATCAGGTCGAAGCCAAGCGCGCCAACGAGCGGCACATAAAGTGGCGCCACGATCACCAGCATCGCGGTGTCGTCGAGAAACGTGCCCATCAGGATGAAACTGAGTTGCATCAGGATCAGGATCGTCCAGGGGCTGAGATCGAGCTGTTCGGTGAAGAGCCCCTCAATCGCACGCACCGCCCCCAAGCCATCAAAGACAGCACCGAAGCCCAGAGCGGCCAGGATAATCCACATGAACATGCAGGAGATGCCAAGCGTGTTGCGCACCGAATTCTCGAACACCTCGCGGGTCATGCGCCCCTTCAGGACCGCCGCCATGAAGGCAGTCAGTGCGCCCACGGCGGAGCTTTCAACCAGCGATGTCCAGCCATTGATGAACGGCACCATCATCACCGCGAAGATACCCAGCGGCAGGATGCCCGCGCGCAGGAGGCGCAGCTTCTCCGACCGGCTGATGTCGCGGTCCGCCTCGGGCAGGGCCGGGCCAAGTTCGGGCTGCAACCGACAACGAACTACGACATAGATGATGAAAAGGGCGGCCATCATCAGACCCGGCAGGATGCCTGCCAGCCAGAGCTGGCCCACCGGCTGGCGCGCGATCATCGCATAGAGGACTAGCACTACCGAGGGCGGCACGAGAATGCCCAGCGACGAGCCTGCCTGAATGACGCCGGTCACCATCCGTTTGTCATAGCCGCGCTTGAGAAGCTCCGGCAGGGCAATGGTCGCGCCGATGGCCATGCCCGCGACCGAAAGACCGTTCATCGCCGAGATCAGCACCATCAGAAGAATCGTGCCGATCGCAAGCCCGCCCCTCAGCGGTCCCATCCAGACATGAAACATGCGGTAGAGGTCATCGGCGATCTTGCTCTCCGACAGCACGTAACCCATGAAGATGAACATCGGCAGGGTGAGGAGCGGATACCATTTCATCAGCTTCATCGCCGCTGAAAAGCCGATGTCGGAGCCACCCGGCCCCCAGAGCAGCACAGCCGACATGACCCCCACAAAGCCGATGGCGCCAAAGACGCGCTGCCCGGTCATGAGCATCAGCATCATGGTGGAGAACATCAGGATGGCGATCATCTCGTAGGACATGTCAGACGGACACTCCGCGCAGTTTGGCGATGTCTTTCAGAAGCTCCGATATCGCCTGCAGCAGCATCAGGAAGACGCCCAGACACATGATGATCTTGATGGGCGCAAGATAGGGCCGCCAGGCCGTCGGGCTGCGCTCGTTGTATTGCAGCGCGTAAGACGTGCTCTCATAGCCGCCATAAAGCAGGATGCAGAGATAGAAGATCAGGAAGAAGACCGTGAAGGCATCGACCCAGGCCTTTCTGCGATCCGACCAGCCACCATAGAAAAGGTCCATGCGCACATTCGAGCCGAGCTGGATCGAATAGGCTCCGCCCAGCATGTAGTAGGCAACCATCGCGAACTGTGCCATTTCCAGCGTCCAGAGCGAGGGCAGAAAGAAGGTTTTCGAGATCGAGGACCAAAGCAGGATCCCCATCATCACGAAGATGCCATACATCACCAGACGCCCGACGATGCGGTTTGAGCCATCCACGACGCGGATATAGCCGAGCAGCGCGGGGTGCATCAGACGGCCTCCCGCAACGAAACACCGCATGTCGAGAGCGCATTTTTCAGATTTGCCGCAAGCAACTGTGCGATGCGTTCAGGCGACTGAGCCAGAAGATCGTTGCGCACCTCCAGCATTACATTCAGCAGACCCCGGCTCTCTGCATGCAGCCTGAGCGAATGGGTCACGCCGTCCGCAGGGCCGTAGGGCTGGTTGCGCTCGATTTTCAGATTTCCCCATTCCTCGGCAAGCAAGACGTCCGCCAGCCGCGCGTCCCGGTCATGCAACACCCCGATCTCAACGGAGCGCGCCTTGCCAAAATAGCTGGGCGTGAAGCTGTGAACGGTGATCAGGGCTGTTGGACCCGCCTCGGTGATGGCGTGGTCCACCGCGCGACAGAAGGGCTGGTAAACCTGATCGACGCGCGCTTGGCGATCATCGGGTGACAAGTTCCTGTTGCCCGGAATGTCGTGAAGCTCGCTGGCTTCAGGCACCGCATCCGCAGCTTCGGGCGGGCGGTTGCAATCGTAGATCAGCCGCGAAACACCGCCCGCAACAAGCGGAGCCTCAAGTGCGCCAGCCAGTTGCAGTGCCAGATCGCGCGCACCGATGTCCCAGGCCGCATGACTGGCCCGGGTCTCGGGCGAGGTTCCAAGATCGCCGAAGGCCGCAGGAAATGTATTGGAGGCATGTTCACACAGAATCAGAACCGGCGCAGGCCCGGTCAGCCCGATGGTCTCTGCTGCTGAAAACGACGACGAACTGCGCACGGACACCCCTTCCAAAGCACACGATCATTTTTCACTTCGCATCTGTCAACCGGTTTTCTGAAAATTCCTCTTCTTATCTGTTCGATCTGAAAGTATGATTACAGAATGAGCATCGACCCCAAAGATCAGATCGCATGAGCGACACCGTCCTCGACCAGATCAGGGCCATCTTCGATGATCTGACACGCGCCGAGCGGCAGCTTGCCAACTCCATCATGGAGAACTACCCGCTATCGGGCATGGGCTCGATAACGCGTGTGGCCGAGGCGGCGGAGGTCTCAACCCCCACCGTCGTGCGGATGGCGCAGAAGCTGGGGTATTCGGGCTTTCCCGAGTTTCAGACCGCCCTGCGCACTGAGCTGGAAGCGCGAATGTCCGACCCGATCACCAAGCATGACCGCTGGTCTGAAACCGTGCCGCAGGAGCACATCCTGAACCGCATGGCCGATGCAGTGCTGGGCAACATCCGGCAGACGCTCGCACATATCGATCCTGAACAGTTCGATACGGTCGCAACACTTCTGGCCGACAGCAAGCGGCAGATTTTCATCACCGGCGGGCGGATCACACACGCGCTTTCAACCTATCTGGAACTGCATCTGCAGGTAATCCGCAAGGGCGTGGTGCATGTCACGTCCAAATCGAACGCCTGGTCGCATGCGCTCCTTGATATGGAGCCCGGCGATGTGCTGGTGATCTATGATGTGCGGCGCTACGAGAATTCGGTGCTGCAATTCGCCCGTATGGCAGAGGAGCGCGGGGCGCGCGTGATCCTCTTCACCGATCAGTGGCAATCCCCCGTGCAGGCACATGCCGCCCATACGTTCGGTTGCCGGATCGAGGCCCCGTCTGCCTGGGACTCCGCCACCGCGACTCTTCTGCTCACGGAGACTTTGATCGCGGCCGTGCAGGAGCAGTCCTGGGACGCGACCCGGGCCCGGATGAGCGATCTTGAGGCGATCTTCGACCGCACCAAGATCTTTCGCAAATTCACCTAGGCGCGGACCAGTTTCTCGTAATCCTCGGCGATCATCCGGGTCAGCGCACCGACCTCGAACATATGCTCGCCGATCTGGCCTACCGGTGTGACCTCGGCGGCGGTGCCGGTCAGCCAGCACTGCTCGAACCCGTCAAGCTCTTCGGGCATGATGTGGCGCTCGACCACCTCGACGCCCTTGCCCTCCAGCATCCTGATGACCGTTTGCCGCGTGATGCCGTTGAGGAAGCAATCCGGCGTTGGCGTGTGCACCTTGCCGTCCTTCACGAAGAAGACATTCGCACCCGTCGCCTCGGCCACATAGCCGCGATAATCCATCATCAAAGCATCCGAACAGCCCTTGGCCTCGGCCGCATGCTTGGACATGGTGCAGATCATGTAGAGCCCGGCGGCCTTGGCAAAGCTCGGGATCGTCTCGGGACTGGGGCGTTTCCACTTGGAGATATCAAGCTTCGCACCCTTGAATTTCGCGTCGCCGTAATAAGCGCCCCACTCCCAGACCGCGATGGCCAGATGAACCGGATTGCGCTGCGAGGCGACCCCCATATCGTCGCCGGACCCGCGCCATGCAACCGGGCGGACATAGGCGTCGGTCAGACCGCTCTCGGCCAGGGTCAGCGCCTTGGCCTCCTCGATCTGATCAACAGTCCACGGGATATCGAGATCGACGTCGCGACCCGATTGCAACAGGCGCTCCGAATGTTTGCGGCTCTCGAAAATCTTGCCGTTATAGGCGCGCTCGCCCTCGAACACGCTGTCGGCATAATGCAGACCATGGGTCAGGACATGGACCTTGCAGTCCCGCCATGGCACCAGTTTGCCGTCCATCCAGATGAAGCCGTCGCGATCATCATATGCGCCCGCCATTACCGTATCCTCTTTATGATAATTGCGCAAGAAAGGCATCTTGCGACAGTTTATTTCTCAATTCATCAGAATCGCTAGCATTTAGGTCTTGGAAAGTCAACAAGGCTGACATAAAATCGCTGTAACAATTGCCGAGGACAAGGGCAGCGATCATGCAGACTCCAGGCCGGGGCGGCACGCCAAGCACAGGTGAGCAGCTGCTTTTTCTCACCGATGACCAGCTCAGACAGGGCATCGAATTGATGTTCTTCGCCTATCGCGGCTTCACCGCTGATCCCGACCGCATTCTGGAGACCATGGCCTATGGGCGCGCGCATCACCGAGCGTTGCATTTCATCAACCGACGTCCCGGGCTGACCGTCAACGACCTGCTCGATATCCTCGGTGTCACCAAACAGTCGCTCAACCGTGTGCTGCGGCAACTGGTCGAGGACGGGCTCGTGGACAGCCGCATCGGCAAACAGGACCGTCGTCAGCGCAATCTGTACCTGACCGAGGAAGGTCAGGCGCTGGAACTGGAACTCAGCGAGACACAGCGCGCGCGCATGCGCAAAGCCTATTCGGCGGCAGGACCGGAGGCTGTACAGGGCTTTCGCAAAGTGCTTGAACAAATCATCGAACCCAAGATGCGGACACAGATCCGACAATTGCTGGAGGGCAAAGACACATGAGCGAAGTTGAGCAGGCCGACGCCCATATCCTCGTGGTCGATGATGATGAGCGCATCCGGGGGCTGTTGCAGAAATTCCTGGCCCGGCACGACTATTGGGTGACCACTGCGCGCGATGCGGCCCATGCCCGCCGTCTGCTCGACGGTCTTGAGTTCGACCTGCTGGTGATCGACGTGATGATGCCAGGCGAGGACGGCTTGTCGCTGACCAAGGACCTATCGGACCAGATCTCAACGCCGATCCTGCTTCTGACCGCGCGCGGGGACACCGACGACCGGATCAAGGGGCTTGAGGCGGGTGCAGATGACTATCTCCCCAAGCCGTTCGAGCCCAAGGAACTGCTCTTGCGGATCAATGCGATCCTGCGCCGGGTGCCGAAGCCAGAGACGCTCAATGAGCCGCCAAAGACACTGCATATGGGCGATGTCCGCTACGACATGACCCGCGGCGAGATGTGGCGCGGCACGGACATGGTCCGTCTGACCGCGACCGAAAGCGCCCTGATGCGTATCTTTTCGGCCAATCCGAACGAGGCGATCAGCCGGACGCAGTTGGTTGAGGATCTGGGCCGCGATGACGGGCAGGCGCAGGAGCGCGCGGTCGACGTGCAGATCACCCGCCTGCGCCGCAAGATCGAGGCCGATCCCAAGACCCCGCGCTACCTGCAAACGGTGCGTGGCGCAGGATACATGCTCGCCCCTGACTAGGACCGAATTCCAGCTTTCAAATCGTCCTTGAGCATATAGTACGATTTCGCACTTGTTTAGTTCGATATCGTACTATATGACTGCCCAGCAGATCAACCCAACGGAAAGGACCCCACGGTATGACCTCGACAAGACGCAAGTTTCTCACCCTGATCGGTGGCGGAACGGTGCTGGCCGCGACTGCCGCGACCGGTTTCGTCACCACGCGAACACCGACAAAGGCGCTGGCGCCGTGGGAGGCGGCGGGTGGCTACGATGACCCGCGCAAACATGCGCTCTCCTACGCCATTCTCGCGCCGAACCCGCATAACCGGCAGCCCTGGCAGGTCAGGCTCGATGGGGACGACACGGTCACGGTCTTTCGCGATCCGACCCTTGATCTCCCCGAAACCGATCCGTTCAGCCGCCAGCTCACGATCGGAATGGGCTGCTTTCTCGAACAGATGCGGATTGCCGCATCGGCCAATGGATACCAGACCGATATGAAACTCTTCCCCGATGGCGAGGACGAGACCGCCCCGGTCGCCCGGATCACATTCCGCGAAGGTGCCACCCCTGATCCTCTGGCCGCGCATATCATGGACCGGCGGTCCTGCAAGGAGCCGTTCGATATGACAAGACCCGTCAAGAAGAGCGATCTTGCCCCTCTGGCCGTCCTGAACTCACCTAAGGTTGGTCTCGGAACCGCGACGGACGACCCGATGGTCTCCACTATCCGCGATCTAGCCTGGGCAGCCTGGGAAACGGAGATGTTCACACCTCCCAAGCTGAAGGAGAGCACCGATCTGATCCGCCTCGGCAAGCGGGAGATCAATGCCCAGCCCGACGGGATCGACCTTGGCGGCCCGTTTCTGGAAAGCCTGATGCTTGCCGGTCTGCTGACCCGCGACGGCCTGAGCGAGGTTGACAGCGTCGGATTTCAGGGCACCATCGATTCCTACACCACAATGATGAACGCCACCCCCGCCTATGCGTGGCTGACCACGCCGGGAAACACCCGCACAGTTCAGATCCATGCCGGTGCCGCATGGCTGCGTCTGAACCTGACGACCACGGCACTTGGCCTGTCGCTCCACCCGGTCAGCCAGTGCCTTCAGGAATATGCCGAGATGGAACCGCATTATGCGGCCGCCCACAGCATCCTTGCGAAACCTGGTGAGACGGTGCAGATGTTGGGACGTCTGGGATACGGGCCGGAGGTGCCGGTGACCCCGCGCTGGCCATTGGAGACCAAACTGCTGAATGCCTGAGGATGCGCAATCACAAGAGGATGTCGGCAGGCTCTATTTCGAGTTCTTCAACGAGATCGGCATCCTCGCGCAGCTTTCCCGCGCCCTGTTCGAAGCCCGTCTGGAGGACGGGCTGACAGTTCCTCATTTCTCGGTCCTGAACCACCTTGTGCGCCTTGGTGACGGGCGCGCTCCGCTGGCCATCGCAAATGCGTTTCAGGTTCCCAAAACAACGATGACCCACACACTTGCCGGGTTGGAGAAACGCGGCTTGATCGAGATGAAGCCGAACCCCGAGGACGGGCGCAGCAAGCTGGTCTACATCACGCAGGCCGGACGGAATGCGCGGGAGAACAACATAGACAAGCTTGGCGAGGATGTCGGCAAACTGGTGTCACTGTTCGAGCCCGGTCGCATCCTTGATATCCTCCCGGAGCTGCGCGACCTGCGCAAGGTACTGGACGAGAACCGGTCGCTATAAGGGCGCGATCAATTGTCCTCCAGATTCCAGGACCGGCGATCCGGCGCCGTCCGTGATAGGCCGAGGAAGGGTTGCGTTCTTCGCCCCATGGTGGATGGACCTGAGTTTGAGTTGATCCCAGAGCGCCATCCGGTTCTCAGTTCCGAACCTCGTTGGCTTCGACACCCCAGAGGTTCTCCTTGTGCACCCAGCCGCTCTGCCGATCAGCGTTCACTTTGCACCACAGCAATCCGCATTTCCCGAGTTTCGCGATCACACCATCCTCGGCGTAGGCAATCTCCTGCCCGTCGGACTGCGGGTCACGCAACAGCGCCACTTTCTCGCCGCGCAGAAGGACATGGCGCACACCGCTCAGCAGGGAGTAATGCACCCAGCCACCAGCCCCATCGACATCGCGAACACGGCGCCAGTGGCCGTATTCGGCAGTTACCTGCAACGGCGTGTTGCGGCGGTGGAACACCCAGTCGATCCGGTGATTGAGGCTGGGGCCGCGCCGCACATTCGCCTCTGACGCTTTCATCGAGACATAGCGCGGGATCGGCAGGTTGGTGACACGACCGACGTCCTGCGCGACAGCCGCACCGGTAAGACCCATCAGAAAAACAAGAAAAACACCCGCCAGATGACGCATGACATACCTCTGCTCGACCTTTGTGCCGGGGGTGATTTCGCCTGTTTCCCCCATGCGTTTATCCTGCCATGATACGACAAAAGACGGCTTCAAAGAAACAGGAAACGCGCATGCCAAGGTCTCGTTTGTCGGTGATTGTGACCCGGAAGCTACCCGAACCGGTGGAAACGCGGCTGGGTGAGTTGTTTGACGTGAAGCTCAACGAGTCCGATGCGCCGATGAGCCGGGAGCAGCTCTCGGACGCGGTCAAACATGCGGATGTGCTGGTACCCACGCTCAATGACCGGGTCGATCAGAGCCTTCTGGCAGGCGCAGGCGAGCGGCTGAAGCTGGTGGCGAACTACGGCGCGGGCTTCGATCATATCGACGTGCAGACAGCGCTGAGCCGCGGCATCATGGTCTCTAACACACCCGGCGTTCTGACCGATGACACGGCCGACATGACACTAGCGCTGATCCTCGCCGTGCCGCGTCGCCTGAAGGAGGGGGCAACCCTGATGCAGTCGGGCAAGTGGGAGGGCTGGAGCCCGACCGCGCTGAACGGTCACCGGGTCGGCGGAAAGCGTCTGGGTATTCTCGGCATGGGCCGGATCGGGCAGGCCGTCGCACATCGCGCCAAGGCGTTTGGCCTGCAGATCCATTATCACAACCGCAAACGCCTGCATGCCGACCGTGAGGAAGCGCTGGAAGCGACCTATTGGGAAAGCCTCGATCAGATGCTGGCGCGTGTCGATATCCTCAGCATCAACGCACCCCACACGCCTTCGACCTTTCATCTGCTGAATGCGCGCAGGCTGAAGCTGATGAAGCCGAGCGCCTATATCGTGAACACATCGCGCGGCGAGGTGATCGACGAGAACGCCCTGACCCGGATGCTGCGCTCTGGCGAGATCGCGGGCGCAGGCCTCGACGTCTATGAGCACGGCCGAGAGGTCAACCCCCGCCTCATTGACCTGCCAAACGTCCTGCTGCTGCCGCACATGAGCTCCGCCACCGAGGAGAGCCGCCTGGAAATGGGCGAGAAGGTGATCATCAACATCAAAACATTCGCGGACGGCCACAGACCACCGGATCAGGTCGTGCCGAGTATGTTGTAAGCGGGTTTGAATATGGCGTTTTCACCCTGGCACCCGGCATTTCGGAAAACTTGAACGCGCCGGGTTTCGATCGATACGAATGTCCGCATAAAGTGCTGTCTGCAGGGCCGTTAAAAAGAGTAACGCGAGCCTATCGATAGGCGATATCCTTCGTCCCATCCCAATATCGACCACTAACGCTTTGTTGATCGAGGACCGCTCACCCGCCCCTTTGCGGCTTGCGGTCCTTCATGGACGTCGGCGGGATCGAAGGTACATCGCCCAAAGCACCGAAACAAACCCCGCTCCCGATGCTGTCAGCATCAACATGTGGAGCACCAACGCGGCTCCCTCTTGCGGTAGTATCGAACCCGTAAGCGTTGTAAGAACCGCCCCGCCAGCAACGACCAGCGCACTATTCAGCCCCGCTGCACTGCCAGCAAGATTGGGCCGGACCGACAGTGCACCGGCGTTGCTGCTTGGCATGGTGAGACCGTTGCCAATGCCCACGAAGATCGTGCTCCCAAAGAAGGCGATCGGTGTCAGATATCCCGCCAGCATTGCCGAGAGGCCGACCGCAAGGCCGCCGCAGGCGGTGAGACGACCCGTCAACATCATTGTCGTCGGTTCATATCGCGGCGCGAAACGCCCGGAAAGAAAGCTGCCCAGCATGAAGCCCGCCGTGATTGTCCCGATGTAGAACCCCAGTTGCGATGTCGTAACGCCGAACTCCAGCGTGGCCACGAGCGGCGCACCTGTGAGGAAGATGTAGAATGCCCCGGTCGAGAACGCGGTACAAGATGAATACGCCCAAAACAGCGGTTCCCTGACGAGCGTTCGCAGGCTCTCTGCCGATGCACCTGTCTGCTTGGGTCGAACGGGCTTTGTCTCGCCCAAGTCGATCCAGCAAAGGACAAGCAGCAACAGACCGGCGATGGCGTAGAAATAGAAGTTTGCACGCCAGCCGAAGGCCGTATCGAGAACTCCCCCAAGCATGGGGCCCAGCATTGGGGCTATGGCCATTGTCATGCTGATATAACCGATCAACCCAGCCGCCTTGCGTTCCGATGTGGTGTCCCTGACAATCGCCAGAGATAGCGCGTAGCCCGACGCTATACCCGCTTGAAGCACCCGGAAAATCAGAAAGGTCCAGACATCCATGGCAAGGGAACACCCCACGGACGCGATAGAAAACGAGGTGAGTGCGACCAGGAGAACGGGACGCCTGCCAATGCGATCAGACAATGGCCCGACAACGAGCTGAATGATGGCCGTGACCGCCAGATAGCCCGCGATTGCAAGGCTGACGGTTGCATAGTCAGTATCCAGATCAAAAGCGATGTTTGCGAGTGACGGCAAGAACATGTTGAGCGACAGAACGGAAAATGCCGGGAGCAGGATAAGCGTTGCGAGATGAGGCCGGGTTTTGGTGTGGGTCATGGCGAAAATCTTTGGTCTGGAAACAAAAAAGCCCCCGAACTTGATCGGGGGCGCATGGCAACGGATATGGAAACCCTTATCGGACCATGCACCTCTCGTTCACCACGATGACAGTTGTCAGTTTCATTTTTGCGCTCCAGTTGATCGGAGCGTAGGTTGCCAAGACGGGTTTGGCAATGTTCGGTAGCAGCAATACTGCACTCCTACGAATGAGCAGACTGGCTTACTGCGGGCATCTGCCTTTGTGGGATAGCGGGAACGCCAACTATGTACAGAAAATGGCGAGTCCTCCGGCGGCGGAACGGGCGGCCTTCTGATCTCACCGCAAGACCTACAAGGCGCCTCCCGCCCCACACACATGACATCCCGGATCCCGTTTCAGCGCCATGCTCCGGTTCTCGCCATAGAGCGCGTCATGGATCAGCATCCGGCCGCCCAGGCCCTCGCCAGCGCCGGTGATCCATTTGATCGCCTCGCCTGCCATCATCGCACCCATGACACCGGCCAGAGCGCCCATGATCCCGGCCTCGGAACAGCTCGGGGCGAGGCCCTCAGCGGGCGCTTCGGGGAAGACGCAGGCGTAGCAGGGCAGATCGCGGACAGGATCATAGAGGCTGATCTGGCCTTCCCACTGGCTCATCGCAGCCGAGATCAGGGGGGTGCCAAGGGCAACACAAGTCGCATTGACCAGATAGCGGGTGGTGAAATTGTCGGAGCCGTCGAGGATCAGGTCATAGGCGTCGATCAGCCCTGATGCATTCCCTGCATCCAGCCGGGCCTCGTGGCCCTGAAAGCTGATGGTGGGATTGATCCGGGCGAGTGAACGGGCCGCACTTTTCACCTTCGCTTCCCCCACAGCCTGGGTGTCATGCAGGATCTGGCGTTGCAGGTTGGAGAGGCTGACCACGTCGTCGTCGACACAGCCCAGCGTCCCGACGCCAGCCGCTGCCAGATACATCAGCGCAGGTGATCCGAGGCCCCCTGCCCCGATGCACAACACCCGGGCCGCCTTCAGCTTCTGCTGGCCGGGGCCGCCGACCTCCCGCAGAACGATGTGGCGCGCGTAGCGTTGCAGCTCATCAGAGGTGAAACTCACAAGGGATCCTTCACGAAAATCAGCTTCTCGCTGTCCGGGCCGAGCGCCACACGGGCAATCTCGCGATAGGCTGCGGGCAGCGGGAGGAGTCTCTTCTGCCAGCTTGCAATGTCAAGCTGAAGCCGGCGGGCCCCATGTCGGCGCGCCTCGTCCTCAAGCGTTCGAAGCAGGCTTTCCCGATCCATACCATCGCTCAGATGGAGGTTTGACAGAAACGCGAGATCACCGGTGACCTGACACCGCCCGGTGGCCGCAATCCCGCCGTCCGCCCGGCGTTTCAGAACCGAGAAACCGGCACTCTGGTCCAGACCGCTCGGGGCGCCTTCAAGGATCAGCGCCTGGACGTCGTCCTGCAGTTTCCGGTCGTCGGTGATCTGCACATAGTCACCCGATGTCTTGACGATCTGGGGTTCGCGAGCCTGCCTCAGACGTTTGAGAAAGCGCATGTAGACCAGCAGAGGAACACCAATGATCGCAAAGATAAGCACAAGCTGGACGGAACCGGAGACACTCTGCCGCATCGCATGATCTGGTGGCAGGAACAGAAGAGCCGATGCCATGGCCAGAACCGCGCCGAGCGGAATCATGGCCGTGACGATCCTTGGGGCATCCAGAACGCGCGCGAAGCCATAGGCGAGCGCTGCGATGGCAAGTATCATCAACACGTCGGGTGCCCTCCCCCAAAGGCCTTCGCGGTGTCTTTCAGGTTCCGGTGGAGCCGAAACCTCCACTGCCGCGATCGGTATTGTCGAGGGCCGCGCTCAGATGCCAGTCACAGCGGGTCACCGGGGCCAGCACCATCTGGGCGATGCGGTCGCCATGGGCGATGTGGAAAGTCTCGGTCCCCAGATTGATGAGGATCACACCGACCTCGCCGCGATAGTCGCTGTCGATGGTCCCCGGCGCATTCACCAGTGTGACCCCGTGCTTCAGTGCAAGGCCCGAGCGCGGGCGGATCTGGATCTCGAATCCTTCGGGGATCGACACGCTGAAACCGGACGGGATCTTGACGCGGGCACCCGGTGCCAGATCGATACCGTCTGACCGGCCTTCGGGCGCAAAATTGGCCCGAAGGTCCATGCCCGCAGACTGATCGGTCTGATAGGCGGGCAGTGCCACGTCCGGATCAGCCGTTTCTGTGCGCATCAGGCGCACCCTGGTTCCGGGTCGGGCGAGACGAATTGATTTCAAGACAAGGTCTCCGCAATCTTCTGTGCCAGTCTGGTCGCCACATCCCGCTTGGACATACGCGGCCAGTTTTCTGGACCGTTTTCTGTGATCAGGCAGACATCGTTTTCCGAGCCACCCATTATCCCCGTCTCGGGCCGCACATCGTTTGCGACGATCCAGTCACACCCTTTGCGCAATCTCTTCGCAGTCGCGTTTTCAAGAACCTGATCGGTCTCTGCTGCAAAACCTACGACCAGTTTTGGACGATTCTCGGGCAGGTTTGCGATTGTTTTGAGAATATCAGGGTTTTCGGCCAGCTTGAAGCTGGGCAAGCCCCCCTTGTCATCTTTCTTGATCTTGGAGGGTCCGGCGTCGGTCACATGCCAATCCGCGACAGCGGCGGCAAAGACGACCGCATCTGCGGGCAAGGCCTGTTCGACTGCGGCTTTCATCTCAGCCGCCGTCTCGACACGCAGGATCTTGCACCCGCCGGGCATGGCAGACGTGGCAGGACCGCTCACAAACGTGACCGATGCGCCAAGGCCGGAAAGCGCCTCGGCAATCGCAGCACCCTGAGCGCCCGACGAGCGGTTGGCGATGTATCTGACCGGATCGATCGGCTCATGGGTAGGACCGGACGTCACGATCACATGGCGGCCTTTGAGTGGACCATCCGTCAACGCGGCCTCAACCGCCGCTGTGATCTCAAGCGGCTCGGCCATGCGTCCGAACCCGAACTCGCCGCAGGCCATGTCCCCTTCATCGGGGCCGACCGTCAGGACACCGTCGGCCTTCAGCGTCTCAAGGTTTCGCTTCGTCGCGGTGTGTTCCCACATCCGCACATTCATCGCCGGTGCAATCAGGACACGCTTATCCGTTGCCATCAGCAGTGTCGTCGCCAGATCGCCTGCCAGGCCGACCGCCATCTTGCCCATCAGATCGGCGGTGGCAGGAGCAACGACAATCAGATCAGCCGAGCGTGAAAGCTGGATATGACCCATCTCGGCCTCATCGGTCAGATCGAAGAGATCGGTATAGACCTTCTCGCCTGCAAGCGCCGAGGCTGAAAGGGGCGTCACGAATTCCGAAGCCGATCTGGTCAGAACCGGCGTCACATTCGCGCCCCGCTCCTTCAGCCGCCGGATCAGATCAAGGGACTTGTAGGCGGCGATCCCGCCACCGATGATCAGAAGAACGCGCTTGCCAGCCAGCATATCGGCCTCACCAGAAATCAAGGGCAGTCAGGCTGATGTATCCGTCCGGAGGGGCGGCGGCAAGGGTCAGGCGTGAACCAGAAGCTCGGCCGCACCGCCCGTGGTCTGCTCAAGCTGCTTACGCATCTTCTTCAGCGCCTGCGCCTCAAGCTGGCGAATGCGTTCCTTGGAGAGGCCAAGCTCGGTGCCGAGGCTTTCAAGTGTCCGCGGGTCATCTTTCAGCTTGCGTTCAACGATGATCATGCGCTCACGCGGGTTGAGTGATGTCATCGCATCGGTCAGCCAAACGCGGGCCGTGTCGAGGTCCTTGCTACGGCTGACAGTCTCGTCAGCCTGACTGGTCTCATCTTCCAGCGCCTCGATCCACTCGCGACCCTCGTCACCGGCCTGCTGCGCATTGAGCGAGAAGTCCGAGCCTGCAAGCCGCGCATCCATCATCTCGACATCCCGGATCGGCACGCCGACCTCAACCGCGATCATTTCGCGCAACTCTGGTCCGTTGAGAACCTCGCCATTGGCACCTGCCTCGCGCTCAAGTTTGGCACGCACCCGGCGAAGATTGAAGAAAAGCGCCTTCTGCGACGATGTGGAGCCGGTCCGAACCATCGACCAGTTGCGCATCACGTAGTCCTGGATCGACGCCTTGATCCACCAGACCGCGTAGGTGGAGAAGCGCACACCACGGTCCGGGTCGAACTTCTCGGCCGCTTTCATCAGCCCCACGCCCGCCTCCTGAATGAGGTCGGACATCGGCGCGCCGTAGCGGCGATATTTGGTGGCCATCGACACCGCCAGACGCATATAGGCGTTGACCAGCCGGTGCAGCGATTTCTCGCATCCCTCATGACGCCAGGCCCGCGCGAGTTGCAGTTCTGTTTCCGCATCCAGCATCTCGGCCTTCATGGCCTGCCTTGTCAGTGCACGAACGCCAGACGCATCATCGGTCATCATCCAAACTCCTGCTGTTGCGAAACACTTTGGTTTGTAGTTTGTACGGGCTGACTGCGAGTATGGATCATATTCGGGATAACATGAGGTCACATTGAAGTGTTGGAAGGGTCTCCACAGGCAACGTTGATCCTTGGCGGCGCCCGGTCCGGCAAGTCCCGGTTTGCGGAGCATCTTGCCTCACATATCACGAATGACGTGACCTACATCGCCACTGCACAGGCCTTTGACGCCGAGATGGAAGGACGGATCGCCGCCCATCGGGACCGGCGGGACCGGGGCTGGAAGACTGTCGAGGCACCGCTCGATCTGGTCGATGCGATTGCATCCGTCCCGCCCGCCAGCCTGATCCTGATCGACTGCCTGACACTCTGGCTCTCCAACCAGCTGCTGGCCAACGCCGATCTCGATGAGGGAATGGACGCATTGGGCGCGGCGGTTCTGAGCAGCCCGAACCCGATCATCTGCGTCTCGAACGAGGTCGGCATGGGACTGGTGCCGGAAAATGCGCTCGGGCGGGCGTTTCGAGACGCTCAAGGCCATCTCAACCAGATGATTGCGGCCCGGGCCGATCTGGTCGTCTTCGTGGCCGCCGGGTTGCCCATGGTGCTCAAAGGCACCCTGCCCGTATCATGACCTCGTTCTTCTGGGTGCGTCACGGCCCGACCCATGCCAAAGGTGCAGTGGGCTGGCGCGACATTCCCGCTGACCTCTCTGACCAGGAGGCACTGGCACGTCTTGAAGCATATCTGCCAGATGAGGCCCTGGTGGTCTCCTCCGATCTGGTCCGGGCATCTGCAACCGCAGACGCCATTGCTGGGCGACGCGAACGTCTGGCGCACCGGCAAGGACTGCGCGAGATGAACTACGGTGCCTGGGATGGTCGGAATTTCTCCGATATTGCGCTATCCGAGCCCGAATTGTCTCGCGCATTCTGGTCGGAACCCGGCGATGTGGCCCCGCCCGGCGGCGAAAGCTGGAACATGCTGGAGGCCCGCATCCGGGCCGAAATCGACGCCATTCTCGCCCTCAGCGACGGCGTCCCCGTGATCTGTACGGCCCATTTCGGCGTCATCCTCTGCGCGCTTCAGATAGCATCCGATATGGCCGCCAAGTCAGTCTTTTCCTTCAAGGTCGACAATCTCTCGGTCACCCAGCTCGACTATCTGCCCGAACCGCAGGCATGGCGGGTCATGGGCGTCAATTTCAAACCGTGAACCGATGATCCAAGAATCCTGATTGGACGCCTTACACCCGGGGCGTCAAAGTTGCGCGTATCAGGAGGACCGCAATGACTTATCAACTCGCCATCGGCGACCGCACCTATTCAAGCTGGTCGCTCAGAGGGTGGCTTCTGTTCGAAAGATTCGGCCTGACCGTCAAGACGCGTCAGGCACGGATGAACACGCCATCCTTCTGGGAGTTGCTGAGCGACTTTGAGCCGTCGCGGCTCGTGCCTGCAATGCGCGCTGGCGATATGGTTGTCGGCGATACCCTGGCAATGGCCGAGACGCTGGCCGAGACGCATCCCGATATCGGCTTCTGGCCGGAAGACCCGGTTCAGCGCGGGCTGGCGCGTAGCATGACAGCCGAGATGCATTCCGGTTTTGGCGCCCTGCGACAGGCCTGCCCGATGAACCTGCGGCATGCCTATGAGGGGTTTGAACCCTCCAGGGAGGTGCTGGCCGATCTGGATCGGATCGAGAACCTCTGGGCACTTGGATCAGGTGGTCCATGGCTTTTTGGCGCATACAGCATTGCGGATGCATTCTTCGCGCCTGTCGCTGCGAGGATTGCAGGCTATGACCTGCCGGTGGGCGAAGCCGCAAGACGCTATGCGGAGGCTCATCTGACGGACATGGCGTTTCGCAGGTGGCGCGCGATGGGGCTGGCCGAAAACTATGTGCAGCCGGGCTATGATCTCGATCTGCCACGCAAGGACTGGCCCGGGCCCACCCCGATCAAAGCAAAACCCGTCATGGACGCGACCCCGATCAACGAGACCTGCCCCTATTCGGATGATCCGGTGCAAAGGGATGCGCTGGCGGAAATCGACGGCAGGGTCATCGGCTTCTGCAACCGGTTCTGCCGGGACAAGTCTGTTGCGGATGCCGGGGCCTGGCCCGCTTTGGAAGGCCTGCTCACGCGTTAGGTGCCGCGAGGCTCCGGCTTACGCGCGGTGATCAAGCTGGTCACAAACGGTCGGCTGGTTCGGGTCTTTTTGATGTCCACAAAACCCGCGGCCTTCAGAAACACGGAATGTTCCGCCGCCGAGCGCGGTTTTCCGGTCGTCATGGCCATCGTATAGAACCCGAAATAGGCGTCTCCCGCCTTGGTCGGCTTCATGCCACCAGACATCGGCTCGGAGATCAGCAGCCGTCCACCGGGCGGCAGAGCCTCAAACACTTTCCTCAACAGCGCCTGCACCACCGGGTCATCGTGATCATAGAGTACACGCACCAGCGAGACCGCATCAGCGCCCCTTGGGATCTCCGTGTCGAGAAAACTGAGCCCCACACATTCGATCCGGGTCTCAAGACCAAGGTTCCTGAAATGCCCATGCGCCGTCTCGACCACTGGTGGCAGATCGACCAGCGTGAGCGCCATGTCCGGATAGGAGGCCGAGACCTGCCCGAGAAAGGCACCGCTCCCCCCTCCAAGGTCCATCAGATGTTTCGTGTCATCCAGCCTGACATGTCGCAGTGTCTCTTCGGCGACGAGAAGCTGAGAGCTTGCCATCAGATCCGAATAGGTCACAGCGACATCGTCGGGAATATCGTCGGTCTTGCCGCCGACATAGGGCCAGAAACCGGCAAGCGATGGCTCCGTCCGGTCCTTCAGCAAGGCGACGGGATCGGCAAGGTCATTGTAGAACAGACGATGATGCCGGATCATGTCCTCCAGCCCGGGGACACCCAGAACGGCGGCACCCAGCCGTCCCAGTCGAAACCGGTCCTTGCGGCCCCGTTTCAGAAGCCCCAGTGCCGCTGCCGCCTTGCAAAGCGTCAGCATCCGGTCCGGCGCAAGCCCCGTGCTGACCGCAAGCGACTGCGCGCTCTCAGCCCGGTCTTTCAGGAGATGGAAAAGCCGCAACTCAACGCAGGCAAGAAGCGTCTGGGAGTAGACAAAACCTGCAACCAGGTCATAGAGCCGGTCCGCATCGCCCCGCGCAATTCTGCGCGTCAACGGATTGCCGCTTGCCCATTTCTGGAATTCGAACGACGCGATCTTGCGGTTGCGCCAGCCGGCCACACGATCCGACAACCCTGACCAGAGCGGCACGCGCAAGCGGTCAGACATTCGCCGCGGCGTGACCCAACGGGCTTAGACGTTTGGCCTGCGCCTGCACAAGCGCGCAAAGCTCGGCCTCTCCCGGGCAGGACGGGATCGAGGCGATGGCGCCGCTCAACGTATCCTCCAGCTTGCGCATCGCTCCCTTGACGCCCAGTTCAGCCACGGCGTTGGGACGGTCGCAGACCGCATCCTGACCAGCGGGTTTGCCAAGCTCGGTCTCATCAAGCAGCGTGTCGCGCAGATCATCGGCGACCTGATAGGCCTCGCCGATCAGCGCCCCGAGATCAGCCCAGGGCTCGGGATCGGCTCCTGCGGCCAACGCGCCCATCTGGGTCGCGGCCTCGAACAGAGAACCGGTCTTGGCCTGATGATAGGCCGAAAGATCGACACGCTTCTCGCTCTCCCATCCCTGTCCGGCGCAGATCCCCCGGGGCATCCCTGTCATTCGTGCGAGCGACATCACCAGCCCGGCGAGCCGGTCCGGCGCTGTGGCGGCATCCTTTGCCAGCGTCTCGAACGCCATGATGATCAATGCGTCACCCGCGAGCACAGCGAGTTCCTCACCAAAGGCCACATGCACCGATGGCTTGCCCCGGCGGATCGCCGCATCGTCAAAGCAGGGCAGATCGTCATGGATGAGAGAGGCGCAATGGATCAGTTCGATCGAAGCCGCTGCGGCATTGGCCACCTGAGGTGCGTCATCGCCACAGGCATGCGCCACCGACAGGCAGATCTGCGGTCGCACACGCGCGCCACCCGGAAAGAGCGCATAGTCAAGCGCTGCGGCCAGTCTGGGAGGCGCCGGTTGCATCTGCCCTCGCTTGACGGAGGCGACAAGCGTGGTTTCGATCCGGTCATGCAGGCTCATATCGTCCTCTTCTCCGGCATCTGTCGGATAAAATTGACATATATAGTGTAAACTAATGTGGACAGTTGTCAGGATTCTGTCAACACTGCTCGGGTTATCCGCATCTCGAAGGGGCGCACGCTGACCGAGAACGCAAAAACCGTGATTGTCATCGGCGCAGGGATTGGCGGGCTTGCCGCTGCCCTGCGGCTGTCCCATGCAGGAATGAATGTTCAGGTATTTGAGCAGCACTCGGCCCCGGGCGGAAAAATGCGCACCGTTCACAGTCAGGCCGGACCGGTCGATGCGGGACCCACCGTTTTCACCATGCGTCCGGTTTTCGAAGCGCTCTTTGCCTCGGTTGACGAAAATCTTGATGACCATCTGCAGCTTTCACAAGATGCGGTTCTGGCGCGGCATTTCTGGCCGGATGGCTCAAGCCTCGATCTCTTTGCGGACATGGACCGGAGCCGGTCGGCAATTGCGGCCTTTGCTGATGAGAACGAGGCTGTCCGGTTTGAGGCCTTCACTCTGCAAGCCAGGCGTCTGTTTGATGCGTTCGAGCAGCCGGTCATGCAGGCCGCCCGCCCTGATCTGGCAGGCATTCTGAGAAACACGCTGAAGCAGGGGCGAAATCTTCTGCCCGATCTCCTGCCCCGCGCGACGCTGGCAGGACGGCTGGCCGCGCGGTTCCGCAACCCGCGCCTTCGTCAGCTTTTCGGGCGCTATGCGACCTATGTCGGCGGCTCTCCCTGGAAGTCCCCCGCAGTGCTCTCGCTGATCTGGAGTGCCGAAGCCTCCGGCGTCTGGTCCATCAGGGGCGGCATGCATCAGCTTGCCGTGGCCCTGGAACGGCTCGCCACGGAGCGCGGCGCCGGTTTCACCTATGATACCGAAGTCGCGCGGATCGAAACCCAGGGCGAGGCTGCAAGTGGTATCGTCCTTGCCGATGGCAGACGTATTCCGGCGGATGCGGTCCTGTTCAACGGCGATCCGGCGGCGCTCGCCAACGGTCTGCTCGGGTTCGGGCCTGCGGGCAGCGTTTCCAACCATGCCGTGTCACCGCGCGCACTCTCGGCCTATGTCTGGTCCTTCGCTGCCGAGCCGCGGGGCTGCGATCTTGCCCATCACAACGTCTTTTTCGGTCGCGATCCGAAATCCGAGTTTGACGATCTGGCCGCGGGGCGGATGCCCAGCGACCCGACACTTTATGTCTGCGCACAGGATCGCGGCAGCACCAGCCCCGCCCCGGGCCGCGAGCGTTTCGAGATCATAATGAATGGACCACCGGTCAGCACGGCCATACCGGAGGAGAAGGAGACCGAGCTATGTCAGAGCAGAACTTTTCGGACACTGGCGACGCACGGACTGCGTTTCAGCCCCGAGCCGGACGCGAGCGCGCTGACCCGGCCCCGAGACTTCGCGGAGATGTTCCCGGCCTCGGACGGATCGCTCTACGGGCGCAGCCCGCATGGGATGATGGCGAGCTTTCGACGACCAACGGCGCGCAGCAGGCTGAAACGGCTCTATCTGGCGGGGGGCGGTGCGCATCCGGGGCCGGGCATTCCGATGGCGACACTGTCAGGCCAGCACGCGGCAGAGGCGATCTTGACGGACCTTGCTTCGACCTCGCCGTCCCGCCGGACGGATATGCCTGGTGGTATGTCGACGGCCTCTCCGATTGCGGCACCTATGGCATCTCGGTCATCGGGTTCATAGGCTCGGTCTTCTCGCCCTGGTACAGATGGTCGGGGCGCAGGAACCCGCAGAACCATGTCTGCATCAACGTAGCCCTCTATGGCCCCGGCGCGCGCTGGGCCATGACGGACCGGGGCGAAAGCGCGCTCCGGCTCAGCCCCGAGCGCCTTGAGGTCGGCCCGTCCAGCTATACCTGGGACGGTACGTCGCTTGTGATCGACATCAACGAGATATCGACGCCCCATTGCCAGCGGATCACAGGACAGGTGCGGCTACACCCCGACGCGATCACATCCATCGAGGTGCCGCTGAAAGCCGATGGCAGCCATATCTGGCGCCCCTTCGCCCCATCCGCCCGGATCGAGGTCGATCTGAACCGCCCGGGCTGGAAGTGGCAGGGCCATGGATACTTTGATGCGAATTTCGGCACCGCCGCATTGGAGGCCGATTTCTCCTACTGGACATGGGCGCGGATGCCTGTCAAGGGCGGCGCTGTGGCATTCTATGACGCCAAACGGCGCGACGGGTCGGACCTGTCGGTTGCCCTGAAGTTTGATGACTCGGGCTCTGTCAGCGAGGTGGAGCCGCCGCCGAAGGCCCGGCTTGCCCGCTCCCTCTGGCTGGTGAGGCGCGAGACTCGGGCCGACGCGGGCTTTACCCCACGGCAGGTCAAACACATGCTGGACGCGCCATTCTACACCCGCTCAGCGGTGCGCACGAAGATCTTCGGACAGGAAACCGTAGGCGTCCATGAGGCGCTCGACCTCAACCGCTTCGCCTCCCCTTTGCTCAAGCCGATGCTGGCCGTTAAGGTGCCGAGACGGGCGGGGTGGAAGTCCTGACGCAGTGATTTACACCCACTACTTTATCGCTAGAGTTGCAGAACTTGAGCGACGAGGAAGAACACCTTGGCTATATCTAAAATAACTCTATCGGGCTTTGTTGCACAAATGAGTTGAGGGATTCATCTCGCGAATCCAGCATGATAGCTCGAGCACATGAGCAGTTGGGC
>CANLSM010000006.1 GCA_947493745.1 uncultured Paracoccaceae bacterium | reverse complement strand
TACCTGCGTACTCAACAATCCTATCGCCGCTGTCCCTAACGCCGTCACTATTCTCGATGTCCTGACCATTTATCCCTCTTATCGTCTTAAATTGGGGTTCCGGGAATACGTTCTACTACACGTGTCTAGTTGCGGGCCGTCCGAATATCGCGGATGACCTCACCAATGAAATTGCCGTTTTCGGATCCGCAAGCCCCCATCGACAGCTCGATGGAGCGATCGATTGCAGTATCCGAACCCTCAGAGCGCAGGGTTCTGACAGCAACATTGCTGTTGCAACTGTCAGCCTGGTCCGCGACCGAAAGGCTCAGCTCAATAAAGCCTTCAGGGTTACGAGCGGAGCGCGGCAGCGAGTAAACCTCTGCCTTCTGGCCACCGTCAAACAAATCGGTGCCGAATGTCTGCACATAACCGCCACCCGAACGACGCGCATTGCGGTAATCGCGGGGGTTGCCGGCCCAGATATGGTTTTCCGTGTTCTTCGCCGCACCGAATTCGAAGGCGTGCAGATCGAAGTCGATCGAGCCGGACCAGGAAACGGCGATCCGCGTGAAACGGGACACGTCAGGCACTTCAATCTGACCGTTTGCCTTGCCACCATCAATGAACTCGATGGCAATATCGGCCGATTTGGCGAAAGCCGGGATCGGGAAGGTCAATGCGCCATCGGCATCCGTCACCAGAGTGAACCCAAGAGTTTCATGGGTAACGGTGAATGGCGTGTTCGGACGGCATGGAGATGCCAGCGACGCGATGATGTTCGCACCGGGCTGTACCTCAAGCGCAAGCTCAACATCGCAGACTGCGGGCGCGCCGGCGGTCTCAACCGCGACATCAGCAGTGGTGGACTGCAAGGCAGCAACCTGTTCGTCGTTCTGATCGTCGAGGATCGGGCCAACGAGTTCCGGGTTAGGCTTGTTGCTGTCAACGTCCACAGTCACTTCGTCTTCGTCAGACGCAGCTTTCACCGGGATTTCAAGAACGGGCTGATCGGCCTGCGGAAGTGCAACGATTTCGACTTCCTCACGATCGACGGGGTCACCATCGGTGATCGGCAGTTCATTGACCTTGATATCGTCAGACGTCACGGCCGGACCTGCCTGCGGGCGCGGAGGCACGGCCTCGGTGCGCCGGACAAAACCGTCAGAGCCGAGCGCAGCAATCTGCATACCGGAAGGCGCAGGCGCGGTCGAAAGGCGACGCTCGACACTCGGCAGAGGCAGCGCGATCTCCTGGTCGTCAGCGATGCTGACATTCACATCGGTGCTCAGTTCGCTCGCGCTGGCAATTGCAGCACGTGCCGGATTTGGTGCGGTGGCCGCATCCGCCTGTGAAAGCGCAGCCACTTCCGTTTCAACCGGTTCTTCCAGAAGCGTCCGTGCAGCAGAGAACGTCGCGCCGATAAGTGTGTTCGAGCGCGCGATGCTGGCGATCACACCTGATCTTTCGGGCGCTGCCACAGTTGTCTGCTGGGTCGGGCCGGCAAGCTGCGCGTCAGGTGCAGATTCAGTCGAGGCAACATTGATCTCTTCCGACTGCAGGCTGATCTGGGCTGGCGATGCGCGGCGGGCCGGCGCACTCGTATTGCTTGAAGCAACCGTGATCGAACTGTCGGTGTCACCCAAGCCGGGCTGAGACATCTGAACGTTGCTCGACGAAACCGTGCCCGAACGTGCGGATGTGTTGGAAATCGTGATCGACTGTGTCGTATCGTTGACCGCAGTCTGGATATCGGTCACAGGCGCGACAGCACCACGGTTGCGGATGTTTTCCGCAGCCTCGGCAGGCGTGATGATCTCACTCGTGTCAGGAGCTGCGAGCGAAGGCACCGGCCTCATTGCGAGCTGCGGCAGGGACTGTGGCGCTCTACCCTGCTGAACCGTATCAAAGACGGCAGGAGCAGGCGCATCGGTTGATGCGACGATTGTGTTGGAGGATCCGGTTTCGCGTGACGCTGGCGCGCTGGCCACGGGTGTCTGCTCATCGGCGGAGGATGGTGAAATCCGCAGGATGTCGAGCGAAACAGTGGCGAAATCGCAGCTGTCCTCAAACGGCACGCAGTAGGCGAAGGTGAGCGCACCCTGACAGCGGCTGGAATCGGAATACTGGACCGTACCGTCGATGGACTGGGCAACACCGCAATCAGGCTGCCGCACAACGGTCAGCTGAGCCGGGTCGATCCGGTCCACGTTCTTGTCGTTGAGAAGAACATCGAGAGCCTGAACGCGACCTGCACGCAGGGTGAACTTGTCATCCTCCGCCTCATACGGACCGCCGCCGCCGAACAGCGAACCTCCGCTGCCGCTGCCATGCACAAGCGCCCCAATTGCGATGATCAGCACGAGTGCTGTCATGACAGTCATAAATCGATCGTCGAGTCGCAAAACCGATTCCTCCGTTCACCATCTCTCCAAGACTTGCCCTATTTATACCAATTCCACATGAATCTTAAAAGCTTACGTGGAACTTTTAACAGGATGGGTACAAAAAGACACAAACCTCAAAAAGTGGAAACATTCCCATTTCCCGACTCAACATCTAGTTGCGATATGAGGCGTAAATGTGGTGAGCAACCTTCATACAATCACAATTCGAACACAGTCACAAACGACCTGACGTCAACCGGTTAACCAGATATTACCTGAAAATCTCAAGCGCGACCGTGGCAGTGCTTGTACTTCTTGCCGCTTCCACACGGGCAGAGGTCATTGCGGCCCATGTTCACCCATGTGCTTTCATCCTCGGGATCGACACCCGGACGGAGCGGAGCATCGCTGATCCCGCTTGCGTCAACAGTCTCGGATTGAGGCGCGGGCGCGCGGGCCTGAAGCTGCTCGATCAGGGCCCGCTGCTCTTCCGCGGTGAGCAGCTGCACATGGTGCAGATGCTTGCTGACCTCCAGCCTCAGCTTGTTGAGAAGACTTTCAAAAAGGCTGAACGCCTCGGACTTGTACTCGTTGAGCGGGTCGCGCTGTGCATAGCCACGCAGACCGACGACCGCGCGAAGATGGTCAAGACGCACCAGATGCTCCCGCCAATGCTGGTCGATGGTCTGCAAAAGAATCTGCTTTTCCACATTGCGCATCGTCTCGGGCCCGTACTGGCCGACTTTCTGGGCCATCGCCTTGTCAGCCTCCAGCGAAATGCGCTCGCGAATCTCTTCATCGTCAACGCCTTCCTCAGATCCCCATTCCAGAATCGGAAGATCGAGATTGAAGGTTGATTTCACATCTTCGCGCAAACCGTCGAGATCCCACTGGTCCGGATAGGCCTTGGGAGGGACGCGATGCGTCACCATGTCATCGACCACCTGATCGCGCATATCCTTGATGACATCTGAGAGATCGGTTTCTTCCATGATCTCGCGGCGCTGCTCGAAAATGGTCTTCCGCTGGTCGTTCATGACATCGTCGAACTTGAGCAGGTTCTTGCGGATATCGAAGTTGCGTGCTTCGACCTTGCCCTGGGCTTTTTCGAGCGCCTTGTTGACCCAGGGATGAACGATGGCCTCGCCTTCCTTCATGCCAAGACGTTGCAGCATTTTGTCGAGCCGTTCCGACCCGAAGATGCGCATCAGATCATCTTCGAGGCTCAGAAAGAACGAGGTGCGTCCCGGATCGCCCTGTCGGCCGGAGCGGCCGCGCAGCTGATTGTCGATGCGACGGCTTTCGTGTCGTTCGGTCGCAAGCACATAGAGACCGCCAGCTTCAAGCGCCCGCGCCTTGGCATCGGCAACCTCGGCCTGCACGCGCTCGCGGATCGCGACCGGATCGGCATCCTCGCCCGCCTTCTCGATCTCTTCGAGAACCCGGGCGTCGGTATTGCCGCCAAGCTGGATGTCTGTGCCGCGCCCGGCCATGTTGGTGGCAATCGTCACCGCGCCAGGCACACCGGCCATCGCGATGATCCCGGCCTCCTGTTCGTGGAACCGCGCGTTCAGGACCTGGTGGTCGATGCCCTTCCCGGCTGCGGCCAGACGCAGGAACCGCTCCAACTCGTCCAGCGAGGCCCGGAACTCCTCGTCCTTCTTGACCTCGTCCTTGTCGCGCTTCACCCAGTCGGCAATCCGCTTCAGCGCCGTCTTGTCACTGAGCATCCCCGACAGGAGCTCGGATTTCTCAATCGAGGTCGTGCCGACAAGAACCGGCTGACCCTTGCGCTGCGCGTTGGCGATATGGCGCACAACTGCATCGTATTTCTCCCGCGCGGTCCGATAGACCTGATCGTCATCATCACGGCGCGCGATCGGTAGATTGGTCGGGATCTCGACCACGCCCAGCCCGTAGATCTCGGCGAATTCCTCGGCCTCGGTCTGTGCTGTGCCGGTCATCCCGCCCAGCTTGTCATAGAGCCGGAAGTAATTCTGAAACGTAACTGACGCCAGCGTCACGTTCTCGGGCTTGATCTCGACGCCTTCCTTGGCCTCGATCGCCTGATGCAGACCATCGGCCAGACGGCGGCCTTCCATCATGCGACCGGTGAACTCGTCGATCAGCATGACCTCGTTGTTGCGCACGATATAGTCCTTCTCGCGCCTGAACAGGATATGCGCCCGGAGCGCCTGCGTTACATGGTGGACAAGCGATGCGCTCTCCGGGTCATAAAGCGACGCGCCTTCTTCCAGCAACCCCGCCTTGAGGAGTTCCTGCTCCACATGTTCGTTGCCCTCTTCGGTCAGCGTGGTGGAGCGGGCCTTCTCGTCCAGCTCGTAGTGCTCTTCGGCGAGACCGGGGATAAACTTGTCGATGCTGACGTAGAGGTCAGTTCTGTCCTCGGACGGGCCCGAGATGATAAGCGGCGTTCGCGCCTCATCAATCAGGATCGAATCCACCTCATCGACAATCGCAAAGTAGTGATCGCGCTGAAAAATCTCACGGAGATCGGATTTCATGTTGTCGCGCAGATAATCGAAGCCCAGCTCGTTGTTGGTGGCATAGGTTACATCGGCATTATAGGCCTCCTGCTTTTCGGCAGGGTCCTGCTGCGGATAGATCACACCGGTCGTCATGCCCAGTGCCGCATAAACAACGCTCATCCACTCTGCATCGCGTCGCGCCAGATAGTCGTTCACCGTCACCACATGCACGCCGCGACCGGTCAGCGCGTTCAGATAGACCGGCAGCGTCGCCATCAGCGTCTTGCCCTCGCCGGTCTTCATCTCCGAGATGTTGCCCTGATGAAGAAAAATCCCGCCCATCAGCTGCACATCGAACGGGCGCAGCCCCAGAGTGCGGAACGCCGCTTCGCGGGCATTCGCAAAGGCCTCGGGCAACAGTGCATCGAGGCTTTCACCAGCCTCCAGCCGCCCCTTGAACTCATCCGTCTTGGCCTTGATCTCATCGTCCGAGAGCGCCTGAAAACTTGGTTCCAGCGCATTGATCTTGTCCACCAGCGAACGCACGGATTTGATCTTGCGATCATTATGGGTGCCAAACACCTTGCGTCCGATCGTGTTCAAACCCAGCATTGCGTGTTCTCTCTCTGTTTTTTGCAACGGTCCGGGCCGGTGCCCGCCGCGCGTAGAAATCCCCGGCATAGCCGGTGGGTTGGCCTTGTTCACCCGTCCGCAACGTTCTAAGTGGAGGGGAGCTTTGAAGTGCCGGGTCTCGCCCGATTGGAGTTGGATGTAAGCGGCACACGCAACCGAGTCAACGGCACCTCCCCGAGAGGTGTCACGCCTGAATTTGCAACCGCATTCATGCGTGTTCGCACCTAACCGGAGAGAATACATGTCGCGCTTCACAATCGTCACAGCAATGGCAGGCCTCGCGTTCCTGACATCTGCCCCGACTTTTGCCCAGGAAACAGCAGCCGAAACCCCGGCTGCGCCCGCCGTTGAATATGATGAAGACACGGTGCTGGCGACGGTCAACGGAACCGAGATCACGTTGGGTCACCTGATCACCATGCGCGCGCGTCTGCCACAGCAGTATCAGCAGGTGCCCGATGAAGTTCTCTATGACGGCATTCTCAGCCAGCTTGTTGACCAGCAGCTTTTGGCCGAACGTCAGGAGGCGGACGATGGTCTGTCAAAGGGCGGAAAGCTGTTTATCGAGAACGAGACCCGCGGCATTCTCGCAAACGAGGCCTTGACGAAGTTCATGGAGCGCCCAGTCGATGAAGCCGAGATCGAGGCTGCCTATGCCGAGCAGTACGGCAGTCTGGAACCCGATCAGGAGTTTCACGCCTCCCACATTCTGGTCGAGACAGAAGAAGAGGCAAACGATCTTGTGACAGCACTTGAGGTCGGCACGGATTTCGCGGAACTCGCCAGAGAGAAATCGACCGGCCCCTCCGGTCCGCAGGGCGGCGAGCTTGGCTGGTTCGGCCGGGGTGCCATGGTGCCCGAGTTCGAAGCGACAGTCCTGACGCTGGAAAAGGGAGAGGTCTCCGCGCCGGTTCAGACGCAGTTCGGTTGGCATGTGGTGAAACTCAACGACATACGCGATGTCCCGCTTCCGACATTGGACGAGACCCGCGATCAACTGTCGGCCGAGATCAATCAGAAGGCCTTCGAGGCCGAGATCGAAACCATGCGCGCCGCTGCTGATATCGACCAGCCCGACCTTGGCATTCCGGTCACGGCCATAAGCCAGTTCGAGCTTCTGGAAGACTGAGTTGGGTAAGGATCTACCGGTCTCCCCGCTGGCGCCTGCCGGCGGGTTTCCCAAGCTGCCGGTGATTGACGGGGTGCGCTTTGCCTCCGTCGAGGCCGGTATCAAGTATCAGGGTCGAACGGACGTGATGCTGGCTGAGATCGCCGCAGACGCCTCGATTGCCGGAGTTTTCACCAGATCCGCCACCCGCGCCGCCCCGGTTTTGTGGTGTCAGGACTGCCTCCGGCAGAACCCCGTTTCGGGTAAAGGCTTCGGGATTGTCGTCAACTCCGGCAATGCCAATGCCTTCACCGGCAGGAACGGTCTTGAGGGGGTTCAAAAGACCGTCAATGTGGTCGCAGAGGCGCTCGACATTCCTGCCACCCATGTCTTCACCGCCTCCACCGGCGTGATCGGTGAGCCGCTTCCCGCCGAGAAGATCACCGCGCGGGTGAGTGACCTCATAGCCTGGCTGTCGCCGGAACGCGCCGAGGATGCCGCCCGCGCAATCATGACGACGGATACGTTCCCCAAGGGTGCAGGGCTGGAGGTCACGCTGGATGGCGTTCCGGTGCGTATCGCGGGGTTCGCCAAGGGCTCTGGCATGATTGCCCCGGACATGGCGACTATGCTGGTCTATATCTTCACCGATGCTGCAATTGCGCCCGACCTGCTGCAGGACCTTCTCGCATCACACAATGAGACGACCTTCAATGCGATCACTGTGGACAGTGACACCTCGACGTCCGACAGCCTGATGCTTGCGGCCACCGGCAAGGCACCGATGGCCCGGATCGAGAGCCGGGAAGATCCGCGCTTTGACCGGTTCTCGGACGCGCTGCATGGCATCATGCTGGAGCTTGCCCATCTCGTTGTGCGCGACGGTGAGGGAGCCACAAAGTTCGTCGAGGTTGCCGTGACAGGTGCCGAGACCGACGCATCTGCCAAGCGGATTGGCCTTGCGATTGCCAACTCACCCCTCGTGAAGACGGCGATTGCCGGTGAGGACCCGAACTGGGGCCGGGTCGTGATGGCGGTGGGCAAGGCGGGCGAGCCTGCGGATCGCGACCGCCTTTCGATCCATTTCGGACCCATTCTGGTGGCCGAGAACGGCTGGGTGGCGGAAAGCTATTCCGAGCAAGCCGGTGCCGCCTACATGAAAAACTCCGATCTGCTCATCCGCGTGGATGTCGGGATCGGCCATGGCGCGGCCTCGGTCTGGACCTGCGACCTGACCCATGGATATGTGACGATCAACGCCGACTACCGCTCATGAAGACCGTTCTGGTCTCGGCGGTTGCCCTGATTGATGCTGACGGGCGTGTGCTGCTGGCGCAGCGCCCCGAAGGAAAGTCGATGGCAAGGCTCTGGGAGTTTCCAGGCGGCAAGGTCGAGCCGGACGAAACACCCGAGGCGGCCCTGATCCGCGAACTCCGCGAAGAGCTCGCAATAGACACCTGGGAAAGCTGTCTCGCGCCGCTTTGCTTTGCTTCGCACAGCTATGAGACCTTCCACCTTCTGATGCCGCTTTTTGCCTGCCGGAAGTGGGAAGGTACGCCCCGGCCGGTTGAAAACCAGGCCCTCAAATGGGTCGCGGCGCGGGATCTGAAATCCTACCCCATGCCACCCGCCGATATCCCGCTGATTTCTGTTTTGCGCGACTGGCTCTGACCTGCTACAATTTTAAACAGACCAAAGAATTAACGAATTCTAAACACAAGCAGGCGAAAGTTCTGCAGTCGGGGGAAACCTATATCGGGGGCAGCGATGTTGCAGACCATTTTGACGAGTTCACGCATATCCGTGCAAGGCATGTTCGTGCGCGCGCTTGAAAACGGACAGATTGTGATACGCGTGGGTGACAAGCTCTTTCAGGGCGAACCGGTCAAACCCTACAGCAAATCATCCGAACCGGTGACGGCCGAGATCAGCGCGCACTGATCCATCCGGAAAGCTCGGTGCGAATGATGTCCATCATCATGTCGATATGGGCGTCATCATCGTTCAGACACGGAATATAGGTGAAGTGCTCGCCACCGGCCTCCTCGAAGCTTTCCTTGATCTCTTCGTTGATCTCTTCGAGCGTCTCGACACAATCACTTGAAAAGGCCGGCGCCATGATCGCGATATTCGTCTTGCCGCTCTCGGCCAGACGCGCCACTTCCTCCACCGTGTAGGGCTGCAACCACTCCTCCGGGCCGAACTTCGACTGGAAGGTCACCTTGATGTCCGTATCCGACCAGCCAAGCCGCTCCTTCAGCAGCCGCGTGGTTTTCTGGCATTGGCAATGATAGGGGTCGCCTTCCATCAGGTAGCGCTGCGGCACACCGTGATAGGATGTCACGAGAATGTCCGGCTTTGTCTCCAGTGCCGCATAGGCCTTCTCGACCGATTGGGCCAGGGCCTCGATATAAAGCGGATGCTGGTAGTAGGCGGGCACCGTGCGCACCGATGGCTGCCAGTTCATCTTCATCAATGCCCGGAAGGCCTGATCATTCGCCGTCGCCGTGGTGGGTGCTGAGTATTGCGGGTAGAGCGGGAAGAACACGATCCGCTCACATCCCTGCTCTTTGAGCTTCTTGATCACCGATTGCGTGGACGGGTTGCCATAGCGCATGCAGAAATCAACGATCACATCGTCGCCGAACACTTTGGCCACAGCACTTGCGACTTTCTCCGCCTGATTGCGGGTGGTCGTCAGAAGCGGGCTTTCATCGGCCTCGTTGTTCCAGATGCCGCGATAGGCCTCCCCCGAGGAGAACGGGCGTTTGCTCAGAATGATCAGTTGCAGCAGCGGTTGCCATATCCAGGGCGAGTAGTCGATCACCCGGCGATCGGACAGAAACTCCGACAGATAGCGCCGCATCGACCAGTAATCGGTCGCATCCGGTGTTCCCAGATTGGACAGGATCACACCTATGCGGCCACGCCGGACAGGGGGATGATCTGACGCGGCATGGGCAAGACGCCCCTCACCGGCTTGATCTGTATCACTTTTCAGTTCGCTCATCTGCGCGTCATACATGGGTCCACCGGGCCTTTGCAATTCCAGACCTCCATTCAGCTAGGTAAAATCACCTTTGCGTCAAAGGACGAAGGGTCGCAGGGCGGCTATTTCCCGGCTTTCTCGCCGGTGGAAATCTCGGATGTGCCCAGTGCCTCGGCCAAGCGATGCGAAGCGGACCCGGGTCGCAGGGGCTTTGGCTGATCCGCGGAAGGCTTCCAGCCGGTGAGAAAAACCACTTCAAAGGTTGCCGCAACCCGGTCATCCGCAACACTGAAGTTGCGAGTATAGATGTCGCTCATTGCCGCAAGAACATCCCGGCGGAGCGGCATCTTGTGGCGCGCCGTCAGCACATTGGTCTCACCCATCGCCCGCAGATCCCGCAGCAGGTGGAGCGGCGTCTCGTAGGTTACGGTGAGTTTCACGCCATCCGAGACCGGGAGTGCCAGACCCGCCCGCTGGATCAGTCCGCCAAGATCCCGGACATCTCCCATCGGGGCAACCCGGGGCGACAGTCCACCGGTCAGGGCGACCTCGGCCTCAGCAAAGGATGTGCGCAGCTCCGACAAGGTCTGCCCCCCGAACAGCGCTGCGATCAGCAGACCATCCGGCCTCAACGCGTGGCGGCATTGGACAAGCTGTCCGACGGGATCATTGATCCAGTGCAGGCCCAAACCATGGACGATCAGATCGTGGCTGCCCGGCTGCAGATCCAGCGTCTCGTCATCGCGAACCTGTCTGATGGCAGGAAGATCCGAAAAGGCCTCGGCCCAGATCTCGGGAAACGGCCCCACAATCGCAGGCGATGTAAACGTTCTGTTAACCTCAAGCCGTCTCTCTGAGACCTGCGCCGCAATCTCGCGATGCAGGAAGTCGGCAATATTGCCCGCTATCCGGTTGCGGCGCTGGGAAAGAAGGTCCCGGTCAAAGAGAATAGGTGGCGCGGACATGTCACTGACATAGGCGCAACACGCACGATAGGAAAGAGATGCCCGTACTGGACCGTCTGATTGACGCGATCTACCCGCCGCAATGCGCGGGATGCATGACCCTGACCGACGCCCCGCATGGGCTCTGCCCCGCATGCTGGGTCGAGACGAGTTTCATCACGGGTGCATCCTGCGGCCGCTGCGGAACCCCCCTGCCCGGCACTCCGGAGGCAGGCCTGAGCTGCGATGCCTGTCTCACCCATCCCCCGGCCTGGGATCAGGGCCGCGCCGCGGCGCTTTACGACGGGACAGCGCGCCGAGTCATTCTGTCGCTCAAGCATGGCGACAGGCTGGATCTGTCCCGTACGCTGGCAAGCTGGCTGGCCCGCGCAGGTCATGACCTGATCGAAGGGGCCGACATCGTGGCACCCGTTCCGATCCACTGGAGGCGCCTGATTGCCCGCAAATACAACCAGTCTGCAGAGCTCGCGCGCCAGAAAGCGGTTTGTGGAGATGCGGACTACTGCCCGGATCTTCTGCATCGGCTCCGTCACACCAGACCGCATGAGGGACTTGACCGACAGACCAGATTTGAGAACCAGCGCGGCTCGGTCGAGGTTCATCCCCGGCATCATGCGGCGCTGAGGGGGCGTTCGGTCCTTCTGATCGATGATGTCATGACAACAGGCGCCACGCTTTCCGCCTGTGCAAAAGCCTGCCAATCCGCTGGTGCCGCAACTGTGAACGTGCTTGTATTGGCCCGCGTTGCGCGCGGGACGGTCTGACCTATATAGAAGCCGTTGCTGCCATCCTGAAACGGAGTATCGGGTCATGAAATCGGTTGAACTCTACACCACGCCCATCTGCGGCTATTGCGCGGCGGCGAAAAGACTTCTGAGCGCGAAAGGTGTGACCTATTCCGAGATCGACGTGATGTCCGACCCGTCGCGCCGCGCCGAAATGACCCAACGCGCCAATGGCGGGCGCACCGTGCCGCAGATTTTCATCGGCGACCAGCATATCGGCGGGTTTGACGACATGAATGCGCTGGAACGTGCCGGCAAGCTGGATGCGCTTCTGGCAAACTGATCCCGCCCCTTGACCTCGCCACGCCCGCACGGGCAACTGGTCTCCGGACAGAGGCGAGGCATGATGGAAAGGGACACCGCAAGCGATCCGCTTGCAATTTCATTCTTCTGGGAGATTGCAACGGTTGATCAACTGGCGCGGGCCCGTATCACCCGGGCTCTGCCCAAGGGCATGGAATTGTCGCATTTTCTGGTTCTCAACCACCTCGCCCTGACACAGATGGAACGGACCCCGGCTGAGCTTGCGCGGCTCTTTCACGTCACGAAAGGGGCCATGACCAATACGGTTCATCGGCTGGAGGATGCGGGATTTATCCATGTACGCCCGGATTGGGACGACGCCCGACGCAAGCTCGTCTCGATCAGTCCGGCAGGGGTGAGGGCCCGGACCAATGCGGTGGACGCGATCTCTCCGGTTTTCGAGCATCTCGTCCAGCAGATCGGCGCCGAAAAGGTGCGCAGCCTGATGCCGACGCTCCAACGCCTGCGCGGACTGCTCAGCGACGACTAGCTCTTGGTGCTTGCGGTCACATAGTTCACGCTCAGATCCCGCGCCGAGAGCGACCAGGTCCAGGTCAGCGGGTTGAAGACAAACCCCTTGCGATCAACGGGCGTCAGACCCGCCTGCCCGATCAGATCGAAAAGCTCATCGGGCGTGATGAACTTCTGCCACTCATGGGTTCCCTTGGGCAGCCAGCGCATCACATGCTCCGCCCCGATAATCGCCATGAGATAGCTCTTAGGATTGCGGTTGAGCGTCGAGCAGATCATCAGCCCACCGGGTTTGAGCAACTGCTGGCAGGCGGTGAGATAGGCAAGCGGGTCGGCCACATGCTCGACCACTTCCATGTTGAGCACGACGTCAAAGACCTCGCCCGTCTCGGCAACGGCCTCGGCTGTCGTGTGGCGGTAATCGATCTCCAGCCCGGATTGCTCGGCATGAAGCCTCGCCACCGGGATATTGCGCTCTGCGGCATCGGCACCGACGACTGTTGCGCCAAGACGGGCCATCGGTTCGGACAAAAGCCCGCCACCGCACCCGATGTCGAAGATGCGCAACCCGTCAAATGGCTTCTCGGCCGTCAGGTCACGGTCGAACTCTGCCGCGATCTGGTCGGTGATATAGTCCAGCCTGCAGGGATTGAGCATATGCAGCGGTTTGAACTTGCCGTTCGGATCCCACCATTCGGCGGCCATGGCTTCAAATTTTGCGATCTCCGCGTCATCAACCGTGTTTGGATGTGTTGCGCTCATCGGGCCAACCTGCAATTGTTCCTGTGTCGTTTTTTAGGATATAGGGCTTAAATGCCGGAAAACCCGAGACATGATGGCGCGGGGGCCAAGCGGACGCTCTACCCACCACGCGAGCCCTATCGCCAGCAGGTCATGGAAGTGCCCGGAGGCCACCGGCTCTATGTCGAGGAATGCGGCACGCGAGACGGGACGCCGGTGGTCGTGCTGCATGGCGGGCCTGGCGGCGGTTGCTCGCCGGGGATGCGCCGGTTCTTCAATCCGCGGCGCTATCGCACGGTCCTGTTTGATCAGCGCGGCTGCGGACGCTCGACGCCACAGGCCAGTGTGGAAAACAACACGACCTGGGACCTTGTGGCCGATATCGAACGCATTCGCGAGGCCATGGGCATCGAGAAATGGATAGTCTTCGGTGGCTCCTGGGGCGCGACGCTCGCCCTTATCTATGCGCAGACCCATCCCGACCGCGTGAGTGCACTGGTGCTGCGCGGCGTCTTCACGATGACCGAGCGGGAACTGAAATGGTTTTACGGAGGTGGTGCCGGGGCCTTCTGGCCAGAGCAATGGACGGCCTTCGCCAACATGATCCCGAAGGCCGAGCGCGATGACCTGATCACCGCCTATCACAAACGTCTATTCAGCGATGATGAGGCCGAGCAGACCCGTTTCGCCCGCGCCTGGGCCGGATGGGAAAGTGCGCTGGCGGTGCTGGAAAGCTCGGGCCATCGCGGGGCACCATCGGGCGGCTATGCGCGTGCCTTTGCGCGGTTGGAAAACCATTACTTCATCAATGCGGGTTTTCTGGAGGAAGACGGTCAGATCTACCGCGACATGCCGAAGATCGAACACATCCCGGGCTATATCGTGCAGGGTCGCTACGACATGATCTGCCCGCCCGCGACAGCTGTGAAGCTGCACAGGCTCTGGCCCGGCAGCGATCTGCGGATCGTCACCCATGCAGGGCATGCCCTGTCCGAGCCCGGCATCACGGCCGAGTTGCTGGAGATCATGGACGGGCAGCCTGCGGGCGCTTGAGATTCCCGCCCGGCCCGCCTAAAGCTGACCCTCAAAGACCTCAAAGCCACTCCGGGAGACCCGACCGCCATGGACGCCACTCGTTTTGACAAAGCCAAACTTCCCAGCCGTCATGTGACCGAAGGCCCAGCGCGCGCTCCGCATCGGTCGTATCTTTATGCGATGGGATTGAGCGAGACGGAGATCCATCAGCCGCTCGTCGGCGTGGCGACCTGCTGGAACGAGGCGGCACCCTGCAACATCGCGCTCAACCGTCAGGCACAGTCGGTCAAGCTGGGCGTCAAGACCGCGATGGGAACGCCACGCGAGTTCACCACGATCACTGTCACCGACGGGATCGCGATGGGGCATGAAGGCATGCGCTCCTCGCTGGTCAGTCGCGAGGCGATTGCCGACACAGTGGAGCTGACCATGCGCGGGCATTGCTATGACGCGCTGGTGGGTCTTGCGGGGTGTGACAAGTCGCTGCCGGGGATGATGATGGCGATGCTGCGCCTCAATGTACCGTCGGTCTTCATCTATGGAGGCTCGATCCTGCCGGGACGCCATGAGGGACGCGACGTGACGGTTCAGGACGTGTTCGAGGCGGTGGGTCGTCATCAGGCGGGCGAAATGTCCACCTGCGAGCTGGAGAAACTGGAGGCCGTCGCCTGCCCGTCCGCAGGCGCCTGCGGCGGACAGTTCACGGCCAACACGATGGCCTGCGTGTCGGAGGCCATCGGGCTCGCGTTGCCGAACTCCGCCGGTGCGCCAGCCCCTTACGAGAGCCGCGATCAGTATTCCGAGGCCTCAGGCCGGGCGGCGATGAACCTGATCGCTCGAAACATCCGCCCGCGCGATATCGTCACCCGCAAGGCGCTGGAAAACGCGGCGCGTGTGGTGGCCTGCACCGGTGGCTCTACCAATGCCGGTCTGCACCTGCCCGCAATGGCCCATGAAGCGGGGATCGATTTCTTTCTTGATGATGTCTGCGAGATTTTCCGCGATACGCCCTATTTTGTCGATCTCAAGCCCGGCGGGGCCTATGTCGCCAAGGATCTGTATGAGGCAGGCGGCGTTCCGGTCGTCATGCGCGAATTGCGCAAGGCCGGTCTGGTTCACGAGGATTGCATGACCGTCACGGGCCGGACCATTGGCGAGGAACTGGACCTCGTGGATCGCGAAGCCGACGGCAAGGTGATCTACCCGGTCGAAAAGCCGATCTCCAAGACCGGTGGCGTGGTGGGCCTGAAGGGCAACCTCGCCCCTGATGGAGCAATCGTTAAGGTTGCCGGCATGACCGAAGAGCAGCAGCGCTTCACCGGTCCCGCACGGGTGTTTGAATGCGAGGAGGATGCTTTCGAGGCGGTGCAGGCGCGCAGCTACAAGGAAGGCGAGGTTCTGGTGATCCGCAATGAGGGTCCATCGGGTGGTCCGGGCATGCGCGAGATGCTGGCGACCACTGCCGCCCTTTCGGGTCAGGGGATGGGCAAGAAGGTGGCGCTGATCACCGACGGGCGCTTCTCGGGCGCGACACGGGGCTTTTGTGTCGGGCATGTCGGTCCGGAAGCAGCCCATTGCGGCCCCATCGCCCTGATCGAGGATGGCGACATGATCACCATCGATGCAATCTCGGGCGTGATCTCGGTCGATCTGACGGATGCGGATTTCGAGGCCCGCAAGGCCAACTGGAAAGGGCCACGCGAGACGATCTATGCCTCCGGTGCGCTTTGGAAATATGCCCAGCTTGTCGGCTCCACCCACAGGGGCGCTGTGACCCATCCCGGCGCGGAAAAAGAGAAACATGTCTACGCGGATCTCTAAACCCGGATTGCTGATGGCCTTGGCGCTTGCCGCCTGCGGGCAGGTCAGCACGTTTTCCGAAAGCCGGGTGTCGGTCAATGTTGCCGGGCAGCCTGTGATGCTCGCGACGCCTGACGGTCTCTGCTTCGATGCCAAGAGCACCGACGTGAACCAGAGCGGCGCTTTCCTTCTTGCCGCGGATTGCAGTCTCACCGGGACTGGTGTGCCCGATGCCGCCCCGGTCGGTGCGGTGATGACAGCAAGCGTCTCGCGCGAGCCGCTTCCGGGCAGCCTTGAGACACTTGAAGCGTTTTTGACGACGCAGCCCGGCGTGGGCACGCTCGGAAAGAGCGGAGAGCCGGACAAGATCAGCGTTCTGGAGAGCGCGATTGGCAACGGTGTTCTCTATCTCAAGGTCCGTGACGAGGGCAGACTGCCGCTGCCGTCGGATCGCCCGATCTTCTGGCGGGCTTTCTTCGAGACCTCCGATCGGCTGGTCGGCCTCAGCGTGATCGGTTTCGCCGGATCGGACCTCTCCGACAAAGACGCGCAATCCCTTTTGCGCGCTTTCGTGCTGGAAACCCGTGCAGCCGCAGCACTCTGATGCGTAGCTCGGAGCAAATTCTGGCCGGTCTGAAGCCACCCGCAAAGCTCGATCTGCCCGATGATCTGCGCAGGCGCCTGCCGGACGGCACGGACTGGGTCAGCCAGCCTCCGCTCTGGGCCGGTCAACCCGCCGATGCGCTGTCGTCAAGATCCGGCAGCAACATCTGCAAGGGCGCAACGCTGCACCATGATGGTCAGAACGACGCGCTCGCGCTTTCCGGCATTAACGGCGGCCTGGCAATCGAGTTGAGCGGGTTTTCGGGCAGTTTCGTCTCAATAGCCCTGGGTTTTGACGAGGCCGCCATTGCCTCAACCGGTCGCAAACACCTGTTCCGACTGGAAACCGCCTTCACTGTCACCGCTCCGCTGTCGCATTTCGCACGGCTCAATCTGGTTCACGGACCGAACCATGAAACCGTGCCTTACGAGTTCTACGGTGACGGACCATCACACATGGTCGAATGGGACCTGCATTTCACCGATTTCGACGTGATCCGGGCCAAGGATATCTGGGTCGATCTGATCTTCGAGAGCCCGGCCGACAACCGTATCGAGATCACCGACATGCTGCTATTGCGTCATCCCAGGGCCGTCTTCTGAACGCTGACGCCGGGTCCCGCGTGACACTCTGCCAAACTTGGCTACCATTGGCAGACAGATTTGCAGGAGCCACCGGTCATGTCGCACAGCTACCCAAACCTCTTCCGTCCGCTTGATCTGGGCCATGTGACACTGCCCAACCGCGTGCTTATGGGCTCAATGCATACCGGGCTGGAAGAGGTCGGCGACTGGGACCGGATCGCGACCTACTATGCCGAACGTGCCGCGGGAGGAGTCGCGCTGATCGTCACCGGCGGCATGTCCCCCAATGAGGAAGGCGGCGTTCTGCCCGGGGCGCCGGGGCTCTTTTCGGCTGAGGACATTGCCCATCACCGGACCGTCACAAGCCGGGTCCATGCGCAAGGCGGGCGGATCGCCATGCAGATCCTGCATGCGGGCCGCTATGCCTATTCACCCAAGGCCGTCGCCCCCTCGCCGATCAAATCGCCGATCAGCCCCTTTCCGCCCGCTGAACTGGACGAGGCCGGGATCGAGAAGCAGATTGCCGACATCGCGACATCAGCCGCACGGGCGCGCGAGGCCGGCTATGACGGGGTCGAGATCATGGGGTCGGAGGGGTACTTCCTCAACCAGTTCCTGGTCACACATACCAACAAGCGGACCGATGACTGGGGCGGAGCGTATGAAAACCGGATGCGCCTGCCCGTCGAGGTGATCAGGCGGGTTCGGGCGGCGGTGGGTGAGGACTTCATCGTCATCTACCGCCTGTCGATGATCGATCTCATACCCAACGGCTCGACCTGGGAAGAAGTCGTGATGCTCGCCAAGGCGATTGAGGCCGCCGGTGCCTCCATCATCAACACCGGCATTGGCTGGCATGAGGCGCGCGTGCCAACGATTGCCACCTCCGTGCCGCGCCGCGCATTTGCGGACGTGACGAAGCGGATGATGGGCGAGGTCTCGATCCCGCTGATCACATCGAACCGGATCAACACGCCGGACGTGGCCGAAGCCGTGCTAGCAGATAGCTGCGCGGATATGGTCTCCATGGCCCGCCCGTTTCTTGCGGATGCGAATTTCGTCGCCAAGGCCGAAGCGGGACGGGCAGTCGAGATCGCACCATGCATCGCCTGCAACCAGGCCTGTCTGGATCATACGTTCTCCATGAAGGTCTCGTCCTGCCTGGTGAACCCCCGCGCCTGCCATGAGACGGAACTGTCCTATACACCTGCCGAAACACCAAAGACGGTTGCCGTTGTCGGCGCCGGGCCCGCTGGGTTGTCAGCGGCTCTGGTTGCGGCAGAGCGCGGCCACAGGGTGACGCTCTTCGATGCGGCGCCGGAGATTGGCGGGCAGCTCAACATGGCCAAGCAGATCCCCGGCAAGGAGGAGTTCTGGGGTCTCGTCGACTATTATCGCCATCAGGTCGGGATCAAGGGCGTGGAGTTGCGCCTTGAAACGCCCGTTGCGGCGAGTGACCTGAGCGGCTTTGACGAGGTCATCGTTGCCACCGGCGTGAAGCCACGCGATCCGCAAATTCCGGGACAGGATGCGCCCCGGGTGCTCAGCTATATCGACGTGCTGCGCGGCAAGGCCGAGGTCGGCACCAAGGTCGCCATCATCGGTGCAGGCGGCATCGGGTTCGATGTGGCGGAATTCCTCGTCCATCAGGGCGAGAGCCCAACCGAAGACATTGATCTCTGGCGCCAGGAATGGGGTGTCACCACCCCCTGGACAGAGCGTGGCGGTCTGGTCCCTTCCGGCCCGCACCCCGAAAAACCTGCACGCGAAGTCACGCTTTTGCAGCGCAAGGCGCAGAAACTCGGCAAGGGTCTCGGCAAGACGACCGGCTGGATCCATCGCGCAAGCCTCAAGATGAAGAATGTCGCGATGATGGGTGGCGTGAACTACGAGGAAATCGGAGAGCGGGGTCTCAGGATCAGTCAGGGCGAGGCCCGCGAGAACCCGCAGTGGCTGGAGGCCGACACGATTGTCCTGTGCGCCGGGCAACTGCCCGAGCGATCCCTGGCTGACGATCTTGAAGCAACAGGCCAGCGGTGCCATGTGATCGGCGGCGCGGATGTCGCGTCCGAACTTGATGCCAAGCGCGCCATTGATCAGGGAGCAAGGCTAGCAGCCCGGCTTTAAGGCGCCCGAGACAAGCCTGCGGGCCCCCACGTTGGGGGCATTGGGGACCCGCAGTAATCAGTGCCGTGGGTGTCGTCAAAAGAACGCGGCACTGAATAACTCTGTCAGTAGCTTTACAGACGCCGCCGAGACTGACTTCGGACAGAACACTGTCCCGAAGTGTGGGGGATCTTCTAGAAAGTCAGTCCTGGCGACGTTGGAGACAGTAAGAGCTGAAAAGCTGCCCCTGATCGGTGGAGCATCGTTACGCTCATCTCGTGATACCGACTTAGAGATATCCAAACCGGTTTGAAACAACGCAACTCATGTCACGTATTTACGGGACTAACGGTCTCAATAAGCCTGAGAGATAAGCCCCGAACCGATCCCGCGGATCGCTGCCGTAACCCTGTCAGACGTTCCCAACTTGTTGAAAATACGCCGCATATAGGCGTCAATCGTGTGTGCTGAGAGGCCCAGGATATCTGCGATTACCCCATTGCTCTTGCCTTTTGCAACCCATTGCAAGATTTCCCGCTCACGTGGCGTCAACTCGGGCAGCGATGGCAGGCTCGATCGGGTGATGGCGCAATAGCGCTGATGCGCGAACTGACAGACCCACTGATATTGATGCGCCCGTTCGGCAGCCTGTTTGTGCAGCTCTTCTGGAATGCCAATCCCGACATACCCGTTGCGGCCAAAGGGTCCGAAAACCTGAATGGCAAGCCCGTCCCCGATATCGGCCGCCTTTCGGGCCTCGATAAAGGCTTCCTGCGACTTCGTGAGACGGGTGAGCTTGTCGATATCGCTCCAGAAGAACGGCTCATCCGCGCGCGCCGCAAAATCAGCAATCGGATCGATCTTGTAGAGCTTGTTCGAGATGTACTGGCACACCCAGTCATCGGGGAAGCCTTCCGTGACGATCCTGATCTTGTCACCCTCGGCAGCACCCGCCGGCGGCAGGTGATGGTAACTGATCTGCTCGATCCCCTGAGATTTGAAATAGTCGAGAAAAACATTCCAAAGGACCTCGGTCCATCGGGCGGCATCAGCCTCTTTCATGAATTTTTCAATTTCGTCAGACGTACCTATATCCCCACTGCCAGGTACCGAAAAAACGCCCAGAACATCAATCTACAGCAAAAGCACTCGACCCATAAGCAAAAAAAGTATTTGGGTTAGGGGGATAGGACTGAGAGCCCCAGGGATCCGATGCTACCACTTCGCCATATTGGTTCCGAAAACCTTGCAGCCTTCAGGGGACTTGCGGCGCATCGGGCGCAACTCTGGCGGTTGCTCCTGGGTATCCTTGTGGTCAGCGCCCTCTTTTTCCTGACCACGATTGTTGTTCTCGTCATCTGGCAAATACTCGTGATCCAGCTGGACCTGGGCGCGGCGCTTTTGTGGACGGGAGAAATCTATCAACTGCATCCCCTGAACATCGCCATCTTTCTGGGAAGCTTCGGCACCGCATGGCTTGGCCTGTTGCTTGTTGTCAAAGGGCTGCACAAACGCGGTTTTTCAACACTCTTCGGGCCGGGCGGCTTTCGCGCGCGGCATTATTGCTGGGGGCTCGCCCTGATCGGACTGGTCTCCATCGTCGAATTCGCCCTGATGTGGAGCTTTGACAGACCCGTCCGCAACGTGGAGCTTGATCGCTGGCTCGCATGGGTTCTGCCGCTGATCTGTGTCCTGATCATCCAGACCACTGCCGAAGAACTGTTCTTCCGCGGTTATCTGCAACAACAGCTTGCGGCGCGGTTCCGTTCGCCTTTGATATGGTGGATCATACCTGCTGTTTTTTTCGGTATCCTGCATTTCAATCCCGGAGAGCTTGGTGCGAACGCATGGATCGTGGTGGCAATCACCTGTCTCATGGGTCTTGTTCTCGGCGACATCACGGCGCGCACGGGCAACATCTCTCTGGCGATGGGTCTGCATATGGGCAACAATATCTTCGCACTGCTCGTTCTGGGACTGCCCGGAAGCCTGTCATCGATGACACTTTTTCTAGTGGATGTCGACCTGTCCGACACCGGCGCAATCCGCCAAGACCTGTTGAGTTCGTTGATCTTTCTGCTTTGCTGCTACGCGGTCTATCTGGTGCTGCTCTGGCGTGGAGTGATTGCATTCCCCCCGGCTCCGTCTTATTTAGAACCCGATGCAGGCAACGATGACAGGCGCCCATGAACTGGATCTCCAACTACGTCCGCCCGAAGATCAACTCTCTTTTCTCCCGGCGTGATGTCCCCGAAAACCTTTGGCGCAAATGCGATGAGTGCGGAACGATGCTGTTCCACCGCGAGCTTTCGGACAGCCTGTTTGTCTGCCCGAACTGCGAACATCACATGTATATCTCGCCCAGAGCACGGTTTCAGTCGCTCTTCGACGGCGGAGTATTCACCGAAATCTCCGTTCCCGAGCCGCTCGCCGATCCGCTGAGCTTCCGGGATTCCAAGCGCTACGTCGACCGGATGCGGGACACCCGCAGAAACACCGGCGAACATGAGGCGATGCTTGTCGCCGAGGGCGATATCGGACGGCTGAAGGTTGTGGCCGCCGCTCAGGATTTCAGTTTCATGGGTGGCTCCATGGGCATGGCGGTCGGCAATGCAATCATTGCCGGGGCCGAACGAGCTCTGAAACTGAAATCCCCGCTGGTGCTGTTCTCGGCCGCCGGTGGCGCGCGCATGCAGGAAGGCATCCTGTCACTCATGCAGATGCCGCGCACGACCGTTGCCGTGCAGATGCTGAAAGAGGCGGGACTGCCCTATATCGTGGTTCTGACCCATCCGACTACTGGTGGCGTGACGGCCAGCTATGCGATGCTGGGCGATGTGCATATTGCCGAGCCCAACGCGCTGATCTGTTTTGCCGGACCGCGGGTGATCGAACAGACGATCCGGGAGCAGTTGCCCGAAGGGTTCCAGCGGGCAGAGTATCTGCTGGATCACGGGATGCTTGACCGGGTCGTGCATCGCAAGGAGATGCGCGAGGAGATTGCGGTGCTGCTCCGGTTGCTCACCAGGGAACCGCCGATGATCCACGGCGACCTGCCGGCACCGACCCAGGAGCAGGAAGCACTGCCCCCGGAAAGCAAAGAGGCTTGAGCACCGCCACCAGCGACATCATCCTTGAAAGGCTGATGTCGCTCCACCCCAAGATCATTGATCTGGAACTGACCCGGATTGAGCAACTGCTGGCAGCCCTTGGTCATCCGGAGCGGACGCTTCCGCCCGTCATCCATCTCGCGGGCACCAACGGCAAGGGTTCGACCCAGGCGATGATCCGCGCCGGACTGGAAGCGGGCGGACAGAAGGTTCACGCCTATACCTCTCCCCATCTGGCACGGTTTCATGAACGCATAAGGGTGGCGGGTACCCTGATTTCGGAGCCGGATCTCGCTGATCTGCTGGCGACCTGCGAGACCGCCAATAAAGGCGCGAACATCACCTATTTCGAGATCACCACAGCGGCGGCCCTGCTCGCATTCGCGCGCACGTCTGCGGATTTCACATTGCTGGAGGTCGGGCTTGGTGGGCGGGTTGACGCAACCAATGTGATCGATCGCCCGGCAATTTCGGTGATCACCCCGGTCTCGCTGGATCACCAGCAGTTCCTCGGCAACAGCCTTGCGGAGATTGCGGCTGAAAAGGCCGGTATCCTGAAGTGGGCCGTTCCATGCGTGGTTGGCCCCCAGGAACCCGAAGCGATGGATGTCATAGGCGAGATCGCCGGTCGCATCGGTGCGCCGCTCTTTGTCCATGGTCAGGACTGGCAGGTTTATGAGGAGCATGGCCGGATGGTCTATCAGGACGACACCGGTCTGCTCGACCTGCCGCTGCCCAATCTGATCGGCGCGCATCAGGTGGCAAATGCCGGTGCCGCGATTGCCGTGCTCCGTCAGCTTGGCGTCGGCGACCCGGAGGCGGCTGTGACCAAGGCCGAATGGCCCGCGCGTCTTCAGCGCCTGAACTCGGGACCGTTGGTGGAGGCGGCAAAGGGCTCGGAAATCTGGCTTGATGGCGGACACAATCGGGCCGCAGGCGTGGCGCTGGCCGAGGCGCTTGGGAGGCTGTCCGAGCGGCCGCTCCACGCGATCTGCGGGATGCTGCGCACCAAGGATGCGGCAGGTTATCTGTCAGCGCTTGCGCCTCGACTGACGAGCCTGAATACCGTGTCCATCCCCGGAGAGACGGCTACATTCAGCGCCAAGGAAACGGCCGAAGCCGCCAGCCGGGCGGGGATCAAGGCGCGCATTGCCCAAAGCCCGGAGGACGCGGTACGACAAATCTGCCCCGACGAAGCGCCGGTCCGTATCCTGATTTGCGGATCGCTTTATCTGGCCGGGCAGATCCTGCGCAATCACGCCTGAAACGACCAAAGGCCCCGGATTACGGGGCCTTTGGGGCAGCAATTCAGGACTCCAAATCTGTATTCTGGGGAGAGGTTTAGAGTGCCTCTTCAATCCAGCCTTGTAATGCAGCTTTTGGAGCCGCGCCAGTTTTATTCGAAACCACCTTGCCATCCTTGAACAGGAACAGCGCCGGAATGCCGCGCACACCCAGCTGGCTGGGCGAGGACGGGTTCTCGTCCACGTTCACCTTGGCGATCTTGATTTTGCCTTCCATCTCGTCGGAAAGCTCTTCGAGGGCCGGGCCGATCTGCTTGCAGGGGCCGCACCACTCCGCCCAGAAATCCACCACAACGGGGATGTCCGAATTCACCACTTCCGCATCGAAAGTGCCGTCTGTTACCTTAATCGTTGCCATACCGGCCTCCATACTGCTCTGGTTGAGAAGGTAGGCACGACCACCGACAGGGTCAACCGGGATCGCCCCTTTGCAACGCCGCTATCACAGAGCTGTGCGGCACTGTCATAAAGCGCGCAGATTTCGTCCAGACGATGGCAATCTCGATCTCCCGGTCAGGATAAATCTGCGCGATTGCTGCGTGATAAGCGCCCATCTGGCGCAAGATCGCCTCTGGCGTGTACTCGGGTTGCGTCGGCTCAACCCGATTGGATTTGAAGTCGACAATCGTGACCTTGTCCGGGCGAACCAGAAGCCTGTCGATCGTCCCGAGCATCTGCGCGTCACCCAACTCAACCAGTGCGGTAGTGACCGGAATTTCAACCAGGGCCTCGGGGCCGAAAAGAGGGGCCAGATGAGGGGCCGTAAGGACGCCCGTTGCCTCGGTCAGAAGGGCCTTGCGAAGCGGTTGGTCGAGCGCGGCGAGAAGGGTTTCGGCGAGACTTTCCCACTGCTCGGGAGCAGTGCGTGGAAGGTGCTCGAGCAGCCGGTGCATGGCATCCCCATAGGCCAGGGCTTCGGCCTCATCCATGCCGTCCGGACCGGGCAGGGCATGGGCACCGCCGAGCGCCGACGGGGCGATCAGTTTTGCGCGGATTGCCGCCGACTGGGCGGGCTCCGCAAGGTCCGGATCGTGCAATTCGTGTTCCGATCTGTCCGGCAACGCCGCAAGACCTTGTTCGGACGACCAGTTTTCGGAAAGCACCAACCCGCCGTCATCCGCGGCCCCAAGTTCTCCCATCGCGGTTTCGATCATGCCGTACCAGCAGTCCTGACCCTGTCCGCGATCACCGGCACCGCAAATGATCAACCATGTCTCCGCCCGTGTCAGCGCCACATAAAGCAGTCGTGCCCTTTCCTCCTCGGCCTGACGCCTGCGCTCCGCCTCGGCCTCCCGCAGGGCCTGAGGAGCCTGTTTGCTGCTCACCGACCAGACCGCCTCACCGGATGGCAGGGTCGCAACCTGCGGCGGGTTCGGGGCGCGGGCCTTCGCGGTATCGGGCAGGATCACAATCGGCGCCTCCAGCCCCTTTGCTCCATGCACAGTCATCACCCGCACCCGGTTATCCTCCGGATCAAGCTGCCGCTTGATCTCGACGTCGCTGCCGGTGAACCAGTTGAGAAATCCGGTCAGGCTGGGCGGCTCCACGGTCTCGTACAGAAGCGCCTGATCCAGCAGGGCGTCAATCGCCTCCTCTGCCTCCGGTCCGAGCCGTGCAATCAGCGGCTTGCGCCTGCCATGCCGCGTCAGCACCCGTTCGATGATCTCGAAGGGGCGCAGGTAGTCCACCTGACCGCGCAGATCCTGCAAACAGGTGACAAGCTCGGGAAATTCGGTCTCACGGGCGCGCAGCGCGTTCCACAGCAGACCCTCGCGGCCATGGGCAAGCGAGAACAGATCAGCCTCGCTCAGACCTCCAATCGGGGAGCGCAGAACCTCGGCCAGGGCGAGATCATTCTCGGGCGTGTTCAGAAACCGCAGAAGCGACAGCAGGTCCCTGACCGCAAGCTCGCCGCCAAGCTGCACCCGGTCCGCGCCCGCGACCGGCACACCAGCAGTTTTGAGCGCCGAGATGATGGCCCGGAACAGGGTCGAGCGGCGCTGTACCAGGATCAGCACATCACCGGGCTGAACCGCCCGGTCCGCGCCCGGCAATTCCGTCCCCGATGCCAGCATCCGGGCCAGCCGGTCCGCGATCTGCCGGGCCAGTTGCAAACGCGGGTCAGAGCGGGGCGGCTGGTCCACCGGCTCATACCACGCGGCCTCCTCCGCCTTCTCGGGGGCTTCAAGGAAAGGCCACAGCTCAACCCGCCCGGGCTTTTCGCTGTGAAACGCCGCATGCCGGGCGGCCTGTGCAACCCCCAGACCATCATGGCTTTCAAAGACCTGATCGACGAGCCTCAGGATCGCCGGGCTGGAGCGGAACGAGTAGAGCAGTTCGCAAAGCGCAAGACCGTCGAGACGCTCAAGCGTCTGGTCGAAATGCATCCGCATGTCCCCAAAAGCCGAGGGCTCCGCACCCTGAAAGGAATAGATCGACTGTTTCTCGTCACCGACCACGAAGATCGTGCGGGCTTCATCCCGCGCCCCCTCGCCCGCAAAGAAGTCCTCGGCCAGTGTCCTGACGACATCCCACTGCGCGGGGCTTGTATCCTGCGCCTCGTCGACCAGGATATGATCGATGCCACCGTCCAGCCGATAGAGAACCCATGCAGCCGACGCGCTGTCCTGCAACAACGTCCGCGCCTTGGTGATCAGGTCATCGAAATCCAGACGCGCCATCGCCGCTTTGCGTTGCGTGAAGAGGTTGAGATAGGCATGCGAGAACCGGTGCAGCGCCAGCGCCTTCTCGAAAGCCTGTGCTGCAAGATGGTCCTGATACATCTGCCAGACCGCCTGACCCGCCGCCGGGATGAACTCGACCACCCAAGGTGATGCGTCCCTCAGACCCTTGGTCGGAAAATTGTTGGTCTTGGGCTGGCGGTCATCCGATTTCTTGAGAAAGATATCCGCCAATGCATCCATTGCACCTGGCGCCCCTTGCTCCAGCACAGCCCTGAGGGAGGGGACCAGTTTCTTTTCCGACGCGCTGCCATGCGCATCCCAGGCATCTGCGAGTGCTGCAAGATCATCGGATGATATGGTGTCTTTGAGATCTGCAAGACGCGCCTCGACCCTGCCATCCGAAGGCGCACCGACAAGCGCGCGAAGCCGCTCCGCATCCGGCGGGGCGAGAAAGAGCTTCCGCCGCGCCAGAATATCGCGCAGCAGATCGTCCGGCGCAGTTCCCCCAAGCCATGGCAGAAGATCCGAGAAGACGCCGCCGGGATCGGCTTCCGCCAAAGCTTCCAGGCAATCGCTGCGCAGCGCTTCCGCCTGGCGGTCCTCCATGACCTCGAACTGAGGTGACACTCCCGCCTCCAGCGGGAACCGGCGGAGCAGCAGATCACAAAACGCATGAATGGTCTGGATCTTCAGACCGCCCGGGGTCTCCAGCGCGCGCGCAAAGAGTGTCCGGGCCTGTCGCAGGTCAGCTATCGGGTCTTCCTCGCCCAGAGCGGCCAGGGTGTCCCGCAATCTGTCATCGGACATCATCGCCCATTCACCCAGCCTCTCGAAAAGCCGGTTCTGCATCTCGGCAGCGGCCGCCTTGGTGTAGGTCAGACATAGGATCTTCTGCGGATCGGTACCACGCAGCAAAAGCCGCGCAACCCGGTCGGTGAGCACCCGGGTCTTGCCAGACCCTGCATTGGCCGAAACCCAGGAGGACCGGTCGGGAAGGGCGGCCCGGACCTGCGCCTGAGTGGCTGGATGAGTGGCGTCGATCATGCGACCGGCTCCGCGACATAGTCGTCTCCGTCCAGCCATTCTCCCCGTCGCGAGAGATGATCGAAATCACCCTCGAAAGTCAGCTTTCGGGGACGGGTGCGGGCGGGATATCCTGCGCCCGCGTGAAAATGCGCGATCAGATCGCACACCTGCGTCCAGATTGTCACAATCCTCGCGTGGTCCATGTCGAGATGGGTGATCTTGTGATCGGAACCAAGTCCGATGATCTCCAGAACCGAAGCTTCGGCCGGCGCAACCCCGTCAAACCCGCCCGCAGCTGCGATGGCCGCTTCAAGAGGCACCTGAACTGCAAAGACCTCGACCTCCTTTTGCGATGGCGGCGCGCCGGATTTGTAGTCGTAGATCGACACCGTGCCATCAAAGTTCCGGTCAATCCGATCGGCCTTGGCGCTCAATGTGAAGCCATCCGCCGTCTGCCTTGCCCCCTTGCCTTCGAAAACCAGCGGCACACCCCGCTCTCTGCGCTGTCGCTCGGTTTCAAGAAAGGCGGCACGGACGGCCATCAGGCGGGCAAACCACATGCCTCTCGCCGACGGCCAGGGCACCTCCTGCTCAAGAACTTCCGCAGCCGCCCGCGCGAAGATGTTCTCGGCATCGGGTGGCAGGCCGTCCACGGTCTGACGTACAAACCGCTCAAGCACCTTGTGATTGACATCGCCGCGCAGAAGGGCGTCCGGCTGTCGTCCGGGCGGGCTGATCGGCCGGAGTTTCAGGACGTGACGCGCATAGATCGCATAGGGATCGCGGATCAGTATCTCGACCTGCGTGACCGAGAGCTTGCACGGGTGAGCGTCTTGGGGAGGGACGGGTGCCGGGCGCGGGGCGGGCGGTATTGCCTCGCGGGGGGCCTCGAACGCTCGCGCCCTAGCCAGCAGGCCCTCACCCCGGGCGGTCATTGCCCTCAAAACCGCCTTGCCCTCCGGCCCGAGACCGTCGAGAAGATTGGTCAGCCGGGACAGCCAGCGGGACGGCACGGTCGGTGCGTCCTCGTCCCGGCGGGAGCGGCTGAGCAACACCTCTGTCGCACCCAGCGCAAGCTGGAAGTCGTGGGCCGAAAGGCCGATCTGACGATCCGGCGAGGGCAGGCCGATGGTCTGGCGCATGGCCCGGTTGAGCCACGGGTCGTGCCCCGGAAGCCGGGGCCAGATACCCTCGTTCAACCCGCCAAGGATCACCAGGTCGGCGGATTGGGACCGCGCCTCCAGCGTGCCCCAGATCGCGACATCGGAATGGGCCGTCACCGCATCATCGGGCACCTCGATCCCCGTCATGACCCGGTCGAGAACCGCGCGATATGCAGCAGCCGTAAGCGGGCCGCTCGCATCGGCCTCCGCGGCCAGATCGGACAGGATCTGCGCGGCTGCCTGCCCCGCACCCTTCTCCCAGACCTCGACGATTCCGGTTTCCTGAACCGTCGAGAGGCGTTCCAGAAGCGTCATGTGAAGTTCCATGAACTCTTCCAGCGAGCCGCGATCACATGCCCTGAGCGGCGCAAGACAGCCCTGCAGCCAGTCCATCCATGCCGCATCATGTCCGGGCTTGTCGGCCCAGTTGCGAAGCTCCTGCCAATCGACGAAAGGCCGCTTACCGGTCAGCTCGTCCATCTCAAGCTTGCGCGACAAAAGCAGGTGGCGTCCACGCCCGGCCGGGCCACCGAGGCAAAGCGGATGTTTCAGGATGGCCAGAAGATCAACGGGTGTCAGGTCCTGCCCCATTATGCGCATGGTCAGCCGGATCAGAACGCCCGGCGGCGTCTGGTGAAGCGGTCGGCCTGCACTGTCATCGGGCGTCACGCGCCAATGATCCATCAGCGCGCTGACCCGCCGGGTCAGACCCCGGTCAGGCGTGACAAGAGCCGCCGATTGCCCCTGTCCGAGCGCCAAACGCAACCGTACGGCAATCGCCAAGGCCTCGTCGCGGAAACTGTCCGCAAGCAGAAGCGTCACCTTTTCTGCGGCTTGCGGCAGTTGCGGGATCAGTTCGGGTCCCTCAGTCAACCATTGGTCGGTGACGGGTGCCGGTCTCAAGGCAAGCGATATCAGGGCGGACCGCTGAGGGTTCGCTGCCCGAGTTCCGTGCCAGGGGAGGATATCGCCGGATGAGAGGTTCAGCCGCTCCATGATCCGGGCAAACCCAAATTGCGGATGGTCTTCACATGAAAGATCGGCATCGCGCAGAATGTTCCAGACTTTCCCGGGCAGATAGCCATCGACACCCGGCAGGATCACGGCCCCCTGTGGCAGGCCCGCCACCGCATCAAGGAACCGCGAGGTATGTCCGCGCGAGCCTGTCGACCCGGCCAGAAGGATCGGGTGCTGTGGCGGATCACGTTGCCAGTCTGCCGCCAGCATCTCGATTGCCGCCATCTGGCGGGCCTGCGGGTCCACGGGACCGTCCTGCGTCGCGGCAAGATGATCCGTCACGATCCTGAGAAACTTCAGCGATCGCTGCCAATGGCCCGAGAGGCCGGGCGGATCGATCCGGTCAAAGGCATCCGGGCTGATGCCTTCTCCCTGCATTTCATCCATCAGGGCCGCCAGCGTGTCGGCCAGATCAAAGGCGGCGGCCTGCGAGCCGATTTCGGGCTCCGCCTCGATCAGACGGGTGACAAGCTGCGTCAGTTCCAACCTGCGCCGGAGTGGTGAAATCGCGGGCGGCAGGTGGCTCGACATCCGCGGGATATCGGCAAGCGTCCGGATCCTTGGCAGAAAGCCGGTGCGGTTTGCGCACAGAAGATCGATTATCCGACGGCGGGTCCGCTCGGTATTCACGAAGATTTCCACCCTCGCTATCTCTTCAGGAGGGTGATCCGCAAGCCGGTGCAGCAAGCCGTCGACCAGCGCGCGCGGGAAGTCCACACCAACGGGAAGGCCGAAAACCCGCGGCGTCCCGGCTTTGGGGAACATCTCCCTCATCGGGCATACATCGCTTCGGCGAGCGCAAGGTTTTCCGGGAGGCCTACATCGGCCCATCTGCCCTGATAGACGCAACCTCGCACCCTGCCCTGCGGCAGCATTAGGTCCCATAGCAGATTAAGGGAGAAGACATCCCTGTCGATCTCCATCAATCGCTCCGTCCGGATGATCTGCAGGCCGGTGTAGACGAAAGGAGCGTGATCAGCACATCCGCGCCTGCGCAAAACGCTATCATCTTCGAGAAAGAAGTCCCCCGGACCGGTGTGCCCGACCGCATTCTTTCGCGGGACCAGCAGAAGCAAAGCATCCGTCTGATCGTTCCAGGCTGTCGTAACCTCCGAAACAGGGTTGGGCCCATTCCAGACCGCGTCCGCATTCAATGTCACGACTGGCCCGGCTCCGAGCATCGGCAGGGCCTTTCTAAGGCCGCCGCCGGTTTCAAGAAGCGTCTCCTCATGACTGATCTCCACGAGCTGTTCGGCCACGTGAGCAACAATCTGATCGGCCAGATAGTGCGTGTTGATCACCACCTGTCGGAGGCCGGCCGCCTGCACGATCTGCAGCGCGTGATCCAGAAGCGGCTTTCCGCCAACCTCCAGCAGCGATTTGGGGCGGCTCCGGGTGAGCGCCCCCATCCGCGTGCCACGTCCGGCAGCAAAGATCATCGCGGCGGTCGGAGCACTCATTCCGGGACTTTCGGGATGGTCAGGGCGGGTGCAAACCGTGCCATCCAGTCGGCAAGCGGCGCGAGTGCGGGATGGCTGAGGTCCCGCTGGACATGCCCCCAGACGCGCGGCATGTGACGAAGATGTGTGGGCCGACCATCACGCTTCAGCAGCCTTGCGAAAATCCCCAGGATCTTGAGATTCCGTTGCGCCCCAAGCACTGCCATCGCCGAACGCAGCGGTTCTTCCTTGACGCCCGCAAGATCGAGATATCGACGGATCATCGCGTCCTGCAAGGCGAGGCTCGTGTCTCGACGGGCATCTTCTAGAAGCGAGACCAGATCATAGGCCCTGTGACCGATCACAGCGTCCTGAAAATCAAGTTGGCCTGCCCGCGCGATCCCCTCGCGGTCCCCAAGCCAGACCAGATTTTCGGCGTGGTAGTCTCGCAGCACCAACACCTGAGGCGCGTCGATGAGAGGGGCCACGGCCTCACTGACGATCTCTTCAAGTTCGGCTTCCGCCGCCGGATTTATGGCTTCAGGCAGATACCACTCGGCAAAGATCCTGATCTCGCGGAGGTAAAATGCCAGATTATATCGCGGCAGATTCAGATCCTCGCAAGGCTGCGCCTGCAGGTGGACCAAGGCATCGATCGCGGTGGCGTAAAACTCTTCCTCACGGCTTGGGTCTCTCTCCAGATAACGTGCAAAGAGGTCGTCACCGAGATCTTCAAGAAGCAGGAAACCCCGGTCATGGTCTTCTGCGAAAATCTCAGGCGGGCTGAGGCCGAAACCACGAAGGAGAGCGGCCATTCTTGTGAAGGGGCGCACATCCTCGCCAAGTTCGGGCGGTGCGTCCATCAAAACGGCATTGTGCCCGTTCACGCCGGTGAGGCGCTCATAGCGCCTGTTCGACGCGTCCCCGGCAAGCATTGCCCGGCCAGCCCCGGCCCAGCCGGCGCGCTCAAGAAACGCGGTGATCTGAGCCCGCCGTGTCATGAAACCGGAGTCTCCGTCAGGATAGCCTCAATATGCAGCCACGACCCGGATCGGGAAACCCGTACCTTGCGCCCGGCCCCGTCGGGCGGATGGGAAAACGCAAACTCGATCCACCGGGCAGGCCGCAAATCCTGCAGACGGTCCGGCCATTCAATCAAGGTGATTGCGGTTTCAAAGGCCTCCTCCAGGCCCAGTTCAAGGATGTCATCAGGACCGCTGAGGCGGTAGAGATCCGCATGCCAGATCTCCACATCGGCAAGCGCATAGGTCTGGACCAAGGTGAAACTGGGCGAGGGGATATCCTCGGCACGACCTTCGGCCTCAAGCCTGCTTGCTATGATGGAACGCGCAAAATGCGATTTTCCTGCCCCGACTGGTCCGGAAAGGCAGAGCGTGTCGCCTGCCTTCAACGCTCCTGAAAGGCGCCGGGCTAACAGGGTTGTCTGGTCTTCATCTGCAAGGAAAATTTCGGTCTGCACGTCGCGATCTGCGCTCTTTGACTGTTCGGCGCAATGTGGCTCGTGGCCGGACCGGGCGCAAGTATTTTGCGACGTCAGCCGTTGGAGGAGGCAATCCTCAGATGGGTATTCTCCGGCGGTTTCTCAGCGATCTGAACACCGTTCAGCGGAACGCGGCAGATGATGCTCACACGCGCACCGTCACCAACTGTGATCTGCACACCTCCGCCGAGCTGGCCCACGAGCCGCTGGAGAACATTGAGGGCCAGCCCACCGGCTGATGCCGGGTGAGCGTTCGTGGATGATCGGACAAGTGTTGCCATATAGACCTGCTCGGCCTCACCGTTGGATCGGGTCAGGACGATTGTCTTGTCGTCCGGATCCTGTTCAATCGCGGCCAGTGCGAGGCTCCAGATCAGCTTCTGTTGCGATCTCATGTCAGGACCGACACAACTGATGCCCGATTGAAAGTTGGTCAGGTCAAGGGCCACGCCCCTTGCATCGAGAAAGGTCCGCAAACCGTTCAGCAGGAACGGATCGTCGACATCAGGGTCGGTGGACGAAGCGGGCAGGCCCAAAGCGATTGCCAGCAGCCCCTCCGCCTGCCTGCGCCCGGCCCGCAGGGAGTTCGCGACCGTCGGACCTGAAAGCCCTTTCGGCCTTTCGGGATGATCCGCCCCAGTTTCCAGGCAGGTGATCGCATCCTCTACCGGGCCGCTGAGAAGTTCATTCAACACATCAGCGGACAAGAGGCCCAGCGTGTCATCCGGCCTGACACCGGCTAAGGACCCGTCTGTCTTGTCCGTGAAAACCACCAGAGCCGAGCCGTCCGGCAGTGGTGCAAAATGCCCCTGTATCCGTCGACCGTCCCGCAGCGACAGATCGGACTGCCATGCTGCGCGGTTGTCAGCGGATGACACAAACTCACAGAGCTCGCCCAGAACAGGGGTCGGATGGCAGAGCTCGCGCCAGTGCTGGGTCATTTGCAGAATGGTCGGGCCGGGATGTTCATCCATTGCCGCGACGCCCCAAAGATCATCAAAGGCGGTGTTGGCGAAGACCAGCGCACCCGAAAGATTGAAGACGGCGACAGCATCGGTGATATGATCCAGTGTCGCCTGACTGATGCCGATCTCGTTGCGATATCTGCGTTCCAGCGAGATCGAACTGCTGATGTCTTCGAACAAGAGTGCGATCCCGCCCTGAGCGTGCGGCTTGCCTGTGACCCGGAGAATCTGCCCGTCCGGGAGTTGCCAGTCCTCAAGATACTGACCGTCACGCGCCCCCGCCTCCAGCCGGGTGATCTGTCGGCGCCAGGAAGCAAAGTCGCGCTGCTCGGGCACCTTGCGTTGCGCGCGCAGCACTTCTAGGAACTGTCGAAGTGCAGGACGTTTGGCAAGCTCAGCCGGATTGAGTGACAGCATCTCGGTCAGAGCCGGGTTGAAGAGCGTCAGATGTGAGGCCTCGTTGAAGACCGCAAGCCCGACAGAGAGATGGGCAAACGTGTCCACAAGCGTGGCCATCATCGCGTCAAGCGATTGTTTTGTCCGGTATAACTCACTGACATTCTGGCAGATACCGAACTGACCAGCCCCATCGTTCAGGCGATAATTGTGGATCCGAAGAACCGTCTCTTCATCCCCGGCACCCCCAATGGGGACATCGCCTTGGGCACCCGGCTCGACCTCCAGGAGATTCGGATCAATACTGCGGAGATTTTGAGGCTCCCCCGCCTCTTCGCCAGAAAAGCGTGACCGGTAGGCCTGATTTGCGCAGGTCAGCACTCCATCCTCATCGGTAGCGTAAATCTCGGTGGGCAACCGGTCGATCATCTCTGCAAAGAGGTTGCGCTCGGCCTCGACGAGGGCCAACTGCTCCTCCGCGCGCTGCAGCGCATAGGTGCCTTCCCCGGCCGGCTGAACCCTGATCTCGACGAGAGCGCCCACAGCCGAGCCCTTGATCTCCTGAGGGTGATGACTTTGACGGTTGATGATGTCGATGAACGGGCGGCCGGAGTTCAAGAGCGCCTGGGTCTTACGTCTGACGTCACCGCTGACACCGCCCAGAGACGCCCAGAGACGCTCAAGATCATTTGTTCCCGCGCGGACACCCGAGAGCGCAGCACGCGCCTTATCCGAGGCCGAATGCAGATCGGTTCCGTCAAATCGAAAAACAAGCGTATCGGCATCAGGCTGGAGGCTGGCCGGATCGTCGGTATTGGCTGACGTGAGACTGGCCGTGCCGAACAGGGCAATCAGAACTGCCGCAGCGGCGATGCTCAGAAACACGACGAGATTCACTTGTGAAGATAGCAAATCGAACAGCATAGGCGATCCGTTTGGGAGTACACACCGGACGGACTCTCCAAACAGACAGTTAATTAATGATTAACCCTGTCGCGCTTAAGGCGAATTTATTCGGCGATCATCTCGTTGAGGCCGAGCGGCCCACGCGTTGTCTCCCGTTTGGCTTCGAGGACCGCCCGATCCCAGATCAGTTCAACAACTGCCCCGGTTGCCCGCCTGTACGCGTCGTCATCCCGCCGATGCTGCTGGCCCTCAGCACCGGCCTCCCGTCCGTTTGCGAAGGTCAGCCGCGCGCCTGTGCGTTCCAGCAACGTTTTTGCGATGAACAGGCCAAGTCCCATGCCGGAATAGCCCGGGCGCTCCTTTTGTATCGAACGGCTGGACCCACGGCGGCGCATGAACGGATCCCCGATGCGTCCAATCAGATCGGCCGGATAACCCTGCCCGTCATCGCCGACCGTTATGCTGATCTGACTGTCCGTCCAGTTGATGTCTATCCAGACCGTCGTCTCGGCAAAATCGACTGCATTTTGCACCAGATTACGCAGGCCATGGATGATTTCCGACTGGCGGAATATCTCGGGCTGATCAAGGCCGATGTCGCTCGCGATCTCGCCATCGGCGCGAAAAATTACCTTGATCCCGCGATTGATATGCGGCTCGGCCGCCTCTTCGACCACCGCCAGAATGGGTGCATGTTTGACATGGGTGTCATCCTTGCCGCGCCGCCCCATACCGGCGAGTATCTCACGACACCGGTCCGCCTGAGAGCCGATGAGGCGGACATCTTCCAACAGCTCCGGTTTGTCGCCCAGCTCGGACGTGAGCTCTGATGAGACAAGCTTTATCGTGGCAAGCGGTGTTCCAAGCTCATGCGCAGCCGCCGCCACGACACCACCGAGCGCGGTCAGCCGCTGTTCCCGCTCAAGTGCAAGCTGGGTGGCAGTCAACGCTTCGGACATGGACAGTGTTTCCTGCGTGACCCGCCGGGCATACCCGCTGACAAAAACCACACCGATCATCAGCGACGTCCACATGCCGTAGACCAGCAATTGCGGCATCTCCAGGATGGACCCATCAAGTGTTTGAAGCGGCTGATGCAGCCATATCAGGGCTGTCAGCAGACACATGGTCAGGGCACCGATCAGGACAGTGGCCCTGAGCGAAAGAACCGTCGAACTGATGACAGTGGGTGCCATAATCAGCACCGCAAACGGGTTGTTCAGCCCGCCTGTGAAATAAAGCAGGCAGGCTAGCTGAAAAAGATCAAAGAGAAGCGTAAAAATCGCCTCACGCCGCCCCAGCCGCTTGTTGGCAGGGAATATCGCCATCGAGCCCAGATTGTAGGCGACCGAGAGCCCGATCAGCATCAGACAGATATCGAGCCTCAGATCAATCCTAAGCATGAACTCGGCTACAAGGACTGCAAGCAACTGACCAACGATCGCCAGCCAGCGCAGATAGATCAAGGTGCGAAGTCTTACCCAGTCGCTGCGCCCCCGGGTCGAGATATATGGAATGCCGCTGTCTGTCATGATCTCAGACCTAGCAGCGCAAAACGGCACTCCCAAGATAAAACCTGCGTGCATGCGGCATTTGGCGTCTTGTGGCATCCGGGCTCAGCCCGCATCTAATACTCAAACAGGAGGCATCGATGATCAAATACTACGCCATGGGAGCTGCCGCTCTGTGTTGCGGCGCTCTGGGGGTCGGGTTCTGGTTCGCTCAAGGGTCAGGCGACGGGCAGTTTGCGCAATGCGGCGCGGCAAGTGTCGCCTCCGGCGGAGATCCACTGGGTGGCCCGTTTGAGTTGACTAGCCACACCGGCGAACGGATGACAGACACCGACCTGATTGACGCCCCGACACTGATCTATTTCGGCTACAGCTACTGCCCGGATGTCTGCCCCCTCGACACGGCTCGAAATGCGGAAGTGGTGGATCTGCTGGCCGAACGGGACATCACGCTGAAATCCGCCTTCATCACCATTGATCCCGATCGCGACACGCCCGAAGTCCTGGCGGACTTTGTGCCGTGGGTACATCCAGACATGATCGGCCTTACGGGTAGTTCGGAGGAGATCGCCTCGGCAATCCGGGAATACCGGGTCTACGCTGCGCGCAGCGGCGACGGGGAGGATTACCTGATGGATCACTCCACTCATTCCTACCTGATGGCCCCCGAGCACGGCCTGCTTCAGTTCTATCGCCGCGACGCACCGTCCGAGGCGATTGCCGAGAATGTCGCCTGTTTCATGAAGGCGTTGTAGCGCCAGAGCGTCATCGTCCTTTGCCTCCGGCGGGGATATTTCTGGAAAGTTGAAGCGCCAGTCCCTCGGCCATCTTCATTTTTCGAGAAATATCCCCGCCGGAGGCAAGCGTCTCTTCTAGGCTTTGGGAAAGTAGTCCTCGCAGACGCCCTCGCGACGCACATCCGCAGTACAGCAATGCAGGCCGCCGCCGAATGCGTAGGCGTCGCGCAGATCGACCTCGACCACCTCCATGCCAAGCCTGTCCATTTGGTCTGCCTGATAGACCTCCGACTTCTCCACGCAGACGGTTTTTGGATCGAGGACCAGCACGTTCATGCTGAGCCAGACCGAAGAATAGCAAGACGGCGGCGGCGTGTTGTGGGCCGGTTGAGCGGCATCCACGATCTCCCACCCGTTGCGCACAAAGAGCCCCCGCTGATCATCTGGCAGTCGGCGGTGCGGATTGTTGAGGATCAGGCCGGGACGAAGCGGTGTGAAGGTTGCATCGATGTGGATCGGATAGGGATCACCGGGGAAATTGACCGTGTGGACCCGGTGATCGGGGAAGTGGCGGCGGAGCCATTCAATGCCCTTGAGATTGGTCGTGAACCCGTGCTGGACCACGAGATCCTTGCCGAAACGCAGGACATCCGCCGCGTCGAAGAGCGGCTCCTCCTCGGTGGTCACAAAGAACTTCTCTTCGGCCCATTTCAGACGTTGCGGGATACCGATTTTCTCCGACAGATAGTCGGGATGATAGTCCGCGTCCGTGAGCCGTGGCTTGGGCGCGGCCTCATGTCTGAAATTCGGATCCTCGTCCCAGTATTGCTGCATCAGCGGGCGGTAACAGAGGTACTCGAACCAGCGGCAGCGATAGCTCATCGTTGCTTCCAGGATCTCGTTGCCGACCGTTAGCAGCACGTCACGGGGCGGCATGCAGCCGAACTGGCTGTCGGTGTGAAAATCCGGTGTCGTCACGGGCAGACTGAAGTCAGTGGGGGTCGGGCGATCCACCCGGATGCCGCGTTTGCGGAGCAGATCCGCAAAGTTGTCGAGCAACTCGTTGCCGCGGTCGATCATCTCTTGCGGGCGCTTGCCCCATTTGCCGCGCATGTCGCTGTCCTCGGGCACTTTTGCCTCCAGCGCCGGCTCATTGGGCGGAATGTGGCAATCCGTGGCACGCCCGACGATGACATGGGTCAGAGGGTCCCATTCATTCCAGCTGTTCACACGCGTCTTTTGCACTCCGCACCTCCTTCACAACCTTGCACCCGCCCGGGTTTGCCGCCTTCCACGGGCCGAAAACCGCCTGTTCGCGACAGGATATGGCTCGCAAAGCTTCAAAAAGAGCTTTGGACACATTATTTTATGGGGTGGTGGTGTGAAGACAGGATGGAGGGGTAAGTCATGAAATACCTGCCCGCTGCAATGCGCCGTGCGATCAAGGTGGGGCGCCTGACACTCAACGGCCCGAACGGGTTTTCCGAAAGTCTGGGAGGCGATGCGCAAGGGCCCGATGTTGCGGTCAGGCTGCATGATCCGGCGCTTGACTGGAAACTGGTTCTCAATCCCGAGATCAATGTGCCCGAGGCCTATATGGACGGCACGCTGACCATCGAGCAGGGTTCGATATATGATCTGATTGCCCTTGCGATGCAGAACTATGACGGGCTGCAATCCGCATCCGGTCTGAAGATATCGCGTGGTCTGACGCGGGTTGCGAAGAAGGCGCTCACCTTCAATCCGGTTGGGCGAGCCAGCCGCAATGCGCGCCATCACTATGACACCGGCAACGCGTTCTACAAGCTGTGGCTTGATGAGGACATGCAATACTCCTGCGGATACTTCCCGACCGGCGGCGAGACGCTGGAAGAGGCGCAGACCGGAAAGAAACGCCATATCGCCGCGAAACTGGGGCTGGAGCCCGGGCAGCGTGTGCTCGATATCGGCTGTGGCTGGGGCGGCCTCTCGCTTTATCTGGCCAAGCTGGAGGGGGTCGAGGTCACCGGTATCACCCTGTCGCCCGAACAGCAGACCGTGGCGCAGGCACGTGCCGATGCCCTGGGGCTGTCGAACCGGGTTCGGTTCGAGCTGGTGGATTACCGCCATGTCACAGAGCGCTTCGATCGCATCGTCTCGGTCGGCATGCTCGAACATGTGGGTGAGGCGGCGCTCGGCACCTATTTCCGCCGGGTTCGTGACTGTCTCGAAGATGAGGGGGTCGCGCTGATCCATTCGATCTCCAACCGGGCACATGTCACGACACCGAGCCCGTTCATCCTCAAACACATCTTCCCCGGCGGGCATATTCCGACACTCAGCGAAGCAGTCGGACATGTGGAGAAGGCGGGGCTCTGGGTCCATGATGCGGAGATCTGGCGGCTCCACTATGCCCGCACGCTTGCCCATTGGCGGCAGCGGTTCGGGGCGGTGCGCGATCAGGTGGTCGAGATGTATGACGAGACTTTCGCGCGGATGTGGGAATACTATCTGGCAGCGTCTGAATGCTCGTTCCGCTATGGCTCCAACATGGTGATGCAGTTGCAGATCGGGCTGATGCAGGATGCGGTTCCGTTGGGCCGGGAATATATCGCCGAGCGGGAAGCGGACTATCGCCACCGCGAGACGCGCTTTCTGAAGGATGTGCATCGCTCCGCCGATCAGGCACTCAAACACGCCGCCTGAAATAAATCCCTGATCTCACGTTGTTCCTGACGACCTTTGACCCTAGGTTCCGTCAGAACCAAGGAGATCATCCATGACACCAAATGCGGAACTGCTGAGCGTCGCGCTTTTCACCGGGCTGAACGGGCTCGTCCTGTTCTGGCTCGCGTGGTCGGTCGGGAAAGTCCGGCAACGGGAGAAGATCTCGATCGGTGACGGCGGCAATCAGGCCATGATCCGGGTGATGCGGGGGCAGGCGAATTTCATCGAGACCGTGCCCTTCTGCCTGATGATTCTGCTTTTGATGGCGCTCATCGGCACACCTGCCTGGGTGATCCTGATCTTCGGGATCATGCTGACTTTCGGTCGGGTGATCCACGCCTGGCACTTCATCAAACCCGACGGCGAACGTTGGGAGCGCATGTGGGGAACCATCCTGACCATTCTGGTGCTGGTGCCGGGGTCCTTGGGCCTGATCGGTCATGCGATTTGGGGATTGCTCTGATGGGACGAATTCTTGAGGCCCTTGCGGGCGATCTTCTGGTGGCCGCAAAGGCGGCAGGCGCGACCGATGCAGACGTTCTGCTCATCGATCAGACGGGGCTCTCGATGGAAATGCGCGGCGGCGAGCTGGAGCAGGCCGAAAGCGCGGAAGGTGTCGAGTTGGGTCTGCGGGTGCTGGCCGGCAAACGGCAGGCATGCGTTTCATCCTCCGATGCACGGCCCGAGACGCTGGCCATCATGTCCGAGCGCGCCGTGGCCATGGCTAGAGAAGCCCCCGAAGATCCCTATTGCGGGCTGGCGGAGCCGGATCGGCTGGCCCAAAGCTGGGATATCGAAATTCTTGATCTGGCCGATCCGGCTGAGGCGCCTGCTCCTTCCGAACTGGCCGACGAAGCTGCGCGGGCAGAAGCGGCTGCACTGGCAGTCAAAGGTGTCTCGCAGGTTTCTGCGGCGGGCACCGGGTACTCCCGATCCCGCATTCACCTCGCCGCCAGCAACGGGTTTTCCGGTGGTTATTCCCGGACCTCGAAATCCACCTCCTGCGTCGCCATCTCGGGCGAGGGGCTGGAGATGGAGCGCGACTACCACGGTGAAGGTCGCGTCTATGCCTCCGACATGCCGAGTGCCGAGGAGATCGGCAGACTGGCCGGAGAGCGAGCCGTGGAGCGTTTCGGCTCTACCAAGCCGCCAACCGGTGCCTATCCGGTGATCTTTGACGAACGCGTATCATCGTCGCTCGTCGGGCATATTCTCTCAGCCATTAACGGCTCGGCGATCACACGCGGTGCAAGCTGGCTGAAAGACGCCATGGAGACGCAAATCCTGCCCGCCAACCTGTCGATTGTGGAAGACCCCTTTCGACCCCGCACAAGCGGCTCGGGTCCCTTCGATGCCGAGGGGCTGGCGGTATCCGAACGCGCATTCGTGGAGAACGGCGTGCTTAAAAGCTGGATCACGGATCTGGCCACGGCGCGCAAGCTGGGGCTGGAAAGCACAGGTCATGCACGCCGCGGGACGTCTGCTCCACCCTCGCCGGGGGTCGGAAACATCGCTCTGACCCAAGGCGACAAGAACCGGGCGGAGTTGTTGAGGGACATGGGAACCGGTCTTCTCATCACGTCGATGATCGGCAGCACGATCAATCCCAATACGGGCGATTATTCGCGCGGGGCGTCAGGCTTCTGGATCGAGAATGGTGAACTGAAATACCCCGTCAATGAATGTACCGTGGCAGGCAATCTGCACGAGATGCTCAAGACCATGATCCCTGCCAATGATGCCCGCACACACCTGTCCCGCGTGGTGCCAAGTCTGCTGGTCGAAGGGCTCACGATTGCCGGGGCCTGATCTCGCCCTTCTGCATGAGGCGGCCCTTGAGGCCGGGCGGATTGCCGAACGCTACTTTCGCGCCGACCCCGAGGTTTGGGACAAGGGCGGCGGTCAGGGTCCGGTGACCGAGGCCGATCTCGCCATCGATGCGATGCTGAAGGAAAAGCTGCTCGGCGCGCGACCGGACTATGGCTGGCTCTCGGAGGAGACCGGCGATACCGCCGACCGTCTTGAACAGGACCGGGTTTTCATCATCGACCCGATTGACGGCACAAGGTCCTTCATCGAAGGGCACAAGACCTTCTCGCACTCGCTGGCGATTGCCGAGAACGGCGAGGTGATTGCCGCCGCCGTTCACCTGCCGATGCGGGGCGAGACCTTTCTGGCAGAAGCAGGTGGCGGCGCGACGAAGAACGGCGATGCCATCCGAACCGGCATGGCCGACAACCTGCCCGAAGCGAAGATCCTGACCAACAAGGCCAATCTTCAGGCCGATTACTGGCCCAATGGCGTACCCGAGTTCGAGCGGCATTTCCGGTCCTCGCTTGCCTTCCGTCTGTGTCTGGTTGCCGAAAACAGGTTTGACGGGATGCTGACCTTGCGCAACGCATGGGAATGGGATGTGGCTGCCGGGGATCTGATCTGCCGGGAGGCCGGTGTGACAGTCAGTGACCGCCTCGGCGTGATGCCGCAGTTCAACTCGCGCATGGCGCAGCAAGCCGGGTTCATCGCCGCCTCTCCGGCCATCCATGATGCGCTGATGCTTGCCCTGCAGGAATGACTGCGCTAGGCCAACTGCAAGCATATCAAAGGAGCCGTACCGATGACCCAACGCCTGCATCTCGTCTTTGGCGGTGAGTTGACCGACCCGCAGGGCAATCAGTTCCGCAATGTCGATGACATCGATCTGGTCGGCATCTATCCCGACTATGCCACAGCCTATGACGCCTGGAAGGGCAAGGCGCATCAGACCGTGGACAATGCCCATATGCGCTATTTCATCGCTCACCTGCACCGGTTGCGGGATGAGGAAACCGCCGCCAGCCCGACCGAAGAGCTCGGGTAAGGCCCCGAGCCTCATGCCCGCATCCCTGCTTGCCTCGATGTATCTGGGCGTCTCCCGGATCAGCGACCCGTTGGCGCGGCTGCTGATCAACAGGCGGCTCGCGCGCGGCAAGGAAGACCCCGGGCGGGTGGAGGAACGGTTCGGCAGAACCACCCTTCCCCGTCCAGACGGCAAGCTGATCTGGTTTCATGCGGCAAGCGTTGGAGAAGCCCTGTCGCTTCTGCGTCTGATAGAGAGCCTGCTTGAAACCCGCAAGGACGCGCATGTTGTCCTGACCACCGTCACCCGCACTTCCGCTGAACTGCTGGCCGAGCGCCTGCCGGAGCGGGCGCATCACCAGTTTGCCCCGGTCGATACCTGGGCGGCGGTCGGCGCGTTCCTCGACCATTGGTCACCCGATCTTGCCATCTGGACCGAGAGCGAGCTTTGGCCCACCATGATCCACAGGACCCGCAAGCGGCGGGTGCCCATGCTGTTGATCAATGGCCGGATGTCGCAAGAAAGCCACCGTCGTCTCAAGCGTCTGGGTCGCTTTCCCGCCGCCATGCTCAATGCCTTCGATGCCGTGATGGTGCAGGACGAGAGCTATCTGGCTCTGTTTCTCGATCTGGGCATCGCGCCCGAACGGCTCAGCATTATGGGCAATCTGAAGGATCAAGCCGCCGCGTTACCCGTCGACGAGGCGGAGTTCTTGCGCCTCAAGGCCATCCTTGGAGACACGCCGCGTTGGCTGGCAGCCTCAACCCATCCCGGTGAGGAACCCCTTGTTTCAAAGGCGCACGCGCTGGCACGGCAGCATCACCCGGATCTGCACCTGATCCTTGTGCCACGCCACCCCGAGCGTGGAGACGAAATCGCCACAGATCTGCGGAACGAAGGCTGGACGGTTGCACAGCGGTCCAGGGGGGACGCCCCGGATGCAGAGATCTATCTTGCGGACACGATCGGCGAGATGGGCCTTTGGTATCGGCTCTCGCCGGTCAGCTTTGTCGGCGGATCACTGGTCGAGACCGGCGGGCACAATCCGATGGAGCCGATGGCGCTTGGGTCGGTCGTCCTGACCGGCCCGCATGTGTTCAATTTCGAGGCGGCCTATGCCCGGCTGCGGCGTGCCAATGCGGTGCGAGAGATCAGCAATCCGGAAACGCTCGCCGATGCGGTGCTGGACGCGCTGGATCAGGGCGGCCCGGATCTAGTGGCGGACCCCCAGAGCAATGCGCTTTCACTCGTCGGGGCGGCCATCGCCCGGCGGCTTAACTGATGCAGGCCCCCGACTTCTGGTCCGCCCCGCGCGGAAAGGGCGGGCTGGCGGCAAAGGCCCTGACGCCGCTGTCATGGATATGGCGCTTCGGAACCGAACGCCGCCTCGCCAGCGGCAAATGGCATCGTCTGGATGCGCCGGTCATCTGTGTTGGCAACCTGACCGTCGGCGGCACCGGGAAAACCCCGACCGTCTCGTTCCTGCAGGAATATCTCGGGGGCCGAGGGATGACCCCCCATGTCATCAGCCGGGGCTATCGCGGCAGCGAAACCGGCCCGCTTTCGGTCGATCTGGCACGCCATGATGCGGGCGAGGTGGGGGACGAGCCGCTCCTGCTCGCGGCCTTCGGGCCGACATGGGTCTCGAAGGACCGCAAAGCCGGGGCGGAGGCCGCGATCGCAGCGGGAGCAGATATCATTCTTCTGGATGACGGTTTTCAGAACCCTGGTCTTCACAAGGATCTGAGCGTCATAGTGGTCGATGCCGAGACCGGCTTCGGCAATGGACGCATCCTGCCGGCCGGACCTCTGCGCGAACCTTTGACATCCGGGATCGAGCGGGCCGACCTGATCCTCAGCCTCGGGCCAGATGCCGCGCAGGATCGCCTGACCAACCTCTGGCCGGAACTGAATGCCAAGCCGAGGGTAAGCGGGCATCTCGCGCCACTTGCAACCGGAATGCAATGGACCGGACTGCGTGTTCTCGCCTTTGCCGGCATCGGTCGTCCGGAAAAGTTCTTTCGCACGCTGGAGCGCTGCGGCGCGGATGTCGTGCGGACACGATCGTTTTCCGACCACGCAAGCTATGGCCAGACCATCCTCGACCGGCTGGAGGCGGAGGCAAAGGAGCTCGGCGCACAACTGGTCACCACCGAAAAGGACGCCGTCAGACTGCCTGCAGCCTTCCGCTCAAAGGTGCTGACACTTCCGGTCCGGCTTGCGCTGGATGACGTGGCCTCCTTTGAGGCCACGCTTGAGAGAGCTCTAGCTCTCTAGCTTCTCATTCAGCACTTCGGCGAATTGCGCATAGCCCATGTTGGAGTATTTCTGGCCATTGATCACGAAACTCGGCGTGCCGGTGATCTCATGCTCGGTCGCTGTCTCCTGATATCTGTCAACCAGCGCTTGCGCCCAGTCTCCATCCTGCACACATTCGTCCATTGTCTCGTTCGTCATGCCCGCCTGACGGCCGATTGCAAAGAGGTTCTGGACGACGACGCTGGGATCCTCAGCACGTGGCCAGGTATCCTGATTCTTGAAGATAAGGTCGATCACGCCGAAATAGCGGTCCGGTCCGGCGCAGCGAGCCACCATCCCGGCCCACAGACCGTAGCGATCAAAGTAGACTTCACGCATGATGAAGCGCACCTTGCCGGTTTCGATGAAATCGGTCTTGATCTTGGGATAGACCTCTTCATGGAAGCTGCGGCAATGCGGGCAGGTGAAAGAGGCATATTCGATCACAGTGACCGGCGCATCCTCGGCGCCTTCTGCCATTTCCAGCACCTCACGGGCGGGCGCGTCCTGCGCCAGAAGCGGCCCTGCGCTCAGAGCCGTCGTCCCGGCAAGAGCGCCCAGAATGACCGAGCGGCGGTTTGGGGTGGCTGAAAGCATGGACAGGTCTCCGGCAATTAGGATTTCGTATCCCGCCTACTTAGAACATTTGCCCCCAGTTTCACCAGTGCCTCACGAAGGTTTGTATCCTCGATGTCAGCGGCTTGAGCCTCTGCCTGAGCGCAAAGCCGTGGATCGGGCGGTGATTTCGGAGGCGCTTCGAAGGGTGCCTGGGCCTCGGCAAAGCCCGCTGGTGCTGTCTGGGTCAGGCGCACGCGCGAAATGGCATTGAACCCGTAGCAGGCATTCACCCGCTCACGAATGACCGGGATCTGCATTTCAACCTCCGGCGCGCTGGCCCCGTTGCACAGCAATACAAGTGTCGCTCCGAATCCTTCCCGTGCGTAGGTGACTTTCAAAGGTCGGGCCATGGCCGCGATCTCGGCCCCCGCAATCTCTGTCCACTGGGTCAGAAGGCGGGTTTCGGCAAAGCCCCGCCGCTCACCGGTCTTGCGAATCTGTTTGGTCAGAAGACTGCCGGTCTGCACGAAACCGCGCCGCTTTCGCCCCGATTGCCTGTCTTTGCTGCCTGCCATATCACACCGCTTGTCCTCGCCCGGGACAAGTCTACCTTAGTTCGCACCCACCTCCATCCCCAAAGGATGATTGACAAGGAAAAGAATGCCCCTCTCGCAAGATCTTCTGGACTGGTACGACGCCAACGCGCGGGTGATGCCATGGCGGGTTCCACCCGGCGAACGCAAGTCTGGCAAAAGCCCCGATCCCTATCGGGTCTGGCTGTCGGAGGTGATGCTGCAACAAACGACCGTCGCCGCCGTTCGAGCCTATTTTCTTGACTTCACCGAACGCTGGCCGACGATCACGGCCCTCGCGGACGCGCCTGATGAGGACGTCATGGCCGCCTGGGCAGGGCTCGGCTATTACGCCCGCGCCCGCAATCTGTTGAAATGCGCAAGGGCGGTCCGGGATGATCTCAACGGGCAGTTCCCCCAAACGGAAGCGGAGTTGCAGTCCCTGCCCGGCATCGGCCCCTACACGTCTGCGGCCATCGCAGCAATTGCCTTCGATGTGCCCGCAACCGTGCTTGACGGAAATGTCGAGCGGGTCATGGCGCGGCTCTTCGCAGTCCGGACACCACTGCCAAAGGCCAAGGAGGAGTTGAGAGCGCTCGCCGCAACCCTCACACCGGACCACCGCCCGGGCGACTATGCGCAGGCTGTCATGGATCTGGGGGCAACAATCTGCACACCGCGCAATCCCGCATGTGCGATCTGTCCCCTGCGCGGTCCATGCAAGGCAAGGATACAGGGGATCGCTGCGGACCTGCCACGCAAGACCCCGAAACCGGCCAAACCAACCCGATACGGTACAGCGTACTTCGCGGAAGGCCCGGATGGATCGGTTTTGCTGGAGCGGCGCCCCGACAAGGGACTGCTGGGCGGCATGCTGGGCCTGCCCGGAACGTCATGGGCAGAGGGTGACCCCGAGCCCTCACCACCACTGAACGCCGACTGGCAGCACGCCGGTGAAGTGCGCCACACCTTCACCCATTTCCATCTCGTTCTTCAGGTCATGGCTGCGGAAGTGGCAAGGCCTGTGGGCAACTTCCTGACACCCGACAAGGTTGGCTCGGGCGACCTGCCCACTGTCATGCGAAAAGCCTATGATCTCGGGCAGGCTGCTCTGAGGTGACGCTTCGTCAACTTGAGCGAGGCCATTACGGGCGCTAAGAGTGGGATCAAGATGACAACACCTGCCCCAACCCTGCGCAACGCCCTGCCGTTCTGGATGTCGCTCCTGATGGTCCCGATGGGCATCGTTGCGGCCATCTTCGGCGGCTGGACCATCGCGCTGATCCCGGCCTATGGGTGGATCGTCATGTCGATCCTTGACCGGTTTGCGGGCCTTGAGACCGACAACATGGACCTGGAGACAGGCGAGGCCGATCTCTACTGGTACAAGCTGATCACGATCATCTGGCTTCCAATCCAGCTTACGCTGGTTTTCGGCTGCCTGATGGTGATCAACTGGGGCAGTCATCTGTCCGGCTGGGAGAGCGTTTTTCTTATGATGGCGATGGGTGTGGTCTCGGGCAGCATCGGGATCAACTATGCCCATGAGCTGATCCATCAGAAGAACCGGCTGGAACAACGGCTGGGCGAAGCGCTCCTGATCTCGGTACTCTACGGTCATTTCCGGTCCGAGCATCTGATTGTCCATCACCGCTATGTCGGCACGCCGCGCGACCCGGTGACCGCACGCTACAACGAAAGCTTCTATCGCTTTTTCATCCGGGTGCTTCCTGGGTGTTTCAGATCCGCCTGGAACGCGGAGGTCGACCGCCTCCATCGCAAGGGCCTGCCAGCGCTGCATCGCAGCAACCCGTTCTGGCGCTATGGTCTCGGCGCGATTTCCTTCCTTGCCATCGCCGCGCTGATCGGCGGATGGGCGGGCGTCGGTCTCTTCGTCATTCAGGCCTTTGTCGCCATCCTCCAGCTGGAGCTTGTGAATTATGTCGAGCATTATGGCCTGACGCGCCGCCATCTGGGTGACGGCAAGTATGAGCATGTTCAGCCCCGGCACAGCTGGAACGCCGCCCACAAGATGACCAATTTTCTGCTGATCAATCTGCAGCGCCATTCCGATCATCACTACAAGCCCGACCGGCGGTTCCCGCTTCTGCAGACCTACGAGGCGAGCGAGGCCCCACAACTGCCTTTCGGCTATCCGCTGATGACCGCGATTGCCACCAATCCGCTGCTCTGGCGCCGGATGATGAATCCGATGGTGCGCAAATGGCGGCAGGATTTCTACCCCGATATCACCGACTGGAAACCGTACTCCACCGCCTCCAACCCGATGCCGCGCTAAAGTGCGCCAAGGGCCTCCAGACGCTTCCAGACCCGCTCGATATAGCCCACCTTCATCGAATGGCCGCCTGGATGGGCGCAGAACTCAAGCACCTTGCCATCAGGGTTGATGTGCCTCTCACAGGACAAACCATCTTCGTCAAAGGCACCGGCTTCTTCGTACTTGCCCAGCGTGCGAAGCATCGCAAGCGCGTCCGGGACACTTCCCTGATGGGTCGAGGCAATCGGCCGCCCGGTCAGAGGCACGATCCGGTCCGAGGTTCCATGGGTGTGAAACAGATGCACCGACGGCCCGTCGCATGTCTGCGGCACGGGTGCCCAGAACGTTCCGGCAATCGGCGCAAAGCCCGCAAACATCTCCGGCCGATCACAGGCCAGTTGCCAAGTCATCATGCCACCCGCCGAGAACCCGGTCATCAGCAGCCTCCCGGTATCGATCCCGTGCCGCTGCGCAAGGTCGGCCATCAAAGCTTCGAAATAGGCCAGTTCTTCCTGCCCGTCTGTGGATGGCATTGCAGGCACACCGGGAATACGCCAATCCTCACGATAGGATTTCACGGCGACCAGCGCCACGCCCAACCGATCCGCCAGCGCCCTGAGGTTCCGGTTGCGCATCGTCGCGGCTGCCGACCCGCGATAGCCATGGGCAAAGACAATCGCCCCCGGAGCATCTATTCCTTCGGGCAACAGCACCCGGTAGCTCCGCTCCCCGATCATGCAATCGGTCTCGCCCCCACAGGCAAGCCCCGCCCCCGGTAGAAACCCCAGCATCAGTGCCGCAAATACCCGCCCGATCATACTCACCTCCAGCCTTTTCACCGTACAATCGCAGCTTCCGGCAGGCGATCCACTCAAAGTCCTGTGAACGCCCCTCCACATTCTTCTTGGCAAAATATCCCCGCCGGAGGCATCCCGGGCCAACCCCAAGAAAAAACCCCCGCCACAGAGGTGACGGGGGTGAAGTTGGATGCCGCAAGGCACCGGCGGTAGAACCTTATTTCTTACATCTCGGACCGGACCTGCTGGCGGAGGACGTCTATGGGGGCAAGGACGCCTTCTCTTTTAAAAGACCAGTAGGTCCAGCCGTTACAGGAAGGGGCTCCCTCTAGCGCAGCACCCACCTGATGAATGGAGCCTTTGGCATCCGCTGCGACCAGCGTGCCATCGGCCCTTACTTTGGCTGTATGACGGCCATTGAGCGAGTGCAGAACCTCGCCCGGCGAGAGCAGCCCGCGCTCTACCAGATGGCCGAACGGAACCCGCGGCTCCGCACGTTTCGACTGTGTGACCTCAAGGCTGGCGCGGTCGAACCTGCGCACATCCGCGATGCGCGCCTTGGCGATCTCGCGGTATTCCGCCTCGCGTTCGATCCCGATGAAATGCCGTCCCAGTTTCTTGGCCACCGCCCCCGTGGTCCCGGTGCCGAAGAACGGGTCGAGGATCACATCGGACGGATTGGTCGAGGCCAGCAGAACCCGGTGCAGCAAGGCCTCCGGCTTTTGCGTCGGATGGGCCTTATCGCCGTTTTTCGCCTTGAGGCGCTCATGTCCGTTGCAGATTGGCAACATCCAGTCCGAGCGCATCTGAATGCCCTCGTTGAGCTCCTTCAGCGCCTCGTAGTTGAACGTGTACTTCGATGTGTCGGATTTTCCGGCCCAGATCATCGTCTCATGTGCATTGGTAAACCGCTTGCCGCGAAAGTTCGGCATCGGGTTCGACTTGCGCCAGACCACATCATTGAGGATCCAGAAGCCCGCATCCTGAAGCGCGGCGCCCAGCCTGAAAATATTGTGGTATGAGCCGATCACCCAGATCGCGCCATCGGGCTTCAGCAGCCGTCTCGCCGCCTTCAGCCAGGTCTGCGAGAAACTGTCATAGGCCGCAAAACTGGCAAACTGGTCCCAGGCATTGTCGACCGCATCAACGCGCGAGTTGTCGGGGCGGTGCAACTCTCCCTTGAGCTGCAGGTTATAGGGAGGGTCGGCAAAGATCAGGTCAACCGAGGCCGCCGGCAGGCTGTTCATGATGTCCACGCAATCGCCCGCAAGGATCTGATCAAGTGGCAGATCTGCCTGCTTCGTTTGTGTCCCGGATCCGGCCATTGTGCTCGTTCAACTCACTATCTGCGGTGTTGGAGCCAAGATGAGTCAAAACTGATTCGCGGTCAAATTCTTTTTGAATCAGTAGTTTAACTAATTTTCTTCACACAAGATATTGTGGATGGGCTTAAAGGAGCGCCGATGATGTGGGGTCACTCCCCATGTTTTAAGTCCCTTCGAATGGGCTTTGGTTCCATATCCGGCATTGGTTTCCCAGCCATAGCCGGGAAACTGTTGCGCAAGTGCCACCATCATCCTGTCGCGTGTGACCTTTGCAACAATGGAGGCGGCGGCAATGGATACCGACTGGCTGTCTCCCCTGATCACCGGCAGGCTTTCACAGGCCAGCCCACGCGGGCAGTGGCGCCCGTCGATGAGTGCAAAATCCGGTGCAACAGGCAGTGCCGCGACCGCCCGCTCCATCGCCAGCAGGCTGGCCTGAAGGATGTTGATCCGGTCGATCTCCGCGACACTGGCCTCGCCGATCCCGACATGAGCATCGCGGTTCAGAACATCGTGGAGCATTTCCCGCTTCGCCGCCGACAGTTTCTTTGAGTCGTCAAGACCGACCGGGATTGCTCTGCGATCCAGAATGACAGCCGCGGCAACGACCGGTCCGGCCCAGGGGCCACGTCCGACCTCATCAATGCCGCAGACAAGACACCCTGGGCAGCTGTCTTCCAGGCTGAGATCAGGCATCATCTGTTGTGCCTGCTTCGCGCGGCGCGCCCTTGGATATTTTTGCCAAGAAGAACGTGGGAGAGAGGCTCATCGCTGGCAGGCCTTGCAATAGAAGGTGGAGCGGCCCGATTGTACAATGCGGGCGATCTTACCATCACAGTCCGCGTGCCGACACGGCTCTCCCTCGCGGCCATAGGCGGCAAAGCTGTGCTGAAAGTAGCCAAGCGCCCCATCTGCCTGACGGTGGTCGCGAAGAGAGGAGCCGCCTGCTTCAATCGCCTCGCGCAGCACATCCCGGATGATCGGGACGAGTGTGTCTACCCGGCTGCGTGACAGGCTGGCCGCCTTGCGGATCGGTGAAATGCCCGCGCGCCAGAGCGCCTCGCATACATAGATGTTGCCAAGCCCCGCAACGATCCTTTGATCGAGCAGTGCAGATTTCATGGGCGTGCGCCTGCCTTTCAGTGCAGTTGCCAGGTGATCTGCATCGAAATGATTGCCGAGCGGTTCCGGCCCGAGCGAGGCCAGCAGCTTGTGCTGGTCGGCGGTCGCGCTATCGAGCAGGTCCATTGCGCCGAACCGCCGCGGGTCGTTGAATGTCACGCGCATGCCGCCTGCCATATGGAAGATCACGTGATCATGCGGCTCCAACGGCTTGTGGTCGTGGACGAAGATGCCGGGGGCGGGTCTGCTGCCATTGCCCGTGATCGTCATCCGGCCCGACATGCCCAGATGGATCAGAAGTGTCTCGCCCCGGTCAAGATCGGCCAGGATATACTTGGAGCGGCGGCGCAGGCGCTCGATGCGGGCCCCGGTAAGACGCGTCGCCATGTCCGCCGGAAACGGCCAACGCAGGTCGGGGCGGCGAACCTCGGCGCGCTCGATGATCTGACCGGTCATCACAGGCTCCAGCCCCCGGCGGACGGTCTCGACCTCTGGCAGCTCTGGCATCTGACCCCCGCGACACTTGGACGGAATTGTTAATGTGTGAGGGGAGGTTATAACCACCTGAGGTGCGAACGAAAGGGCGCGTGCGATGAGTGAGGACAGCAAAACCACCCATTTCGGTTTCCAGACCGTCGAGGAGGATGCCAAGGCCGGAATGGTGCATGGCGTGTTCTCGTCCGTTGCATCCAAATATGACGTCATGAACGATGCGATGAGCCTTGGTATCCACCGGCTCTGGAAGGATGCCATGCTGGACTGGCTTGCGCCTCGCAAGGGCATGCGGCTGTTGGATGTGGCCGGTGGCACGGGCGATATCGCGTTCCGGTTTCTCAAACGCGCGGGCGAGGGCCATGCCACCGTTTTGGATATGACACAGTCGATGCTGGATGAGGGACGAAAGCGGGCCGAGGCCGAAGCCCTTGCCGATCAGCTTGACTGGGTCTGCGGCGATGCGATGGCTCTGCCGTTCGAGGCAGGCAGCTTTGACGCCTACACGATCAGTTTTGGTATCCGCAATGTAACCCGGATCGAGGATGCCATTGCCGAGGCTTACCGGGTGCTCAGGCCCGGCGGACGGTTTCTGGTGCTGGAATTCAGCCAGATCCCCAATCCGGGCCTGCAATGGGCCTATGACCGCTATTCGTTCAACATCATCCCACCAATGGGCAAGGTGATCACGGGCGATGCCGACAGCTATCAGTATCTGGTGGAATCGATCCGACGCTTCCCGGAACAGGACCGGTTCGCCTCGATGATCCGGGACGGCGGGTTCGAGCAGGTGAAGTATCGCAATCTGTCGATGGGGATAGCGGCGCTCCATTCCGGCTGGAAAATCTGAGGCCGTGCGCGGACCGCATAACATCTGGAGACTGATCCAGACCGGTGCCACGTTCGAGCGCACCGGCGCCATGGATGTGGCGCTGGAGGCAGTTGACGCACCGCGGCCGCTGCGCGCGATTGCCCGTATCCTTGGCTGGCCCTTCAAGTGGCTCGGGCTGAAAGGTGATCCGAGCCAGCCGCCGGTGCTCCGCGCTCTGACGGCACTGGGACCCGCCTATATCAAATTCGGTCAGATCCTCTCAACCCGGCCCGACATCGTGGGTGACACGATGGCCGCAGAGCTGAAAATGCTGCAAGACGCCCTTCCGCCCTTCAGCGACCACCTGGCAAAGGCAGAGATCGAGAAAGAGCTTGGCCACAGTGTCGACGAACTCTTCTCAAGCTTCAGCCAACCGATCGCTGCCGCCTCTCTGGCGCAGGTACATAAGGCAACGGATGCGGCAACGGGCCGGACCGTGGCGGTCAAGGTGCTGCGCCCGGGCATTGAACGCGCCTTTCTGCGGGATGTGGACGCGTTCTATTTTGCCGCGTGGATGATCGAAACCTTCTCCCCATCATCACGTCGGCTGAAACCGCAGGCGGTGATCGATCACTTCCGTTCGGTTGTGGATGCGGAACTTGACCTGCGGACCGAGGCGGCCGCCGCGGCTGAGTTTCGTTCCAATACCGAAAAGGATGAAGGGTTTGCGGTACCGGAGGTTATCTGGCCCCTTTCGTCCCGCCGGGTCATGACGCTCGACTGGGCGGATGGCGAGAAGTTCGGCGATGTGGCAGCTTTGCGCGCGCGAGGCGCCGATCTGGTGGAGCTTTCCAATCGGGTGATCCAGATGTTCCTGCGTGTGGCCCTGCGCGACGGCTTCTTCCATGGCGATATGCATCAGGGCAACCTCAAGCTGGCGCCGAACGGCGATATCGTGGCGCTCGATTTCGGGATCATGGGGCGGATCGATGCCTACACCCGGCGTGTCTACGCCGAGATCCTGATCGGATTTCTCAGGCGTGATTACCGACGGGTGGCAGAGGTGCATTTCGAGGCAGGCTATGTGCCCCCGGACCGGGACATCGATGCCTTTGCGCAAGCCCTGCGATCCGTGGGGGAGCCGATTTTCGGGCAGGATTCGACCCAGATTTCAATGGCGCGCCTTCTGGCCCATCTCTTTGACGTGACCGAGCGGTTCGGGATGGAAACACGGACAGAACTGATCCTGCTTCAGCGCACGATGGTGGTGGTCGAGGGCGTCGCCCGCTCGCTGAACCCGGCGATGAACATGTGGGAGACCGCACGTCCGGCGGTCGAGGAGTATATTCGCAACAATCTCGGCCCCCGGGCGGTCGTGCGCGACCTGGCCAGGACAGTGCAGGTTCTGTCGCGCTTTGGCCCGCTCCTGCCGACCATGGCCGAAGACCTGCTGATCCGCACGAACCAGCCCGTGAAAGACAAACCGCAAGGCCCGCTTCTACCCGGCTGGGCCTGGATCGGGATTGGCGTGGTGCTGGGTGCAGCCATGACCATCCTTCTTGCTGGCCTCTGACCGCTTGACCCGCTTCGCCCGCCCGTCATAAGAGAGGTCCGTGGTCCCGTGGCTCAACTGGATAGAGCAGCCCCCTCCTAAGGGGCAGGTTGCAGGTTCGAATCCTGCCGGGGTCACCAAAAACGCGTGAAAAATATAACCTAGTTGTCAGGGATTTATCGGATCGGTCTGGTGCAAATCGAGGCGCTGGAGCTCACCGCCGAACCCAACATCAAGACGGGGCCACAGTGGCCCGGGGTACCTGGCCCACCACGGCCCCCAAATCATCCTAAAACTATCAATAAACCCCCTCGAGGAACGCTCGACGAAGAGGATGCAGAGCCAGTTGGATGGCATTGCAGAATGCGTGACGCTGCTGGTGCGTTCGCAAGCCGTATCAATGAAGGCATTGCGTGGATTGTTGAACGAGGAAGCGAGCGACAGGACGCTCGACGAGCAACTCAGCACGAACTTGAACTTAGCGAGGGACGCCGAAGAGAAGCTGATACAGAGCTAGAGGCGCGGGAAGTCGAGATGGATCGTGGGATGACTCATCAGAGGTCTGTTGAGTTCGGCAATGCGGGACAAAGTCGACCTGACGAGTAATTGGTCCTTATGGTATTCAGAGCTTGAGCAGCTCTCTCGCATCGTCAGATGTGGAAGGTGGGAAGTAAGCGTCGCAAGTCGTCGCGCTCGAAGACATCCACATGTTGCGCTCCTTGGCGATGCAGTACACGTCATTATCGTTCGCGCGGCCGCCATTATGCTGACACAAAATGCAGGATTTGACTCTTTGCCCCGAGTCATATGCCTGTTGGATGATGAATTCCCCAAGATATGCTTTGATGGTCGACCAATCGCGATCGCCGTGCCCTATCTTCGGATCGACAACTTCATAGGTTGCTAGATGAGGATCTGATGTGATGTCTTCATCTGCTCCGAGAGGAACCTCTGAATACCAGGCTTTTCCGTTTCGAAAGAGGAGGAGCGCAAGCCCGCTGGCCCCGCATGGCGCAGTGCAGTTCTGTCGGATGGGGCTTAGCGGTGTCGCATTGTGGTATCGCACGGAGCCCGAGGTGCCATCGAGACCACGTTTGAGTTGTTCGATTTGATCTTCGGTTCTGATCATGATCTCGACGATGGCTAGTCCGCTCGCAATTTTTGCGTCATCACAGTGGTGCGTTACTGCGATCTCGAGAAGCATCGTTTCGCCCGTGGCTATGGATGATAGCAGAATGTCAGCCACATATCCGTTCACGCCCTTTTCGATGCCAATACGATCAAAGCGTGATGCAATATCCTCTGGGAATGGAGTCTGCTGGTTGGTGCAGGTAATGCCGTGCGGTTCCGCAAAATGATCGCAAACAATATCCCGGCTTCGGATGAGAGGAAATTGATGTCCGGCCACCATGGCGTCGGAGATGGCCTCAAAGAGTACCTTCTTCGCGAGCTGGTGCAGGTAGGTCTCGTGTAGACAATCGGCCGGGCGGTCTGCCTTGTGCTTGAAATGGTGTTTCCGTACGCGTCCCAACGCTGGCACCATCATATGACCGCATGCGAGGCAACTGTAGGGTCCGTGCGCGTAGCGGTCTTCTGCATCGACATCCGATATGCAGACAAGTGTTCCACCTGACGACATGACATATCTGCTGGCATCAGGCATCGATGCACGATCTATTGATTTTCGTATCAAATTGCCGACCCTCGCTCTTCTATCCTTTGAACTGACACCAAATGTCGCCGAGAGCAGTTGCGAAATCAATTCTGCACTTTCTTCTCTGCCCTGCCGGATCTGAATCTCAGGCGCGAATAGCGCTATCCGGGACCGTATCTCATCTTGGGCCTGCTGGCTGCGGGAATCGCATCCGGAAAGCTCAAGGTTTTCCCGTTGATCGGGATTGCCACCATGCCCTCCGCCTAAAACGGATCGGGCGCGGTGAAGGTCGCAGGCGCGCCTCCGTCGGGATGGCGGAGTGTCAGGCTTTGGGCATGCAACTGCAACCGGTCCGCGGCTGTTGCGATCTTGGGCGGGGCGTAGAAGACATCGCCCAGAATGGGGTGGCCGATGGTATTGAGATGAATCCGAAGCTGATGGGTGCGCCCCGTCAGCGGGGTCAGTTCAAGCCGGGTCACGCCCTCCTCACGCTCAATGACGCGCCAGCGTGTCAGGCTGGGTTTCCCGGTCTCGTGACAAACTTTCTGCAAGGGGCGGTTCGGCCAGTCAGAGGTGAGTGGCAGGTCGATCTCGCCGTTCTCCCCCTCGACCTCTCCCCAGACCCGCGCGACGTAAGCCTTGGACAGATGCCGCCTCTCGAACTGCAAGCCCAGATGTCGCTGGGCTATCCGGGTGCGGGCAAAGACCATTACGCCCGACGTATCCATGTCGAGGCGGTGCACCAGAAGCGCCTCCGGATACGCCGCCTTCAGCCGGGTCTCCAGACAATCCGCATGCTCTGCCGCCTTGCCGGGAACGGACAAAAGTCCGCTCGGCTTGTTCACCACGAGAAGCGAAGCATCTTCATGCAGGACATCCAGCGGACAGGTCGGAGGGCGGTAGTCGAGCGGTTTCACGCAGCGAAGTGGATCGTCACCGGGTTGGGGGCCGTCAGGATGGCGCGCACTGGCGCGTCTGCGACGGGGCCATCCTGCAAGGCCGTACCGAGAGCGGTTTTCTTGGCCTCTCCGGTGATCAGCAGATGCAGATTGGCGGCATCGCGAAGCACAGGCGCGGACAGCGTCATGCGTGGCTCCGGCGCACCGGGCGCGCGCATCGGGATGAGGGCCGGTGCGTCGCTGCTCAGCGCCTCCTCCAGCCGGTCGGCACCGGGAAAGAGCGAAGCGGTATGCATGTCCTCTCCCATGCCCAGCACGCAGACATCAAGCGGCAAGGCCGTTTCCACCGCCCCCGTCAGACCGTCCAGGACGTCCTCCGGCTGATCGGCACGCGCGTAAAAGGGGACAAAGGGGGCGTCGGCCGCACGGTTCTGCAAGAGGGTCTTGCGGATCAGGCGGGTGTTGGAGCGCTCGGAGCTTTCCGGAACGAACCGCTCATCGGTCAGCATCACCCGGATGCGGGGCCAGTCCAGTTCCGCCCGCGACAGGGCGCGCAAAAACGGACCCGGCGTGGTCCCGCCAGGCACTGCGAGCGTCGCGCGCTCCTTGGTGTCTAGAACTTCACTAAGTTCACGTGCAACGATTTCAGAGAGATCGGAAAACAGGCTCTTCCGATCCCGGTAATCCAGGATAGATGGTCTCATCGGCCCCTAGCGGTATAAAAACGACAGCCCCTTCGCATCGAAGAGATGCATTTTTTCCGGAGCCGCCGTCAAGCGCAGTTTGTCGCCACGCGAATATGACTGGATGCCGGGTAATTTTGCCACAAGCGCATCGTCCTTGCCCTGCGCATCAAAATAGAGAAGCGTCGTCTCGCCAAGCGCCTCGACGATGGAAACCGTGCCCTCGAAGATGAAGTCGCCGCCATCAGTGACAAGGAAGTCCTCGGGCCGGACACCAAGCTGAATGGATGCGCCCTGATCACTGTCAACGCTCGCAATCGGCACGGACACATTGCCGCCTTCGGTCGTGGAAACGCCGGTCGCGGCCCCGGTCGAGGTCACGGTGCCATTGACGATATTCATCGACGGCGAGCCGATGAACTGGGCGACGAAGACATTCTCGGGGCGCTCATAAAGCTCCAGCGGCGAGCCGACCTGCGCGATGTCCCCACCCTCAAGCACCACGATGCGGCTGGCGAGCGTCATCGCCTCCACCTGATCATGGGTCACGTAGATCATCGTGCTTTCCGGCATGCTTTCCTTGAGCTGCGCGATCTCGATCCGGGTGGCGACACGCAACGCCGCATCAAGGTTGGAAAGCGGCTCGTCAAAGAGAAACACCTTGGGGTCCCGGACAATTGCCCGACCGATGGCGACACGCTGCCGCTGCCCGCCCGAGAGCGCCTTGGGCAGGCGATCGAGATACTGGTCAAGCTGCAGGATACGCGCCGCATTGTTCACGGCAGCATCGATCTCGGCCTGGGGTTTCTTGGCGATCTTCATCCCGAAAGCCATGTTGTCGCGCACGGTCATGTGCGGGTATAGCGCATAGGTCTGGAACACCATCGCGATGCCACGCTGTGCAGGCGGCACCTCGTTCATGCGCTGCCTGTCAATCTGAAGATCACCGCCGGTGATCGTCTCCAGGCCAGCGATCATCCGCAAAAGCGTTGACTTGCCGCAACCCGAAGGGCCGACGAACACGATCAGTTCGCCCTGGTCGATCTCCAGGTTGATATTCCGCAGAACCTCGACCGGTCCGTAGGATTTACTCACATTGCTCAGTGACAGTGATGCCATGATCCCCTCCCTTCAGGGTTTTATCCCTTATGATGCGCGAAATACGCCTGGTATGGTGCCAGGGTCACCGCGTTCCCACTCTTTGATATGTCGAAATTCAGTCCCTCGATCGGCTCACCCGCAGCCGTGGGCAATGTGACCGTCTGCTCCGCATCGCCCAGATTGAAGACACAATACATCGTCGTTCCGGCCTCGGACCGGGTGAAGCTGAGCACGGTCTCGGTCGCCTCCAGAATACGCAGATCGCCCTTGGACAGCACCGGATGCGCCTTTCTGAACCGCAGCAGATCGCGGTAGAAATTGAGCATGGAGTCGGGCTGATTTTCCTGTGTGCTGACCGATCTCTCCAGATGCTCCATCGCGACCGGGAGCCAGGGTTTGCCGTCGGTGAAACCGCCGTTCGGCCCGTCAGATGACCAGACCATCGGCGTGCGACAGCCGTCCCTGCCCTTGAACTTGGGCCAGAACTGTTTGCCGTAGGGATCCTGTAGGTCCTCATAGGAGACATAGGCCTCCGTCAGACCAAGTTCCTCCCCCTGATAGAGACAGACGGACCCCTTTAGGCTGAGGATCAGGGCGGCATGCAGGCGGGCCGCATCCTCGCCCAGATGCCAGCGGCTGCGATGCCGCGACACGTCATGATTGGAGAAAGCCCAGCAGGCCCAGCCCTCGGCCGCTTCCGCTTCGAAATCGCCCAGTACGCGGGCCGCGCGGATCCCGCTCAACGGTTCAGGCGACAGGAAATCGAAGGCATAGCACATATGCATCAGATCATCGCCCGCCGTATAATCGCCGATGATCTTCAGCCCGTATTGCGCGTCGCCAACCTCGCCAACCGCCGCGATGTCCTGAAACTCATCCATCACACCGCGCAACCGGCGCAGAAAGTCCACGTTCTCGGGCTGGTTCTTGTCGAAGAGGTGGTTCTGGTAGTTGTAGGGGTTCACATCGGGCGCGATGGAGGCATTGCGTTCCTCCTCCGGCAGCGCCGGATTGTCGCGCAACTGCTTGTCATGGACATAGAAGTTGATCGTATCCAGACGGAACCCATCAACCCCGCGCTCCAGCCAGAAACGCGCCACATCCAGCACCGCGTCCTGAACATCGGGCTCGTGAAAGTTGAGATCCGGCTGCGAGGTCAGGAAGTTGTGCAGGTAGTATTGCCGCCGGTCCGCGTCCCAGGCCCAGGCCGAGCCGCCAAAGATCGACAGCCAGTTGGTCGGCGGCGTGCCGTCAGGCTTGGGATCGGCCCAGACATACCAGTTTGCCTTTGGGTTCTCGCGGCTGGTCCGGCTCTCCTGAAACCAGGCATGTTTGTCGGATGTGTGGCTCAGCACCAGGTCGATCATCACCCGCAGCCCGAGCCCATGCGCCTGTTCGATCAACGCATCAAAGTCGCCCAGCGTGCCGAACATCGGGTCAACGTCGCGATAGTCCGAGACATCGTAACCGAAATCCAGCATGGGCGATTTGAAGAACGGGGAGATCCAGATCGCATCCACGCCGAGCGAGGCGATATAGGGCAACCGGTGAATGATGCCCGCGAGGTCACCGATCCCGTCACCATTGCTGTCCTGATAGGAACGCGGGTAGATCTGGTAGATCACCGCACCACGCCACCAGTCCTTGTCCGGCACCAGTTGAGAGTTGTCCCCGACGGGGAGCGCAAGGTTCATGGAGCCGTCCTTACTTGACCGATCCGGCGAGCAATCCGCGCACCAGATAGCGTTGCAGTGAGAAGAAAACGATCAATGGCACGACGATGGTGACAAACGCCGAGGCCGTCAGTATCTCCCAGTTCGCACCTCGCGATCCCAGAAGCTCACGCAATCGACCGGTCATGACCAACTGGTCCTCGTTGTTGCCGAGAAACACGGTTGCGACCAGCAGATCGTTCCAGACCCACAGGAACTGAAAGATCGCAAAGCTTGCGAGCGCGGGGAAGCTGAGCGGCAGGATGATCTTGCGGAAGATATCGAAATCCGACGCGCCATCGACCTTGGCGCTTTCCATGATCTCGCGCGGCAGGCCCACCATGTAGTTTCGCAGCAGATAGACCGCGAGCGGCAGGCCAAAGCCGGTATGGGCCAGCCAGATCCCGAAATACGATTTCCCGATGCCAACCCCGTTATAGAGTTTCAAAAGCGGGATGAGCGACATCTGCAAGGGCACCACCAGCAGCCCGACGACAATCGCCAGCAACAGCGCGCGTCCTGGAAACTGCATCCATGCCAGCGCATAGGCCGCATAGGCCGCAATCAGGATCGGAATGATCGTGGCCGGTATGGTCACGGTCAGCGTGTTCAGAAAGCTCTTGCCGAGACCTTCTGAGAACATCACTTGATTGTAGTTGTCTGTGGTGAACTTCGGCGGCTCCGCCGAGGTCACAAAGATACGCTGCCCACGGCGCCCTTCCCATTCCTCGGGGCTTTCCAGCCGGTAACTGCCATCGGCCTCGACGGTCATGGTCTGCCCGTCACGCATTTCCGCCGTCTCTCCGGCGGCAAAGGCCTCCGGCTCCTGGGCACGCCAGCCGAAACGACTGACGATGCCGACATCCTCGCCGAAAATATTGCCCTCGATCACCCAGACTTCGCCCACTTGCGTCTGGGCACCATCATCGGTCGGCGCGGCGGCCCGCTCGACAATGTTGCGGTCCGTCGTCGTGAGAGACGTCCACCAGCCAGAAACCGAAAGCTGATCGGCATCCCGGAAGCTGGAGACCAGAAGCCCGAATGTCGGGATGGTCCACAGCAGCACGAGTGCCAGAACCGAGAGGTTGACTGCCCAGCTCAGCGCCGGTCTTTGTCCTGCCATACCGCTCATTTGAAATCCTTTCGGGCTTCCATGATGTTCCAGACCATGATCGGGATGACCATCGCCATAATGACCAGCGCCGATGTGGCCGCGAGGCCGAAGTCACTGGCGCGGAACATCTTGTCGAACATGTAGTTGGCCAGCACCTGCGAGCCCCATTGCCCGTTGGTCATGGCCAGCACGATATCGAAGACCTTGAGCACCAGAATGGTTATCGTGGTCCAGACGACCGCGATTGTGCCCCAGATCTGCGGCACCTTGATCTTGAAGAAGATCTGCAACGGAGAGGCCCCGTCTAGCACTGCCGCCTCGATGGTCTCTTCCGAGATGCCGCGAAGGGCAGCCGACAGGATCACCATGGCAAAGCCGGTCTGGATCCAGATCAGGATGACCATCAGGAAAAAGTTGTTCCAGAAGGGCAGCGTGATCCAGGCCTGCGGCTCGAAGCCGAGGCTCGTGGTCATCGCGTTCAGAAGGCCGATCTGCTGGGACCCTTCGCCCTTGTAGTCATAGACGAATTTCCAGATCACCGAGGCTCCGATGAAGCTGATCGCCATCGGCATGAAGATCAGCGACTTGGCGATGTTGCCCCAGCGGATACGATCCGTCAGCGCGGCCGCCAGAAGGCCGAAGAATGTCGCGCCCGCCGGAACCACGACCAGCCAGAGGATGTTGTTGCGCATGCTCTCGCGGAACTTCGCATCCGCAAGCAGCTGCTTGTAGTTCGCCAGCCCCTCATATTCGACACCCGCAGGATCCTTGAAGGACAGAAGAAGCGAATTGAACACCGGGTAGACCAGATAGATCGTCAGGATCACAATGGCGGGTCCGAGAAACAGCCAGGGCCGGATCGAATTGGCCCGCAGGATGTTGGCGCCGGCATTCTCGCCCCGTGCTGGGTAGATCGTATCGAGCGCTTTGTTTGTGCCCCAGAAATAGAGCAGACAGGCGCCTACACCGACAATCATCGTGCCGATGGCAATCAGAAGCTGTGACATGGGTTCCTCCCCGGTCGCCCGTTGATCAGGCGTATTGGGTTGATGAGGACCGCGCCGGGCGTGGCGCGGTCCATTCGCTTGGCTTTATTTCAGGGCTTCCCAGCTTGCCTGGATCTCAGAGGCAACCGTGGCCGCATCCTTGCCCCCGGCATAGTCGACCATGCCGGTCCAGAACGATCCCGCGCCGACACCGCCAGGCATCAGGTCGGAGCCGTCAAACCGGAAGGTCGTGGCACCAAGCAGAATATCTCCCATACCCTTGAGCGCCTCGTTGGCATAAAGGTCCGTGTTCACACCCTTATGCGGTGTCAGGAAGCCCTGTTGGGCCATCCACACCTCGTGCGCGATGGGAGACTTGAGATAGTCCATCAGCGCACGCGCCTCGGGGCTGTCATTGGTGATCGCAAAGAGCGTGCCGGCACCCAAAACGGGCGAGCCGAGATCCTTGCCGCCATAGGCCGGGAAATAGAAGAAATCGACATCAAGACCCACTTCGGATCCTTCCGGGAAGAAGGCCGGAATGAAGGACGCCTGACGGTGCATGTAGCACTTGGGCGGGCTCTCGAAGAGACCCTTTGGACTGTCGCGGAAATCGGTCGAGGCAACAGCACCCGCACCGCCATCGACATAGTCGTCATTGCGGGCAAAGGCACCGAACTCCTCGATGGCACCGACAACGCGCGGGTCATCGAAGGGTATCTCATTGGCCACCCACTGGTCATAGACATCCGGTGTCTGGGTGCGTAGCAGCATGTCCTCGACCCAGTCGGTCGCAGGCCAGCCGGTCGCGCCGCCCGATCCCAGACCGATGCACCACGGCGTCCCGCCATCGGCGACGATCTGATCGGTCAGCGCCTTGAGTTCTTCCATGGTTTCGGGGATTTCATAGCCCGCATCCTCGAAGTTCTCCGGGCTGTACCAGACGAGGCTTTTCACATCGACCTTGTAGAAGAAGCCGAAGAGTTCCTCCTCGCCACTTGCATTCGGATAGGTTCCCAGATCGACCCAGGACTGCCCGGCTGCATAATTGTCACGCACCCAGGCTCCGGTCTCGTCGCCAAGCGGGGCCAGAAGACCCTTGCTGGCCAGATCCGCTGCAAGGCCCGGCTGCGGGAAGACCGCCACGTTCGGGGGCGAACCGGCCTGTGTATCGATCACGATCTGCTGTTCGAAGCTGTCAGAGCCGGAATACTGCACATCGATGCCCGTCGCGGCCTCGAAATACGCCATCGTGTTTTCGACGAGCTCCTTGTCCGGGCCAAGCCAGGGACCGAACAGCGTGACAGTCTTGCCGCTGAGATCGTTGGCCTTCAACGCCTCGAAGCTCTCCCAATTGAAGTCACCCTCGCCGGGCGCAAAAATCAGGTTGGCATGGCCGTCGGCAAATGCCGTCCCGGCCATGAAGGCAAGGCCTGCAGCACAGGTCAGTAGCGTGGATTTCATCCTATTCCTCCCAAATTGGACCTTGGGTCCAGATCTTACATGCGACTCATTTTCAAACCGCTTTGAATGCCTCCAAAATGAGACTAAGGCGGAATTAAGTCAAGCAATTCGATGCATCATGCGAGAAAGGGTTTGAAATTTTCGCTGCGGAGTGGCAGCTTTTCAAAGCGCTTTGAGGAACAGGCATGAACTTACGTGAGCTTTCGGACCTTCTTGGGCTGTCGCCGACGACGGTCAGTCGCGCACTGAACGGCTATCCGGAAGTGCGCGCCGAGACTCGGGCGCGGGTGGCAGAAGCGGCTGCCAAACATGGCTATGCTCCGAACTTTCAGGCCAAGAAACTCGCCACAGGACGGTCGATGTCCATCGGTCATGTGGTCCCGACATCAAGACACGAGATGATCAATCCGATTTTCGGCGACTTCATCGCGGGTGCTGGCGAGACCTATTCCAAGCGCGGCTATGACATGGTTATCACGGTTGTCGAGGACGATGGCGAGGAGGCCGCCTATCGCTCGATCCACTCGCAGCACAAGGTCGATGGCATCATTGTCCACGGGCCACGACAGGACGATCCGCGCGTTCCGCTGCTCAACGCACTTGGCGTGCCATATCTCGTGCACGGACGGGTCGCCGAGGGGGAAACTGGTTACTCCTGGCTCGACATCAACAACAAACGTGCGTTCGAGAGGGCCACAAACCTGTTGCTCGACCTCGGCCATCGGCGCATCGCCTTTCTGAACGGGCTGGAGAACATGCACTTTGCCCAGCGTCGCCGGGTTGGTCATGAGATCGCGCTGACGGAACGAGGCGTCCCGGTCGACCCGGAGATCCTTTTCGCCGAAGAGATGACGGAGCCTTTCGGCTACGAGACGACGCGCCGCCTGCTGGCGGCACCGAATCCGCCAACCGCCATCCTGACCTCAAGCCTGATCACCGCCATGGGCGTCTCGCGGGCGCTGAGCGAGATGGGGCTGCAACTGGGGCGCGATATCTCGGTCATCACCCATGATGATGAACTGTCTTTCCTGCCCAATGCGGGCGACGTGCCGCTCTTTACCTGCACACGCTCGTCGGTGCGCGCGGCGGGGTCGCGGGTGGCAGAGCTTCTGATCGATCTCATCGACTCCGAGGAAAAGGCCCATGTCTCCGAGCTTTGGGAGTGCCAGCTGACGCTCGGACGATCAACCGGCCCGGCCCCGACCTGAAAGTATGAACGCAGCCTTAATGTGCTCTGCTGCAATTAACTAAAAACATTCCTAACGTTCAGATTCCATTAACTAAGTTCGCCAATTTTGACGTCGGACCCCAAATTCGGGGCTAGTCAAAAATTGCGAGGTGTGATCCGTGAACATTCGGGTATTGGCAGAGGCTCCAGACGGTTTTCTGGATCGTGTCGCGGATCGGACCTGCGTGGTCGGGGTCATCGGTCTTGGTTATGTCGGCATACCGCTCGCACAACGGATCTCGCAAACCGGGCTGAAATCTGTCGGCTTCGATGTCTGCGATCAGCGGGTGCAGCAGCTCAATTCCGGGTTCAGCCCTCTCAAACACATCGGACATGACCAGATCGCGACAATGGTCGAGAGCGGCTTCGAGGCGGTTGCCGAATTCTCTCGCATCTCGGAATGTGACGCACTTGTCATCTGCGTGCCGACACCGGTTGATGCGTCCCGCACACCGGATCTCAGCCGGGTGGTATCGGTCATGGAGGCCATCCGGCCGCATCTGCGCCATGGCCAGTTGATCAGCTTAGAGAGCACCACATGGCCAGGAACCACCGAAGAGGTTCTGCGACCGCTGATCGAGAACGAGGGGTTGGTGGTCGGGCAGGACATCTTCCTCACCTACTCGCCCGAGCGCGAGGATCCCGGCAACCGCGCCTTCGAGACCCGAACCATTCCAAAGGTGATAGGCGGCGCGACACCGGCCTGTCTTGAGGCCGGGCTGACCTTCTACCGCCATTTCATCGACGAGATGGTGCCGACAAGCTCGACCCGGACCGCAGAGATGGTCAAGCTGCTGGAGAACATTCACCGCTCGGTGAACATTGCGCTGGTCAACGAGATGAAGGTGGTGGCCGACAAGATGGGGCTCGACATCTTCGAGATCATCGACGCCGCCGCCACCAAGCCCTTCGGGTTCCGCGCCTACTATCCGGGACCGGGCATTGGCGGTCACTGCATTCCGGTCGATCCTTTCTATCTCAGCTGGAAGGCGAGGCAATACGGGGTGACGACCCGGTTCATCGATCTGGCAGGCGATGTGAATGCCGAAATGCCGAACTACGTCATCGGTCGCCTTGCGGAGGCTCTGAACAGCAAGGGACGCGCGGTACGGGGATCGCGCGTGCTCGTGCTCGGCGTCGCCTACAAGCCCGACGTTGACGATCTGCGCGAGAGCCCAGCGCTCGACATCATCAAAGGTCTGGAGCGTCAGGGGGCCAATATCAGCATCTGTGATCCGATGATCCGCAAATGGGATGCCCCGTTGAGCGAATACGCCGTCGATTTCGGGCCGGTGACGCTGGCCAATCAGGATGCGGTGATCCTCGTCACCGATCACAGCGCCTTTGATTATGAGATGATCAGCAACCGCGCCGATCTGGTGATCGACTGCCGCGGCCGGATCGATGCCTCAGCGCCTCATGTCACCCGCGCCTGAGGTCGCGGAAGGAAACGTGCGCGTCCGACAAATCTCGCAGTCAGGAAAATGGCTGCGAGGAAGAGGCCGCAAGCCAGTCCCGCCCACACCCCTGGCGCGCCGAAGCCCAAGGGGAAGGCAAGCACCCAGGCAGCCGGTACTCCGATCCCCCAATAGCTTGCAACAGCGATGATCATCGGCACCCGTGTGTCCTGCAATCCGCGCAGAAGCCCGGCCGAGACGACCTGAAGCGTGTCCACGATCTGAAAGGCCGCCGCGACCGCAAGAAGCGGGACGCCAAGCGCAACAACAGCCGCCGCATCCGCGTTATCCTCGTCAAGAAACAGCCCGATCATCGGCTCGGGGATCACGACCAGCGCAATCGCGGCCAGAACCGCCACGCCCACCGACATGACAAGCGCCGTCTTGGCCACGCGGTCGATCGCCAAGGCATCCGAGCGTCCATAGGCCTGCCCCACACGCACGGTCGCGGCCTGCGAAAAGCCGAACGGGATCATGAAAATGACCGAGATGATCTGAAGCGCGACACCATGGGCTGCCAGCGGGATAACACCCAGCCAGCCCATCAGGATGGATGAGGCCGCAAAGAGCCCGACCTCGGCCAACAGGGTCGCGCTGATCGGACCACCCAGACGGCTGACCTTGAAGAAAAAGCTCCAGTCCGGCTTCCAGATGCGCACGAACAGTTCGTAGGAGCGCGGCGTCTTGCGGTAGCTCACATAGAGGACCAGACAGATCACGGTCAGGATATTCGTTCCCACCGAGGCAATCGCTGCCCCCTCGATCCCCAGCGCGGGCGCGCCGAGGTTGCCGAAGATGAAAACCCAGTTGAGAAAGGCATTCAGGAATGCGCCGGCAATGGTTGCCCAGAGCACCACCTGAGGTCGGTCGATCGCCGACAGGAATGCCCGCAACACCGTCGTGATCAGCGCAAACGGCAGACCCCACATGGCGATTTGCAGGTATGAACTGGCGAGGACTACCAGCTCGGGTTCCTGTTTCAGTGCACGAAAGAGCGGCGCGGAAAACCACATCGGGACAAGTGACAGGACAGATACGATGCCCACGACCCAGAACCCCATGCGCACGGCCCGACGCACAGAGACCTGATCCCCCTCGCCCACGGCAACCGAGGCCAGTGGCATCACCGCATAGGAAAACCCCGAACCGATGATGAATAGCAGGAAGAAGAGCTGACTGCCCAGAACCGAGCCCGCCAGTTCCTCGGCCCCCAGCCAGCCCAGCATCACCGTATCGGTGACATGGATCGCCATCTGTGCGAGCTGCGCACCGATCAGAGGCAGCGCAAGCGTGAGGATCGTCCGGATATGGACGCTCCACCGGTTCCGGTCCTCAACAGAGGTGCTGGCATGATCGGGCATGAATGATCTCCCCCACAGCCCCTTATGCGCGTCCTCAATTCGGCGCAAGAGACTGGACGGTTTTGACGTTTTCCCCGAAATATCCTGCCGGCAGGACAATCGCTATGGGCGCGATTGTGCCCGATACAATACCCTAGAGGCTCTCGACGATGATGCGCCCGATCATGCGGCAGTCGTCAGGCGAGAAGGTGAGCGGCAGCCGGATATCGAAAAGGCCGCGCAGGATCGCATCGGTCGCGGGCAGAGACTGCGCCTCCATGTATTGCCAGCTCTTGTGGGTCGATGTGAAACCCGCTGGCTCGTCCGCTCCGAACCATTTCAGTTCCACACCCCGGGCAGCGCATCGGTCCAGAAAAGCGCGTGCCTCGGCCCCGGCGATGCCCGAGCGCATGAACTGCAGGGAGCTTCCGACAAAGACACCGTCTCGCGCCCGGACCGGAAGCCGGACCTGATCACTGCCGCCCAGCACCTCGGCCAGTGCCGAATAGCGCGCATTCCAGCGCTCAATTGCGTTGTCGAGTTGCCTAAGTTGCGGACGCAGAACTGCCGCCCTGAGATTGTCCATCCGGCTTGACGTGTTGGGTGAGTTCAATCGGGCGCATTTGAAATGTGAGCTTTCAGGAGCGGCGCCATGACGCTCATAAAGCATGTAGGACCCCGACAGGATGATTGCGCGGGCCATGAAATCCGGATCATCGGATGTCAGAAGCCCACCTTCACCGCTGTTGATATGCTTGTAGGTCTGGGTCGAAAAACAGGCGGCATGCCCGTGATTGCCGCTTTTGACGCCTGCCCATGTTGCACCCATCGTATGCGCGCAATCCTCGATCACCGTCAGGCCCCGGGCGTCTGCAATCTCCATCAGCCGGTCCATGTCGGTCAGATGACCACGCATATGGGAAAGCATCAGGACCTTTGCGCCGCTTGCTTCCGCCTTGCGGCCGAGATCATCGAGATCAAGCGTAAGATCGGGTGTGATCTCGACGAGCACCGGGCGATGTCCGGCCGCCGCAATTGCACCGGGCACGGGCGCGAGGGTGAATGCATTGGTCAGAACGCCACTCCCGGCGGGAAGGCTCAGGGCCCGCAACGAGATTTGCAGCGCCGCGCCTCCCGACGCGCAGGCAAGCGCGTATTTGCTGCCCTGATAGGCCGCGTACTCTGACTCCAGAAGCGCAGCTTGCGAGACTTCACCGGCCTGCGTGTTGTAGCGGTGCAAACGACCGCTTCGCATGACCTCAATCGCTGCTGCTATCGCCTCTTCCGGCAGCGGCTCCTGCTGGGTGAAAAGACCGGTAAATACGTCCAGCTCAGATGGCGGTGCCTCAAGCAACGGCGCGGGCCAGGGCGCATTGCGACCAAAGCGAGGACAGCGCGCGGACCAGATGGTCGATATCGCCGTCGGTGTGCAGTGGCCCGGGCGTGAAGCGCAGCCGCTCTTCACCCTTGGGGACGGTCGGATAGTTGATCGGCTGCACATAGATGCCGAACTGATCCATAAGGATATCGGAGAGCATCTTGCACTTCACCGGATCCTTGACCATCACCGGAACGATATGACTGGGATTGGTGAGATGCGGAATGCCAGCGGCATCCAGCGCCGCCCGCAACTTGGCAACCTGCGCCCTTTGCCCCTGCCGTTCGACATCCGAGGTCTTGAGATAGCGGATCGAGGCCAAAGCCCCTGCCGCAATCGCCGGGGGCAGTGCAGTCGTAAAGATGAAACCCGACGCGAAGGACCGAACAAAATCGACCAGCGCCGCGGAGCCGGTGATGTATCCACCCATCACGCCGAAAGCCTTGCCGAGCGTGCCCTCGATCAGGGTGATACGATCCATAAGCCCAAGCTCTTCGACGACGCCACCGCCGCGCGGGCCATACATGCCGACCGCGTGAACCTCGTCGATATAGGTCATGGCGCCAAATTCATCGGCCAGATCACAGATCTCGGCAATCGGCGCGATGTCACCATCCATCGAATAGACGCTTTCAAAGGCGATGATCTTGGTCGCGCCTTCCGGACAGGCCTCAAGCTTGGCGCGCAGATCGGCCATATCGTTGTGCTTCCAGATCATCTTGCCGCAGCGTGCGTGACGAATACCCTCGATCATCGAGGCATGGTTCAGCGCATCCGACAGGATCACCGCGTTCGGCAACCGCGCTCCAAGCGTTCCAAGCGCTGCCCAGTTGGACACATAGCCCGAGGTAAAGAGCAGTGCTGCTTCCTTGCCATGAAGATCGGCCAGTTCGGCCTCAAGCTGAACATGCGTGTGGTTTGTGCCCGAGATATTCCGTGTTCCCCCGGCACCCGCACCGGATTTGTCGATAGCCGCATGCATCGCAGACAGCACATCGCTGTGCTGCCCCATCCCGAGATAGTCGTTGGAACACCAGACGGTGACATCCCGCTCGCCATCCTCGCAGTGATTGAGAGCTTTTGGAAACGCGCCCTGAGCCCGCTCCAGATCGGCAAAAACGCGGTAGTTTCCATCTTCTTTGAGGCGCGCAATCTGCGCTTCGAACAAGGCGTCAAAGGTCATCTAGATACTTTCAGTTCCATAAAGCCAGAACTGGCTCGTCAACCAGAATAGTTAAAACAAAGTCGTTGACCAGCGCCACGTAGCCGCAGCCATCAGGCCAGTTGGTAATAATTTCGGTACCAGGTCGTGTTCGGATCAGGAAAGTCTGCCGCGCAGCTTGTGCCTCTTGAGCCAGCCGCAAAGACCGGGCGACTTGACAAAACACACCCTGAGATGGGCGTGACCCTGACGGTGCGTGAAATGAATCGCCTTGGAGCTTGGTGTGCGCTCACCGGAAAAGCACCAGACGGCTTCGTTCCGCAGCGATGGGGAACCGCCCTCTACTCGATGCACAAGCAGATCTGCAACGCCCTGGGATTTAACAACCTCGACGGTCAGGTCAGCTTTATGCGGATCGTCAACTTCGTGGACTAGTGTCATGACCTCACCCCACTGGTCATTAATGTTTCGTTTATCATAGCACTCCCGAGTCCCCACTCTGTGCCAATCACCACATTGTGAAGAGTAAACGATTCCCGCGCAAAAACATCTTTGGATTGAAAGAACAGGCGTATTTGAGCGGAGAGTCGCCAGCGTCTCTGGGTCAGAAGGCGTCAAAAAAACCGGCACCGCCCTGTTTTCTCAGACGCTCGGCCAGTTCTGCCCCGATTTCGACGCCGTTTTCGGCGGGGCCGCTGATGGCGGCCTGGTGCCGTTCCGACCCGTCAGGACGGATGATTTCGCCGGTCAGATGCAACTCATCACCGGACAGAATCGCCAGCCCCCCGATGGGCGTCTGGCAGGATCCGTCGAGCCCCCGCAGAAAGGCGCGCTCAGCGCCAAGCCGGGTCGCGGTCTCGCTGTCATTGATCGCCTTCAACAGGGTCGCGGCAACCACATCGTCGCGGCGCTGCTCGATCCCGATTGCGCCCTGAGCCACGGCAGGCAGCATCTCGATGGTATCGATAGGTGCTTTCGCGACCTGCTCCATCCCGAGCCGACGAAGCCCTGCCATGGCCAGAAATGTGGCATCGGCAAGCCCCTCGCCCAGTTTCCGCATCCGGGTCTGAACATTGCCGCGAAACTCGACGACCCTCAGGTCCGGGCGGACAAACTTGAGCTGCGCCCGCCGCCTGAGCGAGGAGGTGCCCACCGTCGCCCCTTCGGGCAGATCGGCGAGCCGGTCGAAAGAGGCCGAAACAAAGGCGTCGCGGACATCCTCGCGCGGCAGATAGCATGTCATCGCGAGGCCATCAGGCTGATCAACCGGCATGTCCTTCATGGAGTGCACGGCGATATCGATCTCGCCTGCCAGCATCGCCTCCTCGATCTCCTTGGTGAAAAGACCCTTGCCGCCGATCTCCCCCAGGGGGCGGTCCTGCACCTTGTCGCCGGTGGTTTTGATCACCACGATCTCAAAGGCCGTCTCGGGCAGATCATGGGCCGCCATCAACCGGGCCCGCGTCTCATGCGCCTGTGCCAGCGCCAGGGGCGAGCCGCGCGTGCCGATGCGGAGTGGATTGTCGGGAGACGGGTGTAAACTGTTCATGACGGCACTCTAGGAAATGCACCAATTGCATGCAATTGATTAACAAGGCTTTCCGAGGTCTTGCGTGGACTGTATGGAATGACTGACAGTTGAGCGGGACCAGAGAATGCAAACCAAAGACAAGCTTCTGATGCGTGCCCTCGCGGGCGAAACCCTGGATGTGCCACCGGTATGGATGATGCGTCAGGCCGGGAGGTATCTGCCTGAATACAAGGCTACGCGCGCGCAGGCTGGCAGTTTCCTCGATCTTTGCTACAACCCCGAGCTTGCCGCCGAGGTCACCCTGCAACCGATCCGACGCTACGGGTTTGACGCAGCGATCCTATTCGCCGATATCCTGCTGGTCCCGCAGGCGCTTGGTGCGGATCTGTGGTTTGTCGAGGGCGAGGGGCCGCGGCTTTCAACCATTCAAAGCGCCAATGATCTGGCACGGTTGAAACCGGTCGAGACCATCCACGAGACCCTCAATCCGGTCTATGAAACCGTGCGCCTGTTACGCGCCAGCCTGCCCGCCGAGACAGCGCTGATCGGCTTTGCCGGTGCACCATGGACCGTCGCGACCTACATGATCGCAGGCCAAGGCACAAAGGATCAGGGACCGGCGCGGCAACTGATGTATGGCGACCGGGCCACATTCGATGCGCTCATCGACCGGATCACGGACGCGACGGCGGCTTATCTGATTGCTCAGATCGATGCAGGTGCCGAGGTGGTGAAGCTCTTTGACAGTTGGGCGGGTGCTCTGCCAGGCGCAGAGTTCGAGCGCTATGCCATCGAGCCTGCAAAACGGATCGTCGCGGCGATCCGGGCCCATAACAGCGACATCCCCGTGATCGGCTTCCCCAGACAGGCCGGTGAAAAGGCCGAGGTCTTCGTTGATGCGACCGGCGTCGAGGCCTGTGCGATCGATACGTCCGTCGATGCGCATTGGGCCGCAAGAACGCTTCAACCCAAGACCTGCGTTCAGGGCAACCTCGACCCGATGCTGCTGGTGACCGGAGGTCAGGCCTTGGTCTCGGCAACCAAGGCGACAGCCGAAGCCCTCGGCCAGGGCCCTCATATCTTCAATCTCGGCCATGGCATCACGCCCGAGGCCGATCCGGCAAATGTGGACGTGATGCTCAAAGCGCTCCGCGGCTAGGTCTTGTTGTCCCGCCAGATCGTAAAGTTCAGCCCTGCCGCGTAGGACACCCAGATCAGGTACGGCAGGAACAGCATGCCGGCCACGAAATCCGCAATGAAGAACAGGATCATTGTCATCGCCACCGCCGCCCAGAGCGCGCCGATCACGACAAGCGCCGCGCGAAGCTTCTTCAGCCCGAAGAAGATCGGCGTCCAGATGGCATTGAGCGCGATCTGAAACGCCCAGAAGGCCAGCCCGGCCTTGGCTGCAGGCTGGGCGCTGAGGGCGACCCGGTAGGCAGCATAAGCCATCGCGATGTAAAGCACGGTCCATGCCAGCGGGAACAGCCAGTTCGGCGGGGTCCAGTCCGGTTTTTCCAGACGCTCGTACCACTCTCCAGGTGGATACATCGCACCGGTTGACGCGGCCGCCATGCAAGCGCCAGCAAATCCGATCAGCACCAGAATATCCATTCACATCTCCTTCGCGCAGCCAGACCCGTCCGGAATAGTTAAAACTTTTTCTATCCCGGCCCAATGGTTACGGCTTGGTAACACCTGCAAGGCTATCGCTGAGAGAACTGGTTAACTCAAGGAGAATCCTTGAATGCATCTCTTGCGGCATCTCGCCTGCCTCGGCCTGTTCTGGTGTCTCGCCGGAACGACGGCTCATGCCAATACCCCCTCGCAGATTTCCGCGATCTGTGATGCGGCCATTACCCATGCGGCCCAGCAGACAGGCGTGCCCACATCCGTTCTTCGGGCGATAACCCTGACCGAGACGGGGCGGCGGATTGACGGGGCGCACAAGCCCTGGCCATGGACCGTGAACATGGAAGGCAAGGGCGTCTGGTTTGGCACAAGGGAAGAGGCGCTGGCCTACGTCAAACAGCACTTCGACCGCGGCGCGCGCAGCTTCGATGTCGGCTGTTTCCAGATCAATTATCGCTGGCACGGCAATGCCTTTGCCTCGATCGAGGACATGTTCGATCCGCGCCAGAACGCGGCCTATGCGGGCCGGTTTCTGAGCGATCTTTATCGCGAGAGCAGGTCCTGGTCCAAATCTGCGGGGGCCTATCATTCGCGAACGCCACAATATGCCAACCGCTATCGTGCGCGCTTTGATCGCATTCTCGCTCGCCTGACCGGCAAGCCACTGCCGAAACAGCAGGCGGACGAATATGACGCAAACCTTCAGGCGGGCGAAGCCCTGTTGGCCGAGGTCCCGAGCGGCGTGAAGGAACCGGAACCCGTGCCGGAGATCGAGGTGCCCTGGGATCCACCACCGCCCACGCGGTTCGGATCACTCGCGGGACTGCAATCCTCCACCCAGGGCAGGTCGCTTCTGATCCGGCCCAGCGGCGGTCTCTTCTAGGCGGGGATGATGGCGACAAACACAAGCCTTGGGGGGCTGATGCACCCCACCGTTCTGCTGGCCACCGCCTTGATGGCGGTTATCGTCATGATGGTCCTGCCAATGCCGGCGGTGGTTCTGGATATGGGGCTGGCTGCATCCTTCGGGCTTGCCATCCTGATTTTCACCATCACGCTCTTCATAGAGCGGCCCCTCGATTTCTCGGCATTTCCGACGATCCTTCTGGCCTCACTGATGCTGCGGCTCTCGCTGAACGTGTCCTCGACCAAACTGATCATCGGCGAGGGACACAAGGGGCCGGGCGCCGCAGGCGGCGTCATCGAAGGCTTTGCGATGTTCGTGATGGGCGGCAGCGTCTTTCTGGGGCTGGTCGTTTTCTGCGTCCTGCTGATCGTCAACTTCATAGTCATCACCAAGGGCGCAGGTCGAATGGCCGAGGTCAGCGCCCGCTTTGCGCTCGACGCGATGCCCGGCAAGCAGCTGGCCATCGACAGCGATATGGCCGCAGGGGCCATTGACCACGACGATGCCCGTGCGCGCCGCAAGATGGAGCAGGAGGAGACAACCTTTTTCGGCTCGCTTGACGGTGCATCGAAATTCGTCAAGGGCGACGCGATTGCGGGGCTTCTGATTACTCTTCTCAATCTGGTCATGGGCCTTGGGATCGGTGTTTTCATGCACTCCATGCCGATCGGGCAGGCGTTGGAAACCTATGCCATCCTTACTGTCGGCGACGGGCTGGTGAACCAGATCCCCGCCGTCATCATCTCGATAGCCTCCGCACTTTTGCTCTCCAAGGGAGGGGCAATCGGCTCCGCTGATCGCGCGCTGATCAGCCAGCTGGGCGGCTATCCGACCGCTCTTGCAACGGTTGCAGCACTGCTGGTGCTTTTCGCGCTTGTGCCGGGCCTGCCGTTTTTCCCCTTTGTAGCCGGAGCTGCGGTGCTGGGGATCGCCGCAATGGCCGCCAGTCGAAAACAAAAGGCAAAAACACTGCAGGATGAGGCACTTCCGGACGAACCCGTGGCACCCTCGCAAAGTCTGGGCGACATGCTCGACATCGACGAGATCCATATGGAATTTGCAGCCGATCTGGTCGCAACGGTCATGGACGAGGTCACAGGGCTTGATACCCGCATTGTGAACATGCGCAAACACATCGCCAAGACCTTCGGCGTGATCGTCCCGGAAATCCGGATGACCGACAACGCAACACTGCCCGACGGGACCTACACGATCCGGATCCAGGGGGTTGAGGCCACACGGTCAGAGCTTGAGATCGACAAGGTTCTGATGCTGCTCGCAGACCCCGGAAGCGATGGCCCCGACGGCAAGGCCGTATCCGAGCCGGTCTACGGCGCGCCAGCCCGCTGGATTGACCCCGCACTGCAGGAACAGGCGACACTTGAGGGCCTGTCGGTCGTCACACCAACCGAAGTCGTGGCCACTCACTTGCTTGAAGTCATCAAGCAGAATTTCGGCCGCCTGTTCTCGCGGCGGGCCATGCGCAAACTGCTGGATGAGTTCGTGACGCTCACCGATCCGGTCCGGGCCCAGGCCAATCGGAAGGTGCTCGACGAGTTTGTTCCCGACAAGGTCCCCGTGGATCAACTCCACAGTGTCCTCAGAATTCTGCTGGAAGAGCGGGTGTCGATCCGCAACCTCTCCCTGATCCTCGAGGCCATTGGCGAGGTCAACGGCTCCACCAAGGTACCTGAGGCGATTGCGGAACATGTGCGTCATCGTCTCGGGTTCCAGATCACGTCCGAGTTGCTGGAAGATGGCAATGTGCTTCCGCTGATCCAGCTTGCACCCGCCTGGGAGGAGCTGTTCCAGACCCACGAGATTACGGCAGAGGGCGGCGTTTCCGATGTCGCTTTGCCACCGAGCGAATTCAACCGGTTGGCCAATTCGGTTGCAGGCAAGGTCGCGTCGGCCACTGAAGCCGGGCGCTACCCTGCCATCATCACGACGACCCGCCGCCGACGTTTCATCCAGACGGTGCTCAACGCAAAGGGCATCCGCAATCCGGTCTTCTCTTTCGATGAAATCGGCACCGATCTGCGGCCCTCCATTCTGGGAATGGCCTGATCATGTTCGAAGCACTGGCCCCGTTCCTCAACTTCAGCGAGGCCACGCTGGCCGCCTATTTCGCTGTATTCGTGAGGGTGGGCGCGATCATGGCCCTGCTTCCCGGATTTGGCGAGCAATTCATCCCGGCGCGCATTCGCCTTGCGGTCACTTTGGGTCTCACAACGATCTGCGCACCTGCCATTGTTCCTGACATTGCGGCAGTGGACATGAGCCCCGGCACCCTGCTCCGGCTGGCGTCAGCCGAGGCTGGCATCGGGCTGCTCATCGGTGTCTCGATACGGCTGCTGGTCATGGCAATGCAACTGGCAGGCTCTATCGCGGCCCAGAGTACCGCGCTCGTCCAGATGGCCGGGGTCGGTGTTACACCCGATCCGATGCCGGCCATAGGCAACCTGTTGACCATCGCAGCACTGGCGCTCGCGCTGGTGCTGGATCTGCATATAAAGGTCGTCTGGGCAATCATCGGTTCCTACGAAACGCTTCCTGCCGGACTGTTTCCCAGCGCAGAGGATGTGACGCAGTGGGGGGTCGCAAAAGCCTCCTCGACCTTCGCGCTGGCATTTTCTCTCGCGGCACCGTTCGTGGTCGCGTCGCTGGTCTACAATGTCGCTCTCGGAGCCATCAACAGGGCGATGCCACAGTTGATGGTGGCCTTTATCGGAGCACCCGCAATCACCGGCGGGAGCCTTGTTCTGCTTCTGATCACCAGCCCGGTCATTCTGTCTTTCTGGTCGGATATGCTCGATCAGACACTTGCCAACCCGCTGGCGAACGCTCGATGAGCGAAAGTGAAGAGACAGGCGGCGAGAAGTCCCATGAGCCGACCGCGAAGAAGCTCTCGGACGCGCGCAAGAAAGGCGAGATACCACGCTCCACCGATGTGTCTGCGGCGGCCGCCTATTTGGGCCTGCTGATCGCGCTTGTGGCAACCGGGCAGGTGACGGTCATGAACACCGGCGCGGATCTGTCGATATTCCTGTCCCAGCCCGATCTGATCGCAGGCCAGCTTCTGGGCCCAGGCGGGCGGCTGATACTTGGCTCGATCATAGTCACGTTGTTTCTCGGGCTTGCAGGCATTTTTCTGATACCGTTCCTGGCCGCCCTATTGTCCCTGATTGCCCAACAGACCTTTGTGATCGTCCCCGACAAGATCGCTCCAAAGCTGAGCCGGATCTCCATGATCCAGGGCGCAAAGAACAAGTTCGGACCGACCGGGCTGATGGAGTTTCTGAAGGCCGCCATCAAGATGGCAACGGTCGCACTCGTTCTGACCTGGATCCTCTGGGCAGAGGCGGATCGCATCGTCGGATCGATCCGCATAGGCTCGATGGGGCTGGCAGCCTTTCTGGGCGAGATGCTACTGAAAATGGTGATTGCCGTGACCATCATCGCCGGTTCGATCGCCGCTCTCGATCTGATGTGGCAACGGTTTGACCATGCGCGCAAACTCCGGATGTCACATCAGGACCTCAAGGACGAAAACAAGGAGGCCGAGGGTGATCCTCATCTGCGTGCCCAGCGCAGGCAACGGGGCATGGATATTGCGACCAACCGGATGCTTGTCGATGTTCCTAATGCCGAGGTTGTCATCGTCAACCCAACCCATTTTGCCGTCGCACTGACATGGTCAAGGGCACCGGGATCAGCCCCGGTCGTTGTTGCGAAGGGCACCGACGAGATTGCAGCGCGCATTCGCGACCGGGCCTCCGCTGCCGGGGTGCCTATTCATCGCGATCCGCCGACAGCGCGGGCTCTGCACGCAGGTTGCGAGATCGGCGCGGAAATCCAGCCAGAGCTGTACCGCGCCGTCGCCGCCGCCATTCAGTTTGCCGAGAAAATGCGTTCAAAGGCGAAAATGCACGGCTGGCAGAATGAGTAGGAACACCACACAGCTTTCACATCTCGTCGGCCTGCACATGGCGCGTGACATGGCTCTCGTGGCGGAGAAACTCCAACGGGCCCGGCGTGTTTCTCAGGAGCAGGCGTCGATAGCTCATCAACGCCAGGCGGAGCTGTCTGATCTCGGGACAAGCGAAGCGGTCTTGCAGGTTGGGAAATATGAGCAGTGGGTCACGGCCAGTCAGGCAAGACTGGGATCAGAGGCGCAAACCGCCGCGGCGGAACTTGCGGCTTCCAAGCGACAACTTGCCAGCAGCTTTGGAAAATCTCGGGCCTTCGAGGCTTTCCGGAAACGCGAAGAGCATCGTGAGAAACTTAGAAGACAATCCGCTCGCGAGAGGCAAGGGCTGGCGCCGGAATAGGCGCCGTTGATGCCGGACGCGCCAGAGCGGTCACATGTCCTGTCGCACAATCTCGGTGATCAGGACATCTTTCGCGATATCCCCAAGAATTGCATGCGCCTCCTCAAACAGACGCGCGCGGAGATCATCAAGTGCATACTCGGCCGTGAACTCTCCATCAAAACCGCCCGAGTGCGCGTGTGTAAAAAGAACCCGCAAAAAGGCATCCTTGAGTTTCGGTTCCACCTGGTCAACCACCTCAACCTGCCCCTTCTCAACTTCGATTGCCATCTCCGCCACAATCAAGGCGCGAACACGCTCGCCGCGGACGATTGGCACGACAAACTGTTTGTCCAGCTTGGCAAAATCAGTCGTACCGGGCGGGGCCGATCGTGCGACCGGCTTTGCGGGTTCCGGCTTTTCGGCGACATTGGCTTCACATTCCGCATCATCTTCCGCGCAGGTGTTTTCCTCCTCCGCCGGTGCTCGCAGAATGAAACCAGCAGCCAGCCCGCCGCCCAGGCTGAACAGAATAACAAGTATGGGAAGCAGTTTTTTCATGCCAGGCTCCTAAAACGGCAGCAGTACATCTGCGACCTGTTGCCCGTATCTCGGCTGCTGAACGTCGGTTATCTGGCCTCGGCCGCCATATGCAATCCGGGCACCCGCTATCTTGTCATAGGTGATCTCGTTGCGACGTGAAATGTCTTCGGGACGGACGATGCCAGCAACCTGCAGATCTCGAAGCTCGAAGTTCACCCGAACCTCCTGATTGCCTTGCACGACAAGATGTCCATTGGGCAAGACGTCAACCACGGTGGCCGCAATTCGCAGCGTAATCTGTTCGTTGCGCTGAACAGCGCCGTCGCCAGCCGATGCGGAGGAAGAATTGAGTTGAGCCAGATTGGAAAGGCTCGCACCCTCCGGCAGCTCCCTGTCAATCAACTGAGGCAAGCCCCCGAGCGCCGGAACTGACACGTTTTCCGAGCCGGACCGGTTTCTTGATGTGGAGTTTGATATCTGGGCCTCATCGTCAATCTCGATCACGACCGTAAGGATATCTCCGCGGATCTGTGCACGACGATCCCCAAAAAGGGACGCAGGTCCCGAGTTCCAGAGGGAAGACCTCGCATAGCCCTGGCGGATCTGGGGCGGCGGCGGGACCGCCAAAGCGGCGCGTGCAGGCGCGACCGACAGACCCGAACTGGTACTCGGATCGTCGATTGGCGTGAACCCCGGTTCCTGGCCGACATTTGCCAGCCGGGAGCAGGCGCATAGCACAAGTGCTGCAGCTGAAACTGTTAAAAATTGCTTCATTGGCCCACCTCGATTTCGCCAGAACTCAAAACGCGGCCGGAGACGATGAGCCGCGAGGACATATTCATGACCCGGACGAGATCACCGATACCCGCCCGGTCCAGCACGCGTCCTTCGGTTTCAATGGTCAGCCCGCCGGCGCGGTACCTGAGTTGGACAGCCTGGTTGCGCTCGACAAGAGCGGGCGGACCAAGATCGCCGGGGCGGATGGGGCGACCGGGATAGAGTGTGCGCCTGGCTTCCATGCCGATCGCGTCGGCCGGAGCCGTGAAAGCCCCCGGCGTATCCCGCTCGATGACCGCAAGATCCGAGCCAGAAATGAGCGTCCTGCCAGGAATCGCCCGGGCCGCAATGAGCGTATCCGCAAATGCATTCCCTGCGACAACCAGCAGTATGATATGAAGAAGCACCCTCATCTGATCTGGGTCGTCGCGCCAAGCATCTGATCGGCGGCGGTGATCACCTTGGCATTGAGCTCGTACCCGCGTTGCGCCTGGATCAGCTCTGTGATCTCTCGTACAGGGTCAACTGACGAGCTCTCAAGGTAGCCCTGTCGAAATGTGCCGCGCCCATCTGTGCCTGGATCACCGATCTGTGGCTGGCCGGACGCTCCGGTCTCAAGATAGAGGTTGCTTCCGATTGCCTCGAGACCTTTGTCATTGGTAAAGGTCGCGAGGCTGAGTTGTCCCAAGAGCTGCGGTTCAATCTGATCCGAAAAGGAGGCGTAAATCTCGCCATCGGCGTTGATTGCAATGCTGCGGGTCTCATCGGGGATGGTGATATCTGGAACAACAGGGTAGCCGTCGGCGGTCACGATCAACCCCTCCCCGGTGCGTTTCAGGGCCGAGTCCCGTGTATAGGCAGAAAGCCCCGACGGAAGAGTGATCTCCAGATAACCGTTGCCCTCGATCGCGATATCCAGTTCACCACCGGTCTGCTGAAGGGATCCCTGTTCAACCACCATGGAGACCGACGCTGCGCGAACCCCGAGCCCGACCTGAACCCCGGTCGGAAGCACCGTTCCATCAGCCGCGTTGACGGTTCCTGCGCGTGTTACCTGCTGGTAATGCAAATCTGCGAAATCGGCCCGACGCGCGTTGTAGGCGGTCGTGCTCATGTTGGCGAGGTTGTTGGAAATCACCTCCACACGCAATTGCTGCGCATCCATGCCGGTTGCCGCGATGTTAAGTGCTCTCATTGCGAAGCTCCTGTGAAAGGGTTAGCCCTTGGGGCCAAGTGCGCGGATGACGGAGCGGATCCGCTGATCCTCCCGGTCCATGAAAGTCTGGCCAAGCTCATAGCTGCGCTGGACCTCGATCATTCGGGCAATCTCGACCACTGGATTTACATTGGAGTTTTCCAGAAAACCCTGGGCAATCTGTGCATTCTCGGCGACCAATACACCATCATCTGCGCGAAAGAGCACGCCGCCCTCCCGGATCAGACCAAGCTCGTTTTCGGGCACGAACACTCCGACCTGAGCCAATGGCAGTCCATCCGCAGTCATTGTTCCATCGGGTGACACAGCAATGCTGGCCGCGTCCGGTGGAACGAAAATCGGGGCTTCCCCGCTGTCGAGCACACGGTACCCGTCGGACGTGACCAACTCGCTCTCCTGATTGGGGGTGAAGCTGCCTGACCGGGTCAGCCGGTTGCCCTGAGGGGTCTCGATCATGAAAAACCCGTCGCCTTCGATCGCAAGATCGAACGTGCCGCCGGTCTGGGTCAGGCCACCTTGGGTATTGTCTGTCTGGCGAACACGGGCAGCGGTCATCGCGACAGCGCCGCCTTCAACAGGCAGGGCCTCGATCATCTCGGCGAAAACGACACCTTCCCTGCGGAAACCTGCCGTGGAGATATTGGCAATGTTGTTGGCCACAACCTGAAGCTCCTTTGCCAGCCCACTTTGTCGGGTAAGGGCGACGTAACCTGCTGTGTCCATTTCAAATTTCCCTTCTGGGTGCCGCCTGCGACTGCCCGTCTTTGTTTCGCAACAACCTTAAGATTTGGTGTCCGTCACTGCGCAATTCGCACAACAATGACGTCCTGATAGAAGGTCACCAGCGCGTTTCCCGAAAACCCCATCGAGAGCCAGAAAACGACCAGTATGACCCCCAGTTTCGGAACAAAGGTCAGTGTCATTTCCTGGATCGACGTGAGTGCCTGAAAGAGACCGATGGCCAGACCGACAACCAAGGTCAGTCCCAGAATTGGCAATGAGATAATCAGACAAAGCCATAATCCCTGCCTCAAAATGTCCAGAAGCTCGGCCTCGGTCATGGATATCAGACCGGCATACGCAGAATTTCCTGGTAGGCTTCGACGACCCTGTCGCGCACCGTTACGGCTGTCTGAACAGCCAGTTCGGTCGCGGCCAATGCTTCGACAACCGAGTGCGGATCAGCCTTGCCGACCAGGCCGGCCTTCACCGTGGCTTCACCCGATCGCATGGATTCCATGAAGTTCGCTGCGAGCTTCGCGAAGGAAGTATCGCCACCAGACGCACTTTCATCGACCGGTTTGGCAACGTTCTGTGCGTTTGTATAAAGTTGCGAGGCAATATGGGAAGGTATGTCCATCGGTCAGGCCTTTCTAGCGACGTAGGAGTTCAAGAAGCGACATCGACATCTGGCGGGTTTGCTCAAACATCTTGAGATTGGCCTCGTAGGAGCGCTGTGCCTCCCGCGCGTCGGCAATCTCGATCATAAGGTTCACATTGGACCCCTGGTAGAAACCGTCCTCGCCGGCGAGGTCATGGGCCGGGTCGAAAATCTCCGCCAGTTCCGATCGGTCAAGTTCCACCTGACCGGTTGTGACAGCGCGGGCATCGCGTTCATCGAACACCTGTTCAAACGAGACCAGCTTACGGCGATATCCGGGTGTGTCCGCATTTGCGATGTTCTCGGCGGACAGCCGAAGACGCGACGATTGTGCCGCAAGGCCGGAGGCCGAGGCGGCCATGGATTTCAAAAGGTCACTCATGATGCATTATCCCTGCCGTCCCAGACCCTGACGAAGGATCGAAAGCGATTTTGCGTATATCCCCAGGGCAAGATCATGCTTGGCCTTCACATCGACCGACCGGACCATCTGATCCTCCAGCGAGACATTGTTGCCATTTGGTGATTCTGCCCCACCGAGAGACGCCTCAACCGGTCGGACAGCCGAGACTGACGCCTCGCCCACAATATGGCCGGACCGCGTCGCTCTCATCGCAAGATCATCCCGCGAGGTCTCATTGTAAGTCTCTGAAAAAGCCGGAATATCCATGGCGCGATAGCCAGGCGTATCGGCGTGAGCGATGTTTTCTGCGATCACGGCCTGACGGGTCGCTGAATGTGCAGCAAGGTCTTGCGCCATGCGCAAAATATCCAAATTCATCTGCATTTCGGGTTTCTCCCAAATCTGTCTCAAACAAGCCTTAACCCTTCGTGGTTGATAAAGAGTTGTCAGAAAGCTGAGCATTTTAGGGACCCTATGGTTTTTGATTTCAAAACTCTTGAGACGATGATCTCAGACCTCAAACCGCAACGGCGTTACGGCCATGTAACAGCCATCGGACCCGGTTCGATCGAGGTCGAGGGGCTGACCTCCGTGGCCCGCATTGGCGAGATGGTTTCAATTCTGCGCAGCAATGACAGTCCGGTTCCAGGCGAGATCATCTCGATGTCATACAAGTCCGTTCAGGTCATGCCGTTCGGCCAGAGCACGGGCACAGCGCTCGGCGATCTGGTGCGATTGGACGAGATGTCGCCGATTGCACCCGACGACAGTTGGATGGGCCGGATCGTTGATGCGTTCGGAGCACCTCTGGACGGGGAACCGCTGGCTAGAGGCTCTGTGCCGATGCCACTTCAGGCCCCTGCTCTTCCTGCCGCGGAACGCCGGGCGCTTGGCGACCGGATGCCGACGGGACTTGCCGCGTTCGACACATTGCTGCCTCTTGCCCAAGGGCAACGAATAGGGATCTTTGCTGGGTCGGGTGTCGGTAAATCCTCTCTGCTTGCCGATCTGGCCAAGACCGCCTGTGCTGACGTTGTCGTGCTTGGGCTCATCGGTGAGCGCGGGCGCGAACTGCGGCACTTCACCGACCACGTATTGGGAAAGGCAGGTCTCGCAAGGTCCGTTGTCGTCGCTGCGACCTCGGACCAGTCACCGCTTGCAAAGCGGCGCGCGGCTTGGACTGCCATGGCGGTTGCCGAATACTTCAGGGACCAGGGCAAACAGGTTCTCTTGCTTCTCGATTCAATCACGCGTTTCGCAGAAGCGCACCGCGAAATCGCATTGACGGCAGGGGAAGCAGCCTCCTTGAGGGCCTTTCCTCCGTCAACCTCCAACCTGCTGGCCTCTCTGAGCGAACGGGCAGGGCCCGGGCTTGAGGGTATGGGAGATATCACGGCGGTGATGACTGTTCTTGTGGCAGGATCCGACATGGATGAACCGGTCGCGGATAGCACGCGAGGCCTGCTTGACGGGCATGTCGTTCTGGACCGCGAGATCGCCGAGCGCGGGCGTTTTCCTGCAATTGATGTCAGACGCAGCGTGTCACGGTCTCTTCCTGACATTGCGACGAAGGAAGAAAATGAACTGATCCTTCGGGCTCGCAAGGTGCTCGGCGTCTATGAGGCATCCGCGCCAATGATCCAAACCGGATTGTATGTTCCGGGGTCGGACGCGGAAATTGACCGGGCAATCCTTGTCTGGCCGCCCCTTGATGCCTTCTTTTCCCGGCCCGTTCCGGAGGGCCCGAAAGCCGCTTTCGAGGAACTGGCCCGCATACTCGAGGCTCCCGATACATCCGATACCTGAAGATGGATCAGATGCCTGATCCATCCTGCGACACCGGACCAGCGGGCAGCAACTAGAAAGCAGCGTTGGAGATGATCAGATTGATCTGGGCAGAGGCATTGAAAGATCCACTTGATTGCAGAAGGCTCAGCGCAGCAATGCCGGGCGTATTGCCGCTTGGGCCCTCATTGATCTGGGCACGGACGAGGAACCGGTCGATCACTTGATTTACGTTGTCGGGATCGAGAAAGACCGCAGGCGACTCGCTGCCGAACAGTTCCCTGGTGCGGTCTCTCAAAATGTCGCGCTGCTTGTCGACATCAAGGCCAGAAAACTCCGACGGCAGATTGTACGCCCCCTCAAAAACCGTGCGCATGGGTGTGGATCCCATGATCGAGAACCAGCCAGCCGTATTTGCGTTCGCGAGTGATGCATAATCGGCGATTTCGCGCTTGAAACCCAGCGCGAGACGCATGTTGCCATCCGCATTCCCGACAGCGATCTCAAACGCCCGTTCCTTGTAGGCATCCGTGATCCTCTGGCCAAAGTCGGACGCGGAGGTCTGAGGGCCTGCAAGGTTGCCGAAAGAGAACGCCTCCGCCAGGGCGCCATATCTGGGATCAACGAAGCGGTTGGCAAGAGCACCGGGGTTTTCGGTGCCTTCAGCCAAGATCTTCTGAATGAAGAACTTCTTGTCGATCTCCTCATCAAGCCCGAAGGCACCCAAGGCGACCGTCAGTAGACGCCGGTCATTGACCAGTTCCTCGGCTGTCTGCACCAGAAAGATGTTTTCCTTGAAGTATTCAACATCCCGGTCCAGTTGCGCATTTTGATAGAAGGCCGTCTGCTGGGCCTCTTGCGTACGTTCAAGAAATCGCCACCCGGCGATACCCGAAAGTGGGGAAACCGGCTGGAACGTCATGATGCCAGACTTCTTTCCATGAGACGCGCTTCCCGTGCCAGAAGCAGTCGGAGAGACTTGAGCGCAGGATAGTAATTATCAGCTAACACCGCATCACTGGCGGCATCGAGCCTCAGGCGGCTTTCGGTATCTGTGAAAACCTGGCTGAGTTGCTCAATCCCCTGCAGCAACTGGCGTTTTCCGTCCTCTGGATCCGCCTCCCCGGCAAGCACGAGCTGTGCGACGTAGCAGACACGCTTGACCGGTGTGTTGGCATCGGAAGGATGGATCGCATCGCGCAGGCGCAACACATTTGCGTCCGGGGTCACCACGTTGAGGCGGGTACGGCGATCTCCGTTCTCGATCACGACACCGTTGATCATGACGCGCTCGCGAGGGCCGAGTTTCAGGACAAGACCTGCCATGCTCAGGCCGCCACGGTCGCGCGAAGACCGCGCATGACCGCCGTGTTGATCTCGACGAGGGGCGCGACAGTCGCGTCGCCATCCAGAACCTTCCGGCTGTGAGCCTGGGTGAATTCTGACAGGTAGAATATCTGGCCACGCAACTGTTCGGGAAGCGCATTGTCCTCGGATGCGACCGCTCTGGCAAGGATGGACCATAACCGGCGGTTTTCGTGCAGTGCCTTGGCCAATGAGGCGAAATCCCCTTTGGCGTCACTCTCAAGCTTGGACAAATCTCGCGTGATACGGGCAAATGCGCGGTATTCAACGTCACGCTCGGACGGTGCAATTGCGTTGGAAGAGGAGTAGGCAGACTGGGCAAGGGCTACGGAGTTCATTCGTCTGTTCCTTCAGGTCGATCTCCGATCCTTCGGAGAGGCTCGCGCGTCGGCGAAGACGGGGGCGTGGTCAACGCCACGCCCCCATCCATTCCCGTTACCGGAACAGGGCCAGGATGTTCTGCGGTGCCTGGTTGGCAATCGACAGCGACTGGATACCCAGCTGCTGCTGCACCTGAAGTGCCTGCAGACGTGCGGATGCTTCTTCCATGTCGGCATCGACAAGCGATCCAATACCTGACTTCAGGCTGTCAGTCAGCTTGGAGACAAAGTCGCCCTGGATTTCAAGGCGCTTCTCCGCGGTACCAAACTCAGCGGCGGCATCGATTGCAGTCTGCGTCAACTCCTCGATCTGTGTCAGGGCCGCCTCAGCACCGGCCTGTGTCGAAACATCAAGCGTACCCAAGGCTTCCAGACCACCACCAAGCGTGTTGTCGCCCGTCACCGTGTCAAGCCGAACAGCGATCGTATCGGTCGCATCCGTGACCCCGGATGTGAAGGTCAGATCCGCACCCGATGCCGTCACGTTCAACACGTTGGTATCAAGCGAGTTGTCCGCGACATAGCTCGCATATGCTGATGCCAGGCCAGCGGCCACATCGGCAGCCGTGTCACCCACCTTGGCAATGTACGCAATTTCAGCCGCACCAGTTGCCGAACCCGCAGTTGTGTAGTCAGCCGGTGTGAACGTGGATGCATCCGCATCCGTCCCCGTCAAGCCAATGCTGTAGGCGACGCCCACTGTTGGGGCCCCAACAGCGATGGTCTGGGTCTGCGTGGCGTTCAGTGTCGAAGCAGTACCGGCCGCGTAGGTGCCGGAGGTGTCCACGACACCTGCAGCCGTACGCAGATCCTGCTTGTTGACGTCAATATAGGATGACGTGACAGTTCCGTCAGACGCCCGGTCGAGCGACGACAGAATGCTGATGGACGAGTCGTCAGCAGTGGTTGCTGACAGCAGGTTCTGCCCATTGAACTGCGCCGCACTCACAATACCGTTGATCTGGTCGCGAAGCGATGACAGATCAGACTGAAGCTTGCCGCGATCCACGTTATCTTCCTGGGCAGCAACGATCTTTTCCTTGATCTGGCCAAGAAGCTCCGTCACCTGTTCAGCTGCATTCCGACCGACGGCAACCGTGGATTCACCCAGCGAGAGCGAATCGGAGATTGCATCGAACCCGTCCACATCCGACTGCATGACCTGTGAGATTGCCCAGATGGCCGAGTTGTCCTTGGCGGACGCGATGCTTTTCCCTGTCGAGATTTCGTTCTGCGTCATGGCAAGGTTTTTGTTGATCCCCTGCAGGGTCTGCAGAGCGACCATTGCACTGTTGTTTGTAAGAATTGAAGACATAGTTTTCCCCTTTTGGCGCGCGATGCTTTCGACATCGCCCTGTCAAAGTGACTGCGAATTGCAATCTGTTGTGTCATTCTGACCAGTGCGGCTGATGCTTGTTTGAACATACCGCGCCAACCCCTCGGGCTGCAGGAGCAACATGAGAGCTATTCGATAATGAGGTCTTAATATCCGGGCGCCAGAAACAACTGCTTGCCCGCAATTTGACGCGCTTTTGAAATTAATAACGTGTGAGCGCGAGGCGCGTCAGCTGCGCTTCTCAGTCGTCGCAACCTGATCGGTCAGCGAGACCTTCCGTCCCTGTCCGGTATAGGTGTCCAGACCGTTGACGGCCTTGCGGATATCATCGACACGTCTCTGCGCCGCCTTGATACCGGCGAGACTTGAAAGGATGACACGCGCGTTTCGATCCGCCTTTGAGCGAAGCTCGTCGACCACAGGGTCTCCTTCTCCCGGATCTGTCTCGATCGCACGCTCCAGCGCGTCGACCAGCGCATCCGTCCGCTTGAGGGTTTGGTCCAATCGATCAAAGCGCCCGCCGAGCAACGCAAGATATTCCTGGTCCAGAATGGCGCATAGCTTCTGAACCTGCCGCTTATGTCGAAACCCGGCGGTCATCCGCGCCCATCTCGCGCCACGAGCGTCTGGAACACTGTCTCAGAGATGCCAAGACCGCCCGACTTCACCAGAAGCTCGGAATACTCCTTCACGAGAAGTGAGGAAAATGCCTCCTCGCCCGGACCGCCACCAAAGCCTTCGGGCATCTTTGCGACACCGCTGTGCTTGAGCATCTCGCTCAGAAAGGCCGTCTCGAATTCATCGGATACCTGCCTCAACCGGGCTTCCGACGATTGAGACGGCACCGCTTCATGTGGCGGAAAGTGACTTGAAATTGAGGTCATCGGCGCAGCTCCGTTTGCTCGCATTTGAAGGATTTGATGCAAGGATTGGCGCAGGTCGGTAAATATTTGGTAACTTGCCCGGCCGATTGTGCGTCCGAACGACAAAAGGACCTGACATGATTCCTGCGCCCCCGACAGACGCCGCGACGACCGGTACCGCCAAGACCAAGACGGCTGTGCGCGTGATCGAAGACAGACAAGAAGGCGACAGCTTTGCTCAGGTCGTGGGTGAGGATGCAAAATCCTTACCAAAGAAATCAGGTGAACCCGCTGTTTCTGGAAAAACATTCGACGATCTGGTCGGGATGTCCGGCAATATTCATGTGGTTCCTGACATGAAGCCTGCTCTGAAGGGATCAAGCCAGACACCGGCCGAACCGGTCGCTTCCAGCAAAACTGATGGTGCGGTGACACTCAACTCCACGGTGACAACGACCGGGGCGATGATAGCTGGTGCCGAGGTCGGCCCGCAGCCAGGCTTAGAGCACGGTCTCATCAAGGATCCGGAGATTGCCAGGCCGACCGTCGTTGAACTCAAGGAGGGGTCGCTACCGAGCACGCCGGCGAAAGGCGCAGCATTGACCGCCCTCCCAACCGCGACGGGCCCCGGCAAGCAGGTGGTTGATCCGGCTGACAGTTTTAAGACGGTCCCCGAGGAAGCGGAAATCCCGATAAATGGAACCGGACGGAGCAAATCGGAGAGGATATCGTCCGCAGGCGCTTCACTTGCGTCACCGCCAGGCCAAACGCCACCTTCTCCCGGTGCGTTTCTTCCAACACACGCAAGCCTGCCAATGATCAATCAGGGACCCTTGAACATCGACATGCCGGCGTCTCTTGAAGGGCTCTGGGGAACCGGATCTCAGCAACCCGCGCATGCGAATGCTCCGTCCGTTCCGTCTGCGCTGACCACACCGGGTTCAGTTCAGATGTCTTCCGGATCCGGCATCGTCCAGCAGATGGCACAACAACTGACCGGACAAATTCGCGAACAGCGAAACGGCATTGTCGAGTTGCGGCTTGATCCGCCGGAACTTGGCATGATGCGCGTGCAGTTCTCAGGCGCGGAGACAACCCTATCGGCAACCATCTCGACCGAAAACCCCAACACAGAGCATCTGCTCCGCCGCCACGCCGAGGAACTCACCGCCGCACTTCGCGAGGCGGGCTATGAAGATGTGTCGCTGGAATTCGGCACATTTGAACAGCCGCCGAAGTCCGATGGTGACCTGGCTGGAAGTGGTGATGATGCCGACACTCTCGATGACACCTCGATACCCGGCGCCCGGATTGCGAGCGCACCCCAATATGTTCGGTTGGCAAACGGCCATCTCGACATTCGACTCTGACAGAGGATCTGATCATGGACGTAGTGAACAGCATCGCCAACCCGGCCACCGGCCCGGTTGCACAAACGGCAGCGACCCCCAGTGCAAACAGTTCGATCACCGGCGATTTCGAGACGTTTCTGACGCTCCTTACCGCTCAGTTGCGCAATCAGGACCCATCCGAGCCGGTGGATTCGACACAATACGTTGCACAACTCGCCAGCTTCTCGGCGGTCGAGCAGCAGGTGGCCACCAATACGCAACTTGCGGAGCTCGTGTCGATCATGGGGGATGGCGATCTGAAGGGGCTCGCGTCCTGGATCGGCACCGAAATCCGGGTGAACGCTCCCGCTCTCTTTGATGGCCAGTCCCTTGAAATTCATCTGCAACCTGTTTCCGGCGCCGACAAAGCCATGGTCGAGATCCGGAATGACTTTGGCCAGGTCGTTGCGACCAAAACCATCGATCCTTCGGCGGCGGATTTCCAATGGGACGGACTGACCGGGACGGGAGAGACCGCACCCACAGGAAGATATTCGTTCGAGGCCAGTTACTTCTCGGGCGATACGCTCCTTGGGTCCGCCCCGGGCCAGACCTACTCCGCCGTCACCGAAATCCTGATCGAAGACAAGACACCGAAACTGGTGACCGAAAGCGGAGCGCGCTTCAGCTTTGATGAGGTCGGTGGTGTTCGAGGGGTCGCAAATGACGGCATCTAGTCAGGTGAACGCCAAAAGGCATAAGCAATCGGCCATCCGCTGATCAGGTTTCCGGCTGTGGTTCTGACGCCTTGAGAGCGGCTCAACCGAATGTCGGCAGCACATCTGATCTCACAGACCTGCAACCGTACCGCGCCGATCCTGCGGCAGCCGACTTGCCTTGATAAGATGATCGATGCGCCGTGCAAAGGTCTTCTCGAACGTGTGCTGGCGGGCGAAGTCACGGGCGCGGACCGCCGCGTCAACCAGGCGATCCCGGTTCCTATGCAACTCCGCAATCTGACCGGCGAGGTCCGTCACGTCATGCATCGGTGAGAGAAACCCCGCCCCCGAATGACGCACAACCCCGGCGAAGGCCTCGTTGTCATAACCGACGATCGGCATGCCGCAGGACATGACCTCCGGATAGGTGCTGGATGGATCGCCTTGCAGATGGCAGCAGACAAAGAGGTCAGCTTCGGCCTTGAGATGAGGGATCCACCCGGATCTGAAATCCAGAACGCCGCGGAGCCTGACCAGATCATCAAGCCCTGTCTCCTCGATGCGTGTCCTGATCTCATTTTCCTGCGGACCGGATCCGAAGATATCCAGCGTGAACGGTACGTTCATATCTTTCAGAACACCGGCCACCGCGGGCAGGTCCATCGCCCCCTTCATGCCGACCAGCCGACCACCGAAGATCAGTCTCAGCGGCTCACCGCGCGAAATTCTGGTAGTCTTGGCGACAAGTTCCTCGTCGGAGATCACATCATTCTGACGCACGCGATTGTCGAAAAACAGCAGCGCGTTGTCCTGCACCTTGCTGTAAATGTCATATGTCGGCGTCCCGCTGCATTGAACTCCAGCGGCCATTGGCAACATGCAAAGCCGGGTCTTCTCGGCATTTCGGGCCCACAGCTTGCGCCTCCACCGGATCAGCGGATTGGACACTTCCGCGTCGATGATCTGCCGCTCGGTTCTTGGTGAATACTCGCTGGTGAAGACAATCGGCACACCGATCCGGTCACAAAGCCGGGCGGTATCAAGCTCACCCGGCGCAAGAAAGCCGAGTACGACAGCAGCGGACTGCAACCGCTCCGACAGAGCTTTCTCATCAACGGGACGGTGCTCCAGACCGGTTTCCCCCTCCCCCGGCAAGACCTCCACATGGTCCATATCGGTCGTTATCTCGGCCTGCACTTCAACCAGAGAGGTCACCGGCCCCGGCCAGAACCGGGCATATTCCGCCGCCCCGTCGAGATATTTCTGGGTCAGGACAAGTCCGCCGCGCGGTCCGCGATGCGCCTTCAGACTGGGCAGAAGGATCAGTTCGGTCGGTTCCATCATAGCAACCTATGCCAGTCGGTCGAGCATATGCCGAAGCTCGCCCAGATCGACGCGGAACCCGTTCTCACCTGGATGCCCGATGACAAAGCCGAAACGCATGTCGACCCGATCCGTGAACTCCTTGTAGGCCATCGCAAAACGGTCAGGGGGTTGAAGGACGAGAAAGGCCCCATGATCGGCTGCAGAATATATCGCATGAGAAAGATGGCTGCCCTCGACACTCACAACAATCGGCGCATCAAGACTGCGCCGCGCTACCTCTTCGGCACCAAGATGCGCCGGTTCAACAATATCGAACCCCAATTGGCCCAGAAGGCGCTCGACCTCGGCCTCGTTGGACATCAGTCGCGCTTCTCCGGTCACCCCCCTTTTGATATATATTCCCGGACCGGCCGGAGGGGTGACGTCCCGAAAATAGTCCCGCATGCGTGCGCGCAGGTCAAGATAGCGCTCCTGCTTGTAGCTGTTCTGGGCATAATCCGTGTAGAGGATCAGCCGTCTGATCCGGGCGCGGTGGATGCGCGGCGGACGTTCAAGCGACATGATCTGGCGGTACCCGGCCTCATGCTCATAGGGTTTCGTGGTCATCACGATACGCGCGGCCTCACGCTCCGGGATCAGGCCGAGCGGGAAATCATCGAGCAGAAAATTGCCGAAAAAATGACTGCCCGCATTGTTGGACATCAGATGCACCTCATCGAGCAGATGCAAAACATTCCGCTCGTGATGCAATATCTCCGCTGGTCCGAAGCCGGGCTGAGACTTGGCCGCGCCCCGATAGATGAAGGCGCCCGACAGACTGACATCCTGAATCAGATGCGCCGTTGAGGGATCATGCCGGGCACGATTTCCCGTGATCAGGGTCCGTTCAACCTCCCATGACCGCCAGGGCGACAGCGCATCAATCCGCTCCAGCGTGCCCTCGGGGTAGAGCGCGGGCCGGGTCAGCTTCGTGTCGCCCGGACAGATTTCCCAGCTTCGCGAGGCGACCGAGCGGATATCGGGCGAGCGCCCTTTCCAAAGCCGATGCAGCCCCCATTTCAACATCGCCAGATTGAGCATCACACCCCCAACTTCGCGAGTTCTCCGGCTCTGCACGTCGAAAGAGGATCAGTTGGGGGCTGGATCGATCCTGAGGGCCACCCGCGCCCCGGTCAATCCAATGATCATCTTCCATCTTCCCGATCCGCGGGAAGAAAATGTGCAGCGTGCCGTGGCACCTGGGTGCCTGCCTCACGTGGCCACAATTACAACTATGATCTGTCGCGTTTCAAAAGGACGCAGCAGCAGCGCCACTGACCGCAGCCTCGGTCATTCGTGGCTCATCCATCATTCAGTATAGTCAGATTTCTGCTGAGTTTGGGAAACAATCGGGATCGGAGAACTGAAACTGTGAAATTCCTCACAAACCTCCAGCAAGATGGGTGAACTGCCCACAAATATTGAGCATTCTCACATTGCTACCGCTGGAATTTGATCACATTAGTCAGATACTAAAGAGACATGCTGCACGAATCGGGCACGTATTCCTGCGGCGGCTGACGGGGGTGTCAGCAGATTGGGTGCTGTTATAAAGAGGATGAGTATTCGTGGCCATTTATCCGATCGATACCGACCGACTGGGTCTTGAAGTGGAGGCGGCCCGCGAGGCCGCGCAGCCTTATGCGGAGGCCTACCAGTCCGCCGAGCCTTACAATCATATCTGCATTGACAACTTTCTGCCCGAGGACCTGCTGAAACGCGTCAAAGACGATCTGGAGAGCCTGCCGGAGGCGGAATACAGCTTCAGCCGGGCGCAGGAGAACCTCAAGACCTCCTACAATCCCGATCGGCTTCCGGCATATTCCCGGTCGGTTTTTCAGGCCTTCAACTCGCGTCCGTTCCTGCTCTTCCTCGAAGAGATGACAGGCATCAAAGGTCTGATCCCGGATCCCTACTACATCGGCGCGGGCATCCATAAGGTTGCCAATGGCGGACATCTCGACATCCATGCGGATTTCAACTTGCACAACGTTCTGAAGGTCGAGCGTCGTCTGAATGTGCTGATCTATCTCAACGATGACTGGCGTGAGGAATGGGGCGGCTCGTTCGAGATCTGGAACAAGGAGATGACCACGAAGGCCGCGAGTTTCGTGCCGACCTTCAACCGCATGGTCTGTTTCAGCACTGGCTCGGACACCTTCCACGGCAATCCCGAGAAGGTGAACCATCCCGACGGCGTGCCGCGTCTGTCCATCGCGCTCTATTACTACACCGCGACCTGGGACGAGAGCCGCAAGGCCCATTCGACGCTCTTCAAGCCGCGCCCCGGGACCGGGGACAAGGCCGACCGTCAGGCGCAACGACACGAGACGTTGCAGAACTGGCTGCCGCCGGTGGTCTACCGCAAACTGGAAAGACGGCTCCGGCAGGTCGGTATCTAAGGCCTGCCAGCCGCCGTTTTCTGACAGGCGTCCAATCCCGCAAGAAACGCAAGATCGGCGCTGAGCGCATCGTCGCTCAGCTCTGCCATGTCAGGATGGGTCGGCACATTGACCAGCCGGTCGAAAAGCGCGTTGACCCGTGGCAATGGCACCAGCGGGTCATAGTATTTCACACAGACCACATGCCTCAGCCCCGAGAGATCAGACGCCGCAAAGGATGTCGGACAGAGATAGGCCCGGCTCATCACCGGTGTCGTCGGGTGGATGGGCAGGAGCGGTTGCAGACCGGCCTCAAGCGCCAGCCGGTCCACCCGCTCCGCCTGTTCCAGATAACGCGGAGCCCAGGTCTGATGCTGTTCAAGCCGCGCAAGGTGGAACGCGCAGGCAATGTCGGAAATCTTGCCGTTATTCATCCAGTCAGATGGCTGACTGGGCGCATCTCCGTAGTTCAGCAGCGCGTAGAGCGCGTCACGATCCTCGCCTGGCACCAATGTCAGTCCACCTTCGCCCAGACCGTAGGGCTTGGTGTGGTGCAGGCTGAATGCCTGCCATGGCCAGTCGGGGATTACAGGCCCGAGGCCGGCCGCATTGTCGATCAGCAGCCGCTTGCCGCTTTTCTCAGCAAACCGGATATAGGCCGAGAGATCCGTGGAAAGGCCGAAGGGGTTCACCAGCACGAACCCGTCCCAGCTGTCAGGATCAAGCGCCTTGAGTGCGTCGAGATCCAGCAGCCCCTGCTCAGTGCAATCGACAAAGCTCATATCCGCGAAGTAGCCGCGCCCGAGGTTCTTGAAGCTGAAGGCCGATCCGACCCAGCGCAGCTTTCGCCCGGTCTGTTGTGCAACAAGGCGTGCCATGGCTTCCAGCCCGACGCCCGCATTGGCGCAAGGCACAAGCGAACGCCTGTCATCCAGCGACATATGTGCCGCGAATGTCTCCGCCATCATATGGTAAAGAGGCCCGCGATTGGCCCACATGTTTACGGCCCTGCACTGCTCCAGCAGTGTGCCGATACGACCTAAATCCGGAACCTTTCGGTCAACAAACGACAACATGGCTCAATCCCACCCACTCGAAACACTAACGAAATATACTTCCCCTAAGTCACCTAACGCGCCGATGGCGCGTTGTGTCAAGTCTGCCTCATGACGAGGATGAACGTCGGCGCAGAACAGACAGGTTCTTGTCCTGATCCTCGACGATCACCTCGAATGTGCGGGCGAATGCCGGCACAGGGGCATCGATCCACCGCGCCATTCCGACCCAGTCGGCAATGTAGTCCAGCTTGCTGCGCACCGCGTAGTCGAGCGCGTGGCCCTCGGTCATCAGCGCACGCAGCGCATCCGGGTTCACTTTGCCATCAAGGTTGATGGTGCGGTCGTGCCAGTACCCCAACGTGCCGGTCTGCACCGCGCCGACCCAGACCTCCTCGGCGACATTTTCATCAATCCAGTCGACCACCTGAAAATGACCCTGATCCTTCACGCCCGGCACCAGCAGGCGACCCAGAAGGCCAATGCACAGGACAAGCGCGACAAGGCCCGCCATGCTCATCAGCCCGGTCGCGCGTTCTTGTGAAAGACGGCCCGCCAGGGCGATCCCGACCGAGACGGCGGCGGTGATCAGGAACGGGGCGGTTGGGGCCAGATACCGGCTCAGGAAATGCGCCGCTCCGAAGAACAGCCCGTAATAGCCCGCCAGCATCAGCGTATAGAGCGCGAAAGCAAACAAGACCGGCACAAAGGGACCGCCGCGCCGGGTTTCGGCCCAGAGAAAGCTTGCCAGAACAAGCAGAACGACTGCTCCGGTGGCGACCGCCACCACAGGCGAGGCGTCAAAGCTGTTCGGGATCGGCGCCATGGGGAACATGGTCTCGAAAAGCTTGATGGGTGACAGGGCGGCATTCGATCCAAAGGGCGTGGAATGACTTTGCGAATGCCCGCTGATCGGCATGATCGACCCGAACAGCCGGTAGTTATAGATCATCCATGGCGCAGCCCAGAGCAGGCTGATGATGCCTGGTGGAAACGCCTCCTTGACCGCGCCCCAAACCCCCGTCTGACGGCTGACCTGGATTTGTATGAAGCGGACAAGAAAGATGGCCGTGACGAAGAACGCTCCGTCATTGCGCGCCAGAAAGACCAGCCCGCACAGCGAGCCGAGAATGATCTGGTCACGCAGCGTGTATGTCCCACCACGGGCAAGGATGTGGCCAAAGCAAAGTGCCGTGACCGTCACCATCAACGTGTACATTCCGGTCTCCAGCGCATTCATCGAATGCAACAGGAGGAGAGGTCCGACAAACCAGAGTGCCGTTACCAGAAGCGGCCAGGTCGTGGCGGTGGTCTGCGGGCGCAGCGCCTGTCGGGCAAAGGCGAAGATCGCCCAGGCGGCCGCCATGGAGATCAGGGCCGATAGGCCGACGATACCGTTCAGACTGGTGACCTTGTCGCCGCCCGTGATCAGGTAGGGCACGCTGAAAAGAAACGTTGTCAGCGGCTGAAACCCGTTGGTCCAGACCTCGCCATTGGCCACCGTGATCCCGTTGCCGATAGCCATGTTGCGGGCCACGGTCAGCATCAGATATCCGTCCTCGGTGATGAAGAAGCTCGATAATGTGCGGGCGTCCGACAGGATCGGGAACAGCCTGTAAAGCGCCCCAAAGACAAGGCAAGCCACTCCGAAAAGCAGCAGAAATTTCTCAAGTTTCATTGCAGACGCCGGTTGCTGGTTACACACATATGGCGGACCCATCGGAGAGATCCGCCGGGTGTGAGTGTTACGTCAACCGCTCCTTCGGGTCCATCCGAAACCCGCGCCTGAGTGTGCGGAAAGCAACTTGCGCCGCACGTTTTTCAGTACCGGTACCGCTTGCGCTGCCTTTGCAGGATCAGCCCTGTGAGGGCAATCAGCAGCGGCCCGCTGATTTCAAACAGCACATTGAGCGGGATAGAGAGGAACTCGACCTCGAGGGTGCTGTTGATCAGACGGTCGAAATTGTGAAATCCGACCGCCCGGATCATCACGAAACCAAGCACGAAGACCATGCCGAGCAGCGCGAAGAAGGACCGCCGCAATGTGCCCCAGAGCAGCCAGAGCATCAGAAGGCCCGACACAACAGCGGCATATCCGAGGCCCAGGATGAAGAGCCGCTGCACATCGCGCCGCTCGTCATACCAGCCTTCCGCGACTGCCACACAGCGACCCGTTGCGGTCAGAAAGGATTGCAGGTCAAGCTGCTTGTTGACGGCCAGAAGCAGCATCGCCAGGGCCAGCGCCCACCAGAAAAACCGCTCGCGGGCGCGGCTGCGACGCGGAAAAGGCGCACGCCACGCCGTCACGGCGGCGATCACAGCGGCAAGCACATAGATCGAGACGGTCAGCCAGCCGGTCAGACCCGGATCGCCGATCTGCGGCGACCATTGCGACAGCGCGCAATCCAGCAATCCCGGCGGTGTATCAGCCTCCACGACGCGGCGCTTCCTTGTTCTGTTCGTTCCCCGGGGCGATCCCCGGCGGGTAGGTTTCGCGACCGTACCTAGCCCGTCGCATTCCGATTGCCCATATGGATGTCAGAGATATGCGGCGAGGGTGTGACCAGCCTGCACGACCAGTTTTTTGCGCAGTTGTGACTTAAAGACAATGACATCCCGCGCATGCTATGCCCAGAATGTCACACTCAAGCACAGGATAGCCGCCTCACGCGATGCCCAACATTGTCGCCTATATGATGATCCTGATCTGGCCTCTGGTCACGATCATGCTCTTTCGCAAGCTGTCCATTGAGCGTGCGTTGATCTGGTCGATACTGGCGGCGTTTCTGCTGTTGCCGCCGGGGACGGAGTATGACTTTCCGCTGATCCCCGCGCTCGACAAGACATCCATTCCCAATATTGCCGCCTTCCTGATCTGTATCCTGATGCTGAAACGCAAGGTGCCGGTCATGCCGGCCTCGGTGATCGGCAAATGTCTGATTGTGCTGTTTGTGATCAGCCCGATTGCGACCGTTCTGACCAATCAGGAACCGATCTCGTCTGGTTTTCTCTGGCTCCCCGGTCAGAGGATTTTCGATGGGATATCGGCGATGATCAATCAGGCAATCTTCATCCTGCCGTTCTTTCTGGCGCGCAGTCTTCTGGCGACAAAACAGGCCCAGCGGGAACTGCTGCTGGCCTTCGTGCTCGGAGGGCTCGCCTATTCCATACCGATGTTGCTTGAGATCCGGCTCAGCCCACAGCTCAACATCTGGGTCTACGGGTTCTTCCCGCACAGTTTCCTGCAACAGATCCGGTTCGGCGGGTTCCGGCCTGTGGTCTTCCTTGGCCACGGGCTTCTGGTCGCCTTCTTCGCGATGCTGAGCCTGCTCGCGGCGGTCTCGCTCTGGCGGAGGGCAGAGGATGGGCGTCGCGGTCAATATATGATTGCCGGCACCTATCTCGCCGTCGTTCTGGTCCTGTGCAAGACCGTGGGTGCAATTGTCTATGCGGTCGCGCTTGCCCCCCTGATCCGTTTCACCAGCAATCATTTCCAGATCAAGGTCGCCGTGGTGCTGGCAACGATCACGTTGCTCTACCCGATGTTGCGCGGGGCCGACCTTGTGCCGGTGGATGCGATGCTGGCCCAGGCCGAAAAAATTCAGCCCGAACGCGCGCAATCGCTTGGCTTCCGGTTTCGCAACGAAGCCATTCTGCTCGAGCACGCAAGCCAGAAACCGCTTTTCGGCTGGGGACTCTGGGGGCGCAACGAGGTCTATGATCCGGCCACCGGTCAGAGCCTGACAACAGCGGACGGCCGGTGGGTCATCGTGATCGGTATCTTCGGCTGGACCGGCTATCTGGTGGAGTTCGGTCTTCTCACCCTGCCGCTGTTGCTTCTTTGGGTTCAGGCCCGGCATCGAAGGCGGGATGAGCTATCACCTTATGTCGGGGCGCTCTCCCTGCTGCTCGCGATCAACCTGATCGACCTCCTTCCCAACGCAGCCCTGCTGCCGCTGACCTGGCTCATGGCAGGCTCGCTTCTCGGCTATGCCGAGGCCCTGAAGGCGGGCACCGTAGCGGAGGCGACGCCCGCGGTGGCGAATCCCCAGAAACCGCAACGCGGCGCAATGGCGTTTTCACGGACCCATGAGCCCACCACGTCGGAACCCGTCATCGAAGAACCCGAACCGGAACCACTGGGATACGCGCGAAAGCATCAGCCTATCGCCCGGCGCAGGCAGGCCGTCCGACGCAAATAAATCCAGAAATGGTGACAAAAGCCAGTGTCGGTATCTGAATTTCCCGCTCTGGCTGTTCGGGACATGGGCTTGCACATCGCCCGTGGCTGTCCGACATTGCGCGCAGACGTGTAAACTGGTTTTTGGTATTTGGATCGTTCGATGCTCTCCTCCCGACTTCCGCTCATGGTCTTCACTTTCGGCATGGGGTTTCTCACGGTCTGGTCAATCGCCGTGCATGTGATCACGTTCAACACCCTGCCGTTCGGCAGTCTCTATGTGGCCGGTCTCACTGCGCTGATCGGTGGCTTTGCGGCCTCGGCTCTTTCGGGCGCGGTGGCACCGCTTTTCCTGTCAGAGCGGGCAAGACTGCCCCGCATGGACCTGCATCTCCCGGCGGCCAAATCCTATGGCGGCAAGATCTGGATCATCACCGGCTGTCTGACCGTAGCCTTTCTCTACGGTGCCTTGACCCAGTACAAGACGAGCGCTTTCACGCCATTCTGGCTGGTCTGCATGATCAGCGCTGTGGCTGCACTCATGCTCGCGCGCGACGTGAAGACACCAGTGCTGCGCTTCACGCCGCAAGCACCGGACGCGTCCCTCGGAACCGGTCGGGGCTTTCTGGTCGTTGCTGCCCTGATGCTGGTTTTCTATTTTGTCACGTCCATTCCGGATGCGGACGACTCTCTGCTGCTCAACATGGCCGTGGGCGCGGGAGCAAACCGCGAGGCGCTCTACGCCGCAGACACGATGCTGGGCATCCCGGACCTCGCCTTCATGAAATCGACCTACCGGCTGGAGGCGTTTCAACTGCTCGCGGCGTTGATCTCGGACATGACCGGTCTGCAGGTGATACAGTCGGCGCATATTGTGATCCCTGCCCTGATATGCATCTGGTCCGCGAGTATCCTGAGCCTTTTGCATGCAGCGCTTTTCGGGCGCAGCTTCCTGGCTACGACGCTCTTTCATCTGGCTTGGCTCGCGGCCCTCGATGGCGCGCTGGAAAGCTATGGTTACCACGCCATTCCCCGTTTCTTTCATGGCAAGGCCGCTTTTGTGACCGCAATGGTCCCGCTGATTGCCTTTCTGACCGTCTTTGCGGTCCGGCATCGCAATATCACTGCCTTCCTTGTCCTTGGGGCCGCGATGATCGTGTCACTGGGACTGACCGCGAATGCGCTCTATGCGGCCCCGCTTACGGCCGCGCTCTGCGTCGCGCCGATGTTTCTTCTTGGCGATATGCGGCGCAAGCTGACCTCGCTTGGACTGGTGCTGGTCATTCTCTATCCCGCGGCTCTTGCTGGCGTTCTGATCTTCTTCGACCCGCCCGAGCCGTCCGAGGTTGAAGCCGTGGGCCAGATCGGTGGCATGTTCTGGGGCCTGCTGGGTGCAAACTATTCGCATCTTGCCGGGCTTTGCCTGATGTTCGGAGCGGCGATGGCAGCAATTCTCAACCGGGATCTGCGTTTCATCAGCGTCTACGTTCTGGTGCTCTTCGCGCTGATCCTGAACCCCTATCTCTGGGATTTTTATGGTCGTGCGGTGACCGGGAACCTGAACTCCCGACTGATGTGGGCGGTGCCGGTTCCGTTCATTCTTGCCATTCTGGCAGGCGTGGTCTGGACCAGTTCAGTCCCGCTCAGGCGAACGCTGACATTGGTCCTGATCGGAGGTTTCGTCATCCTGCCCGGCTCCGTCATCCACACGGCCCAATGGGGGATAGCGGGCCTCAAGATCCCGCAGCCCGACTATGCCATCGCCCAGCAGGTGAACGGCATGACACAACAGGACGGGCTCATTCTGGCACCCGAGGAGATATCCACCTGGATCCCGACCCTTGACGGCGCGCGTGCCGTGGTCGAGGGCCGCGCGATTTATCTTGCACAACGCAAGAAGCAACTGAGCGAAGAGGAATACGCCAACCGCGCCACGGCGCTGGGACTTCTGACGGCAGACGTCATCTCGGCCGACGATGCAGATGCGATTACTCAGGCTCTCCGGGCGCTGGACGTGGATGCCATTCTGGTGCCCCAAGACCACCCTGCCTTCGCCTTCGTCTCCGACCGGCAGGCGGAGCTTGGATACCGGACCCGAGCGCCGATTGACCGCTATGTCCTGTTTGTCGAGTAGACATCCGATTGCCACCGGCCGAACAATTCGACTAGAACGGACCTGAAAAGGTTTCGGAGCGGGCTTTGGCAAGACAGCGACGCGGCAGGGGCAACCCGACAATTGCGGATGTGGCCGAGCTGGCAAGGGTCAGCGCCATCACCGTTTCCCGCACATTGCGAACACCAAAACAGGTCTCCGATGCCACGCGCGCCCGCGTGATGGAGGCGGTCGAAGCCCTGGAATACCGCCCCGACCCGGTGGCGGTTGCGCTCGCCTCGGCCCAGTCCACGCTGATCGGCGTAATGATCCCATCGGTGACCAACACCGTTTTTGCGGATGTCCTGCGCGGCATCCACAAGGTTGCCGATCCGACCGAGTTCAACATCCAGTTCGCCAATACCCGCTATTCGGCGACAGAGGAGATCCGCCTTCTCCGCCAGTTCATCAGCCAGCGTCCTGCCGGTCTGATCGTCACCGGACTCAACCAGTCCGACGAATTTCAGGACCTTCTGGCACGCGCCCGCTGCCCCGTCGTCCAGATCATGGAGATTGGGGATAAGCCTGTGGATATGATGGTGGGCTTCTCTCACGGCGATGCCGCCTCGGCAGCGGCCTCGCACCTGTTGGAGCAGGGCTACAGGCGCATCGGCTTTCTGGGCGCGCGCGTGGACGCACGGTCGCAACAGCGCATGGCCGGGTTTCGTGCCACTCTGGAGGCCGCCGGTCATCTCGACCCGGCCCTGCTGATCGAGGCTCATTCCCGCGCGACTGTTGCGCTTGGCGGAACGCTTCTCAGCTCGGCGCTTGATCTCGCACCGGATCTTGATGCGGTGATGTGCAACAACGACGTGCTGGCGCTGGGTGTGCTCTTCGAAGCCCAACGCCGTGGCATCGAGGTTCCCTCGGCACTCGGGATTTGCGGGTTCAACGACAACGAGACCATGGCCTATACCGTGCCGACGATCACCTCCGTGCGCACGCCAAGGCTGGAGACAGGCGCGCGTGCCATGGAGATGGTGCTTGCCCGTATCCGCGAAGAAGATCTGACCGAGACTGTCCTGGATCTGGGCTTCGAGCTGGTGATCAGGGACAGCACCCGTCGGCAGGCATGACACTCACACTTGATCCCGATGTGCTGCAACGCTGGGTCGGACGGACCGAGAGCCGCGAGGATATCATGCTGCCGGGTCCCGCCCGCGCGATGCAGGCTCTTCTTGACAGCCCCGCCTCACTCGTCGTCGGCGATCCCCTGCCACCGCTTTGGCATTGGCTCTATTTCCACACGCTGACACGCCAGTCAGAGCTTGGTCCTGACGGGCATGCGGCTCTGGGCGGCTTTCTACCGCCCGTCGCCCTTCCGCGCCGGATGTGGGCCGGTGGCAGGCTCACCTTTCACGCGCCGCTTCTGATCGGAGGGCCCGCTAATAAATCCAGCGAAATCAAATCTGTAGAGGTTAAATCGGGGCGAAGCGGTGCCCTCTGCTTTGTAACGGTTCAGCATGATCTTACCCAAGGCGACCAGCTTTGCCTGACCGAGGAGCACGACATCGTCTACAGAGACATGGTGAAACCGGGGGAAGCCAGCGAACCGCCAGCACCGCCGCAGAACGCGGAGAGCACCCGGACGATTGCACCCTCGACCACGCTGCTCTTTCGCTATTCCGCCCTGACGTTCAACGGGCACCGGATCCACTATGACGTGGATTACTGCCGCGATGTAGAGGGCTATCCGGGCCTCGTTTTCCATGGCCCCCTGACCGCCACGCTTCTGGCACAGCTCGCGACCGACATCACCGGTGCACCGCTCAAGACCTTCAGCTTCCGCGCCGTCAGTCCGCTCTTTCACACAGCACCCTTCGGCATCGCCGGGCGACGGGTGGACGACCGGGCCGAGATCTGGGCAACCACCCCGGATGGCGGTCTTGCGATGCGCGCGGATGCCACGACTTAGACCTTGTATAAAGCGGGAATGAAAATGAGCAGCACATATCTGGGCATTGATATCGGAACATCGGGCGTGAAGACGATCCTGATGGGAGATGATCAGGTCGTTTGCGCAGAGGCAACCGCACCGCTTGAGGTCTCACGCCCCCGTCCCGGTTGGTCCGAGCAGGATCCGGCAGACTGGTGGGCGGCGGTCACTGCCACACTTGATGAACTCACAGCGAAGGCGCCCGAGCGGATGTCGGCCGTCCGCGGGATCGGCCTTTCGGGTCACATGCACGGCGCGACGCTGCTCGACGCGCAGGACGCCGTTCTGCGGCCCTGCATCCTGTGGAACGATGGCCGCTCGGCGGCCGAATGTGACGCATTGGAGAAGCGCGCCGATTTCCGCGGCATCGGCGGCAATGTGGTGATGCCCGGCTTCACCGCGCCCAAGCTGGAATGGGTCCGCACGCACGAGCCCGACATCTTCTCCAAAACCGCTCGCGTCCTCCTGCCCAAGGATTATGTCCGGCTTTGCCTGACGGGCGAGGCGATCTCGGAGATGTCCGACAGCGCCGGGACTCTTTGGATGGACGTGAAAGCCCGTAACTGGTCGGAGGCACTTCTGGAGGCCACCGGCCTCAGCCCGGATCACATGCCAAGGCTCACCGAAGGCTCCGAGCCTGCGGGCATTCTGAAACCGGAGCTGACCAGACGCTGGGGCATGACGGGGGAAGTCGTCGTCGCTGGCGGCGGCGGGGACAACGCGGCCTCGGCCTGCGGGGTCGGTGCGGTCAGACCGGGCAGCGGTTTCCTGTCGCTCGGCACGTCAGGCGTGCTCTTCGTCTCGACAGCTCAATACGCCCCAAATACCGACAATGCCGTTCACGCGTTCTGTCATGCGGTGCCCGAGGTCTGGCATCAGATGGGTGTGATCCTGAGCGCAACGGACAGTCTCAACTGGCTCGCGCGCATGACCGGACGGACCCCACAGGAGCTCTCGTCGCTGGCCGGTATGGTCGAGACATGCAGTGTGACCTTCCTGCCTTATCTGTCCGGCGAGCGGACGCCGCACAACAACGGGAATGCCCGTGCATCCTTCACCGGCCTGTCGCAGAGCACCGACACGGCCGAGATGGCGCGCGCGGTTCTGGAAGGTGTTGCCTTCGCCTTAGCCGATTGCCTTACCGCCTTGCGTGTTGCGGGAACCGAGATTGACACGGTCTTCGCGCTCGGCGGCGGGGCCAAATCCGATCTTTGGTTACAGATTGTCGCCGATGTCACCGGCCTGTCGCTGGATGTTCCGCAGAAAGGCGATTTCGGAGCCGCCTTCGGGGCGGCACGGCTTGCGCTGACCGCAGCCACGGGCGCAGATCCGATGCAGGTCTGCGCCCAGCCCGCGACCGAGCGCCGGGTCGAGCCCGATGCCGGTGCGCATGTCCGCTATGGCGAAAAGCTGGAACTCTACCGAAAGCTCTACCCCGCGCTGATGCGCGGCTAGGCGCAGAGCGCTGATATCTGCGCGACCCCGCCAGCACCGCGCGTAATCGACAGGTTGCGCAGCCGTAGTCCTGCGGCCTGACAATCGGGCTCGATCAAAAGATTGCGGATCTTGTCATCGGTCACATCAACGCCCGCCACACCGGTCAGCGTCAGCGTGCCCTCACCGGGCTCCGCGTCGATCCGCGCCTCGTCATTGGCCAGCGGACCGCCCGCACCGTCACAGGCGGCCAGCCCCAACAGTATCCCACCGATTACGAAAGTTCTGAAACCCATACCAAGCTCTCCTGTCTGTCACAGCCTGCACCAAAGCGTGTTTCGCGCAGGCATGCAAGCGTGTGCTTGGGTGGGTTCGGGGATGAAAACCACGGGCCAAATTGCTATGCTTGACCGGTCATGAAACCAAATCCGCATTTGCCGACCCATGAGGTGACAAACCAGCCGGACCCGCAAGGTGACCGCGATCTCTGGGCAGACGACCCGGCCTTGTGTTCTGCTGTCAGGTGCCAGGGCGGACAGCCGGAACCGCTGGCCGCGTTTGGCCGGACCCTGGGGGAGGTCAGGTGGCGCGAGGCCGGGAGGGCCGCCAATTGCCATCCGCCGGAATTGCACAGGTTCGACCGATCAGGACGGCTGATCGACGAGGTCGAATTTCATCCCGCCTATCACAGCCTGATGGAGCTCGGTCTGAGTTCCGGCTATGCTGCAATCGCGTGGGAGAAAGCGCCGGGTGGCCATGTCACACATACCGCAATGGTCTATCTTCTGAGCCAGGTCGAGCCGGGCTGCTGTTGCCCCATGACGATGACCTACGCGGCCGTTCCTGCTCTTGTCGCTGATCCCGGGATATCCGCGACATGGCAGCCCAAACTGCTCGCCCGGGACTATGACCCGGCCATTACCCCAATCTCGCAAAAGCGCGCAGCCACCCTTGGCATGGCTATGACCGAGAAGCAGGGCGGATCGGATGTCCGCACCAACACGACAGCTGCAACCCGCGATGGCGAGGGATACCGGCTGCGCGGCCATAAGTGGTTCTGCTCCGCTCCTATGGGCGACGGTTTTCTGACCCTTGCGCAGACCAAGGCCGGGCTGACCTGTTTTCTGGTCCCGCGCTGGCTGGAGGACGGGACACGCAATGGGATCCACCTGATGCGCCTGAAGGACAAGCTCGGCAATCGCGCCAATGCTTCCGCCGAGATCGAGTATCACGATGCCTATGCCTTGCGGTTGGGTGACGAGGGGGACGGCATCCGCACGATCCTGGAGATGGTCCATCACACGAGGCTCGACACAGCGCTCGCCCCCGCTGGACTGATGCGCGCGGCACTGACAGAGGCGCACTGGTGGTGCAGTCATCGCAACGCGTTTCAACGCCGCCTGATCGACCAGCCATTAATGGCCCGCGTGCTCGCCGACCTCACGCTCGACTGGGAAGCCTCGCTGGCCCTTGGTCTGCGGGTGGCGCGGGCCTTTGACAAGGGTGACACCGCATTCTCCCGCCTCGCAGCGGCACTTGCGAAATTTCTGTCCAACAAGGTCTGCCCGCGCGTCATTGTCGAGGCAATGGAATGCCTGGGCGGGGCCGGATATGTCGAGGAAAGCCCGATGCCGATGCTCTACCGCGAAGCGCCGCTGAACGCGATCTGGGAAGGATCGGGCAATGTGATCTGCCTCGACATCCTGCGCACCATCGCCCGGATGCCGGAAGCGCTTGAGGCCGTGCTGGCAGAAACCGGGGATGCCTTGCCGGAGGCGACGGCAGCATTCACGGAGCGCTGGAAAGGCAACATCGAGGAAGCCGATGCCCGACGCTTTGCCGAAGATCTCGCAACGCTTCTGAGTGCGGCAGTGCTTTGCGAAACCGCCCCGGCCCTGACGGCGGAAGCCTATCTCAGGACCCGGATCGGAGGCTCGGGCAGGCTTGCAGGCACCCAGTCAGGCACCGACGATACCGCGATTCTGAACCGCCTGACCGCATGATCAGAGGCGCTTTTTTGGAATCGTTCCAAGTCTCTTGACGAATTCGCTCAGGAAGCCCATTTTAGAGATCAACCGGAGACATGCTCATGTTCATTCAGACCGAATCCACGCCCAACCCGGCAACCCTGAAATTCCTTCCAGGTCAGTCGGTTATGCCGACAGGCACCGCTGATTTTCCAAGCGCGGAGGCAGCTCAGACGTCGCCACTGGCAAAGCGGGTCTTTGGCGTGGACGGAGTGACTGGCGTGTTTTTCGGGCCCGATTTCGTGACCGTGACCAAGGCCGAGGAGATCGACTGGGCGCATATCAAACCCTCGATCCTTGGCGCGATCATGGAGCATTTCCAGTCCGGACAGCCGGTCATGGAAGGTGACACCGGCGCGGTCGGTCATGCGGAGCATACCGGCCCTGATGGCGATATCGTCAATCAGATCAAGGAGTTGCTTGACACGCGCGTGCGTCCCGCCGTGGCCCAGGATGGCGGCGACATCACCTTCCACGGATTCGAGCGCGGCGTCGTCTATCTGCATATGCAAGGTGCCTGTGCAGGCTGTCCCTCCTCGACCATGACACTGAAGATGGGCATCGAGAACCTGCTGCGCCATTATATCCCGGAAGTAACCGAAGTGCGCCCCGTTGCCGCCTGACACAGCCCTCATCCTCGCCTTCGATACATCGGCCGCGCATTGCGCGGTCGCTTTGCTTCGGGGGGATGACGTCCTCAGCGAAAGCGTCGAGGAGATGGCCAGAGGCCAGGCCGAACGCCTGATGCCGCTTCTGGAGGAAACCCTGGCGGAGGCAGGGGCAGGATGGGCAGATCTCGCAGCGCTCGCGCCTTGCGTTGGTCCGGGAAATTTCACCGGAACCCGGATTACCGTCTCGGCTGCGCGCGGACTGGCGCTGGGGCTCGGCATTCCGGCAATCGGCATCTCGGCGCTTGAGGCTCAGGCGTCCGATATAGGCGGCGAGGTTCTCTCCAGTCTCGACGCGAGACGGGAACGGATCTACCTGCAACGTTTTCTCGACGGGAAGGCCATCGATGAGCCTGCCTTGACGACGATCGAGGATATTGCCGGAACACGGACAACGAATGACCTGCGCGTGATCGGTGATCGATCTTCGGAGATTGCCGAGGCGCTCGGTATAAATGTCCGAAACGCGCTGCCACGCCCTGACCCGACCGCCATCCCGCTGGCAAGATGCGCTGTTGGCCGGCTGCCCACCGCGGGCGGACGACCCAAGCCTCTCTATATCCGGCAGGCGGATGCCGCCCCGTCCTCGGACATCGCCCCGCTGATCCTAGATGACGCCTGACGATCTGGCCGAGATCCACGCGCTGTGCTTTGATGGCGCACCGCGTCCATGGTCGGCGGATGAGTTTCGATCCTTGCTGGGCGACCCCAACATCCGCCTGCTGGAATTGCCGCACGGATTCGCTCTCGCCCGACTTGCCGGGGACGAGATGGAGCTCCTCACCCTTGCGGTTCACCCGGCGACGCGACGTCAGGGGCTCGGGACCACGCTCCTCCGACGCCTTGACGAGCAGGCCCGCCAGAACCGCGCCGAACAGATCCTTCTGGAAGTCGCCGCGAGCAATGTATCCGCGTTGAAACTCTATGAAAACAACGGGTTTGAACAGGTGGGGCATAGAAAAGACTACTATGTCTCCCCAAACGGCCCGAAGGTTTCTGCTCTGGTCTTGCGCAAAACACTTCCGCAGGCCTGACCAAACGGTCAAATTTCTTAAAAAGAGATTGACCCCCTCTGGTGCGTGCGCCTTTATTACCGTCACGTTCAGCGCGAAGCCGGACGGGTTGCGTGGTGTTGAGGAGAGCCCCGGAACCCATTCCACAAATGATCCGGGCAGCGCTCCAACAGTTTGACACCAGTGGAGGACCACATGACTTTTTTCAAAACCCTGGCCGGAACCGCAGTTGCGGTCGGCCTGGCCACCGCCTCGTTTGCCGAGGATATCAAACCTGCTGTGATTTTCGACATCGGCGGCAAGTTCGACCGGTCCTTCAACCAGGCCTCCTTTGAGGGCGCCGAGCGCTTCAGGGAAGAAACGGGTATCGAGTATCGCGAATTCGAAATCCAGTCGGACGCCCAGCGCGAGCAGGCACTGCGCCGTTTCGCGCAGCAGGGCAACAACCCGATCGTGGTTGCAGGCTTTGCCTATGGCTCGGCCATGGAAACCGTCGCGGCTGAGTTCCCCGACACCGACTTCGCGATCATCGACATGGTCGTTGATCTTCCGAATGTCCGCTCCGTCGTGTTCAAGGAGCATGAAGGCTCCTTCCTTGTCGGCATGATGGCGGCAATGAAATCGGAGACTGGCAAGGTCGGTTTCGTTGGCGGCATGGACATCCCGCTGATCCGCAAGTTCGCCTGTGGCTATGTGCAGGGCGTGAAAGCAGCCAATCCGGACGCGGAAGTGTTCCAGAACATGACCGGCACGACCGGGGCCGCCTGGAATGATCCGGTGAAGGGTGGCGAATTGACCCGCAGCCAGATCGATCAGGGTGCGGACGTGGTCTATCACGCAGCAGGCGGCACGGGCCGTGGTGTTCTGCAGGCCGCAGCTGACGCTGGCAAGCTCGGCATCGGCGTCGACAGCAACCAGAACTACCTGCATCCCGGCAGCGTTCTGACATCGATGCTCAAGCGCGTCGATGTGGCTGTCTACAATGCGCTGAGCGACGCCAAGAATGGCGAGTTCACGGCTGGTTTCAGCGTGCTCGGACTGGCCGAAGATGGTGTTGGCTATGCAGTTGACGACAACAACCAGCCGCTTCTGGACGACGAGATTGTAGCGGCCATTGAGGAAGCCAAAGCCAAGATCATCGCTGGCGAGATCGAGGTTCACGACTACATGAGTGACGACAGCTGCCCGGTTTCCTGAGCCCGGGATGGTTGACACTTTGACAAACGAGGGGCGGCCCGCAGCGGCCGCCTCCCCCCCGCCTGCGATCGAGCTTTCGGGCATCTCGAAGGCGTTTGGTCCGGTACAGGCCAACAAGGACATCGCGCTCAACGTCGCCAAGGGCACGATCCACGGGATCGTGGGCGAAAACGGCGCGGGCAAATCCACCCTGATGTCGATCCTCTATGGCTTTTACAAGGCCGACAAGGGCGAGATCAAAATCAACGGCGTGCCCACCGAGATCAACAATTCCGATGATGCGATTGCCGCGGGCATCGGCATGGTCCATCAGCATTTCATGCTGGTTCAGCCTTTCACGGTGCTGGAAAACGTCATCCTCGGGGCCGAGGACGGTGCGCTCCTGAAACCGTCGCTTGCCAAGGCGCGCAGCGCGCTCGTGCAGCTTGCCAAAGACTATGAGCTTGAGGTCGATCCCGACGCCATCGTTGGCGAGTTGGCCGTTGGTTTCCAGCAGCGGGTGGAAATCCTCAAGGCGCTCTACCGCTCTGCCGATATCCTGATCCTGGACGAGCCGACCGGCGTGCTGACGCCTGCCGAGGCCGATCATCTGTTCCGCATTCTTGAGGGACTGAAGGCGCAGGGCAAGACAATCATCCTGATCACCCACAAACTGCGCGAGATCATGGCAATCACCGACACGGTCAGCGTGATGCGGCGCGGCGAGATGACGGCCACAGTCAAGACATCAGAGACATCACCATCCGAGCTGGCCGAGTTGATGGTCGGTCGTCGGGTGCTGTTGCAGGTCGACAAGACCCCCGCCAGTCCGGGCGAGACCCTGATGGAGGTCCGCAACCTCTCCGTCATTGGCGATAACGGGGTGCCGCGGCTGAAATCCATCTCGTTCGATCTACGTGCTGGCGAAATCCTTGGGGTCGCCGGTGTTGCCGGGAACGGCCAGTCGGCGCTGCTGGAAGTGCTGGGCGGGATCGAGGCGGCATCCGAGGGCTCCGTCACCCTCAAGGGCCAGCCGCTCGACCTGAGCCATGCACAGACCGCAGGCTTGCGCCGCGAGAAAGGCATCGGTCATGTGCCGGAGGACCGGCACCGGCTTGGCCTCATCATGCCCTATCAGGCCTGGGAGAATGCCTGTTTCGGCTACCATGATGCGCCGGAATTCCAGCGCTCGTTCGGCCTGATAGACAACCGCGCGATGCTCACCGATGCGCGCGGCAAGATGGACCGCTTCGATATCCGTCCGCAGGATCCGAACCTGAAGGCCGCGAATTTCTCCGGCGGCAACCAGCAGAAAATCGTCCTGGCCCGCGAGATCGAGCGCAACCCGGATGTTCTTCTGATCGGCCAGCCGACGCGAGGCGTCGATATCGGCGCCATCGAGTTCATCCACCAGCAGATCGTGGCGCTCCGAGATCAGGGCAAGGCTATCCTTCTGGTCTCGGTGGAACTGGAGGAAATCCTCGCGCTCAGCGACCGCATCATCGTCATGTTCGACGGCAAAATCTCGGGTGAGCGGCTGCCCGAACAGACCGATGAGAATGACCTCGGCCTCCTGATGGCGGGTATCGACCCGCGGGAGAGCGCCGCATGAACACCCTGCCCAAATGGATCGACATCGTCCTGATCCCGTTCCTGACGCTGTTTCTGGCGTTCTTCGTGTCCGGCCTTGTGGTGGTCGCGATTGGCGAGAACCCGATCCGTGCCATGCAGATCATGATCAATGGCGCTTTGGGGAGCGATTATGGCATCGGCTATACGCTCTTTTACACCACCAACTTCATCTTCACCGGGCTGGCGGTGGCGATTGCGTTCCATGCAGCGCTCTTCAACATCGGCGGCGAGGGACAGGCCGCATTGGGCGGCGTGGGCGTGGCGATTGTGGCCTTGTCGCTTGACGGGACCCATTGGCTGATCACCTTCCCGCTGGCAATCCTGTCGGCTTTCGTTTTCGGCGCACTCTGGGCCCTGATACCGGCCTTCCTGCAAGCCCGGCGCGGAAGTCACATCGTGATCACCACGATCATGTTCAACTACATTGCGGCCAAGCTGCTCGGCTACCTGCTGAACGGACCCTTGAAAAAGCCCGCCTGGCAGGCCCCCGAGACCCGCCGGTTCGAGGATGGCGCACAAATCCCCTTCATGAAAGACATCGGAGAATGGGTGGGCCTTGAGATCACGCGCACGCCGCTCAACATCTCGTTCTTTGTGGCACTGATCTGTTGCTATCTCGTCTGGCTGCTGATCTGGCGGTCGCGTTTCGGCTATGAGCTGCGCGCCTTCGGTCATTCGGAGAATGCCGCCGTCTATGCAGGCATCTCGCCCTTCCGGATCACAATGATTACCATGATCCTTTCGGGCGGTCTTGCGGGCATGATGGCGCTCAATACCGTGATGGGAGAGCAACAAAAACTGGTCCTCGATCATGTGCAGGGCGCGGGCTTTGTCGGGATTGCCGTGGCTCTGATGGGGCGCTCGCATCCTATCGGCGTGCTGCTGGCGGCCGTCCTGTTCGGCATCCTCTATCAGGGCGGAACCGAGCTTGCCTTCGAGATGGATATCAGCCGCGACATGATCATCACCATTCAGGCGCTCGTGATCCTGTTCATGGGGGCGCTTGAGAACCTGGTGAGATACCCGGTTGAAAACACCTATATGCGGATGCTGCGAGGATCAGGGTGATGGAATGGGTTGATGTCCTCAGACTGTTCGATTCCACGCTGCGACTGGCGACACCGCTGTTGCTGGCCTGTCTTGCCGGGCTCTTCTCCGAGCGTGCGGGGATTTTCGACATCGGGCTGGAAGGCAAGATGCTGGCTGCAGCTTTCGCATCGGCGGCGGTCGCTGCATGGGCGGCGGCACCCGCGCTTGAGAATCCGTTCCCCGGCGAGATTTCCGGACTCGGGCTGGGATGGACGGCCGCCTTGCTTGGCGTGCTGGCCGGGCTTGCGGCCTCCATGCTGCTGTCGCTCTTGCACGGGCTGGCCTCGATCACGCTGAGAGGGAACCAGTTGATCTCGGGCGTTGCCATCAACTTTCTGGCTGCCGGTCTGACCGTGCTTATCGCGCAGGACCTTTTCAGTCGCGGCGGGCAGACACCGCAACTGACCGGTGGTGCGCGGTTCACCGAAATCACGCTGCCGCTGGCCGAGACATTGCGTGGCATTCCTTTCATCGGGCCACTTTATGCCGATGTCCTGTCAGGCCATGTGATCTTCATCTATATCGCGCTGCTGGCCGTGCCGGTCAGTTGGTGGATTCTCTTCCGCACCCGCTTTGGCCTGCGTCTGCGTGCGGTCGGCGAGAACCCCGGCGCCGTGGACACGGCCGGTATCTCCGTCACGCGCCAGCGCTATGCGGCCGTTCTGATCTGCGGTGTGCTTTGCGGGCTTGCGGGGGCATATCTTTCGATGGGGACATCCGCGGCCGGGTTCGGGCGTGACATGACCGCAGGGCGCGGTTTCATCGCGCTCGCGGCGCTCATCTTCGCCAAATGGCGGCCCTGGTCTGCGCTTGGGGCCTGCCTGCTCTTCGGTCTGTTGCAGGCGATCTCGGGCTATTACCCCAAGATCGATCTGGGGATTTTCGTGATCCCGTCCGATTTCATGGAAGCGCTGCCCTACATCCTGACTGTGGTCATCCTCGCCGGTTTCGTCGGCAAGGCAACACCGCCAAAGGCAGGTGGCGTGCCTTACGTGAAAGAGCGGTGATGGACACGCTGCTCAACCATATCCGCGAGAAGGCCGGAACCGAGCCGGTCCGGATAGCCCTGATCCTGGGCTCCGGTCTGGGGCATCTGGCGGAGACCGTCGACGGGGTGGCGATCGACTATGGCGATCTGCCGGGCTTTCCCCATGCTGGCGTCTCGGGTCACAATCCAAAGCTGGTGATCGGTGATCTGGAAGGCGTCCGGGTCGCGGTTCTGGGCGGCCGCGCGCACTACTACGAGAGCGGTAACGCCGCCGCCATGCGCGTGCCGCTGGAGGTGGTGCAGGCGCTCGGAGCCGAGCAGGTGCTGCTGACCAATGCAGCCGGATCCTTTCGAAAGGATATCCCGCCGGGCGATCTGATGCTGTTGTCGGATCATCTGAACTATTCCGGGCTCAACCCGCTTATCGGCGAGGCAACGGACCGGCGTTTCGTGAACATGACCGATGCCTATGATCCCGGCATCAGAACCGCATTGAAGGCGGCAGGCACGGCAGAGGGCATTGCATTGGAGCAGGGTGTCTACGCCTGGTATTCTGGGCCGTCCTTCGAGACGCCTGCGGAAATCCGGGCGCTGAAGGTGCTGGGGGCGGATGCGGTCGGGATGTCCACCGTGCCGGAGGTCATTCTGGCGCGGTTTCTCGGCATGAAGGCGGCCGCGATATCGACCATCACCAATATGGCGGCCGGCATGTCGGACGAGCATCTGAGCCACGAACATACCAAGGCGATGGCCCCGCTCGGGGCGGCCAAGCTGGAGAAGGTCCTGCGCCGGTATCTGAGGGATCTGGCGTGAGCGACAAGCGGGCACGCCCGGGGGTCCGGACGAAGATATACGTTCGCGACGACATGATCGGCGGCGGGAAGGTTGATCTGCTGCGCGTGGTCGCCGAGACGGGTTCCGTCTCGGGTGCCGCTCGGAAGATGGGGATGAGCATAAGGCGGGCGCGGTTCCTGATTGATACGTTGCAGGCCTGTTTTGCCGAACCGCTGACGCAGGCATCGCCATCCGGGACGGAAGTGACCGCTTTGGGGTTGGACTTGCTGCGGCGTCATGCGGAGCATGAGGCGGCTATTCAGGCGCTGTCGGCACCGTTTCTGGAATGGCTCGAAGCACGGCAACCTGTGGCGGATGCGAAGACTGACGCAGCCTGAGTGGACCAATGCCTCCGGCGGGGATATTTTTTCCAAGAAGAAGGATCAGGTCGCGAAGATCGCGTCGAAGTTGGCGACACCCTTGATCTCGATCGGATTGCCCGACGGATCGCGGAAGAACATGGTCCATTGCTCGCCCGGCTCCCCCTTGAAGCGGACACTCGGGGGCAGGACGAAATCAGTGCCTGCGGCCGCCAGACGGTCGGCAAGTTCCTGCCAGTCCGCAAGGGGCAGAACCGTGCCCAGATGCGGCATCGGAACCATGTGATCACCGACCCGGCCGGTGTTGGCCGTGGCAAAGGGCTCACCCAGGTGCAGCGAGATCTGATGGCCGAAGAAATCAAAATCAACCCAGGTTTCGGTGCTGCGTCCCTCGGCGCATCCAAGCGTGCTGCCATAGAAGCGCCGGGCTGCATCGAGATCGGTGACATGGTAGGCGAGGTGGAAAACGGACGGCACTTGTGTATCCTTACCGATGGCGGGAAAATCGCTCCGATTTGACGCAGGGCGACGTGGTTGCATCAACAGGAGTGGTTGACCTAGATGAAGCACCTTTCCTTGGTTTGAGTCCATGCAAATCTACCTCCCCATCGCCGAAGTTTCGGTCAATGCTTTCCTGTTGCTGGGCCTTGGTGGTCTTGTCGGTGTTCTCTCGGGCATGTTCGGTGTCGGGGGCGGATTTCTGATGACGCCCCTGCTCTTTTTCATCGGCATTCCACCGGCTGTGGCCGTGGCGACAGAGGCCAATCAGATTGTCGCCTCCTCCTTCTCGGGCGTGCTGGCGCATCTGAGGCGAAAGACGGTCGATCTGAAGATGGGGATGGTGCTGCTTGCCGGCGGCCTTGTGGGGGCGGCGATCGGGGTACGGATATTCAAGGCGTTGAAGGAGATCGGACAGGTCGAGCTTCTGGTCACGCTTTGTTATGTGGTGTTTCTGGGGGTGGTTGGCGGACTGATGTTCATCGAGTCGCTGCGCGCGCTCAGGCGCAGCCGCAATCCCATGGCCAAGCTGCCGCCACGCAAGCATCACTCCTGGGTCCATGGACTGCCCTTCAAGATGCGTTTCCGGCAGAGCCAGCTCTATATCTCGGCCATTCCACCCCTGGTGATCGGCGCATCGGTCGGCGTTCTGGCCGCGATCATGGGGGTTGGCGGCGGGTTCATCATGGTGCCTGCGATGATCTACATCCTCGGCATGCCAACCAAGGTCGTGGTCGGAACCTCGCTCTTCCAGATCATTTTCGTCACCGGTTTCACGACCCTGATGCACGCAACCCAGAACTTCACCGTCGATGCGGTTCTGGCGGTTCTGCTGCTGATCGGCGGCGTGATCGGTGCGCAGATCGGCGCCCAGCTTGGCGTGCGGCTTCGGGCGGAGCAATTGCGCATCCTTCTCGCGATCATGGTGCTCGGCGTCTGCGCCAAGCTGTTGTTCGATCTGGTGTTGGAGCCTTCCGAGCTCTTCTCAATTGGGGAGGCAGGGCATTGATCAGGGTCCTCCTGATCCTCTGCCTGATGGCCCCGACAGCCCTTGCGGAAGAGGTCGTCGGCGCGCTCAGCCAGAACCGTGTCGCGATCACGGCAAACTTCGACGGCTCGGAGATTTTCGTCTTCGGGGCGGTCAAGCGGGTGGCACCGGTCCCAGATGATGCCCAGCCGCTGCATGTGGTTGTGACCATTCAGGGACCCGATGAGCGGGTGACCGTGCGGCGCAAGGAGCGCTGGTTCGGGATCTGGGTCAACCGGGACAGCATCGAGGTCGATCAGGCGCCGAGTTTCTATACCATCGCCACCACCGGCCCTCTGGAAGAAATCATGAGTGCGACCGAACGGCTGCGCTACGGGATCGGTTTCGACCGGGTTGTTCGGCTGGTGGGCGCGCCGGACACCGTCTCGGACCCTCGTGCCTTCACCGCTGCGATCGTGCGTATCAATAAGGATAACGGGCTCTACAATCAGCTGGATGGAAGCATCGAGCTGAGCGACGAGACACTGTTCAGCACCAATGTGGCGCTTCCCTCCAACCTCGTCGAAGGGGATTACAAGACAGCCATGTACCTGCTGCGTGGCGGCGATGTCGTGAATGTCTCGCGCACCGTGATCGAGGTCCGCAAGGCGGGGCTGGAGCGTTTCATCTACACGATGGCCCATGAACGCCCGCTGCTTTACGGCATTCTCTCCATCATGGTGGCGCTGGCCGCCGGATGGGGTGCATCGGAGGCGTTCCGCCTGCTCAGGCGCTAGACCAGCGGCATCGGCACATAGCGGTATCCGTCGCCCATTGGCAGAACCCGACCAATGCCCGGAAACGGGAAATGGTATCCCGCAATCAGCAATTGTTCCTCTGCGGCCTGCGCCAGAAGGCGGCGGCGGGTCCGGATCGCCGTCGGCTTGTCGATATCTGCGCCGACTGACCAGTCCGGTCGCTCCAGCCCGGCGATGTAGTGCACGGACGTATCGACCAGATGCAAAAGCCGCTCACCCCGGCTTTCGAGCATCAACGCGAAGTGGCCATGCGTATGACCGGGTGCGGCGACCGCGCGAATGCCCGGCGCGAGTTCACGGCCATCGCTGTAGGATAGCAGGACACGCTCGACGGGAAGCAGATGGCGGCGACACTCGGTGATCATCTCGCGCAACTGGACCGGCGCCCTGGACGGCGACTGGGTCCAGAAATCGAACTCCACCTGTGGCAGAAGGTGACCAGCATTGAGGAAGGTCTGCTCGCCATTGGTGGTCAGTCCGCCGACGTGATCCGGGTGACCATGGGTCAGGATCACCAGATCGATATCGGACGCGGTGATCCCCAGCGTCTCAAGCGAACGGACGAGCCTGCCATTGTCCGGCTCATTGCCCGAGAAGGTGACATCTCCCATCCCCGTGTCGATGAGAACGCGCATGCCTCCTGTGTCTACCAGCATGACCTGAAGCGGGATCTCGGCCTTGTCGCGCGCCAGCCCGTACTGTGCCATCAGATCCCCGACAGCCCCCTCGGGCGCGTTGGAGCCGAACATGCCGACGCCCATGGTGAAACTGCCGTCATCGATGATCGTGATCTTCATGTCACCCAGCGCGAACTGCCGGATTGCACGCATCGGCATCATTCCGTCTGCGGCGGTGCGACCGGCCGGTGTGAGGCAGCCGACCGCCATCAGGCCGGTGAGGAAGTCACGCTTTGTCAACACAGGCAGACTCCTTGCAAATGACAGACGGCTCTTGCGGACCTGACGCGATAGTAAACACAGTTTTGAGCCGCGGACAGGTCACGTTTTGGTATGAGGAACACTGCCACCAGGCACAAAAGAGGAAGACAATCCCGCCAAAAACCTGTTTCCATGGAAAGTGATCCGGTCCGGGGAGTTTGAACGCATGTCCGACCCTTTTTTCCAGCCCGTCTCGGGTTTCGATCTGCCGCGCTTTGCCGGTGTTCCGACCTTCATGCGCCTGCCCAATGTCGAACCCGATAGTCCTCGACTGGCGGAAGTCGAACTGGGCCTCATCGGGGTGCCCTGGGATGCGGGCACCACAAATCGCCCCGGACCGCGTCACGGACCGAGGCAACTGCGTGACTATTCGACCATGGTACGCACGCTTCACCCGGTCAGCGGGATCAATCCTTATGCGATGGTGAATTGCGCGGATCTGGGGGATGTCGGGCCGAACCCGGCGGATCTGGATGACAGCCTGACGCGGATCACCGAGTTTTATGCAGGCATCAAGGCGGGTGGCATCGTGCCGATGAGCGCGGGCGGGGATCATCTCTGCTCCCTTCCGATCCTGCGGGCGCTGGCGGCTGACGGACCGCTCGGCATGATCCATTTCGATGCGCATACCGATCTCTTTGACAGCTATTTTGGCGGCTTCCGCTACACGCATGGCACGCCTTTCCGGCGAGCGATCGAGGAAGGCCTGCTCGATCCGAAACGCGTGATCCAGATCGGCATAAGGGGCACGATGTATGATGGCGAGGATATCGAGTGGGGCCGCGCGCAAGGCGTGACGATTATCCCGGTTGAGGCTTTCTTTGAACGTGGCGTTCAGGACGTGATGGATCAGGCCCGCCGTGTGGTCGGAGATCGGCCGACCTATTGCAGCTTTGACATCGACTTTGTCGATCCGGCCTATGCGCCGGGCACCGGAACGCCCGAGATCGGTGGTCCGACCGCCTTTCAGGCGCAGCAGGTGATCCGTGAGATGGCAGGGCTCAATCTGATCGGGGCCGATCTGGTTGAGGTCTCGCCACCCTTCGATGCCAGCGGCGGCACGGCCTGGCTGGGTGTTTCGCTGATGTTTGAGCTTATGTGTGTGCTCGCGCCTGCGATTGCGGCGCGTCGCGGGCCTTAAGAACAATTTGCCTCCGGCGGGGATATTTGACCCAAAAAGATATCAGACGGGGTCATCCGGGGGCTTGAGTTCAAGTTCAGGTGGCGGCGATATTGTCTTCAGATCGCTTGTGTCGAGCGGCTCCCCGGGGCGTTTCAGTCGGTAGCGCGTGATCCACAAAAGCCGCTCCTCGGCTCGGGTGATTGCCACATAGGCCAGCCTTTTCCACAACGCAATTCCCGCCTCCGTGCGTCCTGCCCGGGACGCTGCGTAGAGATCGGGCGCGAAGACCTGGACATCGGGCCATTGCGACCCTTGCGCCTTGTGGATGGTGACGGCAGCACCATGAAGAAAGCTCGCCCCCATCCGGGCCGCGGACGGGATGAAGGGCTCCTCACGGTCGGGGGCTTCAATCTGGATGATCGTGGCCACGCTGATCCTGGGATCCTCGGTGCCGATCACATGCAGACGCGAGAAGCCCGGCTTTCGACCTTCCCCGAGATAGATCGCCTGCGCCCCCTTGATCAGTCCCCTCGCCTCCAGGTCGATCCGTTTTTTGCGATGCTTGAGCGGCAGTTCGATACCATCGCAGATCAGGGGCTCACCGGGCAGAAGCTGGTCGGCTGGCGCATCATATGCATTGCGGAACGCATGTATCAGCCGGATGCGGGTCGCGTTGCGCCAGACAAGGACCGGCGAGCGGGCCATCTTTGCCGCATCAACGTTCGGGGCCAGAACGACGCGGTCATCCCGGTGCGCCGCCTCTTCGATCATCTTCTCGAAGTCGTGGAATTCCAGCGACGGGTCGCCCAGCGCATGCGCAAGATCGAGGATCGGATTGTCCGCATCCTGTCGGTGGATCCGGTCCAGTTCGAGCTTGGCAGGTGCAGGCAACTCGTCAAAGACCATCGAGCCGGACTGACCCACCGGGGCCAACTGCGCGGGATCGCCAAACAGGATCAGGGTTCCGAAGATCTCCTGCAGATCCTCGACCTGTTTCTCGTCAAGCATGGATGCCTCATCGACAAATCCGATATCGAGCGGGTCCTCGCGCCGTTTCCAGCCGGTGATGAAGTCGGAGCCACGCAGCCCGGCCGTCGCGAGGGCACCTGGTATGGACTTCTGTGCCTGGTAGAACGCAAGTGCGCGATCAAGCGCCTCTTCCGTCAGGCCCTCGACTGTGGGGCGGGGACCTTCGCCCGCCAGCCATTCCGCGATCTTCTCGTATTCCGGGTCGTAGACCGGGGTATAGAGGATGCGGTGCAGCGTGGTTGCCGGCACCTTGCGATTGCGCAGGACGCTTGCCGCCTTGTTGGTGGGCGCGAGGATTGCAAGCGTGCGCTTGTCCTTCCGGCGGCGGGTCTCGTAGTCGGCCGAGGCAATCTCCACCCCCACCCCCACCTCCACCAGCGCATCAACCAGTTGCACCAGAAGCAGCGTCTTGCCCGACCCCGCCTTGCCGATCACCGCCAGCGTGCGGGTCTTGCCCTCGGCAGCCGGGGTGATATCGCCCCGGTTGAGGTCAATACCTGCACTCGCCAAGGCCTCGCTCACCCGGTCATAGGCGTCGGCCTGATCGTCGGAAAGGTTGAGCGAGGGCGCGGTCATACATGTCTGTCTAACGGGGATATCACCCTGCTGCCAGCGCCTTGTCAGGCAGCCTCGCTGAGGGTTGCGGGCAGCGAGATATCGAACCAGCTTTCGATCTGAGACGACGTGATGCCGGCGCGCTTCGCGACCCGGGCCTTGGCGGCTTCGGAGAATTCCCACAGACCGACGCTGATCTGCTCCCGCCCAAGACCCGCGCTGCCAATGACCGTTGGTTCCCACGAGATGCCGCGATAGATGCGCTTCATCCGGCGATCAAACACACCCACGGAATCGCTGAGCCCGAAGCGCAGTCCCATCTCGCACCCGGCGAGCATCAGCGCGGACGCCGCATCTGGCATATTTTCCAGGTCCGGAGCGAGGCAGAACCGGGTGCATTCCCAGATCAACGGCGAGGCGATCTTCACGCCATCTGTCAGATGTGAGAAATGATCATTGACCATGGTGCGCCCGACCGTGGGCAGAAACCGCATGGAGCCGCCATGGGTGCCATCGGGCTTCTGCCAGATCACGTAAAGCGGGTTCATATCGTCGTACTCATCACGCTCGAACCCAGCCTCGTTGACGGTGACATCCCAGTTCAGGCGTTGCTTGAATTGGGCGGCGCGATCCTGAAACATGGTTTTTTCGAGGATCGGCTGCTCGGCGAGGCGGTCTGCATAGATAAAACGGATCATGAATGCGCTCCTTGGGCTAAAAGACCCTCAGAGCCGTAGTCGGGCGATGGTTAACGAAAGTTAACCGGGCGCTGCTAAAAAGTTAATGCAACGGGGGGTGATCAGGGGAGAATCACCCCGTGCGACATGGCAAGAGCCACCGCATGTGTGGTGTTCGTCGCGCCAAGTTTGTGCCGGGCAGTATCGACATAGACCCTGAACGTATGTTCGGAGATTTTCAGCTGCTCGGCAGCCTGTGCGCGGGAATGACCCAGGCTGAGCAATGTCAGGGCATCCCGTTCGCGCGGGGAAAGCTCGCGCCCCTGCTCCTGATGGGTCCCGGCGATTTCCTCCGCCTTCTGGTGCAGATAATGTCCGATCAGCAGGAAATCCCGAACACTTTCCTTCGTCAGGCTTTTCCAGTCGTCGTCACGGCAGCGACTGTTGACCGAGAAGAGCGCGAATTGACCCTGCGGACCACGGATCGGCACAGAGTAGCCCTGATTGCCGATACCGACACTTTCGGCCTCGCCCATGAAATCCCTGCGTGTCGATCCGCCCCAATCGAGTTGCTTCCAGTCAAAGGGATGAAAATTGCGTAACGCGCCGAGAACCACCGGATCGATGCGCTGATACTTCTGGTCGATGTAGTGTTTTACCCAATCGTCCGAATAGGTGAGGAGGGCATATTGCTGACCGGTCGCACCGACGGAATGGTAGACCGCATGGTCGATATCATAGATGTCACGGAGGGAGCATATGAGCTCTTGCAGATCGTCAAACGTGCTCGTGCTCTGCAGCCGGTCTATGAAGGCGTCGATCCGCGTTGTCATCTACACTCGTTATGTCATCACTGGCATTCTGCGCCCGTATCTCGCGCGCCGCCACAAGGATCGCATCGTCGAGATGCTCCGCCAGGGTCAGCATGGTGTTCTTATGCGCGAACTGCCGGATATCGGCCAGTATATCAATCATCCATTCTTGCGACATGACAACTCTCAACTCAAATAGTTAACGAAAGGTTAACTCAACCATAGCATGTACGATGTTAGCAGAATACTCACCAAATCAAACTCCCCTAAAACTGCGAGGCAAGGAATTTCGGCTCTGTAAAAAAGGAAAAAACGCAGGCGGGAAACCGACTGCGCAAGTTCAGGCTTGAAAATGACGATCGGTGAGACGCTACTTAGTTCGCCTCTAGCGTGTCGTCAAGCGTTCTCAGACCGGTGGTCTTCGCACCCACCAGAACGGCCATATTGCCGGGCTTGTGTTCATTGCGCAGCATCTTGGTGTGAGCATCGGGGATCTGCGTCCAGGGGAACACTTCGGACATGCAGGGATCGAGCCTGCGCTCCAGCATCAGCTGGTTGGCAGCAGAGGCCTGTTTGAGGTTGGCGAAGTGGCTGCCCTGCACCCGCTTCTGGTGCATCCAGAGATAGCGCGCGTCCATGGTCAGGTTGTAGCCGGTGGTCCCGGCGCAGATCACCACGATCCCGCCTTTCTTGACCACGAAGACCGAGACCGGCATCGTCGCCTCGCCGGGATGCTCGAACACCATGTCGACATTGTTTCCCTTGCCGGTGATGTCCCAGATCGCTTTGCCGAATTTGCGGACCTCGCCGAACCACTCCTTGTATTCGGGCGTGTTGACCGTCGGCATCTGGCCCCAGCAGTTGAAATCCTTGCGGTTGATGACCCCCTTGGCACCCAGATCGAGCACGAACTGGCGCTTGTCCTCATCCGAGATCACGCCGATCGCGTTTGCGCCGGCCGTGTTGATCAACTGGATTGCGTAGGAGCCAAGGCCGCCTGACGCCCCCCAGACCAGCACGTTCTGCCCGGGCCGCAACTCGTGTGGGGCATGGCCGAACAGCATGCGGTAGGCGGTGGCAAGCGTCAGCGTGTAACAAGCGCTCTCCTCCCATGTCAGATGCCTGGGGCGCGGCATCAGCTGCTGGCTCTGCACATTAGTGAACTGGGCAAAGCTGCCATCCGGTGTCTCGTAACCCCAGATCCGCTGGCTGGGGGAGAACATCGGATCACCGCCATTGCAGTGCTCGTCATCGCCATCGTCCTGATTGCAGTGGATCACGACCTCATCGCCGACCTTCCAGCGTTTGACCTTGTCGCCGACAGCCCAGACAATGCCCGAGGCATCCGATCCGGCAATGTGGTAAGGCTCCTTATGGACATCAAAGACCGAAATGGGCTTGCCGAGTCCCGCCCAGACGCCATTGTAATTGACGCCTGCCGCCATTACCAGAACCAGCACCTCGTGGCTGTCGAGCTTCGGGACATCGACCACTTCGACCTGAAATGACTGCTCGGGCTCGCCCTCACGCTCGCGCCGGATCGCCCATGCATACATCTGCTTGGGCACATGGCCCAAAGGCGGGATTTCCCCAACTTCATAGAGGTCTTTCTCAGCGGATTGATGCCCGGTTGTCGGGCCGTCCAGCGGGGCCATGGCGCTCTCCTCAGTCGTCATGCAGCGAATCCTTCGCGCAACAAAATTACGTTTAAGTGCTAAAAATACTAATTACATTGTGCATTCGCATTTGCAAGAGGATTTGTGCGTCGCAGCACAACAGGCATCAGTCGAGTGCCAGATGCCCGATGGAATTGGCATAGAATTCAACCAGCTGCCTCTTGTCAGGCGCAAGCGAGTAGCTTTCGCTGGCCGCGATCAGGCAGCGCCGTTCCGTCAGCATGCGCAGGCCGACCTCAAACGCATAGACATGATCGGCGCGCGGAATGTGGCAGTGAGCGCAGGAGGTCAGGGCCTTGGCAAGTCCCTGCTCAAATGCCGCGCTCAGTTCGTCCCGTGTCCAGAGCCGGTCGCCGTCCCGCATCACGATATGGGCGAGAAGGGAGACCGGCAGAACCGGTACCAGTTCTCCCACCCGCTGCATCAGGTCGGCCCCCAGCGCCTCGACCGGATCCTCCCCCTGATGCGCCATGCTCCAGGCTCTCAGCGAAATCGGCGTTCCGAAACTGACGCAGGCATAGCCGAATTTGTGAAACCGACCGGTCAGGCGCAGCCAGATCTGCTTGCCGACGAACCACATTGCCGAGCGGATGCCGAAATTGAAGCGGTGATTGTCCTTGCCCGCCGCGGCAATGAGGACGCGATCCTCCAGCACCCGATCATAGTTGAGCCCTATCGGGACGAAATAGATGTCGTTTTCACCTGCGGGATCGAAGTCAGCGGCGATGTAGCTCAGCAATCCGAGCTTGGCATCCCCCAGCGCGCCGGTCCGGCTGAGGCCGCCTTCCGGGAAGATGGCTTGCGCAACCCCGCCCTCTGTCGCCATCTGCACATAACGTGCCAGCACCCGGCGGTAGAGATCGTTGCGCGACTTGCGCCTTATGAAGTAGGCACCCATGGCCCTCAGCAGCGTTTGCAAGGGCCAGACACGCGCCCACTCGCCCACCGCATAGGACAGGGCCGAGCGAGAAGAGACCAGGTAGGTCACCAGCACATAATCCATGTTGGACCGGTGGTTCATGATGAAGATCACCGTTGCATTGGCCGGGATCTCACCAAGCGCCGCGTCATCGGCATAGCCAAGGCGGACCCGATAGAGTGCCTGGCTCAGCCATTTCGCCAACCGGATCGCAAGACCGAAATAGGCAAAGGCCGAGAAGGACGGGACTATCTCCCGCGCATAGCGGTCAGCCAGATCATAGGCGACCTCCTTGGGCATCCCTTCGGTCGCGGCATGCTCGGCTATGGCCGCCGCCACCTTGGGATCATGCAAGAGCCGGTCCACCAGCACCTTGCGCCGGGTCAGCTTGAAAGGCTGTATCTTGAGGTCGAGCCGTGTGTTGAGCTGCTCGATCGCCCGGTTCAGACGTTTGCGAAGATACCATCGCACCGACGGGATGAGCAGACGGTCCAGAAGCGCCACCGCTCCCAGCACCCCGCCCAATACCAACGCCCAGACAGGGATTTCTACGGTCTCGAACATGGACACCAGCCTAGCCATCGCGGGTCACAGGTCCAGCAGTTTCCCGCACGGCGGAACGGACAGATAGTTATACTGCAATCCTGCCTTGCGAAACTTTATTGCGCATCGTATTTTGCGCTGCAATGCAGCATTGATGCGAGTCGCCGTGATGTCAGACCCCCAGAAAGATCGCCCCTGGTTGTTCAGGACCTATGCCGGTCATTCCACGGCTCAGGCCTCGAACCGACTTTACCGGGATAATCTGGCCAAGGGGCAGACAGGCCTGTCAGTCGCGTTCGATCTGCCGACGCAGACAGGCTATGACAGCGACCATGTCCTGAGCCGGGGTGAGGTCGGCAAGGTCGGCGTGCCGATCAGCCATCTGGGCGACATGCGCACGCTTTTCGACCAGATCCCGCTCGATCAGATGAACACATCAATGACGATCAATGCGACAGCGGCCTGGCTTCTGGCGCTCTACATCGCCGTTGCCGAGGAACAGGGCGTCGAGATCGCCTCACTGCAGGGCACGGTGCAAAACGACATCATCAAGGAGTATCTGAGCCGCGGGACATATGTCTTTCCACCTGCGCCCTCGCTGAGGCTGATCGGGGACATCACGGAGTACTGCTACACAAATGTGCCGAAATGGAACCCGATGAATGTGTGTTCCTATCATCTGCAGGAGGCAGGGGCGACACCCGAGCAGGAGCTTGCCTTCGCGCTCGCCACCGCCACAGCCGTTCTCGACCAGGTGCGCGGTCAGGTGCCGGATGAGGATTTTCCGCGCGTCGTCGGGCGCATTTCGTTTTTCGTGAACGCAGGCATCCGGTTCGTGACCGAGATGTGCAAGATGCGCGCCTTCGTGGACCTGTGGGACGAGATTTGCGAGACCCGCTACGGCGTAGCCGACGCCAAATATCGGCGATTCCGCTATGGGGTGCAGGTGAACTCGCTGGGCCTGACCGAGCAGCAGCCCGAAAACAATGTCTACCGTATCCTGATCGAGATGCTGGCGGTCACGCTGTCGAAAAAGGCCCGCGCTCGCGCCGTTCAGCTGCCCGCCTGGAACGAGGCCCTGGGTCTGCCGCGCCCCTGGGATCAGCAATGGTCGCTGCGGATGCAGCAGATCATGGCCTATGAGACCGATCTTCTTGAGTATGATGACCTCTTCGATGGCAACCCGGCGGTGGACCGCAAAGTCGAGGCGCTGAAAACCCGCGCCCGCGAGGAACTTGCGACCATTGACCAGATGGGCGGGGCCGTGGCCGCCATCGAATACATGAAAGGCCAGTTGGTCGAGGCCAATGCGGCCCGTCTAGGGAATATCGAGCGGGGCGAGACCACCGTTGTCGGCGTGAACCGGTTTCAGGGTGGAGAGGACAGCCCGCTGATAGGCAGCGATGGCGGCATCATGACCGTTGATCCGGCCGTGGAAGGGGAGCAGATCGCCCGGCTGAACGCATGGCGCGCGGAGCGCGACCCGGATGCGGTCAATGTCGCGCTGGTGATGCTGAAAGAGGCCGTGCAGATGGGTGAGAACATCATGCCCGCCTCGATCACCTGCGCCAAGGCGGGCGTGACCACCGGCGAGTGGGGGGCCGCGATGCGCGCCATTCATGGCGAATACCGGGCGCCTACCGGGGTCAGCGCGTCCGTCTCGAACTCCGCCGAAGGTCTGGACGATGTGCGCGCGGCGGTTGCCGCCACCGCCAAGCAGGTCGGCTCCCAGATCCGGTTTCTGGTGGGCAAGCCGGGGCTCGACGGGCATTCCAACGGAGCCGAGCAGATCGCCGTCCGCGCCCGCGATTGCGGCATGAAGGTGATCTATGAGGGCATCCGCATGACGCCCGAGGCGATTGTCGAGGCTGCGCGAGAGCAGGAGGTGCATATCATCGGTCTCTCGATCCTCTCGGGTTCTCATTTGCCGCTGATCGAGGAGGTGCTCGACCTGATGCTTGAGGCCGGGCTGGAGGATGTGCCCATCGTTGCGGGCGGCATCATTCCCGATGCGGACGCGGCCGCGCTGTTGGAGCAGGGTGTCGCACGGGTCTACACGCCCAAGGATTTCGATCTCAACCGCATCATGTTCGATATCGTCGATCTGGTCGGTGCGCAAAGGCGGGCCGCAGCGGAATAGCCGGAGCTGGTTCCCTCAGTCCTTATGCGCGATGAAGAGCGTCTCACCCCGCCAGAGACCATAACGATGAACGTCGGGTTCAACTGACACGTATTCCTCCAAACGGAAGCCAGCCGCCGTGATCCGATCTCGAATGTCCCGACCATAGAACCTGACATGGTCCTTTTGCCCGAAATGGAGCATCGCCGCGCGACCGAACCCGATATCGGGGTTTTCATATGTCTCGGGCCAGCCCTCACAGACCGGTGTCGAAAGGACAGCAAAGCCACCGGGAGCAAGGATACGGTGCATCTCCGCCAGCGCCTTCCGGTCATCCACATGCTCCAGCACATGGCTGCAGATGACGCGGGTGAAGGTGTTGTCGTCCAGTTCCATCTGCTCGATGTTCAACTGGAGGTCGACATTCGGCCGCATGAAATCCGTCGTCGTATAGATCCCTGCCGCAGACCGAAGGTTCAGGCGCAAAATGCAATACGCTGTCGTCGGGGCCTATCGGACTGGTCCGGTCAAACCAAAGCTTGGTAAGACGATGCCGTTCGACAGACTGGCAATCGGGCATCTGGCGTTCAGAAGCGGCGGCAACCCGTAAGGTCCGAACCGGCCCTCAAACCCACAGATCGGGCACAAGCATTTCGGCCCCCTCCGCACCGCCCGCCTGAGGCGAGTGATCGCATTTTCAAGATCACGGTCGAACTGCTTCGACGTTTTCTGGTCACTCATTTCAAGCCCTGCGCACCTTTTGTCTTTAGTATTGGCACCGGACCTGCCGCTCAACCACTATCTCAGAGGGCCATTCGGCCAGGCATCAACGGGCGGTATCCCGGCAACTCACGAAGATCTGGACTGAATACGATCCTTGAGTATCTCGGCGGTCTCGCGGTGAAGCCGGACCAGTTCCGGATCGCTCTTGAAGGACGCAAGAATGTCTGCCCGCGTCGCGGCGGTTCTCTGGATGGACCTGTCTTCGGCCTCATTCTTGTTCATCGTTCTGAAAAACTCCGCCGTGTGCCGTCCCTTTGATTTCTTTGCCGCTCGACCGCGCGCCTTCTTGAGATCAAAGACATCTCTTGTTTTGACGATGTAGTGGTTGACCTGCGCGCCCTTCCAGTGGCGTCGATTGCGATGCAGCTTGGAGGCGGGCTTGCCTTGCTGGAACAGGTCCCTGCGCACGCGACGACCATCGGTCGTCACGATCTCGGAGAGAAGTGGCGCATCCTCGTTGGGCTCGGAATAGGGAGAATGCGGCGTGAAGCGCTGGTACTTCTCGTGATTTCGAAACAGCGTCTTGAAGCAGTCGTGGCGCCCGGGCTTCTCCTCGCACCGGGTAAAGGTTTCGCACACCGGATCGTCGGTCCAATGGGTCAGGCCGCTATCCCCGAACAGGCGCCATGAGACGACAATCGCCTCCGCCGTTTCCGGTTGCAAAGCGATCAGATCGGATAGTGTACCTTCACCCGCATGGATATTGAGGAACTCGTCGGCATCGAGAAACATGATCCACTCGGAACGGGCCACTTCCGGGCATTGCCGCGCCTTGCCATAGGCCGTGTCTTGCAGGCTGATATCATAGGGCGGGCGGTTGTCGATATGGCGCAGAACACCGAGTTCCATCAACCTGTCGAGCATGGCGTCGGTGCCGTCCGTGCAGTTGTTGGAGGCAACGACGATATTCGTGAATCCGACTGCCTTATTATGCGCGATCCATTCGAGAAGCCACGGACCCTCATCCCGTACGGTGGCGATCAGACATGCGCTGGTTTCAGGCTGGCTCACGTGTCTGGGGTCGTCTGTCGCCTCAAAGCCGCCGCTCAACCATCATCTTCTTGAGTTCCGCAATAGCCTTGGCCGGGTTCAGGCCTTTGGGGCAGGTGCGGGTGCAGTTCATGATGGTGTGGCACCGGTAGAGCTTGAAGGGATCTTCCAACTCGTCCAGACGCTCCCCCGTCGCCTCGTCACGGCTGTCGATGATCCAGCGATAGGCATGCAGCAGGGCCGCCGGGCCGAGGTAGCGATCGCCATTCCACCAGTAGCTGGGACAGGAGGTCGAGCAGGATGCGCACATGACGCATTCATAAAGCCCGTCAAGCTTCTTGCGATCCTCGATCGACTGCTTCCATTCCTTGGCGGGTCGGTTGGTCTTGGTCTCCAGCCACGGCATGATGGAGGCATGCTGCGCATAGAAATGCGTCAGATCCGGCACCAGATCCTTGACGACAGGCATATGCGGCAGCGGATAGATCTTCACATCGCCCTGCACCTCATCAAGGCCATAGATGCAGGCCAGCGTGTTGATCCCGTCAATATTCATCGCGCAGGATCCGCATATCCCCTCTCGGCAGGAACGCCGGAAGGTCAGCGTCGGATCAATCTCGTTCTTGATCTTGATCAGCGCGTCCAGGATCATCGGCCCGCATTTGTCGAGATCGACGTGATAGGTATCCAGACGCGGCGTCTCGCCTGAATCCGGATCCCAGCGATAGATCTTGAATGCCCGCACATTGGTGGCCCCCTCGGGCTTTGGCCAGGTCTTGCCCACCGTGATGCGCGAGTTCTTTGGGAGTGCGAGTTCTACCATCTTGCCACCTTCATTCTGACACAGCGTGAAGGTCTCTCACGCAACATCGTCCTTGTTTCCATCCGCTTCCAAAACATAAAGCGTATTCCCGTCCCCCTCAAAAGTGGGGCTGTATCCCAGACCTTCCAGCATTCCGCAGAGATCAGTGGACCATTGTTTCCTGTGCTCGGTTTCCATGAGGATAACATCGGGGAAAATCGATCGGTTTTCGGGCTTGAAAAACCCGCCGAAAACCCGATCCTCATAGCCCTCGACATCAATCTTCAGGACCACCCGGTCAAAGTCCGCCGCAGATCCCAGAAAATCCGACAGCGGTTTTATCGGCACAGACACTTTGCGGCCCCTCGCCGTGTCCCGCATGGTGGCCTGACCGTAATTGCCTTCCGCAACCATCGACAACTGACCCGACCCCTCCTCGGCTCCGAGCGCGACTTTGTGGACTTCAACATGGTTTGCGAGATCGTTGATCTTCAGGTTTGTGACCAAACGCTCGTGCATCACCGGGTTGGGCTCAAATGCGAGAACACGCGATGACGCTCCGGCCGCCTCGACAAGCGGCAACGTGAAGCTTCCGCAATTGGCACCGATATCAAGGATCAGGACCTTACGGTTGGCGACCTCGGCACAAAGTCGTTCAAGCGACGCCTGCTCAGGTGAAATCCGTTCAAACCACAAGTTGCGGTCGGTAACGTTCTCACGCGGGTAGAGCATCATGCGATGCTTGCCGATCTGAACCTCATCCTGTTCAGGCGCAAGTTTGGCAAGCAGCCGCTTGACCCGCGGTCTGTTGCGGGACATCGCGTAGACCTGCCGGATGACATCCGTTTCCTGCTCGTTGAGTGCCATGGACTGTCGTTATCCGTTCGCCGCAGCCCACTGAGTAAGCGTTCCGCCACCACGAATGAACGCAAAGGCTTCAGCCTTCTCGGCATCGGACAGGCTGTCCCAGATGTTCTGCTCCTTCGCGGTGAAGGTCAGTGTGCCACTGTCGGACAATGCATTGGGTGCCGACGTGTCCGAGCCTGCCATGCAGGCATCAAAGACGCCGGAGCGCTCGGTTGAGACCAGAAAGCCCTGATTGAGTTTGGTCAGAACGAAGCCGTCCTCGATCCGGCGCAGCTGCGTGTTCGGATCGGTATTGGCATCGCGCGCCTTCAGGTAACAGGCCTTTTCCCTCTCAGATTTGAATGTCGGCAGAACCTCGGGCTGCGAGCAGCCCGCAAGCACAAGCGACACAAGTCCAAGTGCAGTTATTCTCGTCATGGTCTCACCACCTCTTTTTTTGTTCTACAATGCGTAGAACTCGCGGAATGTCCCACCATCCGCAATGAACGCCAGAGCGTCAGCCTTGGCCGCGTCCGACATCGAATTCCATACCGCCAGATCATCCCGGCTCAGACCCGCAGGCGGTGCCAGTTCCGCCGTTGCCGCCGACGAGCCGGCATTGCCGGACCCTTGGCCGGTCGGTGCATCGCAGCCCGCCAGGGCGGCCAGAGCAACAGAGACGATCGCGAAACGATAAAGCATTGAATTTCCCCTCAGTATACGCGCGCCTTCGGCGCGATTTTCTTCAAATCAATCCCACCTTCGTCATGTGAGGTGAGCGGGTCAAGATGCACGTCCCGATAGCTCAGTGTCACCTTGTCTGTGTCATCCACCAGCGCCAGCGTGTGCTTGCGCCATGATTTGTCGTCGCGATCCGGGTGATCCTCCTGCGCGTGGGCACCACGGCTCTCCTTGCGCGCCTCAGCCGAGACCACGGTGGCCAGCGCGTTCGGCATCAGATTGGCAAGTTCCAGCGTTTCCATGAGGTCGGTGTTCCAGATCATCGAGCGGTCCGAGACCTTGATATCATGCATCCCCTTCGCCACATCCGCCATCTTCTGAACGCCCTCTTTCAGCGTCTTGTCTGTGCGGAAAACGGCGGCGTCGGCCTGCATCGTGCGTTGCATGGTCAGGCGCAGCTCGGATGTCGGCATCGCACCATCGGCATGGCGGAACGCATCGAAACGCGCCATGGATTTCTCGACCGAGGCTTCGTTGAGGGGGCGGTTGCTCGTCTCCGGATCCACAACCTTGCCCGCCTTGATCGCAGCGGCGCGGCCAAACACCACAAGGTCGATGAGCGAATTTGATCCCAGACGATTGGCCCCGTGGACGGAGGCGCAACCGGCCTCCCCCACTGCCATCAGACCCGGCTGAATGGCATCATGGTCTTTCTTGGTGGGGTTCAGAACCTCACCCCAGTAATTCGTCGGAACGCCACCCATATTGTAGTGGACAGTCGGCAGCACCGGGATCGGCTCGCGGGTGACATCGACACCGGCGAAGATACGCGCGCTCTCGGTGATGCCGGGCAACCGCTCTGCCAGCGCTTCCTTGGGCAGATGGTCAAGATGCAGATGGATATGATCCTTGCCCTCGCCCACGCCCCTTCCCTCGCGGATCTCCAGCGTCATGCAGCGCGAGACCACATCGCGTGAGGCGAGGTCCTTGTAGGTGGGCGCATAACGTTCCATGAACCGCTCGCCTTCGGAGTTGGTCAGATACCCGCCCTCGCCGCGCGCGCCCTCGGTGATCAGAACGCCTGCGCCGTAGATACCGGTCGGATGGAATTGCACGAACTCCATGTCCTGCAGGGTCAGACCCTGACGGGCGACCATGCCGCCGCCATCACCGGTACAGGTATGGGCGGAAGTGGCCGAGAAATACGCCCGTCCATAGCCGCCGGTCGCCAGCACGACCATCTTGGCACTGAAGCGGTGGATCGTCCCGTCATCGAGTTTCCAGGCCAGCACGCCCTGACATTCCCCGTCTTCGGTGAAGATCAGATCAAGCGCAAAATATTCGATGAAGAATTCCGCATTGTTCTTCAGGCTCTGCCCATAGAGCGTGTGCAGGATCGCATGGCCTGTCCGGTCGGCCGCAGCACAAGTGCGCTGCACCGGCGGGCCTTCGCCGAACTCGGTCGTGTGGCCGCCGAAGGGGCGCTGGTAGATGCGGCCATCCTCGGTGCGGGAAAACGGCACGCCGTAATGCTCCAGCTCATAGACCGCCTTGGGGGCCTCGCGGGCGAGATATTCCATGGCGTCCGTGTCGCCCAGCCAGTCCGAGCCCTTGACCGTATCATAGAGATGCCATTGCCAGTGGTCGGGACCCATGTTCGAGAGCGAGGCCGCAATCCCGCCCTGGGCAGCAACCGTGTGAGAGCGGGTCGGAAAGACCTTCGTGACACATGCCGTCTTCAGCCCCTGCTCGGCCATGCCGAGTGTCGCGCGCAGACCCGATCCGCCAGCCCCGATGACCACGACATCATAGGTGTGGTCGATATACTCATATGCAGACATGTGCGTCTCCGGTCAGGCAGTGAAAGCGATCTTGGCAATGGCGAAAACGCCGGTCAGGCCAAGCGCCCAGCAGATCAGTGTATTGGCGAGAAGCGCACCCGTACGGATACCCTTGTTGGGAACATAGTCCTCGATCACGACCTGCACACCTTGCATGAGGTGATGGGCCGAGACGCCGATGAACAGAATGGCGATGATGGCGTTCAGCGGGTGGCCATAGGTGTCGAAGACCGCCTCATACCCACCGCCCAGCGTGTTCACGAACGGGAAGATGAAAAGCAGCGTCAGAGGCACCAGCGCCACAGATGTGATGCGCGTTGTCCACCAATGGCCGACGCCTTCCTTGGCGGAGCCGAGACCCTGAACACGATTTCGATCGGTCTGAAACTGCATGCCTCAAGCCCCCCGGACAGCGACGACGATGGTCAGAAGTGTCAGAAACCCCGCAATGCCGAAGGTCACCACACCGGATTTCTTGACCTGCTCGATCTCCAGCCCGCGCCCGGTGTCCCAGATCAGGTGCCGGATACCGTTGCAGAAATGGTACCAGAGCGCAAAGCACGAGCCGACCAGAATGAGAATACCGATCCAGGAGGTCAGAACCCAGTTTGCGGTGTCAAAGTATTCCTCGCCGGTTGAGGCCGCCAGCAGCCACCAGACGATGAGAAAGAAGGCAAGGCTCATTCCCACCCCGGTGATCCGGTGCAGGATCGACATCATCGAGTTGATCTGCGGTCGGTAGATTGTCAGATGCGGGGAAAGCGGTCTGTTGCCGCGATTTACGTCAGCCATGTTACCCTCTTCATTGCGCTGGTGCGCGGCGTTCTGGCGGCGCGTCTGGCAAGATTGTCGAAAATCTAGACCAGAACGGGCCGAGTTCCCACCCCTTTTTGTGCATCACAACATGAGCCGACCGAAACGTGATCACATCATTTTTTCCTGTGATCACAAATGTCTCCGGCGGCTCTCATGCGCAAAGGGCGGAAGATGATCTGGCCCAAGGAAGGTTAACAATTCGTGCCACCCGTCGCCCCGCGCAAGGTCCATCTCCCGCAGTTTGCCGGGCTTGTCGGCAAAGTAGGCGCGTATCTCGGCCTATTTTTCCGCAAAGACGCGCCGGTCCTGCGCCTCATTTCCCGACAGGCGATCGACGCCATAAATCCAGTTGTGCAGCGCGTTGTTCTGATCGGGGCGGCATTCCTTCGCAATCCGCGAGATCGCATTCCCGATCGAACACCCCAGTCCTTTCAGCATTCTTGCACCAAAGCTGTTCCGGTTTCCTAAAACCCAAAAACCCCGATACGGCGGTTTGGGTGAAGCGCTGGCGTCAGCGCGGACAAAGCGCCCAATAGTCGAGGTCGAGCAGAACCTCGGGCAGGTATTTGCCGTCGTCACCCCGCAACGCGCCTGCTGCACCCTTGGTCGCGACAAGCCTCAGGCGCAAGGCGCCCACATCGTCGCGAAGTTCTACCCGATCAAGCACTTCGGACCAGGCCCTAACCGTGTCGCCCGCAAAGGCCGGGTTGGCATGCGCGCCCCCGTTGATGGCCACGATCATCTGTGCATTGGCCAGCCCATTAAAGCTGAGCGCACGCGCCAGGCTGATGATGTGGCCACCATAGATCAGCCTTCTGCCATCGGGCCTGTTGGTCGCATCGAAATGCACCTTGGCGGTGTTCTGCCAGAGGCGCGTGGCCATCATATGCTCGGCCTCCTCCAGCGTGACACCATCGACATGGTCAATGATCTCGCCGGTCCGGTAATCCTCCAGCCGGTAGGTCTCCCCTGCTGCGGCAAAGTCGTACACCTTAAAGCTCAGGCCCTCGGGGATCGTGATCCGATCCGGCGTGACCGAGGACGGAAGCTCGGGCACATGGGTCTCGTCCGAACCACCATCGCCACGCTTCCGGACCATGACCCAGCGGCAATACTCAAGCACCGGCACGCCTCGCTGGTTCCGGCCCGTGGTCCGCACCCAGACGATCCCAGTCTTGCCGTTGGAATTCGGCTTCAGTCCGACCACCTCTGAACGGCTGCTCAGTGTGTCTCCGGGGTAGACCGGCCCGAGGAACCGCCCATCCGCGTAACCCAGATTGGCCACCGCATTCAGCGAGACATCGGGCACCGTCTTGCCAAAGACCACATGAAAGGCTGCCAGATCGTCAATGGGACTGCCGGGCAGACCGCAGGCGCGCGCGAATTCGTCTGACGAATGCAGGGCATGGCGCGCGGGATAGAGAGCATGATAGAGCGCCCGGTCCCCGCTGGTGATCGTGCGCGGAACGGCATGGGTGAGCGTCTCGCCCAGACGGTAGTCCTCGAAGAACCGTCCGGGATTTGTCTTGCTCATAGCTCGCCCAGTTTCACATCGGGCGAATAGGGCCGGTCGCTGCGCTTTGTCACCGCCTGGGCGCAACGCATCCTGCCGGAAACCGCATCAAAGGCGTATTGCGGATCACCATAAAGCGTCCAGCCCTTGGCCAGGGCATCCGTGACCTTGTGACAAAATTCGGACGTATCGTCTTCGGTGAGCAATCGGTATGCGAGCATGAGAATTATCCCGGAAAAGGCCAGGGGCCGAGAAGGTTGTGAACGAAGGCAATCACGCAGAAGAGCACAAGCGAAATCACAGCCAGCTTGATATCGCCTGCAATCGGACCCGGCTCAGGGCGTACCCAGGCGGGCTCGCGCGCATTGATCAGCACGATCGCAAAGATCGCCCAGATACCCAGCCCTCCAAAGAGAACGAGCGAGGCAAGATCTCCATTGACCAGCAGATGGGAAAAGGCCCAGGTGATCATTCCCATGAGCATCGGGTGACGAAACAGGCTGCGCGCCTTGCCCTTCGAGGAACCGGCCCCGAAAAGCGCCACCGCCACCAGCATCAGAAGGTTGTTGAGATGGATCCCCCAACCGGGCGGGGTGTAGACGGCGGAGTAGCCAGCGGCCCGATAGCCCAGAACCATCAGAACGACGGATGCGAGCACCAGAAGGGCTACGATACCCTTGGACGGACCCGCGCCCATCTTTGCGGCCATCGCCGCACGTGCGGATGGCATCAGGCGTTTGAACACATGGGTTGCCCACCATAAGGCAAGGCCGAGGACAAGAAGGGTCATGGTTCGTCTCCCGCTTCAGTTCTGCGCCAGTCTGACGATTGCATCAGCGTGCGCAAGGGTCTTGCGGGCAGTCTCGACATGAAGGTTTTCGACGATCCTGCCATCAACCACGGCAACGGCCTCGCCCGCGGCAATCGCGGCCTCATAAGCCTCGATCTGGCGGCGGGCGAGATCGATATCCGCCGCGCTCGGCGCGAAGACCTCGTTGGCGATTTCAAGCTGAGCGGGATGGATCAACGTCTTGCCATCAAAGCCCATTTGCCGTCCCTGTTCGCAGGCTGCGCGCAGGCCATCGGTGTCCTTATAGGCGTTGTACACCCCATCGACGCAGATCAGTCCATGCGCCCTCGCTGCGAGGAGACAGAGGCCGAGGCCGGTGACGAGCGGCGTCCGGTCAGCCGTGTGCTCGGCGCCCAGATCCTTCACCAGATCATTGGTCCCCAGCACAAATCCCGCCAGCCCCGGTGTGGACGCAATCTCGGCTGCATTCAGGACGCCAAGCGGCGTTTCCATCATCGCCCAGAGCGGCACCGGATGCGCCATCCGCCCGGCAACGTCCGAAAGCGTGGCCCGAGATGACACTTTCGGCACAAGGATGCCGTCTGGCCGTACTGCAATGGCAGCCTCCAGATCGGCGGCACCCCATTCCGTATCCAGGCCGTTGATCCGCACGATGAGCTTGCGCGGACCGAATCCACCGGTTTGGATCGCCTCGCAAACCAGCGCGCGGCCCCGCGCTTTCTCCCCTGGTGCCACGGCATCCTCGAGATCGAGGATCAAGGCATCTGCTGCAAGGGTTCTGGCCTTCTCAAGCGCGCGGGGATTGGACCCGGGCATATAGAGGACAGAGCGATAGGGATGCAGGTCGGACATAGGACACCTTTGGTTATGCTGCACCGCACACTCCTGCCAGCGCTGACCGGAAATCGCAAGACCCGAGGCGCAAGGAAGTGTCCCCCTTCGGGCGATGCTTAAAACTTTATTAGTAGTGTTGCGATTATCTGAGGGGGGCGTTCGCATGGTTAACGCAATGTTTTGACTTTGGTCACAGGCTTCAAAGTGAAAACACACCAGCCAGTAACGGGAGGAGACAGACCTCAGGCGGTATCAGGTGGCACCAGTTAGACCTCCGGTGTTTTTGGAGTTGAAACGTGAATGCGGGCGCGGCCTCCGTCGAATGCGCAAGCCCTGTCCGCCTGACCTACGAGGATACGACATGAAAACACGTTGTCTGGCCCTTATGGCCACTCTCGCCGGCCTGACGGTCGCCCAACCTGCCATGGCTCAAAGACAGGCCTGCGGCGATCGTGGACAAATCATCGAGCGTTTGTCCGTCAAATATGGCGAAACCCGCCAGAGCATGGGTCTGAACCACAATAACGGTATGGTCGAGGTCTTTGCCTCGGCTGATACCGGCACATGGACAATCCTGATCACGATGCCAACGGGAATGTCCTGCCTGATGGCTGCCGGTGAAAACTGGGAGGGCCAGCCCGAAGAGGCAACACGTTCGGGCAGCAACACCTAGGATATCCGGGCGCCCCGGAACCGGGGCGTTCTCAGGTTATCGCATCGAAAATCAGTTTCGCTCCGGTGAGCGTGAGAAACAGGTAAGTCAGTTGAAAGAACAGTTTTTCAGGGATTTTCATGTGAGCCCAGACGCCGATCAGGGCACCGGCGATGCCGACAGGCGCCAGGGACAGACTGGCGAGCCAGGTGCCTTCCCGCATCAATCCGATCTGGAGATAGGCCAGAAGCTTGGCGGCATTGATGACCGAAAAGACGATTACGGTTGTGGCCTGATACGCCAGTTTATCGAGACGAGCCGACAGTAGATAGATCGCCGCCGGCGGGCCACCAGCATGGCTGATGAAGCTGGTGAAACCGGCGATCATGCCCCAGAACCCGCCGTTCAGATCGCTGGGGCGGCGCTGGGATATCGGGATCAGCCCGCGTTGAGACGCCAGCTGGAATGCCACAAAACCCAGTGCGATCAACCCGATCATGAACCTTACGCCATCGGCGCTGACAAAGCTCAGCGCAACAGCTCCGATGATGACACCGGGCAGCCCGCCGATGATGAGCGCCCGGGCATGTGGCCAGCTCCATTTGCGCCAATAGGGTCTCATCACGGTTGCATCAATCACCATCAGCACGGGCAACATCACGGCCACTGCCGTGAGCGGATCCATCACCAGTGCCAGAAACGGGGCCGCCGCGAATGCCGCGCCAGAGCCGAATCCCCCCTTCGATATCCCGGCAAACAGCACTGCCGGAACGGCAAACAGAAAGAATGTCAGCGACAAATCCATAGAACTTCAACCATTCAAAGGGACGTCATGCGCCCGACAAAGGTGCCTTCGCACTTGCGACATCCTTGATTTGCCGATAGGCCAAGCGGCGAAATTCACTCTCAACAGGAGATCCCTTCAATGGCAAGAGCGAAGATAGCCCTGATCGGCGCAGGGCAAATCGGCGGAACGCTGGCGCATCTGGCGGCCCTTAAGGAACTCGGAGACGTGGTTCTCTTCGACATCGCAGACGGAACCCCGCAGGGCAAGGCGCTCGACATCGCGGAAAGCGCGCCGGTTGACGGGTTTGACGCGGCCATGAGCGGCACGACCGACTATGCGGATATCGCGGGCGCGGATGTTTGCATCGTCACCGCCGGTGTCGCGCGCAAGCCGGGAATGAGCCGCGATGATCTGCTCGGCATCAACCTCAAGGTCATGAAATCCGTGGGCGAGGGTATTGCAGCCCATGCACCCGACGCGTTCGTGATCTGCATCACCAACCCGCTTGACGCGATGGTCTGGGCGTTGCGCGAGTTCTCGGGCCTGCCGAAGAAAAAGGTCTGCGGCATGGCAGGCGTCCTTGACAGCGCCCGATTCCGGCATTTCCTGGCCGATGAGTTCGAGGTCTCGGTCAAGGACGTGACGGCCTTCGTGCTCGGCGGGCATGGGGACACGATGGTGCCCCTCACCCGCTACTCGACCGTGGCCGGCATCCCGCTGCCCGATCTGGTGGACATGGGATGGACCTCGCAGGAGAAACTGGACGCCATCGTGCAGCGCACCCGCGACGGCGGTGCCGAGATCGTGGGACTGCTGAAGACTGGCTCGGCCTTCTATGCACCCGCTGCCAGCGCCATCGAGATGGCGGAAGCCTACCTCAAGGACCAGAAGCGTTTGCTGCCCTGTGCGGCAAATGTCGACGGGGCCTACGGCCTGAAAAACACCTATGTCGGCGTGCCGACCATCATCGGGGCCGACGGCATCGAGAAAGTGGTCGAGATCAAGCTCAACAAGGATGAGCAGGCAATGTTCGACAAGTCCGTTGACGCCGTCAAAGGGCTGGTCGAAGCCTGCAAAGGCATCGACGGCTCGCTCGGATAGACCCGGTTTGATCGGCAGAAGATAAGAGACGGGTCGCATTTGCGGCCCGTTTTTGCTTCGGGAGGCAGAAACGATGTTCGAAGGCTTTGAAGAGGTAACGGTCAAGACGAGTGGCGCGGAGATTTTTCTGCGCAAGGCTGGCACCGGGCCTGCGGTCCTGATGCTTCACGGCTATCCCCAAACATCCGCGATGTGGCATGAGGTGGCGCCTGAACTTGCCAGGACCCACAGCGTGATCTGTGCCGATCTGCGGGGCTATGGCCGTTCGTCAAAGCCTGAGACGACACCGGATCACGCCCCTTACTCCAAACGCGCCATGGCCGCCGATATGCTGGAGGTCATGACGGCGCTGGGGCACGAGACATTCTCGCTTTTCGGGCATGACCGTGGCGGTCGGGTGGCGCATCGGCTGGCGGTGGATGCGCCGGAACGGGTGGAGCGGATTGCGGTTCTCGATATTGCGCCGACGCGCGAGATGTATGCCAACACCGACGACGCCTTCGCCCGCGCCTATTGGCACTGGTTCTACCTGATCCGGCCCTATCCGATGCCCGAGCGGATGATCGGCGCTGACCCCGAAGCCTTCTGGCGCGAGAAAGGTGGCGGCCTGTCGGGTGGATACATGCCCTTCGCCGAGGACGCGCTGGCCGAGTATCTGGACGCTTTCGCAAGACCCGAAACCATTCATGCAAGTTGCGAGGATTACCGGGCGGCAGCCAGCATCGATATAGAACATGACGATGCGGATGGAGACGCGAAACTGCCAATGCCGCTTCTGGTTCTGTGGGGCTCCAAGGGTGTGATCGAGCGCTGCTTCGATCCGCTGCACCTCTGGTCCCTGAGGGCCGAGAAGGTCTCGGGCAAGGCCCTGCCGACGGGGCATTTCATGGCCGAGGAAGATCCGAAATCGGTTCTGGCCGAGCTTCAGGCGTTTCTGAAGACCTAGGGCGCAGGCTCGCCATAGGGTACGTTCACCCCGCCATAGCGGCGGACGCGGACATTGGCCTGCTCGGCATGGCCGACGAAGCCTTCCAGAAGACAAAGCCGGGAGCAATAGGCCCCGATATCGGCAGCCGCCGCATCCGTGGTGATCTTCTGATAGGAATGGGTCTTGAGGAACTTGCCAACCCAGAGTCCGCCCGTGTAGCGCCCGGCCTTCTTCGTCGGCAGCGTATGATTGGTGCCGATCACCTTGTCGCCATTGGCGACATTGGTACGGGGGCCTAGGAAAAGCGCACCATAGCAGGTCATGTTCTCCAGGAACCAGTCATCGCGGTCGGTCATCACCTGAACATGCTCGGACGCGATCTCGTCGGCCATACTCAGCATCTCGTCATAGGTGTCACAGAGGATCACCTCGCCATAATCCTCCCAGCTTTTGCCAGCCGTATCGGCGGTGGGGAGGATCTTGAGCAGACGTTCGGTCTCGGCGAGCGTGTCCACGGCCAGTTTGCGCGAATTGGTGAGCAGAACGGCTGGCGAGTTGTAGCCATGCTCGGCCTGTCCCAGCAGATCGGTGGCGCAAAGCTCTCCGTCTACGGTGTCGTCAGCGATCACCAAAGTCTCCGTCGGTCCGGCAAACAGATCGATGCCCACCCGCCCGAAAAGTTGCCGCTTGGCCTCTGCCACGAAAGCATTGCCGGGGCCGACCAGCATGTGAACCGGGTCGATGGTCTCGGTCCCAAGGGCCATCGCGCCCACCGCCTGGATGCCGCCGAGAACATGGATCTCGTGCGCACCCCCCAGATGCATCGCTGCAATCACCGCCGGATTGGGCGCGCCCTTGAAGGGCGGGGTGCAGGCGATGATGCGCGGCACCTTGGCCACGCTCGCGGTCGCGACCGACATATGCGCCGAGGCGACCATAGGAAACTTGCCGCCCGGCACGTAGCATCCGACCGACTGAACGGGGATGTTCTTGTGGCCGAGAATGACACCGGGCATGGGTTCAACCTCGATATCAAGCATCGAGTCGCGCTGGGCCTGGGCAAAGTTTCGCACCTGTTCCTGCGCGAATTTCAGATCCGCCATGTCGCGATCGCTGACGCGCGACATCAGACCTTCGATCTCGCCCTCGCTCAACCGGAAGGCCGGCGGCGCATAGCTGTCGAACTTCTCGCTCAACTCGCGAACGGCCCTGTCGCCACGGGCTTCGATATCGGCGAGCGTGCTCTCGACGATCTGACGGGTCTTCGCATCGTCTTCGGACCGTTCCGCCTCGGGCTTTCCACGCTTGAGATACTCGATTGTCATGTCTGAACCCTTATGCTGGCGAGAGACGTGTCATGGTCGGGACTACGCAAATCCGTGATTTGCATAGGTATTCAACACCTGCCCTGTCAAGGAAACAGAGCGGTTTCAGGATCGGGCTGCATTATCACAAAACCTTTAATTCTCGTTCACAATTGAAATGGCAGCCAAAGTCTACCATGATCGCGGTTGGGCACAGGTGTGCTCCAACAAATCAGGGAGAAGTCCATGTTAAATATTACGAAGGCTGCTGCCGCCTTTGCGCTTGCGACGTTTGCGACGACGCCTGCGATGGCAGAAACCGAAATCACCTGGTGGCATGCCATGGGCGGTCAGTTGGGCGAGACGGTCAACCAGATCGCCGAGAACTTCAATGCGAGCCAGGACGACTACAAGATCACGCCGATCTTCAAGGGCACATATGAAGAAACACTGACCGCAGGTATTGCCGCCTTCCGGGCCGGTGAACAGCCAAACATCATGCAGGTATTCGATGCGGGTGCCGCGACCGTGATCGGTGCCACAGGCGCCGTGATCCCGGTCGAGGATCTGCTGGGCCAGAACGACATCGCCTTTGACATCAATGACTATATCGCCGGTGTGCGTTATTTCTATGCGGATGCCGATGGCAAGATGATCGGAATGCCGTTCAACTCATCCACGCCGATCCTCTATTACAATGAGGATGCGCTGGCCAAGGCCGGTGTCACGGCACCCAAGACCTGGGAAGAGTTCGCCTCGACGACCGGTCCTGCGCTGAAAGAAGCCGGTTACATCCCGCTCAGCCAGTCGCATCTGCCATGGATCTTCACAGAGAACTTCTTCTCGCGCCACAATCTGCCATTTGCCACCAACAACAACGGCTATGATGGTGGTGAGACCGAAATTCTCGTGAACCACCCGGCCATCAAGGCGCATTTCTCGGCGCTGGCCGATTGGCGCGAAGCGGGTCTTTTCGAGTGGTACGGCACCGGCTGGGGCGACAACGCCAAGCCGTTCGAGGATGGCAAGGTTGCCATGTGGCTCGGCTCGTCAGGTTCCTTCGGCGGGCTGGTACAGAAGGCCGAATTCCCGTTCTCGGCCACGCTCCTGCCTTATTGGGAAGCCGTGACCACCGAGCCCAAGCAGACCTTCATCGGTGGTGCCGCGCTCTTTGCGATGTCTGGCAAGTCAGATGCGGAAAACAAGGCGACAGCCGAGTTCTTCAAGTTCCTGACTTCCTCGGACGTGCAGTACATGTGGCATAAGGAAACCGGCTATGTGCCGATCACCGAGGAAGCTTACGAGGTTGCCAAACAGGACGGCCATTATGACCGCCTGCCAGCAGCCGAGGTCGGGATCCAGCAGCTCTCGCTGCCAGCGGGTGACTGGACCAAGGGCTACCGGATGGGCTTCTACGTTCAGATCCGTGACGTGATGAACCGTGAATACGGCCGCATCCTGACCGGTGAAACCAACGTGGACGACGCCTTCTCGGCGATCGAGGAAGAAGCCAACAAGCTGTTGGCGCGTTTCGCGAAAACGCAGGGCTGAGGCCTTTGACGCGACATCCGGCGACGGCCCTTGTGCTGTCGCCGGGACTTTTGCACGAGTGAGGATGTGATCGCATGAAACGGGCTGGCTTCGCGCAACCCTGGTTGCCAATTCTGCTGCTGATCCCGCAGCTGACCATCATCATGATCTTCTTCTACTGGCCCGCAGGATATGCGATCCAGTCCTCGTTCTACCTGCAGGACCCGTTCGGCTTCGGCTCGTCCTTTGTTGGCTTCGAGAACTATTCCGACATCTTCAGCTCCGGCGAGTATCGCAAGGTCGCCTGGTTCACGGTGGTCTACACATTCCTTGTGACCTTCCTGTCGCTGAGCCTGGCGCTGTTGCTCGCGGTCAAGGCCGACAAGGTGATCCGGGGTGCGCGGACCTATCGCACGCTTCTGATGTGGGTCTATGCGGTGGCCCCGCCGGTCGCAGGGCTGATGGGCGTCATGCTCTTTGATCAGAGCGCCGGACCCCTGACCGAGTTCCTGGGCTTCTTCGGCTGGGACTTCAAACTGGGCGTGAACTACAATGATACCGCAACCGCGATGGTGGTGGTGGCCGTGTGGAAGCAGGTGCCGGTGAACTTCATCTTCTTTCTCTCCGGTCTGCAATCAATCCCGAGGTCGGTGCGCGAGGCCGCGATGATCGACAACCGCTCGGGCACGCGGCGGTTCTGGGACATCACTTTCCCGCTGCTGGCACCGACCGCGTTCTTCCTGCTGATCATCAACATCACCTATGCGCTGTTCGATACGTTCGGCGTTATCGACACGCTGGTCAAAGGCGAGCCCGGCAACAACCCTATGACGCTGGTCTACAAGGTCTTCATCGACGGCTTCCGCGGCAATGATCTGGGCGGCTCGTCGGCGCAATCGGTGGTGCTGATGGTGCTGGTTCTGGCGCTAACCGTGTTTCAATTCCGGCTGCTTGAGCGCCGGATCCACTATACGTGAGGGAGGCGAGATATGGCTGATATTGCTGAGACAATCGCGACACCCAAACCCGCCCCAACACCGAAGATCAAGTGGGAGGCGGTCACCGATCATGCGATCCTGATTGCGGGCGCGCTTTTCATGCTGCTGCCGGTCCTGGCGACCTTCACCACCTCGAGCCATGATCCGGTGACCATCCACCGCGAAGGCCTGCAGCTTGCCATCGGTGATCAGATGGGAACCAATTTCGACAAGGCGCTGTTCGAGAAAGGCGGCTTCACCGACAATGTGAACGGGATCACGATGCTGATGAACTCGTTCATCCTGGGGATCGGGTTTGCGGTCGGCAAGATCGTCATCGGGATGATGGCAGCCTATGCGATCGTCTATTTCCGCCTGCGGTTTGCGACCTTTGCCTTCTGGATCATCTTCACCACGCTGCTCCTGCCGCTGGAAGTGCGCATCCTGCCCTCCTACGAGGTCATTCAGAGCATGGGGCTGACCAATACCTATACCGGGCTGATCCTGCCGCTGATTGCGTCCGCCACCGCGACGTTCTTTTTCCGGCAGTTTTTCCGATCCGTCCCCGAAGAGTTGGTCGAGGCCGCGCGTATCGACGGTGCGGGTCCGGTCAAGTTCTTCATCGATATTCTGATCCCGCTCAGCCGCACGATGATTGCAGCGCTTTTCATCATCATGTTCGTTTTCGGCTGGAACCAGTATCTCTGGCCAACGCTGATCACCACCGATGAGAACCTCTTCACGCTGGTGCGCGGCATCCGGCAGATCATTCAGGTCTATTCGGACGGGAACTCGATCCCCGAATACGGGCAGGCCATGGCGCTGGCGATCATCGCGATGCTGCCGCCGGTGCTGATCGTGGTGTTTTTCCAGAACTGGTTCGTCAAGGGCCTGACGGAATCCGACAAGTAAGGAACAGAAAGTATGGCGCGCGTCAGTCTTGAGAACATCCGCAAGGTCTACCCCAACGGGGCCGAAGCGGTGCACCCGTCGAGTTTCGATATCGAGCAGGGGGAACTGATCGTCCTCGTCGGCCCGTCGGGCTGCGGCAAGTCCACATTGCTGCGCATGGTCGCGGGGCTGGAGACGATCACCGAGGGGACGCTGACCATCGGGGACCGGGTGGTCAACGATGTTGATCCGGCTGATCGGGACATTGCGATGGTGTTCCAGAACTACGCGCTTTATCCGCACATGACCGTCTACAAGAACATGGCCTACGGGTTGAAGAACCGCGGACTGCCGAAGACGGAAATCGACGCCAAGGTGCGCGAGGCCGCCGAGATGCTGAGCCTTACCGAATACATCGACCGGCGGCCCAGCCAGTTGTCCGGCGGTCAGCGTCAGCGGGTCGCCATGGGACGCGCCATCGTGCGCTCGCCCGAGCTATTTCTCTTCGACGAGCCGCTGTCCAATCTCGACGCCAAGCTGCGCAACCAGATGCGCATCGAGATCCGGGCCTTGCAGCGGCGGATCGGTGTCACGGCCATGTATGTCACCCATGATCAGATCGAGGCGATGACAATGGCCGACCGGATCATCGTGCTGAATGCGGGCCGGATCGAACAGATCGGAACACCATCGGATATCTACAACCAGCCCGCCTCGACCTTTGTTGCCAGCTTCATGGGCGCGCCCCCGATGAACCTGCTGCCCGCCAGCTACAACGGCAACGGGGTGGCAACGATTGCCGGCGGCTCAGAGGTCAAGGTCTCGACCTCGGGCAGTTATCAGGGCGGTGTCCAGTTGGGCGTGCGCCCCGAAAACGTCTCGCTCAGCCCGACAGACCGCGCCAACCCGCTGACATTCGAGCTGGACCTTATCGAGGAGCTGGGCGCCAGCCGTCTGCTGCACGGTCGTCTGGCCGGGCACAGCTTCGTGGTCAACGCGCCGAATGACGCGGATATCCCGGACGGATCGATCTTCCTCGACATCCCGCAGGAGGCGGTCCACCTCTTTGCCACCGATACCGGGAAGCGCATCAACTGATCTCAGGCCGCCCGCGCTCCATACATGTGACAGTCTGCGTTGCCGTGGCAGTTGTGCCTGCCCGCATTCGGGCCTATCTTCGGTTGGCACTGCCACCTTCGCGACCGGAACCAACGCGCATGTCCCTGACTTCGCTCAAACAGGATCGCTGCGAGAGCTGCCCGATACGGCACCGGGCGGTTTGCTCGAAGTGTAACGCCGACGAGTTGCTGCAGCTTGAGAAGATCAAGTATTATCGCAGCTACGAGGCCGGGCAAACGATCATCTGGCGCGGTGACCAGATGGATATCGTGGCTTCGGTGGTCACAGGAACGGCGACCATCAGCCAGACGATGGAGGATGGCCGGACCCAGATGCTGGGCATCCTTTTGCCGTCCGATTTCATCGGCAGGCCGGGCCGGGAAACCGCACTTTACGACATTGTGGCCGCGTCCGACGTGACGCTCTGCTGTTTCCGCCGTCTGCCCTTCGAGGCGCTGGTCGAGACCACGCCGCATATCGGTCAGCGTCTGCTTGAGATGTCACTGGACGAGCTTGATGCGGCGCGCGACTGGATGCTTCTTCTGGGCCGCAAGACCGCGCGCGAGAAGATAGCGAGCTTTCTGACGCTGGTTGTGCGCCGAACAACCGGCGCCCCGGTTCTGCCGGGAGCGATCAGCGGTCAATCCGTCGATCTGCCCCTGACCCGCGAGGCGATGGCGAACTATCTCGGACTGACACTGGAAACGGTCAGCCGCCAGTTCTCGAAGCTGAAGGCAGATGGCGTGATCTCGCTGGAAGGCAGCAGGCGGGTCAAAATCCCGGATTTCGCACGCCTGTGGTCAGAGGCGGGAAACGATGCGGAAGCGGAGATGTCCTGAGGCCAGATTCAGTGGGCCATCAGAACCGGCATATTGGCGATCTCAAGCATATGCCGTGTCGCGCCACCCATGATGGATTCGCGCCAACGCGAATGCCCGTAGGCCCCCATGACGATCATGTCGCAGCCACGCTCGTCCGCCCGCCTGCACAGCATGTCGGCGACGCCCGGCTGGGATTTCGCAAGAATTGATATCTCGGCCTTGGCGCCGTGGCGATTGAGATACTGTGCCAGACGGCCGCCTGGATCCGAGCGATCGGGCCCGTGCTGAAGCGGATCGATGATCGTGATATCGACATCGGTGCCTTCAAGAAGCGGCAGGGCATCATGGGTCGCAGTCAGGGCCTGCTGGGTTTCGTTCCAGCCGATGAGAACCCGTTTGGGCCGGATCGGGCCGCTGTATCCATCAGGCACGACCAGAACCGGCAGGCTGGCGGCAAAAAGACAGGCCTCGACTGCCGCCACATCGATGTAACCACGGGCCTCACCATAGGGTGTCGGCAGGATCATCAGATCCGATATCCGCGCCCGTTCCGCCAGAAAGTCGTAGACACTACCGGCCATGACGGTCGCGACCTCGACCTCCCAGCCGATCACCTCGGTCTCCAGCCGTTTGCGGATCCGGGTCTCCAGCGCGAGCGCGGCTTCCCGCGCAATGTTGAGATTGTGGTCCACGGTTATCGCCTGCGCACCGGCATAGTAGAAGCCGGGCTCGGTGGGATCTATTCCGACACAGATGACGTGAAGATGCGCACCCCACTCCCGCGACGCCGCTATCGCCAACTCAAACGCATCCATCGGCGCCTCCGGATCATGCAGAAATGTGGTGATCGAACGATAGGTCATGTCGTGTCTCCTCTGCATCCCTTCGGGCAAGGAAAGCAAATCGACCGGCTTTTGGACTTGATCCAGATCAAGGAACTCCAAGTTTTGATCGACCATGGTCACCCATGAACAGGTCCGCAGCGAAACGTTGAGTCGTCGCTGAGCAGGAAGGGGATTGGACATGGCGAACTACATCAAACTGGTGGCCCTTGGCCTGGTCACATTGTTTGCGGCGATCGCGGCCAACTGGGCACGCGATCTGGCCTATCAGGTCCATGCGCTGATCATCATGGCCGTCTCGGCAGGGATGTTCGTGCTGGTTCTGCGCAACACGGACGAGCCGAAGCCACTGGTTGATCAGAACGGCTATATGGATGGCGTCATCCGGGCCGGCGTGATTGCGACCGGGTTCTGGGGCTGTGTCGGCTTTCTGGTCGGCGTTGTCATTGCATTCCAGCTCGCATTTCCGGCACTCAATTTCGACTGGGCCCAGCCCTTTGCGAATTTCGGGCGGCTGCGTCCGCTGCACACGTCAGCGGTGATTTTCGCCTTTGGCGGCAACGCCCTGATCATGTCCTCGTTCTACATCGTTCAGCGTACCTGCGGCGTGCGGCTCTGGGGCGGGTCGCTCGCTTGGTTCGTGTTCTGGGGATACAATCTCTTCATCATTCTGGCCGCCACCGGCTACCTGCTGGGCGCCACGCAATCCAAGGAATATGCCGAGCCGGAATGGTATGTGGACATCTGGCTGACGATTGTCTGGGTGGCATTCCTTGCGGTCTATATGGGTACGCTCTTTACCCGGCGGGAGCGGCATATCTATGTCGCCAACTGGTTCCTGCTCAGCTTCATCGTGACTGTTGCGATGCTGCATATCGTGAACAACATCTCGATCCCGGTCTCGATCTTCGGGTCCAAATCGGTGCAGCTTTTCGCAGGCGTGCAGGATGCCATGACGCAGTGGTGGTATGGCCACAATGCGGTCGGCTTCTTCCTGACCGCCGGATTTCTGGGCATGATGTACTACTTCGTGCCCAAACAGGCCGAACGCCCGGTCTTCAGCTATAAGCTGTCGATCATCCACTTCTGGGCACTGATCTTCCTCTACATCTGGGCGGGTCCGCACCATCTGCACTACACCGCCCTGCCCGACTGGGCGGCGACGCTGGGTATGGTGTTCTCGATCATCCTGTGGATGCCGTCCTGGGGTGGCATGATCAACGGTCTGATGACCCTGCAGGGTGCATGGGACAAGCTGCGCACCGATCCGATCATCCGCATGATGGTGGTCAGTCTCGCGTTTTACGGCATGTCCACCTTCGAAGGCCCGATGATGTCGATCCGGGCGGTCAACTCTCTCAGCCACTACACGGACTGGACCATCGGGCATGTGCATTCCGGCGCATTGGGATGGAACGGCATGATCACTTTCGGCGCGCTCTACTTCCTGACGCCACGGCTTTGGGGACGGGCATCCATGTACTCGATGCCGGCGATCAACTGGCACTTCTGGTTGGCCACTATCGGTATCGTGCTCTACGCGGCCTCGATGTGGGTGACCGGCATCATGGAGGGCCTGATGTGGCGCGAGGTCGACGCGCAGGGCTTCCTTGTGAACTCGTTCGCCGACACCGTCAGCGCGAAATTCCCGATGTATGTGGTCCGGGGCCTGGGCGGGGTTCTCTACCTTGCCGGTGCACTGATCATGGCCTGGAACATGTGGATGACCATCCGTGGCGGCGAGAAGGTCGTCGCCCCCGTGGCCACCCCGGCAGAGTAAGGAGCGGATCGCATGGCATTTCTGAAAAAACACCAGGTACTTGAGCGCAGCCCCACCCTGCTGCTGGTCTTCTCCTTTCTCGTGGTCACCGTCGGCGGCATCGTTGAAATCGCGCCGCTGTTCTATCTGGAAAACACCATCGAGGAGGTCGAAGGGGTACGTCCCTACTCCCCGCTGGAGCTGACCGGGCGTGACATCTATGTCCGCGAGGGCTGCTATGTCTGCCACTCGCAGATGATCCGTCCGATGCGCGATGAGGTGGAGCGCTACGGCCATTACTCGCTGGCCGCTGAGTCGATGTATGATCATCCGCATCAATGGGGCTCGAAGCGCACCGGGCCTGATCTGGCCCGTGTCGGTGGCCGTTATTCGGACGCCTGGCATGTCGATCACATGAATGATCCGCAATCGGTGGTCCCTGAATCCATCATGCCAAAATACGCTTTTCTGGGACGCACACCAATCAATGGTGAATATGTCGCCGATCTGCTTGCCACGCACCGCATCGTCGGCGTTCCCTACACGGACGAGATGATCGAACAGGCGCGCGCGGATTTTCTGGTGCAGGCCGATCCCGACGGGGACTGGGATGCGCTGCTTGAGCGTTACCCCGGAGCCGTTGTCAGCAATTTCGACGGGCAGCCCGGCGTAACCGAGATGGACGCCTTGATCGCCTATCTCCAGATGCTGGGCACGCTGGTCGATTTCTCGACCTTCACGCCCGATGCAAGCCGCTAGAGGAGAGCTTTCGATGGAAACCTATACCTTTCTCAGACAGCTCGCCGACAGTTGGGTTCTGCTGGCCCTGACCGTCTTTTTCATCGGCACCATCTTCTGGGCCTTCCGTCCGGGGAGCCGGAAAACCCATGAGGACACGGCCAACATCCCGTTCCGCAATGAAACCGCGGGATGCGACAACGCCTGTGCAGGCTGCACCTGCGGCAAATCCAGTGATGCTTTGAAGGAGGTCCGGTGATGTCTGAGACCGAAATTGATGAGGAAACCGGCATTGACACAACCGGCCACGAATGGGACGGCATCAAGGAGTTGAACAACCCTCTGCCGCGCTGGTGGCTCTGGTGTTTCTATCTGACCATCATCTGGGGCATCGGCTATACGATCGCCTATCCCGCCTGGCCTCTTCTGTCGAGCGCGACCACCGGTGTGCTTGGCTATTCCACCCGGGCCGAGGTGGCCGCCGAGATCGCCGAATATGAAGCCCGCAATGCGGAACTTCGAACAGCGCTGGCAAATGCGGACCTGACCACCTTGCCGGAAAACCCCGATCTCAACCGTTTTGCCGTCGCCGGCGGGGCGGCCGTGTTCCGCAGCCATTGCTCGCAATGTCATGGATCGGGTGCGGCCGGGGCCAAGGGATATCCCAACCTGCTCGATGATGACTGGCTCTGGGGTGGCGATATCGACACCATCGCCTATACGATCAACCACGGTATCCGCAACGAGACCGACCCGGATGCGCACTGGTCCCAGATGCCCGCCTTCGGCGAGATCCTGGAACGGGGCGAGATCGACCAGACTGTGGCCTTTGTCCAGAAACTGTCCGGGCAGGAGCATGACGCGACGCTGGCCGAAGCCGGGGCCGTGATCTTTGAGGAGCAGTGCTCCGCCTGCCACGGAGAGGCCGGTCTGGGTGATCGCGAACAGGGTGCGCCCAACCTGACGGATGCGATCTGGCTTTATGGCGGCGATGCGGACGCACTGCACGAGACCATCACCTATTCCCGCTTCGGCGTCATGCCGGCCTGGGGACAGCGGCTGTCCCCGTCCGATGTGAACGCGGTGGCTGCGTATGTTCACCAACTGGGAGGTGGTGAATGAAAGGACCCCTCTGACGAGGGACAAGTTGCCGGGAGCCCAACACCCCCGGCAGGATCCCCGGCCCGCCGGACCTGTTCGCACATTCCCTTCGGGCCGGGGATACCAAAACGACCCGCCCTTGATCTGAGTCAAGGGCGGCAACCACCAAAGAGGCCTAGACTGCCCCTGCGAACAGATCTGGAAACGACATGGAACCCTCCGAGAACCAACCGCTCTACGCGCCGCAGGAGCCGATCTTCCCACGCAGGGTCTCGGGCTTTTTTCGCACATTCAAGTGGTGGATCATGGGGATCACGCTTGGCATCTACTATCTGACGCCATGGGTCCGTTGGGATCGCGGCCCGTCCCTGCCCGATCAGGCCGTACTGGTCGATCTTGCCGGGCGGCGTTTCTACTTTTTCTGGATCGAGATCTGGCCGCACGAGTTCTACTTCGTTGCCGGGCTGCTGATCATGGCGGGGCTCGGACTGTTTCTGTTCACCTCTGCCCTTGGTCGGGTCTGGTGCGGCTACACCTGCCCGCAGACCGTCTGGACCGACCTCTTCATCCTTGTCGAGCGCTGGATCGAAGGCGACCGGAACGCCCGCGTGCGCCTCTGGAATGCCAAATGGGATATCCGCAAGTGGCGGCTGAGGCTCACGAAATGGATAGTCTGGCTGATGATCGCGATAGCCACCGGCGGGGCCTGGGTCTTCTACTTCACTGACGCCCCGACACTGGCGCTTGATCTGGTGCGTTTTGAGGCGCATCCCGTCGCCTATATCACGATCGCAATCCTGACACTGACCACTTTCATCTTCGGCGGCTTCCTGCGCGAGCAGGTCTGCATCTACATGTGCCCCTGGCCGCGCATTCAGGGCGCAATGATGGATGACAGCACGCTGACCGTCGCCTATCGCGACTGGCGGGGTGAGCCGCGCGGCAAGAAACATCAGAACACCGTCGGCGATTGCATCGACTGCATGGTCTGCGTCAATGTCTGCCCGATGGGGATCGACATCCGCGACGGGCAGCAGATGGAGTGCATCACCTGTGCGCTCTGTATCGATGCCTGTGACGATGTCATGGAAAAGATCGGCAAGCCGCGCGGGTTGATCGACTATCTCGCACTGAGTGATGAAGAGGCCGAACGCTCCGGCACCCCTCCCCGGCCGATCTGGCAGCATATCCTGCGACCGCGCACGGTGCTTTACACCTCGCTCTGGTCGCTCGTCGGTCTTGCACTTCTCTTCGCGCTTTTCATCCGGCCCGAGATCGACCTCACGGTGGAGCCGATCCGCAACCCGACCTTCGTGACGTTGTCAGATGGCAGCGTGCGCAACGCCTACAATATCCGTCTGCGCAACAAGCATGGCGAGCCGCGGCAGTTCCGTATCTCGCTCTCGTCCGAGCAGGTGTTGCGCATCGGGCTGGAGGGTCAGGACAGGAACATCGTGACGCTCGATCCCGACAGTTCCACCCAGCAGAGGGTCTACGTCACGGCCCGCCCGCAGGATGAGGCCGCCAGCTCCGACAGGACCGAGCTTCGTTTCTGGATCGAGGATCTGGAAAGCGGCGAGCGTGCCTACAAGAACACCACTTTCAACGGAAGGGCCAATTGAGATGGAAACCATGTCTGACACCGGAAAACCTCTGACCGGTCGCAAGGTCCTTTTGGGTTTCTGTGCTGCATTCGGCGTGATCATAAGTGTCAATCTGACACTTGCCTATCAGGCCGTCAGAACCTTTCCGGGGCTCGAAGTGAAGAACTCCTATGTCGCAAGCCAAAGCTTTGACGTCGACCGCGCGGCACAAACAGCGCTTGGCTGGGACGTATCGGCAAAGGTCGAGAACAGTCAACTGAGGCTGGAAATCCTGAAGGGCGGAGAGCCGGTGGAACCGCAGATCATCTCGGCCACGCTGGGCCGTGCCACGAATGTTTCGGAGGACCAGGCGCCCGACCTGATCTTTGACGGCCACACCTTTGTCGCGCCGGTCGAGCTTGCGAAGGGTAACTGGAACTTGCGGCTGGTGGCCATGGCCGAGGATGGCACGATTTTCCGCCAGCGCATCATTCTGCAAACCCCGAGATGAGCGTCACCGAGACCCCGTCTGCCTGCCCTGCATGCAGCGTGGCTCCGATGGCCGGAGGGATGGCAGCGCGGGATATCGGTGAGGGCAACATCATTCTTTCACTGCCCGGCATTCATTGCGCGGGTTGCATTGCCGGGGTGGAGCGTGGGCTGGCATCGGTGCCCGGCCTAAGAGCGGCCCGCGTCAATCTCAGCCGCAAGCGGGTGACGATTGATGCGGAAGACGGCATCTCGCCCGATGTCCTGATCTCCCGTCTGGCGGATCTGGGCTTTGAGGCGCATGAGCTGGATACCGGAATGCTTGCGGGCAGCGACCGCCGGGGGCGTGATCTGCTGACACGTCTGGCGGTCGCTGGCTTTGCAATGATGAACGTGATGCTGTTCTCGGTCGCAGTGTGGTCCGGGGCATCGGACAGCACACGCAGCCTCTTTCACCTGATTTCCGCGGCAATTGCCGTGCCGACGATCCTCTATTCCGCCCAGCCGTTCTTTCAGGCAGCCTGGAGCGCGCTGAAGGTCCGGCGGCTCAACATGGATGTGCCGATCTCGCTGGCGATCATTCTGGCGGGCGCGATGTCTGTCAGCGAAACCCTGCGCCATGGGGATCAGGTCTATTTCGATGCGGCGCTCTCACTGACATTCTTTCTGCTCATTGGCCGGTATCTTGATCACAGGACCCGCATCGCGGCCCGATCCGCCGCACAGGAGTTGAGCGCGTTGGAAGTCCCGCGCGCCCAGCGGATCATCGGCAAGCGGATCGAGACCGTCGATGTCGCCGCCCTGCAGGTCGGCGACCAGATCCGGGTCGCGGCAGGCATGCGGGTCCCGGTCGACGGTATTATGACCGGTGGCGCCAGCGACATGGACAGGTCCTTCCTGACCGGCGAGAGCCTGCCCGTCGCCGTCCATTCCGGCACGCCCGTCGCGGCAGGTGAAGTCAACCTGACCGGCCCCGTGATCTTGCGTGTGACCGCCGTTGGCGAGGATACATCGCTGCGCAAGATGGCGGCCCTTGTCGAGATCGCAGAAGGCGCGCGCAATCGCTACACCGCGCTGGCTGACCGGGCCGCGCGCATTTACGCCCCAGCGGTGCACCTCCTGGCGCTTTTTGCCTTTATCGGCTGGATCATCGGATCGGGCGATGTGATCCGTTCGCTCAACATCGCGATCTCGGTCCTCATCATCACCTGCCCCTGCGCCCTCGGCCTTGCGGTTCCCGCCGTCATGACAGCCGCCTCTGGCAGGCTTTTCAGGCGCGGACTTCTGGTCAAGAACGGCACCGCGCTGGAGCGGCTGGCCGAGATCGATACAGTCGTCTTTGACAAGACAGGCACGTTGACAGAGGGCCATATCCGGCTGAATGCGAATGATCTGCCGGAGACCGAGCGCCGCGTTCTCGCAGCCCTTTCGCGGGCCTCGCTTCACCCGGTTTCGCGTGCAATCGCCACCACATTGGGTGATGTGGACAGCGCGTCTCTGAGCGCCATCGGCGAGATCCCCGGCTGCGGCGTGGAGGCTGAATGGAACGGTCAGACCGTGCGTCTTGGCCGGGCGGATTGGGTCGGTGGCACATCAAGCCCGGCCTTGCGGATTGGAGACGGCAAGGTTCATCACATCGCGTTCGAGGAAACGTTGCGGGACGGCGCGAAGGAGACCATCAAAGCGCTGCAGGAGGCGGGTCTCGACGTTGCGATGTTCACCGGCGACAGGCCGGATGCCGCGCAACGACTGGCGGCGAAACTGGGGATCAATGAGGCCCCGGCCGATATGCTGCCCGCAGACAAGCTCGAAGAGATCGAGGCCCGCCAACGGGCGGGCCGCAAGGTTCTGATGATCGGCGACGGGCTGAACGACACGGCAGCCCTTGCAGCGGCGCATGCGTCCATCTCACCTGCCTCCGCACTCGATGCTTCCCGAACCGTGTCCGACATCGTCCTGCTCGGCACCAGCCTGCGGGAAATCCCGGAGGCGATCCGCACCGCCCGCAATGCCCATGCACGGGTGCAGGAGAACTTCTCGATTGCAACGCTCTACAACCTGATTGCGGTCCCGATTGCGCTGGCGGGGTTTGCCACACCGCTGGCAGCCGCACTGGCCATGTCGATCTCGTCGATAACTGTCCTGCTGAACGCATTGAGGGTGAGGTAGCGCCATGAATGTTCTCGTCATTCTTGTCCCCGTATCGCTGGTACTCGGCGCACTGGGCCTTCTCGCGTTCCTCTGGACGCTGCGATCAAATCAGTATGACGACCTGGAGGGCGACGCGCATCGGGTGCTGTTCGAGACCGACCCGGACGAGCCGTCCGACTAGGCCGACAACTCGTCCAGAAAAGCAGTCCCGAAGCGTTCCGCCTTTTGCGGTCCCATGCCCTGGACGGCCTCAAGTCCCGACAGGGTCCGCGGACGCAACTCCACGATCTTGGCGAGTGTCGATTTCGTGCAGCTCAGATAGACATCAAGCCCGGTCTCGCCGCGCGCAAGGCGAACCTGTGCTGCCTGCAACCGGTCAAAGAGATCACCTGTGTCGCCCGCCATGCGTAGCCGTGCGGGGTGCACCGCTTCCCGGGCGCCGGTGATCACCTCCAGAAAGATGGACCCGTAGCGCTCCAGCTTCTTTGCACCGATACCGCTGATGCCCAGCATCTCGTCAAGCGAACCGGGGCGGACCCGCGCCATCTCCATCAGCGTCCGGTCGGGAAAGATCACATAGGCCGGCACCTTGGCGGCTTCCGCCAGGGCGCGGCGCTTCGCTTTCAGCGCTCCCAGCAGGGGTGCGTCCTCCTCCGAGACGAGCGCCACCGGCTCGGCACGCGCGCGCGCCGCCCGGGTGATCGTATCGCGCCGGAGCGTTATCGTCGCCTCGCCTTTCAGCAGGGGGCGGGCCGCCTCGGTAAACCGCAGGCCGCCATGGCGTTCGGGATCGGGCCGCAGAAGGTCGAGCCCCATCAACTGCCGGAAAATCGTTTGCCATTCGGGTTTGGAAAACTCCTGTCCGCATCCGAAGGTCGGCAGCTTGTCATGGTTCCGCGCCTTGACCTTGTCGGTGGACACGCCGCGCAGAACATCGATCAAATGTCCGGCGCCAAACCACTCTCCGGTCCGCAGAACCGCCGAGAAGGCCTTGCGAGCGGCCTCGGTCCCGTCGAATGTCTCGACCGGCGACATGCAGAGATCGCAATTTCCGCAGCCTTCGTCCCGCGTCTCGCCGAAATAGCGCAGGAGGGCCATCCGGCGACATGCGGTTGCCTCTGCCAGACCCAGCAACGCATTCAGCCGCGCATGATCGGCGGATTTGCGTTCATTGGGCGCAAGGCCCTCGTCGATCTGGGTGCGTCTGAGGCGGATGTCCTCGGGCCCATAAAGCGTCAGGGTCTCGGCCCGTTCGCCATCGCGCCCCGCACGCCCGATCTCCTGATAATACGCCTCAATGGAAGACGGCAGATCGCTGTGGACGACATAGCGGATATCGGGCTTGTCCACGCCCATGCCGAATGCGACGGTCGCGACCACGACTAGTCCGTCCTCGCGCTGAAAGGCCACTTCCGCATCGCGCCTTGTGTCCGGGTCGAGACCAGCATGGTAGGACAGCGCCGGGATACCCGCCTGCCGGATCGCCTCGGCAAGACTTTCGGTCTTCTTTCGGGACGCGCAGTAAACGATCCCCGACTGCCCCTTGCGCGGGATCACAAAGTCGAGCACCTGCGCCCGTGGACGATCCTTGGCAGCAAAGGCGAGGCTCAGATTGGGCCGGTCGAAACCGCCCAGAAACACGTCGGGGGGCTGGTCAAAGAGCCTGCGAATGATCTCGCCGCGGGTTTCCTCGTCCGCCGTCGCCGTAAAGGCCGCGACGGGGACCTTGAGCTGCGATCGCAGTTTGCCGATCTCCAGATAGTCGGGTCGGAAATCATGCCCCCACTGGCTCACGCAATGCGCTTCATCCACGGCCAGCAGGCTGACGCCAATGCGCTTGAGCAGCGGGCCGGAGCGCGCAATCCGCTCGGGCGCAAGATAGAGCAGTTTCAGCCGCCCCTCATCGAGGGCTGTGAACACGTCTTCGGTTTCCTCCTCGGTATTGCCCGAGGTCAGCGCACCGGCAGCAACGCCCGCATCGCGCAGAAACCGCACCTGATCGCGCATCAGGGCAATCAGCGGCGACACCACGACAGTCACACCCTCGCGCATCAGCGCCGGCAACTGGAAACAGAGCGACTTGCCGCCACCGGTCGGCATGATCGCCAGAACATCCCGGCCGGCGGCCACGCTCTTGACGATCTCCTCCTGTCCGGGACGGAAGGCGTCAAAGCCGAATATCGATTTCAGGAGCGGGAAAGCGTCAGACATGAGCGCAGGGATAACACCGGGTGGCGGTTCTGCACAATTGGCATAAATGACCGCATAAGCAGGACTCATGGCATTCGAAAATGTTGCCATATGATCGCAGTTGCACGCTACATCGGTGGAAATCCGCCCCGTTTTCCTCGCAAAATATGGCCTGCCTTTTTTTTGCCATGCTTCTCTGGCTTCCATGACTCGCCTTGATCGGAATTCCGTTTGGGGCACTGGGGGTTAGTTGGGCAGATTCGAGGTTTGCTCTACGCAAGTGCATCTCGCCATCGGGGACTCCGGCGGCATTCTAGGAGGGATCCAAATTGGACAAGTTGAAACTCAAAAAAGGCTTCGTACGGGACGAAGACGGCGCGGTCACGGTTGACTGGGTTGTTCTGACTGCAGCGCTCGTGGGAATTGCCATTCTGGTTCTGAGCATTGTGAGCGGCGGTATCAACTCTGCTGCATCGGACATCAACACACGTCTGTCCACGCTGAACTGATTTTTGTCATCGGACCCGCCGTGGCGCTGCTGCTGCGGGTCCGATATCTGCAGGCTTTTGTCTGACCCGGGCCATAACCGGCTCACTTCAATCTCCCACAATTCAGGTACGGTATTCTTTCCTCGCGGCTGATCCGAGAGGGTTGGAGCGTTCATTTGATGTCCTGCATCAAGAGCGATCTTTGGTGGTATTCCTCGTCGCCTGCGGGCAAAGATGGGTGAAAGACGCCAAACATCAGGAGCAATCATGACCGACAAACCCCTTGCACTTGTCACCGGCGCGGCCCAGGGCATCGGATATGCCTGCGCAGAGGCGCTGGCGAGAGACGGCGCGCGGCTGATCCTGGCAGACATCAACAGCGACGGCGTCAAGGCTGCCGCGACAAGCCTCGGTGATGGAGCGGTCGGAATGATCTGCGACATGGGCAATCCGGCCCAGATCGAGGCGATGTTTGACAAGATCGAAGCGGAGCACGGTCCGGTGGAAATCCTCGTCAACAACGCAGGCATCGCGATGCCGGGGGACTTTCTGGAAACCTCGCTTGAGGATTTTCAGCGTGTGATCGATATCAATCTGACCGGCACGTTTCTGAGCGTTCAGCGAGCGGCAAAGACAATGATTGCCAACAAGATCGAGGGCGCGATTGTGAACATGTCGTCGATCAACGCGGTGGTGGCCATTCCGTCGATCCCGGCCTATTGCGCCTCCAAAGGGGGTGTGATGCAGCTGACCAAGGCGACATCGCTGGCGCTGGCGCCGCACAACATCCGGGTCAATGCGGTCGGACCCGGCTCGATCGATACAGAGATGATGGCCGGGGTGAATGCCAATCCCGAAGCGATGAAGATGGTCATGTCCCGCACACCGCTGCAACGCATCGGCGAGCCAAGCGACGTGGCAGAAGCGGTCGCGTTCCTTGCCAGCAAGCGGGCGAAGTACATAACCGGCGAGACCATCTTCGTGGATGGCGGGCGCCTTGGCATGAACTACACCTGCTGAACGCCGCCCCTCTATCCGTTCAGAACGCAGACCGCGAACTCGCGCCGCTCATTCGTCAGAAACGCCCCCAGACGCCAACCCGCCCGGGCTGCGATCTCGTCAATGCTGTCTTCGGTGTATTTGTGGCTGTTCTCGGTGTGGATGCTCTCGCCCGGCTCGAATGAGAAAGCCTGGCCCGAGACGGTTGCGACCTGACGGGCGGTCGATATCAGATGCATCTCGATCCGCGCCAGTTTTTCATTCCATCGCGCCTCGTGCCGGAAAGCCGCGAGATCGAAATCCGCGCCCAACTCCCGGTTTAGGCGTGCGAGAATGTTGAGGTTGAACTTCGCGGTAATCCCGGACCTGTCGTCATAGGCGCGGATCAATGTTTCGGTATTCTTGACCAGATCGACGCCCAACAGAAAGCTTTGGACGCCGGGCCAGTTGCGCACCGATTTCAGCAGATTGATTGCATCCGCCGGTTCAAGGTTGCCGATTGTCGATCCGGGGAAGAACCCCACAAGCGGCATCGACAGCATGTCAGCCGGGAACGGGATCTCGGCGGAAAAGTCGGCAATGACGGGACGGATCGGCAGCGACGGGTATCGCTTGCGCAACCGACTTGCACTGCCCTCCAGAAACCGGCCCGAGATGTCTATGGGAACATAGGCGCCGATCTGGGCGATCTCATCAAGCAGCACCCGGGTCTTGATGCTGGCACCACTGCCAAGCTCGACCAGAGCGGCCCCGTCGGGAATATGTTCTGACAGTACACCATGGTTCTCGATCAGGATTTCGGTCTCTGCCTGGGTCGGATAGTACTCAGGCAGAGCCGTGATCTCCTCGAACAGGGCACTCCCGGCCTCGTCATAGAACCATTTGCTCTCCAGCATCTTCTGAGGCATCGACAGGCCCTTAAGGGCCGAGAGGCGCAGCTCCTCGTGGTCGCGAACGGGAGCGTTCACGAGGACAGATCCCGTGCCAGACGCAGCCCGAGCGCCTGCCATCTCTGATGCGGATAGAAGAAGGTGCGGTAGGTCGGCCTCATCTGCCGTCTCGGCGTGGCATAGGAGCCCCCACGCAGCACCATCTGATTGACCATGAACTTGCCGTTGTATTCACCGAGCGCGCCTTCTGGTGCACGAAATCCGGGATAGGGTGTGAAGGGGCTTTGGGTCCATTCCCACACATCCCCCCAGGGACTTTTCGATGGCAGCGGGCGAAACGCGCCGCTTTCCAGAAAGTTGCCCTCAATGGGTTTGTCGCGGACGGCAAGCTCATGCTCCACCTCGGTCGGCAGACGCGCACCGGCCCAGCGGGCAAAGGCATCTGCCTCGTAATAGCTCACATGAACGACCGGCGCATCGAGGTTGACCGGCTGGGGGCCACGCAATGTGTAGGACCACCATTCGTCATCCTGCTTCCACCAATAAAGCGGCGCATCCCATGCCTCGCGCTTGGCAACCGCCCATCCTTCCATCAGCCAGAGAGAGGTCTGCTCGTAACCGCCATCCTCCATAAACGCGATCCAGTCGCGGTTGGTCACGGGGCGTCTGGCAAGCTCGTAAGGTGCCACAAAGGCCTGATGCCGTGGCCCCTCGCAGTCATAGTGAAACCCGTCGCCGGAATGACCGATCTCTGTCAATCCACCGTCGAACCGTTCGAACTCCTGCGCGACCTCGGTCGTGATCAGCATCGGTTCGGGGTCCCTGTAGGCGGGGAGAAGCGGGTTGAAGGAGAACGCGTGCAGAAGATCCGTGATCAGCAGTTCCTGATGCTGCATCTCATGATGGCAGCCAAGCTCGACAAGCCCGCTGATCTCGTCGCCATCCGCGCGCCCCGCGTCCAGAAGATCCAACACCGCGTCCTCGACATGCGAGCGGTAATCCAGAACATCCTGCATCACAGGACGGGAAATCAACCCGCGCTTGTCGCGTGCATGACGCGGACCTGCCTGCACGTAGTATGAATTGAAGAGGAACGCGAACCGGTCATCGGGTGAGCAGTAGGCCGGAAGCCGGGGTTTCAGGATGAACTCCTCGAAGAACCATGTCGTATGGGCGAGGTGCCATTTGGCGGGGCTGGCATCCTCCATGGATTGCAGCATCAGATCCTCGGGGGCCAGCGGCTCCACGAGCTTATCGGTTTGCTGTCGAGTGATCTGAAACAGATCGCCGATATCCAGCGTTTTGGGTTTGTGTGCGACTTCTGAACGGGTCAAATTGACATCTCCTCGGGCCAACATGGGGCGGGTTTCAGTTGGGTCTGTACTGATCACGCAGCCGCCGGGCCGCACGGCTGCTCAGACGGACAGACAGTTGTGCCATTATCGATTCCATCACTCTCCCCTCGGGTCGGAGGTCTGATCCGGCCAGTATTGGACGTCTCGCATCACAGGCTGCCCGTCTGCGGACATCGGCACAACAGCCGCCCCGATCACAATGATTTGCACGGGACACGGCATCTCATGGTTTTGCAGAACAAAGGTGACAGTCCTTGTCATCAGGCGCGCGGTCCCCGCATGGTTCTGGGCAGATGCCCGCCGACATCGACATATCGAACATGCCGGGATGCAAGCATTGCCCTGCCCTTTCAATGAGAGTTTCTCGTGAGGGTAACCGGTGTGAAACATGCCAGAAACGGCATATTCCTAACCCTCTCGGATCAAAAACGATCCGCGAGGCGCGCATTTTTTGCGGCCCCCGACGATCTTCAGGCTTTGGAGGGCGGGCCCCGAATTTTCGCGGCATCGCTGCGGCGCCCCTCACCATGCGGCGGAGATCACGTCGGCAGAAGCGCCCGAAAATCATGCTCGGGGGTCCAGCCCCACATTCGACGCGCAGCCGAACTGTCATAGATCCGGTCAATATGGTTCGGCAGAGACCAACCGTGTTGCCGGAAGGTCGCCGCCAGTTCGGGGCAGCGCTTCTCGATGACAGCAGCAGCGTTCGATCCCAGCTCGTCACAATCCTCCCGGAGGAACGGCGTTTCTGCCGCCGCGATAAGCGGTTGCGGGTCGAGGCTGGCAAAGCGAACCGCGCAAAGATGGGCCGAGGCCGCGTCGCGAATGTCGATTCCGCGCGAAAGCCGGTGCAGGGCCATTATCGGAATCGGTTCGGTAAAGCAGCGTCCCAGGCGCACGATGGACACCGGAAGGCCGCCATCGGCCGCCTCGATTGCCAGAGCTTCGGCTGCAAGCTTGGTCTCGTGATAGATCGTGCGCACAAAAGTCGGAGAGCTGTCCTCCACCCAGTGAGCGGGTTTGCCGACATCACTGCCACCACCGTAGAGGGCTGTCGTGCTCGTCAGAACGAACCGTTTTACGCCCGCAGACATGGCTGCGTGCAGTGCAAGCCGTGTCCCTTCGATGTTGATCGACCGGAATGCCTCCTCGTCCTGTTCACCGACATGAGGTGCGTGCAAAGCCGCGCTGTGAATGACCGTATCCGCCCCCTCGAAAGCAGTTCTCAGCACGTCAGCATCGCGAATGTCGCCGATGAGGTCGACCTCGCCGCCCGCGTTTTTGTCGATTCCGGTCACGCTGATCGGGCCAGACCGCGCAAGTGCGGAAATTCCCGCCCCCACACGTCCGGCTGCGCCCGTCACCACAAGGCGACGGATTGGATCATCCTCGCTCATAGACCAGCCGCGACACCTACCGGATGAGGCAATGCATCGAAGGCCTCGCCCGAGCCCTCGATATTTCTGAACAACCACTTCTCGAAAGTATCGACGGCGCGCGAGCCGTGGCCGATCTCGGATTTGAGAAACCAGTAGGCATTGCCCGACCTGATCCCGACGGGGAAGGGCACGACAAGCTGGCCGGCGCGTATCGCGTCAACCGCCACGGTCTGCCAGGCCAGAGCGACACCAAGGCCCGAGACGGCCGCCCCCAGACTGAGATCCGCGTCCGACAATCTCGGCCCGATGAGCAGTTTGACATGCTCTGCATCGGCAGCATGGAGCCATCGCCGCCAGTCCATGTCGTTGTCACGGCTGAGAATCACCGGGACTTTCGCCAAATCCTCCGGTGACTTCAAACGCTCGGCAACGGAAGGCGCGCAAACCGGAAACAGGCATTGTTCAAGCAGCTTGGAGGAACGGGTCTCGGGCCATGGCCCTTTCCCGAACCGTATCGCGCAACTGAAGTCACTCGACGGAAGAGCAATGACTTCCCGATTTGATTCGATCTCCAGCCGGAGGTCCTGAAACTCCCGATAGAAGGTTGCGAGACGTGGAATCATCCAGGTGCGCGCGAAAATCGGCGCCACCGTCAGGCGTATCTCCTTCTTGTCTTCACGATCCAGCGCCCTGATGGCACCGTCGATCGTCTCGAAGCCTTGCGTCAGGCTGGTGAGAAAATCCTTCATCTCGGGCGCGGTCTCAAATCCGCCCGGTGTTCTATTGAAAAGACGTCGTCCCAATTGAGTTTCGATCTTAATAACATGCTTGCTCACCGCCCCCGGCGAGACATTCAGTTCTCCGGCCGCGCCCGCCAATGTGCGGTGCCGCCCCAACACCTCTACAGCGCGCAATCTACTGAGGTGAAAACTGGATAGATTATCCATGGCTCTCTCTCTTGAATGGAAAAGGTTATGGAAAAAAATTCGATTGATACGCCCCCCGGAAGAATACACACTGATCGTCATGTTCGAAACAGTAAAGTTGCTGAGTTAGCAAGCCGAAAGAAAAAGCTGGGGTGTTTTCTGGCGTTTCGAGTTTCTATCTGAATAAATATATTTGAATCTGGGTGGGGGAACTTCCCATGAAATGCATGATTGTTGGTGCCGGGTTCGGTGCCATGCATTCTTATTGGCTAAATACTTTTGATGATGTGGAAATTGCTGCACTCATCTATAGTAATGACGACAAGAATGCTTCACAACTAAAACAGAAATACAATATTTCCCGGATCGGAACCAATATGGCTTCGGTGCTTAAGTCAGATGCATTCGATCTGATTTCCATCGTGTCACCGCCGATCACTCATACCGAATACCTGCGCACGGCCTTCGATGCGAAGGTGCCCGTGGTGCTCGACAAACCAATCGCGGAAAGCCTGTCGGCGATGCAGGATATCGAGGCGCTGGCGGCGGGCTCGGATACGAAGGCCTACACCTTCTTTCAGTGGCGCCTGCATCCGGCCTTTCAGCGACTGGCGGCGATCCTGCAATCCGGTGAACTCGGCGACGTCGGACATATCGATGCGGAATTTGCCCATGGGTTTCTGGCGGCACCGGCGACGTCATGGCCGTGGCGCCACCGGTCCGAGACAGCGGGCGGCGGATCGCTCGGCGATCTTGGGGTCCACCTCTTCGATCTGCTGCGGTTTGTCAGCGGCTCGGAGTGGACGGTGACGGCTGCACTTTGCGGCGTCGCCCATTCAAAGCGGCAGGGCCCCGAGGGACCGCTTGCATGTCACACGGATGATTTTGCGGATGTGCGGCTTATCGCATCGGGAAAGCCCACTACTGCCAAGATCGCGACCACACGGGTCGCGCTTGGCGAGGCGCAGATCAAATTGCGCCTGTTCGGCACAAAGGGTGTCGCGGTCGTCCTGCTCGACCCCGAAACCACCGGCGCGAAGCTGATCGTGAAGACGGGTGACGGAGAGCCGGACATCACCGAGTTCAGGGCAGGTGAGTTCAACCCCTATGGTCCGATACTTGCGGCGCTCAACGGGGATACCGAAGCAGCCACCAGACCGGCGAGTATTGCCGATGGTGTGGCCGCACAAAAACTGATGTGCGCAGCGGTTGCCGCATCGCAAATACCAAACCTTCCAAGACAATAGGAGAACGTCAAATGTCACGGTCTGTGAAACTTGCTGTTGCTGGTGTTGGTAACAATATTTCTGCTTTGCATCAGGGTGTTGACTACTATCGGCATATGCGTGCCGAGGGAAAGGACACCGAAGCCGGTCTCGGTATCCGCTCGGCGTCGATCGGGGATATCTGGGTCGAGGATGTCGAATTCGTTGCCGCCTACGACGTTCATCCCGAAAAGGTCGGGAAACCGTTCTCGGATGCGGTCTTTGCCGGTCCGAACAACTACCCGCTTCTCGACGTGCCGCTCACCAGGTATGACTTCGAGGTCGAGCAGGGCTTCACCCAGTCAAACCTCACGTCAGAGCTTGCCATGGCGCATGTCGTGGAATCCTTGCGGAAATCCGGTGCGGAAGTGCTGCTCTATTCTCTGCCGACCGGGCTGCAATGGGCCGCCGAGGCCTACGCCCGTGCCGCGGTGATGGCAGGTGTCGCCTTCGTCAATTGCACACCGGAAAGCATCGCGCGCAATCCTGAACTGCTGAAGCTCTTTGAGGATGCGGGCGTGCCATGTGTCGGTGACGATCTGGCGTCCCATCTGGGGGCGTCTATCGTGCACCGGACGCTGCTCGGCCTGATTGCTGAGCGCGGGATCACGCTCAACAGCACCTATCAGCTGAACTTCGGTGGCAACGAGGATTTCCGCAACCTGCGCGACCATGGCGAGAGCAAGGCGGAATCCAAGATCAACGCGCTCAAGCAGGAGGGTCTGAATACCTCCAAGGTGCAGATCATTCCGTCGGCGGGTTATGTGGATCACCTGAATGACAACAAGGTCGCGATCATCAACTTCGAGGGCTATGGCTGGGCCGGTCGTCCGGTGACGTTCGATCTGAAGCTGAAGGTTCAGGACTCGAGCAATGCAGCCGGTGTGATCATCGATCTCATCCGGATTGCGGCGCTGGCGCACCGGCGTGAGATGGGCGGGTTCCCGTTGGCTGCGGCAAGCTGCCTCAAATCACCCGCCTGCGGTCATGAGGCCTACACGAAGGAGGAGTTTGCCGCCGCCTTCCAGGGCCTGAGCGCCGCGTCTGAAATGACGGCCGCACAATGACCCTGCGGGATCATCAACCCTTTGTGGTCGGGGCCTTGCGCCCCGCCCCTCCCGCATCGGTTTCGGTGCTGGCCTATGATGGCGTGGACGAGCTGGATCTTTTCGGGGTCTACTCGGTTCTGGCGAAAGCTCAGGCCTCTGGTGCAATCGCGGATGTCGGCCTCTTTGCGCCCGGGCCGTCCGTCACGGCCTCCGGTGGTGCGGAGATCAGGACCGCACCCCTGAAGCGGTTCAATCCCGGTTGCAACGTGCTGGTCGTCCCCGGCGGCAGCGGAGCGGCGGAAACGGCAAAGTCGAACCTGCTGTCCCGCCCCGTCAGGGCCGCTCACAATCGCGGCGCGCGGATCTATTGCTGCTGCTCCGGCGCGCTGATCGTCGCAAGTGCACTCAAGCTGCTGGATGGTCAACTCGCCATTCACGCCCGCAAGAAGGCTGAACTCAAGGCGATCTTCAAAGGTGAGGTGGTTGACGGGCTGATCGAAAGCAACGGGATCGTGTCGATCGGAGGTCGGCGCTCAACCAGCGTGAAATCCGTTGATCTCGCATTCCGCATTCTGTCCGATCTGGATCCCGATCTCCCAGGCGAGATATCGCGGCGCACTGAAATCGCGTGGAGTGGCACTCCATGACACGAACTGACGCCCCTTCCGGTGCCTGGGTTCTGGTGACCGGCGCGAGCCGCGGCATTGGTGCGGCAATTGCACGGCGGCTCTGGACGCGGGGGCACAAGGTGATCCTGTGGGCACGCAACACCGACGATCTGCGAACGGTCGCCGCCGGGATCTCTCCCACCGGTGAAGGACTGGCCTGGGCAGGTGCTGATGTCGGTTGCCCGGATCAGGTCGCCCAAGCCCTGGCGGACACTTTGCCGGAGGGGGCGTCACTTGGCGGTGTCGTGCTGAACGCGGGTCACGGTCGCTGGCGACCAATTGCCCAGATTGAGCATGGCGAATGGAACCAGACGCTCAACGGAAACCTGACATCCGCCTTCATCACATTGAAGGCGGCGCTTCCAAGGCTCGATTTTCAGGCCTCCCCGCTCGTCGTGGGCATCCTGTCAGACAGCGCCCTTTGTGCTTTTCCGAACCGCGCGGCCTATGCCAGCGCGAAATCGGGTTTCGAGACCTTGCTCGACACCGCGCGCCGGGAGTACCGGTCGCAGGGTCTGAGGGTTTGCCAGATCTATCCCAGCCGCGTGGACACGCATTTTGCCGGATCACATGCCACGGCCGAGCCCGGAATGCGCTCTGACGGGCTCACTGCCGAGCAGGTCGCCGACGTCGTCGCATGGGTTTTCGACTGCCCCGGTGATGTGGAAATCCGGCGGCTGCACATGTCGTCCACACACGTCTCCTTCGGTCTGGAAGAGGAGCATTATTCCGATGCCTGCTGATATTCACACCCTGATCCCGAAAGGTCATTCAAAGCCGGTCGGGGCGTATTCGCCTGGCACCGCCTTCCCTGTGAAACCAGGGGCCAAGCTGGTTTTCGTGACCGGGCAGGTCGCAACTGACGCCGAGGGCAATGTGCTTTGCCCCAACGACCCGGCAGGCCAGACGAGGGTGGTCTTCGAGCGGATCGAGGCAGTGCTGGCAGAGGCAGGCGGCGATCTTTCCTCTCTGGTATCAATCACGATTTTCCTGACCGACCTCGCGCATTTCAAGGCTGTCTCGGGCACCCGCAACGAGATACTGGGCGAGATCGCCCCCTCCTCGACGCTTGTGCAGGTTGCAGGGCTTGTCGAGACGGGATGTCTGGTTGAAATCAATGCGGTGGGTGCGATATGACCCACGCGCTTGCTGATATCGTGGCGCCCTCGGTGGCGGCGCATCTGCGCCAGACCGCGCGACAGACGGGCGTTCTGGCCCTCGGGGCCATCAATTATGACGAGATCTTCATGCTTCCCGGCGGCCTGCGCGATGACGGCGCGACCCATGTCACGAAAAAGCAGGTGCTCGCCGGTGGCCATGCGGGCAATTGCGCCAGCGCGCTTGCGGGTCTCGGTCTCTCGACATCGATCATGGGTGCGGTCGGCAAGGACGACATGGGAGCCTGGCTTCTGGAGGACCTCGAAGAGCGCAACATCGACACGACCTATGTCACTCGAACCGAAGAGCCGACCGGACGGGCCGTCATTCCGGTCTTTGAGAGCGGTCATTTCATGATCATCGAACGGGGCGCAAACGATGCCCTGACCGATCTTGACCCGGATGAGTTGGTGGGTTTCGACATGGTGGCGCTCTTTGATCCGGCCCTTTCGGTTCTGGAGCGATTGGCCGATCGGTTGGAGCGAAGCGTTGGCGGGCCGGATATATACTGGACCCCCGGCGGCCATTATGTGCGCCATCCGGTCGTGCGCCGCCTGCTGCCACATCTGCGCGCAATCTTCGTCAACACAGCCGAGGCCACTGATCTGGAAAAGGCCCATGGTTCGGTCGTCAAACAGGCAACGCAGACCCGCATCGTAGAGACGCAGGGCGCTGCTGGTGCGATCTGCACGCTTGGAACCGAACGGGCGCATGCGGGCGGTTTCATGACCGATTGTGTGGACCCGACCGGCGCCGGTGATCACTTTGCCGCCTGTTTCATGCTTGCCGATCAGGCGGAACTGCCGCTCGCCGATTGCCTGAAAATCGCCAATCTCGGCGGGATGATCGCGGTGCAGACCGTGGGCGCCCGCGCCCCGGATTTTTCGCTGGAGCGGCTCGAGACCGAGATTGCAGCCCATGGAGTGGGTCGATGAGCCAGCGCGCTCTGGAACATGCCCGGGCCGAGGGGCCCAAAAGCAGCGCCGATGGCTGGCGCGGCCAGATCGGGAGCAGCTTCACCTGCGCCTCGGCTCTGCGAATCATCCAGGCGATCATGGATGTGCACGAAGACAATTCGGGTGGGCACCGTATTCTTCTGACCCATGATACGCGCGGTTTGGGCCCGGACGTTGTCTCGGCGGCAGCGCAGTTGATCGGCAATCGGGATCGCGCCTATCAGGTTGTGTGCGTACAGCATCTGCCGACAGCGACCGCATCCTTCCTGACAGTTCAGGATTTCGATCTCGCCATTCTGGTCACCGCCAGCCACAATCCGGCCAACTGGAACGGCATCAAACTGAAGATTGCGCCGGGTCTGCCCGCCCCGCCCGATACGGTCGCAGCGATCGACCGGCGGATTGCCGGGCTGGGCATGGTCTCAACGCCCTCGCATGGAGCCGGTGTCGATATTGAGGCAGCCACAGGCTTCATCCGGTCCCATGTCGCGTCCATCACTGATGGAGTGGCCGGCACCCGCCGCCTGCCTTTCCGTGTTGTGGTTGATGGTCTGGGTGGTGTTGCAGCCCCTTCTGTGGAGGCGCTGGGGGCCGCGCTCAACTGGCAGGTGGTGAATACGGGCAGACCCCCGTCTGCGACGTTCGGGGGGCAGACACCCGATCCTTCAAACCCCGCAGCGCGCGCCGCTCTGGAGCGACAGGTTGTCCGCCATGAGGCGGATTTTGGGATTGCGCTGGATGGCGACGGGGACCGGGTCTTCATTGTGGATGAGACCGGGTACTCGGTTCAGCCGCATGATCTTCTGGCGCTCCTGATCTTCTATGAAAACCGCAAGGGCCGCCCGATCCGCTCCGTCGCCCTGACCCAGTCGATGGGAATTTCGGCGCGTCTGGCCGCGCGGCATGTGGGGGCCACGCTCATCGAGACCGAAATCGGTTTCAAATACCTCGCCCAGCATCTCTTTGCCGGTCACGCGGATGTCGCGGGCGGCAGCGTCGGCGATCTTGCGTTTCGGACGCGTTCCACCGACCGCGATCCGCTGGCCGTGGCGGCCCATCTGTCCGAAGCACTGTCCGACAGTGGCGAGCGCCTGTCCGTCGAGATCCAGAAAGTCCGGGGGCTTCTGGGAACCGAGCGGTTGATCTGGCTGGAGAGCCACATCGCCGATGCAGGCTCGCCCGGCATTGACGATCTTGCCGACAGTCTTCGCAGGACGGGACGGGATCTTGATCTGGGGCCGTGTCAGGTCGATCACCTTGCGGGCGGGGCTGCCCGTCTGCGGGGGGCAGCCCATCAATGGCTGATGCTTCGTCCTTCCACCACCGAGGGCGGGCTCCGGCTTTATGGCGAGCTTGCCAACCCCGAACCCGATCTTGCCGCGATGGTCAGCGCGACCGTTGCAGCCGAACTGACCCGTAACGGACTTGTTTCAAGCTGAGGAGGCACGCATGACCCCTGTCTTAGGTATCATCGGAGGAACCGGATTCTACACCTTGCTCGACGACGTGAAAGAGTTCGAGCCCGAGACCCGCTACGGCAAGCCGAGTGCGCCCATCAGCGTTGGCAAGATTGACGGCAAACCGATCGCCTTCCTGCCCCGGCACGGGAAAAATCATGACTACTTGCCCTCCGATGTCCCCTACATGGCCAACCTTGCGGCTCTGAAGTCACTGGGGGTCAGTCAGGTGCTCGGTTTCAATACCGTGGGCAGCCTGCAGCGCGATTACCGCAGAGGCGATTTCGTCGTCACCAACCAGTTCGTGGATCGCACGAGGCGGCGCAAGGACACCATTTTCAACGGCGCACAGGGCGGACATATCAGTTCTGCCTATCCCTATTGCGACCGCTTGCGGGATACTGCGGTGAAGGCCCTGAAGAAGGCGGGTGCGACCGCCCATTCCGAAGGCACCGTCGTCGTGATCGAGGGGCCGCGCTTTTCCAGTGCGGCCGAAAGCCGGTGGTTTTCCCAGCAGGGCTGGCACACGATCAACATGACCCAGTATCCCGAGGTGGTGCTCGCCCGCGAGATGGAGCTTTGCTACACCAACATCTCCTACATCACCGACTATGATGTGGCCGCCAAGGAAGTCGCGGGCGAAGAGGACGCAGCCCCGGTCTCGCATCACGGCGTGCTGCGCGCCTTCGCCGCCGGAAGCCCGATGGTCATGGATGTGATCCGCTCGATGGTTGCGGAAGTCGATGGCCACGGCGGCAACTGCGCCTGTGCCTCCGCGCTGGAGGAGGCTTTGACATGAGCGGCTCCGAAATACAGGCCGGAGAGGCAGCCCTTCAGTTTGCCCGCGGCGAAATGCCGGTTCTCGTCTCCATCGAGGAGGAGTTCGCATCCTCCCGGCCTCTTGCCGGGGCGCGGATCGCGGGATGTCTGCATCTGACCAAGGAAACCGGTGTTCTGATCGAGCTTCTGCATGCCTGCGGGGCCGACATTGCATGGACCGGCGGTGATGAGGTCTCGACACAGGACGAGATCGCCGCAGCCCTGCGCGGACGCGGCATTGCGATCTATGGCAAACGCGGCATGACAACGGACGAGGTTGAGGCCGAGATCGGCGCCACCTTTGCCCATCATGAGGGCGGGCCGACGATCATCATCGACAATGGCGCACGCCTCATCAAGATGGCCATTGAGGCGCCCGAGGCCTGCCCTGCGCTGGTCTTTGCCACCGAGAAGACCACCGAAGGCTGCGCGGAATTGCGGGAGATATCGCACGCAGATCCACTCCGGCTGCCGGTCTTTCTGGTCAATGACGTGACCACCAAATGGGAGGTGGACAACACCTACGGCACCGGGCAGTCGACCATTGACGGGATCATTCGCGCAACCGGCAAGCTTCTGGCAGGAAAGGCATTTCTGGTCTGTGGCTATGGTCATGTGGGCCGTGGCGTGGCCATGCGGGCTGCTGGTCAGGGTGCGCGGGTGATGGTCTGCTGCCGGACCGCCGCCACGGCGATACGCGCCACACTCGATGGTTTTCAGGTTCTGCCGCTGGAGGACGCGATCGCACGCGCCGATATCCTGTGCACCGCGACCGGCCGCCCGGATATCGTCCGGGCCGAGCATCTGGCGCTGGCCAAGGACGGCATCACGCTTGCCAATACCGGGCATTCGGTCACGGAGATCGACGTGACAGCCCTCGAACGGGTGGCCCGCGACACAACCGATCTGACCGGTCTGATCCGCCGGTACACCATGGCTGATGGCCGGAAGATCCACCTTCTGGGGCGGGGCGGGCTGATCAATCTGGCAGCGGCCACCGGAAATCCCAGCGAGGTCATGGATGTGACCTTCGCCAATCAGGCGCTCTCTGTGCTGCAGGCGGCGGCAAGGCCGTCCCTTTCGCCGGGCATCTACGAGGTCTCGGAGGAACAGGACGAAAGTGTCGCAATACGCAAGCTGATCGCAATGAACGTCCGGTGTGATGCCCGGATGCCGGAGGCAGGAGGTATGGCATGACCCATCAGGAAACACTCGACCCGGTCATCGAGACGATGAACCGGCTTACGCGTGCATCCCTCGAAATGCCGGTTCTGGGTGGCATCGCCGCGCAGCTCGGGGGCGAGGCTCCTCTGAAGGGTGAGCGCATCGCACTTTGCGGGCACATCACCGAGGCGACCTCGATCCAGGTCCGCACGCTCATCCAGCTGGGTGCCGAGATCGCGTGGTGCGCTTCAAGCACCTCCACCACCGATGACGCAATCCGCGACGTGATGGCCGGTGAGGTCGCCCAGATCTTCGGCAAGCGCGGAATGTCGGATGCCGATCTGACCATGGGCGTTGACGAGGTGCTCAGCCATTGGAGCGATGGTCCGACACTGGTGCTTGATGAAGGCGCGCGCCTCATCCGCGCCCTTCACAGTTCGAAATGGGCCGGCCTGACGCCTGCTCTGGCAGCCGAGAAGACACCTGAAGGCATCGGTGTCCTGACAGACATGGAGCTGCGCTTTCCGGTCTTGAAGAGCGACAAGTCGATCGGCAAACGGCTGGTCGACAATCCGCACGGGACCAGCCAGTCGCTGCTGGATACCATCATCGCGATCACGCGCGGACTGATGGCCGGAAAGACCCTGCTGGTCTGTGGCTATGGCCGCGTGGGTGCAGGCCTTGCGCACAAGGCCCGCGGATCGGGCGCGCGGGTCCTGATTGCCGAAACCCGGCCAACCCGCGCACTGGTTGCGGTCTTGAACGGGTATGAGGTTCTGCCGCTCACTGATGCTCTGCCGCAGGCGCAGATCCTCTGCACGGTGACGGGTCAGGAGCAGATCATCACGAATGTCCATTTCGACCAGCTCCGTGATGGTGCCGTGTTGGCCAATGGCGGCCATCTGCCAACCGAGATTGACACGAAGGCTCTCTCGAAGGCCGCAGCCGAAAGCCCCTTCGCCCATGGTCTGACGCAGTTCCGGTTCGCCGACGGACGCACGGTCTATCTTATCGCCGGAGGCCATATCGCCAATCTGAGCGTCGGAAACGGCAATCCGAACGAGGTCATGGATGCGACCTTCTCGTCTCAGGTGCTGTCCCTTGTGATGGCCCGTGAGAGCAATCTCGCACCGGGGCTTCACCCGCTCCCGGAAAGCAGCGAGGCCGAAGCCGCGCGGCATATCGCCGGTTCCCTCGGCCTGGATGTGACCAAACTCAAATGAGGAGATACGTTTCGTGACCAACAACATCTCTGTTGAGCTGCCGCGCTCGTTCCGGCTGACCATCATTCGCCATGCTCAGACCAAGGCCAATCTCGCGGGCACATTTTGTGGCGCGCGCGATCTGCCGCTCACACCGCTGGGTCATCGGATGGCCGCCGCGCTGTTCAGGAACCCAAATCTGGTCGGGGTCGAACATCTGATCAGCAGTCCGTTCATCCGGGCCCGCAGCACCGCCCGTGCCCTTGGGGATGCGCTGGGACTGAAGTCCGTGCAGACTGATCGGCGTCTGCGTGAACTGGAGTTCGGGAATTGGGAGGGTCTGGCCCCTTCCGCCGTTCGGAACCAGCCGGATTTCAGCGCCTGGCAACGCAATCCCTTCGAGAACGCGCCCCCGGATGGAGAGACCGGCGAGCAGGTCTTGTCCCGCACGATGGAGGCGGTCGGCGAGGCTTTGCAGAGGTTCCGGAATGTCGCCGTGGTGACACATAAATCTCCGGCGCGGTTGCTGACGGCTGCGCTCGGCGGTCTTGAGCCCGAGAATTTCCGCAAGATGAAGGGGTTCGCTGTCTCCTCGGTAACGGTTGTCCATGTGATCAACGGGCGGCTCTTCAAGTTGCTGGGACCCAGTGTCGAGCATCTCCCACCACCCTGGCGCAAGGACCCCGACCGCCTGCAAGCTGAAACCGAGTTTTCCGAGGTACCCCTGAGCAATGTCGTCTGAGCGTCCCGTTTCTGCCCCCATCCTCTTGTTGAGTTTCAGCCTTGCACTGCTGCATATGCCAAGCGGGATACCGGCCCCGTTCTATCCGATCTATCAGGATCAGTTCGGCATCGACTCGACCACGATCTCGATGTTTTTCGCGACCTATATCCTCGGCGTCGTGATCGCACTGATCCTGGCCCACAGGGTGCTTTTCTACCGCTATGTCCTGGTGGTCGCCTGCCTGGTGTCGATCGTCGGTGACTTTCTTCTGCTGCGCTCTTCCTCGGTGTTTGAGATTTATCTCGGCCACTTCATCCACGGCATCGTTCTGGGTGTCTTCACGGTCGTGGTTCCGGTCGTGCTTGGCCGGATCGATTTTTCCGGGACCTCCAAGATCGCCGGGCGCCTCACCACTTCGGCAAATGCCGTGGGTCTGACCGCGGGACCCTTGTGGAGTGGGCTGATGCTCGCCTATGTGCCGAGTGGCGACACCATGGTCTGGTGGCTTCAAATCGCGATGACGGTGCTTGTGATGCCTTTCATGACCTTGCGGCTGACCCCGGACGAGACGGCGGAGGAGCCACCGACAGATACAATTGTCGAGCGCTGGATAAAGTTCTTCGAGGATCGCGCAACTCTCTCGGCAATTCTGGCAGGCTTTGTGGCCTTCGCCTCGGGCGGTCTTCTGGCGGCACTCGGTTCGGTTCTGGCCGATAACGTCATGCAGGCCGAGAACGCAGCCGTTCAGGGCCTTGTCGTCTCGCTCAGCTTCGCGCTTTCGGCCATCACGGGGGCCTGGCACCTGAAACGAAATGACAGCCAGACGATCCTGCTGGGTGTCTTCTTTGTCTCGGCAGGGGTACTGGGCATGGCCATCGCGATCTATGCAGCCAGCCTGATGCTCTTCCTGATGGCCGCCGCGCTGACCGGTGTCGGACAGGGCTTCGGCCTGCAAGGCGCGACACAAGCCGTCGCGCACAAAAGCAGCGCCGGGCAGGCGGGGCGTTCGATCTCGTCGTTCTTTCTGTTCTGTTACACAGGCACGGTTTTTTCGAGCTATGGCGTCGGACTGATGATCGCGCTCAGCGATCTGCGGACGGCGAGCATCACCTTCTGCGGTCTTCTTCTGGTTATCTGTGGAGCTGCGTTCTGGACCGCAAAGCAACAGGCTGATCGCGCGGTTGGCGCAAACCCAGAAAGGGCCGGTGAGCCATGAAGACACCAGCGCAGTTTCATCCCTATACCGATCTTGCCCGCGACCTCGCCAGCCTGCTTTCCCCGGTGCCTGACGGCTCGCACGACATCTCGCATATCGTGCGCGTCTGGGGGTTTGCGGACCGGATACAGCAGGTCGAGGGGGGTGATCCCCTGACGCTGTTTGCAGCGACCTTCCTGCATGACTGCGTGCATATCGAGAAGGATCACCGTGACCGCCACCTCGCCTCACGCTTGTCCGCACAACGCGCGGCCAAGGCGCTGCGGGAACGCGGCTGGAACGAGAACCGGATTGCTGCGGTCTGTCACGCAATCGAGGCCCACAGCCTGACAGGCGGTATCCGTCCGCGCACGCTGGAGGCCCGGATCCTCAGCGATGCCGACCGGCTGGATTCGACGGGTATGATCGGCATAGCACGGTGTTTCTACGTCGCCGGGCGGATCGGATCGATGCTCTATGATCCCGAGGACCCGCTGGCGGACGATCGTCCGGTCGATGATCTGACCTTTGCGCTTGATCATTTCCGCACCCGGCTTCTTGCAGGTGTATGCAAGTTCCAGACCGCCACGGGGCGCAAGCTGGCCGAAAAGGGCCTGCGACAGATCACGCTCTTCCGGGACCAGTTCCTGAGCGAAATCCCTGTTTTGGCGGATTTTCCGCTCGCCAGCGCCGAGCGGATTGCCTAACGTCACCTGCCGCTTGTGTCTTGCGACAAGGTCCATGCATGATCACATGAAACCCGCTGGTCGGTGCAGATGCGCCGCCGCGATGGATCATGCGAAGGAGCAAGCAGGTCATGTCAGCCATTGACGAGCCCGGCCCATCCCGATCGAGACAAACAGGCGGGTCGAAGATCCCGGGGCCTTCCGGACTGCCGCTGATCGGTCAGACCATCGGCTTCGTGCGCGATCCCTACGGCACCTATTTCCGCGCCAGAGAACAGTATGGCGACATCTTCCGGCTCAACGTGTTCGGCGCGGACTGGACAGTCCTGGCCGGCCCGGATGCACTTGAGCATGTCTATCTGAACCGCGAGGGGATTTTCTCCAGCCGCGTTGGTCTGGAGGCCTTTGCCTTTCTGTTCTCGGGCGGCCTGCTGCATCGGGATGATCTCGATCACAGAAGCCATCGCCGCGTCATGCAGGCGGCGTTCAAACTGCCGGCATTGAAGAACTATCTCGAACTCATGAACGCCGAGATCGGAGCGCTGCTGGACGACTGGCCGAAGGACCGGAAGATGCAGTTCGCCCCGGCCATCAAGACGCTCACCCTGCGGCTGGGGGCGCATGTCTTCATGGGTGTGACCGATCCGGCCGAGATCGCGCGACTGAACACGCTTTTCATCGACGAGGTTGCATCGTCGACCGCCATCATCCGCAAGCCGCTGCCGTTCACCAAGATGCGGCGGGGTGTGAATGCACGCGCGGCTTTCTCGGAGAGTTTCCGGGCGCTGATCGCCCAACGAAAGACCGACGGCGGACCGGATTTCTTCTCTCAACTCTGCATAGCAGAGGATGAAGACGGGCACGGGTGGAGCGATCAGGACATCGTCGATCATTTCAACTTCCTGCTGATTGCGGCTCATGACGCCGTCACAGGGGCGCTGACCTCGATGGTCTGGGCGATGGGGATGCTCCCCAACCTTCAGGACGCGGTGACTGCCGAAGTTGACGCACTCGGCCCCGGACCGCTGACCTATGAGGATGTGGATCGCCTCATTCTGACCGATCAGGTCTATCGCGAAGGGCTGCGTCGGTTCACGCCATCGGCCTTCACCGCGCGGGCGGTCATGCAGGACACAAGCTGGCAGGGCCATGACCTGCCCGCCGGATCACGTGTGGTGATCTGCCCCGGCCCGGTAATGATGTCGCCTGAGCTCTGGACCGAGCCGGAAGCATTCGACCCAGCCCGTTTCTCGCCGGAACGGGCCGAGCATCAGCGCCACAAATACGCCTGGTCACCGTTCGGGGGTGGCGCGCATAAATGTATCGGCATGCATTTCGCCAGCCTTCAGGTGAAGGCGTTCTTCGTGCAGTTTCTGCAGCGGTTTCAGGTGAAGCTGGATGCCAGAGATGTTCCGGGCTGGAAGGACCTGCCGACCCCGGTGCCGACAAACGGCCTTCCGGTGACACTTGTCGCGCGAAGCTGATCGGGTCAGCCAGCGTCAGACATCTGTACCAGCTTCGCGGCGAATTTCGCCAGCTTGCCACCACCGGTCATCGCCTTGAGACAGGCAAGAGCATCGGCATTCTGCAATTTTGCACCGGCCGCCACATGCAACTCGTAAAGCAGTTCCAGCATGCCGCCCATGTCACGGGGTGTCTCATCTGGGGGAAAGTCCAGAAACAGTGTCACAAGCTGGCGGACGAAAGCGGCGCCAACCGGGCCTGTCGCAGCAATCGCTGCAAAACCCTTCGTCCATCTTGCAGTTGGCAAGGCGGCAGACATGAGGAACGGGCGAACCGCCGATGCGAAAGACGCAGCGTCGAGCCGCTCCTCCTCAAGCAGAGAGACCACCGCCTCGCCTGCAAGGGTCGAAACCGACTTATCCTCTGACGCAATATAATATGCCAGCGTCGCCGCACCCAAGGGCTGGACGGCCGGACCGGCGCGAAAAAACGGCTCAAGGAACGCCAAGCAGAAGTGATCTGACAGCTTCTGCGATGTGTCCATGTGCAGCAGCGCCTGACGGTGGAATGGCTCGGACCAGTTGGGACGCACCAGTGACGACCAGGCGATATCCTCAAATACATGTCCGCAAACGTCCCGGTAAAAGTAGGTGTCGCGCTCTATCGGAAAGAACATCGCCGGAATGGCCTGATCCACCGACGCAGTCTCGGCCACGGAAACGGGCACCTCGATGACGATCCAGTGATATACATCCTGCTCCTTCTTCCAGATCTTCAACTCGGGGTCGGCTGGCGTTCCGCAATCCGGCAGGTGCGGTGTGAAGAGGGCTGCAATCCGCTCGTCCGGGTCGGTCGGTTGCCGGGCAGCCCAGGCTGCAGACCAGAGCACACCGATATCGCCCGGCGTCACGTCAGCGCCCAGGGCATAGGCCAGTGCACGCTCGGCCTCGGATACCGGCGCGAACTCTTTGAGCGCCTCCGGCCTTCCCTCAGCCGACAGCCGCAACAGGCCGAGTGCCAGATCAATCTTGCCGGGGTCGATACCGCGCTCCCGATAGACCTCCATCCGCGCCACGAGATCGGATGGCGCAATGCATCCCGCATCATCAGAGGGCGTCGACAGCATCGGCAGGGACCTGTCTTGCAGCACGTTCGCGATGACCTCGTCGTTCCGGTCAAGAAACACCCGCGAAAGCTTCCCGGCCGCTTCCAGTTGATAGGTCGGTTTGTCGCTGACCTCCCGCCGCAACTGCGCGAAGGTCTTTCCCTCGGCGAGCGCGCGCCCGGTAGCGGCCAGAATAAATCGGATCCGGCTTTCGCCCTGCGCCTTCCATATCTGGCCAGCCCGTTTCCGGAGCGGGGAGAGTGCTTTCTCGTCCCCACGCAACTCCGCGCCAAACCGTGCAACACCGTCGATGGCACGCTCAACCATCAAGGGGTCGCGCGGGCTTTCCAAAACCGCCAGAAAGAGCGCCAGGGCATCCTCTGCGGTGGCAACCGGAAGAACCGGCGTTACCTCGCGCGGACCCGTGACCTGATCGGGCTCCGTCTGCGGCGCGCCCGCCGAGGCGCCGACAAGGCTCGCCAGCCGGTCTCGCACCGACGGGGCGGCCAGATCGACATATTGCGCAAGCTCCGACCTGACGCTCGCATCCTCGGCCCCGCCCAGTTTCTCGATCAGATCAAGCGCCTTTGACTGCACATCGGCGGCTTCGGCAACGAGCGCGCGTGTGACCATGCTGGCAGCCCTGGCCTTGAGCGCCGGATCCCGCCTCGCCGCAGACCCGGCCATTTTCAGAGCTGCGGTGACTGTGGATTTCTGCCGGGCCTGAAGCGGCGCCTCCAAGGCCTCCAGAAGCGCCCCCGGCGCAACAGCACCCGCCTTGTCCAGCGTCTGGAGGCATTTCATGGCAAGAGAGACGGTCGGCGGGACGGAAGACGCAAGAAGTGCCAGATACCTGTCCGCGCGCGGCGTCATCTCGTCGACCGTCGGCTCTAGCGCCGCATGAAAACGAGAATACCACCCGGCGCGGAACTGACCAAAGTCCCGTTGCAGCGCATCAAGCGAGACATCGAGCAGCCGCGCGCGGTCCAACCGGCCTGCGGCAACATATTTCAGCAACCGGGTGGACCATGTAAAATCGGGACCACCGGCATACTTGTCGTGACTGGCGAGGCTGAACTCGCCACCGCCTTCGACCTCGAAGAAGCGCCAGACGTCCTCCTCAAGGAAGGAGGCTTCACCCGCGCCTTCCAGATCACGCCCGAAATGCGCGTAATATCCAAGAATGAAGGCCTCGCCAGCGGGTCTCTTGCACAATCCCGCCTGCCAAAGCGGCGCAAACCGGGACACGAGATGGGGACTTTGCTCAATGGCGGCCTCGACCCAGTCATCCACCCATTCCGGCGACAAGGCCCTGACGACCTCTTCGACGCCCAGTTTTTGCGGAAGCGGCTGGAAGCCGAGCTTCTTCAACTCGCCAAGGCTGGCGGTCGCCAGAACCGCAACTGAGGGCGCATCGCGGTCTCTCACCTTCGGCGCATCCGGCGGGGCGGCCCACTGCATCACGGTGTCCCTGAAGAGCTGTGCCGCCACTTTGGCGTGGCGCCTACGGTCGGCCAGAGGTGTCGCAGCTAGGATTTCGACAACGTCGCGCGCCTTCTTCTTACAAACAAGTTCGAGGAATTGTTCTTCCGTCATGCCTGCCTCTCCAGATGCATCTCAAGTGCCAGAACATGTTTGCAGGGCCCCCGATTGCTGCCGTTCCTCGCATACCAGGGACAGGTGCATGTCCAGTTCTCGCCGTCGGCGCGCACACGATGGGTGGTCCCGTCACTCCTGATCTCACCCCCGTCACCGGTCATTGACACCGCATCCGCTTCGAGCAGCTTTCCAGCCGCCTTCAGGCGTGGGTTCAGCGCGGTGATCTTCTCGACATCGAACGGAAGGACACGGTGAAAATAGCCGCCACGGTTCAGGTCGAAACCCGCCAGACCGCCTGCTGCGACCTCCGCCAGACCGGCGCGCACTTCCTCTCGTGTCAGGCCGGTCGCATCGGCCAGACCGTCCTCATCAATCCGGTCCTGCCAGTTGAGTTGCGCCCGGATCGCGGCGACTGCCCCGCCGTCCGATGTCGCGATCCGGGACAACAACCCACCATCACCCGAAAAACCACGCCAGGGATCGACGTTCAGAACCAGACAAAGCCGTTGAGAGCCGAAATCCAGCACCCATGCAGACGCGTCGGTCGCCCGGTTTGTGTAGATATCCAAACCGTCCGCGGCTGCGACGAGCGGCTCCAGCACCCGCAGGCGATGCCCGCCGCGAAGCGGGACCCCGCCCGTTGTTTCACGCATGCTGAGGCGCGGCATCGACCCGGCCACCGAAACCCATTGCAGATGATCGCTTTTGCCACGCGGCAGTTGTCTGAGAAAGCGCTGCGCCGCCACCCGGCCAAGGCGGAATGCATGTTCCATTCCGGCCATCGCAACCTGAACCTCGGCAAATCCCTTGATCCAGCGAACCGGCAGCGGCACCTTCTTTTCAACTATCTTTGCGCCATCGCGGATGATGCCGACAGCCTCGGCGCCGATGGTCAGTTCCAGCGAGGTACCCTTTCCGACCGACGCCAGCGCGCCACGAAGCTCGGGGCCGAAATCCACGTTCGTGGTGCCGTTTCGCCGATGCGAGACCTCAAGTGCATCATCACCCAGATCCAATCTGATATAGGCGCTGCAACAGGCCGAAAATCCTTCAAAACGCACCACACCAGGGCTGACGGTTGCAACCGGATCAGCTTCGCGCAGGATACGGGCCAGCATTGAAGGCGGCACATAAAAGCGGGACCCCACGATCTCGGAAACCGAGCGCAACCCCCGCGCCGTCATATCAGGATATCGCGCCCGCGCGGTCAGAAAACCACCCGATATCTCTGGCGCATGGCTCGCGTCGCTGGCCAGCGCCAGTCGCTGTCCAAGAGGCATATCCTGCAACTCGGACATCGCACCATAGCGATAGCTTTGTTCGACAGAAGCCATTGATCCGGCACCTCACTGAAGCTCACTCGACCCCATGCTATCGGTAGAATTCGTCAGGAATTTGATGCGCCGGGCACAGCCGAGGCTATGAGAGTTCTTCCAGATCCGCAATTGATTGTCTCGGGAGAGCCTTCAACAAAACCGCGACCTTCGCGCGGACGTCCGCACCCCGCCAATCGGTCGGAAACACGAAGTCAGGCAGAGTGGCCATGCGCAACACAACGCGCCGCCAGGCATGAACGATCAGGACCCGCAGGGTGGTCATCTCCACCAGCGAAAGCTGCGCGGCATCCAGCATTTCGTTGACCTCGGAGAGCCGGTCATCAAGCCCTTTGCACTGCTCGATCAGTGGCGCCTCGCATATGGATCGGCGCATCCAGTCCGGCAGCCGCTCCGCCTGCGCGATCTGGGTACTGAAAATCATGCTCCGGTCATCCGGCAGGCAGGACACAAGAGCGAGGCCCGGCGTCACCCAGTGCGCCTCGGTCAGAGGCAGGGGGTCGATCTGTTTGGGGTCGGTTGCGATCAGCCATACGGTGCTCGCCAGGGGGCCGTTTGCGTAGATACGGGGGGCGGCCTCCGCGGTTTGCGCGGCACCCCGGTCGGTCAGAAAATAGCGGCTCTCGCGCCCCGATTTCACACTGTCGATCCACCTGTCCTTGCGCAGACGGTAAAGCGCAACCCGGATCGCTTCGGGCTTCACTCCGGCCAGTCCTATGATGCGGTTCAGAGCGGCTCCCGAGATCTGTCCGTCGGACGGTTGCACGATGTCCCCGAAGAGTGTCACCAGCAGCGACCACACGCGTGGCGTCTCGTTTCCCGTGATCAACCGGACCAGTTCGTCGAAGCCTGTATCAGGCATAGGCGTTCATGGTCAGAAGCTGGTATTCAGCGACCGGTTCCCCGTCCTGGTTTTGCAACGCCACGTGCCAGCGGACCTCGCCATATTCGTCATTTCGCGGCGTCTTTTTCATGACCGTCAGTCGCACCCTTATACTGTCGCCTGCCTGAACCGGCTTCATGAAATGTAGCCCATCAAGCCCGGTATTTGCCAGCACCGGCCCCTCACCCGGCTCGACAAACAGGCCGGCGGCAAAGCTGAGCAGCAGATAGCCATGCGCGACGCGACCGGGGAAGAACGGGTTCCGTCTCGCGGCCTCCTCGTCCATATGAGCATAGAAAGTATCGCCGGTGAAATGGGCGAAGTGCTCGATATCGTCCTGAGTGATCTCACGCGGCTCGGTGTGGATGGTCTCACCCAGCTGCAATTCGTGGAATGTGCGCGTAAAGGGATGGGCAGGTGCTGTTCGCTCCACCGCGCCTGGCACCCATGTCTCGCCAATCGCACTCAGGAGCTCGGGCGAACCCTGTATCGCAGTGCGCTGCATGTAATGCATCACACCGCGCACGCCGCCCAGTTCCTCGCCGCCCCCCGCGCGACCGGGGCCGCCATGCACCATATGGGGCAAGGGCGAGCCATGGCCGGTGCTTTCCGCCATGCTGTCACGGTCATTGAAATAGAGCCGGCCGTGAAAGGCCGCCGCGCCAAGGGTCACCTCGCGCGCGACATCGCGGTCATGGGTGATGACGGACGCGACAAGAGAGCCTCCCCCGCGGTTCAGAAGTCGGATCGCATGATCCAGATCGCGATAGCCCATCATGGTCGATACCGGGCCGAAAGCCTCGGTGTCATGAACCCTTGCGGCCTCGTCCGGGTTGGCGCAGTGAAAGAGCATGGGCGGCAGGAAAGCACCTTTGTCGGGATCGACACCCTCGGCGACAAAGTTTTGCGGATCACCGAAGACACGCTCCGCTTCCTGCTCAAGCTGCCCGACCTTCGACAGAACGTCCTGCTTTTGCTCATTGGAGACAAGTGCGCCCATCCGGGTCTTTTCGGACCGGGGATCGCCGACATGTGCCCTGGACAGCCGCGTACTGACCGCATCAATGACCGCTTCTATGCTGGCCTCAGGTACGATGATCCGCCGGATCGCAGTGCATTTCTGCCCGGCCTTGGTGGTCATCTCGCGCTGCACTTCCTTGATGAAAAGATCGAACTCGGGCGTGCCAGGAACCGCATCCGGGCCGAGAACAGAGCCGTTCAGACTATCCTGCTCTGCAACGAAACGAACCGCATTTTTTTGCAGATTGGGCGCGGAGCGGAGCTTCAATGCCGTTGCAGCAGAGCCGGTGAAGCTGACAACATCCTGACAGGTGAGCCGGTCCAGCATGTCGCCGATCCCGCCCGAGACAAGCTGCAACGCCCCCGCAGGCAGAAGCCCACTGTCGAGCATGATTTTCACCGCCAGCTCCGTCACGTAACAAGTTGCCGTCGCCGGCTTGACGATGGCGGGCACACCAGCGAGCAGAGTTGGTGCGAGCTTTTCCAGCATGCCCCAGACCGGGAAGTTGAAGGCGTTGATATGGATCGCCACACCGCGCAGCGGGGTTGCGATATGCTGACCCAGAAACGTGCCATTGCGTGAAAGCTGCTCGATCTCCCCGTCCAGATAGACCGGTCCGTCCGGCATCTCCCGCCGCCCCTTGGACGCAAAGACAAAGAGCGTGCCGATCCCGCCGTCGATGTCGATCAGATGGTCCGATTGCGTCGCACCAGTCGAAAACGAAAGTTCGTAGAGCGCCTTCTTGTGCTTGCCCAGATGGACCGCAAGCGCCTTTAGCATCCTGGCCCTGTCGTGAAACGTCATCTTACGCAGCACGGGCCCACCTGTGCTGTGCGCATAATCCAGCATGCCCGCCACATCGAGCGCTCCGTTGCCTGCGCGCGCAATGACAGCACCGGTCACGGCGTCCTCGATCGGCCGGGCTGCACTATCTGGGGCAACCCACTGTCCGGCGGCAAAGCTACTGACTTCAAAAATGCTCATGAGTGTCCTCTCTGACATCCGGGGTCAGTGTTTCGCACAGGCCGGTGGCGCAACGGTTGCGATCAGTAGTCCTTCGAAACGCAGCTCCGCGTGTATTTATTGACCAACCAGTCGGTTTATGCAAGAGATCGCAGTGTGATCTGCTGATGGAGTAGTCGGATGAGCACCGCCCTTTTGAGCAACAGCCAGATAGCCGAAATTGCGCGCCCCCGCCTCAACAGGCTGCAAGCATGACCCCGGAGGAACGCGCCAGAAAATCAGCAGATGCCATGTGGGCAGGCGACCACGCGTCGGCATGGCTCGGTATGCGGATTGATAGGATCGACGAAGGCATCGCGGAGCTCTCGCTGACCATAGAGAAGCACCATTGCAACGGCATGGGCATCTGTCATGGGGGGATCACCTTCTCGCTTGCAGACAGCACCTTCGCGTTTGCCTGCAACTCCCGCAACCGCAGGACGGTGGCCCAACACAACACCATCAGCTACCTTGCGCCGGGCCGGGTCGGGGATCGACTGACGGCCTCAGCCCGAGAGGTGCAACTGGCCGGTCGGACAGGCATCTATGACGTTCGGGTGAGAAACCAGGGCGGCGACGTGATCGCGGAATTCCGCGGTATATCCCGGATGATCAACGGCACGCATTTCGAAGAATAGGGGAGGGAAGCCATGAAAGATCTGTCACCGGCGCCATCCGATCTGGACCCGATCGAGATCGCCTCGGTTGACGAGATCCGCGTGCTCCAACTGACGCGTCTGAAATGGGCGCTTGGTCATGCCTATGCAAATGTGCCGATGTACAAGCAACGCTTCGACGAGGCCGGGGTCCATCCCGATGACCTGAAATCGCTGGATGATCTGGCCAGGTTTCCGTTCACCAACAAGAGCGATCTGCGCGACAACTATCCGTTTGGTCTCTTTGCTGTTCCGCGCGAGCGGATTGTCCGCGTGCATGCCTCGTCGGGAACAACCGGCAAACCGACCGTCGTCGGCTATACCAAGAAGGACATCGAAACCTGGGCAGAGGTCGTCGCCCGCTCATTGCGCGCCTCCGGTCTGCGAGCAGGTGACGTGATCCACAACGCCTATGGCTACGGTCTGTTCACCGGCGGGCTGGGCGCGCATTACGGGATTGAACGGCTGGGTGGCATGGCAGTTCCCATGAGTGGCGGCCAGACCGAGAAACAAGTCGTCCTGATCACCGATTTCGAACCCAAGGGCATTCTGGTGACCCCGTCCTACATGCTCAATATCCTCGAGGCGTTCCGCAGTGCCGGTCTTGATCCGCGAGAAAGCTCTCTGGAGGTGGGGATTTTCGGAGCCGAACCCTGGACAAATGCAATGCGGGCAGAGATCGAAGACGCCTTCGATATGCATGCCGTCGATATCTACGGGCTTTCGGAGGTGATCGGCCCTGGGGTCGCAAACGAATGTGTCGAGACCAAGGACGGCCTGCACATCTGGGAAGATCACTTCTATCCCGAGATCATCAATCCCGAAACCGGAGAGGTGCTGCCCGAGGGTGAAGAAGGTGAGCTTGTGTTTACCACGCTAACCAAGGAAGGCATGCCGATGATCCGCTACCGGACACGGGATCTGACCCGGCTTTTGCCGGGAACGGCACGAACCATGCGCCGCATGACAAAGATCACCGGCCGTTCGGATGATATGATCATTCTGCGCGGTGTGAATGTCTTCCCGACCCAGATCGAGGAGCAGGTTCTGGCCACCCCCGGTCTTGCGCCCTATTTCCAGATCGAGCTCTTTACCTCCGGCCATATGGACGCGATGCGTGTCCTGACGGAAGCGAACCCGCAGGCAGACAGCAGCGATGCGGGTCAACGGCTGGCCACACAGATCAAGTCCATCATCGGCGTATCCTGCGAGGTGGTTGTCGGGGCGCCGGGCTCGGTTGCGCGCAGTCAGGGCAAGGCCGTGCGCGTCCTGGATGCCCGGAACAAGGGGTAAGGACATGGCCCGCACCATCGCGAAGGACCACGGAGCCAAGCGGTCACATATCCTCAGAACCGCCGCCGGGGTCTTTGCCGATCAGGGATTTGCAGGCGCATCGATGAGCGAGGTCGCCGCCTCCTGCGGCATCTCCAAGGCCAATATCTATCACTATTATCCGGGCAAGGACGCGCTGCTTTTCGATATCCTCGACACCTACCTGTCCGAGTTGCGCACCCGGCTATGCTCCCTCCCGCTTGATGGTCTCTCGCCTTCGCAGAAGCTGCACCTTTTCACACGCGAGACGCTTCTGGCCTATCAGGGGATGGATGCCGAACATCAGATCCAGGCCGAGGGTCTTTCGGTTCTGCTTCCAGCCCGGCAGGAAATTCTCAAGGGATATCAGCGTGATATCGTCAACGCGTTGAGCAGCATCCTCAAGGAATGCGCGCCGGATGTCTTTGCGGACGACAAGCGCAAGCTGATCTCTGCCACCATGTCCGTCTTTGGCATGCTCAACTGGTTTTACATGTGGAATGGCGCGGCTGACGAGGAAACCCGGATCAGTTATGCGGATATGGTGGCCAAATTGACGACCCGCGGGATACCTGCCCTTTAGATCAGCCGTGGAATCCGCCGCCGTCATAATCCACCACGATCCTGTCAGTGAGCGGGTAGGATTGGCAGGAAAGGATATAGCCCTTCTCGACCTCGTAGTCCTCGAGCGCATGGTTCGAGACCATCTCGACCTCGCCCTCGATCAGCCTGCACCGGCAGGTCGAGCAAACGCCCGCCTTACAGGCATAGGGGGCGTCAATATCCTGCCCGAGCGCGGCCTCGAGAACCGACATGTCCCGATCCATCTCGAAACTGCGCGCGGTGCCTTCGGTAATCACGGTCGCCTTCACACCGTTTGAGGGTGTCGCAGCCATTGAACCGACCCTGCGCTTCAGCCGACCGGGTTGGGAAGAGGCAAAGAGCTCGAACCTGATCTGATCGTCGCCGAGCCCATGACCGCGCAGGCTGTCCGCGATTGCGACCATCATCGGCTCCGGCCCGCAGATGAAGGCTGTGTCCACATCTTCCACGTCGATCCAGCGCTCAAGAAGCGCGTCGCATTTCGCGGCATCGACACGACCTTGGAACAGTTCGATATCCTGCGCGTCGCTCTCAAGCACATGGATGATGTTGAGCCGGTCGATATAGAGGTTCTTGAGGTCCTCAAGCTCTTCACGGAACATGATCGTGTGCACCCCGCGATTGGCATAGACCAGCGTGAAACGGGCCTGCGGTTCAGCCGCCAACACCGTCCTGAGGATCGACAGAACAGGAGTGATGCCCGAGCCGCCGGCAAAACCGAGATAGGTCTTGGGTTGTCCGGGCGTCAGTGGGGCGTGGAAGTTTCCCATCGGCTCCATCGCCTCAAGCTCCATCCCCGAAGCCAGTTCACTGTTGGCCCAGCATGAAAATGCACCGCCCTCGACGCGCTTGATCCCGACCTGCAATATGCCGTCGTCACGACCGGCACAGATAGAGTAGGAACGGCGGATCTCCGTCCCGTCGAAGTCATGCCGGAAGGTCAGATACTGGCCCTGAATGAAATCGAAACATCCGCCATTTGTCGGCTTCAATGTCACCACCACAGCGTCACGGATGGTTTTTCGAACATCGACAACACGCAGCTTGTGAAAACGGGTGGAGCGGGTCCGATCCGGCTGGGTCATGGTCTCGGCTCCGTCACAGGCATTTGAAATAGTCGAAAGGCTCAAGGCAACTCTGACAACGCCATTGCGCCTTGCAGGGCGTGGAGCCGAACTGGCTGATCCGTTCCACCTCATCGGATTTGCAAAGCGGGCACCGGTCCGGGCCGCCTGACGGCTGGGGGGCGGCTATACCGTAGGCTTCAAGGCTCGTGCGTCCCTTCTCCGACAGCCAGTCGGTGGTCCATGGCGGCGCGATCCGGGTCTGGATACGCACATCTTCCAGCCCGCGATCCCGCAGCGCCGTCTCTATATCCAACGCGATGAGCGTGGTGGCCGGGCAACCCGAATAAGTCGGCGTCACCGCGACCTGCAGGGTGTCTCCCTCCCAGGTGAAGTCCCTGACAATGCCAAGATCGACGACCGAGATCACGGGGATCTCAGGGTCGGGCACCTGATCGAGCCATGCCCAGATATCCGCATCGCTCGGACGCATGTCACCAGGTGGCCCCCGGATAAGCCCTCTGCAACCATTGCATCGTCGAAAGAAGATGTCCCAGATGCTCCGAATGGCGCGCGCCGGTGCGCCCGCCAGCATGGCAAAACTGTCCTTCCGGGATTGTCAGCGTGGCCTCCTCCATGGTCCACCCGACAGCCTCAAGGTACTGCGCTCGCAGGTCTTTCGGATCGGGCGCGATGCCCGCCTTTGCCAGGGACCGGTCCACGTCATCACTGGCAAACATCTCGCCCGCATAGGGCCAGAGAAGATCAAGCGCCGCCTGCATGCGGTTGTTGCTCTCCTTCGTACCATCGCCCAGAGCAATCACGGTCATCCGTGAGCGTTCCAGATGGTAGGCGGCTTCCTTGGCGGCTTTTGCCGCAACTCCAGCAATCCGGCTGTCCGACGAGGTCACAAGCGCCTCAAGATACGGCAGATGAAACTGGTCGAAGAGATACTGACGCATCATCGTCTGGCCAAAATCGCCTTTGGGCTGTTCGACCAGCAACAGGTTGCGGAAATCCCATACGTCCCGCAGCATGGCGAGGTCATCCGCAGTGCGGCCTCTGCATTCGACTTCTGCCGCCAGTCCCAGCCACATCTGTGTCTGGCCGATCAAATCCAGGGCGGTATTTGCCAGCGCTATTTCCTCCTCCAGCGCAGGCCCGTGGCCGCACCATTCCGAGATCCGGCTTCCAAGGACAAGGGTGTTGTCCCCCATCCGGCAGAGGAACTCGAAGACGTCCATCACATCGCGCCCACGTCATCGGGGATGTCGAAAAACGTCGGGTGCCGATACACCTTGCTTTCGGCCGGGTCGTAGAGCGGACCCTTTTGCGACGGTGCCGAGGCCGTGATCTTCCCGGCCTCGACGACCCAGATTGAAATGCCTTCCTTCCGGCGCGTGTAGACATCGCGGGCATTGCGGATCGCCATCTCCGCGTCCGGCGCGTGCAGCGAACCGACATGCCTGTGGCTCATGCCATGCTGGCCGCGGATAAACACCTCCCAAAGAGGCCACTCCTTGCGCGTATCGTTCATTCCGCCACCATTTTTGCCGCGCGCTTCTTCCGGGCGTGGGCGAGCATTGCGTCTCGGACCCATTTGCCCTCGTCCCAGGCCTTGTTACGGGCGGCCAGCCGTTCCCTGTTGCACGGACCGTTGCCCTTGATCACCTCGAAGAACTCCGACCAGTCCGGCTCCGAGAAATCATAGCCGCCCTTCGTCTCGTTCCAGCGTAGATCCGGGTCGGGGACAGCCAGCCCGAGATACTCAGCCTGCGGAACGGTCTGATCGACGAATTTCTGCCGCAACTCATCATTGGTGTTCATCTTGATCTTCCAGGCCATCGACTGCGCGGAATGGACCGAGTCCTTGTCCGAAGGGCCGAACATCATCAGCGAGGGATACCAGAAGCGGTCCAGGGCGTCCTGAGCCATCTTCTTCTGGGCCTCGGTGCCGTTTGCCATCTTCATCATGATATCAAAACCCTGACGCTGATGAAAACTCTCTTCCTTGCAGATCCGGATCATGGCGCGGGAATAGGGGCCATATGAGGTCCGCTGCAAGGGCACCTGGTTCATGATGGCGGCGCCATCGACCAGCCAGCCGACCGCACCCATATCGGCCCATGTCAGCGTCGGATAATTGAAGATCGAGGAATACTTCATCCGGCCATCGAGCAGCATTTCGGTCAACTCGTCGCGGCTGACACCCAGCGTCTCGGCCGCACAATAGAGATAAAGCCCATGCCCGGCCTCATCCTGAACCTTGGCCAGCAGGATGGCCTTGCGCTCAAGTGTGGGGGCACGTGTGATCCAGTTGCCCTCGGGCAGCTGGCCGACAATCTCCGAATGTGCGTGCTGGCCGATCTGACGTATCAGAGTCTTGCGATACCCTTCGGGCATCCAGTCCTTGGGTTCGATCTTTTCGCCTGCATCAATGCGGCGCTGAAAGGCCTCGGCCTCTGCGCTGTCATCGGATGTTCCAGATTCAACCATCTGTGCATACATTCGGCCTTCTCCTTCAAGAGCGGGCAAGCGCATCTGCGATCCCGACCGCCCGGGTTTGATAGCAAGAATGGGCGTTGGCTTCAATAATTATGTTACAGAAATTACCGCGCCTGCAAATCATGTAACATTTATTAAGGTAAGGGAATCAGGCGACCTGATGACCGCGACTCCAGACGCTGCGAATGATTGGTGTGTTGTTCAGGGTCGAGACACAAAGCAGATCCCCACGCATTCCCACCTCCAGAGCCCCGCGATCAGACAGGCCGGTCACCCTCGCGGGGGCCTCGGTCACGGTGGCAATCGCGCGGGGGAGGTCATCCCACAATTCCGCAAGCCGGAAGGCCGACAGCAAAAGCGCCGAGGGAACGTAGTCAGATGAGACGATGTCGAGCAACCCCCGCTCCGCAAGCTCAAGGGCCGAGACGTTGCCGGAATGCGACGCGCCGCGGATGATGTTCGGCGCCCCCATCATGATCGCGATGCCCTGCTCGCGACAGGCTTCTGCCGCTTCGACGGTCGTTGGAAACTCGGCAAACTGAACGCCATGCCGCTTTGATGTGGTCACCTGTTCAGGCGTGGTGTCGTCATGGCTGGCCAGAACCGCACCGAGCCGGGCAGCCTCCCGGACCGTACCGGCCTCATGGGCTTCGCCAAAACGCTTGCGCAGGTCGAACAGGTTGTCGACATGCTGCTCGAACTCCGCATCGGACATACCACGCTTCTTGGAGACATAGGTCTTGAACTTGGTCAGGTCGCGGAACTGCCTCTGGCCCGGCGTGTGGTCCATCAGGCTGACGATACCGATCCGGTCGTCGGGCGTGAACTCGGCCAGTTCCTCCAACAGGGTCTCGGAACAATTCTCGGCCCTGAGATGCAGGAAATGGCTGATCTTCAAGGCACCGGCTGCGCGCAGATCGATGATCTCCCGCGACAGGCCACGTGCATATTTCAGATATCGTCCCTTGCCACTGTTGATCGAACCGACCCGCATGGCATCGAAAACGGTCGTGATACCGGTCGAGGCAAGCTCCGCATCATGTGCGAGGATTGCCGGCATATGCGGCCAATCGACGGAGGGGCGCGGCTCGATATGGCGCTCCAGATTGTCTGTATGCAGCTCGATCAGGCCCGGAAGGATGTAGGCACCACCACAATCAACCGCCCCACCGAGCGATGAACCACCTTCGGAAATCCCCGCAATTGTCTCTCCCTCGACCGTGATCGTTCCCTCCACCACGCGGTCGGGCAAGATCAGCTTCGCGTTGGTAAGGCAGAGCGGTTCGGACGGCACTCGTTCCTGGATCTGCTGCAACGGGTTCGGCGCAATCGGGGAGTTCATGTCGGGTCACACTCGCTATGGTTCGGGTCTGATTGCAAAAGCGCAAGCGCGCCCTGCACGGTGATTTCAATCGGCCCGTCATTGGAAAGGTTCCGCACATCGAGATGCGGCGCAAAGTCCTCGACAGAACGCGCAAGCCGTTTGCGGATATCCTCCGCATTCTCACGCCCGCGACCAGCCATCCGGGCCGCCAGTGTTTCGGGTCGGGCCGTCAGGTTGATCACCAGAAGCCGCGGAAAAACTGCGGATGCCTGCTCAAGAACCTTGCGGGACAGATTGATCAGATGGTCGGTTCCGGTCGCAACGGCGGCAAGGGTTTCTTTCGGGATGCCGTAGTGCAGACCATGGGCCTGCCAATAGAGACAGAACGCCCCGGCCTCGCGCCGCGTCACGAATTCCGTTTCGCTGAGCGCATCGTAATCCTCACCCCCCAACCCCGGGGCACGGGTGATAGCCCGGCGGACCACCCGAACCGATGGCATGGCCGCAACGATCCCCACCATGACACTGTCCTTTCCGACGCCCGACGGGCCGACCACCGCGATAAGACGTCCTGCGCTCATGCGGCAGCCTCCGACGCGAAGGTCGAGACATCGATTTCCCGGTCACAAACCCGGTTCCGTGCGTCCTCGTCATGAAAGATGCCAATGATCGCGGCCCCCCGCGACTTTGCCTCCATGACCAGCGAGAGGACGACCTCCCGATTGGCGGCATCCAGACTGGCGGTCGGCTCATCAAGCAGCATTGCGGGATAGGCATGGGCGAAGCCGCGCGCGATGTTCACGCGCTGCTGCTCACCACCCGAAAACGTCGTGGGCGACAATTGCCAGAGGGGTTGCGGGATGTTCAGTCTCTCCAGCAACCCGGCGGCGCGCGTTCGGGCGTCCTTGGCCGATACCCCCAAGGCCCTGAGCGGCTCGGCAACCACATCCAGAGTGGGCACACGCGGCACGACCCGCAGGAACTGACTGACATATCCCAGCGTTTCGCGACGAAGTTCAATGATTTCGCGGGGACGGGCCTGAACGATGTCCAGCCGGTCAACGAGGATCGAGCCTGTCCGGGCGACGTAGTTGCCGTAGATCATCCGCATCAATGTCGATTTTCCGGCCCCCGATGCCCCAGTCAAAGCAACACATTCGCCAGCCGCTACAGTGAGGCCGACACCGGACATAACATTGATCACCGCACCGCCCTGATTGTGCAGCGTGAAGGACTTGGACACATCTTGAAGGACGATCATCGGGGCCTCCTCAAACCTGCAGAACCGAGCTGACCAGCAGCTGAGTATAGGCGTGCTGCGGATCGTCGAGGACCTGATCGGTCAGACCCTGCTCGACCACATGACCGGATTTCATGACCATCAGGCGGTCAGCCAGCAGACGAACCACGGCGAGATCGTGCGTCACGATAATGGCCGACAGGTTCAGATCCCGAACCAGTCCGCGCAGTAGATCAAGAAGCCGCGCCTGAACGCTGACATCCAGTCCGCCGGTCGGCTCATCCATGAAGACAAGACGCGGGCCGGTCACGAGGTTCCGCGCGATCTGCAGACGCTGCTGCATCCCGCCGGAGAATGTCGAGGGTCGGTCATCGATCCTTGTGGTGTCGATCTCGACCCGGCCAAGCCAGTCCTCGGCCCGGCTCCGGATATCGCCGTAGTGACGCTCCCCCACGGCCATCAACCGTTCCCCCACATTGCCACCGGCACTGACGCCCATCCGCAATCCATCTCGCGCATGCTGGTGCACGAAGGCCCAGTCGGTTCGCGACAGCATCCGCCGCTCCGGCTCGGACATGGTTAGGGTGTCACGAGGGCCATCTGCACGGGTGTCGAAGACCACCGACCCGCAGTCAGGCACCAGATGTCCGGCAAGGCAGTTCAGAAGGGTCGATTTCCCCGACCCACTCTCGCCGACGATCCCCATCACCTCGCCGGGATAGAGATCGAAGGACACATCGGCACAGCCGATATGGGGACCATAGGCCTTTCCGATCCCCTCGACAGCCAGTAGAGGTTGCGCAGGCGTACTCATGCCGCGCCCTTTCCACGATGGCCTGCTGCCCGGCGGTTCTCGCAATAGTCGGTGTCAGAGCAGACAAACATCCGCCCGCCATCGTCATCGATGATCACTTCATCAAGGTAGCTGTCCTCGGCTCCGCAGAGACCGCAGGGCTTGTCGGGTTTGGAGGCATCAAAGGGATGGTCCTCGAAATCGAGGCTCACGACCTTGGTGTAAGGTGGCAGCGCATAGATCCGCTGCTCGCGCCCGGCCCCGAAAAGCTGGATTGCCGCACAATCGGAAAGCTTCGGGTTGTCGAATTTCGGGATCGGCGAGGGATCCATGACGTATCGTCCCTCGACCTTGACCGGATAGGCATAGGCGGTGGAGATATGGCCGTGACGGCTGATATCCTCGTAGAGTTTCACATGCATGAGCCCGTATTCCTCCAGACTGTGCATCTTCCGGGTCTCGGTCTCCCGAGGTTCGAGAAAACGCAGCGGCTCCGGGATCGGGACCTGATAGACCAGCACCTGACCCACACCGAGGTCGGCTTCCGGGATCCGGTGGCGGGTCTGGATCACGCTGGCCTCGCCGGTCAGTGTTGTAGTGGCGACACCTGCGGTCCGCTCAAAGAAGCTGCGGATCGAGACCGCGTTGGTGGTATCATCCGCACCCTGGTCGATCACCTTGAACCGGTCATCGGGGGTCAGGACGGTCGCTGATATCTGAACGCCGCCAGTCCCCCAGCCGTAGGGCATCGGCATCTCACGGCTGGCAAAGGGCACCTGATAGCCGGGGATGGCCAGCCCTTTCAGGATCGCACGGCGGATCATCCGTTTGGTCTGCTCGTCCAGATAGGCGAAATTGTAGGCCTGATCGGTCATTCAGCGGCCTCCGCGGCCTTGTCAGCGCCCGCTTCGGCACGCATCTTGCGCACCAGTTCCAGTTCGGCCTGAAAGTCGACGTAATGCGGCAGTTTGATATGTTCAAGAAATCCCGTCGCCTGAATGTTGTCCGCGTGATAGAGGACGAATTCCGCATCCTGCGCCGGCGCACCGACAAAGTCTTCGCCAAGCTCTTCCCAGCGCAGGGCACGGTCAACCAGTGCCATCGATATGGCCTTTCGCTCCGTCTGCCCAAAGACCAGCCCATACCCCCGGGTGAAGCGCGGCGGCTCGGTCTTTGATCCCTTGAACTGGTTCACGGTCTCGCACTCGGTGACGGTGATCTCGCCAATCTCGATGGCAAAGCCCAGTTCGGGGATGTCCATTTCCACGGAAACAGTCCCGATCCGCAACTCACCCACAAACGCATGATTGCGCGCATAACCGCGCTGGGTCGAGTAGGCCATGGAAAGCGTGAAGCCTTCATCTGCGCGGGTCAGCACCTGCAGCCTCAGCGCCCGGTCGGCAGGCAGTTCCAGCGGCTCACGTGTCAGGTCGGGAGGGGAGGTATCCTCCGTCCCGGCCTCCTCGATCAGATCTTCGCGGTTCAGGAAGCCCAGCACATGGGGCACATCCGCGCCGGATGCGTCGTCTTCCGGCGCTTGCGGCACCTCACCATCGGCTGCCAGCTTGAAGTCCAGCAGACGGTGAGTGTAGTCAAATGTCGGTCCGAGGATCTGGCCACCCGGAAGATCCTTGAACGTGGCAGAGATGCGGCGATCGCAAGCCATCTTGCCGGTATCAATGGGCGCGGTTGCGCCAAACCGGGGCATGGTGGTCCGGTAGGCCCGGATCAGAAAGATGGCCTCGATGAGATCGCCGCGGGATTGCTTGATCGCGAGCGCCGCTAGGTCAGGATCGAAAAGCGAGCCTTCCGACATCACCCTGTTGACCGCAAGAGCAAGCTGTTCCCGGATTTGCGCCACCGAAAGCTCGGCAATTGATGGGTCCCCTCGCCGCTCCTCCGCCAGCCAGTCATGCGCGTTGTTGATTGCACGCTCACCCCCTTTGACCGCAACATACATCAGGCAATCTCCGTTGAGCGCGGCAGGGCGGCGAGGCGATTGCCGCAGGTGAAGATGAAGTCACATCCAAGCGGGAACTGCATGCGGTTGGCTCGAAACGCCTTTGTCTCCGGCAGGGACAGGGTTGCAGCCTCCTCAATGCCCGGGCCGCTCAGGATTGCGCCGCGTGCTTCCAGTCCCGGCATCTCAACGATCAGAGTGGCAGACCGGTCGGGATACTCGGACGTTCCCTTCGGGTAAGCCTCGAGCGAGCCGAGCGCGGACCACGTGCCGAGCGCAAACATGCAGTCGAATGGGCCGGTGAGGGGGGCGCCTGTGTGAAAGGAGATCCATGTCCTGACATCCGCGCAATCCATATCGCCCGCCAGATGAAGCGGGGTATCCGTGTCGCAGAGCGTCAGCAGAACGGCGGCCGCAGCAGGCGACATCGGCGGTGGCGGGGCAGCACCACGCAGCTCCCGGATATTGCCCGGCCGGGCCATCGCCTCCATGATCTGGCGAAATGCCTTCGCGGCATCTTGCGGCGGGCTTTCGAAACCACCGCCAAGGGGTGCGGTATCCATCAGTCCTCCCCCCGAACCATGGTGAAGAAATCAACCTTGGTTGCGGCAGCCTTCCGCGCGCGCGCCTTCTTGGCTGACGCGATGTCCGCCTCCAAGGGATCGAGCACGGCGGCGCGCAGACCTGCGGCTCGGTCCGTCTGCATCAGAGCATCGATCAACGCAGCAATCTCGGCATCGGCCTTGCGACGCCCCTGAATGTAGGCATGACCGACCTCGCCCGATGACAGCTGCACCGCACACCTGGTCACCGTCATTTCGCCCAGGTTGAAAGGCGCCCCAGTCCCTCCAGCCCGCCCGCGCACCATGACGCTTCCAATCTCCGGGCGGCGCAGCCAGTCGAAACCGGGCGGAGTGCCGACCCTTGAAAAAAGCGCAGCCGCACGCCCTTCCGGTGCCTTTGCCAGCAGGCTCATCCAGGTCTTGCGGTTCTGATCCGGCTTGGTCGTATGTTTCATCTCGACAAATCCGCAACATTCTATACAACTATACATATTATGCGCCATGCTTCATGAGAGCGCCAGCGGGATTTGTGAAACTTGTATAAAAAGACCTCCAGAACACCGATCTGGCGCGCCATAGCGAGCAGCGTTCGCGATGAATTGGCCGACGGACATTACAGCCCCGGAGACAAGTTGCCGACCGAAGCCCAGCTGGCTGACCGGTTCGGCGTCAACCGGCACACGGTCCGGCACGCCCTGTCGCATCTGATCAAGGAGGGATTGTTGCGCAGCCGCCGGGGTGCCGGCGTTTTCGTGACGGCCCGCCCGACGGATTATCCGATCGGAAAGCGTGTCCGGTTCCACGAAAATCTTCTGGCCGCAGGGCACACCCCCGAAAAACGGGCGCTCAGCATAGAGGTACGCGCGCCCTCAGAAGGCGAGGCCAGCGCGTTGCGAGGCGCGACGTCCGTCTGTGCCTATCACGGATTGTCGCTCTCGGACGGCCAGCCGATCGCCGTCTTTGAAAGCGTCTTCCCGCTCGATCGTCTGGCAGGCCTCGAATTGGCTCTGCGGGATCATCTGAGCGTGACCAAAGCCCTGAAGGAAGTCGGCGTCGAAGACTACACCCGCGCCTCAACCCGGCTCACGGCGGTGGCCGCAAACGCCACGCAGGCCCTACATCTCCAATTGCCGGAAGGCGCACCGCTGCTGCGCTCAACAGGACTGAACGTCGATCCCAACGGGTATCCGATCGAGTATGGACGAACATGGTTTGCAGGCGACCGCGTCACACTGACCCTACCGAATTAAGCAGCACCAACGCGAGAGATCGCCTCTTGGGCAGCCATAGATGTCGAACTGACGACAATCGCGTTGAATGTATAAAGCGGACCGTGTCAATCAATGCGTAAGTTCAGCCACTGGGGCACCAAGGTGTCAAACTCGGGCACTTCGGAAAGTAATCCAAGGCCTTGGCACGTGATTTTCACCTACACCCCTACACCCGCTTATCGTGAGCAGAGCTGACATCAATCAACCTCTTGACGACCTGACACATACTGTGCCTACATCGCAAAAATTTGATTTGTTCCGAGGGTATTTCAATGAGTTGTGCCGATTGGCTGTTGTGTGCTTTGTGTGTTGGTTTTGTTTCGGTCTCCGCCACATCGGCAGTGTATGCGCAAGATGATGATGAGTATTCACTTCCCCAATCAGTTGGGAAAAATACCCCTCTTGAAGTCCAGTCGGGCGGCGCGTTTACCTACAAGGTTCCCATTTCCGTTCCGGCGTTTCGGGGCCTTGAGCCATCAGTTTCGCTGAACTACTCCTCCTCAAACCGCGCCCATGGCTCTCCGACGAACTTGGTTGCTCGCGGATGGTCGCTGGGTGGGTTTTCGCGCGTATCGCGGGTGAGCGTTGGAGGCGGTTCGCCGTTCTTTGACGACACTCTCGACATCTTCATGCTTGATGGACAGGAGTTGCTCGCCTGCTCAGATGGGGACGCAAGTGCGCCTTGGGCAGGCGACTATCCCGACGACTGGCGAACAGAAGTGATCTCGGCAAGCTGCTCAAGTGGTGGTACCCATGCGACATTGGTTGAGAACTATTCAAGGATTGTGCGCGATGAAGCCGCCAATTCCTGGGAGATCACACGGAAGGACGGCACAAAATACACCTATCTTCCCGCGGGTCATTGGAGCAGCCACAGTCCTGCTGTAGGTGACGAAACCGAGCTTTTGAACAATGCGACTTGGCTGCTCGCAAGCGTAGCCAATACACAAGCGACACCCGCAACAGTCACCTATTCCTATCTTGTCGATGATCTGGTTGATGACACGGCCTTTGCAAATCGGCCTGAATCGGTCAGTTTTGGCCCCTATGAGGTTCGCTTTGGGTATGGCACGCGCGCATCGCATCTCGTCGGAGACGTCACCTACGCAACAGGAACCAGCCTTCTTGGCAAAACAACACATGTCCTGACAGCGATAGAGGTTCTGAATTCAGGCACCCCTGTCCGAGCCTACCATCTGAAACATGGGTTGAGCCCTCTGACAAACCAGATATTGCTTGATGAGGTGCAGGAATATGGATCAGACTATGTTCTGACCGATGCCGGGCAAGGGCCTCAGGTGAGCGCTGGCACTGGTCTTCCCAAGACCAGCTTCAGCTATTCCAGCGATAGTGTCAGTTTCCTCGATCAGAGCTATCCTCAATTGCTTGAAGCACAGCAGTTGAAGAAGCCGACATTTGCCTTCGACATGTACGGGACTGGGCGGGACGTTGCCTACTATGGTGGGCGAAAATTCTGTCGCATTCGAAATTGGCAGTCAAATAGCGGCGAACCGCACTCAGAGTTGATCTGCAATCCGTTGCTTCCAAGTTTCTTGATCGAATTCGATCAGGCCAAGACGCTGACATCAGCTGTTGATGATGTTCTGACCTCAAGCATCATCAAGCCAAAACTGCAAAGTTCAAGCGAATACACATCTCTCACCGGTGTCGGAGCATTTGATGAGACCCTTGGTCAGCGGCCAATTGCGGCTTATTCTTACGGGGAAACGTATTCTTGCAATCCAGACAATGAAGGTCAGTGCAACGCTACCTATGAATCCTTTAATACGTTCAAAGCCTACTCGTTCGACGGCCAACAGTTCGTTGAGATAGAAGAAATCAGCGAGGAACCGAAGACCGGCCTAGGAAACTTCACCCAAGGCGGTGATCCCAGCTTTCTACACAGCAACAACAATGGCATTGAATTTAATGGCCTGGGGTTTTCAGAGCCCTTTGCTTTGGAAACGTCCTCTGGTGTTCTTGCCAACAGTCCAGTGCATCTCGACATAGATGGCAATGGCCTGGACGATATCTTCACCCATCAGGCTGGGAGCTCGGCTACAAACAACAATGGGAAAGTTGCGAGAAATCGCGGTGGGTTCAGCGTTCTTGGAGACAGCCCGTTCAACCCTTTCGCCAACAATACCAAAACTGCGATCGGCGACGTTAATGGCGACGGGAAATCAGATGTCGTTTCGTTGACCAAATCAAGTGGAAATCTCTGGGCTTACCTTTCGGACGGCAAGGGTTTGCGTGCGAATGAGCTGTGGGGGCAATCCTCACTCACAGGCAGTGGTGCAAATCAGAGCGTCAGCTTGGTTGATGTCAATGGCGATGGATTGGCGGATGCGATTGTCGAAGCCAACTACCCATTTGGGTCTGACACATCGGGAAAGAAAATCCGCGTATATCTTTCGACCGGCCATTCCTTCGTCGAGGTGTCTGAACTCGGATCAGCCAGCGCATTGGAGTTTGATGAATATGTCGGATCGGGGGATTTCAACGGCGACGGGCTGCGAGATTTTATTGCACGTGATGACTTGGCGTCCGTTCAGTACAAGACAATCTCCTACAATGATGGCGTCGTTCCAAACTTGCTGACATCAATGACTGACGGCGCGGGTCAACTCACGACAGTTGCTTACAAACCAAGCTCATCCACGACAGACAATCAGGCGCCGTTTAACGCGCAGATTGTTGACACGATCAGCGTCGACAATGGGCGCGGTGAGGTCCGTTCAACGTCTTACCAATATGCCGGTGGTCGATACGATAGCTGGTTCCGCAAATCGCTTGGCTTCAGGACAGTAACGGCGACACTCCCTGCGTTGGTTGGTGAGACCGAGCCTGTCAAAGTGCGGACCACATATTCACAAACCGTCGCATCTTCCGGCCGGGTTGAGAAAGTTGAGCGTTTGACCGGAGCAGCAGGTGCAGAGACGGTTCTGAGCCGGTCAGAGACAACCTGGGATATCCGAGATGATGCAAAGCCCTATCGCGTTCAACGGCTGCGCAAGACTTCTGCTATGCTCTATGGCGCTGATTTGCTTGAAACAGCCAAGGACTATGAACTGAATATTTTCAACGACCCCATCCGGATTACTGAGCTTGGCTACCCGGGCAGCGCGGATGACCGAACAACCAGCTTTGGCTATGCGCCCAACCTGACCAACTACATCGTGGCGTTGCCCGCATGGAAACAGGTGCAAGCCGGGGCGTTTGCAACAACCAACATTGCCGACTGGCTCTCTCGAGAGCAATACCACTACGATCAAGCGACAGACCATTTGTCCGCGCCAGCCATCGGCAACCTGACACGGGTTGATGTCTGGGACGGTGTCGGTGCCTATGCCACGATGCGGCAAGTTAGCTATGACGGCTTTGGCAATGTGATCTCCGAGACCGATGCCAACACCAACACGACGACGCATTCCTATGATACCGCGCTGACCCTTTTTCGGACCAGTTCCACCAATGCGTTGAGCCACTCGTCCAGCACCTCTTGGGAGACCGGGTGTCAGCAACCGGCGTCAGTCACGGATGCGAATGGGCGGGTGACGACGTTCACCTATGACGTCCATTGCCGCGAAACACGGCAGGATCTGCCGGGCGGAACCTATGCTGAGACCGCCTATGTCAGTCTCGGGGATGCTTCTGCGCAAAACGTGCTATCGACGTCGCCTGCTGCCGACGGCTCTATCGCGACCAGCCGCTCCTATTTCGATGGCTTTGGACAGGTCTACAAGACGATTGCCTCCGGACGGACAGACAGCGCCGGTGATCAGGTTCATACGGACTTCACCTACAATGCCCGCGGCAATGTCGCGACACGCTCGGACCCGTATCTGCTGTCCGAGACACCGCAGCTCACCAGCTATTCCTATGACACGTTGGACAGGATCGTTGGCACAACCCTCCCTGACAACTCAAGCCGAACGGTTAGCTTTGACAACCATGGGGATCACACGGTCGGACATCCCGATATTCCAGAACCCTACGTGCCCACAGAGATTTGGCGCGCTGAGTTCCGTGAGGTCGACGGTGTCTTTGACTATGAGGGTTTGGAATATGTGGATGACACATTCCGAGGAACATCTGAGCCACAGTGGTCGGAGGGTTTGGGCACCGAAAATGAAGGCGTCGAAGGCGGCCATGCTATCCTCACAAGACTTGGCCAACGTTGGAGCTCAGCGATTGGTATGTCTGGATCACACTTCAAAACCATAACTCTCGATGTAGAAAGAAAAGTCGTGTTGTCTTTCGACTACCGGCTTTGGGTGCGAAAGTTCGTCGACGCACACGAATATGTGGAAGCGATGGTTGCACTCAATAGCACTCCAATCGCAGGAGATGGTCCCGACTATCTGACACGGATGTACGGTCAGTCAGGGTCAACTTCCGGCCTGACAGACAAGGATTCTGGTTGGATGACGCTGGAGCTCGACTTGGGAGTTCTGCCAGCTGGTCAGCACCGGCTGGATTTCGGGGGCTTCTTCAATGAAACTCAGGGTGCGGCAGAGTACGTCGATATCTACTACGACAATATCGTCGTAGAAACGCTTCCACCCGTACCACCATCACCAATGGTGTCACCGGACCCGGCGACGGCTGTTGTCGCCCTAGCCAAGTCCACTGACGAATTGGGCCGTGAAATAACAGCTGCTACAGACGGTTTGGGTCGAAAGGTCTTTGACCGATACGAGGCAAACCCGGCCGATGTCACCTCCTATGAACACGATCTTCTGGATAGATTGATTGGGGTTCAGGACCCCGGTGGTTCGCAGTGGTCCTATACCTACAACACATTCGGGCATCGCACGCTGGCCAGTGATCCGGATCTCGGCACCTGGTCGATGTCTTATGATCTCAATGGCAATCTACTTGAGCAAATCGATGCCAAGGGTCAGGTGATTTCATTCACCTATGATGCCCTGAACCGTGTCACATCTAAGTCCGTTCCGGAAACGGTGGGTGTCTTACCCAATCAGGCGCTGTCGAGCATCCAGACCTTTGATGCGTCCGAGGATACCGGTGCTGCCTCTGTCTCACCGGGCGGCGCATCGGTCCTATTGTCCGGCAGTGCCTGGAAAGAGATTCCCGGTAACTTCGTGATCACTGCCGATACGATACTGCGGTTCCAGTATTCAGCCAGCGCCCAAGGCCGCATTCAGGCGATTGGTTTTGACACCGATGCGCAGGCCACGCCAGCGACAGTGTTTCAGATCGATGGCACGGATGTCTATGGCATTCAGGATTTCAATGGGCTTCATACTGCAGGCGTTGGGGAAACCGCTGTGGTTGAGATCCCGGTTGGCACATTCTTCACCGGAACATTCAACCGTCTGGTGCTGATTTCCGATGATGACAATGCGTCGGGCGCAACAACCGGCTTTGCTGCCATCCAGATTTATGAGCCAACCCAACTCGGCACGATCACAACAACGTCCGCTTATGATCGTTCTCGACCTGGGCACTACAATACCGGGCAGCTCACGGACATCTCGATCAATGCCAACAACGCCGTGTCCTACGACTATTCCATCCATGGAGCTGTCGCAGAAACCATTCACAAGATCGACGACCGCGCGTATCCGGTGATCAACACCTATGGCTCAACAGGGCATCTGACCACGTTCGAGACAGTTTCGGCCCCGGCTCTGCCGACAGACACAGGACGGCTGTCAACCACTCCGGCTGGCACATTCACCTATGACACTGCTGGACGCATGATCGGGCTCTCGGGCGCTGTCACCGATATGACCTACAACGGTCGCGGGCAGGTTGCTTCGATCAACTATGCCAATGGCGCGCAGACCAGCTACACCTACGATACCGCCCGTGGCTGGCTGGACCGTGTCGCAGTGGTCGACAGCGGCCTGAACACGGCCTTCGCTGTAGATTACACGCGTGGACCCACGGGCCGGATTGATTCAACAAGTGCGACCGATGCTCAAGGCACCATGGCGTACAGCTATGACTACAAGGATCAGCTGCTGAGCGCAGATAACACGGACCCCCTCTTTGATCAGAGCTTCACTTATGCAGCCAATGGCAACATGCTGTCGAACTCCAGTTTTGGCGCATACACCTACCCCGCAGCTGGCGCGGCGCGCCCACACACACCGGTCTCGGTCGGCGGAGAGACCCTGCAATACGACGCCAACGGCAACATGACCCGTGGTCTGGGTGGCAAGATCATCACTTACGATGGTGAGAACCGGCCGGTTTCCGTCACCTATGGCGGACAGACGACCTCTTACGTCTATGGCGCCGATGGCAGCCGCCTGAAAAAGATCACGCCCGCAGGCGTGACGGTCTATGCCGGGCCGGTGGAAATCGAGAATTTCGGCACCGCCAACGAGCAGATCACCAGGCACCTGACGGATGATGTGCGCGAGGTTGATGGCGTCAAAAGCTGGCTTCACCGCGATCACCTCTCGTCGGTCCGCTTCATCACCGGCACATCGGGCGAGGCCGCGCGCCTGACCAGCTATACCCCCTTCGGCGAACCCACCGACCAGACCTTCGACCCGGCCGTCACCGACGAGAGCAAAGGCTTCATCGGCGAACGTTTTGATCCCGAAACCGGCCTGCAATACCTGAATGCGCGGTACTACGATCCGGCACTCGCAAGGTTCATCCAGCCAGACTGGTGGGAGGTGACAATGCCGGGGGTGGGGACGAATAGGTACAGCTACTCGGCCAATGATCCGATCAACAAGAGTGATCCCAATGGGCATTTGTTTAAGGAAGTGCTTGGATTTGTTGGTGCAGTTGCCGACGGAATCGCCAATTGTGGATGCTTCGGACTACCAGCGAACGAACACGATACGAGAAGGGCGAAAGCGGGCTTTGCGTTAGGTGCAGCGATTGATGAAAGTGGCTATTTTTCTTCCTCATTGGCTTGGGAAGCAGCGATGAATGGCAATGACGACGAGGATGACACTGATGCGGCGGGTGATTCGGCAGGAGGAACGCCTGTTGGATCACCTCAATGTGATCCCGATGGAATCTGCGACGGATCCGGGCCACAACTGCCTACTGTGAAAAAAGTTGTTAACTCGGGACAGGACTCTGGTACTGCTGGGTATGAGCATACAATTTACAGAGGAGTCGAACGTCAAGTTTGGGCTGGTGCCGCTGAGGCTCGAGCCGAGCTTGAGGCACTTAAAGTATCGATCAGAACCAACGGTTGGCCCAGAGGCACCTTACCTGACAACAGAGCAAACGCGGTGAGGGTACCAGTTGCGAATGGGAATGGCTTCGTCGTCTATCGAGTTAGACCAAATGGGACTGCACGCCCACAAACGGCGCTTAAGAAATGAGTGGGGCACAATTTCCCAGACGGAGAGTTAAATGGCCAAAGTCACTAATAAATCGAATGTAATTATGGAGAGCTCGGACGAAGAGCTGTCTATAAGAATAGAAGACGAAAATAGAACGATGACGATAGAGCGCACACTACTCTTGGGAGATGTATTGCAGGACGGAATCGCCGCTGCTCTTAGAAACTCATTGAAAGGAGCCGGGCGAGACGGACAAGATGCGGAGATTGCATTTGATATCTCAAATGAGGGAAAGATAGTCGGGCTAGAAATACTACTATAACCTAGTAATTCAACGATGTGTCAAAACCTTCGAAGATCGCGTGGGCACTACCTGCTGTAAGCATAGTGGTGGAGTAACCCCCCTGAAAGTGGTCCACCAACTGGGATAGAAAGTCCCGTAAATTGGAGGATCAGCGATGGCTGGAAAACGAAAAAAGCCCGAAGAGATTGTATCGAAGCTTCGGCAAGTCGAAGTCCTGCAAGGACAGGGCGCGACGATTGCCGAGGCGGTGCGTCAGATCGGCGTGACACAGCAGACGTTTTACCGATGGCGCAAGCTGTATGGTGGGATGCAGCGTTCACAGCTGGTGCGGTTGAAGGAGCTGGAGAAGGAATTCCAGCGGCTGCGGCAGGCGGTATCAGACCTTACATTGGATAAGCTCATTCTGGCAGAGGCAACAAAGGGAAACTTCTAAGCCCTTCGCATCGTCGCAAATGCATCGACCACGTGCGGCAGGAACTTGGCGTGTCCGAACGCCGCGCTTGCCGCACACTTGGGCAGCACCGATCCACGCAGCGCAAAGTGCCCCAAGGTCGGGCCGATGAAGAGAGAGCGGTGCGTAGCGGCCAGAGATTTGCAATCCAAACACTTTGTGCAGCTATTCTTTCGCGGACCGCGACATCTCACCCTCTCCAACCGCATCCACCCCTATTTCACCCTGGTTCCGCTCGCTCTAGTGATGGTGCCGACGAGTGCTAAGCTCAAGCCGAGCTCCTCCGAAGGTCATGCGTATAAGGGTCAAATCCCGAATGGCGCGTGGATAGACGCTGCTGATCTCCAGTCGGGATACCGCCTGCTCACATCTAAAGGAACTTGGGCCGAAGTCACAAAAATCGAGCTCACTCCTGAGCCTCTTCTGGCTTACAACCTCACCGTCGAGAGCCATCAAACGTATTTTGTGAAGGAGGATGCGCAGGTCGAGGCGATATGGGTGCATAACAGGTGCCTGTCCCCTCTTGAGCGCTTGCAAAAGCAACTTAGAACTGATGTGAATGCGCAAATTAATGCAGCTAGAACAAGATTCCTTCCCGACGGTCGAATTCGCTACTATGGCGGTGAGAGGCCTGCACGTAGAGAAGGTAGTACTCGCGGCGCAAGTTACGTTACCGAATATGATCCAAGTACTGGGGGAATTCGCGGATGGATGGAATCGTATGACCACAAAGGGTCTGTTACCAGAGTGCATCCCAAAATGGTTGATGGCGAGGTGTTAGATAAGCCCCACTATCCGCCAACTCAGCAAGAGTTACTGGGCCGATGATATACACCAAAGAGGAATTTAGACGGGAACTGATGCACAAACTTGAGGGCGATTGGAATATCAAAGTCATATCCCGATGGGCCTACCAGATTTATGTTGATAGGTGTGATCAGTTTGAAGATGGTCTTTACAACATAGTAATGGACATTGTTGTAATGGAAGAAGGGGCCGAGTTTGAGATGACTAAAGAAGAGATTTTGGAGCTCTTCTGAATATGTTTCAGTATTACCCTCCCCAACCACATCCATTCGTATTTCGCCTAGCCCCTTCGGCCCAAAGCTGATGCTGGCGAGTGCCCTGCTAGTGTCAGACTCAGATTTTCACAAAGAACTTAATGAAGGCCGGCGGGCCGACTATGGTGTAACTTTCTTGCAAAGTTGCTTGATAGTGACCTGAAATCGCACAGCCGATTCAATATGGGTACACAACAAAAACGATTGCTACACCGTTTCTGCGCTTGCTCCAGACTGGGCTGTCAAAGGCGCTCATGTTAAGGTGGACGGGGTAGAAATTGCGGTTCGACCAGATAACACAGGTAGCTTCACGCTCGAGCCAGTTTTTTTCACGGGATATAGGCTCAGGGCGGTTTAAAAACGCTGCAAACAAACTGTCAGCATCATTGGCCACCTCGGAAGGTCGTGGAAAACTACTTGATAGAGTTTCGGCTGGGATAGGCTATCTCGGACAACTCAATCACCCTACGGCGGCCGGTCGGGCCGGTGAACTAAAGTTCCTTCAGAGGGCACTAGAGCGCTAAAAAATGAGAATTATTGTAAAAAACTTTGCCGCTGGCAAAATTGGCGAAGGACGAATTGGGCAAACTCTTGGCTCGGTCTTAGGTAGCTTGGGTGTTCCGTTTGACGTTGGAGGGTCCACCAAAAAGCATCGATGCCCATCTGTACTTCTTTATATGAGCAAAATTGGCAGAGTTGAAATCTATGTGGATCAAGAGCGAGAAAAAGTTTGGGGATTCAAGTTAATTTTTGAAGGTAAAACACACTACTCCCCTGACATGAGAGACCCGCTGGAAAGAATAGACATATCAAATGAGGCTTTCGAGGAGTTAACGTCGGAGTTGCTCTTGCTGGACTCAAAGAGGGAAAACGAAGGATTGGGAGGAGATACCAAATTTGAGATCGTCGGCGAGCGCGAAAGGTCCATATACTTCTTTGCACGATAGACGAATTCTGATGTCCACCTTCTAAGTACCTAAGGTCAAATCCCGAACGGCGGCTAGATCACGCAAGCTCACCTATAACAACCCGTCCCTCGAATCCACTCTGCCCACATCTCTCACACCCTTCCCCACCGCATCCCGCACAAACCCGTGGCTCCAGCGTCTGGCCCAACACACCTCGCAACACGGCCCTGAGCAAATAAGGCTCCACGCCAAGATCAAGCAGTCTTGTTTCCGCCTCCCGCGGCGCGTTCACATGCAGCGTGGACAGAACCAGGCGCCCGACCAACGCCGCTCGACAGGCGATCTGAGCGGTCTCGGCGTCCCTGATCTCACCGACCATGATCACATTCGGATCCTGCCGCAAAAGCGCCCGCAGCGCCTTGGCAAAGGAGAAATCAATCTCGCTGTGTACCTGCACCTGATTGACCCCTTCGAGACTGTACTCAATCGGGTCCTCAACTGAGCAGAGCTTCAGATTGGGGCGGTTGAGGTACTGGAGTGCTGTGTATAGCGTCGTCGTCTTGCCGCTGCCTGTCGGCCCTGTGACCAGAAACAGCCCATTGGGCATGTCGAGGATGGCTTTGATGCGGGTGGTCAACTCTTCGGAGAACCCCAGACCCGCGAAGTCCAGATTGAGCGTCTCGCGATCAAGCACCCTGAGCACCGCACTTTCCCCGAACTGGGTCGGCAAGGTCGAGACCCGGAAGTCCACGTCGCGCCCCCGGATCGCCAGTTGGATACGCCCGTCCTGCGGCTGTCGCCGCTCGGAGATATTCAGTCGCGCGAGAACCTTGATCCGGGAGAAGACGGCAGAGGCCTTGAGCTGCGTCTCATGCCGAAAATCTTCCAGCTGTCCGTCCTTGCGCATGCGGATCATCAACCCGGCCTCGCGCGCCTCGAAATGAATATCAGAGGCCTTGCGATCCACCGCCGTGGTCAGAATATCCTGCACCAGCCGCACCACCGGCCCTTCATTGGCGAGCGCCTCAAGCCTTTCGATGTCATCTGTTGCGATGTCCTGAGAAACAATCTGCGCGCCTGTTTCTTCCAGCGGGAAATGCCGTTCCAGCGCCTCGCTGATGAGCGATGGGGCGGCAATTGCGGCCGCGACCTGTCGCTCGCAATGAAACTCGATGGAAGAGATCAGATTGGCGTCGAGTGGATCGGCCATCACGACGATCAACTGCTTGTCGCTATGATCAATGGGAATAAAGCGAAAGCGGTGCAGATACGAGGCCTCGAAGAGCGGTCGCGTCGCCTCCGACACCGTGATCTCGTCCAAGCGTTGAACATGCGGATAGTCAAAGCTGCTTGCAACAGCGGTTGTGGACTGTTCTTCGGTCAGAAGCCCAAGTGCAACAAGCGTCTTGTCTAACCGCTGCGCTTTGGCGCTAGCAGCCTGTTGCGCCCGCAGCAAGGCCTCCGGGGATACAAGACCGCCCTCTGACAGAACTTCCGAGAGCGTTTGGTTGATCTCTCCGTACACGCCCCAGTCAGCCTCGTCCGTTGTTCCCGTCATCCACGCCTGACATCTAAATACGACTGGTGATGCAAGTTCAACTTCTGGTATAGATCTGCGCATGAGATTGGGAGAAAACGGCAACGCCAAATGGTGGCGCGCATGGCTTGAAGCCGCGTCGGACTGTCTGCCAAACTGGCTCTTCCTGCCCGGACTTCGGATCGCACCTGCCCGAAAGCTGACGCTCACCAAACATCCGGTGGGCCGGAGCGCTTCCCTGGTCGTCTCCACTGCGTCTCTCGCAAACGAGACCGAGATCATCGCTGAGCTGGCGACACAACTTCGCCCCAAGGCGCAGCTTGGCAATATTGATGTTGTTTGCAATCCTGACAGCCTGTTTTCCCGGGAGGTGTGGGTGCCCCGTGCAGGGTTGAAGGATGCCGCGCAGATTCTGAGACTTGATCTTGAAAATGCGCTACCATTTCCGGCCGCCGAGGTTTTGACGGCCGAAACCCGCTGGAAAACCGATGGCAAGACCGTCTATGCAACCCAGTATCTGTTGAAGAAAACCCATCTGGAAGCACTTGCAGACGCATTGCTCAATTGGGGCGGGGCGGTGCGGACGATCCGGGTTGCCAAAGCCCCCGGGGCGCCTCTTCTTTTTGATGGACGCCGGATCACAGACCGACCGGCCCGGCGTTGGGGGGTAGCGACGTTTTTGATTGCTGCGGGGGCCATTGGCGTCGTGGCGACAACGCAGCTTCAAAAGCAAACCCGCCTTTCATCTCAGGTCGCTACCTTGCAAGAAGAGGTCTCGAACCTGACCGAGCGATCGGTCGCATTGCGAACAGAACTCGATGCGGCCAAGTCGGCACGGGGCTCGGATCTACTCGCCTATGATGCGCTTGAGGCGGCAGCGGGGCGTGTGTCTGTTCTGTCCACGCTCAGCCAAGTTCTTGGTGATGAGACATGGGTGTCTGAGTTGACCATTTCCGGTCAGAACGTCCTGATTGCCGGGTTTACGTCAGGCGCATCGGCAGAGGTGATCGAAACAATTGAGCGGGAGGATTGGGCGGCAAATACACAGATGACAGCGCCATCGGCCCGGGATGTCCGCAGCGGCAAGGAACGGTTTCAGTTGCGCTTTGATCTGGAGCGGCTCATGTCCGGATCGAGCCCATGAAGCTCTTACTGTTTCTTGCGCCGATCCTGGTTACGGCAGCCTTGCTCTGGTCGCTGGTCCTGCAGCCGTTTTGGGCAAGATCAGACGCGCTTGCCGCGCAAAGAGACCGCCTACTGGCCCAACGTGATCTTGCCCGAACCCAAATCGCCAATCTCTCGGCCATTACGCCTGAAGAGGGTCTGCCAGAAAGTGCTTTTTGGACTGCGGAGACGCCCGCTCTCACACTTTCGAGAATTCAGTCGGTCGTCTCTGCCTCCGCGCGTGAAAACAGGGTCACACTCAGTTCGATTTCCACGCGCCCTGCCAAGGCTGTTGGTGAATACTCCAAGTTCGCCCTGGCGATTGAGGCGGATGGATTGCTGGAAGACATAGCGCCCTTGCTGGCGTCCCTGGAAGCGCATGACCCGCCGCTGCGCATTGAACGCCTGCAATTGCGCACACGCCCAACAAATGCGACGGATGTTGCAGGCACGACCGTCTATGCACAATTCGAGCTTTGGGGGCTGGTCCGCCCGGTGGACGCCCAATGAACTTGCGCGATTTGATCCCGCCACCTGCATTTCTGCTGGCTTGCACCGGACTGGCTGTGGCGCTTACCCAAGTCGATCCGGGAAAGGCTATAGACCCAGGGAACTTATCTGCGGGCGAGACGCCCAACAGCATCCAACGGGCAGATGCAAATGCACCAAGTGATCCTGAACCGCTTTCCATTTCAATTGAAAGTTTGGAGACCGAGGACCTCTCAGCGATCCTCGACCGCCCGCTTTTTCGAGACACCCGCCGTCCAGCGGAACCCATTTTAGAGGCTGTCAAGCCTGCGCCGGTTGTCACAGTGGCCGCAAAACCCGAAGTTCAACCGGCGCGAACGGAACCGAGGCCCGAAGAACCGGCCATCTCCTATCTCGGTCGCAAGGAACTGGATGGGCAAGAGGCCGTTTTGGTTCGGGACCAGGGCTCAGGCGAGGAAGTCTGGGCAAATCGCGGGTTTCAAACATCCGGCTGGACCTTGACAACCATCAATCACAGCGCGCTGACCTTTGAGCAGGGGCCACATGTTTTTACTGTTCCCTTCGCGCAATAGCCTGTAGGTTGTGTCCAAAGAATAAAAAAAGAGCATATTATGGGCACCCTCCGAGATATTGTGCTGATTGGCGCAAGCGTTCTAACACTGGCGGCCTGCGAGACGACAGACAGCAGCAACAGAACCGCTTTTGACAATAGTGGCGGCAATCTGGGTGGCAGCAGCGGCCGATCCGGGTTTTCCTCCGGGTTTCAGGATCTGGGAAATGATCGCACTGGTGTTGCGCGCCAAATCGGCTCGGACAGTTTTCTCAATGAGGAATTCCTGCGCCGTAACCCGGACGGGCGGGCGCAGGTCATCCCGGTCAGCGGTGGCAAAGTCGAGATGAATCTGGTCAATGCGAGCCTGCCTGCGGCAGCGCAAGCCGTGCTGGCCGATATGCTTGAAAAGCCCTTTGTCATTGAGGACGGCCTGGAATCGCGGATTACCTTGCAAACGACCGGACCGATTGAACGCGCCGCCCTGCTGGAGCTCTTCACCAGGGCTCTGGAAGTCAATGGCGCGCGGCTGGAGAGCGAAGGCAGCTTGCTTAAAATTGTCTCCACCGCTGGTGCCAGGCGTCAGATCCAGTCAGCATCCAGACCCGTTGTGGGAAACAACCCGATTGTGGTCGCCCCGCTTAAGTTCATCGCAGCAGATGAAGTCGCGGATTTGCTGCGCGCTGTTGTCGGTCAGGATCTTGGCATTGTGACCGACCCAAAACGCAACCACTTGCTTCTGACCGGATCACGCGGTGACATTCAATCGGCGATTGATGCGCTCAATCTTTTCGATGTCAATGTGTTGAAGGGCAAGTCAACAGCGCTCGTTCGGCTTGAGGCCGCTGAGCCTGAAGCTGTGAGTGAGGAACTGGCGGCGATTTTTGACAGTGGCGCAGGTGGCGCTCTGGATGGGGTGATCGAGTTTCTGCCCAATCCCCGGCTTAAGTCGATTTTGGTTATTTCCAAACGCGCCAATTACCTCAGTGATGCGGAAGGATGGATACGGGAATTGGACCGCACAGCAGGCAGTGCCCGGCGCTATACGCAAACCTATCCGCTGCAGAACCGGTCCGCGGAATCGCTCGCACCATTGCTGGCGCAAGTTCTCGGGGTTGGAACTGAAATTGCCAGCACACCGATCAACGGAGAGGACGGACCGCTTGTCTCACCTGTGGACAGCGGCAAACTCCAGATCATCGCCGACGACGACCGCAATACGATCATTGCACGCGCACTGCGTAAGGAACACGAAGAGATCAAACGTATTGTTGCCGAACTGGATTCAGCGCCTTCCCAGGTGCTTCTGGAAGCCACAATCGCCGAGGTGACCCTGAATGATGATCTGGAGCTTGGGGTGCGCTGGTTCTTTGAAAGCGGGCGCTTCAGCAACACGTTCTCTGATCTTGCCAATGGTGCAGTGGGATCGGTCTTCCCGGGCTTCTCGACTGTGTTTTCCAATGGCAATGACCGGGTGGCGCTCAGTGCGCTGGCCAGCATCACCGACGTCAAGGTGGTCTCGTCGCCGACGCTGACCGTGCTCAACAATCAGGAAGCCGAGTTGCGCATCGGCGATCAGGTTCCGATTGCCACCCGCAACGCACAAGGTGTCGAGGATCCCGATGCACCTGTGGTCACCACAATTGATTATCGAGACACCGGGATCATCCTGACTGTCCGGCCCCGGATTGGGAATAGCGGTCAGGTGGTGCTCGATATCGAGCAGGAAGTCAGTGACGTCGTGGCAACCACTACATCCGGCATTGACTCGCCCACAATCCGACAACGCAGCGTCCGCACCAGCGTGGTTGTCGGGAATGGTGCCACAATGGTTCTTGGCGGCATCATTCAGGAGCGAGATGAGACCACCACCACCAAGGTTCCGGGTCTGGGCGACGTGCCGGTTCTGGGGGCAGCCTTCCGCACCCGTGACAGCGGCATTGAGCGCACCGAGCTTTTGATCCTGATCCGCCCGCGCGTGGTCAACAACGCAGCCGATGCGGCCAATGTGACCTCATACTGGCGCGAAAAGCTGGCAGGCCCAAACGAGGTCTTGCAGACCGGCATCCAGTCGAGACAACATTCACTGGACGGTCTCTTCGATTGACGGGGTCCAACAATGCCACCGGAATACAGCTATCAGGCTTACACCAGCGATGGGACCACCGAGACAGGTTCTGTTGAGGCGCTGAGCGTATCGGAGGCGCATCAATATCTGAGAAACCGGGGGCTGGTGCCGGTGCAAGTTGGTGCGGAAACCGTACTACCAGAGCAAAGCTGGTGGCGGCGGGACATCGAGTTCTCAGGCCGCAAAGCCCCGCTGGCGGCAGTTGCGCAGTTCTGCGATATGCTGTCTGCCTTCCTGCAAGCCGGGTTCCCTCTGCCCAAGGCCCTTTCACTGACCGCAGACAGCCAGCCGCACAAGGCTTTGCAAGCCGGGCTGCAAGAAGCCCATGCGCAATTGATGACCGGGCGCTCAACCGTGGAGGCCTTCGCCAGGCTTGGGAAGGTATTGCCAGATGACCTTCTTGAGATCATTCGCCTGGGGGACACCTCCAACCGATTGCCGGACGTTCTTTCAAAGGCAGCCATTGCCTTGCGCGCCCGGGCTCAAGCGCAATCGAAACTCCGTGCGTCACTTGTCTATCCAGGCATCCTGATCCTGGCTGGACTGGCGCTTTTTGGTGTTCTGGTCTTCTTTCTGGGACCAGCGCTGCAGCCGATCTTTGTCTCTGCAGATATAGAACCCAATCCGGTTCTGGGCCTTTTGTTTTCCCTGAACGACTTTCTGCGAGAACGTGGCGTTGCCGTGGCTATCATCGCTGCCGCAATTGGCTTCGGTTTCCTGGGAGTTTTGTCGCAGCCTTCGATGCGCCGAAAAATCGGGCTCTGGATGCGCTATCTGCCGCTCATTCGGGATCAACTGATAAGTTCAGATGTGGCACAGATGGCCAGAAGCCTGTCTTTGTTGATCGAAAGCGGCGTTCCACTGCCACAGGCATTCAAACATACAGCAAAGGGGGCTATCGGGCCGGTCGGGGTGGCTGCGAGTGCGGCTATTGAGCGATCTGAGACCGGGGAACCCATTGCCCCGGCTTTCGATCATATCTGGTTGCCAAAATCCCTCCCAAGCATCCTGAAGGCCGCCGAGGAAGCCAATGACTGGCCTCGAATGTTGACCACGTTGGCTGACACATACGAGAGCATCTCGGATCGGAAACGCGAACGCCTGCTGCAAATCCTGACACCAACCCTGACACTGGTCATCGGTCTGAGCATCGGCTTCGTGATGCTCTCGGTCGTCACAGCGATGCTCGATATCAACGAGCTTGCCTTTCAATGAGATCCCGCCGAACAGATCATGGGTTCAGCCTGCTGGAAACACTGGTGGCGTTCACCATTCTCAGCCTGGTTCTTGGCGCGGTCTATCGCTCCTATATCGGATCGAGCGCTGGCGCGATCACGGCGGTGGAGCGCTATGAGGCCGTCGAGTTTGGACGCGGGCTCATTGATGAAGCCCTGCTCGAGTCTGATCCGAACAAAATCCCCGCGTCCGGTCTCTATCAGGACACCTGGGCCTGGCAGCTGAGCGTGGTCCCGCAACCGCCGCTCCATATCACGCGGTATGATCGACTGATAAGTCAGTACCGTTTGGAGTTGACAGTTGACGATACAAGCGGACGAAGGTTGGCGGAACTGGACACCATCTTTCTGCGCCCGAAACCATGAGACGACCCCTGAATTCCGGCTTCACCTATCTGGAGCTTTTGCTCTCGCTTGCATTGCTGGCCATCATGAGTGTTCTGATTGCAGGCTCAATGGATTTTTCCCGGCGGGTCTGGGAGCAGGGTGCAAATCTCTCCGATACAAGTGATCAGGCCATTGTGCGATACGAATTGCGCCAGATCGTGGAAAGTTGGGACAGAAAAGGCGACGCGGTTTTTGTTGGCGGCCAAGACAGGTTCTCATGGCAAGGGCTTGCGCGTGTGGCAGGGGCGGCAGCGCGCTTTGATGTCTCTGTTGAGACCGAACAACGGAATGGGCGTACTGATCTGGCGCTGCTCAGGGCTCTGGATGGGCAGGCACATGTGTCCCAAACGCTCGCTGATCAGCTCAAAAACATCCGCTTTCTCTATTTTGGCCAGATCGAGGCCCGACAGGAGCGTGCTTGGCATGAGACCTGGCCTGGCCCAGCCCCGCCAAAACTCATCAAGATAGAGGCGTTGCGTGCCAATGGGCGAGCCTGGCCGCCCATTGTCCTGAAACCCGGTAAGATGGCCGATCAGAGGCTGATATCCTCATCCTCACCGCTACCGCCAACCTGACCGTCCCGGCCCAGGCTGAGCACATCAAAGGCGCGATCCGCGCCCGGAAAACGGTAGAGATAGCGACGTCCCCAAGGGTCGATCAATCCCTCATTGGTATCCAGATAGGGCCCGTGCCACCCTGTTGCTGCAGCAGGCGCATTGACCAGCGCCTCCAATCCTTCGGCCTCGGTCGGATAGCGCCCGATATCGACATACATTAATTGCAGCCCGCCCTTGATCTGCTGCATCTGAATACCGGCGGTTTGCGACTTTGCGCGGCCGAAATAGTCGATGGCCCGTGGGGCCACCACACCGATGACGAGTGCCATAATACCCAGAACGACCATGATCTCCAGCAAGGAGATGCCAGCGTTTCGGCGACGTGTTTTTGACGGTGTCATATGCATCAACCAAGCCAGTTCATCCAATGAAAGAACCATAAAGCCAAACGATCCAGATGGAAATCGCCAGAAACGGGCCGAAGGGTATGGCGACAGATCGAAGGCCCTCTTTCTTCCGGGTCACGAGCATTCCGAATGCTACGCCTGCAACGGATGCCATCAGCAATACCGAGGGCAATCCGGCCAGCCCGACCCAGATACCGCCTGCGCCAAAGAGCTTGGCATCCCCCAATCCCAGGCCCTCAAATCCCCGCCAGCGATAGAACCCCTCGGATACAATCCAGAGCAACCCGCCGCCAAGCCCGGCTGCAAGCAAGTGCTCAGGTAAACGATCCGGGATGATGGTTCCAACCGTCATCAGTCCTAGTGCGAGGATTGCTGCATTCGCCAGATCAGGGATTACCCACTGACGGATATCCACTACACTCACCCATATGAGGCACGCTGCAAGACCCAGAGAGCCAATGACGACTGGTATTGGCAGTGCCCCAGAAGCAACCAGCAAGAGTGCTGCATAAATGAGTGTCAGTGACAATATCAGAGCACGTGTCGACATGGTCCCAACCTATGGATCGAGACAGCCGAGAGAAACCCGAAACGGATTTTCTCTGATTGTTGTGCTCATCAGTCTTGCCATCGTGTTGATGCTCTACGCGACAGTCACGCAGTCTCTGCTGACACCGCAATTGACTTTACGAAGGCTGAGCACTGAAACTGAGCGGCAACTGAGCGCCCAGGCCGCACTGGCACAACTGCGTCCGCTTGTTGCGGATGCGATGCTGGGATCCTCCGGTCAATCGGCGATTGTTGTTCCAGACCTTGATGGAACCCCATTTGACGTCGAGCATAGAAGCAATCTGATCAGCGTCTCAGCACAGGATATCGGCGGATTGATTGACCTCAATGCAGGCGCGCCAGAAATCATTCGGTTGCTGTTTGAAGCGGTTGATCCGATCAATGGCGCTGACTTCACTGAGAGGCTTCTGATGCAAAGAACCGGCAGTCCTTTTGAAACTGTGGCTGATGCGTTGGCGGGGTTGGGGATGGATGACGAGAGACGGTCACAAGTTGAGCCTCTTCTGACGGTTCAATCCGGCAAAAGACACCTGAACCCAGATACGATCCCGACAGCCCTTGTTGAGGCCTTGGGATTTACAAACCGTGCTCAACTGATTGACGAATTTGGAGGTCGCGTGTTTCGGCACGGGCAGGTTGAGGTGGTACGGGTCCGACTTCGGTGACCTTACGATCAGAGCATTAAAAACTTCAGAAGGTCCGATAGGGCTCCTATTTCCAACCTGGCAGCGGCCACGGTATTGGCAGCGTAAGTTGGTCTGCGGAAGGCAATGTCGTTCGGTTTGCAGTCAGAGTTGACGGGGCTGCCCTTGGGTGGCGTGAATAAAAGACCAGGCAAAGTCTGAAGTGTTACTTCCGTCGAAATGGCACAACATTGCCATCATCGAGAAACACGCTCATGCCCTCACGGTCAGCGACCTGCAGAAAAGCCTCGTGCGCGGCCCGATCCGTCAGAAACAGATCATCCCAGACAAGAGATGTTCCCTGGGCATTGACCACTTCCAAAGTCCAACTCGTGTCGGTCTCCAATCAATAGATACACAATTCGACCGAGATCCCATCCTTGGAAATCTGTCCCGACAGCCCGGATGTCACCAGATTGGGGTCTTGATCCTGCATGTCTGCCCCCTCTCGTTCAGGCAAAGCGCTATTAATCAATCTTCAACTTACATGTCGCAAGCCCAAGCAGCAAACACCTCAAATCTCGAGATCCTCCGCCGTCTTTCCCGCACTTGTCGCGGCGATGAACCAAGCCGGTCTGCGGCCACGCCCGGACCAGGTCTGCTTTGCATCATCGGGATTGCGGTATTTCGGCTTGGCCTTGCCGGGTTTGGGTCCGGGCTTCTTTTTATACGCCCGCTTGGCCTTGGGAGCCTCTTCCGTCAGAACATCTTCCACCGAAAGCCCGAACTCCTTCGCGGCCTTCTCCATCGCCGCACGGGCTTTCTTGCGGCGCTTGGCGTCATTGGCAACAATGGCCTTCTCGACATTGCGCGCGAGGGTTTTCAGTTCTGCAACAGACAGCGTACTGAGATCGATGCTCATGTTAGGTCCCGTTTAGTTGTTTGGATTAAATGATGCTTGGGGCAGACGGCCCCTGACGTTTAAGCTGGTCGCACAATGTCGGTGTTTTACTCGAATTGCAAATAGAGAAACTATCGGCCGAATTGATATGGTAGCCTCTCTCTATAATGCCAGCCAATCCCTCCGATTTCCAAAGTGGAGCAGTTCTATAATTGGCTTGTTTCGAGCTCTCCCCTCATAATTGTATTGCCTACATTCCACATTCTCTTTTAGGCTTTCTGCACCCATGGGTCATTGTCTTAAACCCAAGGGCATCGCGATGCTCTTCATCAAGGAGAGTTCGTGATGAGGTTACTTTCAAAGCGTCAAGTCAAAGAGATGGTTCTCTATTCACCGCAACACATCGCCAGACTGGAGGCGGCAGGCAAATTCCCAAAGCGGGTCAAGCTGGGCCCGAACCGGGTGGGATGGGTTGAGAGTGAGATTGTGGACTGGCTCGAGTTCCTGATTGAGCGCAGAGATTGCCCTGAAGACACTCCTGAATAAGGAGCCCGGATGGTCGGGGGTGCATACCCGGCCATCCATTCCTTTGGGAACTTGCAGACGTCTCTTTGATATTCGCGGTCTTTGCGCCGGACATGCTGATGTTGTCACCCTGGTCCCCGTTCAGCGCATCAGTTCGGTTTTTGTGATGCACCACAAATCCACCTCAAAACCGCGTCGGCCAGTTTGGTGCCGTGTGCCTGACCGTGATCACCTGCACCTGTTCATTCCTGATGCGGTAGACAACAATGTAGTGCTTATGCACCACCCATTCCCGTGTGCCCTCAACCCGACCGGGGCGTCCCGCCCTGGGGCTGGTGCCAAGCGTTGTCTCTGCGCTGCCAATGATCGCATCGACATGGGCCTGAGCCGCGCCCGGATCATCCTGCGCAATGAATGCGGCGATCGTTTTAAGGTTGTTGGCAGCCCGCCTTGACCAGATCAGGCTCATACAGGTTTTATGGCCGCGCTAGTTTCGGCGATATGCTCCGTAAGTTCGGCTTTCAGATCAGGGGTTGAAAGAGACCGCCCGGCCGCCAGATCCTCAAGACCGGCCTGAACATCCACCATAAAACCCTCCTGCTCGGCGAGATAGTGTTCCACGGCCTTGTTGGTCAGAAACGATTTGGAGCGCTGGGTCGTCTTTGCCAACTTATCCAGCCGCGCCTTGATCTCGGGCGAGGTGTGGAAGGTGATGGTTGCGCGCTCTGCCATGGTCTCGCTTTCAAGAGTGTGTTTCATATGTGTACATCCTAACACATCTCCCGTGTGTTGTCACCGACACGACCATAGCAATGATCGCTTGCGCCTGCCTTCAGCTTTGAACTGGCCACTTGGCTCTGCCTCACCCCTGCAACATCAGGCTAGACACCCCACCCAATCGAAACACCTTGCCATCTCCGGCCCACCAGGGCGCGTGGTAGCATGGCTCCAGTAGCGCGGACATTGGCGCTAGGCTTTGCTCCGGGCTCAGTGTCTGAGTGGCGAAGCGGTGCCTGCTTTCGGGATTGAGGTTTTGGAGGACATCGCGAAAGCGGGTCTCGGCCGATTTTGAGGCAAAGAGCCAGAGCACCAGCAGCGGGGCGTTCAGGCCATAGTGCTGTTCGGCCAGCCCGCTCGAGAGCAGATGGTCGTAGTGCTGAATGGAGCGCGCAAGGCTCTTGCGGGCGCGGGGTGAGGTTTTGGGCTCGGTGCCACGATCCACCTCCAGGGCGCAGACCCGCACGCCAGTCTCGTATTGCAGGGCAAAGAGCTGATCGGGGATCAGTTTGGTCCGCCCGATGGGAACTGCCAGAGATGCGCCTTTGATCGCCAGGATCTCAGGGGCGGGGATATAGCGGACGCCGTCGCGCTGTGCGGCAATATCAATTGAGCTGGTGGTGCAGGCAACCAGGAACTGATGCCACCAGGGACCGCCCGGCCGGACAGACGGAACATCCAAACCGTGATCACGCAGATGATCTTTGGCCCGCACACTGAGATCATAGACATAGGACTTGCAATGCGCCCGTTCGATCCGGCGCTGCTGCTGCGGCAGGCTCAGGAACCCAGCCGCGCGCAGTTTCTGCAAGTCCCGTCTGGTGGTATCGGCACAGCGATGGGTCGCGCGGGTCAGCGCATGCAGATAGACCGAGGATTGGGGCCCGTGGCGCGCAATATGCTGGAACCAGACGAGCGCACGATTCGTTGGACGAATATCGCCTTGAGGCGCTATGTGGCGGAATGTGGATCTGGGCCGGTCAACTGTCTGTTCCATGCCATTTCACATAGCATTTTCAGAGCTCTGGCGACAGCCCCCGGGACGGGTCTTCATCTGCTTCAGCCAGCTTATCAGCCTCGCCGGGCGTGGCCGCGGCACCGGATGAACCGGGCCGGGTTGGCCCTTTAGGGGCGCGCGGTTGGCCGCCAGCGACAGGCAGCGGGTTGTCAGGCTTATTTGGGTCTTCTGGCCCCCGTGGTCCATTGGGGTTGTCAGGTCCATCAGGAGCAGCTGGCCCACTGGGTCCACCGCTCCCATCCGGATCATTGGCCCCACCGGGTCCTTCCGGTCCATCCTCCGGTGTCTCCGGCCCGCCCGAGGCTGTAGAAGGCTCTCTGAGCGGTTCTGCATAGTGTTTGCGGCTATGCGCCCGGATCGCCGCCTGTTCTGCCCGAGTGGCCCGGTCGAGCTCTTCAAGCACAAAGAACGGAAACGAGATCGGCACCGCCCGATCCGTCAGCCCCCGAATATACGTGGCAAAGGTGCCCTTGGGCTGGCGCTGGATCAGATCAGTCTCCGCACCCATTTGACCCGCCAAAGCACGCGCATCGCGGGCGGAGACGCCACCGGCCAGCTTGATGGCCGTGTTGGCCTCAAAGGCCTCCTGCAGCCCGTTTGATAACTGGCCCAGATATTGATGCGCCAGGATCAGCCCGACCTTGTACTTGCGCGCCTGGGCCAGGATCACGCCGATATTCTGATCAAAGTAATCCTGCGCCTCATCCACATAGATCATCGCAGGCAGACGATCATGATCCTTCAATGTGGCGCGTTCCTGGGCGGCCTGGGCAATCAGCGCGACAAAGAACCGCCCGAAGATCTGTGTCCCTTCCTCCTTCAGCAGAGATTTGGCGGTGTTGATCAAAATGAGCTTTCCGGCATTCAACTCCGTGAACATGTCGAACTTGGAAGCCGGGTTGGAGAACATCCGCTCAAAGGTGCGGTTCTCCAGCACCCCGTAAAGCCGCCGCAGCACCTGCGCTTTGGTGGCGGCAAACTCCTTGCCATCGAATTCTTTGATGAAGAAGTGCCGCGCCGTGCCTTCCAGCTTGTCGATATGGCTCTGATAGGCGGCTGTGCCGCCGGGCTCCATCAATTCGCGGAAGGTGTGAATGGTGGCGTCCGGGATATGGAACATCAACCGGGTGACATAGCGAAAGAGCGTGCTCTGCTTGGCGGTCATCCCCGCCGACAGCAGCGAGCCGAGGACGAAGTCATAGAGCTCAATGATCGAGTTGACGAGCCGCTCGCGGTCCAGTGCGCCATAGCCCGACAGCCGGTCCTGCCCGACCGCAAAGAGATTGAGGCAGACCGGAAAGGCGATGTCTTCAGGATCAATCAGCACGATTTGCTCGGGCGGCAGGGTCTTTGCGGCAAGAATGGTGTTGATCAGATCGCCCTGGCTGTCGATCACGACAACGGACTTGTCGCCCCTGGCCACATCGGCAAGATCGCGGGCAATGAAGTATTGCAGGGTCTGGGTTTTGCCATGCCCACTGCCTGCTACGATATGAGCATGTTCAAAGCGCCGGGCTTCGGGGATCTCAAAGGGCGTGCGCAACTGAAACAGCTCTTTGAGATGGGTGCCGCTGAGATAGGTCTCGACAACATCCTCGCCTTTATACTCACTGGGAAAGACTGGCTGGGTGCGATGGGTGCGGCTGAGATTGGCATTGAGATGTGCGCGCAGCGCCTTGAAGTGATTGTAGTCAGTCTCCTGGAAGAACGGTGCGATGATATGCTCTACGGATTGATTAAGCGGGTGCAGAAACTGCTTGATATCGACCAGCACATCACCCGCAATCGGCGGCGCGGCCCGCGCAATCGTGGCCAGGCTGGCCGAGATGATCTCCAGCGCCGAGAGCACCATGACCCGGTCCGAGCGCGCCTGGCCCAAGCGGGCCAGCATATCGCGGTAGCGCGCGCCCTCAATGCTGTTGCATAAAGCAGGCGGGGGCGGGATCTCGGGCGACAGGCCTTCCTGCTCAAAAAGAGCCTCACCAATGCGGATCAGCTGCACATGGAGCGCATCGGGCAAATCGAGCGGCCAGTGCTGGGCCAGCGCCGCATGGATCTCGGCCTGACTGAGATGCACGCTCCCGGCTTTGGCATGGGCATAGAGCGCGTCTGTGTCTTCGCGCGCCAGTCGTTCCGCCCGGCGCGGGCTTTCGGTGTAAAGCCGGTAGAACACGTAAGCCGGAATGCCCACAAGCATGATCGGCGTCGCGAGGATTGCCAGCATCAGCAGCATGCCAATGACTGCCACGCCCAGCAGCGTCATCCCGACATCTTCGCCAAACCCGCGTGGCATCAGAGCTCAACCACTGTTTTGCTGCGGGTCTCAGCATTGTCACTCAGCCAGCGCTTCATCTGCGCCATCACATCGAGCAGATCATCTTCATAGATCTTGGCCGCAGATGGCGTGGCGCAGCGAAAGCAATCACTGCGGGCATCCATCAGATCGCCGACAAGCAGTTCAAAGCGATCATCGCGATCATCCACTTTGGCGTCAGCCGGGCGCCGATCCATCAGCTTGGTCTTCAGGAGCCCGCGTTGCCGGATGATCTGGGTCTCCTCATGGCTGAACGCCACCGAGAGATGCACATCGTGATAGGTTTTCTTGAACAGAAAGCCGGTGCGTATGGTGTGATGAGTGATCGAGACCCGCATGTTAGAGACCCGGCCGAGCGAAGGGAGCGGCGATTACAGTCATCGCGGCAAGAGCCGCTAGGCAGGCTGCTGCGACCGATGCGATCGGCGCGGTTGGTGCGATAGGAGCCGAGTGGCAGGCTGCGCCTGGGGTCAAGATCAGTTCAATCTTCCTGGCTTTTGTGCATTCCCCCACCGTCGGAGAAAGGGTGTCTTTGGTTTGGTACTGTTTGGAGAAACCGGGCCTCAATACAGAAACAAGGTCTTTGAGATAGAAACCTCTTTGTCTCCTTGAAACAGGGTCACTGACGATTGCGCCTTGCGCGGGGTATGCCTCCGCGCTGGCGTCAGAGACATCCATTCCAACAAAGTTGGAATGGATGAAGTCACAGAGCAAAACACCCTCAAAGCGTGCGGCCATGTGCCAATATGTGCAGCGTTGACCCCACAGACCAAACCCACACACAGGTTGGGGGTGCCCATGGGGGCGTGGCCTGGGGGTCCGGCAAGAGCTTGTGGACGGCATTTGCATAGACCTAGCCCCTAAAGCCGACGTCGTCCTCGAGGATCACCCGCCTTGAGCTGGCCCCAGGAGCTCAATAGATCCGCATAGCGTTTGGCCTCATCCAGCGTTTCAAACTCCATGGTTCCGATGCGGTAGCCGGTCTCAATCGATGTAATCTCACGCCCGGCATGGGTCAGCTTCGCGGGCTCAGGCGCAGTCTCATCCGGCGCATCAAACCCAAGAGATGCACCTGCGATCTGCGGATAATCTTTGCTATCATCTTTGCCCTCTTGAGCCGCGCCTCTGTTGTCTGCAAAGCCATCTCCTTCGAGGTCCTCCTGAGGCTGAAGCGCCTCAAACCCGTCCACCTGAAGCCGCGCGCCCTTCAGCATCCGGTTCGACACCTCAAGCTGATCACGGGACACTTTGAGCATCTGCTGCGTATATTCCGCCGTATCAGCACTCGCGCGGCCGGTCTGGGCCAACACCAAAAGAAAAAATCCCGAGATCATGCAAAAGATACCCGGCAAAGCCGCAAAGGTTCCAGCGCCAATGCCCCCACCAAAGCCATAGGGTTGGAGCTTTGCAGCAGTGCCACCCATTGAAATCGCCAGAAGAAACCCGACACCGACGGCCAGCCAGCCAAAAAAAGAAAAGACACTGAAATAAAAGCGCGCGGCTTCATAAGATCTCATCACAAATCTCCTCGTTAAATAGGGACTCAATATGAAAGGCAGGCTGCAACCATGAGGGGATATGTGTCAATATGAAAATATCTAGGGGAGAGCATCAGCTTAGAACATCCAACTGGTCAGACTGGACGTGTCCCGCTAACAACAGACACCGGCACAGCACCCCACCGAGATGTGCGGCACTGAAAAGACCGTCTGTATTTTGCGCTCAGATATGCCCCTCTCGCCAAGCGCACACGCCTGTCAGGCGCGAAGCAACACACCAGCGAAGGAGACATATAATGGGACTTGGAGACATACTGGGAAAGGTCACAGGCGGTCGTGGGCGTGGATACCGAACTGACGGCGTGGCTGAGGGCCTAAGGTGTGACCAAGGATCGTTGGGCGGGACATGCATTCGTTGTGGCACAGCACCCTAGTTCCGACAGAGTACACAAAACCGCAAAACCCATGATGGCTGCTTAGTGTCTCGTATTCCTCACCGATCCGTATGTGGTCTTTAACCTATCTTCCGCTTGCAACTCAAAGAGCTCAATCCACTTTCGCACACTTGCATCAATAGCGGGTGCTTTTGATGCACCCATGGCGACAAAGAGATCGTCTAAGGCGTCTTCAGACAGTGAATGGGCGAGGGCTAAGCGCAGCTCCAGAAGCAGATTTGCCACTACCTGAGGAGAGTTATTTGAAACATAGTCTTCCAGTACTTCAAGGTCGGATTGATGTTCTTCGACCCCCTCGTATAGGTACGAACGGCAAAAGTCCTTAAGGTTTTCCATCGACTACTCCAAAGGAAATGCTGTCACCCGTGAGAAACCACCAGTAGCTTGCGGATTATATCTCAAGACAACTCTCGCGCCCGTAGGATTAACGTTGTATGTCACAATATTCATCCCTGTTGGCGTTAGCGTTCTATTCACAATATATCCGTCAATTGGCGCGTCAAATCGAACATCAAAAGCCTTCTGTTTTGGCCCGCGACCGGATCGTACATCACGCAACCAGCTACGTACGCCAGCTTGGTTGTGTGCTAAGTTTTGCATTGTACGTAGTCCTGCTTCAGTCGAGCTGCCAAACGAACCTGCTGATATTGTCTTTCCGGGGCGAAGAGGCTTACCTCCATTCGCAATTCTACGTGCCTCGATTGTGTAGGTGCGAGTTATTAAATCTTTTATACTTCGGCGTACATGTTCTTGAAGTGCGTGCCCCTCGCGATAGAGACGACCTTGTTGGTAGTTGCCCGGCGTTAGCGGCCCCCAACCTGTTCTTTGTTGTGCGATCTCAGGTGCAAAGTTTGGCAGGAGGCTGGCGCTTTTTATACTGAATGACCAGTATCCTTGTTTGGAATGTTCGAAATTTGTAGTAGTTGCTAAGTAGCGATCGGCTCGGTTTGCCATCCCTGAAATATCAGAGCCAACATAACCAAAGTGCCGTCGTTGTGGGCCAAATGTATCGTCTTGTTCCAAGAATCGGTCCAATTGAAATTGAGCGGCGGCGCTTCGGTCTGTTTCCACAATGTGCCCACTCGGATCGCTTTTATTCACCGGGTCATTGAAAGAGTAGGTGTACCGATTGGTTCCCACACCAGGCTCGGTGGGGTCCCACCAATCCGGTTGGATAAACCGCGCGTCGGCGGCGGTGGCAAGCGTGATGTAGGTGAGCGTGGCCAGCAGGCAGGCAATCAGTTTATTCAAAAGACCGGTCCTCAATATGCAGGTGGTATGGAAACCCTAGCTACTCCGCCAGCGGTTGCCAACCCAGCGCTTCGGCACGCGCAAAGGCAGACTGATTTTGGTGGTTGAGGTGGCTCAGCCGGGCGTGCAGCTCGGGTGGTACGTCCTGAGCCGTAGAGTAACGCTCATAGAACTCGGTGCGGATCAGGTGGTAATAGGCTGTTCCGCGCTTCACCAACGCATAGGCATAGTGCGGATAGTGCGCCAAGATGATATCTGACACTGCAATAGCTTCCTGATAGCGCCCGGTCTCGATCAGATGCTCCACCAGTACCATGCTCATCACGGCCAGCGTCTCGGTGCGGCTCAAAGCATCGAGATAAACCCTGTTGCGCAGCGCGACATCGGTCATCGGCAGTTGCTCGCGATACCAGATATCACGGGTTGGCCCGGCGCCGCTGGTGGGTTCGAGATTGTATGTGGTGCCGGTGTCATCGGTGAACTTCACCAACACATGCAAGGGGGCCGTAGAAGCCGTCACGTTGAGATCAAGCCGGTCCGCCAGACTGAGGAACAGGAACGGCATGGTGATGCAATTGCCCAGCCGGTCATCGAGGTAATCTGCAAGCAGCTTGTTACTGAGGATCTTGCCGATGGGATCAGCGTGATCATAGGCGAAGGTCTGATGATTGTTCCACGGCCCCGGCTGATAGATGTATTGCCGGATAGCTTCAATCTTGTTCCAGCTGTTGGCTCCACGCGGGATCATAGTCTTGATCGTGACAACCATCGTATTGATTTCCGCGAGACGCGCGGGCACATCAACCGATGGATCGATCAACCGGTCGATGGTGAGTTTGGTTTCAGCCCAGTCCAGCTCACTTGGGTCACTGACAAACAGTTCCTCAATGGTCTGAACGGCACCACTGGCCCAGGCTGAAAGTGGCACGGAACTCAGCAACAGAACCAACAAGTACTTCCCTATCAGGGGACAAAGACACTTCATCAAATCAGCTCTAATTCTATTCTCAGTGACGCTAGCTCCGGATCTTTTTGCTGTCCAGTAATAGCGCATACGGGGCCGGGTCTCTTTCCAGGACATAGTTTCGATGTCCGGATCAGGGATCCGATCATCAGCCATGACATGGCTGATGAAGTCATGAGTCCCAAGTTGTATTTGCGGCGCAGCTATGAGCTGGCATGAACAGCGCCGAGCCCACTGGCCAAACCCCCAAGCAGGTTGGGGGTGGGTCGGGGTTCCAGCAGGCCCAGGCATCCCGCGCGACCCGCGCCGAGCCGCAGGCCTGACAGCGCGGCACCGCCCCGACATCTCCCTCAACATCCTCTTGCAATATTCCCATGACACATCTCCTTTCGATGGAGCACGCAGGAAAAAGTCCCACGCGCTCCACGAAGGGCGATGTTGATGGGGTGAAAGAACGAGCTGAGACTAGGGTGCCTTGATCGGCGGGCGCGCGATAGCAGTCACCTTATCGGATAGGGCGATATTCTGGGGGAGATGGGACCCGTGTCAGTGTTAACGGCCCCATTGCTGCCATTCATCGGGCCTACCGACGCTGTAGTGCAGCTTCTCCTAAGCGGACTCTGGCAGATGCGCGCAGCATTTTGGTAGCCCAATGACCGAAACGCAGGCCAAAGCCATTAGTTTCGGCTCAGCAACAAGAGTTCCAACCGCTTCAACTCGCGAATGACACGGTCGGCTTGCATTTGCGGCATAAGGCTCATTTTCAAGCTGGTCGCAACAATCATAAGGACAGCGCCAGTAATGCCCCATTTGACCGCGCCCAAGACCTCGGTCGCGCCGTAGAATTGCGTTGCGCAATAAACTCCACACAAGAACATTGCGCCTTGAACCACCATAATCACCCAAGTGACCCAACCGAGCTTACCGCTGAACTGGCTTAGACCAAGTGCGAAATAGCCCAGTTCCTTTGTTTCAGCCAAAGCGGCTTTATCTTGGTCTTCAAGAGCCTCATGAATCAATTCATCCAGTTTGGTCATTCTTGTCTCCTTTCAATAATACCCGAAGCTTGTCACGCGCATACATCAAGCGGGTCTTTATCGTGCCAACGGGCACATCGAGTGCCGTCGCCACTTCGGCAACGGTCATTTCATCAAGATAAAACAGCGCCAAAGTCGCTTGGTGCGTTGGCGGCAATCTAGCGATCGCATCACGCACATTTTGTGCATCCGCTGTTTGCTCACCCAAAGGGGCAGTCGTGAATTCGCCCTCTTCGGCCCAGCCCGTTGCTATTTCCCGATCTCGTTGACGGGTTTTTATAGCCGCGGCAACTTTGCGGGTGACAATCTGCATTGCAAAAGCCCGAAATGCTGCAACTTCGCGGAGCCGAGCCAATCCGCGCAAGATATCGACCCAAGCCGTTTGAGTCACATCACGCGCACCCTCCGCATCGCCAAGCAATCGGTTCGCATGCCTCAAGAGATGTGGTTGCACCAAGCGCACCAACTGATCCATCGCAGCGGTGTCCCCCATACGCGCTGACGCTACCAAATAGGCCTCAAGTGCACGGGCCTTTTGGGCCGAGGATGCTTTTGACTGTTCCATGTAGATAAGGTGCGCTGTATCGGGCAGATGGTTCAATCAGTCGCAAAAAAAATCGTTCGGCAACGCACGCTTCCTGAAGATTGCTGCTCGTGAAACGCAGTTTGGCACCAGTTGCGTTTTGCCCACTCCCGCTGTTAGCCGTAACGCGACTATCAGGCCGACCGAGCTAGGTTCGATCGACACAGCCGGCCCCTTTGCTGCCATCCAGCGAACACTTCCGTTGCTGAGGCAAGACCTGCAAAGCAGACATTTTGTTCCAAATTTCGCGCGCGCAGCTCTCGTGCTTCTCTGTAGCCCATCCCGGTCATGAACGCGGGGCGCAAAACACGCCCCGCACCAGTTTCTAACGACCGCCCGCTTTGCCGGGCATGATCATCCGCTTGGCCGCACGCGGCGGCGTCTTCACACGCAGGTCGCGCGGCGGCTTGGCTTTGGCCTTCACTGACTTAACAGATCTCTGTGTGTCCTGCACAGCAGGAAGGGTCCACCCGAGGGTGGTTTTTGGTGGTTGAAAGGGCATGGTGCACCTCATGACAAAAGGAAGCTGAAGTCGCGCAGATGCACGACCGCGAACACCCGCAAGGGGCTAGCGTCGTTTGTCCATTATCAGAGTCCTCCGCAGGAGCGTTTCAATGCGCATTCTGCCCATCCAGGTCAGCGCGCGGCGGGATCAGAAAATGTGCTGGTCCATTGTCAGAGTCTCCTTTGCGAATGTTGAGAGAGTCTCAGACTATGGAGCATCTGTCAAATCTACTCAATGAACGGGAGCAATTGTTGTCAGACGGTCGGGTGGCGGCCCAGAGCCGACATTCATCGCCTATGGTATTCAGCCAATCAAGATCCCCGAAGCGGACCTAGGTTCGCAGCGTGGCATCCAATGCCGCGGCGTGTACCATGGATCCAGGAGGTCGAGATGAGTGGAATCAAATACGTGTGCTCCGACTGCGGCTGGGTCAGTCGTCGAAAGATGGGCAACAATAAACCGTGTCCCAAGTGCGGCGAGCCGATGTACTACCACGAGGAAGACAGGTCGATCGTTATCATCACAATCATTTCGATGGTCGTGCTTGCAGTGGTGATGGGTGCACTGACAGGAAACTGGTAGGGCCAACGGCCCTTAACCGACATCCAGCAACCGTTCCAGATGCTGCGGTCGCAGCCCGCATTGCAGACGTTCGCTGCGCCTGCGCAGTCAACCACTGTTCGAATTCACAGTCTGCGGGACAAAGCGGACTTTTGTCGAGAGACTTTGAAAGGGCAGTTTCAGGCGGAACAAGTATCAGACGGCTTGGGTCGTGTGGCTGCTTGCTGGATATGAAGATGGCATCTAGTTACAAGGAAGCACTTAACTGGTTCGGGGAATCGAAGTGTCGGGAACTACAAACCAAAGCGCGTTGTTGGAATATCTGCGAATGACCGAGAAGCGTCCCGGTATGTATTTCGGTTCCTACAGTGTTGATCATGTCAGGCGGCATTTGGATGGATGGAGAGCGCATAGGCACGTCCATACGGACGGGGATACCTTTGCTGACTTCTTTTTCGAGAACTTCCATTCATTCGTTGAAGCTTACTATCAAGACAACCGAACCGTCGGATGGAACGGTTTGATCCGCGAAAACACAAGGACTGAAGAAGAAGGCTTCAGAATGTTCATGTCGTTGCTTGAGAATTTCGCAACGGAGTTCGCATCAGTGGGGAACTGACTGCAGTCACGCGACGTATCCGGACATTCATGCCATGCGCAGCATCGGCCAGTTTGGGCTCTAAACCAGACGCTCAGCCAATCGCGTGTGAAGGACAGCAATGCGGACTTTGCTGCCGTTCAATCAAATCGTGTAGTCGCTCCGTCTGTGCTATGCTGCTCAAAACTGGAACGTCATTTGGTGCGACGGCGCAGGGACATGATTATAAAACTTGAAAATTTGAAAACCGTAGAGCCTATCGCGTCTGAGGAGCTGAACAAGCTACACACTGGCAGTCTTCTTACCCGACTTAAGCTCCTTAGAAGCTTGCAAAATTCCTTTGAACTAAGTGATTGGCTTCCCGAAGAACGTGATGCTGTCGAGGCTGCTGGCCTCATTGCATTCAAAGATACTGCAATTTGGAAGGCGGCATTTGCTGATGTCAAACGCCTACTCAATGACCGCGACCACATGCCAAGAGGCAGCAAAGAAAAACGTCAGCAGGCAGCGTATCAGAAGCAAAATCGATAAATACTTCGGGCTCGAATCCGACCTTGCCGATGCCTAACGGGGTTGACAGAGTGTTTTCATGCGGCGGTGCGACGAAATTGATTGGGCAGGTTGGACATCGCTCGACGGCGAACAGAAGTCACAACTTGCAATGCAGTTGAGAAGAGAAGTTGGGATTGCCCACCAGCTCTATGACGTTGTTGACAAGCTGCAGGTTTTGGCGAGGGACGGTGGCTCGGATGACGTTCTCGCCTGCGACCCCGCCGACCCCGTCAACGCATATCTGGTCCACTTGGTTTGGTCTGATGGTCCAGTTGACGATGCCAGTTTCCCTTGGACATGCTCCATCACCAAGACGCTGGTGCCGGACAGATTCCTTTGATCAAGCACGTCCGCTTTGGGGCTCGAAGCCGACCTCGGATGCAGCGCAGCATCGGGCCTCAACGGCTGCTGATCGACGGTAAGGACCGGCCCATTCCCGACCTTGGACACACGCTCGAGATGCTGCAGTCGCAGCCCGCTTAGCGGCCATTCGTAAGTCACCTTGCAGCCTAGGGTGTCCAAGGTCGCGAGAGACCAACGGCGTGAATGTCGCAAATTGATGGCTAATGCACTCACCAACTCGCTAGCCTCAACGAGATGACTTTATTGATCGGCCGAACATGGCATCCTTAGCGCCAGCATCTCCCAACTCGGATGCCCACAAGTATGGTGTGCTCTTCGTATTTGCGGCGGGTATGCTGTGGTCAACAGTTGGCCTTGGCATTCGCTTGATCGAAGATGCTGTCGTGTGGCAAATACTGCTCTATCGTTCGATCAGCATGTCGCTCTTCTTGTACGTGCTTATCCGCGTGCGGTCTGGCGAAAGCCCCTTCGTTCAGATTCGCCGCAATGGTGCCCCTGCTATCATCGCAGGGCTTTCGTTGGTTGCGGCCTATTCCGGGGGCATCTACGCGATCCAGAACACCTCGGTCGCAAATGCAATGCTTCTGTTTGCGACTGCACCGTTTATGGCTGCGGTGCTCGGATGGATTGTGCTGCAGGAACCCGTCCGCGCTGCAACCTGGATAGCGATCGCCGTCGCAATGGGTGGGATCGCGATCATGGTCGCCGACAAGTCCGGAGGCGTCGCTCTGAGGGGCAGCCTCGCCGCGCTTGGATCAGCATTTGGGTTCGCGGTCTTCACCGTGGCGCTGCGATGGGGGCGAACAGGAGAAATGCTGCCAGCAGTGTTCCTGTCGGGCATCTTCGCCATCGTCATCACCTTGGCGATCTGCTTTGGCCTCGATCTCTCGCCAGTTCTGAGCCCCAATGACGGCGGGATCGCCGTGGGCATGGGCGTTTTTCAGGTCGGCGCTGGTCTGATCCTCTACACGCTGGGGTCGCGCAGCCTTCCTGCGGCAGAGCTCGCCTTGCTGTCATTAGCCGAGGTGCTACTCGGCCCATTCTGGGTCTGGCTGTTTCTAGGGGAAACCGCGACTGTAAATACCCTGATCGGAGGTGCTGTTCTGCTTGCGGCGATTGCGGGCAATGCACTGTCGGGCAAGCGAAGAAAACCACCGCGCATCACCGCACCTTAGAATAGGAACGTCGGCCCAGAGTCGATATCCGGCAGCCAACCAAGATGCTGCGGTCGCATCTGCTTTCCAGACATTCGCTGCAGGTGTAATTTCTCACTGAGGCAAGACACATGACTGCGGTACGAAATCTTTAACTGCGACAAGCAAGCGAATGCCCGCATCTCAAATTCACCGAGCTCACGGGACAAGCCGAAAACGACATCGGGTCGCAAGTAAGAGAGACACGCCGTCGAAACGGAATTGGAGTGGTTGCCAGATTACTGAGCGATCCTCATGCACGAGCGCCGAATACCCGAGTGGCTTCGCCACGCGCCCGCGCCAAGTGTGCGCGGATTCGCCATTCTGGCGGGAACGGAGGCTATTGCCCGAGGGATTCTGATCTCGGTCTTTCCGGTCGTAATGTACAACGCCCTTCGCGACGCACGTCTTGTCTCGGAAGTCTACTTTATCATCGGCGCAATTTCTCTCGTGATCGGCCTTCTCGTTCCTTATCTCATCCGGTTCATCCCAAGGTGGTGGGTCTATCTTATCGGCGTGCTGATGTTTGTGGCTGGCGCGAGTGTGACCCTATTGGAGACCCCGGTTTCCGCGATCGCCGGGCTCGCGCTGACAACATTCGCTGTCGCTACGACCTTCGTTTGCTTCAACGCTTATGTCCTCGATCATGTCGCCAAGATTGAGCTCGGGCGCTTCGAGACCTCCCGTTTGTTCTACAGCGCATTGGGGTGGACGGTCGGGCCGGCGCTCGGCACGTTTCTCTACGCGTGGTGGTGCCCAGCACCGTTTCTGATCGCGGCCGTCGCAGCGGCTGCCATGCTCGTCATCTTTCTTGTAATGCGCCTCGGCAATGGCAAGCTCATCACCAAAAGTCGACGCCCGCCGGCCAATCCACTGGCCTATTTCGGACGGTTCGCAGCACAACCGCGTCTGGTGACCGGTTGGATCTTCGCCGTGGTCCGGTCGTGCGGATGGTGGGTCTATGTCGTCTACTTGCCAATATTTGCGGTGCAGAACGGTCTTGGCAGCCAGCTTGGGGGTATTGCGCTTTCGATTTCCAACGCCGCGCTGTTCCTCACGCCGCTGATGCTTCGCTACATGCAACGCTACTCGGTGCGCACAGCTGTCCGAACCGGTTTCATGATGTCCGGGCTCCTGTTCCTGTTCGCCGGGCTGCCAAGCGGTATCCCGCAGTTGGCCGTCGTCCTTCTTATGGCGGGTTCGATATTCCTGATCCTGCTCGACGTTTCTGCGGGCTTGCCTTTCCTCCTCGCCGTCAAACCGTCCGAACGCACGGAGATGTCGGCGATCTATGCCAGCTTCCGCGACGTCTCGGGCATACTGACGCCGGGTGCCGCCTGGCTCGTTTTATTTGTTGCGCCGCTTTCGGGTATATTCGCAGCAGGGGGTGCGGGTCTGCTCTGCACCTGGGTTCTCGCGCGTAAGCTGCACCCTCGGCTAGGTCGGGCGCGCATATCTGCCGAAAGCGCTCCCACAGAATCCGAAAATGCGTTCGCCTCGGCTGCTCCTCTGCCCGAAATAGTTCGGGAGCGGACCCAACTGTTCTGACTATAGAGCTGAAGTTCCTAAAGGCTGGCGTTCACCTGTCGCGCAGTGTCACTTACCGTAGGTTTTGAGCCAGTTTTCTTGGGCCTAGCGAGCACGGCCCGAAGGAGACTCTCGCTTGAGCAACAGATGCTGCGGTGCGGCTTCCCAAAAGCAGACATGGCGTATCTGCGGCGGATCGGGCTTGAGAGGTTTCAAATATCGTTAATGTCGATGTTGAAACCCCAAAGCCA
>CANLSM010000005.1 GCA_947493745.1 uncultured Paracoccaceae bacterium | reverse complement strand
TCCTCTACAGACCAAACACAAACCACACAGGACAGGACACCTTCACATACTGGGCAACTGACGATGAAGGAAATTATTCGTCTGCAACGGTGACGGTCGATACCTGGGAAAATCTGCTCTGATCGGCAGGGTTTCATGTGATCTGACAAGAAGGGGCACCGGTGGCGCCCCTTTTTTTGACCTCAGCGACCTCTGCTCCAGTCGCCGGTCTTCCCTCGAGAGCGACGCACCGCCAAGGCGACACCGACATAGATCATGAACCCGACGGGATCGCACAGCGCGAGGTTCAGCGCTCTTGCCAGACCGAATTTCGGCTTGTCCTCGTTTCCCATGAGATCGGGGTAGAGCTCCGCCACCTCACTCACGCCGATGTCCTGACGGCGGCGGACCCGCACGAGAGCATCAAACCCTTCGACCATAGGCCAGAGATAACCCGCCTCGACGCCGATACGTTCGGCAGGCGTGAAGTTCAGACGCACGAAGGTATCATCCGAAATGATCTGTGGAAACTCACCCCAGCGGGCGCGCCCCTTCCTGTTCACCGCAAAGAGGCCGGCCCCGGGAACACAATCCGTCATGAAAGGAACGCGGGTCCAGATGCGCGCATAGGCTCGGGTCACCCAGCTTCGCGCCGGGGCTACAAGCAAACGACCGCTGGCATAGACCGGGCCGGGCCGGTCCAGCGCTTCGGCCAGTTGCGCCAGCAGGTCCGGCTCCATCACCACATCCGCATCGAGATAGACGCGCATGTCACCCGACGCCGCATCGTCACCCCGGTTCAGCGCATTCGGCTTCCCGCCCTGAGGAAGATCCAGCACCTGCATGTACCAGCCTCGTGCCCGCGCCCGATCAACATAGGCCCGGCTGAGGGCAACCGTCTCATCGGCACAGGCATTGGCCGCCACGATGATCTCGACCTCGCGATCAGTGCTTTGCGCGAGCAAGGCATCAAGGCACGGGCCAATGTAGGCTGCCTCATTATTCGCGGGGATAATGACGCTGATCACAGGCCCACCAGTCGCAATTGGAACCGGGGAGCGTCATCATAACGACCGATCGCAAGGCGCGAGAGTTCGTGGCGATCCTGCCCGGGCTCGGAGAGCCGGTTGTCAAGCACGGCGGCGGACGCAAACCCGAGCCTGCCAAGCGCCTGGCGCAAAGGTGCGCTTTGATTTCCGTTGGGATAGGCGAAATGAAGAACGGGCTGTCCGGTCCAGTCCTGCAAAAGATCGCGCGAGCGCCTGACGCTTTCCGTCGCGGCGTCGAGAGGGATCTGATCCAGCAGGTTGTGGCAATGCGAATGCGCCCCAATCGTCACATTGGGATTGGCGGCGAGCGTCTTGAGCTGGTCGAGCGACATCGGCGCAAGTGGCGTCATGCCGCTGGCCGATGGTGCCCGGGCAATGAGGTCGTCGGCAAGCACTTCGCGCCGCTCCGGCGGCAGGCGTTTCAGCGTCTCCAGAATATCCGAGATAGTCGCCCAGCGGGCAGGACCGGTGTCCAGCCCGATGGTCCATGTCTGCAACCCGGCCTCCCGAAGATCGATATCGAAGGGACCGGGGCCTTGCAGAGCATTCATCACCCTGTCGAACCAGTACGGCCGCCCGACCTCGATCTGCCCCGTCGCGATATAGATCGTCACAGGAAGAGAGCACCCTTCCAGCATCGGCAACAGGTGGTTGAAAAGCCCGACATCGCCGTCATCAAAGGTCAGAACCGCACGAGGACGGCTGTCGGGAGCGGCAGGTTCCAGCGCCTCGTCAAGGCTCACGATCTCATAATGCTCCTGCAGAACCGAGATATGCGCCTGAAAATCACCCGCCCTCAGAACGGTCCAGGCGTCCATCGTTTCCCGATCGGGGCCAAGCGTATGGTAGCAAAGGATCGTGACGGGATCGGCCCGCAAAGCCCGACGGCGGAGCACAGGGTAGATATGGCGCGAGCCCAGCAGACCGCGTATCCGGCGCTTGAGCATGCTAGACCTGCCCCGCGAAAAGCGCCGCCAGTTTGGCCGCCTCTGTGTCGATGGAATGACGTGCCAAGGCGCGTTTGCCCCCCAACCTGCCCATCTGTTGCAGGTCCTCTTCCGAGGCATCGAGGCTGGACTGCATTGCGTCCGAGAGATCTCCGATTGCACCTGCCGGAACCAGCCAGCCGGTTTCTCCGGGACGGACAAGCTCGGGGATGCCCGCGATATAGGTCGAGATCACCGGTCGGCGCAGGGCCATCGCCTCCATGATTACCACCGGCAGACCTTCGATGAAGCTGGGCTGGACCAGAACATGACAGTTCAGGATCTCGTCGCGCACCTGCTCTGACGTGATCCAGCCCGTGATCCGCACGGCATCCACGATTCCCAGTCGGGCGATCCGCGTCTCGATCACATCCCGCAGGTCACCATCGCCGGCCAGCGTCAAGCGCGCATCAGGTTTCTGCTTCAAGACATCTGCAAAGGCGTCGAGCAGGATCAGATGGCCCTTTTCACCGCTCAGACGACCAATGCACAGGAAGTTGGGCGTTGCTGGCAGCGCAGTCTCGTGTTCGGCAAAGGCACGTTTGGGCAGGCCGCAATGGACCACTTTCACTTTCTCCCAGTCGTCCGGGGTAAGGTGGCGCAGCAGTTGCGCGCGGGTGAAGGCGCTGATGCAGGCAACGAACTTCGCGCCATCGACCTTGCGATCGAAGTTGAGGCGGGGGGCGTTGTCGGCCTCGTCCATCCCGTGGATCGTGAAACTGTAGGAAGGCCCGCCAAGCAGCCGCAGCAGGTGCGCGATCTCGGCCGGATTGGTCCCGAAATGGGCATGCAGATGCGTGACCCCCGACCCTTCCAGCCAGCGATGAATGCGCATGGCATGGGCAAGATAGATCAGATGATAAGGCCATGGGCGCGTGGACTTGCGCGACATCGACAGAGCCGCTTTGAACGCTGTCCATGCGGGGCGGGGATGTCGGAATGCATGCCGGATCGCGCCACCCAGCAAACCGGGGAGCCCTGTCTGCAATGTGTACCGGGTCCTCGCGCGTTCCTCGATGTCCTGTGGATCGACAACGTCCGCGTCCCAGCCACGCAGCGCAAACCGGCTGACGCTCACCCCCAGACGCTCCAGCGCCAGGATTTCGCGGCGGATGAACGTGTGGCTGACCTTTGGATACTGGTTGACCAGATAGGCCACATGCAGGTCGTGGGCGGTCATGACCGATTGCTCCGGAGGTCTGAGGCGAGATCGTTTCGCGAAGGTCCCAATTTATCAGACCGGCGACCATGAAAGATGACAAAGAACACAGACGGGACACAAAACATGAGGCTTGTCATATTTCGAAGTTCAGTCTCTGTCCATGTCGAGCTAATGTGCGGCGTTGTCAGATGGCTTTGCGGCCATAATCTGGCCCTCCGGGCCGCCTAAAGCAGCACCAACTCCTATGTTCGGACCGTAATGAGCACATTTCTTTTCCCATCACGGACAGACGTTTGCCCTGAGCGCCGGGAATATCTCCAATGATCGGTCGGCTGCGCGACACATTTCAGAACAAGGACAGCCTTAAATACAAGGTCCTGATCTCGGCCATGCTGTCATCGACGGTCTTTGCCGGTCAGATCATCCTGCGTCTGGCCTCCACAATCATCCTGACGCGGATCCTGACGCCCGATACATTCGGCGTCTTTGCGATCGTGATCTCGTTTATCGTGATTCTGGAGATGTTCTCGGACATCGGAGTGCGCTCGCTCATCCTGACCAAGGAGGACGAGATTGACGACGCCTTTCTCAGATCCTGCTGGACCGCACAGATCCTGAGGGGCCTGCTGATCGCCAGTATCTCGGGCCCGATCGCACTGGCCGTCGCGTGGGGACAGTCGGCGGAGATTTTCCCGCCCGAGAGCGGCTATGTCGCCCCCGCCCTGCCCTATGCCATCTTCGGACTTGGCGCGGTTGCCTTTCTCAACGGTTTCGCCTCGCCTTCCAAGTTCGTCTACGAAAAGGACATGCGCTTCAAGCTGGTGACGCAATGCAACCTGCTGTCAGCCTTTCTGACCATGATCGCGACCGTTGGGCTGGCCCTCTGGCTGCAAAGCATCTGGGCGCTGGTTCTGGGTCAGGTCGTGCGCGCCTTTATCGAGATCACGATGAGCTTCCGGGTGTTCTCCGGCCCGTCGATGCGACTCAACTGGCAGCGCGACCATGTGAAGATCATCCTCGACCGGGGCAAGTGGATCATGGGCCATTCCGGCCTGACGGCTGTGATCAACATGGCCGACCGCCTGCTGCTCGGCTTTGCCATGTCGTCAACGACCTTCGGTTTCTACTATATCGGTCGGCAGATCGTGGACATGGTCGAGGCATTTCTGAACTCGATGCATGCCCAGATGGGTCTGCAGGTCTTCACCGAGTTTCACAGAACCGCAGATGCCGCCGACCTGCGCCGACGCTACTACCGCTACCGGATCGTGTTCGACTTCGTCGCGATGTTCGGAGCGGGTATGCTGCTGGCCCTGGCGCCCCTGATCGTCGATACGATCTATGATGACCGCTATACGGATGTGACCGAGATCATTCAGATCCTCTCGATAGGGCTGATCCTGATCGGACCGGGGCTCCTGCGCGAGGCCTTCAGCGCGCAGCGCCGCTTCAAGACCATGACGATGCTCAGTCTGGTGCGGGCAGCGTCGATCTGGACCGGACTTTGTGTTGCCATTCTGGTCTTTGAATCCCCGGTTGCGGCACTCTTCGTTGTGGCCCTTCACCGCATTCCGGAAACGATCCTGCTGCTGAACTTGGGAAGGAAAGAAGCCTGGGTTAGTCTTCTGCGCGAGGTTCGGTTCCTTCCGTTTGTGGTTTTGGGAGCAGCGCTGGGTCTGGGAATAGACAGGCTTTGGACGATGATCGCGCAATAAGCGGTCCTGATGGAGAGTTGAGAAATGCGTATCGGTCTTGTCACGCCGTCCTGGCCCGGAACCCTGACCGCCAACGGGATCACCACGGCCGTCGCCTATCTGGCGCAAGGGCTTCGGGCCGCAGGCCATGAGGTCACGATCATTGCGATGACGATTGATGTACCTGTGGACGATCCATCCGTCATTGCGGTGCCCGCGCCCGCTCGGGGGTCCCTGCTGGACCGCCTGAAGGCACGGATTGATCCCGAAACAGCGCTTCATGCCAGCATTGCGCACCGGATTTCGGCAGCGGTGCATCAGGCCATCAAGGCCCGCAACATCGAGATACTGGTGATGGAAGAGACCGAAGGCTGGGCCGGAATGGTGCAGGAAATGGTTCCGATCCCCATTGTTGTAACGCTGCACGGGCCGTGGTTCATCCACAAGGGCCTGCAATCCTTCGGCACCACGATCTCGGACCAGAAGCGCGAGGCGCGCGAGGCGCATGCTTTCCAGGTCTGTGCCGGGATCACCGCGCCGTCGAGTGATGTGCTTGTCTCGACGCAAAAGGCCCATGATCTGCCACCCACACCGCAGGCAATGATCCCCAACCCGATGCCGGTTCTCGACCCGGTGGATCATGCCGGTCTGAGCGAGATTGCCCGCAAGACGCTTCTCTTTGTCGGGCGCTATGACAGGCACAAGGGCGGCGATGTACTTCTGGAGGCGTTCCGGCTGCTGATCGAGGGCGGCGCGGACGGGCGGCTGACTTTTATCGGGCCCGACAAGGGCGTTGCAGGTCCTGATGGATCAACCGAGCATCTGAGCACAGCCCTGACCGCCCTGCCCGAGGCCGTGCGCAGCCGCATTGACTATCGTGGAGAGTGTTCCAAGACCGATATCGACAGGATGCGGCCGCAACACTCAATCGCGGTCATCGCATCGCGCTATGAGAACCTGAATTACACCTTGCTGGAGGCGCTGGCCACCGGCATGGCCACGGTCTCCACCGCTGTCGGGGGTCCCGCGGAGGTGCTGAGCGATGGCGAGACCGGGCTTCTGGTCCCTTCAGAGAACCCGGCCGCACTGGCAGAAGCCCTTGCGCGGCTGATCAGTGACCCCAACCTTGCGGCCCGTCTTGGCACGGCCGCCCGCGCCGATCTCGCGAAGCGCTGCGATCCCGAGCGCATTGCGCAGGATATGGTGGGTTTCCTGGACAAGGTGCTCGCAAGATAGCGGCCTCAGGCCGGTTTTCGCACCCTGAAGCAGGTCTCCGTCAGCGGTGGTATCTGCACCATGGGAGGCAGCAGTTCAAACCCCGCATCGGTCAGCCAGCGGCACATGCTGCGACGGGCGGGATAGATCGGATTGGCGGTTGAGCGGTTGCTGCGCCGAAACAGGATGCGCCGCTTGAACATCATGTAGCTGAGCGAGTTGGCCGTCGTCTTCACATAGTCGCGCGTCATCTTCGGCGATCCACGCAGCACAGGCTTGATCGCACCCCGCATGTACGGCCCCAGCGTTCCGCCGATGATCAGCATCTCGCCTCCGGGCTTGAGGATCCGTCGCATCTCGACGAGCGCGGGGCAGATGTTGAAATACTGATGCGCGGTGACACAGAGCACAACGTCGAAACGACCGTCCTCAAACGGGATCGCCTCGCTGCTGCCCGAGCGGATATCGATTGACGGCAACCCCTCTAGCTCTCTGAAAACACTGCCAATCTGGCCGTAGATAGGCACGGGCTCGATCCCATGAAGCTCGGGCGTGACGCCGCCCAGTGACATCAGGTTCGCCCCCATCCCGCAACCGATCTCGACCACGGACTTGTTGCGGAAATGGTCCGGCATCAGATGCGCGGCGCCGCCCTCGAAGGGCAGCTTCCGGTCCCGCTCCCGCCAGAAGACATATTCGCGGCAGGAATCAACGGCAAACGCCCCGAGCTTCGTGAAGGAAAGGCGTCCCGGCTCCAACCATCCAAGGGTCTCGGCGGCTTTCCGTGTCTTTTCGGAGATGTGGTCCAGTCTTTCCGAGAACTGCACACACCGCATCAGGTCGGCAACGCCTTCCGGCCCCGCAGCGCGGAGGATACCCCGCATGCGATCAATTTCCGCTGTCGTGAGTTGCATGGCTCTAGACCGTGACCGTGTCGCGCTGGCAGATGAACCGCCAGTTGCTGTCGCACATCGATCTCAGATCATGCTCGGCCTCAAAGCCCAGTATCTCTCGGGCACGTCTGGTCTGGGCGAAGGATGTCGCGGCATCACCTGACCGGCGCGGAACGATCCTGTGGGGGATCGCGCGGCCCGACACCTCGGCATAGCTGCGCAGCACCTCCATGACGCTATACCCGCGCCCCGTACCCAGGTTGACGAGATGGCTCCGCCCCTGCCCCAGAAGCGCATCCAGCGACAGCACATGGCCCCGCGCCAGATCGCCAATGTGAATGTAGTCGCGAACGCCGGTCCCGTCAGGTGTCGGATAGTCATCACCGAGAACTGTCAGCTCCGCAAGGTCACCGCTGGCCACCCGCGCGATGATCGGCACGAGATTGGCGGGCGGCTGGCTCGGATCCTCTCCGATGAGGCCGGAGGCATGCGCGCCGACCGGGTTGAAGTATCGCAGGATGCCGGTCTTGAGCGCGGGATCGGCCCGCCGCATCCGGTCCAGAAACTCCTCTCCGAAGAGCTTGGTCCAGGCATAGGCGTTCTGCGGCGCAGGCGGCGTGTCTTCCCCGATCGGCATCTGGTCAGGGCTGCCGTAAATCGCGGCACTTGACGAGAAGACAATCGCCTTGACGCCATGGGTCTGCATGGCCGCGACAATGTTGACCAGACCATTGCAGTTGGTCTGGTGATAGCCGAGTGGATCGGTCTCACCCTCCGCTATGCTCTTGCGTGCCGCGAAATGCACGACGGCATCGAAGCCCTGGCCTCGAAAGGCCGCCTCGACATGCGCCTCTGCGCGGATATCGCATTCAATCAGCTTGGTGGTCTTCTGGGTGATTTGCGCCAGACGGTCCGGCACGTCGCGCCGGGCATTCTCGAAATTGTCCAGAATGGTAACGTCATAGCCAGCGGCGATGAGTTCGACATATGTGTGCGAGCCGATAAACCCCGCACCCCCGGTCAACAGAACCTTCTTACTCACCTGAACCACCCCAACTCGGCAAACCACACCACTCGTTTCTGTTACTTCGGAAACCCCTCCATTAGAAGCAGCCAGTTGGGCGATAGTGCGGCAATTGTCACACGATCAGCGCTGCGGGACCCCTGTCTTGGGGTAGCCTGTCACAACCTCCCAGACGATCTCCTGCATCAGGCGGGCGGCTTCAGGCCCCGGCGTCTTCGCAGGTGTGCCATCGGCCTTCGTCAGTTCATGCGGCAAGCCGACCGGGTTGCGCTGATAGAGCACCGCATAATGTGTCAGCGCCACCAGATAGGCGCCGATATCATTGAAATGGATCGGGTCCTGCGCGCCCTCGTTGTTGAGCGCGAAAAGGTCCTCGCGACGGGTCATGTCACCAACCCCGCCCCGGGCTTCGATCTCGCCGACAAACCGACCAAAGACCTGCCCGGCCGGGATCACATAGATCGGTTTTTCCATATCGTCAGAGGCAAGCGCACGCCGCAGCAACTCACCCTCCCAGTAGAGGGTGAGGTCCCGGTCAAGGCGTTCGAGCCAACCTTCGGGGTCGGTGATCTCGTGCCAGCTTTCGTAAAGGTAGACACGGGTCTGCGGGTCCGCCTCCCAGGCAAGCCGCGCCCAGTTCGCAACATATTCGGCACTGTTGAAATACTTGATCGCATCGCGGATCTCGACCATCTCGGTGATCACGACCGCGTCCGAACTGCCGCTGGCAATCGCCTCCCGCGCCTCGGTTGCTGTGTTGACAAGTTCCAGGCCATTGACCGTCTCATCCGGCTCCCAATGGGCCTTCAGCGGGGTTCCCCAGCCAAGCTGGCTCGCATGGCTGTGCCCCTGACCGGCAAGCTGTTGCAGCATCGCGGGCATGTCGCGCCCAACCAGCGAATGTCCGACATGGAAGACCGAAAGCGCATCCGCAGGCGCTGGCAGGGGCGCTGAATAGAGCGCGTCGAAGTCGCTCTGAGACAGAGGATCCGGAGCACAGCGGGCAAGTCCGCAAGCCGCCAGAAGCATCACAAGAGATGTAGAGCCAAGACCGCGTATCCGTGAAAGCATGTCAATTGTCACTGTTGTTACCCGCACCCACTGGCAAGCTGTCTGCTTTGTGGGAACAGGTCAAGGGCCGGTCCGGGCAAACTGTGCGAAACGCCAAACTCCGCGAAAAGATGCTGATGTCGGTTCTTTTCAAGGGAGGGCTTTGCCACTAGGTTGCGACCGACGGTGACGCCAGATGAGGGGGGAGGCGACCATTTCACGTCTTCTTATGCTGCCAACCGCGCCGGTGATCGAGACGGGCAACGGCACGATCTCGCTCGATGTCAAGTTCGCCGAGGGTATGCAGCACAGCTGCAAGATCTGGCCCGGACGGATCGATTGCATCCTGCGCAAGGGGGCAGAGAGCATCCCTTTCGGTGGCACCTATCAGGTTGCCGATCTCGACTACGGACTACAGGTGATCGACGAGGAAGACGTGATCTCGCCCGACATGCTGCGCGACTATGACGTGGTGCTGGGTGCCGGTGACAGCCATCACGATCTGCACATCACCGATCATGGCGCAGAGGCTGACGCAAAGATCATCTATGCGATTGAGTACACCATCGGCACGCGGTTGCAGATCGCACTGATGGACCCGACCCGAAACTGGCCGCGGCGGCTTTATTCGGCGTTCTGGCATCTGCGCAAGGAACGCCTGCGCAGACGGGCCTTCCGGCAGGCGGACGGCATTCAGGCGAACGGCTACCCGGCACTGAATGCCTATCGGTCGATGAATGCCAATACCCTGCTTTATCTCGACAACCGCATGAAGCCCGAGATGTTCGCCACGACAGAGGAGATGACGGCGCGGCTTGATCACATCCGGGAAGGCCATCCCCTGCGACTGATCAATTCGGGAAGGCTGGAGCCGATGAAGGGCGCACAGGATCTGATCCCGATTGCGAGGCACCTGCGGGACAAGGGCGTGGCCTTCACGCTTGATATCTACGGCACCGGATCGCTTGAAGCGCATATCACCGAGGAGATCGCGCGTCACGACCTCGCCGCGGTGGTGACCCTTCACGCGCCAGTGGACTTCGAGACCGAGCTGGTTCCGTTGTCCCGCACAAAGGCGGATGTCTTTCTCAGTTGTCACCGGCAGTCGGACCCGTCCTGCACCTATCTGGAGGCCATGGGCTGCGGCCTCGCGATCGCAGGATATGGCAACCAGATGTGGTCGGGCCTGCGCGCGCAGTCAAAGGCGGGCTGGATCGCCCCGCTCGGCAAACCAATCAGCCTCGCCGAACGTATAATCGAGATAAACGAGAGTCGCGATGCGCTGATCTCCGCCTGTCGAAGTGCTCTTGAATTTGCGAGGTCCCATGATTTTGTGACTGAATTTAAGATGAGAAACGATCAGCTGATATCAGCTTCAAAGTAACAAGCTTTTTGAACCTTGGGGGAGATTCAAAAATGCCATTGGCAACCTGTAATGGGCGCAACATTTTCTTTGCGCATGTCCCGAAAACTGGCGGCAGTTCGGTCGAGGAATATCTGACCCGGCGCTTCGGCAAGTTGTCCTTGTTGGATCACAACAAGCGCCTTGGCGTGCCGGGAACCAGTCTGATGACACCGGTGACCCATCTGACAAAACTCGACCTGAGCGAGTTGCTGCCCGAACCGCTCGACTATTGTTTTGCAGTGGTGCGAGATCCGGTCGCCCGGCTGCAAAGCGAATATCGCTATCAGACCGGCGAATCGCGGGCCAGCCGGTTCAGCTTTTCTACATGGCTGAGAATCATGCTCGCCGCGATGCGCATTGAGCCGCGCATTTATGAGAACCACATCCGTCCGCAGGATGATCTTGTTCCCGAGGAAGCCGAGATATTCTTTCTTGAAGAAGGCCTCGATGTCATCATCTCGCGGCTCGACACGGTCACCGGCGATGTTGCGCCCCATATCGAGTTTCAGCACCTTCTGAAACGCCAGCGCAAGCCCATGAAGCTCTTTAAACAGGATGTCGAGGCAATCGAGGCCCATTATGCGACCGATTATGCCCGGTTCGGCTTCGAACCACGCGACCGGTCAGACCTGCCCGATGATCCCTTTTCGGGCGCGCGGGAGGTTTTGGGTCGGGGAATGGCGCGGCTCATCGTGTCGAAACAGCGGTCGGACTGGCTTCGCTGATCGGTCAAACACCCGGAATTAGTGATATTTGTCAGTTGCGGGGGGCTGGCGCTCACTACCATTTTGCCGCAGAAAAGGATCTGTGTTGGGGACAAGGGCAGTGATGCCCTCGTGGTGATGTGAGAGTGCGATGCTTTTGATTTTATCGGCTAGATCCGTGGGCGACGATATTGCCCAGCAATACGGAGGTCTGCCGCCGAGTTTTTTGCCGCTCGGAAACCGCCGACTTTTCGCGATGCAGGCGGAACTGGCGGACGGCGAAGCGGTTGCAATGACGGTTCCCGAGGACTACGAGATTTCGACCATTGACCAGGCCGATATCGACCGGCTTGGAATTCGCCTGATCCCGCAGCCGCAGAAACTGAGCCTGACGCAGGCGATCCGTCACGCGCTGGAAATCCTGCAACCCGGTGAGCCCTTGCGTCTGCTCTACGGCGACACGCTGGTGCGGATGGAAACCATGCCGGCGGGCGATCTGGTCGTCGTGCAGAACACCACCGCCAACTATCAGTGGGCCTATGTGGTGGACGGCGAGAACTGCACCAGGTTCTCGGACGAGCCGCCCAAGCAGATCGACACCCGCAAGGTGGTCTGCGGCTATTACGTCTTCACCGATCCCGCACTTCTGATGCGCGCGTTTGACGAGCCCGACATCGTCTCCGCCCTCAATCACTACCATTCGGCGCGGGAACTGGCGCTTGTCGAGGCGCAGGAATGGTTCGATTTCGGGCATCTGCCGCTCTATTTCCAGTCCAAGAAATCGATCATGATCAAGCGGTGTTTCAATGACATCGCCTATGAGAACCACCTGCTGGTCAAGCAGTCCTCCGACACCGCGAAGATCCGGGCCGAGGCGCATTGGTACGAGACACTGCCCGGCGATCTTCAGATCCACATTCCCCGTTATCGGGGACGGGTGGAGCGGAATTTTCGTGCGGGCTATGCCATCGAGTATCTCTACCATCCGCTTCTGAGCGATCTTGCAGCCTTCGGCGATCTGCCGCTGGCCAGCTGGATGGAGATCCTGTCGGCCTGTTTCGAGCTTGTCGACAAATGCCAGGCGATCCGGCCGGAAGGCGATGTGCCCGAGGCCTCGCCAGACTTCGCGAAGCATTTCTTCGACACGATGATCAAGGCCAAAACCTGGGACAGGTTGAGGGCCTATTGTGACACATCCGGTCTTTCGCTGGACACGACGTTCAGGCTGGACGGCACCACCTTTCCACCGCTCAGAGATCTTGTTGAGCGGCTGATCGATTGCATTCCGCCGACACGGCCAGAGCATATCCGCTTCTGGCATGGCGATCTTTTCTTCGGAAACATGTTCTACGATTTCACGGCACAGCGCATTCTGGCGATTGATCCGCGCGGGCAACTCGGATCGGGCCAGCTTTGCCAATTCGGGGACTGGCGCTATGATCTGGCGAAACTCACGCATTCGGTGATCGGGCAGTATGACAAGATCATTCTGGGACGTTCAAAACTGATGGAGAACGGGTCGCATGACTGGTCGCTCTATCTCAGCGAGCAACCGCATCAGGCCCAAATCGAGGCGATCTTCACGGCCCAGATCGAAAGGCACCATGATATCGAGATGCGGGAGCTGCTGGCAATCACAGCGCTTCTCTTCTTTTCGATGCTGCCTCTGCACAGCGACCGGCCTGATCTGCAACGGCAGCTTCTGGCAAATGGCCTGCGGCTGGCCTCCAAGGTGGAAGGCGTGCTCGCATGATTGTTCTGCCCATGGCGGGCCTGTCCTCGCGGTTTTTCAAGGCCGGTTACACGGTTCCAAAATACATGCTGGAGCTTGAGGGGCGCAGCGTCTTCGCCCATGCCCTTGGCAGTTTCGAGGCGTATTTCGGCACTGAGCGCTTCCTGATCATCTGTCGCGACATCCAGGACACCCCGGCCTTCGTGCGCGCCGAATGCGAGGCGATGGGTCTGCCCGCGGAACGGCTCGATCTGGTCGTGCTCAACGAAGAGACCGACGGTCAGGCCGAAACGGTCGCCCGAGGGCTGGAACTGGCAGAAGCCGCTGACGATGCCGCCCTGACAATCTTCAACATCGACACGTTCCGGCCCGGTTTCAGACATCCCGATGCTTTCGATCCGGCGGCGATTGACGGTTATGTCGAGGTGTTTCAGGGCGAAGGCACGCATTGGTCCTTTGTCCGTCCCGACCCGACCGACACGGTCGCCTTCCGCGCCGCTGAGGTGGCAGAGAAAGTGCGTATCTCCGATCTCTGCTCGACCGGCCTTTACTATTTCAGCTCGGTCGCGTTCTTCCGATCGCTCTATGCGGGGATTGCCGACCGGGATCCTTTGGACCTGCAAGGCGGCGAGCGCTATATCGCGCCGCTCTACAACACCGCAATTCAGGCGGGTCATGATATCCGCTATGCCCTGATCAGACGGGACGAGGTCCGCTTCTGCGGCACACCGGATGAATATGAAGCCCTGAAAGCCGAAACCGAATGAGCATGGCAGAAGGCGAGGCCCTGATGGCCAAGGACGATCCGGTTGCAGCCCTCGGCCATTTTGCGGGCTGCATTGCCGATGACCCCACCGATCCCGAACCCTACCGCGCCGCATCCCGGGCGCTGATTGCAGCACTCGGCCAGCCAACGGCCCTTTCGGGCTGGGCCGGAGCGGACAAACACGCACTCTATCGCAGACTGATCGAGCAAAGGGACTGTCCGACCCGCCCGCTCATCCTCGCGCATGAGATTTCCGGGCACCTGACTTCCGGCAATCGAGAGGTCGCCAAAAGTCTGGTCCGCGAGGTGACGCCGGTTCTGCGCGATCTTGTGGCAGACGGGCCGGATCAGAATACGGTCATCTTTCTTTTGACGACACGTGCCTATCTTGGCGAGTGGATGTCGCAGGACTGGGTCACCCGCCTGCATCTGATGTGGTTCGAGCGTTTCGGATCCGACGATTTCACACTGCCCTACAGCGTGATGTTCAACGAGGACAGTTTCGGGCTGAACCGGCAGGACATTCTCGATCACTATTTCGGGGAGACGGACCGGATCAGCGACAATCAGCACCTTGGGGTCGCCCACCTGCTTTTTTTCAGCTGGCTGATCGGTCGGGATGTCGTCTCCGATCCTGACAACGCCGATCTCGCGACCATTCTCGAAAGCCGCCTGAACACGGCCGAGACGACGCTGGGCGATCATCAGGCCGCGCGCATGCTGCTGCTTCGGCACTGGAGAGAGGGAAGCGTCCTGACAGGCGAGCGTCTTGAGGCACTGGAACTGGGCGACGCCATTCTTCCACTTGCGGAACGGACCGCGCGGACCCGTGCGCAACTGGATGAGGTATCTTCCGGGAAGGCCCCCCGCTCCATGGATGACCGGACCTATCAGGCGTTTCAGGCCGGGTGGACAATGGCCACCCTTCGGACCCCGGCGCTCAACCGGCGGCAGCGGCGGATACGTCTTGCGGTGTCGGTCTCCGGTCAGTTGCGCGGCTATGAGGATGCATTGGCAACCTGGCGCAGGACCCTGCTTGCCAATGTCGATGCAGAGTTCTTCGTGCACAGCTGGCAGGCGGTCGGGCGCTCGAACGCCGAGCCGTTCCGATATGTCCTGCCCTTTGCAGGCGCCGAGTTTCCGGAAACCTATCGGCGGATCGCATTGCAGATGGGCTATGAGCGGGTGCAAGCCCGGTATCCGACGCTCTTCAACGCGCTCAAGGCCGGGGCTGTTGTCGAGGCCGACATGCTCAAATCGCTCTACGGGACAGATCACGTCGTTCTGGAAGACGACAGGGCCGACCGGTTCGCAGCGTTCTCCAATCAGGCCAAGATGCACTACAAGATTCATGCCGCGTATGAGTTGGCGCGCAATGCCGGTGAGTTCGACCTGCATCTGCGCATTCGCCCCGATCTGGCGGTCAAGATGATGGGCTTTGACTGGCGCGACATGGCAGCCGCGTGTCGGGCGGAACCGGTGCTCTTTGCCGAAGCCGCGCGGGGACTGCACTACAACCTGCTGATGATTGGCGATCAGTTCGCCCTCGGCGCGCCCGAAACAATGGGTGTCTATGCGGACACATGGATCACCCACCCTTCGCTGGCAGAGGCCGATCTCGCACATTATTCCGAGGACTTTCAGGGGCATATGACCCTGGCCGTGAACACCTGGGTTCAGGGCGTCGAGGTTCGCAAGGTGCCTCTGAAATTCGGGCAGCTTCTGGAAAGCCGCCCGCTTGGGTCAGATGAAATCCTCGCAGCGCTCGAAACCGACAGCCTCGGCGATCAGTCCGACCGCCAGCTGATCGAGGCTGCCCACCGGGACAGCCTCAACACGATCACCTGAATTCCCCGCCCAACTGTGACAGAAATCCCAATCCGGCGGGTTTCGCGAGTTTCTATGCGCTCAAAACAATGCTAGATCGAACGCGGTTGAGTTTTGGGTTGGGATCGTTCCGTTGTCGATGAAAGTTGCCGTTGTCATTCCGTGTTATCGCGTCAAGCAGCATGTGCTGGAGGTGATCAGCCAGATCGGGACGGATGTCTCCGTGATCTATGCCGTCGATGACAAATGCCCCGACCAGTCCGGAAAATTCATCGAGGAGAACGTGACCGACGCCCGGGTAAGGATTCTCTACAACGAGAAGAACAAGGGCGTCGGCGGCGCCGTCATTGCCGGATATATGGCCGCGCTGGCGGATGGCTGTGACATCATGGTCAAGGTCGATGGCGACGGGCAGATGGACCCGGCCCTCATCCCGCTTTTCGTCGATCCCATCGCAAGCGGCGAGGCGGATTACGCCAAGGGCAACCGGTTCTTTGCGATATCCTCGCTGAAGGGCATGCCCAAACTGCGGCTTTTCGGCAATGCGTTCCTGAGCTTTCTGACCAAGCTTTCCAGCGGCTACTGGCGCTCTTTCGATCCGACCAACGGCTATACCGCGATCCACCGCAAGGCGCTGATGGCGATCAATGTCGAGAAGCTGGCCGAGCGCTATTTCTTCGAGACCGACATGCTGATCAAGCTCGGCGATGCGCGGGCCGTGGTTGTCGATGTGCCGATGCATGCGGTCTATGGTGAGGAGACCAGTAATCTCAAGATCACCTCGATCCTGGGCGATTTCCTGATCCGGCACCTGCGCGGGTTCCTGCGGCGGATCTTCTATTCCTATTTTGTGCGGGATTTCAACATCGCCTCGATCAACCTTTTCGTGGGTTTCTTCGCGCTGCTCTTTGGCGTGATCTTCGGCCTGCGTGAATGGATGGTCTCGATCAGCACGGGCGATCCGGCGACGACCGGCACCGTGATGCTGGCGGTCCTGCCGATTGTGACAGGCGTTCAGATGCTGCTGTTCTTTTTTGGCTATGACATGCAAAGCGAGCCATCCAAGCCCATTCAGGGCCGGATGAGCATAACGTCGCTTGAGGCTTCAGCCTCGCGCCTGCAAGAGATCGACAGGGCCTGAGCCATGACCTCCACAACCCTTTCCTACCTCTTTGTCGTCTATGCCGTGGGCGCGATTGCGACCGGGCAGCTGATGTTCAAGAAGATCGCCGATCTGATCGCCGGGCAGTCGCTGGGTGAGATCGTTCAGAACTACGCCGCGATTGCGTGGTTCCTTCTGGCAATGACGATCTATATGAGCGCGACGTTCTTCTGGATTGCCGCACTCCGCAACCTGCCGCTGAACCGCTCCTACATGTTCATGGCGATGGCGTTCGTGATTGTGCCGGTTCTGTCGAAGTACTTTTTCGCCGAGGAGTTGTCGCGGAACTTCTTTCTGGGTGCCGCCATCGTTGCTGTCGGCATCTACATCACCCAGGCGGCGAAATAACCCAGACGACCCGCTCGACACCGATGAACCGGGCGAGGCGGTCAAGCTCTGCATAGAGCTTCGCGGCACGCGCGCCGGTCCATTTCACCTGCTCCTCGGGCCAGAAATTCAGGATGTTCAGGACACCGGCCGAGCGGTCTGCCTTGGCATCCAGCCGTCCGACAAACCGGTCGCCTTCCAGCAGCGGAAACACGTAATAGCCCCAGCGGCGCTTGGCGGCGGGCACGAAAATCTCGATCCGGTAGTCAAAACCAAAGAGGCGTTTCAAACGGTCCCGGTCGCGGATCACCGGATCGAACGGATTGAGAATGCGCAGGCGAGAAGTCGGGGCATCGACCGTCGCCAGACGGGTCTCGATATCGGCAGGTGCAAACGCCTTGGTCCAGCTTTTGTCAGCACCCTCGATCTCAACACCGACCAATTCGGCCTGATCAATCCAGCCCCGCACCTCTTTGGGCGTGGTCGCCTCCCAGAACCGCATGATCTCGCCGGGGGTGCCAACCGAGAGGCGATCGAGCGCATTCTCGCAAAGCCAGGCCACTTGCGCCTCATCCGTCATTTCAGCCTGCCGGTGATGGTCGGGGATCACCCGCTCCGACAGATCATAGAACTTGGTGAAATTGACCCGGTGACATGTCGAGAGCTCGCCCGCATACCACATGTAATCGAGCGCGCGCTTGTGCGGCGGTCGCGCCCACATCTCTCGCGCGCCCTCGATCCTGGTTTCGAATGCCTTGGTCGAGAGCGCACCTTCCTGTGCGATGCGCGCCTTGATCGCGTCTCGCTCGGACGGTCCGGGCATGGTCCTGAAGTTGGCAAACCCCTCGATGCGCGCGCTCAACCGGCGAAACTGCCGGGTCCACATCGGATAGAACTCCATCGGCAGGACAGACGCATCGTGGGTGAAGTGCTCGAATATGCTGCGATCCCTGGCGAGCAGCCTGTTCAGCATGGGCTCGCGATAATTCTGGTTGCGGCTCCACAGGATATGATGATGCGCCCGTGAAACCGCCCGGATCGAATCCAGCTGTACCAGCCCAAGCCGCCGGATGATGCCCAGCACGTCCAGTTGCCCGGTCGGAGTGGCCGAGAGCCCCTGCGTATGCAGCCACAGCCTGCGCGCATCCCGGTTCCCGATCCTCAGTGCTGCCATCGCCCCTATCCCTCGCCCAGTCGTGACAAACCGCAGACTATCGCGTATTTAGGAACAAAGAAAGAACAAGTGCTCTCGAAAAAAGTGTCAGGCGATGTCGGGACAAGGCCGCCCGGATCGTCCTAGAACAGAGAGAACGGCTCAGGGAGAGGCAAAATGAACTACTCAATTCTGATCTACGGCGAAGACAGCGCGTTTGACCGGTTGCCGGAGGCCGAACAACAGTCGGTAATGCGGGGCCATCACGCCCTGCAGGAGGCTTTGGCAAAACGCGGGCTCTTTGCAACCGCCAAGCTGATGCCGTCAACTTCGGCGGTGACGATCAACACGATTGCGGAGCCCGGACAGGACGCCCTGGTGACCGACGGGCCGTTTGCCGAAACCAAGGAGCGGTTCCTCGGTTTCTACTCGGCCCAGTTCAAGGATCTTGAGGAAGCGATCCACTATGCGTCCTATCTCGCCTCGCCCTATGCAAGGATCGAGGTCCGCCCGATCGGCTGGGCCGGTGGTGTTCTGGCACCGGAGAATTAAAATATCTGCCTGGCTTGAAGTCCGGTTTGCCGAGAGCAGACCCCGCGCACTGGCCGCGCTGACCCGGCAGTTTCGCGATGTCGATCTCGCAGAAGAAGCCTTCGCAGACGCCTGCGTCCGGGCGCTGCGGGCCTGGTCTGAGCGCGGCGTTCCCGACAACCCGCTGGCCTGGTTGCTGACGACCGCGCGAAATGCCGGGATTGACCGGTTGCGCAAGGCGGGGCGGGCGCTTGCCGACGGTACAGAAGCCGAAAGCGCCCTTTACGAAGACGAGATGATCGAGCGGATTGACCAGGACGGGCTGCGCGACGACGTGCTGCGTCTGCTCTTTATCTGCTGCCATCCGTCGCTCAACCGCAAGGACCAGTTGGCGCTGGCACTGAAGATCGTGGCCGGGCTGTCGGTGACCGAGATTGCGCGGGCCTTCCTGATCAAGCCGCGTACCATGGAGCAGCGGCTGACCCGCGCCAAGCGCACGGTTGCCGCCAACCCTGTTCCCTTTGAAACACCCGATCTGTTGGAGCGCGGGCGGCGGCTGAACGAGGTCTCTCTGATGATCTACATCCTCTTCAACGAGGGGTGGTCGACGAGTGCTGCCGAGACCCAGATGCGTCTGCCGCTTTGTGAAGAGGCGATCCGGCTGGCCCGCCTCTTGCTCGACCTCTTTCCCGGCATGGCGGAACAGATGAGCCTGCTTGCGCTTCTTCTCATCCAGCACTCCCGGCGCGAGGCCCGGATGGATGCAGAGGGCAATCTCGTTCCGCTCGACGATCAGGATCGCGAAACATGGGACTGGCCGATGATCGAAGAGGCCGCCGTCCTGATGCAGAAGGCCGCCCGTCACATCCCGCCGGGCCCGATGCAGTTGCAGGCCGCGATTGCGATGGAACATGGCCGCGCGCGTCGTCGGGACGAGACTGACTGGGCGCGGATCGAGACGCTTTACGCGGCACTCGCCGCCCAGCAGCCGACGCCGATCGTGCGGCTCAACCACGCGGCGGCAGTGGCGGAGACAAGCGGGCCCGGAACCGCGCTCGCGATGCTTGAGCCGCTGGCCGGGCCGCTGGTCTCTTATCGATGGTATCACGCCATGCGCGCCTCGCTTCTGGCGGATCTCGACCGCCCGGATGAGGCCAGAGCCGCCTATCAGGCAGCGCTCGATCTCGACCCCACAGGGCCGGAAGCAAAAGTCCTGCGGGCAAAAATCACCGAATGTGAAGAAAATTCCGCGAGGCTGTCGGGAAACCGGATGTGAGCCCGTCCTTGGTGCATAGGCCCCTGATCGGGACCTGCAATCACAGGAGGATGACATGACCGAGACCACCATGACGACACCGGGCAATGCGGGCTGGATCGCCCATTCCGGTCCCGATTTTCAGAAAGCCAAGGCATTCTATGCGGATGTGCTCGGCTGGACGATCAACGAAATGCCGATGCAGGACGGATCCAGCCATTCCGCGATCTTCGTCAATGATGCACCCATAGGCGGCTTCTCCCCCATGCCCGAGGACAATGGTGCCTGGACGATTTTCGTGACCGTCGAGGATGTGGATGCCGCGACCGCCAAGGCCTCGAAAGCTGGGGCAAATGTGCTGGCAGGTCCGATGGACATGCCGGGCGTCGGGCGCATGGCCACGCTCACCGACCCGCAAGGCGCGCGTTTTGCGATGATCACCTATGAAAGCATGCAGGGCTGAGGCCGGTACCGGCCCGCCAGGCCAGATCTCGCGGGCCGGAAAGGAGAGACAAGTTGGTAGAGACCCTTTCAATCACGCTTGGCTTCGCTGCTCTTTTCGTGACCATGCAGGTCGTCATGTCGGTGATCGTCGGCGTGCATCGTGCCAGAACCGGCATCCGGTTCATGGACGGTGGCGATGCGGAGATGATGCGCCGTATGCGTGCCCACGGCAATTTCGCCGAGAATGTTCCTTCCGCCCTGATCGTAATGGCGGGTGCCGAGGCACTTGGCACAGCGTCGGTTTTGGTGCTTGGCGGCGGCGTGATACTGGTTCTGGCGAGGCTGATACATTATGCGGCCATCCGTCAGACGGTGCCGAATGTGGGTCGCGCGATCGGGGCAGGTGCAACTTCGCTCACGATCCTGTTCTTTGCAGGTGCCATTGTGGCGGGGCTTTGGGGAATGATCTGATGGCTGTTGATGAAGAACTGAATGCACGTTTCAGAACCGCGATGAGCCGCTTCACCGATCTCGGCGAACGGCGCATGATGGGCGGCACCTGCTTCATGCTGGGCGAGCACATGGTCGGCGGTGCCAGACGTGATGCGGAAAACCGGACTTTCATGTTCCGCGTCGGCAAGGAGAACATGGAAGCGGCCCTCGCCCGACCCGGCGCGCGGCAGGTTGTCTTTGGTGAGCGCCGTCTGGGCGGGTTCGTCCATGTCGATGCGGCAAGCTGCTCGGATGCGGATTTGTCGGAATGGCTCGACATGTGCACTGAATTCGTGACCACGCTTCCCCCGAAACAGAAGAAAAGGAAAGCCACCAGATGACCGCGTCCGATTTTCAGCGATTCTCCGAGGCGGCGCTGCTCTTTCTTTCCGACCTCAAAGCCAACAACACACGCGACTGGTTTGCGGCCAACAAGACAGTCTACGAGACCGAGATCAAGGCACCGGCCGCCGCGTTCTGCGATGTCATGACAGCAGAGCTTCAGCGCCTGACTGGACAGGTTCACAGCGCCAAGGTGTTCCGCATTTACCGCGATGTGCGGTTCTCCAAGGACAAGACGCCTTACAATACCCACCTGCATATCGCCTTCACTCCGCAAAGCGAGCTCGCCTCGCCGCCCATGTGGTTCTTCGGGCTGGGTCTGGAGAAACTGTCGCTTGGCTGCGGTGTTTTCAGCTTTGACCCGGCGACTTTGGAGCAGTTCCGGGCGCGGGTGACCGGCCCGGACGGCGACAAGATCGCGGGCGTTCTGGCGGACCTGTGGGACGCTGGCATGCGCCTGCATGAGCCCGAACTCAAACGCGTACCCAACGGCTATCCCAAGGACCACCCGCATGCCGATCTGTTGCGCCACAAGGGACTGTCGGCCTGGACCGATCTGGACGACAGAAGCATCATCACCCGGCCCGATGGTGTCCGTCGCTGCATGGCCGAGTTCGAACGCCTGAAACCGCTTTTCGACATGTTGAACCGGCCCGCGCGGTAGAACGCTCAGCCCTTCACCCCACCCTCAGACAGGCCGGAGATGAGAAACCTCTGTGCCAACAGGAAAAGCACCGTTATCGGCAGACCGGACAGGATCGCGGCAGCGGCGAAATCGCCCCAGAGGTAGTTCTGCTCGTAAAGATATTGTCGCGCGCCGACGGCCAGCGTCATCTGGTCGGTATTTCTGAGCAGGATCGAGGCCACCGGATATTCGTTCACCAGAAAGATGAAGGACAGCACGAAAACGACCGCCAGAATCGGGATCGACAGCGGCAGGAAGATATAGCGAAACGCCTGCCAGGGCGTCGCCCCGTCGATCTGGGCGGCCTTGTCGAGCGCCGGGTCGATGCTGTCGAAATAGCCCTTTATGGTCCAGATATGGAGCGTGATGGCCGAGAGATAGGACAGGATCAGCGCGGGATGTGTGTCTACGCCCATCCACGGCACGACCCGTCCCAGCCCATCGAAGATCGCGTAAATTGCAACGACCGCAAGTGCCGCTGGGAACATCTGCACGATCAGCAGAGTGTCGAGCAGCGCCCCCTTGCCCCTGAACCGCATCCGCGCAAACGCGAAGGCCGAGGTGGTCGAGAGCAGCAGGATCCCGGCCGAGGCGATCAGCCCGATCTTGATCGAGTTCCACAGCCACAACAGCACCGGATAGGGCGGTTTGACGACCGTTCCGTTCTCGCGCGTGTACTCGAAACCCAGCGCCAGTGCCCAATGCTCCAGCGTCGGATTGCTGGGCCAGAGATTGCCGGTAGAGAAGTTCCCCTCCCGAAACGAGATCGACAGGACCATCAGAAACGGGAACATGATCAGCGCGATGAAGGCGATCAGCACGCCATGGGCCAGGATCTTGCGGCGGCGCAGCGAGGTGGCGTTCTCGACGATCATGGCCGGGCGCTCCGCTTGGCGGCATAGCGCTGCATCATCCGGAAATTGACGAAGGCGATCACACCGGTGATGATGAAGATCAGGGTCGAGATCGCACTCGCCATGCCGAAATCCTGCCCCGAGTTCTGGAAGGCGATGCGGAAGGTAAACGACCCCAGAAGATCGGTGGAGCCCGCCGGGATCAGCGTGCCGGGAATGTCCGGCCCGCCGCGTGTCAGCAGCAGGACCAGCACGATGTTGTTGAAGTTGAACGCGAAATTCGCGATCAGCAATGGCACGGAAGGCGGCAGGATCTGGGGCAGTGTGATGGCGAAGAAGCTGCGGACCGGCCCCGCGCCCTCCAGTGCCGCGGCCTTGTAGTGATCGCGCGGAACCGCCTGCAGGAAGCCCGCGATAAGCAGCATCCAGTAGGGAAACCCGAGCCAGGTGTTCACGATCAGCAGCATGATCTTGGCCAGGATCGGCGAGGTGAACCAAACCGGCTTGATCCCGAAAAGCGTGCTGAGGATCAGATTGATCTCGCCGAAATTCTGGTTGAAGAGGCCGCGGAAGACGAGGATCGAGATGAAGGCGGGCACCGCATAGGGCAGCAGCAGGAGCACCCGATAGACACCCCGATAGGCCAGATGCGACCATTCCAGAATGACCGCCAGCGTCGTGCCGACCGCGAAGGTCAGCACCATCGAAAGGAACGCGAAAAGACAGGTCCAGACAAAGATCTGCAGCATCGGTTGCCGCACCCCGTCGGAGGTCAGGACCCGCTCGAAGTTCTCGAAACCGACGCCGACGCGCCAGCCGGGGGTCAGGGTCTTGCCGCCCGCATCCTGATAAAAGCCGATCTCGTGATTTGGCGTCAGCACCGTGCCATCTGCACCGGTCAGCACACCGTCGGGACCTACCTCGTAGAACGGAACCGAGACCGAGAAGCTGCGCAACCCGTCCATCTTGAGCACCCGCTCGTCGGGCAGACGGACTGCGAGGGCCTGCAGTTGAGCGCGGCGCTGCATGACGGCGCGCATGGCCTCTACCTCGACCGTCTCGGAGGTCTCGGTGGCCGGCAGTGTCCCGTTCACGGCGTCCCCAAGCGGCGGGGTGATCAGCGCGGGGCTGTCATCGGTCGCCGGGAAGAACAGGCGCTCATCGGCAGTCAGACCAAAACCGCGCTTGTCCGCCGGATCGGTGATCGTCGCCTGCAGGTGGTAGTCCTGCACCCGCTCGAATGTCAGCAGATTGCGGGCCGAGAAATTGGTGAAGCCGATGCCGGTGGTATAAAGCACCGGCAGGACGATGAAGAGCGCGACGGCCGCCACCGCCGGAAAGACAAATCGCCAGGTGTAGAAACGTGCCCAGCCGAAGAGAATGAAGATCGCCAGGCCAAGCGCCATGGTGATGACCGCAAATAGCGGCTCTCCAGCCAGATAGAGACCCCAGACCACATAGAGGAAGGCGAGCGCGCTGACGCCCAGAACCAGCCATTTCAGGCTGGACCGGGCGAGGTTCGGTTCCTCGGGGACCTCGGCGGCGATCATTGCGGGCCTATTCGCTGAGAATCCGCGTCTCGGCCGTGCCGAGCGCCTCTTCCACCGAGGACTGACCGCCGGTGATCGCCTTCAGCGCCGGTTCCATCGCCGCCCAGAACTTGCCCATGGCAGGGATCGAGGGCATCGGCACACCGGCCTCGGCATTGGCGAGCGTGGCCGCGATCAGCGGATCGGAACCGACTTTCTCCGAGAACGACACGGAGGCAACCGCTCCCAGAGGAACGTCGTCATTGACCGTTTGCAGGCCCTCATCAGTCAGCATGTAGTTTTCGATGAACTCCACCGCGATATCCTTGTTGGGCGATGCGGTGTTGATCGTCGCCGCCAGCACACCGACAAAGGATTTCGACGGCTGACCGGCAACCGACGGGATCGGGGCGACGCCGAAATTGATGCCCGACTGTTTCAGGTTCGACCAGGCCCAGGGGCCGTTGATGACCATCGCGGTCTCGCCCTTGTTCATCGCCGCATCCATGACACCGTAATCGACCCCGGCGGGCATGACATCCGCATCAATCAGGTCCTTGATCGCCGCGGCACCGGCGATCGCGCCGTCATTGGCGACCCCGGTCCTGGTCGGATCATAGGCCCCATCGATCTTCTCGAACGCATAACCGCCACCGGCCATGAGCAGCGGGAAGGAGAAATAGGTGTTGTTGTAGTCCCACATGATCGGGGCGGTGACGCCGTCGATCTGCATCCCGGCAATCTCTTCGATGGTTGCGGGTGGTGTCGGAACAAGATCCTTGTTGTAGATCAGGCCGACGGCCTCGACCGCCATGGGGTAGCCCCAGGTCTTGCCGTCGAAGGTGACCGCATCCCAAGTGAAATCGAAGGTGTTCTCGCGCACCGCTACGCCGGGCTCAACCGGTGAGATCAGGCCGCCCGCGGCCCATTCGCCGAACCGGTCATGGGCCCAGATCAGGATGTCAGGACCCTGACCGGAGGCCGCTGCCTGCTGGAACTTGTCAGGCACGTTTTCAGGGTGTTCGACCACGACCTTGACCCCCAGTTCCTCTGCAAATCGGCCACCGACAGCCTGAAGGCCATCGTACCCCTTGTCGCCGTTGATCCAGACCACCAGCTTGCCATCCTCGAAGGCAAGCGCAGGCGATGCGAGCGTCAGGGCAAGTGCGGTTGTGGCGAGTATTTTTCTCATGATGATCCTCCCTTGGCGCGCCCGTCAGAGGGCGGCGAAATAGGCCTGATGATTGTTGAGTGTGATGTCGTCGTCTGACACGGACGCGGCGAACCCGTGGTCGGTCAGGGCACGATGCCCCTTTGGTGCGGCAAAGGTAACGGTCTCTTTGGTCAGGTTGAACACACAGAGCGTGGCCTCGTCCCCGTCACACCGGATGAAGGCGAGGCCGTCCGGCCAGTCGAGAAACTTGATGTCTCCGGCAATCAGAGAGGTACGGGTCCGGCGAAAGGCAAGAAAGCGCCGGTATTGCTCCAACACGCTGTCCTCACGCCCGGCCTGACCATTGGCCGCCATGGCCAGATGCGGTGTCTTCACCGGCAACCAGGGCTGACCCGACGAGAACCCGCCGGACGGGGCGTTGCTCTCCCAGACCATGGGCGTGCGGCAACCATCGCGGCCCTTGAACTCGGGCCAGAAATTGATGCCGTAGGGATCGGTCAGTTCGTCGAACTCAAGCTCCGCCTCAGTCAGGCCCAGCTCCTCTCCCTGATAGATGCAGACCGAACCCTTGACCGACATCAGTATCGCGCCTGCAAGCTTCGCAAGTTGCACCTGATCATCCGCGTGATCCGCCCAACGGGTCATGTGCCGGATCACGTCATGGTTGGAAAACGCCCAGCAGGGCCAACTGCTGGCCCCACCGAACGTTTGGGAGGCTTTCTCGAACTCTTCGACACATTTGCGGAAATGTGCGACCGAGAATTCCGGCCCCAGCATGTCGAAAGAATAGCACATATGGAGGCGATCCCCGTCGGCTGTGTACTCCGCCATTGTTTTCAGAGACCTGTCTCCATCCCCGACCTCGCCCACGGCGGTCGTGTTCGGATACTCATCGAGAAGCGCGCGGAACCGTTTCAGAAAGCCGATATTCTCGGGTCGGGTCTTGTCGAACTGATGGTCTTGAAAGCCGTAGGGGTTCATCTCGGGCACATCATTGCCTGCACTGCCCATCGGGGGATTGTCGCGCAGTTGCTGGTCGTGGAAATAGAAGTTCACGGTATCGAGGCGGAACCCGTCCACGCCGCGCTCCAGCCAGAACCGGACTGCATCAAGAAGCGCGTCCTGTACATCGGTATTGTGGAAGTTCAGATCCGGTTGAGAGGTCAGAAAATTGTGCTGGTAATACTGGCAGCGCTTGGGATCCCAGGTCCAGCCGGCCCCACCGAAGACCGACTGCCAGTTGGTCGGCGGCGTCCCGTCAGGTTTCGCATCGGCCCAGACATACCAGTCCGATTTTGCATTGTCGCGCGACAGGCGGCTTTCCCTGAACCACGGATGCTGATCGGAGGAGTGCGACAGGACCTGATCAATCATCACCTTGAGGCCCAGATCATGCGCACGGACAATTAGAGCATCAAAGTCCGACAGGTCTCCGAAGACCGGATCGACATCGCAATAATCGCTGACGTCATAGCCCATGTCCTTCATCGGGGACGTGAAGAACGGAGAGAGCCAGATCGCATCGACGCCGAGATCGGCGATGTAGCCGAGCCGCCCGGTGATGCCCTTGAGATCTCCGATGCCGTTGCCGGTCGTATCCTGAAAGCTGCGCGGATAGATCTGGTAGATCACAGCACCGCGCCACCAGTCAGCCTCGGTCCCGACCTGAGGCGCCGTCACAACATTTCCATCCGCTGACATCCTGATCCTTTCACACGTCCGACATGCAATCTGATTCCAATTCTTGAAAGCGCTTTCAATACACAGCATCGTTCAACGCATGTCAATACGTCAATTTTTATTGGCCATGCCTGATGTCGCACATCCTATACTTGCAAACAGAACAACCATGAGGTAGTTGTTAGAAAGCGCTTTCAATACTTCTGGAACAAGGCCCGATGGCAAACCTGAAAGATCTGGCACAGCATCTCGGCCTGTCGCAGGCAACGGTCAGTCGCGCACTCAACGACTATCCGACGATCAATGCCGAGACGAAAAAGAAGGTGCTGGAGGCCGCCAATCTGTTGAATTACAGGCCCAACAGTTCTGCGCGGCGACTGGCGACCGGCAAGGCCGGGGCCTTCGGGCTGGTCCTGCCAGTTACGGACAATCTGCTGACCGACCCGCATTTCGTGGACTTCCTGGGCGGTTTTACCGAGGCGCTGGCCGCAGAGGATCTCGATGTCGTACTCACCGCGTCCGACAATCCCCAGACCTACAAACGCTACGCCGAGAGCGGCAAGGTCGACGGGCTGGTCCTGTCCAATCCCAAGATTGACGACATTCGCGTGCAGATCCTGTCGGAGATGCAGTTCCCCTTTGTCGTCCACGGGCGGACGAGCGGCCCCGCGCAATATGCGTTTTATGACATCGATAACCACGGCGCTTTCCTGACCGCGACGCGCCATCTGCTCGACCTCGGTCACAGGCGGATCGCACTTCTGAACGGGACGACAGATGCAATGTTCGCGCGGAGCCGGTTCGAGGGCTATCGCGATGCGCTCGCCGCCCATGATATCAAGGTCGATTCGGCACTGGTCTTCAATGCCCAGATGACGGAGGAGCAAGGCTACACGCACACCCGGATCCTTTGTGCGCACGATCAGCGCCCGACCGCGATCCTGTGCTCGTCAGCCCTGATGACGCTGGGCGTCAGTCGGCGCCTGCGAGAGGAGAAACTTCAGATGGGGCGCGACATATCGGTGATCAGTCATGATGATGGGCTCTCATCCTTGAAGACCGAGAACTTCTCCGTTCCGCTGAGTGTCACCCGCGCGCCCATTCGTGAGGCCGGAACGGAAATCGCCGGGATGCTGATATCCCGGATCAACGGCACCGCGATCTCCGACTTGCAGCATGTCAGGAAAGCGGAACTGATCCTGCGCGCCTCCACCAGCACGGCGCCGGTCTGATGCCAGAGACCCCCGTTCTGGCTATTGAGCGCCTGAAGAAAAGCTATGGAGAGGTGGAAGTCCTGCACGACATCTCGCTGTCCATCGCGAAAGGTGAGTTTCTCGTTCTGCTCGGTCCCTCGGGATGCGGAAAATCCACATTGCTGAACTGTATCGCCGGGCTGGAAGACGTCGCCGCGGGGGACATCCTGATCGACGGGCGTAACATGACCCATGAGCCGCCGAAGGACCGGGACATCTCGATGGTCTTCCAGTCCTACGCGCTTTACCCCAACATGAGCGTGGCGGAGAACATCACCTTCGGCCTGAAGGTCCGGGGTCAGTCCAGGGCGGATCAGGCTGCCGCGCTGAGCCGCGTATCGGGCGTGTTGCAGATCGACCGGCTTCTGGACCGCAAACCGGCGGAACTCTCTGGCGGACAGCGGCAGCGGGTGGCGATGGGACGCGCGCTGGTGCGGGACCCCAAGCTGTTTCTCTTTGACGAGCCGCTCTCCAATCTGGATGCGAAACTGCGGGTCGAGATGCGCGCCGAGATCAAGCGCCTGCATGAAACCGTTGGCGTCTCAATGGTTTACGTAACCCATGATCAGGTCGAGGCGATGACGCTCGCCACCCGGATCTGCGTTCTGAGCGAAGGTCGCATCCAGCAGTTCGGCACGCCTGAGGAAATCTATTTCCGACCCCGGAACACCTTTGTCGCCAGCTTCATGGGCTCACCGGCGATGAACCTCATCCCCGGCAAGGCCACTGCGACCGATACCGGCACCCGCATTGATTTGGGCGACAATGCCCTGCACCTGGGCACAATGACCGACCTGCATGGGCGCGACATCCTGCTGGGTTTCCGGCCCGAGGATGCACATACCGGCGAAGGCCTGACGCTCGATCAGCCGCTCAGCGTCACAGGCATCGAGCGGACCGGCGGAGACACCTTCGTCACGGCGCATCTTGGCGGACGAAACGCGACAGTCCGGCTGCCCGCAAAGGCGCGCATTGCCAAAGGCGACAGCGTGGGCATCGGGATCGGCAGGGAGGATCTGCATTTCTTTGACCGTCAAACCGGGCTTCGGATCCTCTGACAGGCAAACACCTCTCGACCCGCCTACCTGTTCTGATCTAGCCTTGCCCGCAAACGAGATCAGGCACAGCAATCCGGGATTTCCCAGTGAGACGACGCGATACCAGCGCTTTGCAAAGGCGCCTCACGACCCTGCTCGACCATACCATTCTGGTTGTCGGCGCAATCGCGATGAGCCTGCCGGTATTGGTCATTTTCATGACCTCGACGCACAGCAACCTGACGATCGCAACAGATGGCCTCCAGATCCTGCCTGGCGATCAGTTCCAGACCGTCTACGGTCGCCTGACCACCGGGCAGCCGCTTTTTGCGGAAGGGGGTTCGGTCCGCGAAATGCTGTTCAACTCGCTGGCCGTGGCTATCGGCTTTGCCGGGCTGAAATGCCTGACCAGCGTGCTCGCAGCCTATGCCCTGGTCTATTTCCGGTTTCGCTTCGCCTCGTTCTTTTTCGGGATCATCGTGATCACGATGTTCTTTCCGGTCGAGACCCGCTTCCTGCCGACCTTTCTGGTTACTGACAGGCTGGGACTGCTCAACACCTATTCCGGCGTGGTGCTGCCGCTTCTGGCCACCGGGATCGGCACCCTGCTCTTCCGGCAGTATTTCCGCCAGATCCCCGAAGAGTTGCAGGAGGCCGCCCGGATTGACGGCGCGGGCCCGATACGGTTTCTCATCGACATCCTGATCCCCGCATCCCGTCCGATGATCGGCGCGCTCTTCGTGATCTTCTTCGTGATCGGCTGGAACCAGTATCTGTGGCCGATCCTTGTTGCCACCAGTGACGAGGGCATGTTCACGCTGGTCCGCGGCATTCGGCGCGCCGGTCAGGCGGGCAATCTGGGAATGGCGCTGGCTGTTGTCGCAATCCTGCCTCCAGCTGTGCTGATCATCAGCCTGCAGCGCCTGCTTTTCAGGGGCCTGAGCGAAGTCAGCCACTGATCATCCAAAAAAATCGCTCAGCTACGGAATAAGTCCGGCCCCGCGCCGTTGTCCTGTCGAAACACACAGCAACGGATTGAAAAAATGAGCCCTGAAACTCAAGCCCTGACACCTTCTGCGAACCGGCCTGTCAAAGGTCATATCCTTCAGGTTCTTCCCGAGATGACCGCCACATCCATCGGTGGCTGGGTCTATGTGCCGGGAACCCTCAACAAGGACGCAAACCCGCTCGTGGCGCTTCATGGCATCTCTCGGAATGGGCGCGAACAGGTCGAGCTTCTCGCCCCTCGTGCGGAGGCGCTTGGCCGTATCGTGATCGCCCCGCATTTCCCGGCAGAGCACTGGAAGGTCTTTCAGCGGATAACAAATCTGCACCGCCCCGACCTTGCCCTGCTCGATTTTCTGGGCCGGGTCCGGGACAATGGGCTGGCCGATACCCGTCATTTCGATCTTGCCGGATATTCCGGCGGCGCGCAGCTCGCGCATCGCTTTGCGATGCTGTTCCCGCACAAGATCAGAAAGCTGTCGCTGTCGGCTGCGGGTTGGTACTCGATGCCCGACGGGTCGATCGATTATCCCTACGGACTGGCCTCGAAACCCGGCGGGAAGGTCGACTGGGGCCCGCAGATGTTCCGCTCCTTGCCCGACTATCTGCGCCTGACGATCTCGATTTTCGTGGGTGAGCATGATGATCAGCAGGATGCCGCGCTGCGCCGCAACGACCTGCTTGAACGAACCCAGGGAGCCACCCGTCTTGAGCGAGCCGAGCGTTATCACAACGCGCTGACCGAAGCGGCGCGCGCCCATGACATCGCCCCGAAGGTCACCCTGACGCGGCTGCCCGGCTGCGCACACAGCTTCCCGGATTGCGTTGAGACAGGCGGCCTCGACCGTCTTCTTCTGAACTGATGCCAGGGGTCCTGGCAAATGGCAGGGGGATGAGACTGGCGCTCGTCACGCTGGCCATTCTCTGGCAGGCAGCCTTCGCGGCAAGTGCCGCCTTCGCGACACGAGATCTCTTTGCAATGCTCGCCAATCGCGGCGAGCGACCGGACCTGACGCCGCTTTTGCTGCTGGGTCTCTCGGTTCTTGGGATCGCGATCGGCCGCTACGTAACGCGGATGCTGGGCAGGTCCATCGGGCAATCCTTTGCCCAGGACATCCGCCAGGCGATCCCCGCCCGCGCCCGAAAGGACACACATCCACACAGCGAACATGATGTCACGCTTCTGCGGGAGTGGGTGGGGCGCGGTCTGCCGAAACTTCTGGCCACCATCATATTGTTGCCGGCGACCCTTGCGGTTCTCTTCATCATCGAACGCACCTTCGGCATCGTCGTAGGCCCGGTGTATCTCAACGCGCTTCTGGTCATGGCCGGTCTGAGCGGCGTTGGACACTTCTCCATCCAGAGACGCCCGGGCCCCTCGGCCATCCGGACCCACGTCACCGACCTCACGCAGGTGATACCAGAGACGATTGCCGTGTTGAGCGCGTTGCTGATCATCTGGCTGGGTCTTGCAAATGCATTCTCAACAGCGGCGATTGCGGGCGCTCTTGCAGCAATCGGGTTGAGCTTGCCGCCGCTTCGCGATCTGTTACAGGTGTTGAGCGGTCATCACGCATGGCGCACCGCCCACGGGCGATGCAAACGCCTTTTTGCGCAAGGCGTGTAGCATCAGCCCGCGCTTGCCGGTTCCCTCATCACCTGAACTGTTGTTATGCCCGCTCGGCAGTCAGCGCGTCCAGCCGGACTGTCTGGCCTGCTCTTCGGCCTCCCGGCTGAGCACTTCGCCCGCACCGATCTCATCGAGATAGGCGGTGATCGGCGCGAGATCCGCGCCACTTGCCGGAACAAAGACCTCCGCCGTCTGGTCCACTGTCAGGGCACTTGCGACGGTGACCGTCCACAGATCTGCGTCCGGTGTCTTGCAGGCCAGCCCGATCTCGGCATCACTGCTTTGATCCTGAATGACCTCAAACTCCCGGCAGTAGCCGCCCGCAGGGTTGGCGAAGCTCGCGAGCATGTAAAGCTCGACCCCATCGGCGAGAAGCTGTGTCTCGCCAGAGGCCAGATCGGTCAGCGCGGTATGGGCGGGGCTGCGATCCGATACGGGACCCTCGGCAAGAAAGAGAGCAGGCTCCGATGTGGACGGGCTCAGGATCAGGAAGGCCGCAAGACCCGCCGCAATCGCGCCACCGAGGAAACCGGCAACGGCCTGCCGTCCCGGACGGAAAGCCACCACGTTTGACGGCGCCTCCGGCGTTGCGGCCGGCCCCATGACTGTCTGCCGGATCGCGTCCGGCACAGGCTCATGCATCGGGGCATCATAGGCCCTTCCAAGCATTTCCGAGAGCGCCATGAGATCATCCACATAGGCCTGATCTTCCGGACAATCGGCCAGATGCATCACGACGCGGGCAGCCTCCTCCGGCTCAAGCGCGCCATCGGCAAAGGCCGCGAGTGTTTCCTTGTCCATACGGTCGCTCATCACTGCCTCCTCGCTGTGCTGGAGACCAGCGGCATGAGCGCCTCTCGCGCCCTCGACAATCGGCTCATCACCGTGCCGACCGGCACGTCGAGCGTCTCGGCAGCCTCCTTGTAGGTCAGACCCTCGATCGCAACCAGCGAGAGGGCCAGTTTCTGACCCTCGGGCAACTGGTCCATTGCGCCGCGCACGGTGGCGAGCATCATCCGGTCCTCCGCCTCGCGCGAGCCGCGGCCCTGATCGGACAGACCGGCGTCTTCGGGATCCACATTGGTGCCCCGCACCTGACCCTTGCGGCGATCATCGAGCCACAGGTTCTGGATGATGCGGTAAAGCCAGCTGTCCATCCGGGTTCCCTCGCGAAACCGCGAAGCATTCTTCAACGCCCGCTCACAAGCCGCCTGCACAAGATCATCCGCATCCGTCTGGCTGCCGCAAAGGCTCAGGGCGAACCGGCGCAATCGCGGGATCAGTTGGATGAGATCGGACTGGAACTGACTGGTCATATTTTGCTCGGATTACTTTTTCTGACCATACAACGGTTGCTTGCGGGTTCTATTCCAAATTATTCAGGGAAAGGGCGGAATGAAACGCGCGACGAACCGTTTTCAAGCCAAGCACAGCCACCGGAGGCCAAGCGATGACGCTGCGTTCCCAAACGCTCCTGATCTTTCTGACCGTGACATTCGGCATGACGGGCCTGCCCGATCTGGGTGACTTCGATCTCGCAGGCGGCAGGGCCTGGGCGGATGATCACGATGACGATGATAACGATGATGATGATAATGATGATGACAGCGACGACGACGATGATGATGACGACGACCGGGACGACGATGATGATGACGACGACGATCGGCGTGAGTTGAGGCTCAACGAGGATCGCCGAGATGATGGCGATCGGTTCCGCCGGGGCGAGATCTCGGTATCCCGGCTCGGCGATGAGGGGTTCACCGCCCTGCAATCCGCTGGTTTTCGCGTCATTCGAAGCCGCCGCACGTCCTCGGGCATCGTGGCCCGCTTCGCCATCCCACGCCGCAGCACGCCCCGCCGCGCCGTTGAGCAGGCGCGCGCAATAGCGCCCGAGGCGATTGTCGATCTGTCCCATCTCTACAGTCCCGGTCAGGGCAGCGAGGTCTATGCGAGGCAGGTCTCGGGCCTGCCCGTCGCCGCCTGTGTGCGCGGCGGCAAGATCGGTCTCATCGACACGGCCATCGCAGATCATGGTTCCTATGGTCAGGCCCGCATCGTCCGGGGAAACTTCGTGAGCAGCGCCGGGCCCGGCGCCCATGGCACAGCCGTGGCGAGCATCCTCATCGGTCAGGGGCCGGAAGGCGCGGGACTCGTCTCGCGTGTCCAGCTGTTCTCTGCGGCCGTCTTTTCCGCCGCAACACGGCAGGAGGTGGCGGACGCGATCGATCTGGTCGCGGCGCTCGACTGGATGACGGAAAACCGGGTGCCTGTCGTGAACCTCTCGATTGCGGGTCCGGGCAACGCGCTTTTGCAGGACGCGACCGAACGTGCGGCATCACAAGGCACGATCATGATCGCGGCTGCCGGCAATGGTGGCGCGCGTGGCGGCCCGCGCTATCCGGCAGCCTATGAAGACGTATTGGCGGTGGTTGCCGTCGACAGCCGGGGCCGGGCCTATCGGCACAATTCCCAGGGCTCTTACGTGGATATTGCCGCCCCCGGCGTCGGTGTCTGGGGGGCCGATCTGCAGGATCAGGCGGGCGCGCTCTGGACCGGGACAAGCTTCGCGGCCCCCCTTGTCACGGCCGAGATCATGGCGGCACATCAGGCAGGTCAGGTGCGCGATATCGGCAGTGCAAGATCCTGGCTTTCACAGACAGCAAGGGACATCGGACCCAAAGGACGCGACCGCCAGTTCGGTTTTGGCCTGCTACAGGCCCGCGCCTGCAAATAACTGCAAAAAATCCGGAATAGATCTCCGCGCCATCCGTTGTCGTCACATCAAACAGCAACGGAGACGACCCATGAAGACCCTCATTTTTGCCGGACTGGCCGGTTTGACGCTCGGCGCCTGTACAAGACCCGGAGACGGCCCCAACCCGCCCGGCTTTACCCAGATGACAGGGTCCGAGATCCGGAGCACGCTGGTCGGAAACTCACTTCGCGGCACCGATCGCACGGGCAGCTACGTGATCCATTACCGCTCGGCCAGCAAAATGGACATCACCTATAACGACCGGCCGGATACCGGTCTCTGGCGGATCAAGGGCGACCGGTACTGCCGCCGCTGGACGCGGCTCGGCAAAGGGAAGGAGCGCTGCGTCACGATGTACCAGCGCGGCGACCAGATCAATTGGGTGAAGGATGGGGAGATCACGGACCGCTCCGTTCTGTTGGCAGGCAACCCCGCCGGATTGTGAGCGGGACTGCATGACCAACCGGCCTTCCTCTGCCTGCACACACTGAACCTCCAAGGTTCCAAAGCTGACGAGCGCCCGTTCCAGGGGCGCTCGTCTTTGTGTGTCATTGCTGGGGTGCAGGCTCCGGCGGGGGCTTCCGGCCAAAGAGACCGGCAAACCGGTTGCCGGTCCGTTTCGGGCCATACCATTCCTCGTTGCGGGTGAAGAACATGGTTCCGGCCAGCGCCGCGAAGGCCAGTGTGGAGCCCGCGAGCAGGGCATAGTCGGTGCTGCGCAGGATGAAGTAGAGCACCAGGTAAAGCACGATCAGCATGATGCTCAGAACCCAGGTCCGTCGTCCGAGCTTCAGTGCCGTGAGACCGAAGAGCGTCAACAGGCCGATCGTCGCCCCGCTGGCAAGCGCATAGGCCGCCCCAAATCCGATCTGCTCGGCATAGGACACCATCAGCAGCACAAACACGGTCTGTGCGAGGCCGATCAGGATGTACTGAACCGGATGCGCCGGGCGGCCCGAGCGATCCTCGATCAGCAGAACGGTCAGAAAGGTCAGTGCGATGAAAAGGATGCCATAGCGCCCGGCCCGGTAAGCCTTCTGATAGAAGTCGTTGGGCTGATAGAAACGCACGCCGAATGAGGCGTTCTGCCGGGCCTGGTCTTCATAGTCACTGCGTGAGGTTTGCGGCAGTGCACGCGCCAGATGCGGGATCGTCCAGTCAGCCGAGAACCCGACCTCGCTGATCTCGGATCGATCGGGAAGAAAGGTACCATGGAAACTGGGATGCGCCCAGTCACTGACAATCGAGACGCGGCTGGTGCGGCCCACGGGGGCAACCGACAGTGATTGCGCCCCGTTGAAGCCCAGCGTCAGGGAAAAGTCGCCGGTGCCGCGTGGGTTGCCGATCCGCGCAAAGATACCACCCGTTCCATGGCCTGCATTGGCCAACGGCTCCAGCGCGTGTTCCTGCCCGTCAATCTCCAGCCGGGCCTCGCCGCGAAGCGCACGGTTGGAGGACAGGCTGACATCAAGCGTGGTCTCGTCCCAGAGAATGGTCTCATCGGCTGCAACACTGGCCTGCACATCGCCGAGATCGAAATCCCCCTCGATCACCGCCTTCGCCGAGTAGACCGGAACCTCGAAAATCCCACGTTTCCGCTCGCTCGTGGCGGTTTCCAGAACCACGTCGAAACGGTCGGGATAGACATAGATCGCGGATTTCCTGCGGATCTCGGTCACTTCATATTGCTCGGTCGTGACTTTCGATGTCACCGGATCGGTCACCTTGCGCTCGGCGATGCGTGTCACCGGGCCTTTGACCGGGATGATCAGACGCGGACCGCTGATCAGTTGCGCACCACCCCATTCCTGACTGATCGACCGGGCCGTGTCGCGGTTGTAGCTTGCCCGGTCCCCGACGATCTCGCCCACATAAAGAAGCGGGATGAACATCAGGAGAGCCAGAAACCCCACCAGAAAGAACCGTAACCCGATTGAACGCATGTGACATCTCCCTCATCGCCTTTGCATGAGGTCTTCACTAGGGGGCCGATGTGCAGTCCGCGTTTTGCACTTGTGCAGATTTTGCGGGTTTATGGTGTCGGAAAGAGACCCGGGAACTCGGCCAGCCGCGCACTGATCTCCGCACTTTCAAAGGCCGCACGGTTGTCGATGAGTTGCTGGAAAAGTGCCCGCAGCGCTGCCATCCTGGCGACAGGGTCGGACGGATCAAGCCGGTCACGCACCTCGTCCCGCCACGCCTCGACCCTGCGGTTCAACTCCGGCAGGGCATCTCCCTTGAGCAGACCAAGATAGTCTTCCTCTGCGTCCGTTCTGGCAGGCGTCGCCTCAAGGCTCGCGATGACCGCGGCCCGCACTGCACCGGGCAACGCCGCGCGATCGGGTGCCGACACCTGATCAGGAAGATGTGTAAACAGCGCCGCACGCGCCTCCGAGAACAATGGCTGACCAACATCGATGGCCAATGTCGCGGCGACCAGCGTCTCGTCAAGGACGCGCCGCTTCACCAGCCGCTCCACCATCCGGCGATCAAATTCCGACGGCTCGGGTCCGAACCATGCAAAGAGCGTATCGCGCCCCGGCATGCAGTCGGTGTCGATATCGAATTCTGCCAGCAAGGTCTGGTACTCGTCGAGCGTCAGCCCCAGAGAGCCGGGAGTGAAGATCTGGGTGACCAGCCCCTGCCCCTGAAGCACCGGGATCTCAAGATCGCGCAATTGCGCGATGTTGGCAAAGAACATGTCCGGGATCGGGATCGGAGTGACAGCAGGCGTCGTGAGACCCCCCTCATCAAGGCCGGATTTCGTGATGGAACTGCCGAGATTGAGCTCCGTGGGCATGAAGAGACTGTCGGCCAGTTGCCGCAGCCCAGTGACGGCGACCGAACCGTCGGATGCGGTGTCGATGCGGGCCTCGATCAGACTGCCCGCGAACCGCTGCAGCGAGGAGTCGACCAGAACCTCCAGCACAGCGGCACTTTCCATCCGGGCAACCAGAGGGTCGGACGCGCTCGGCCACGCCCCGGGCGAACCGGGCTGCAGATAGGGCGCGACAAACGTCGTCGGAAAGCCGTGCCAGTTGTTCCAGGGAAAGGTGAACTCCTTCATCACCGGCCCGCCATTCACATGACAGGCCAGACACCCGTCACCATGGAATGCACCCGGCGCACCGCTCAGTTCGCGGGAACTGTTGCGGAACCGCCAGGTGTCGCTCTCCAGCTTGTAGTAGTTGTAGGCTCCATGGGTCTGATCCCAGCCCATAACCTCCAGATCGCCCACGATCCCCGATGGGGTGAGGAACGTCGAGACGAACACATTCGAGGCGAGCGGCGTCCCGCTGGGCGCATGGGTTCCGTCAAAGGACAGGACCAGCCGCCTGAGCGCCTGTCCGCATCCGGGCAGCACCTGCTCGGGCCGCCCGATCTGTTCACCGACCACAAAACTGGTGACACTCGCCTGACCGCCTTCGGTGAGGGCAGCGACCAGTGCCGGCAGGGAGCGGGGCTGATCGGCTCGGTCAAGTGCGATCGTCAGGAACGGATCATCAAGCTCGGCCCGGACCGGATCGGGGAGCGGGACCGGTGTCGCTCCTTCGCTTTCCTGCAGGAAGATGCTCTGCCCATGCACATTGCTTGCGGCCAGCATCGCGGCAATCCCGAGGCCCCTCATGACCGAAGCTCCGGGCGTTGCAGGTTTTCCTTGCCCGTTCGCGCCCATTCGGGCAGATCGGCGTCGGCAGCGATGGCAACCGTTGCGGCCACGAACAGCCGTTCCGCGACCTGCGCACCACTCTCGACCGCGTCTCCGTCGAGCAGCAACTCGCCCGGCCCCCCGAGTTTCAGCTCTGCCCGCCGTCCGTTGCGACTGATCGTCCATCTCCCATGGGTTGGATCATTGATATCGATCTGGGTGCCATCAAGCGTCCAGATACCGCTCAGCCGGTCGATGAAAATCCCGATCGGATCAACCAGCGAGAACGACCGGGCAGCCCGCACCTGATCCTGACAGGCGGTGCAGATCTGCGGGTCCGACTGCCGACCGGGCACACAGGCCCCACCCACATTCGCGCAGACCTGATCCGATGGCAGGCCTGTCTTCTCGATCCCGCAAAAGGCAGCCAGACCAAAGAGCGCCGGGATAGAGTTCACACCGGTGGTGAGGGCCATGATCCCCTTCTCGCCATTGTTCCAGGGGTTGTTGGCAAGGTTGAACAGAAAGCGCTGTTCCCGCTCGCGAACCGGACGGCCAGCGACGTCGTCGATGCCGTAAATTTCCCGAACGGTCGGGTTTGCCCCCGGATTGAGGTCGCGAATGGCCTGCTCGATACCGGTTGGCGAGACACCTGCCAGGGTCGCGAAATACTCGCGGAACTCGGTCACAAAGGTGATGCGGTCGATGGCGCCGCCCGCATCACGGAAAACCGCCCATTCCACATATTCCTCCTGGAACCGGCGGTCGGCATCGATCTGGGAATGGGTCGCCTGCGCAAGCAGCGGAAAGGCTTTCCAGGTGATCGTCGTCTCGGTCCGCTGGTTTGGGGCGACATCAAGCAGGGCGTCAATCCAGGTGAACCCGCTGTCGGGTTGCGATGCGGCGGACATGTAGTGGCTTTCCACCAGCGCCCGCCATTCACTAATGGCACGAAATTGCGACAACAGTCCCGTCCCTGACGGGTCAGAATAATCAAACATGACAAATGACTTTCAAAAAAATAATTTGGGCCAGGCTACCGCAATAATGGTTCGCGGGCTGTGACAGTCGGCACAGACATCGCGATCGGCCCTCAAAACAGAAAAGGCGGATCCGAAGATCCGCCTTCCCGGTCTGCCCAGCCCTGGCCATGAGGCCGGGCGGGTGTCTCAATCAGCGCAGGGCAGCAGCGATGCGGGCGTTGCGCTCGACGGAGTTGTCGATGGTCTGAAGAGCTGCGAGCTGGGCTGCCACAACTTCGGCACCTGAGCCTGACGGGCCGTTCACGACAGCGGCGATCCGGGCTTCACGCTCGACAGCGTTGTCGATGGACTGCAGCGAGTGGATCTGGGCCACCTGCGCAACCGACAGGCCGGTCGCACCGCGGGTGGCAGCAACACCGCCACCATTGGACAGGATCGCTTCGATGCGGTTGCTCATGTCTGTTGTGCTGAGGTCGCTTTCCTGGATCGCTTTGATCTGAGCGGCCTGGGAAACAGTCGGCTGCGCGACAGCGGGGTTGAAGAGAGCTGTTGCAGTCAGAGCAGCGGCGGCGAGTGTGAATGCAGTGCGTTTCATAATGTTAGTCCTTGTTCTGTTTGCCCCGGTTGGCGTCTTACTGTTGCCTGCGCCGTGGGGCGGTTTCGATGTGTTCGCCGTCGTTGTTGGCGATGAGTGATAATTCGGCTCGCGGCGGCTGTTTTTCAAATCACGCCGACCTCGCAAAAGGATCACGCTTCTTTTATCGGTGGAGGATATTGACGTGGCGCAGGATCGATCCCAACCGCAAAAACCCCCTATATTCAGCTTCTTACATCTCCGTATCGGGCAGGCGTTCGAAACCGGCAGTTCAACAGACCTCACACGGAAGCGAGTGTTCCGGCCCTTTGTTGCAGTGAAGAGATCATCCAACAGATCGTTTCCGATCTGTGGCCAAACACGGGCGCGTGAAAACCGGGGCCGAAACCGAAATCTCACTCACGGACGCGCGAGAAACAACGGGCTGGATGTTTCAACATCTGGCGGTGAAGGGGGTTCTGGTCTTGCGATTCACCCACCGCGTACCGACGAAATGGGCAAGGATTCTCGTTCATTTCCGTGTCTGTAGGGCTGTCGACACCGCACGGGTTCAGAACCGCAAGTGACTAGTGCCGGATGCTTGATGCTGCGCTTATCGGAACAGGACAGTTTTTTCCAACAAGCGGTTGGCTGGCGATCTGCCGTGCATCCGCGACAGACATCGGGCGACCGAAGAAGAAGCCCTGAACCTCGTCACAACGCTGCCGCTTGAGAAACTCCAGTTCGTCCGCCTGCTCGACACCTTCGGCCAGAACCGGGATTTGCAAGGCAGCCCCCAGAAGCATCGTCGAGCGCACGATCGCCGCCCTTTGCTCGTCCTTGTGGACATCGGTGATGAAACTGCGGTCGATCTTGATCTTGTCGAACGGAAAGGCCTGAAGGGTCGACAACGACGAGTAGCCGGTTCCGAAATCGTCCATTGCGATCCGAATGCCCATGGTCTTCAGCCGGTGCATGACCTTGAGTGTGTTGTGCTGATCATCGATGATGCTGGCTTCCGTCACCTCAAGCTCCAACTGCTCCGGATCGAGACGGCTTTCGATGAGGATGTCGGAAACACTCTCGACGAAGGACGGCTGAATGAGCTGCTGCGGAGAAATATTGACGGCGACCCGGTAAGGGTTGGGCCAACTTGCCGCTTCAAAACAGGCTGTGCGCAGAACCCAGAGGCCGATCTCCCGGATAAGCCCGGAACTTTCCGCGATCGGCACGAATTTCTCCGGAGAGATGAACCCGCGCTCGGGATGAAGCCAGCGCAGCAACACTTCGAACCCGACGACCGCATGGGTGTCCACGTCGTTTTGCAGCTGATAGCAGAGCTGGAACTCATCCCTCGACAACGCCTGGCGCAAATCGCCGAGAAGCGTGATCCGCTCGCGGCTTTGCTGGTCCATATAGGCATCAAAGCGGCAGATCTTCTCATGGGGATCAGCCTTGGCGCGGTACATGGCCAGATCCGAGTAGTGCTGCAGTTCATCCAGGGACTGCCGGTCATCGGGATAGATCGCAAACCCGACACTGGCCCCCACATTGAGCATGATATCGTTGAATGGCACCGGTTCGAGTATCCGCGCCCGCAGGCTTTCCGCAAAGGCCCGGACATCTTCGATACGGGTGTAGCGTCGCTTGAGGGCAATGAACTCGTCTCCGCCGGTTCTGGCGACAAATTCGAAAGGACTGTCGAGCACCTCCTCAAACCGGGCGGCGATGGCGCGGAGTACGCAGTCACCCGCCGCATGACCATGGAGATCGTTGATCTCCTTGAAGAGATCCAGATCGATTGTCAGCATCGCCACCGGAAAATCCTCGCCCTCCTGAAGGCCCTGCCGGATGTCTGCCAGCACCTGCTCAAGGCTGAGCCGGTTGGGCAGACCGGTCAGCGGATCGCGCAGGGCGGCATCCTTGAGCAGGCTGCTTGTCTGCTCGGTCATGTTGACGTCGATCAGGAATGTCGCGAGCCCCAGCATCAGGAAAAGCGAGACGAGTGACAGCACAAGGAACCCCAGCACGGTGTCGGAGATGACCTGCGGCGGGACGACTATTGTCGGATCCAGTTCTATCGAGATCGCCCCCATTCCGGTGAAATGCATCAGGCAGACGGCCAGAAACATCGCCAGCACCCCGCCAAGCCAGCAATAGGGCGTCAGCGGCTGCAGAACCCGGTGAAAGGCAAGCCCGCCGAAGACAACGCCCAGAATGATCGAGGCCATGACCAGCTGCGGATTCCAGATGATGCGACCGGGGATAAGATAGGCCGACATTCCAAGGTAGTGCATCGCCACGATCGTAAGGCCGAGGGTCGCCCCGCCCCTCACGCTCGCCCAGTTGCTGCGCGCCTCAGCCGCAATCGAAAACGAGATTGCACTGCCCGCGATTGCGACCAGCAGGGATGCACCGGTGATTACCGGCTCATATCCGTGCTCCACCACCGGGTCATAGGCCAGCATGGCGATGAAATGCGTCGCCCAGACAGTGGCGCCCGCAATCATGCTGGTCAGGCCGATATGGATGCGGCGCAGGGACCTGCGGGCGCGGCGCGCGCGCATGAAGAGCCTGATCGAAAGCCCGGAGCCCAGCATGCAGACAACCGCAGCCGCCATTGTAAGCAGAAAATTATGTTCCTGCGTGAAACAGCCGATCACACGTAGCACCAGAACTCTCCGTCATGTTCGGGCGCACGATTACCATCGGCCTCTAAACATTCGGTTAGCGCTCCGGTGCTACTGTATAGTGATTTCAACCCGTTGCGTCTCGCCGCTGGAGCCGGGCTGCCGCAGGACGTAGCGACCGGGTTTGATGGCAACGAATTCGATTTCCATGGTTCCCGCCTCATCGAACTCAATGCTCTCAATGCCATAGGGCCGGATTTCCAGACCGTTGATTACAATCTCGTTGATCCAGATCGCCCGGAAGAAACCAGACCCTTCAAGCGCCAGTTCCGCAGTCCCGTCGGCGGTTATCTCCAATTCGTAGACAGTGCCGGATTTAAGCGTGATGGGGCCGTCGGAGACCGGCTTGCCCACCGACAGGATCAGGGGCGGGAGATCCTCCTTGTTGGAGCTTGACAGAATTCCCGCAAAGCCGAATTCATGGGCCGATGCGGGCATCACGATCCCCAGGGCGGCGATTGCGGGCAGAAACAGACATCTCATGTCGGGGTGTCCTCATTGCTGATATGGGCAATGTGGCGCGCGTCACGGGCGGGCCACCTACCACACATCAGGCCCGGTCTTCCACATTGAGTGACCTCAGTCTGCCCAGAAAATGCGGTAAGCAAAACCGATACTTATGGCCTATTGCTCGCGCCTGATCAGACCTCCCAGGACGATCGGTCCCGTGGCAGGCGATGATCGTCATCGATCACCCTGACCCGGCTCTCGGGCGTGTCCCACCGGAAGAGAACGAGGTTCATCTCGGCCTGGGAGGCGCGTGCCGCGTAGCTTCGCACAATCAGACCGGTGAAACCCGCCTGTTGCAGTTGCTCTGCCAGGATCTGGCTGCGCGGCGTCTCCCCGTTCAGCATCCGGTAGCGCCAGTCCGGCTGGCCCAGATCCGCCGGGTCGATCCCCTGACGCTTGCAGGCGGTTGCATCGCGGCTGTCAAAAACCGGGCGGCTGTCGATCTCATAGGCACAAAGCGTAAGCGGTTGCAGAGGCTTGCCGAGCTGGCTGACCTCGCGGATGGCCGTGATCGGACCGAGCGAGAGATAGAGCGCCTCGACACCAACAGGGTTGAAGCGGCCCCCATGTCGGGCAGCGCCCGCGCCGGATGTCGGTTCCCAGGCCCATTGCGGATTGTGGGCGCGATAGGCAATGTCCTGAAAATGCACCGGATCGGTCAGGCGTAGCCACCTGCCATCAGCGCATCAAGGCAGGCATGCACCTGCGCCGCGTCGCCCTGCTGCACCAGATTTTGCGCGGTCAGACCTCCGAAGCCCGGCAGCGGTTCGGAGCGATACCACGCATAGGCGGCAATCACCGAGCCAAGCTCGGGCTCAACCCGGTTGAGGATCTCGATCATCTCGCGCAGCCGCATCTGGGTTTTCTGTCCGCGCGCTCGGTCCGCTCGTGACAAGGCATCGCGCGTCAGGCCAAGCGTATCGGCCACCTCTGTCTTGGTAGTACGCAACGCACGCGCCACAAGTTCCGGGGAAAAGCTGTTCTGATCGACGAATTGCTGTATCTGCATCACATGCTCCACAAATTATGACATATATAGCGTCAATATTTGTGTATTTCAAGGTCTGCCCCTGCGAGACAGCAACTCTCTCGCAGGGGCGTCATTGGTCAGCTACTGGCCGAGACCGTTTCCCGGCTGGTCAGAACAACTCGCGAAATCGCGAAGGCCAGTATCCCGCAGATGAAGATCGCGACCACCATCGGTGTCGCCGTCCCGTCAAAGAACGGCGCTGTCAGCGAGATCATCAGCCCACCCGCCAGCATCTGCAACGTGCCGCCGAGAGAGGATGCCAGACCCGCAATCTCTCCATGCTCATCAAGCGCCATGACCATGGTGGTGGGGATCACCAGACCCAGGCAGGCATTGGCGATGAACAGCATTCCGATCAGCAACGGCAACGACACCATGCCAGCCAGCACCAGTACCACCAGAAGCGTGGTAGCCGCCGCAAAGCCCGCGGTTGCAATGGAGACCGTCCGGCCCATGCCGATCCTCTCGCCCAGCGGGGCGGCCGCCTGCGAGGCAGCAAAGAAACCGACCGCATTGAGCGCGAAGGCAAGGCTGAACTGGATAGGCGACAGACCGAACTGGCCCGTATAGACGAAGGACGCGCTGGCGATGAAGACAAAGAAGCTCGCCATTCCGAACCCGCCCACCAGCGTCAGCCCCATGAAGGCCCGGTCAGTCAGCAAACGCTTGCTGCCCCGAAGGAGCGAGCGTAGATTGACCGGCACCCGTTTCTCCGGTGCCAATGTCTCGGGCAGCGCGAAATGCGTGACCGCGAGACTGGCAAACGTCGCCAGGCCGAGAACGACGAAGATCGCCCGCCAGTCGAAGACGAGGATCAGCAGGCTGCCCGCCAGAGGCGCAAGCATCGGCGACACCGAGATCACAAGCATGATCATCGCCATCAGCCGGGTTGCATCATTGCCGGTATGCAGGTCGCGGATGATCGCGCGCGGCACCACCATGACCACCGCTCCGCCCAGACCCTGGACAAAACGCGAAAAGGTCAGCCACTCGATACTCGGCGACAGGAAGCTGCCAACCGATCCGATGGCAAAAATCATCAAACCGAAATAAAGCGGCGCCTTCCGCCCGGCCTGATCGGCCCAGGGGCCGTAGACAAGCTGCGACAGGCCAAACGCGACGAAGTAAGCGGTCAGCGTCGCCTGCGTCGCCGCTACAGAGGTGTCGAGGTCAGCCGCAATCGCGGGAAGTGCGGGGAGATACATATCAATTGCAAACGGCCCGACAGCGGCCAGCAGGCCGAGGATTGCCGCAGATCTGAACATGCCCAAAGCCATGGGATCTTCACTTTCTCATATGGTTTTCTGGAACAGATGGCACAAAGGTGTGGAATGCGGTCGAGCCACCCGTACAACCTTCATACCACCTAATGATCCGAAACGCCATGGGGGCCGTTCCGGAAACCGATCCGCTCAGTGGGTCTGGTGACGTGTTCTGACAGGGGTCGGCTGTTTGCGCCGACCCCGAGATCGTGCTTTGTGGCGACCGTCAGCCCGCGCCAGAGAGATCCTGCGCAAGCATCAGGGCATTCCCGTCGGGATCGTAGAACGTGGCCGTGCTCACCATGCCCTCAATGGTCTCCGTATCACCATCGAACCGGACGCCCGCCGCTTCAAGATTGCTGCGCGCGTCATGAATGTCGGCCACTCCGAAAACCGGAACCATGTTGCCTGGTGCGGGCTCTGCCTGCTCGCCCAGTCCCAGTGTCACGCCGTCCGTGTTTGTCTGCATCTCGCTCCAACCGGCTTCGTCCATGTGATGGATAAGCTTGAACCCGAGCTTATCTTCGTACCATTGCGCACTGAGATGGCGATCCCGAACCGACATGGCGAGCGTGATTTTATTGTCCAGCGTGGCTATCGGCATGGCACTTCCCTTCGGACTGAAAATATATTAGCTATACTTTATGGACATTAAAACTCTTGTCAAGGTGACCTCGCGGGCCTGGTCGCTGAACATTCTGGCGCTCATGCAGTCCGGGGTGCCGGGGCGACAGGCCCCCCTTCTGTCCGCCACGGATGCAAGCCGGACGTCCTTTGCGGCAAGTCTGGATCATCTGCTCAATCTCAGCCTGCTGGAGAGAAATCCCGGCCACGGGCATCCGCTGCGGCCTGAATACAGGCTGACACCGAAAGGGGCCGAGATCGCCGGAGTTGCGCAGAGCATCATCGAGGCCGTCCCCGGGGACAGCGAACCCGCTCTGCTCAGGCGGACATGGACCGTTCCGGTTCTCGCCGTGACGGCGACCCCGAGGCACTTCACACAGATCAAACACGATCTGTCCTCGATCACCGACCGCGCCCTGTCGAAATCTTTGCATCAGCTGGAGGAACGCGCCTGGCTGAAGCGTGACATCGACATGGCGGCAAGATCCCTCCGCCCGATCTATCAGGCCGCCAATACCGGGGCCAGGATAAGTCGGGCCGCCGGTCTGATCGGTCCATAGCATCCGGCATTTTACATTCCGAAGTCCTGAGGTCATTCTTCGCCACAGGACCGCGCGGAGCACCTGAATGCAGATTGCCGATCTGAGCGATGTTCATCTTCACTACCGATGGGATGGCGATCCTGCCGGTCGCGTGCTGGTCTTTGCCAATTCGCTGGGCACAGATCTGCGGCTCTGGGACCCTGTGATGCCGTTGCTGCCCCCGAACCTGCGGATCCTGCGCTATGATATGCGGGGGCACGGGCTGTCCGCCTGCCCGCCCGCGCCTTACAGCATGGATGATCTGACCAATGATGCAGAGAAGCTGCTGGATCATCTTGATATCCCGGACTGCACCTTCATCGGTCTGTCGGTCGGCGGTATGGTGGGGCAGGCGCTCGCCCGGCGCTCGACCCGGATCAAGGCGCTGGTCCTGTCCAACAGCGCGGCCCTGATGGGAACGCCCCGGATGTGGCGCGACCGGATGCAGGCAATCCGAGAGGGCGGGCTCGAGGCCATTGCCGACGCGGTTCTGGATCGCTGGTTTGCCCCGACCTTCCGACGCTCTGCCGAGGCGATGCTATGGCGCAACATGCTGGTGCGGGTGCCGACGGATGGCTATCTGGGATGCTGCGCGGCCATCGGCGATGCAGATCTGACAAAGGAAACCGCGGGCCTTACCCTGCCCACGCTCGTCATTGCCGGGGCCGATGATGGGGCAAGCCCGCCGGAACTGGTGCAGGCCACCGCCGGTCTGATCCCCGGCGCATCATTTGAGGTGATCGAGAATGCGGGCCATCTGCCATGCGTCGAGCAGCCCGGGATTTATGCCCGGCTGCTGATCGACTTTCTGGAGGAGACAGGACATGTCTGAGAAATACGAGGCCGGAATGGCCGTGCGCCGGGACGTGCTGGGCGACGCGCATGTGGATCGCGCGGAGGCCACCAAGACCGGGTTGGACGAGCCCTTCCAGAGCCTCATCACCGAGGCGGCCTGGGGCACCGTCTGGGCCAGCGATGCGATCAGCAGACGCGAACGCTCCATGCTGACGCTGGCCCTTCTGGCCGCCACCGGCAACTTCGCCGAGATCCCGATGCATATCCGCGCAACCGCAAACACCGGGGCGAGCAGGGAGGACGTGATGGAAGCCTTTCAGCATGTCGCAATCTACGCTGGCGTGCCTGCGGCCAATCATGCGATCAAGCTGGCCAGGGAGACCTATGCGGAGATGGATGCGGCGTGACCGATACACCTCACGAAAGCTACCCGCGCCGCGACAGGGACTGGCACCCGCCTGCCCTGAGCTTGCCTTACAAGTCCAGTCGTCTGCGCTCTCCCAACTCGCGACCCCTGCATTTTCTGACCACGCTGAGCGAGGAAACCGGGCCGGTCTTCGGCCATGATGTCCTGAACCCGCTCGATCACGACCTGATCCAGAATTTTGCGAAACCAGGCGAGGCCGCAATCGGCCCACGCATCATCGTGCATGGCAAGGTACAGGATGAGTTCGCCCGTCCCGTCGCTGGTGCCTTGATCGAGATCTGGCAGGCCAATGCAGCCGGGCGCTACCGGCACAAGAGAGAGGGCTATATCGCCCCGCTCGATCCGAATTTCGGCGGCTGCGGGCGGGTGATCACCGATGATAGAGGCGCATACGAGTTCCAGACCGTGCAGCCCGGCCCCTACCCCTGGCCCAACGGTCCCAATGACTGGCGGCCTGCACATATCCATTTCAGCCTCTTTGGGTCCAGCTTTGCGCAGCGGCTGATCACCCAGATGTATTTCGAGGGCGATCCGCTGATATGGCGGTGTCCGATCGTCGGGGCGATCCCGTCCGGGGAAGCCGTCGAGCGGCTGATCGCACCGCTGGATATGGAGCGCACGATCCCGATGGATGCGCGCGCCTACCGCTTCGACATCACGCTGCGCGGACGCGAACAGACCCTGTTCGAGAACCGGTCGGAGGGGCTCTGATGGCACAGCTGAAGGAAAGCCCGTCCCAGACCGCCGGGCCTTATGTGCATATCGGCTGTACGCCAGGTCACGCCGGTCTGGGTGGCTCGGATTTGGGCGCTTCGATGAAAACCGGTCCGGTTCAGGGCCAAGAGATCGCTGTTTGTGGGACGATAACGGATGGCGCGGACGATCCGCTGACCGATGCGCTGGTCGAGATATGGCAGGCGGATGCGAACGGGGTCTATCCCGGAACCACAGGGGCTGACCCGAACTTCACCGGCTGGGGCCGCAAGCCGACCGATGAAGTAACCGGGGAGTTCCGGTTTGACACCGTGAAACCGGGTCTCGTCCCCTACCCTGACGGCAGGCTTCAGGCGCCGCATGTCACCGTCTGGATCGTAGCACGAGGCATCAATCTGGGCCTGCATACGAGGCTCTATTTCGCGGATGAGCAAGAGGCCAATGGCACAGATCCGATCTTGAGCAGCATTGCCGATGAAAGCCGCCGCGCGACCCTGCTCGCGCTTCCCGATGGTCCGGACCGCTACCGTTTCGATATCCGCCTGCAAGGCGCGGACGAGACCGTTTTCTTCGATATGTGAGGCCCCATGAGCGATCCCTGTATTCTATGTTGCGCCATCACCGGCTCGGTCCCGCGCAAGGCCGACAATCCGGCAGTGCCCGTCACTGTTTCGGAGCAGGTTGAAAGCAGCCACGCGGCGGTCGAGGCAGGTGCCTCGATCATCCACGCCCATGTGCGCGATGACGACGAAAGCCCATCCTCGGACCCCGAAAAATTCGCAGCCCTGAAGGAGGGACTGGAAAAGCACTGCCCCGGCGTGATCATCCAGTTCTCGACCGGTGGACGCTCCGGCGCGGGCAAGGAGCGCGGCGGCATGCTGCCGCTGAAACCGGATATGGCCTCGCTCTCGGTCGGATCAAACAACTTTCCCACACGCGTCTATGAGAACCCGCCCGATCTGATCGCCTGGCTGGCGTCCGAGATGATAACCCATCAGGTGACACCCGAGATCGAGGCTTTCGACCTTAGCCACATCCTGCATGCCATCGCGATGCACAAGGCAGGCAAACTCTTCGGGCGGCTTTACGTGCAGTTCGTGATGGGTGTGAAAAATGCCATGCCAGCGGACCGGGCAGTGTTTGATTTCTATGTCGAAACCATGAAAACCCGCGCGCCCAATGCGCCCTGGTGCGCGGCCGGAATCGGGGCCAATCAGATCGTGGTCAATGAATGGGCGATTGCCGCCGGAGGACACACCCGCGCGGGGCTGGAGGACAATATCCGCCTCGACCGCGACCGGCTGGCCCCGTCAAATGCGGCGCTCATCGCCCGGGCTGCGGAGCTTTGCGAGAAATACAATCGCCCCGTTGCAACTCCGGCGCAGGCGCGGCACATACTTGGCCTGTCCACCGGGGTCGTGTGAAAGGAATCTGATATGAAGAAAATCTACCCGAGCGCTGCAGCCGCGCTCGACGGGTTGCTGGAAGATGGCATGTTCATTGCCGCCGGCGGGTTCGGTCTCTGCGGTATCCCCGAGTTGCTGCTGGCCGCAATCAAGGACGCAGGCACCAAGGATTTGACCTTCGCCTCCAACAATGCGGGCGTGGATGATTTCGGCATCGGCATCCTGCTGCAGACCCGACAGGTGAAGAAGATGATCAGCTCCTATGTCGGCGAGAATGCAGAGTTCATGCGCCAGTACCTCAGTGGCGAGCTGGAACTGGAGTTCAACCCGCAAGGCACACTGGCCGAACGGATGCGCGCGGGTGGCTGCGGCATCCCCGGCTTTTACACCAAGACCGGCGTCGGCACCGTGATTGCCGAGGGCAAGGAGCACAAGGATTTCCGGGGCGAGACCTACATCATGGAGGAAGGCATCTTTGCCGATCTCTCGATCGTGAAAGCCTGGAAGGCGGATGCGACCGGCAACCTCGTGTTCCGCAAGACCGCGCGCAACTTCAACCCGCCGGCGGCCATGTGCGGCAAGGTCTGTGTGGCCGAGGTCGAGGAAATCGTCCCCACCGGATCGCTCGACCCCGACGGCATCCACCTGCCTGGCATCTATGTGCACCGTCTCATTCAGGGCGAGCATGAGAAACGCATCGAACAACGTACCGTGAGGACCGCATAATGGCTTGGGACCGCAATCAGATGGCGGCACGCGCCGCGCAGGAACTGCAGGATGGCTGGTATGTGAACCTCGGGATCGGCATCCCGACGCTTGTGTCCAATTACATCCCCGACGAAATCGAGGTCACCTTGCAGTCCGAGAACGGCATGCTGGGCATGGGTCCCTTCCCCACCGAGGACGAGATTGACGCCGATCTGATCAATGCGGGCAAGCAGACGATCACCGAATTGCCGCAGACTGCCTATTTCGACAGCGCGCAAAGCTTCGGGATGATCCGGGGCGGCAAGATCGCAATGGCGATCCTCGGCGCGATGGAAGTGGCGGAGAACGGTGACCTCGCCAACTGGATGATCCCCGGCAAGCTGGTCAAGGGCATGGGCGGTGCGATGGATCTGGTGGCCGGTGTCGGACGGGTCGTCGTCGTGATGGACCATACAAACAAGCATGGTGACAGCAAGGTATTGCGGGCATGCACTTTGCCGCTGACCGGCAAGGCCGTCGTGGACCGGATCATCACCAATCTCGGCGTGCTCGATGTGGTCGAGGGCGGGCTTGAGATCGTTGAAACCGCCGAGGGCGTCAGCGAAGACGAACTGCGGGCCGCAACCGAGGCAACGATCGTCTGATGTCGAAGATCATGCGGACCCAATCCGCGTGATCTGACCCAACAATCTGTCTGCCGCACCAAGCGCGCTGGCCGTGGTCTCGACCATCTGGGGCAGGATCATCCATTCCAGCGCCCAGGCCGCGCCCGAGCGTTCCTGCTCATGCACCATCGCCTGATGCAGACCCGACAGCTGCACCGCGTTGTAACGCGCCAGCGTCACGAGAAGCTCGGCCAGAACCGGGTTCTGCTTGTGTGGCATGGCCGATGACGTTCCGCCGCTTTCCATGGCGACCTCGTCAATCCCCTGCTGGGCCATCAGGGCGATGTCCTGCCCGATCTTTCCAAGACCGCCCGTGACCAGCGACAGCCAGTTGCCATAGGAGGCGAGCCCGGAACGATCCGTATGCCAATGGTGGTCAGGGTTCGAAAGACCAAGCGCACGGGCGAGATGCCGGGCAACGTCAGCACCGGTTCCGGGATCGCGGGTGCCGACCGGTCCGCCGAACTGAAGCTGCTCGACCTCCGTTCTGAGATGGCTCAGCCGCGCCAGATGGCGGGTCAGAGGCACGACCCAGTTCCGCAGACGATCACCTACCCGGATCGGCAACGCGGCCTGCATCCGCGTGCGGCCCATCAGCGGCCGGTCTGCATGTGCCGCGAGCAGATCACCGAGCCGTTCCAGAACGCCTGCGAGCCTCGCTTCGAGCCGGTCATTTGCCAGGCGAAGGCTCAGCGCAAGGCTCGTGTCGAGCACGTCCTGACTGGTGGCGCCCGAGTGAATGGCCGCACTCAGATCGGCGTCACAATGCTCCCTGATCTGGCGCACCAGTTCCGGCACCGGCAACCCGTCGATCCGGGTTTGCGCGGCTAGAGCCGGCATGTCCGGCGAGAATCCCAGCATGGCCTCGACCGCCCGGCTGGCCATATCGGCCGGGACAACGCCCGTCTTCCCCAACGCGTCTGCATAGGCGATCTCGAAACGCATCATGTGGTCGATCATGACCTCCGCCCCGAAGAGACGACTAGTCTCGGCATCCCCGAAGAGCGGGCCGAACACCGCGTTCTCAAAAATGGAAGAGGTCATGCCAGGATCCCATGTTGCTGTTGCGCTCACTGGAACCGCTCGTCGGTCCGAGCGCAAGTCCCTCGATCATTTGCTGGCGGAAGCGCCCGGTTCGCGCTAGCAATCGTCATGGCCTCAAACATGCCCGGAACTGATGTGAACCAGCCGATTTCCTCGCCCTATCCCGAAGACATCTATCTCACGCAGTTTCTGGGAGCGATGGCCCTAGAATGCGCATTGCGCACCGGGATGATCGACGGGCTGGAGGCAAACGCGCCGATGCCGGATCAGGCCGGGCTGCTGCTGACCCTTCTCGATGCCAATGACGTGACCGAAAACGGCCAGCTTACGCCGGCATTCCAGGACGTGCTCAGAACCCGCAGGGACATTCTCGAAGAGAAACTCGCCTTCCTCAAACTGAGCGCCCTCGACGTGGTCACAGGGCTGGGCGCGCTCGCCGGTGATCTGCCTCAGTTCATGGGACGATCAGAGACGTTCGCGCTTTTCCGTTACGACAAGGCGGACAATACCGGGCCGACCGCACTTCATGAAACCCGCAAATGGGTGCGCTATGTCTCTGCGCTCACCGCAGCTGAGGCCCCCTATCTCGTTCCGCATCTTCCCTTTGAAAATACAGGGAAAATCCTTGAGATCGGTGGCAATGCAGGCGCTTTCGCCCGCGAGATTCTGAAGACCTTTGCAGAGCTTGAGATCACAATTCTCGATCTGCCTGCGGTCTGCGCCTTGGGTGAGGAGGACGGCCCGACGGCGCGGCTCAGCTTTCTCCCCGGCGATGCCCGCAAGGACCCTCTGAGTATGGCGGACGGCACTTCGCCGGATGCCATATTGTTCAAATCCGTTCTGCATGACTGGCCGCTGGAACACACCTCCGCGATGCTGGCGCGCGCGACCGAGCATTTGCCCCCCGGAGGCCAGCTTGTGATATGCGAGCGCGGCCCCTTCAAGGCGCAGGAGATGCCGTTCTACATGACCGCCAACGTCGTCTTCGCGCCGTTCTACCGCGACGAAGACGTCTATCTCGAACTGCTTGGAGAGTTGGGCTATCGCGAGATCCGGCACCGGCCGGTCATGCTGGAAATGCCGTTCAACATCATCCACGCAAGGAAGCCCTGATGGGTCGGGTGGTAGCGCTCTCCTCTCCTCCGGGTGGCGGCAAGACCACGCTGGGGCGCTGGCTCGCAAGGACACAAGGCTGGGAGCGTGTGAACTACGACGATTATGAGCAGGTCACCAGATGGCATCCCGACAAGGTCATGGACTGGCTGTCCCGTGACGCCCCGATTGACGAGATCGAAGCCCCCGGCCTGCCTGACGCCGTGCGAGAGGCGGCGACCAGAGGCGATGTCGCCTTCGAGATGCCCTTGGGCCGGGCCTGGCCAGGCACCGCCGGGATGATCGACACGGCGGTCTGGATCGAGACGCCCCTTGACGTCGCCTTCGTGCGCAAGGCGCAGATCCTCGTCCGCTGGCTGAGGGACAAGGGGGGCGATGTGGAACCGGCAGCCGACTGGTTGACCGGTCATCTGCAAGCCTATGAGGCGGTGATACGACCAAGCCTCATCGTCCAGCAGACGAGGGTGCGCGCGCATGCCGATCTGGAAATCGAAAACAACGCCCCGATTGACGTTGTCGGCGCCAAACTGTTCACGATGTTGAACAGGCCCTGACCGGTTAACCAAATCTTCACCCAAATTGCCAAATCGTCACATTTTGGCCCCAAACAAGTTGAATAAAATTTTGGTGAGATGCATGCTCGCGCCCATTATTCAAAAGCCCTTTTTACCCCTGTTTAACGAGACAGTTGGAAATTTTGCCAGCGTAGTGTGGGAAGGAAATAACCCGTGCCGATGCCATTCCGCAGCCATGAGGCTGGAGTGCTCCCTAAGCTTCCATACAACCGAAAAATCCGCAATCGCCTGAGGCGACGTGACCGCAAACGCTATGATGCGATGCGCGATGCGACCTGGCGGATGCTCATGGACAGCCTTGAGCCGCGTATTCTGCTCGCCGCCGACCTGCCGGTCGGAACCGGGGACGCCTCCACCGACAATCAGGATCTGCTGGTTGTGGTGGATGACTTCCTTGATGCAGGCAACGGAAACGCGCTGACGCAACGGATTCAGGTCATCAACAAGGCGGACAATTCGGTTCTGGCCGAGTTGGCCGAGATCAACTTCACCGACGATCTCAACATCACAACCGGCGCCGGGGCCGATGTGATCGAGTTTGATTTCAGCGGTCTGACAAATCCCACGGCCTTTGGCATTACCATCGACGGGGAAGCGGGCAACGACACAATTACCGTAAGCAACTGGGGCACAGGTTGGAACGGATATGTGGAGCTGCGGGCAGAAGACATCACGGTCGAGAGCGGGGTCTCGATCGGGTCAACAGGTGACGAGGTCGGGCTCGTCACACTGGATGCGTCACTGACCGACACGTCCTCCAATTCTCTTGTCAACGACTACGATTCGACCATCGACATCCAGGGCAGCATTGTGTCCGATGATGACGTCTCGATCACCAGTTCGATTGTCACCAACGGCTCTGCGAGCACCGCAATTATCGGCGGCGCGCAGATCACTGTGGATGCCGACGCCACAATCACGGTCGGCAGCGCATCAACGATCAGCGGCGCGAATGTCACCCTTCAGGCCATCACCGATGTGACGATGTCGGTGCAGTCACCGCTTCCGTTGACGGTGATCTACACCAGCGAACTGGCGATCGATGCAACGACAAGCATTGATGCGGCTGGCGGCTCGACCATAACGGCAACCGGGGATCTGAGCGCGATCAGTTCCGGCACGGTCAATGTCGATGTCGATCTGGAGAATTTTGACGCTGGTCTGAGCAGTCTGCTGGACTTCGACGTTCTGGTTTCCAACGTTGATGTCACACGTTCGACCTCTGTGAATATCGGGACGGATGGCGGCGCGACCCAAACGTCTTCAGCTGGCGAAGAGTTGACGTTTGCGTCAATCAACTCCGGTGTTGTCGACAGCACAATTATCTCAAATCTCATTGGAGCCGTGAACCATAATTTCACGGATGACAGCGCTTCGGTCGATGTGTTTGATGCACAGATCCAGGCGGCTTCCATTGCACTTCTGGCCAGCAACGACAGCGAGGTCAGCGGTGCCTCGAAATACACCATCACGACCGTTCAGGGCGGCGAAACCGCGGTACGTGCAACTGACACGGCCCTGACATCGACAGGTGCTGGCGGGATCTCGCTGAGCGCGTTCGACACGGCAGTCTACAGGGCCGAGGCGAAGGACTTCGACTACGACCTGTCCAGCAACTACTTCACTACCATTGATCTCGGGTTTTCTCTTGGTATCAATGAGATAGGCAGATCGATCACCGCCGCGATCTCGGGCGGATCGATCAACAGTGTCGGGCCTGTCAGTGTTGTTGCAGTCAATGACATGCAGCTTTTCTCCAGCGTCGATCTGCTGGCACTGACCTTCTCCACCGGCTTCACCAACACCACGACGATGTCCTTTGGCGGGACTCTGTCCTACAACGAGATGACCGGTGATGTAACCGCCTCGATCGAGGACGCCGACGTCACAGTTACCGACGCCACGAATGGTAATGTGACCGTTGCTGCGTCCAACAACGCGCTGATGGACGCCCGCTCTGACGCCAACACGCGGATCCTTCGCGGCTCCGCCGAAGCACTTGGTATTTCGCTTGCCTTCAACCTGGTCGGATATGACGTTGACGGCATTGTTGACGCCGCTCTTCTGGGCGTTGACACACTTCTGGGAACAGGGATCGGTGCGGCGGAAGACGAGATGCAGGCCTACGCCTATATCTCGAACTCGAACATCACCGCGGCCCGCGATGTCACGGTCGAGGCGGACAATGGCTCGATTCTGAATGCGACGGTCTCCAACGCGGTCGAGGCGGCAGCAGCCGGATCCACGACGCTCAACAATGCCACCAGTGCCGGTGCGGCCTTCATTTTGGCGAATAACAAAGTCCTAAGTGCATCTCGCGCCGAGATCCGCGACTCCGCCACCGGAGAATTGGTTGAGGCGACGGCAGGCAGTGTCTCCGTCCGGGCAAATGACAGTGCGGAGATCTATTCCAACGCGAAAGTCTCGTCCGAGGCGATCAGCACCAATGATGGTGGCGCATCGGCCATTGACCGGGCCATCGGTGATCTGGCACCGGCTGATTTCCGCACCGATGGGACAGTTGTTATTGAAGGCGGGATTCTCAATCCGTCCGTTGTCGCAGCCACTCAGGCCGTTGACTATGGCACCCGCGTTGCGCTGACGACCGAGTTCGACCTTCTCCTCGATACCGGCGAGTACACGACCTCGATTGAGGACGGGCCCGAGCCGGGCGCGATCTACATCTATCTCGGCACCGCGGACAGCATCAATCTGGCGACCGAGGACTATACCAACAAGGACCTCTGGAAAGAGGCGACCGAGACGGTCATCATCCCGACCGGTCTGAACCTGTCGAGCTCTGACAGCAATGCGTTTGGCGGCGCGCTGGTCCGTAACGAATTGAGCGGTGAGGCAAGCGCCAAGGTCACGGACGCGACACTTGTTGCTGGCGAAAACATCAATGTTGAGGCGAGCGAAATCGCCATCAACCAGTCGATAGGTGATATCGGCGTAACATCGTCGGGCGGCAGCGCAATCAACGGTCAGGGCGACAGTCTGGCTGCCGGCGGCGCAATCATGGTCAACACGGTTCTGGCCAATGCGACAGCAACGGTCACGGGCAGCAGCCTGACTGCAACGGGCGATATCGCAGTCAGCGCCAACAATGCCGCGACGCTCGATGCGCATCTGTCTTCCGCGATCAACGCCGGTGCGGATGCGGTCGGCGTTCTGGTGGCCTTCAACACGCTCGGCTACGAGCCGACCAACCTGCTCTTCCAGACCATCGATGCGCTGATCGGCACCGACATCGGCACTACCGATGCGGCTGATGCAGTCGCGGGGATCGAGGATTCGACCGTTCAGGGCGCATCGGTTTCGGTCGATGCCGTGAACTCCGCCACCTTGAAGTCGCAGATCGACAGCAATGCCACGGCTTCCGCTGCAGCGGCATTCGGGGCCGAAGGAATGGCCGCGTCCGGCACGCTGGCTTCCAACCTGATGGAAGGCGAAGCGAACGCCTATGTTAAGGCCGCCACACTGACATCCGATACCGGCGACATCGGCGTCTCTGCCGATGATGCGGTGCTGATGGACGCGAAAACGGTCCTCGTGACCGGGGCCAGCAAGACCAACGACCTGCAGATCGGCGCCCTCAATGCATTGGGCAGCCAATTGCTCGACAGCTATGCCTACACATCCGAGAGCGGCTTGCAGACGCTGGAATTCGGCGATCTGGTCTATGTTGCCTCGACCTATGGCGACGGCTCGCTTGAGGGCAAGATCTATCAATACATGGGCTCGCAGGCCACCGCGCCCGGCGATACCGACCTCGGGACGGCCGTCTATACGGATACCGATTTCTGGAAAGAGGCGGATGCGACCAACCTGATCCCACCGGGGATCGCCACGGTTCTGATGAAAGGCCTGGGCCTGAGCACGGGGTCCGCCAAGGCCTATTATGCGATGGTGACCCGCAATGAGGCGAGCGGTGGTGCAACGGCCCGGGTCGAGGATGCGACCCTGACATCCGCCGGTTCCGTTGATGTGACCGCCACGGAACGCGCAACGCTTCTGGCGCTGGAATCAAGCACGATCAACGCGGTCGAGGCGACAGGCGGGATCATTGCAACCAACGCTCTGTTGTCCAAGGCCAAGGCGTTCATCGAGGACAGCACCGTTGACGCACAAGGCGGCGATCTGTCGATTGACGCGTTCAATCTGGCAGTTCTTCAGGCCGAGACGACAGCGACAATGAACGCGAAATCCGAGGCCCTTGGCGTAGTGATCGCGTTCAACACACTTGGCTTTGAATCGACCAATATCCTCTTCCAGTCGATTGATGCGATCCTCGGCTCGGACTATCTGATCGAAACGGACTCAGCCGGTGCGGTTGCTTATGCGGAACGCTCCGATCTGGATGCATCCGGCGACGTCAATGTCCGCGCCGATACCCGCGAGGAACTGATCGACAACCTGACCAGCGTCACCGGCGATCAGCTCGATGATGCAGCGCTCTTCGACAACACGGACGAAGACACGGCAGATGATGTCGAAATTCTTGAGAATCTCGCCGACGAGCTTGCCGCGGCCGATATCGAGGTCACAGGTCCGCTCAGCATCGAAAGCCTCGCCATCGGCGCGCAGTGGTACATCACCGATGCGGACGGGAAGGTCTTCCAGGTCCTGAAAGTCGGCTCTTCGCTGGTTCTGTCCCGGGTCAACCTGCTGGACGCGGTTGTCGGCAATGACACGACCGCCGTCGCGAAGAACGAGAAGGCGCTCTATGACGCCTATATCGAAGGCAACAAGCCCGACAACAAGGGCAAGTCACTGAAAGAGCTGAAATATGGCTCCAACAGCAACGCCGCCGGTGGTGTTCTGGCGAGCAACCGGGTCTCCAGCGAGACGCGGGCATGGATTTCGGAAGGTGCCGATCCGCTCAGCACGACCGACACGCCATCCGAGTTGCTCGGCGGTGATCTGGTCAGCTTCAACGGCAATGTCTACGCCTATGTGGGCACCGATGTTACCCGGGTGTCGGATTTCGATTACACATCGCGGTCATCGATCCCGACACTTGAGACGGGTGAAACCATCCGTCTGCACGCCGATATCGGAGGTTTCTCCGAAGGCGATATCGTTCAGTACACGGGCGCTGGTCTGACCGGTCTCGTCGATACGGACGACACGACCGATGACAGCCTGCTTCTGGTCATCGAGGCCAATGCCACCGACTTCACCGTCATCAATCCCGAGCTGTCGGTTGATCTGACTGATGCGACACAGCAATACGCGACCAGCCCCAACTGGGAATTGCAGACAGCGACAGTGACGTCCGGCGTAGATGCGGGCGGAACCGTCCGGGTCGAGGCGACCGATCAGTCAAATCTGCGGGCGAACAGTTCGCTCTCCGTTGAGTCCTCGGCCACCAACAATATCGACCAGCTTGTCGGCATTGCCGCGGATCTGCTCGAAAAAGACATCTCGTACACGACCAAGTCCGGCACGCAGACCATCCGCCAGGGAGATACCATCCTCGTGGCCAGCGACGGCCCGGACGGAACCCAGGGCCGCATCTATCGCTATCTCTCGGAAATTCCACTTGTAAATCAAGATCTTGCAGCCCTCACAGAGGCCGATCTGACGAATACCCTTCTTTGGGAGGACGCGACAGCAGAAGTCGAGATTGCAGATATTTTCCCGAATATCGGCAACCTTGCCGAGAGCAATTCGAAGGCCATCGGCGGCATCATTGTGACCAACGATGTGCGGTCCGAGGCAAGTGCGGTCATCGAGAATATCACCGTCAACGCCGGTGACGATGTGATCGTGGATGCCAGTGCCAACGGCACCATGCTGGCCACGATGGATGTGCAGGTTTCCTCGTCAGGCGGCAGCGCCTGGGGGACCGGCGACAGCATCGCCTATAACGGCAGCATCGCGACCAACCTGGTCCAGACCGGTGCGCTGGCCGAGATCAGCAACGCGGTCGTTGAGGCAACGACGGGCAAGGTCGAAGTGAGTGCCGATCAGACGGCGATCCTGGACGCGACCGTGCTGTCTTCGACGGCCACGGGCGACACGGCGGTTGGTCTGTCTCTGGCATTCAACACGATCGGTTGGGAAGCGTCCAACCTGCTCTTCAATCTGGTTGACACGATCATCTCTGATCCGCTGATCGCCGAGGCGCTTGACGGGGAAAATCCGTCCGAGGCCATCGCCCGGATTGTCAGCTCGGACGTGACGGCCGGCACGGACGTCACCGTCGATGCGACCTCTGCCGAACTGATGAACGCGACCATGTCAAACTCGGTCGACTCGGCGGCCGGTGCACTTGTCGATGCCGGTGGCAAGTCGATATCTCTTGTGCTTGCAAACAATAAAGTTGCTGCAAATACAGAGGCTTATATTGACAACTCCGGCGCGCTTGCCGGGCAGGACATCGCGGCCAGCGGCAATGTCGATGTGATGGCCAGCGACAAGGCCCGCCTGTTCTCGAACACCACGCTGGTCTCCGAGAGCAGTGCGGTCAACGATGGTGGCGCGTCCGTTCTTCAGGAAACCCTCAACGATCAGCTTGAGGCATCCTGGGTCGCCTCCGACACCCCGCAACTGGCAGATCTTGAGCATGGTCAGTGGGTCCGCATCGCAGATGACTTTAGCGGGGCGAACGGCGGCACGGCAACACCCGGCACCGTCTATCGTTTCCTTGGCGACGACACTGATGATGTCGACCTTTCCGCCACCAATTTCGATGATCTTGACCTTTGGGTCGTGGAGACGCTGACCAAGCTGATCCCGCAGGGTCTGAACGTGACGGACTCGGATTCCGTGGGCGTCGGCGGCATCCTTGTCACCAATGACCTGCGCGCCAATACCGCAGCCTACATTACCCATGCGGTTGTCACGACGACCGATGGCGATATCTCGATCACCGCCGTGGAAGATGCGGCCATGGCCGCCAATGTCGATGCATCGGTGAAATCGTCGGGTGGCTCGATCGGCGGGAACGGCACATCGCTGGCGGTCAATGGCATGATCGCGACCAACACGATGAATGGTGGTGCGGACGCCTATGCCGCCTATTCGACACTGAATGCTGGCTCGACAACCGCAGGCACCGGCAACATCAGGGTGTCGGCATCCAACACGTCTTCGCTAGACGCCATCAACAATTCGACCACGGCTACCGGGGATACCGGTGTCGGCATTGTTCTCGCCTACAACTCAGTGGGTTATGAGAACACCAACCAGCTCTTCGCCACTGTGGACGCGCTTCTCGGCGATTCCGATCTGACGGGCATGCAGAGCCCGGTTTCCGCCGAAGCCTATCTGTTGAACGTCGTTGCGGATGCAGATGGCGAAGTTGCCGTCAGCGCTACGAACGATGCGGAGATCTTTGCCCGCAACAGCAACGAGACCAAGTCCACCGCCTCGGCCTTCATTGATGCAACGGGCACCGCGGCAGGCGGGGTGATCTCGCTCAACCGGGTCGCGGGCAGCGCGGATGCGTCGATCAAGGGCGCCTTTGCAGAAGAGGCGGACGGCGGAAACACGACACTGACGGTCGGAGACCTGGTGCTCGGGACCGATGGCAACATGTACCGGTATGAAGGCACTCCGGGTCTGGTTGACCTCGATACGGTTGACTTCACCGACGGTGACTGGGCACAGGTCGGAACCGGCGAAGCCGGAGCGAACGACATCGACGCCACGACCGGCGTGAGCGTCACGGCGAATGATGCCAATGCCATCGACAGCGAAGTTGATCTCGATGTCATCTCGACCGTGTCGAATGATGGCGGCGTCAGCATCATCACGACCGCGCTGGAGAACATCTCCAATGAGTACCGCTTCACGACCTTCTCTGGCGAGCAGCTTGTCTTCAACGGTCAGATGGTGCGGCTGGGGTCGAACTACGGTGCCGATGAGGGCCGGTTCTTCTACTTCACCGGTGCGACCGACTATGATCTCCGGCACGATTTCAGCGACACCACCTTCGACTATGAAGCATCAACCGACTGGGTTGAATACACCCCGATTGATTTCGAAAGCCTGATCCCGCCGGGCGTCAACCTGAACGTGACCGAGAGCGACTCGACCGCCGTTGGCGGGATGATCGCAACCAATGATGTGCGCGGCAATGTGACCGCCTCCATCGGGAATGCGGACGTCACGACGACAACCGGCGACATCGATGTGACCGCCACCGAAGTGGCGCAGATCAATGCAACGAACAGCGGCTATGTCAAAGCCGACGGTGGCTCGGTCTTCGTGGGCGGCGACACCATTGCCGTGAACGCGATCATCGCGACCAACGTCGTCAATGCAAACGCTGTGGCCAGTGTCGATGCATCCGTGCTCGACGCCATGGCCGGTGGCATTTCTGTAATCGCCGACAACACGGCCGCCATTGATGCGGAAACCGATGCCAACACGATTGCCGAGGGCGCAGGTACATCCATCGCCGTGGGCGTCGTTCTAGCCTTCAACACCATCGGTCTGGAGAGCCAGAATTTCCTCTTCAACACCATTGACGCGCTGGTCTCGACCGAGCTGGCCGACGAAACACCGTCAGGGGCGTCTGCCACCGTCACGAACAGCGATCTGGATGCCGGTGCAGGCTCGATCACCGTCGATGCCTCCTCGGACATGACCGTCGATGCGGAGGTGCTGAATGCGGCGCTTTCGACCTCGATCACACTTCAGGACAGCACGACCGTATCCGTTGCCCCGATCATTGCGCTGAACCGCGGAAGCTCGGTCGCGAATGCGCTGATGACAGGCTCGCAGGCCGTATCCACCGGTGGTGACATCAATGTCCATGCCGAGGACGATTCCTCGATCTTCGCGGATGTGACCGCTGCCTCGGCAGCGATCTCCGTGGGCGCTGGCAAGTCGATTTCGGTGAGCGTAGCACTCAGCTTTGCCCGCAATACGATCCGCTCCGATGCCTCCGCCCGAATTGTCGGTTCAGGCGAGGTTGGAACACCGGTGTCAGCCGAGGATGGCACGATTTCCGTTCAGGCCATGCGCACGGCCACGATTGATGCCAATGCGATTGCGGCCTCGGCTGCCGTGGCTCTGGGTGGCGGATCAAGTGTCTCTGTGGCCGGGGGCAGTGCCGTTGCGGTCAACAAGATCGTCGGCGACGTCCTGGCGAATATCGACACCAGTGTCGTTACTGCTGACACGATTGACGTCGACGCGTCTTCCACCGCAAGCATCACCGCAGATGTTCTGGCAGCGGCCGCAAGCATCGCCATCGGCGGCAGTACAAGTGTTGCCGTGGGCGTCGGGATTTCCGTGGCCGAGAACATGATCGGCTGGATCGATACGACCGATGACAGCACGTCTTCCGACTACACGTCCCGCCAGACCATTGATGCGATCACCAACGGCGAGGTTGTCTCGGTCGTTGAGGGTCCGCGTCAGGGTGAGTTCTACCGCTATATCGGTGACGAAGAACTTGAGGGCCCGGTCGATCCGGCGACGGGTGAGAACACAGACCTTGATCTCTCGGTCCAGGATTACAGCAACGTGGCCCTGTGGGAGCGGATCGGCCTGACCCGTGTGGGCTCTGCCGTAACGGCCTCCATGACAGACACATCGGTGGTCGCGCAGTCTGATGCGACGCGCGCCGATGTGATCGTCACCGCCGATGCCACGCAGGAAATCAAGGCAACCGTCGCCGCTGCGGCCATGGCCGTTGCTGCAGGTTCCAACGGTGTTGGCGTCGCGGGCGGTGCAGCGTCAGCCAAGAACAAGATTGCAGCCGACCCGAAAGCGTTCATCTCCGGCTCCGGCACGGAAGGCATCACCGCTGACAAGGTCACGGTCACAAGCTCCGACGCCTCGCTGATCAATGCCTTTGCCGGTGCGGCAGCACTGGCAGCCGGGCTTGGCGGCACCGCAGGTGTGGCTGTGTCCATCGGCCTCGGCATTGCACTCAACGAGGTCTCCAACCAGTCGCTGGCCTATATCGAGGACGCGGATATCGATGCGCTTGGAACGGCTGCGGATGACGGTGTGGCCGTCATGGCGATTGTCGCTGCACCCGAAAGCTTCACTGTCGATATCTCCGGCAATGCCACTGTCACGGCGGCCAATCTGAATGATGCGGTCGAGACTGACCTCACCACCAACAGCAGCGATGAGGAAATCCCCGACAACACGGATGTCAACGCTGACCGGGCTGTGATGCTGGCGCTGATCGGCCTGATGAATGCGGAGCTTGATGCGGAAGACCAGATCTCCACCGAGCTTGACCCGCAGACCGGCCTGACCGACGCCGAGAAGCTGGAGCGCGCCGACAGCCTCGTCGCCCGTCTGACCAAATCGGACAGCGACAATGGCTGGGTGCTGGTGACACCCGACGGGCGGACATTCGAGATCACGATTGTCGGCAATCAGCTGATCTTCAACCGCGCGACCATCAGCACGGTTGCAGCCGCGGCCAGCCTGGCTGCCGGTTTTGGCGGGACCGCCGGTGTGGCTATCGGTCTGTCAGGTGCCTATGCGCAGAACAGGATCGACACGGTCACCAACGCCTATATCGAAGACTCGGATGTGGATGCGGTCGGTGACATCACTATCACCGCGACCAATTCCAGCTCGATCTCGGCCACGATTGTCAGCATGGCGGTTTCTGCCGCTGTGGGCGGAACCGCTGGTGTCGGTGTGTCGCTCGGTGTGGCGCTGGCCTTTAACACCATCGGCGAGGCCTCTCCCGCCGAGGTCAAAGCCTATGCGCTGAACTCCGACCTGAACTCAGGTGAAGACATTCGGGTTGAGGCTGTCAGCCAGCAGAAAATCAAGGCTGTGACCGTTGCAGGCTCGGTTGCCATTGCAGGCGGTGGCGTTGCCGGTGTCGCAGTGGGCGGCGCAGGCGTTTATGTCGAAAACAGCATCAATGTGGCCACTCAGGCCTATATTGATGGCGATCACGCAACAGCCACGGGCAATGCGATTGAAGCCGACACCATCACGGTCTCGGCCAGTTCGCTGTCGGAGATTGAGGGCTTCGCAGCCGCAGCAGCGGTCGCCTTTGCCATCGGCGGAACCGCCGGTGTCGGGGTCGCCATCGGTGTCACACTGGTGCGCAACGACATCTCGGGCAACATCACGGCCCAGATCCGCAATGTGGATGACAATGTCCGGGCCAGTGCAGGTGCCGTTTCGGTTCTGGCGACAGATACCGCGACGATCCAGTCGACGGCCATCTCCGCCTCGCTCGCCATCGGTGGCGGGCTGGTCGGCGTGGCTGTGGCCGGTGCCGGTGCGGATGCGCAGAACCAGATCACCACAGCAGTGGACGCAGCGATTGTAAGTTCGGGTCTTGTCTCCTCGACCGGTGCGATCAATGTGACGGCGACCTCGAACGGCACAATTGAAGCAGGTGTTATTGCGGCTGCGGCCTCGGTCGGAGCAGGAGCGGTCGGCGTGGGTGCCTCCATCGGCGTCTCGCTGGCGCGCAACTTCGTGGGCTACACGGACAACCCGGCAGTCACAGCGAACACCGACAGTTCGAACTCTGCCGCCACGCTGGTGCGCAATGTAACCACGGTCGAGATCCTCGAGGGCGCACGCGCAGGCGAGATCTATCGCTTCATCGGAGAGCTTGGCGCAGATGCACCTGACACCTTCGATCTGGGCGAGCAGGATTACGGCAACGCCGATGTCTGGGAGCGGATTGATCTGAGCGCTGTTGGCGCGACAACCTCTGCCCGGATTGCGGACAGTGAAGTTGATGCAGGCGGCGCGCTGAGCGTCACCGCAAACTCCAGCCAGGATATCGACGCAGAGACCTTTGCAGGGGCCGTGGCCGTTGCAGGCGGCGCGGTCGGTGTCGGGCTTTCGGGGACCGGCGTGAATGTCGTCAACCGGATCAAGTCGATCACCAGCGCGACCATCTCGGGCACGCGGGGCACGGGCGTTGAGGGCAGCACCGTGACGGTTCAGGCCACGAACACCGCAGATATCGATGCCGAGGCGGAAGCGGTTGCCATCTCAGCAGGCGTCGGCGTTGTCGGCGTCGGTGTCTCCATCGGGATCGGCATGGCGGTCAACGAGATCACCAGCGAAACCACCGCCTCCATCAGCAATGCGCCTGTGGACGCGGTCGCCGGATCGGCTCTGGTCACAGCCTCCGATACGGCGACAATCGATGCCGAAGCCGCTGCTGCCGCGATAAGCGTAGGCGGTGGTCTGGCGGGTGTCGGGGTATCGGGTGCAGGTGCCTCTGCGGTCAACGAGATCGCGACCACGACACGCGCCGAAGTCGCATCCAGTGCAAATGTCTATGGCTCCGATGATGTGAGCGTTCTGGCCACGGCCAACAACACCATCACGGCCAATATCGAGTCTGCTGCAGCCTCGCTCGGTGCAGGTCTGGGCGCGGGCGCGCTTTCTGCCGGTGTCAGCCTGGCGCGCAATGTGATCGGTGGCGGACACTCCACCGGTGTCTTTGCCAATGTGAACAACGCGACCCTTCGCGCGGATGACGATATCAATGTTATCGCGACAGCCACGTCGCGGATTGATGCCACGGTCGAGTCGATTGCGGCCGCTGTCGCCATTGGCGGCTATGCGCTGGGTCTGTCCGGTGCCGGGGCATCTGCCTATAACACGCTGAACTATGCGGTTGACGCGACAGTCGAGAACAACTCCACACTGACGGCAGCTGATGACATCACGGTGCGCGCCTCTGACACCAGCATCGCAAATGTTGATGTGGCCGCGACTGCAGTATCGGCGGCAATCGGGCTGGTCGCAGACTCGATCTCCGTCTCCGTCTCCATTGCACAGGTCGATCTGAACAATGCGGTTTCCGCAGCCCTGAACGGCAGCGATGCGACCGGATCTTCGGTGACTGTGCAGGCGCTCGAAGATAATGATGTCGAAGTGAAATCCGAAGCCTCATCGGTTTCGACAAGCGCCTCCCTCTTTGGAGGTATCACGCTTGCCGGCGGCGGTGCCGAGGCGACGATCAACAACGACAACACTGTGTCGGCAGAGATCGTCGGCGATGGCGCAGCCGATCAGATCTCGGCGACAACCATCACCGTTGATGCGGACGCAACCTCCGAGATGGACGCGAGCACAGGTGTGCTGGCCATCGCTGCGGGTATTTTCTCCATTGCGGCCGCAGGTGGCGTCGTTGTGATCAACGCCCGTCCGACCGTGACGGCCCGGACCGACAACGCGACACTGGCGGCAACAACGGTGAATGTGGACGCCGAGGCCACGCTCGACTCCTACGCCGAGGCACGCGGCATGTCCTTCTCGACCGGGTTCTCCATGGGTGTGAACACCACCGAGATCCTGACCGACGCGACGGTCACATCAACCGCAGACGGCATCCTGAATGTGGATGATCTCAATGTCACCGCGACCGCCAATGGTGCGGGCGAGGACAATATGGGTCTGGCCAACATGGCCGAGGCCAACACGTTCGCCTCCGCTGGTGGCTTGCTGCTCGGCTCGTCCTCGACAAATGCAACTGTGCGCAACGCCAGCGATGTGACTGCGGCCATCGGGCAGAGCGCTGACGTGAATGCCACCGGCGATGTCAACGTCACCGCCAGCCATCTGGCCGTGCAGAAGGCCGAGTCCCAGGCCGGCAGCACCGGTCTGATCGGCATTGGTGCCGCTTTCGCTGACGCGCAGTCCATCACCACAACGACAGCCGAGGTGCGCACCAACGCCAATGTGGATGCGGACAACCTGACCGTCTCCGCCACCGGCAACAACTACGACCATGTCTTCGGTGTGGCAGGCTCGGGCGGCGCTGTTGCGGGTGCAGGTGTCCGTCTGCTGACCAATTCGGTCTCGACCGTCGAGGCGACCATTGCCAGCAGCGTGATTGCAACCATCGACGACACACTCACGGTTGACGCGTTCCAGCTGACCAAACCGCAGAGCCAGGTGATCAGCTTCGGCTTCGGCGTCATTGCGGGCACCGGCGCGGATGTCGACCTCTATGTCGACAGCACCGTAAAGGCCGAGATCGGTGGCACCCTGATCACCGCAGACGAGGTGATTTCAAACGCGACCAACCTGGTTGAGCGCCCGGAATTCTCCAACACCACACATATCGAGGGCGATGCAGGCGGTCTGGCCAGCGGAGCGTCCGCCAGTAGCAGCATCGACGTTGATCTGGACACTGACATCGTGCTTGCCGACGGCCTGACGATGATCACCGACGGCGACGTCACACTGAAGGTCTTCAACGGCATCACGCTGGTCGACGAAGTGTCTCTCTTCACCGCCGGTGCCGTCTCGGGCGCAGGCGCATTCACCGAGCTTGATGCCACCGACATCTTCGGTGACATCACAGTCGGCACCTCGTCGATCTATGTGGGCGGGGACTTCGTGGCCGAGGTGGATGGCTACTATGATGTCGAACTGATCTCCCTGACCGAGACCTATGGTATCGGCACCGTGGCGCTCGGCTCGGCCGATATCAACATCACGCCAACCAGCACCTTCACACTGCGGGGCGGTCTTCTGGCCAATGGAGATGTGCTGATCGCCACCGGCATCGACCGTGACCGGACACTCTCGAATCTCGACAAGCTGACGGCCCGGGTCGATAACTTCGCGGGCTCCGTCATTCCGATTGATGATCTTGAGGCAAGCACCTTCCTGACCGCAAACAACCTGATTGACATCCAGTCGGGCGCGACGCTGGAAAGCTATCAGAACATCGACCTGATCGCAGACAAGCTGGGCGCCGCAGCGCTTGACGGCAAGACCAAGGGGACCAACTGGGTTTCCGAAGTTGGCGATGCGATCGACAGCGCCTTTGGCGGCAACAACAACACGTTTGGCAATGCAACCGGCAGCACCAATGCCTATGGCGTGGTGCGCAATGACGGCACGGTTCGGACAGGCGCACAGCGTCAGCAGAGCCTGACGATCGACACGGTTGATCCGACTACAGGGCTGGTATCCAACTCGACAGCTTCGACAATCACCTACACGGTCGGCAATCTTTCCGTTCCGCCGAGCCAGCTGACTGCCATCCAGCTCGCCCGTGAAGCGATCGACCGCTACAACTATGCCGGCGACAGCGGCAACCCCGTGAACCCCGATCTCATCACCTATCAGCGCGATCAGATCCAGCGGCTCGAACTGCAGATGATCAACGAAGGCACCGCCCAGTTCCTCGACAGCGCAGGGAATGTGATCGCCTCCAGCAACGTGACCATTGGCGTTCATACCTATAGCCGCACCGATGATACAAATGTATCGGTCGCTGTCGTGCCGCGCACGGTCACGGCCACGACAGTCATCGTCGATGACATCGTCGCACAAGCGGGTCAGATCTTCGTCAATACCGATCAGATGACCGGCTCCGGCACCTATGATGCGCCGGGCGACGCGCGGGTCGACATCATCAACGAGACCCACGCCCAGCTTGTGATCAACGATATCCTGATCCCGCAGGTAACCGGCGGTGTCTATTTCAACTCGCTCGATCAGGAAGTGTCCGGCGAGGGCGATACCGCAGCCGCCAACGCACTGATCAACCAGCTCAACGAGGAGAACTTCAACCGCGAGACCGAGAATTTCGGCAACTCGCTGCTGACGGCGTCGAACGGCTTCACCGCCGATACCCTGGCCGGAAGTGCTGCAACACCGCAGATCGTGATCACCAATACGTTCGATTATCTTGCCAATCTGGGCACTGCGATCCCACCGGTTGCCAATATCACCGTGAATGGTGATGTGATCAATCTGGGCGGCGATGTTCTGGTAACATCCAACCCGGCAGGACTGAGTTCTAACGTCACGGTCAACGGCTCGCTTCAGGGTCAGAATGTCGAGATCATCGTCAGCGGAACGGCCACCATCTCGGCCGATGTCGCCTATGACGTCGAGGGCAACCCCTACTCGCTTTATACCGGTGGAACACCTGCCGGCATCTTCGGCACCTTGGAAGGTGATAACGATGCTGCAACGGCAGAGGCCAATCGCGTTATCGACGGTGTCGATATCTCCGCCGATGTGGTTCTGATCGACGCCGAGTTCATCAACGTCAACGGGGTGATCGAGGCAGGGGAAGATGACTTCCAGCTGATCCTGAGCACAGCGCTTGGCGACTATATCGAAAGCCTGCGCAACAATGGTGGTCCGCAGTTCACCACATTGCCCGCATCGCTGACCGGCACCGATCAGTTCTTCGTGGTCTATGATCGCGTCGCCAATGAACTGGTGATCAATCCGGTCACGCCCAGAGGCGGTCTGGTGATCCTGGAAGGCAAGGTGGTCAACACCCACAATCAGGGCGAGATCCGTGTCTATTCGGGCTATCCCGATATCGACATCATCAACAATACCGGCCTCAGCGAGGCTTTCGGTCTGACCCTGCGGGTTGTCGAGATTGACGCTTCCGAGCGTGGTCAGGGCACAATCGAGTTCCGCGACAAGGCCAAGGCGACAGGGTCCAACGAGACCTACGACACCGTCTATCAGGTCCAGGAAAACGGCCAGCTGAACCGGATCACACAGGACGGAACCGATACGAATATCTCGCTGACGGGTCAGTCCTATGATCCGCTCGCGGGCTATCGCTATGGCTGGGCTGTCGGTGAGACAACCGAGCGGACATACACCTGGGTCGAAAGGCAGAATGACTGGCTCGGAATCGACTTCCTTGTTCCGGACACGTTCGATCTCGAAGATGCGACACTAGAGGTCCTTGACCAGCAGCTGATCCCGAACTCGAATTACTATTACATCAGTGCGAACAACACGGGCGATCCGTATATCTACTCAGATGAGAACGTCACCGACGGGGACACAGGCGTCTATCTGGCCGATTATGACAGCACGACCACATGGTACGGCAAGACGACCTATATATACACCTACAAGCAGACCATCCGCACAACCGAAGTGGACAACCACTCGGTTAAGGCGGACTACCCGATTGACCTGACCTTCTTCGGGTATGATCAGGGGAATGTGAACATTCAGGCGGGCAATGCCGCGATCATCGTTGACGGCCAGATCCGCAACGACAACGGCACCACGACACTGTCTTCCAACAAGACGATCACCACGACACTGTCCGAGAGCGCGCTTCAGGGCTCCTATATCGGCGGCCAGGTGATCAACCTGACGGCAGGTCAGGGGCTTGGTCAGTTCATCGACGATGAAAACTTCATTCCGGTTGCGATCTACATGGCCGATGCCTCCGGCGCGCATGTCAATATCACTTCCACCGGTGGTGACATCTATGTCGAACAGCTTGTCGGCGACGTGACATTCGATCAGGTCAATGTCGGCACATTCGATGCCTATCTGCAATCCGATGGCTCGATCTTCCGTCTCGACAGCGGCAGCCTGATCACTGCGGGCGCCCTGACGCTGATCGCAGAGGGTGATATCGGGACCGCCGCAGCACCGCTGCGCATGAACCTCGGCGATGCGGCCAATGACACGCTGACCGCCACTGCCACCGGCGGCATCCATGTGCAGGAGACCTCGGGTGATCTGCGGGTCAATCAGGTAACGGCGGATGGCGATGTGACGATCATCGTTTCAGCCGGTGATCTGGTCGACGGCAACTCCACCGAAGAGCGCGACGAGCGGGCGATCGAGGCGCTGCGTGACGGTGTCTGGGGTGATCTGAAACTGACCGAGGATGCGGGCGCGCTCCAGAAGATCCAGCAGGTCAAGGACAGCCTGGCCAATGGCCGGACACAGGAATACCAGACTTACTGGACCTGGCGCGAGGGCCAGGGCAGCAACCATGCCGACATCGTTGCCGGTACGGAAAACTATGCCCTGACCACGGAAGAAGTCGATTACTACACCGAGTTCTTCACCGAACAGGGAACCGAGGACGGTCTGAGCGGGGCCGCACTGGATGCCTTTGTGGCAAGCGCCATTGCGACCCAGATCAACACGCGGACCGAACAGTACCGCACGCTCCATGCCCGCTGGGGCTCAGAGCCGGGCACGGACGGCGATATCAACACGTATGATGCTGATTTCGTTGGTACTCTGACGGCTGAGGAAGAAGCAGCCGTAGACGCCTCCATCAAGGTCTGGACCGAGGAAGAGCTGATCAACGGCATCTCCATTGGCATTCTGCGTCCTGTCGTGGACACCGATATCGTGCTCGAAGATCCCAACATCGTAGGTGACAATGTCACGCTCAATGTATCGGGCAATATCGGCCGGACCTCCGGTCAGGAGATCATCGACGTCACAGGTGGTGGTCTCACCGACGAGCAGCGCGTCATTCTTGGCGCGGCCGAGCCTGACGATGTGTTCTTCCTGATCACCGATCAGGTGGCCGCAACGGTCAGCTTCGATGCGGCCGCAGGCACGATCACGCGGACCGACGGCGGCACGTTCGAGGGCTTCGGCTTTGCCGCTGGTCAGGACATGCAGATCGAGGGCGCAACATCGGCCAATGTCACCGAGGAAGGCCCGTTCTACACGATCCAGTCTGTCTCGGGCGGTGTGATCACCATTGATCCGTCCGATCTGTTGCTGACAGCATCCGAGGGCTCCGAGGATGTGGTGATCTCGTCCATCGTGCTCGATCCTCGCGGTCTGACGACAGATGCGACCGTCGATTTCACGGCACCTGACACGGTGACCGTGAACAGCGGTGATATCTCCGAGTTCACCGTCGGCATGAAGCTCATCATCACCGAACAGCGCGATGCGATCGGTCAGGAGCAGGATCAGACCGACAACGACAACGACGCCGAGAGCCTCTACCGGATCACGGCGATCAACGGCAATGACATCACGCTGGAACAGCTCGATGCGTCCGGCAATGTGGTCGCCATCAGCCTGAGCACCGGCACAGGCGTCGATGTGATACTTGATCAGTATGTCGAGCTGAGCGCCGTTCAGGTGCAGTTGCGCGACGATATCGATCTTGCGGTCTCCGGCTCGCTGAGCGCGACAGCCGGGGGTCAGGTCTTCCTTGGGGCGGATGAAGACGCCACGAATCCGTCTGCCGATGGCGAGGTGGTTCTGGGCGCGATCACGGCGACCGAGGATGTGCGGGTGCGCGCCTCCAACGGTGTGGTGAACGGGCTTGGCGTCGGCGTGGTCAACATCACAGCCCCAAGTGCGGTGGTCGAGGCTGGTCAGGGCGGCATCGGCGAGGCCGGTGACCGGATCACGCTGAACCTCAGCGATACCGGTCGGATCACGGCGCGGGCAACCAACGATATCTGGCTTGAAGAGACCGATGGCGACATGTCCGTCGGCACCATGTTCAGCCTCACAGGCGATGTGGACCTGCTGGCCGATGGCTCCATCCTGGATGCCATTAACGAAAGCTTCACCAACATTCTGGCAGACAACATCCGCCTGCAGTCGACCAATGGCTCGATCGGGACGGAGGGCAACGCCCTCGACATCGAGACCCGCGATGCAGTGGACGGTCTGCTGACAGCAACGGCAGCGGGCGACATCTCGGTGATCGAGACGGTCGGCAACATGCAGATCCGCAACGTCTACACTGCGGGCGGACATGTGTGGCTTGAGGCGAATGCCTCGATCCTCGATGCAGTCGATATTGCTGATCCGACCAACCCGGACAGCGCCGATCTTGCGGCCCCGGCGCAGCAACTCGGCATTGACGTGACGGGACTCAATGTGACGCTGACCGCCAATCTCGGCACCATCGGTACATTCGCAAACGAGCTGGACATCAACAGCCGCGTCAACGGCACGGAGGGTGTGGTCAACACCTATTCCATGATGGATACCAACCTGCGCGAGGGCGTAGGCGATCTCTATCTCGAAACAGCCGGTGTGGGCGCAGGCGCGACAACGACCGCGTTCATCACGGCCTCGGTCGGCGCGATCTACAATGGGGCGCTTGCGGGCGTATCGAATGTGACATCCGGTCGTGTGTTCCTGTCTGCCAACCAGCAGATAGGGCGTTCCGACAACTTCCTGACCACGACCGTGGGCACGATCCAGTCGATCTCGGTCAATGGCTCGACCTATGTGCGCAATGATGGCGCGCTTGAGGTAGAGGCCTTCAACGGAACAGCATCCTCGCTCGGTCAGAGCTCGGGTGGCGAGATCATCCTGACGGCAGAGAGCCCAATCACGGTCGAGAGCAACATCAACGCTGACGACGATATCATCCTGACATCGACCGAGGATGGCGATGCCGAGGCGGATGATATCACTGTCAATGCAGGCATTCAGGTGGTCAGCACATCCGGCGATATCACCTTCAACTCCGGCGATGACATCGTGATTGAAGCGGGTGCGCTGGTGCAGACATCTGCCGATATCTTCTTCAACATCGACCTTGACGGCCCACCAGCCGAAGGCGAGACCGATCCCACGACAGACGCCGAAGGTGCGCTGATCAGCGTGGTCGGCACGGTACGCTCCACGGCCGGAAACGTGACCTTCAGCGGCAACACGGATCGCGACACGCTGAACGTGGCGGCAGCCGGGACCGTCGAGGCGGCAGACGCCCTTGTGGTCGATCTGGCCGAGGAAAACGACACGATTGTCATTGACGCAGGCACTCTGATCGGGACCACGATTGCCCTGCGCGGCGGTGAAGGTGAGGACAGCATCACGCTGCAACCCACCGCAACGCTGACCGGCGCGGCCTCCCTTGAAGGTGGCGACGGCGACGATCTGATCACCGTCAACCTGCTGAAAACGCAGGCCGCAGGCGACAGTCTGGCGATTGATGGCGGTGAGGATACCGACCATATCGAGATCCAGCTTCACGGCTCGCAGACCGCCGGTGGTGACTATGTCATCGACGTGAATGACACAGGCGCGACCGACAATGGCGCAGACACGATGACCCTTCTGGGCACCTCGGAGGAGGACGTGTTCCTCAGCCGCGGCACCTTCGTGGCGCTGTTGCATGGTGAGGTGGATGATATCCTCCAGAACACTGTGGATCGTCCCGATACGGTCGAGCGGATCAACTACAACCGCACCATCAACGACCGGGTGACGCTCGAAGGTCTGGACGGCAATGACGTCTTCATCTCCGACGACAACGCCTCGCTGATGACCATGGATGGCGGCGCGGGCGACGACAGCTTCCAGTTCGGTCAGATCTTCGGCAACGAGCCGATCTCGACCAACCCTGACAGCGGTGTGGCCGATGGCGATGATATCCGCACGGTTGAGACGACGCGCGGATACCTCTCGCGCGGCATCACCTACTCCACCACCGCGTTCGGTGGCGAGGGTGAGGATGTCTTCACCGTCTATTCCAACAAGGCGGTTCTCCAGCTTGAGGGCGAGGACGGCGATGACGAGTTCGTCATCCGCGCCTTCCTGACGGTCGATGGCGAGAACACGGCCGAAGATGCGGTCGAGGTCGGCGGCGGTGCCGGCAATGACCAGATCCAGTACAACATCAACTCGCCCGTGAAGATCGACGGCGGTGCGGGCTTTGATACGGTGGTCGCTCTGGGCACCGAGGCCGACGACATCTTCGTTGTCACCGAAGAGGGTATCTTCGGTGCGGGCCTCAACATCTCGATCACCAATACCGAGGAAGCCATCGAGGTGGACGGACTGGAAGGCGATGACACCTTCTACATCCAGTCCACCCGTGCAGGTGCGGTCACGCAGGTGATCGGCGGGCTTGGCTCGGACACGTTCAATGTCGCAGGCGATGTGAATGACAGCGTGGTTAGCCAGGATCCCGATGGCCGCTCGGGTCTGATCACCCATGCCTCCGGCAGCGACGACGCCGACTTCAACAACCTGTTGATCGACGGACTGGGCACGACAATTGCCGATGAAAATCAAGGTGTTGTCCTGATCAGCCAGGAAGCGGGAGGCGACAGCACACCCGGTGTCACCGAGGTCAGCGAGACCGAAGGCAACCGCACGGATATCTACTCCGTCGTGCTGGCCGCAGCACCCACCGAAACGGTCTACATCACGGTTTCGGCCAACCGCTCGTCCTCGCAGGACCGCAACCTGACCGTGCCGACCATGACCGGCAGCCCGGCGCTGACGCTAGACAATGCGACCTCGACCATCACCCGCAGCACCGGCAGCTGGCTCGAAGACGGCTTTGACCAGTTCATGAGCCTCAGCCTGGGCGGTGCAGGCGATGCGACGGATATCTACGAGATCATCTCGGTCACGGAGACCGAGATCGTGGTCGCGACACCCGTCAGCGGCGACACGTTCGCGGAAGAGTTCACCGACGCAACCGATCTGACCGTGAGCGGGCTTGAGGCCTCCTCCGTTCTGGTCAGTGCCGATGGGGACGCGTTCGCCAACGCCATTGTGCTGGTCTTCGATGAGACCAACTGGGATCAGGCGCAGACAGTCACAATCCAGGCGGTCGATGATGCTGCTGCCGAAGGTGCCAAGCGGGTGCAGATCATGCATGCCGTGGACAGCGCCGATGAGAATTTCAACGCAACCCGCGTCGAGAATCTGATCGTGGATGTGGCCGACGATGACAAGGCGGGCATCGTGATCACCGAAACCAACACCGATACGCTGGTGCTGGAAGGTGATGCGACATCCGAGATCACCGACAGCTATTCGGTCCAGCTCAGCCGTCCGCCCGCAACCGGCGAGACGATCACCGTCGCACTTGGCGGCGATGATGGGGACGATCTGATCCTGACCGACGCCGATGGCGCGGTGATCACCGAGCTGACCTTCACAGCCGATGACTGGGATGAGCCGCAGGTCGTCAACGTTCAGGCCGATGCGGACAGCACTGTCGAGAATGAAGAGCGGATCACGCTGACCCATACGGTCACATCCAACGCGCTGACCGGTGCCTATGCCGACGTCATCGCCGATGGAGAGATCGACCAGACACTCGATGTGACGGTCGTCGATGGCGACAGCGCAGGGGTTCTGGTGCGCGAGACCGGCGGTGACACGCTGATCATCGACCAGCCGGGCGAGACCGATACCTACACGATCCGTCTGACCTCGGCCCCGACCGAGGATGTCACGATCACCATCGTGGATGACGGTCAGACCCGTGTGGTTGCCGGTGGCCGCGTGGCAGAGGTGAACCTCGCCAATGTCTCGGCGTCGGTTGCCAATCCGTTCACCTTCGCGGATGTCGAGGGTTCGGGCGACACCATCACACGGACCAGCGGAAGCTGGCTGGATGATGGGCTGCTGGCCGGTCAAAGCCTTGATATCACGGGCACAACCGACAACAATGGTGCCTTCCAGATTGCCGAGATTTCGGAAGATGGGCTGACGCTCATCCTGACGGCTACCGCTTCGCTGACCGATGAGGTCTCGGATGCCGCGACGCTCGATGTGACCGTCGCTCAGGTGGTCTTCACCGCCGACAACTGGGCCGATGAGGTGACCGTGACGCTGGAGGCCGACCCGGACTTCGAGCCGACAGCCGCAGACTACGTCACCTACAACCCCGAGAATGGCAGCCACACGCTGGCTGACATCCGTGGTCCGTTGCAGATTGAGGGTGGTTCCACCGGAGACCGGGAACTGAAAGCAGCCGTGATGCTGCCGACCGAGAACCCCGGCGCGCCGCTTGATATCGATGTGGGCGATGCCTCCGAAGAGGTACAGAACGACCGTATCAACGTCTTCAACGACGGCTCGATCACAGCCGATGTCGGCATGCTGGCCACCACGGGCAATATGACCGACGGCTTCCGCACGCTGCTCAATGGTCTCGGCATGGGCATGGGCACCGTGACCATCGGCGATACGACCTATGACCAGGGTATCAGCTTTGCAGGCATCGAGATCACCGAGATCCTGCTGGGTCAGGGCAATGACACCTTCACGGTCGATATCTCCGAGGAGGTCTCCGACAACACCGCAGACATGCCGATCACGTTGATCCATGGCGGCGGTGGAGCTGACGCGATCACCATTCTGGATACCGCAGAAGACAGCCTGATGGTGATCTTCGGTGATACCGATACGGACGGCACCCGCTACAACTATCTGGGTGCTGCGAGCAACGGCAACGGCGCGGTCTTCAACGCCACCGGTTCGCCCGAGACCCATAACGACACGCTGGATGCCTCGGCTCTGGCCGAGGGCCATACCGTCGCGCTTTATGGCGGCATCGGTGATGACACGATCCGCGGCGGCGAAGGCGATGATCACATCGCTGGCGGCGGCGGGATCGACACGATCTTCGGCAATGGCGGCAACGACCATATCTATGGCGACAGCGGCTTCACCGTCGATGTCGTGACGCGCGAGCTTGGCGTGGACAACAGCATCGATCTCGCTCCGCAATACACCAGCGCCGATATCCGGGCAGCGGCAGCCGACATCATCGATGGCGGTGCGGGCAATGACATCATCCTTGGCGACTACGGGGTGATCCTGCAGGCCGCAGGCACGCTTCGTCTGGCCACGACCGGCTCTGTCACGCGGATCGAGAGCACGACACTGCTCGACGGTGGTGCGGATGATATCATCGCGGGTGCGGGCAACGACATCGTGCTGGGCGGCTTCGGCGGCGACACGATCCGCGGCATCTCGGGCGACAACATCCTGATCGGTGACCATGGTTATGTCGATTTCGTCAAGTTCGATCAGGACCTGAGCAATCTCGATGAGATCGCCACCATTGCGCCGTCCATCGGGGGTGACGACATCATCACATCCGGCGACGGTGCGGACATGATCATCGGTGGCTTCGGCGCGGACGACATCAGCGCAGGCGACGGCAACAACGTGGTTCTGGGCGACAATGGCCGGATCACCGGCAAGGATACCGGGCCGGGTCAGGCCAATGGCCTTGCCTTCACGCTCGACCGGGTTGTCTCCACCTCACAGGCTTATGGTGCGGGCGACGAGATCGAGACCGGCAGCGGCGATGATGTTGTCATCGGCGGTGTGGGCGCAGACATCATCACCTCGGAAGGGGCGGACGCTGGCCGCGACATCATCACCGGTGACGGCGGTCGGATCGACTTCCGCACACCTGAGGCAGACGGCACGCATGTGGCCGATCTGGTCCGGGCCCATCAGACCTCGGTCGGCGATGCAGACACGATCGACGTCGGCAATGGCGGTCACATCATCATCGGCGGTGCCGGTGGCGACGACATCACGGCCGGGTCGGGCAATCACATCATCTTCGGTGATGCGGGCCTGCTGACAGGGGCTGCCACGGGCATGATCATCGCCGGTCAGGCGCTTATCACGCTGACCCAGGCGCGGTCCTTCAGCCCGTCTGTTGGCGGTGACGAGAACATCACGACCGGTCGTGGCTCCTCGATCATCGTGGGCGGCTTCGGGGCCGACGAGATCGTAACCAATGCCGGCGACGCGACGGATGGTTCGGACGTGATCTTCGGCGACAATGGCCGGATCATCGCGACGACCGAAGACGGAAGTGCGACCGCGCATCTGCTGCGGGTCGAGACGACCTACAACACCATCGGCGGCACCGATGACATCACGTCCGGGTCGGGCGGGGACATCATCCTTGCCGGTCTGGGTGGTGATGTGGTCAATGCGGGTGACGGCAATAACATGGTCATTGGCGACAATGGTCAGATCATCGGGATCGACGAGGCGCCAGCCGCGGGTCAGGGCCGTCCGATCACGCTCGATACGGTTGTCACGGTCGATCCAGAACTCGGCGATGGCGACATCCTGATCACCGGTCTCGGCGCGGATATCGTGCTGGGCGGTGCAGGTGGCGACACGATCACCACCAATGATGGCGAGAGCGTTGGCCTTTATGACAGCGCGGATATCGTGCTCGGCGATCACGGCCAGCTCAGCTTCGTGCGGGATGGCGGTGCGGAATACGCCTCCGAGATCACCTCGATCGACGAGATGGAGGGCGATGTCGACGTCATAACAGCAGGCGCTGGCAATGACATCATCATCGGCGGCACGGCAGGCGACAGGATTGACGGCGGTGCCGACAATGACCTGATCTTCGGCGACCATGCGACTGTTTCCGGGCTGATCCGGGCGCAGGACCTGCCGATTGGCGCGGGCCGGACCTTCGACTTCCAGTCGATCTCGACCGCACCGGAAGATCTGGGCGGCGATGACTGGATCGATGGCGGCGCGGGCGATGACATGATCCTCGGCCAGATCGGCAGCGACACGATCTTCGGCAATGCGGGTGACGATGACATCATTGGCGGCCACAATGTCGATACCGATCAGAACGGCGCCTTCGCCCATGACGCGGGCGATGCGCTTGACGGTGGTGCGGGCGATGACGTGATCCTTGGTGACAACGGCACGATCTACCGCACCTTTGATCCCACCGATCCGCGGATGCGGGCGCTCGAAGGCACGCTGATCTACGGCACCACCGCTGGTGTCAATGACGGCGAGGCTCTGGTTACCGATGAGGCGCAGGCGAACCCGGGTGGCACAGCCCAGCGTCTGATCACGATCTTCGATCATTCCGACGATGAGGAAGCGGTCGAGTACGGGTCCGACTATATCGCCGGTGGCGCCGAGGATGACATGATCTTCGGTCAGCTGGGTGATGACATCATCCAGGGCGACGGGTCCATCGACTTCAATCTCAACGGCATCGCCGATTGGGATGCAGCCGATACGGATGCGCTGCCGGTCAGTGCCACACGCGATCCGATCACCGGTCTTCTGACCGTCAATGCCTCTGTCGAGGACTTCCTCGGCGCGGGTCGCGACGGCGATGACTATATCGAAGGCAATGGCGGCGCGGACACCGTGTTCGGCAACCTCGGTCAGGACGATATCGTGGGCGGCTCATCGAGCCTCTTCGCTGGCCTGAATGGGGACGAGACCAACCGGCCCGATGGCGCGGACATGCTCTATGGTGGTGCCGGGACCGATATCAGTCGCAACAATCTCGGCGACGAGAGCGAAACCGGCCATGCCCGTGATGCGGATACGATTGTCGGCGACAACGCCAATATCTACCGTCTGGTCGGGACCAACGGCACCGATAGCGGCGGATATCTGACCTTCAACTACGACAACTACTCAGACGATCTGAAACTGATCCCACGGGCGGTCGAGTTCCTCGACTACTCCATCGGCGGTCAGGATCTGAACGAGAATGCGCTGCTGGAGGACAATGGCGCAGGTGACGAGATCCACGGCGAAAGCGGCGACGACACGATCTACGGCCTGGCTGGTTCGGACGTGATCTTCGGTGACGGCCAGAACGACGATATCATCGGCGGCTGGGGTCATGAGTGGATCTCGGGCGGCACGGGCTCGGACGGTGTTATCGGCGACGATGGCCGGATCATGACCAGCCGTAACTCGACCGAATACGGCGAGGAACTGAACGGTATCGCAGCACTCGACGCGGTCGATGTTCTGCTGGTTGCAGAGCAGAATGACGCGCTCCGTCAGGTGATCTATCTCGATCAGCAACTGATCAAGACGGTCAATCTGACGCCGTTCAGCACCAACCCGAACGACCCCAACGACCAGTACTGGGATGCGCGGCAGGCCGATGACATCATCTTCGGCGGCTGGGGCGATGACTTCCTGCATGGCGGTGTGGGCGATGACGCGATCTCGGGCGCGGAAGCGCTTCCGGGGTCCGCCAATCCAACCACGACCGACGGCGTCGAGATCAGCTTTGATACGCCGTTCAACCCGGGCGACGTTCTCGACTATGACGAGAGCGCGGGCGAAGACGAGCCGCTCTTCCCGATCTTCAACTTCCTCGATCCTCGTGGCGAGTTGACGGTTGGCGGCGATCCGTTCTTCCTCAACTTCGATCCGACCGAAGGTGTGGTCGATCCGCGTTCCGAGAACGGTCTGACCTCCGACGGCGACGACCGGATCTTCGGCTCGCTCGGCAATGATCTGATCATGGGCGGTACAGGGCGCGATCAGCTCTGGGGCGGCTATGGCGACGATTACCTGAACGCCGATGACGACCAGACCGGCAACAATGATCAGGCCGACCCGGATATCTCTTACGAGGACTTCGTCTTCGGCGGGGCCGGTGAGGACATCCTGATCGCCAATACGGTCGGGGATCGTCTGGTGGACTGGAGCGGTGAGTACAACTCCTACTACACCCCGTTCCAGAGCGCCGGTGAGCCCACGGTCATCAACGACTACGCGACCCAGCTGCTTACCTATCTCTACCAGCTTGGCCGGGCCGATGGTGCCGATCCGACACGCGCCACGGATGTGCCGCCGAAGGTGAATGACGACGGCGAAATCATCACGCTCTACGAGCAGGGCGAACCTTACGGCGAGCTTGGGATCACGGTCCTGACCGACCCCGAGGAGTTCTCCAAGCAGTTCGGTCCGAACCGCTACCGTGGCCGTGGTGCCTCGGGCGAGTCGGTCAATCCGGGCGTACCCACACCGATGGGCGCGCAGCTCGATCCGTCCTCGACAGGTGACTTCGGCAATCCGATCACGGGCCTGACCCTGATCGACGGTGCGTCTGATGCGACGACGCGCAACGATCAGGCGATTGTCGCCACGATCGGTGCCGAGCGTCCGGGCTATACCCGCCTGATCGGGGCTGCCACCTCAAGCGAGATCATCATTGACGTGAGCGATCCATCCGAGGCAGGTGAGCCGGTCACCACCTATGTCTATGACGAGGCAACCGACAGCTTCGTGCCGGTCGATCCCGATCCGCTGGCAACCGTGGGTGGCAATGGCGCTCTGGTAGAGTTCCGCGACACCGATGGCGGCCTCTTCGCCTATATCGACGAGATGGGCGGTCTGTGGATCATCGACGATCTGAAGGAGAACCGCGATGGCAAGGCTGACGCCGAGGCCGATGACTGGATCCTTGACGGGACACTCGCTGCCCTGACACAGTCGGGCTCGGCAGCCGCAGCACTCGCGGCCCTGCCGACCATCCGGTCCGCAAAGGCCCGCATGCCTGGCCGGAAGAGCTTCGTTTGATCAAGGATAGCAAGAGCGTCGAATGACCAAGGAAAAACCAAAGACGACTGGCCCGCTTGAACCGGGCCAGCGCACCTCTACCGTGCTGTGGGATGACAGCGGCATGGCGACGGATTTCGCCAATGTCGTGAACATTCAGGGCACGCGGGAGCAGATCGAGCTGTTTTTCGGCACAAATCGCACATGGAATGTCTCCACGGACGATCCGGTGAAGGTCCAGTTGACAAACCGGATGATCCTGACACCCTATGCGGCGAAACGTTTGTCGAACATCCTCAACAACGTGCTGAAGGAATACGAGGCCCGGCACGGTGTTCTCAGCACGGATGACGGCTGACCCGAAAGACGGCAACGCCCATGGCCGATACGGCAATTTCAAAGACTGAAAAGGCTCCCATGGGACCGGCCACGGATGCCTTTGCGGGCCTGCGCGAAAACTCCGACATCATGGCAGCGGCACCCGGATGGGCGCTTGCGATGCTCTCGGCCCTGGAAAGGGATGGCCGCGATCCGGCCTGTTGTGCCGTGTTCCTGCCCGACCCCGCAACGGGACGGCTTCTGGTCAGCGGCACTGCCCCGAGCGCGCGTCGCCCCGGTGCCGGGCTGATCGCGGCGGCCGAGAACGCCATCGGGCAGAAACAGCCGGTGATCCGCGGCACGCCAAGGGGTCAGAACTTCGCCTCCGTCGCCCTGCCGCTCCTGATCGACGGTGAAGTGCGCGGCGTGGTCGGGGTGGAGCAGGCCGACGCCTCCCAGACAGCGCTTCGCGCGACCTTGCGTCAGTTGCAATGGGGCGGGGCGTGGATGCGCGATCTGGCCCGTGCCGAAGTGGCGCTCGATGCCAAATCGCAATATCAGCGCGCGGTCCAGGCCCTCAATGCCATCGTCGGCGTGGCGGAGCGGCGCGACTTTCCAACCGCGGCCACCGCCGCTGTTACCGATCTCGCCACGCGGTTTGAGTGCGACCGCGTCTCGGTCGGTTTTCGCCGGTTCCGATCCACCCGCATCCGCGCGGTCTCCCACTCGGCGCAATTCTCGCAACGCATGAGCCTCTTTCGGATGCTGGCCGCCGCCCAGGACGAGGCGATTGACCAGCGCGCCACGGTCCTCTGGCCCGATGACAATGTCGAGGATGTGGTGATCGCACGCGCCCATGCCCGGTTCGCCGAGAAACACGGTGCGGGGCATGTCTTTACCACGCCGCTCTATGCCACCGACAAGTTCGTCGGCGCCCTGTCCTTCGAGCGGCCCGAGAACAACCCGTTCACCCAGGATGATCTGGAGATGCTGGAGGCAGTGAGCACCGTGCTCGCCCCGATCCTGGACGAAAAACGCCTTAACGACCGCTGGCTCATCACCAAGGGGTTCGCGATCCTCAAGGACCAGCTTGTCCAGCTTCTCGGCCCCGGCAAGCTGGCCCGCAAGCTGACTGTGGCGGTTCTGATCGGTCTGACCGTCTTTTTCTGGTTTGCCCGCAGCATCGACCGCGTCTCTGCCGATGCGGCTGTGGTCGGCTCGGTTCAGCGGGCCGTTGTGGCGCCTTTTGACGGTTTCATCGCCGAAGCGCCGGTGCGCGCGGGTGACATCGTGGAGGAAGGCGATCTGATCGTGCGCTTTGACGAGCGCGAGTTCGCGCTGGAACGCCTGCGCCTCGTCACCCAGCGCCAGCGCGAGCAGTTTGAATATGACCGCGCCGTGGCCGAGCGCAACCGCGCCGAGACCCGCATCCGCCAGACCCAGATTGAGCAGGTCGATGCGCAGATCAATCTGCTGGACGAGCAGCTTTCGCGGGCCAAGCTCGTCGCCCCTTTCGAGGGTCTGATCATCGCGGGCGACCTGTCGCAGTCTATTGGCAGCGCGGTCACGCGAGGCACCCAGCTTTTCACCATCGCCCCAGATGGCGAATATCGCGTGGAACTGGCCGTGGATGAGCGCCGCATCGACGATATCGCCGTCGGGCAGACCGGTCAGTTGCGTGTCGCCGCCCTGCCCGATCAGAGCCTGCCGATCAGGATCACCAAGATCACGCCGGTCGCGCGCTACGGCGAGGGCAGAACGACCTTCACCGTCGAGGCTGAACTGACCGGCGATGTCGCGGCACTCAGACCAGGCATGGAAGGTGCTGCGAGGATCGAGATCGAGGAGCGGCGGCTCATCGCCATCTGGGCGCAGCCTTTCGTGGACTGGTTCCGCGTGACCACCTGGAAACTCTGGCCGACCTGATGGCGAAAGGATTTCTTTCCGCTGACTGGTACCGGATCGCCCCGCTCACTCCGCGGTTGCGCGGTCAGGTGGACATTCACCGACAGCTTTTTCGCGGCGACATCTGGTATGTGATCCAAGACCATCATTCGGGCCGCTATCACCGCATCACACCGCAGGCCAATTTCATCGTCTCGATGATGAATGGCAGGCGAACTGTCGGCGAGCTTTGGGAGGCCGCCTGCGAACGGTTCGATGACGAGCCGCCCACACAATCCGAGACCATCCGCCTCCTGTCGCAGCTTCATGCAGCTGATCTGATCGCCACCGACATGCCCAATATCGGCGAGATCGGCGAACGGCATTCCAAGCAGGAACGCCAGACGATGATGTCGCGCATCCGCAACCCGATGGCGCTCAGGATGCCGATCTTCGATCCTGATGCCTTTCTGGAACGCACCCTCTGGTTGGTGCGCCCGCTTTTCACCTGGGTTGGGTTCATCCTGTGGGCAGCGCTCGCGCTGACCGGACTGGTGCTGATGGTGCTGAACTGGCCGCTTCTGACGGAGAATTTCTCCGACCGGGTACTGGCGGCCGAGAACATCGTGCTTCTGATCCTCGCCTTCCCGGTGCTCAAGGCCGCCCATGAGCTGGGCCACGCCTATGCAACCAAGGTCTGGGGCGGCGAGGTGCATGAGATCGGGATCATGCTGCTGGTCTTCATGCCGGTTCCTTACGTCGATGCTTCGGCCTCTGCCGCCTTTGCATCGAAATGGCGGCGCGCGGTTGTGGGTGGTGCGGGCATCATGGTCGAGCTTGCGGTAGCCTCGGCCGCACTCATTTTCTGGCTCAATGCCGAAAGCGGGCTGGCGACCGCGTTTGCGTTCAATCTGATGATGATCGGCGGCGTCTCGACGCTGCTGTTCAACGGCAACCCGCTTCTGCGCTTTGACGGCTATTTCGTCTTCTCGGATCTCATCGAGATCCCCGGTCTGGGGCAACGTGCCAACAAGTATTTCTGGTATCTTGCACAACGCTACATCCTGCGCATCAAGGAGGCCGAGAACCCGGTCCGCGCAAGGGGCGAGGCGAAATGGCTGTTCTGCTATGCGGTGGCAGCCTTCATCTACCGGCTTTTCATCGCCTTCGTGATCGCGCTTTTCATCGCATCGAAGTTCTTCGTGATCGGCATCCTTCTGGCAATCTGGGCGCTGTCGAACACGTTCCTGAAACCGCTCTGGAACGGGTTGAAGTTCCTCTTCACCACACCGCGTCTGCAGGGACGCAGACAGGGTGTTCTCGTCGGACTGGGCGCGGTTCTGGCAATGGTGATCGGCGCATTCTTCCTTGTGCCGTTGCCATACGCCACCACGGCGCACGGAATGGTCTGGCTGGATCGAGGCGCGATTGTCCGCGCCGGGACGACCGGGTTCGTGAGCGACATCCCCCGCAACAACACCCCCGTCGCGACCGGCGAGCCGGTTCTTGCAATGTCCGATCCCGCGCTCACCTACCGAACGCAGTTGCAGGGGGCGCGGCTTGAGGAGGCCCGGCTTCGCCTCAATTCGGTTCTTCTGATCGACCGGGTGCAGACGGATGTCTACCGCGAGCAGATCCGCCTCATCGAGGGGCAGCTTGAAGACACCCGCAGGCGGGCGCGCGATCTGGACGTTCTGGCCGCCCATGACGGGCATCTGCTGATCACCGATCAGGAACGGTTGCAGGGGCAGCTCCTCTCCCAGGGTGATCAGGTGGGTTTTCTGCTTGATCCAGCGCAGCCGATGCGGCTCAGGGTCGCCATCGGGCAGGCGCAGGCCGAACTGGTCCGGACCCGAACCGAGGCCGTGACCCTCAAATTTCAGCGCGATCTGAGCAGCGACGTTCCCGCCCGGGTCAGCGCCGAGGTTCCGCAGAGCCTGAACAAACTCCCCTCCGGCGCGCTTGCGACCGAGGGCGGCGGGTCCTTCACGCTCAACCCCGAACGGGCGGACGAACTTGTGGCGCTGGAGCGGGTGTTCCTTTTCGATGTCGTCCCCGAAACCCCGCGCGCGGTGACCTATGTCGGCGAGCGGGCGCTGGTGCGGTTCGATCATGGCCCCGAGCCCGTCGCCTTTCGCATCTGGCGCAACCTGCGGCAGCTGTTCCTGAGGCAGTTCAATGTCTGACATGAGCCGCCTGCATCTACCCAAGCCGCTGGGCTACTTTGAGCGCCCCGAGGCGCAGGACACCCAGTTCGACCGCTTCGGCCAGCGGATCATCGCGCGCTTCGTGTCCAGCCGTGCCCGCCGCCGCGCCGAAAAGCTCACACCGATCCTGCGCCATGCGAGGCGCCATGGCAAAAGGCACACCGCCCTCAGCGAGGCCGAACTTCAGCTTGCCGCCGATGCGATGCGGCGCAGGCTGAAAGCCGCGCTTCGGGGCGACGATCTGCCTGTGCGGCTGGTGGGCGAGACCTTCTCGCTGATCCGGGAGGCCGCCGTGCGCACGCTGGGAATGCGCCATTATGACGTGCAGCTTCTGGGGGCCTGGGCGATGCTTCAGGGCCAGATTGCCGAGATGCGCACCGGCGAGGGCAAGACGCTTTGCGCAACCCTGGCCGTCGCGACCGCGGCCCTTTCCGGGCGACAGGTGCATGTGATGACGGTCAATGACTATCTCGCGGGGCGCGATGCCGAGGAGATGACCCCGCTCTACAGTTTCCTGGGATTGACGACCACCTTCGTCGGCGAGGATCAGAGCGACGACGAACGCCGCCCGCTCTACGGGGCCGACATCGTCTATGGCACCAACAAGACCTTCGCCTTCGATTATCTGCGCGACCGGCAATTGCTGCGCAACCGCCCCGGAAATCTGCGCCGCAAGGTGGAGGTTCTGACCCATGACCGCTCGCTCGATGAACTGCGGTTGCGGGGACTGCATTTCGCGCTGATCGACGAGGCGGACAGCGTCCTGATCGATGAGGCCCGGACGCCCCTGATCATCTCGGGCGAGGTCGCGCCCGAGGCCGGCTACGACACCAAGCTCTTCTATCAGGCCATGGAAGTGGCGGGGCAGTTGAAAGAGGGCCTCCATTTCACCATTCCCAAGGACCAGAAACGCGTCGAGATCACCGAGACCGGCTATGACCGGCTGGACCTCATGTCGGACCGCTGGGGCGGGACTTTCGCTGTGCCCGTAATCCGGGATTTCGCGATCTCGCAGGCGCTGTCCGCGCTGCATCTCTTCCATCGGGACGAAGCCTATATCGTGCGTGATGACAGCGTCCAGATCGTCGATGAGAACACCGGGCGCACGATGCCGGACCGCACATGGTCGGACGGGCTGCATCAGATGATGGAGATCAAGGAAGGGCTGGAGCCCTCTCCCCCGCGCGAAACGCTGAGCCGCATCACCTATCAGCGCTATTTCCGCCGCTACAGCCGTCTGACCGGCATGACCGGAACGGCCACGGATGCGGCCTGGGAATTGTGGTCGGTCTACCGCCTGCCGGTGACAAAGATCCAGACCAACAAGAAGGATATCCGCCGCTTTTCCCGAGACCGGGTCTACCGCACGGAAAAGGCCAAGTGGAAGGCGATTGCGAAACGAACCAAGGCGCTGAACGCCAAAGGGATCCCGGTACTGATCGGCACCCGCTCGGTCGGGGCATCGGATGCGGCCAGCCTGCAACTGGACGCTTCCGGGATCGCACATCAGGTGCTTTCGGCCGCGCAGGATGCCGATGAAGCGGCCATCGTTGCGCAGGCCGGGCAAAAGGGTGCGGTGACCGTTGCCACCAACATGGCCGGACGCGGCACGGACATCAAACTGGCCGAGGGCGTACCGGAACTGGGCGGGTTGCATGTCATCCTGTCCGAGCGTCATGACAGCCGCCGCGTCGACCGTCAGCTTGAGGGCCGCTGCGGACGCCAGGGCGAGCCGGGGCGCTGCGAAGCGTATCTGTCGCTCGAAGATGAACTGATGCGCGGCCCTGCCGCCAAGCCGCTGCGCCGTCGCGCGGCCCTCGTCAGCCGGATATTCGGACCCCGTGCTGCCGGGCGCTACCTGCGCAAGCGGCAGAAGCGGGTCGAGGCGATCCACGCCCAGATCCGCCGCAACCTGCTTGACGCGGATCGCAACCTCAATAAACTTCTCGCACTTTCGGGAGAACTGGAATGAAACCGATCATCGCAGCCGTCACTGCGAGCCTTCTGGCCATGCCTGCGCTCGCGCAGACAGAAAGCTATGATTGCGTGATGGACCCGTCCGAGATCGTGCTGGTCGGCAGCCCGAGCTCCGGCGTTCTGGAAAGCGTCACCGTTTCGCGCGGACAGAAGGTCAGCAAGGATCAGGTGCTCGCCAAACTGTCCTCCGCCGTCGAGATCGCCTCGCTTGAGGTGCTTGAGGCACGCGCCAACTCAACGGCTGCCATTGATGCGCAGGTCGCCCGCCGCGATCTTGTGGCAACCCGGCACGCGCGCTCGGTCGAGCTGCGCGAGAAGAACGTCATCTCGGTCGATCAGATGAATGAGGTCGCAGCCGAACTGGCCGCCGCCGAAAGCCTCGTGAGGCAGGCGGAACTGGAGCAATCCATCGCAAAGCAGGAGCTTGAACGCGCCCGCGTCGTGGTCGAGCAACGCTCAATCAAGAGCCCGATAGACGGGATCGTCGTCAGCCTCAACCAGAGCCCGGGTGAGTTCCTGCCCAATGACAGCCATGTGGCGACGATCGTCGCACTCGATCCGCTTTATGTGGAGGCGTTCCTGCCGATCGAGGTCTATGACCGGATCAGCGTCGGCTCGGTCGGGGAAATCCTGCCCGGTCCCCCGGTCGGCGGTGAATATGAGGCCCAGGTGATTGTCGTCGATCAGGTCTTCGATGCGGCCTCGGGCACATTCGGTGTGCGCCTGGAACTGGAAAACCCCGACAGCACCCTGCCCGCCGGGCAACGGTGTCTGCTGCAATTTCCCGGCACGGGATAAGGGGGCGTTTTGCGTGCTCCTGCCCTTCGGGACACCGGCTTTGACGAGATCGTCTGCGCGAACCTGACACTTCCGGGCCTGCGCGAAGACAGTGTCAAGATCACGCAAGGGGGTGTGGCCGAGGGGCGCTATCTGCTCAGCTTCTCCCGCCGTGCCTTGCTGCCCGGTCCGAAAGGGCGGCTGGAGCGGATCGCGACCGGGCTTGGCGTCACCGACATCGCGCGTCTGCTCACCTATGTGAGTGCCGCCAATGCCGTCCATTTCGGGTTCGAGCCGGATGGGCCATCACACAAGATTTACCTTGAATTTCCCCCGCCCCGTCGCCCCGAGCCCGATCTGGTGTTTCTCGCCCTGAAGGCGGGACGTCATGGTGCACCGGTCAACCGGTATCTCGACCGGATGCATCTGGATGCCTCGCAAAAGCAGGATCTCCTGAGTGCGATCATCCCTGACCCCACGGTCCATGCAACCGCCACTGCCTGTCTCGAAGCTGCGGGCGCGCTGCTTGAGGTGGTCGAGGATGGCTCGCCGCGCCGGTCACTTGATTTCAATCTGGCTGACAGCGGATGGCGGCTTGGCGATCTGCCGGGGCTGGACGATTTGCTGGCCCGGTTCGGCGTCCCGGGCGCTCTCGCACAGGATCGGGACGCGCCGCTCGGCCATTTCGCTGCCGGACACGGGCGCGACGGTCAGCCCTTCATCACGCTCTATATCCGTGGGGGGCCGATGGAATGAGCTGGCATCTTGCAGATCAGATCGAGCGGAGCCGCCCTTCCGACCCGGCCCGCGACTACTGCCTTTGGGACTACCGGATGCCTGTCCCACCCGCCCCGGGCGCCTTGCGATCCTCCGCCCTGCTCTACCAGTCGTTCGAGGCCGCGGGTGTCTCGGACAGGATGCTGGCCTTCTGCGCGGCGGTTCAGAAGACATGGGGGCGGTTCAACACGGTCTTCGGGGTAAAATGGGGCGGCGGTCAGTTGTCATGGGAGTTCTATTTCTACGACTATGGCCGCGATCAGCGCCGCCTTGGCATGGCCGATTTCCTGCGCGGAACCCAAGGCCTGATCACCTCTCCGCTGATCCCCGACGATGCCCTGCCCTATTTCATGTTTTCGGTTGAGATAACCGAGGCGCATCTGACCGGCCAGCCGCTCGACCAGATCGACATCTATATGGGCAATCCGGGCTCGAACGTCTCATCGGGTATCTGCTACGGGCTGACCGAAGCGGGCCTTGAGATGCGGAATTTCTACTTCTTCTTCGATGCCGCATCCGAGATGGAGGCGATCCGGGGCAAGATCACAGAGTCCATCCACATGCCTTACGTGAAGGTCGATATGGACGCGCTTCTCTGGCCCCAGATGAACGGCGTGCAGACAATCGTTGTGGCGAATAAGCGGCACCGCGACGGGATCTACTTCTCCCGCATCCGGGCGTCGCAGCTGCTGCATTTCCTGGAACGTCTGGACTTTCCCGCAAGTTCCCGGACCTTTCTGCACGACAACATGGCGGAGCTTGACCATCACCTCTATGATGTCGGTTGGGATTTCGAGAGCGACGACAAGGGTCGCATCACGCCCGTGAAAGGCAGCTATTATGGGCTCCTCTGAGTTCGACATCACCGCCGCACTGGCCGCGATCAACGCGCCGGGCACCCGTGGCGGGCTGACGACGCCGATCGACAAGCTCGGGCGGCTCAAGGGGCTCAGCCTGAAGGATCACGAGAAATACGTCTCGTTGACCATGGAGTTCCGCTGCAACCTCAAATGCGTCCATTGCATGATCGAGGGCACGATGGACCACCTGAAACCCACCTCCGACGAGACCTTTGCGCGCATCTGTCAGGACCAGCGCGAGACCGGGCGGTGGGAGGGGCTGGTCCTGACCGGCTCGGAGATCACACTGCGCCGTGACCTGACGGAACTGGCGCAGCAGGCCAAATCGGCAGGCTTCAAACATATCCGCATTCAGACCCACGGCATGCATCTGGGCCGCACCGACTATGCAGACCGGCTGGTCGAGGCCGGTATCGACGAGTACTTCGTCTCGGTCGCCGGCTCGGACCGGGAAAGCCATGACTGCATCACGCAAGTCAACGGTGCCTGGGACAAGATGATGCGCGGCATGGAGCATCTCGACCAGTACGGGCATGTGAAGCTGATCACCAATTCGGTCGTGACCACCGAAAGCTACATGTTGCTGCCCGATATGGTCGCCAATCTTGATCATCTGAAACAGCTGATACAGATGGAGTTCTGGAATTTCTTTCCGATGGCGGAGATTGACGAGAAAGGCCTCGCCGCCCGGCATTCAGACATCCTGCCCTACCTGCAGGAGGCGATCCTCGCCTGTCGGGCGGGCGGGCGATATGTCGAGGTGAAGAACTTCCCCGAATGTCTGCTGGCGGAACTGGGCGACGCGCTGGTCAATGCACAGCCCACGCTTGTCATCGACCCCGCCTTCTGGACCGAGTTCGACCGCAACGAATTCCATCAATGCCCGCATCGGATGGACTGTGCCTCGACCGAATGCCTGGGCCTGACATCGGCCTATATTGCGCGTTACGGGGATGAGCGGGAGCTTCTTAACCCACTGCCACAATAGATGCCGTGAAACGTAAGAATTCACACATCCTTGCCATTTCAATGCCACGGTTCTTGGTTTACGTTCGCGCAGACAAAACAAAGGGGTTCTGAAAACCATGGCTAAACAGTTGATGATCTATGAGCGCGCGGTTCCGGTCTCGTCTGAGGCGCATCGCGACTGGTCGGTGAAAACCGGCGACACATTTGCTTTTGCAAAAGAGATCAACTCTGTGCCGATCCTGGCTGCCGAATTTGCGGTCTCGGCCCTGGAGCACACGATCATTTTCGCAGGCGAAGGCGATGCGGTCTTCCCGTCCGTGATCCTCGGCATGCGCGACAATGACAATGCCCATGTGAATGAGGACGGGTCTTGGAACGGCAATTACGTGCCCGCCTTCCTGCGCCGCTATCCGTTCGTCTTCTCACGCTCGGGCGATGGCGACACGTTCACACTTTGCATTGATGAGGAGTTCGAGGGCTTCAACAATGAGGGCAAGGGCGAGCGTCTCTTTGATGCCGACGGCAACCGCACGCAGTATCTGGAAACGATGCTGAAATTCATTCAGGAATATCAGAACCAGTTCACCCGGACACAGGCGTTCGCCAAGAAACTCGTCGATCTGGGTCTGTTGGAACCCGCCCAGGCGCAGTTCCAGATGGCCGGAAAGCAGTCCGCGCTCGCGGGCTTCCAGACCATCAACCGCGCCAAGCTGAAAGAGCTGAGCGGCGATCAGTTGAAAGAGCTGGCGGCAACCGACGAGCTGGAGCTTTGCTACATGCATCTCCAGTCGCTCAACAACCTCACGCCGATGGCACGCAGGCTGGCGGATCAACTCGACAGCGAGTGAGACATGAAAAAACCGACCTCAGAAGGGGCCGGTTTTTTTCTCTCTGGAGGGAGTATTCAGAACTTGTAATTAACACCGAAACGCACGGTGGTCGAGGACGAGTCGAAGAATACCGTACATTCCTCAGCTTCTGATCCCGCGCAGGTCGGTGTCGTTCCGCCAGTCAGAAGCGGTGCATCCGTCGTTGGCATCGCGTAGTGGACAATCTCCAGCTTACCGATCCAATTGTCGCGGAATGCGTACTCCATCCCGGCACCCACGGCGAGGCCAACAAGCGACTCGTCCGCTTCGGCACAGACAAGCACGCTACAGCTTCCACTTGCCGGATCGAGATCCTTGGCCACGAAATTGGCATCGGCAAAGGCCGGGCCTGCCGAGACGAAGGTCAGGATACGGTCATTGGTGATCCCGGCGCGCACCCGCAGCGAGATGACCGAGTCCCAGGAGTTCTGGAAGTCCAGACCGTCGGTTCCGGCCGCATTGAATCTGACCAGACGCTCACTCTCGTTGCCGAAGGTCGCATCAAGCTCGACACCGAGCACGAAGTTGCCACCCTGTGGCAGCCAGTTGTACCCGGCGGTGATGCCATAGGTCGGAACCAGTTCGGACACGCCCGGCGCGTCATTGGTGAAGCTGTCGGTGAGGTCAGACGCCTCCGCACTGAAGACGGCACCATCGAGATGAGCACCCGCATAGAAGCCCGACCAGTCGAAGCTCTGGGCCTGCGCAAGACCTGCGGAAAGGCCGAGCGCCACCGCCGTCACAGCGCCCATAAGCCCTGCTTTTCTCGCATTTTTTGTAGATTTCACCATTCTGATCGAACTCCCACGTTGTACTTCACTTGAACGATACCACGTAAACCGCTGGTTTTCATCGTATTTCGAGGGAGGCAGTTCAACCCGGCATCCTTGTTGCGAAGATGCACCGCCCCACAATATTCTGTATTATCCCACCATGGGTGGGCTAGCCTAGTTCCTGTTGCCGAGAAAGCCACCCGTGAGGATTTCGTCGTTTGCGCCGCGATAGTCGAGCACACCGCCTACCTCATCAGGTTGGCCGCTTGCCTCGTCCAATCCGAAGAAATCGCCAGCCGCAGCACCACTCACGCCGGTTCCCAGAAGAGCATCGGTTACGTCATCGCTGCCTTGAAGGATTGCCAGCGTGCCGCCCGAGAATGACGTGCCGCTCAGCGTCATGTCAGTCAGCCTGATCTCGTCAAAATCACTTGAGCCGAATCCGGTGAGTGTCACGTCAACATCGCCCCCAAAGGTCACGTTGACGGTGCTCGAACCCGCAAGACTGCCAGCCCCCGCCAAAGTTGCCCCAGTGATAAATGCCTCGCCACTATATGTGGCCGACCCGGAAACAGGCATGTCGCCTATGTCCGTGACCACGCCGAACACCACATCACCATCCACCGGCGAAGACAGACTGCTGACCGTGAACAGGGCGACGTATTCATAAGAGCCGGTCTGTCTGACACTGGGTTGAATGCTCGTCGTGCCATCCGACCAGCCTCCGCCTGCGCCATCCTCTGTGACCGTCAATACAGGATTTCCGTCCACAAAAAGGGACAGAGCCCTTTCCTGATGGTTCAGTGTTCCGGTGATTGTGCGAACCGTGCCGCCGCTCGTTCCCCGACCGGCCAGCGTGCTATCCGCTGAGATACCACTTTCATTCAGATCAACATAGTCAGGGATCGGGTTCTGGTTGTTGTTCCCGCCACCGCCACCGCCGCCTCCGCAGGCAGTCAGGCTCAGGGCGGCAACGAGGCCGAAGGACAGTTGAAGAGTTTTCATCGGATAAGCCTTTTCCACGCGCACCAGCCTCAAATTACGTCAAACAGGAAGTCATCAGCGCTCAGGCTTGTTGCCAGAACGTTGAAGAAGACGATTGTCGTGCCTTGTGTGCTGAACTCGGCCCCATCCGCCCCCGCGGTCACGAAGCTCATCACATTGCTTGCATCCACCCCGGCAAAGCCCTGCAGCACGATCTTGTCGATACCGACCTCGAAATCCGCACCCGTGGCCACGCCGCTATATCCGGTGACCGCATCGAAGGTGACTGCGTCCTCGTTGAACTCCGCGATTGTGTCGGTGCCGTCATTGGTCGTGAAGACGAACTGATCCACACCGTCACCGGCCATCATCAGATCATCGCCCGCGCCGCCGGTCACGATGTCATTACCAAAGAGGAAGCCCGCGCCGCTGTCCGCACTGATCACGTCATTGCCGAGGTCCCCGTCGACAATGTCGTTCTGGAAACCGGTGCGGATATAGTCGTTGCCCGCCCCGCCATTCACGTCATTCTCGCCAGAGAAGAGGTTGATGAGGTCGTTATCCTCATCCCCATCGACAGTGTCATCGCCGAGCGGATCAATGATGGTGTCGTTGCCCTCACCGCCCGAGACAGTGTCATCACCACCGCCGGAGTTGATGGTATCGTCGCCGCCACCCGCATCAATGTCGTCATCGCCATAGTTGGTCTCGATGATCTCATCGGTATCGTCGCCGGTTACGACACCCGGCTCGTCCGCGCCCTGAATTGTCACGACCACATCGGTCTCACTGCCATCGTCGGCAGTGACAGTCAGGGTGTCTTCCAGGCTGTTTCCAGCCGTAAGGTCCTGCGCGGCCGGGTTGGTGAGGAAGTAGGTGTAACCGTCACCTGCCGCGTTGACCTCCAGATAGCCAAATGTGCCGGTGACCGTGACATTCGCGATGCTCGGGTCCTGACCATCATCGACATCCGTGACAGAAATCGCACCGGTGATGCTGGCCGCGTCCTCGCTGATGCTCGGGGCAAGATCGCCTGCAAATACCGGTGCATCATCTTGTCCCTGAATGGTGATCGTGATGGTCCGCGTCGTTCCGTCATCGGCTTCGAGGGTACCTTGATCCACAAGGCTTTCACCTGCGTTTAGGAACTGCTGCGCGGCCACGTCGTTGACCGTATAAGTCCACAGATTGCCCGCTGCGTTCACAAGGAACACACCCCGAGCGCCGGCGACTGTCGCATTCGCAAATGTCGGATCAGGGCCGTCGATATCTTCGATCGAGATCGAACCAGAAACGCTACCTTCGTCTTCGGTCAGTTCTCCAAGAGTGTCCCCGCCCACGATAATGGATGTGTCGGTTTCCTCGAACTCGACATCAACGACGATATCATCAAAGGCAATCTCGCCATTGCGGACGCCATCGGCCTCATCAAGGTTGAGAAGGTTCTGCGCTCCACCCAGGATTACAAAAGTCTGACCGCTCAGTTCACCGTCAAAGGTTACACCAACCGCGATATCAGCAATCGGGTCGCCTGCGTCACTGTTGATATCCGGCAGCCCGGTCAGCGTGACACTGTCTGCGGTAACGTCGAAAAGCCCGTCGATTTTATAGCCGTTGGAGCCGTTTAGCGTCCCGAGATCCAGTACCGCTGGAAATCCTGCATCAGTCCCAAAGACAACAAACAGATCGCCAGAGACCGTCAACAAGCCGAGATCATCAACCCCGTCGCCGCTCACATCACCCAGATTGGCGAGCGCCGATCCAAGCTGATCGCCTGCACTCAAGCCCTCGATGACAAACCCGTTCGTGCCGTCCAGCGTGCCGAGATCGAAATCACCCTCAAGCGCGGCATCGCCATAGACCACATAGATCTGACCGGAAGAGGCCCCGTTGGGATCGGCGAGCGTCGCTGCGATCACGATGTCATTGGTGCCGTCATCGTTGAAATCGCCACCGCCGGTGACCGAAGCGCCGAGCGCATCTCCCAGAGCGCCGCCCGAGAACTGCACTCCGCCCCCGGTGGCCAGCCCGTCAGCATCGACCGTGGCGGCAAATCCCGTATCGCTTCCAAAGAGGATCGTAGCCTGCCCGGATTCTGATCCGCCCGCATCCCCGCCCGGGGTGCCGACCAACAGATCGTCAAGCCCGTCGCCATTGATGTCACCAAGCGATGTGACCGACTGACCCAATGCGTCACCGATGTCCCCGCCGGTCAGTTCAAACCCGTTGGAGCCGTCCAGATCACCCACATCGATCGTGGCCGCCGGAGTTTCGGTGCCAAAGACGATATAGGTTGCACCCACCGTGCCACCCGCATCCGCGGTGCCTATGGCAATATCATCGATGCCATCGCCGTTGATGTCGCCTGCGGAGGATACAATCAGATTATCCGCAAACTCCGGCAGTCCGGTAATCGCGAAACCATCCGTGCCATCAAGGGCCGTATCGGCGAGATCGATATTGCCCGCAAAATCGTCGGCCTGCCCGAAAATGACATAGGCCTCGCCCGACTCGATCGCGCCGACAATCAGATCATCGCGACCGTCATTGTTCACGTCGCCCGCATTGGCAACGCTCCAGCCAAATGCACTGACATCGGGTCCGAAGATGACGAAACCATTGGTGCCATCCAGGTCATCGACACTCAGAGAGCTGTCAAACCCGCCGCTGTTTCCATAGATGACCAGAACCTGACCGTTCTCATCGCCGACCGGGTTGATCCCGAAATCGGCACCGATGATCAGGTCGCCGAGACCGTCGCCATTGAGGTCGAGGCCGGTCAGACTCCGACCTGCATTGAGCCCATCGATTGCGGTGGTTGTTACAAAGAATCCAGAAGGCATGATATGACCCCATTTACCAAGGAATTCAGCACACCCACTCAAAGGCCGATCCCGAACTGACGTTAGCAGACCTGCCTATAAAAAGTGAATTAAATTTGCCAATAATGGTCAATGTTGGAGATTTTGTGGTTAACACTACACTTTGCGAAAAAAAGTTTGCGAAAGGAGGTCTGGAAGGCTTTGCGAGCCCCTCTTTCGGGATCCTTTTCGGCTCCCGGTGTGAAATTTATTGCACACCTTCGGGAACGGCTGGCAGCCCAAGCATCACATCTGCCAGATTCGCGTCCAGAGGGCGCTCATGGCAGGCTCGTCTGAACGTCCCGGGGGGGCTGTGAGCGGGCAGAAAACGGCCCGTTGGCAGCGGCGTAGAGAGGCGCAGTCCAGATGGGTCTGACGGGCCGTCAGGACAGGCCCGATGAGCAGCCCCTCGCCGAGCTTACCTTGTCTCATCCGGGCCCTGTTCCAAACACCCTCGCATCCGTGTTTCTCGCGAAATCGGAACCTGCAACATACTGTAAACATTTCAGAAAACCCGGCGCAGTAGAGCTTCGCACATACGCTCAGGCAACCACGATCTGACATCAATCCGGTCCCGAATTGTGACATCTCCACATTTACCGACAGAAAAAATGTCGCCTCGGATATAAAAATCGGGGAATGTGGTCCGGCCCCAAATTTGTTATATGAGTTCTGCGCATCATGACCAATATATTTGAGCTGTCGGGACGGTTTCTCCGCGGCAACATTCACACCCATTCCAGCAGGTCCGATGGTGCGCTCGATCCGGCCGAGGTCTGCCGCCGCTACAAGGCGGAGGGCTATGATTTCCTGGCCATCACCGATCATCTGGTGGGGTGTTTCGGATACCCGATCGTTGACACCCAGCCCTACAGAGATGCGGATTTCACCACCATTCTGGGGGCCGAATTGCATTCCGGAGCCATGGAAAGCGGTGATATCTGGCACATTCTGGCGGTCGGCCTGCCGACGGATTTCAAGCCGCCCAATACGCCCGAGTTTCGTGTCGGCGCCAATCAGGAAACCGGCCCGGAAGTTGCCCGCAGGGCACGGGACGCCGGTGCGTTCGTTGCAATCGCCCATCCCGAATGGTCGGGGCTGACAATGCAGGATGCCCGCTCACTCGATGCCGCCCATGCGGTCGAGATCTACAATCATGGATGCGCCATGGGGGCTGATCGCCCGCACGGGTTTCACACCCTCGACCTGCTGCTCAATGACGGACACCGACTCAACCTCTGTGCAACGGATGATGCGCATTTTGCCGAGCCCGACTATTTCGGCGGCTGGGTGATGGTGAAGGCGGAGGCAAACGACCCCGGCCTTCTGCTCGACGCGCTCAAGGCGGGGCATTACTATGCCTCCACGGGACCCGAGATCCACAACATCATCTGGCAGCAGAACAGCGTGGTCGTCGAAAGCTCGCCTGCAAGCGGCGTGATGGTGCAGGGAAAGGCGCCGCAGGTGGCCAATGTCGCGGGCGAGAACATGACCCGCACCGAGGTGCCACTCGATCGCCTTCCGACCTCGCCCTGGTTGCGCGTGACGGTCAGGGACAACCGGGGCCGACGCGCCTGGAGCAACCCGGTCTGGCGGGAAGACCTGAACATCTGAGTCTTTGCACCAGGTCAGCCCGGAGGTGTAAGCCCGGCATCCCCCTCGGCCATCTGATGGCGGGTTTCCCCGCCGGGCTTCCGCACACCAAATCCGATGGGGTCGCGCTGGTTGCCCGGATGCTCTGCGCCGGGCCCCCAGATCGCCTGATAGGTATCGACCGCCATGCCGCGCCGTTGAAGCGCGCGGAACAGGCCGATCAAAAGACCCCACCAAAGCGCCAGCGAAAGCCACATCCAGATCGGGCCATTGGCCTGCCAGAGGCCGGTCAGGATCGCCGCCATCGCCACGAGCAGTGCCACATAGCCGAGATATTTGTGACAGTATTCGAAGATCAGCCGCCGCCGGGTCATGTCGTAATGATCCCCGCGCGGGGTGCCATCTGGCGCAAGCTCGGTCGGACCGCCCTTGGTGCCGCGCAGCAGGCCGCCCAGAACCTGAACCAGCATAAGCGCCAGCGCACTCCACCCCAGCAGCCGGTGCAGCCCGCCGCGCGCCTCTCCGAAGATCAGCCAGAGCGCGACCGCGCTCAGCGCCACACCAAGATACTGCAGCACCCGATGCGCCACCCACCAGGCCTGATTGTCCACCCGCTCGGGCCAGCTCTGCCCCGGCATGATTTTGAAGAACCGGGCGGCCAGCACGCCGAGCGGGATCAGAACACCCCAGCCAAGCACCATCAGCCGCGCATGCCACGCGGTGTTGAACCCGACCTCATGGGCGCGCATGGCATCAATCGGGGAAAGCAGCCACTCCCACATCAGCCCTTGACCGCACCCGCTGTCATCCCGGTGATGATCTGGCGCGAGGCTATGAAGGTGAAGATGATCGGTGGGATCGCCAGCAGCATGCCGGTGGCCATGATCACACCCCAGTCGATGTCATACTCGGTCAGCGAGTTCACGATCGTCACCGGCACCGTGCGCGAGTTCCGGTCCGCTAGCGCATTGGCCAGCAGAAACTCGTTCCACGCAACCCGGAAGGTAAAGATCGAGGCCGCCGCCAGACCCGGCTTGATGATCGGCAGGACAACGAGGAAGAACACCCGGAACGGACCCGCCCCGTCCATGCGGGCGGCCTCTTCCAGCTGGATCGGAACCTGCACGATGAAGCTTTGCAGGATCCAGATCACGAAAGGCAGGTTCATCGCGACATAGACCAGAATGATGCCGACCCGTGTGCCATCAAGCTGGAACTGGAACGTCCAGATCCCGAAGACCGGCACCAGCAGAACCGCGGGCGGCACCATCCGCATCACCAGTGTGGTCAGCGAGACCGTGTCGCGCCCCATGAACCGGAACCGCACGATGGCATAGGCCGCCATGCAGCCGATCACCAGTGTCAGCGCGGTGGAGATGATCGCCACGATCAGCGAGTTCACCAGCGCCCGCCCAAAGGTCGGATCGCAATAGTCCACGTGCTCGGGCGCATACCACAGCATGTCGCAAAGCGCTGTCTCGTAGTTGCGGATCGTCGGCATGAAGAGCAGGCCGCTGGTGTCCGACATGATATCGACATTCAGCTTCAGCGAGGTCATCAGCATCATCGCGATCGGACCGACAGCCATGACGACGAGCGCCACAAGCAGTGCATAGAACGCAGGGTTCTGCCTGTCATAGACGGGTGCACTCATGACAAGTCCTCCTCGGCGGCGGCACGCAGACGGGCGCTGCGGACCTCGACCACCTTGTTGTAGAAGAACATCGCGAATGTCAGGACCAGCAGCAGGATCAGCAGGTAGTTCGACATCGCCGCCGCCTCACCCAGTTCCCGGAATTCCGATGCGGTGCGCGAGATGCGCAGGGACAGGATCTCGGTCGACAGGCCCGGGCCGCCATTGGTCAGCACAAGGATCACCTCCAGCACCTTGAAGGCATCGATCAGACGCAGCAGGCAGGTAACGATCAGTACCGGCATCATAAGCGGCAGCTTGATGTGCCAGATCTGGTCCCAGCCGGTGGCGCCATCGATCTTGGCGGCCTCCAGCGCCGAGCGCGGCAATGATTGCAGGGCGGCGAGCGACAGGATGAAGATGAACGGCGTCCACTGCCAGACATCGGCGATGATGACAGACGCGAAGGCCCAGCTTCCATCCGAGAGCCACGGCACCGGTTCGAACCCCATCGATTTCAGCGTGCGGTTGAAGATGCCGACCGAGGGGTGATACATGTAGCGCCACATCAGACCGACCACGATAGGGGCGATCATCATCGGCAGGATGAACAGCGTCCTGAGTGCCGACATGCCGCGAATGTTGCGATCCAGCAGCAGCGCCAGCCCGACGCCGAGAAACATCTCCAGCGACACGACGATGGCGGCGAATTTCAGCGTGACGAAGAAGCTTTCGCGAAAGCTCTCGTCGCTCAGCAGATTGATGTAGTTGCGCAGACCGACGAACTCGGCCTCGCCGATCCGCTGGCTCGGGTTCCAGTCGAGAAAACTGGCATAGACCATGTACCCGATGGGATAGAGCAGCGCGACAGCCAGCACCGCAATCGCCGGTGCGAGAAAGAGATAGGGTGTCAGCCGATTGACGTTTGCGGTCTGCATGATGCCAGCCTGTCAGAGGTGTGTTGCGACCGGGCCGGCAGGGAGAGACCCCGGCCCGGTCAATGCGTCTCCCGGATCAGTTCCAGGTGTAGTACCCGGCCTCATCCATGATGGCGCGTGCACGGGTTGCAACACCATCGAGCGCTTCCTGCGGATCAAGGCCTTCGGTCAGAACCTTGGACATCGTCGTGCCGATATCCGCATTGATCTTGCCCCATGTCGGGATGATCGGGCGCCAGTCGGGGTCAGCATATTTCAGCGCTTCACCGAAAGTGGCCGAATAGGGGTACTTCTCGTTCAGGTCCGCATTCTGGTAGGTCGAGAACCGTGACGGATTGCCACCGGCCATCGCCACCAGCAGATCGCCCTCTTTCGATGTGAGCCACTGCATCAGCAGGAAGGCCGCTTCCTTGTTCTGGGCGTTCTTCGGAATGGCGATGCCGAAACCACCGGTCTGGCTGCCGCGACGCACGCCCTCGGGGTGCAGCGCATAGCCAACCTTGCCGGCAACCGTGGATTTGGTCGGGTCCTCGAACCCGGCTGCAAAGGCGATCGAGTCCATGAACATCGCCGCCTTGCCCTGACTGAAGGCTGCCGCCGCCTCGGACGGGCCGAAGGTCTGGGCGCCCTCGGGGCCACAATCGACAATCGTCTTCAGCGCGTTGGCTGCGGCCACACCGGCCTCGTTGTTGATGATCGGCTCCCACTTGTCATCGAAGACCCGGCCACCCAGAGGGGCGAGATGCAACAGGAACGCATGACTTGCCTGATGGCCCGAAGCCGCACGAGAGGCCATTCCGCCCATGTCCGGCTCTACCTCGGGGATCTTGCACGCCGCATCAAGCAACTGGTCATAGGTCTCGGGCACCGGAATGCCGTGCTTCTCGAAGATGTCCTTGCGATAGGCGAGAACGGATGTCTCGGACCCAAACGGAATGCCGAAAGTCGATCCGGTCTTACCCGGCAGATACCCTTTGACACCGCCCGCGACACCGATGTTCTGGACATAACCGTCGATCAGGTCTTCGCTGTCATAACCCGGATCCGCCAGCTTGGGGTTCATGAAATACTTCGCCAGATTCTCGAGCTGATCGGCAAAGACATAGTCCGCCTTGGAGAACACGACATAGGCGATCAGGTCATAGTCCCCTTCCCGCTTGGTCAGCTCCAGCGTCTGCCGCTCGCGCATCTTGAGATACTGCAGCTGGTCCACCTCGACCTGAATACCGGTCTGTTTCGTGAACTCCGGAAGCACCTTCATCACAGCGTTGTAGTGCGGATGCGCAGGGAAGTTCACCACCAGCGTGGTGCCCTCGTATTCCGCATACGGATTGGCGAATGCCGTGCCTGCCATCAGCAGACATGCGGCTGTTAACCCCTTCAGGTTTATGCCTTTTTGAAACATCAGATACCTCCCGTTTTACTGTTTGTTTGGGCCTACAAGGTCTGCCCGGTCGTCTTGTCGAAAATCATGATCTCATCGGTGAGCACACCGAATGTCTCCGACCCGCCAGAGCGGATCGGCGCCGCCGAGTTGGTCTCTACAAGGATGTCCACGCCGCCACAGCGGGTCACCAGAACCGATTGCGCGCCGAGATATTCCGAGACCACGACGGCCAGCTCCATCGGCGCGCCTTGCGTCGGGTCGGCTGTGAAGGACGAGGGACGGATGCCAAGCGTCACGTCGCGCCGCTCCGACCGGCCGACCCGCGCGCCCATCTCATCGGTCAGGGGCAGCAGATAGCCCTCGCCCCGAACCCAGATCCTGCCCTGCTCATCGACCAGTTCACCATCAATGAAGTTCATTGTGGGCGAGCCGATGAAACCGGCCACAAACCGGTTGACCGGCGTCTTGAACAACTCTTCGGGCGTACCCTGCTGCTGGATGACGCCGTCGCTCATCACGACGATCCGGTCTCCCAGCGTCATCGCCTCGACCTGGTCATGGGTCACATAGACCATGCTCTTGTCGATCGAGTTGCGCATCTCCGCCAGTTCGGTGCGCATCTTGGCGCGCAGTTTGGCATCGAGATTGGACAGCGGCTCGTCAAAGAGGAAGGTCGAGGCGTCCCGCACAAGCGCGCGCCCCATAGCAACGCGCTGCCGCTGCCCGCCCGAAAGCTCCGCCGGTTTGCGCTCCAGAAGATGCGCAATGTTCAGCATCTCGGCCACCCCGCGAACCCTGGTCGTGATCTCGGCCTTCGGCACCCGTTGCAGGCGCAGCGCAAAGGACATGTTGCGGGCGATGTTCATGTGCGGATAGAGCGCGTAGTCCTGAAACACCATCGCGATGTCGCGGTCCTTGGGCTCCAGTTTGCTGATCGGCTTTCCGTCGAAATAGATCTCGCCGCCGGACAGCGTTTCCAGCCCGGCCAGAATGCGAAGCGTGGTCGATTTTCCGCAGCCTGACGGGCCGACAAGGACCGTGAACTCACCATCCCGGAGCGTCAGGTCCAGAGGTGGCAGAACTTCCACCTGGCCAAAACTCTTGGCCACCTTTTCAAAGATGATTTCCGGCAATCTGTTCCCCCCAGGGATGGTTGTTTTCTTTTTTGTAACAGTGCATTTGAAGGCGTTGTGAGGGAAGCGCTGAATCCAAAAACAACGTTAACGCTAACGTTGATCATGTGCTAAGCTAATGAAATGAAACGAAATACATCGGACGCAGAGAGGCAGGCTGACGGACGCAAGCGGGTCCGCATCGAGGATGTGGCGCGTGCGGCCGGGGTTTCGATCATGACGGTCTCAAGGGCGTTGCGCGGGGTTGAGGGCGTGTCCGAGGCCCGCCGGTCCGAGATCATCCGGCTGGCGCAGAAGATGAATTACGTTCCGAATTCGAACGCCCGGTCGCTCGCCGTGGAGAACTCCACCCTGATCGGAATTTCGCTGCCGACCTTCTTCAACGAGGTCTTCGCCGAGATCCTCGACGGCATGCGCGGTACCCTGATTTCTGCCGGGTTCGAGACCGTCATCGACATCACCGAATATGACGAGCTGCGCGAGGAAGCCTGGGTAGAACGGATGATATCCTGGCGCCCCGCCGGTGTCGTTCTGACAGGTGTCCACCATACGCAACGGGTGCGCAACCGTCTCAAGGATGCGCAGATCCCGACGCTGGAGATCTGGGACTATTCCGCCGATCCGATCGACGTCTGTGTCGGTATCGATCACCACGCGGCAGGCTGTGTGCTGGCCACCGAGGCCCTGCAACTGGGCTACCGGAAACCCGCCTTCGTGGGCACTTTGAGCGGTCTCGACCTGCGGGCCGACGCCCGGCTCGCGGGTATAAGAGAGGTGTTTTCGGCCGCCGGTCTGGGGCCTGTCCACGCCGCCAGGGATGCCACGGTGCGCGCGTTCGAGGCCGGTTTTCTGGGCGTGAAAGAGCTTTGCACTGACAGCGACACGCGGCCCGATGTCATCTTCTTTCTCAATGATTTCATGACTTTCGGCGGGCTGACCGCCTGCGAGGAGCTGGGCCTCGATGTGCCGGGCGAGATCGGTCTGGTCGGCTTCAACGCCCTGTCGATTACCGACGTCCTGCCGCGGCGCATGACCACCGCGCGGACGCCGCGCAAGCTGATGGGCTCAACCGCCGCGCGCAATCTGATGGCCCGGATAAACGGCGTGAAGACCGTGTCACCCGTCGCGCTGCCCATCGAGTTCATTGCCGGTGATACGACCTGCGCTCAGGCCTCGGGACCGGTGAGCCTGCCTCAAACGGAGGAAAGGTGAGCCCCCCTTGGAGGGGGCACTCACCTCACAGGACTAGTCTGCTGTGGCGTCAAAATATCCCGACACGTCACCATTGATCCTGGTGCCGCCACCGGCTGGATCACGGCTGAATTCTGACCCGTAAACGCCGGCCAGAACCTCACCATTGTTCCCGAAGACCGCCGCATCGACACTGGAATTGGTGAAAATCGGATTGAGATCCGTCCCATCCAGATCCATATCCCCGGTGATATTGCCGGTCACGGTCGATCCGCTGACATTCCCGTTCGCGATATCAATTGACACACCGAGCTCACCGTCGAGCGTATTGGCCGATCCCTCGAACAGACGGCCTGTGACATTTCCGCTGGCGAAGTCCACGATGACATCCACGGTGTTTCCGTTGACCTGAACGATATCACCCTCGTTGTCCGAACTGATGAACAGGGCGCTGGTCGAATTCTCGTTGTAACGCACCGCACTGTTTGGCAAGCGGCTGCTTCCTGTCTCGAAGCCGACAACACCAAGCAGATCGATGTCGCCGCCATCAAGGCCCTGGACATTCTGCGCGGTGTAAACGCCCGGCGCGGTTTCCGTCAGGCTCAGTGTCCCGAAGTTAACGCTCTCGAAGTTCAGGGTATTTCCGATGCGGTCTAGCTGGTAGACGCCGCCATTCGTGCCGACAATCGACAACTCGATGGTATCGTCATCGACAAATCTCATCTGCGCTTCGCGCCGAACTACGGTGCCCTGAGGGCCCTCGACACCTGTCGCAAAATTCAATGCGAAGGTCTTGCCAACAAAGGAGTCGTATGACAGCGGCGTTCCGTCTGCAAAGACCGGGGCGACGCCCGTGTCGCCGTCAGACGCGCTGCACGCAGCCAGTAAGCTTACCCCCAACATGGCAACGGCTCGCTGCCTCCAAGTCTGCACGGTCATGATCACCCTCGTGTTTGCCTTTGGTTTATTGAACCGGACATCCTTTTGCACATCCGGTGGTCCCCCACGTTCAAGACTACCCTCCAGATACCGGAAAACAAATCGAAAACTTGGAACGCAGGAATGTACTTTGCTCTTACTGACCGGTATCGAACACCAGCCTGACCAGCGGGCCGTTCCCGTCGGAAAGATCAACCCATCCATCGGTGATATCAAGCACGGTCCACTCGCCCACATTGTCGTTTTTCTGCACCCGAAACACCGTTTCCACATTCGAGAACCGCAAGAGAGCAATGCGGGTTTCGTTGCTGTTCAGGATCCCGAGAAGGCGCAAGGTCGGCGCTTCCTGCACGACCACCGCTGCCTCCGGCTCCGCGTAGGCCCGCCTTGAGACGTGAAAAAGTGGCCGCTCGGCAATCGGCCCGGCCAGCTCGGCGACCTTAAGCTCCTCATTTTCATAGCTTTTTCTGAACCCAACCTGAGAGTCGCCGCTCCTATCTCTGGCGACCGGAGCGACCCAGATGGCCAGCCCCATGATCACGGCGATACCGGAATAGGCGATTGCGACCGCCGGGATGGCATATCTTGTGATCATCGCCCCGCCTATCTCGCCGTCATCGCGTAGAGTTTCACCGACAGCGACACCAGCCGCGGACCGCTGCCGGGACGGACCCCGCGCTGGCGCCGGACCGCATATTCCTCAACGATAACATATGGCTGCCGCGCCATCAGATCGGCGAAAAACTGCCCAAGCGTGCGCTCGGAAATCGCTCCGTTCAATGTCAGCGGGATGCGCAGCAGATCGCCCCTGGCTTCGATCTCGCCGGGTTGCATCACCTCAATGGAAAGGGCGTGCTGATCGGCCAATTGCTGCATGTCCGATTGCAGTTGCGCCTGAGCCGCCTGCGGTGTCTCGGCCCGGTAAAAGGCGGTCTCCCCAAAGGAGATCGAGCCCCCGCCCGCTCGGCTCTCATCGGCCCGTTCGATCAGTCGCTCGGACCGGATCACCTCCGCGCGGTAGTCGCCTTGCGCCCCCCAAAGGCGGCCGCCGATGATCAGAATCACAAGCCCGAGAACGGCCAGAAGACCAGCGAAGGCAAGCTTCGGCGCGTCCCTGTTGCGATAGCGAAAATCGCTCATCGCAGCGCCCCGCCGATTCGGGCCTCCAGGCGAAACCGCTCTGTATTCTGCGTGTTGTCCCGGGTGACGGGCGACGAGAACCGGACCTCACCGACCGCGCCGATCCCGGCCAGCGTCTGTGATACATCCGCCGCAGACGGCCCGTAGCCGGTGATTTCCAGCTTGTTGTCGCGGATCGTGAACTGCTCGACCCATGTCGTGTCATCAAGAGCCGTTGTCGCCTCGCCCAGCAGGATCACCTTGGCAAATGACATGGACCGCGCATCTTCCAGCGCTGCCACCGATTGCTGAACCTCGGCCTCGCGCACCAGTATCTGCCGGGCCTGCGCGAGTTTTGCCTCATCCGCGCCGGATCGGCTGGATGTCACGATATAGGACAGGCCGAGCGAGAGCAGAAAGAACGCCGTAGCGGCAGCAGGGATCAACGCCCATCGGGGCAGGGATCTTACGCGCTCACCAGTCGCAATCCAAGCGGGCCGCGCGGCCCAGTCCTGTTTGGCGGTCTTGCGGCGCACGGCCCCTACGGCGACATCCCTGGTGTCCAGATATTCCAGAACCGGATCGACGCGGGAGCGCATCGCGACCGACGCGCGGACATCCCACCCGGCCTCCGCCTCATCCGCCACCCAGAAGGTCAGCGCCGTTGCGGTCTCGAAGGGGGACAGGAACGCGATCTCGTTCTCGATGATCGCCGAAAGATCGACAAGCGGCCCGTTCGGGATCGAGAAGTCGAGATCGATGCAGGCCTCTCCGTCAAAGACCAGATCGACCGAGCGGGGGGAGGCTGTGTTGAAAGCCGCCTCAAACGCCGCATCGCCCGGCTCGAAATCCAGCGGATCGTTCCCGGCGACCTGAAGGCTTGTTCCCCGACGCGAAAAACGGACCTGAACAGGCGAAGGCACCCGTCCATTGGCGGGTGCCTCGATACTGTCTATCAGGCCCTTCTGAGCCAGGTTCAGAAAATACCGCGCCTTGCCTCTGTAATCCTGCCCGTCGGACAGGAGCCGTGCAAACATATTCGACTTTGCCATCTACACCCGCAACGCATCATGCGTTTGGCCCCGGTCAGGCCACTCTTGTGAACAGATTGTTGTTCACAAAGTTATGGTTCGGAAGCACCGTGGAAACAAGGCTTTCCGGCAGACCAAGATGGCGCACCATCAGCTCCGCGACCATGTCCTTGTAGTTCACGACAATCGGCAGGAAGCGTCCATAGTCGATCTGGTCCGCCGCAAGGCTCGCCACATCCGGCCCGAAGCCCGGAGAGGACGGGCCGCCAAACGCAAACCAGGCACCGCCATGGCCGTGGTCGGTGCCGATCGTTCCGTTCTCGACGACCTCGCGACCGAATTCCGACCCGACAAGCACGACAACATCGTCCATGTAGTCGCTCATGTCACGGTAGAAGGTCAGGAAGTCATTTGCCCCTTCCGTCATGCCGCGATTGTAGCGGAAGTTCTGGTCGATGAACTTGTCAGCGACATTTGCGCCGGGGATCTGGTTGGAATGGGTATCCCAGCCGATATTCCAGTCCAGCGCCGCAACCTCCAGCGGGATGCCCGCTTTCAGAAGCTGGGCCACCAGTTTCAGACCCTGACCGAGCGAGGAATTGGTGTAGTTCAGATCGCCTGCCGATGGCGTGTAGTCGGTTCCCGCCGCCTGCACCTCGGCGATGCTTTCGACCATCACCATCTGGGTTTCACGGATCTTGGTCTCAAGCGGCGGCAGCTCCACGTCGTGGGAGGCAATATCCGCGAGAACCTGCAGCAGCTGGTTCTCGCTGCACCCCTGGCCTGAACAGAGGGCATTGTTTGTAATGTTGAACCGGTCGGCACTGTAGATGGCCGGGATCGCGATTTCGCCCGCCAACTCGCCGCTGAGCGAGGTCTTGCCAGCCGTGATCCCGCGCATCGGGTGGTCCGAGGTGGAGTTCACCTGCAGATACCGGTTCAGATATCCGTCAATCAGGTTGTTCGCAGCGCCATTGCCAATCCAGCGCTGGCAGTCGAAATGGGAGCGGTTGGCCTCCTCGATCTGCGTGGCGGGCGCGACCATCATCCGGCCGTCCGCCCAGATGTCCATCAGCAATTCCAGATTGGGGTTCAGGCCCCGATAGCCGCGTGTGTAGAAGGTGTCCGTCATGTTGATGGCCGTGTTGGCATCGCTGTCTGATGGCGGCTCGATGCCAAGACTGGGCCGGTGATCATAGTAGGCCAGGTCCCCATAGGCCGGGAACAGGTGCAGGCCATCTGCGCCGCCGCGCATGAACACCTTGATCAGGGTCTTGCCACCGGCTTCCTGCCCGAAGGCGAAGCGGCTGGCACCTGCGGTTCCGGCAAAGGCCGCGGAGGCTGCAAGGGAGGCTGATTTAAGAAAATCTCTACGGGTTTTCATGGCACATCTCACTTTTATTGTCCGCGAGGGGCCCCCGGCACCTCACAGGAAATGAATTACTGAAGCTGATAGCTAGGTGTGACGATCAGAAGGCCGAGCGCCCGGCGGATCGCGCGGGTCTCATCGCGCCCCGTCGGATCGAACACACCGTCCGAACCCTTGAGAAGGTCAACCATCGCCTCGAACTCTTCGCGGTGATAACGGTCAGCGGTTCCGATGCCCAGGATATAGGCTGCCGCCTCCTCGGCGGTCTCCATTCCGTTGTCCTCGACGATGCCGTCGATATCCACACCAAGACGATCCGGATTTTCGGTGGCGCCCGTCAGCGATTCAAACCGACCGACCATGGAGGCCGTATTGGTCCAGGCCACACCGACCTCGGGAAGACCTGTCGGCGCCGGGAAGTAGAGCGGTGACATCCCGCCACGTTCCATCACGTCATTGTAGCGACCAAGGAAATCTTCCATGTCGTCCCGCGACGGCACGGACGCGAAGTTACGCACGAAGTTCACCATGTATTCGAATGGTGTCTTGCCCTTGTTGCGCTGAAACTCGGCTGTGTTGATATAGGCCGGGTTCAGCAGGATCGCGCGCAGGATGGAGCCGATATCGCCCCGTGTCGCAGCCCATTCGGCGACACAGATATCGACAAACCCCTGATCTGGATTATCGCTGACAAGCAGTTGTACGATCTTGCGGCAGACAAAGCTCCGGGTGCGGGGATCCTGCGCCAGAATGGCGATCAGCTCCTCACCCTCCTGCACCCCGGCGGCCCCGGTTCTGCCCTGGATCGTCACGTTGAGGAACGGGATTTCCTTGTCCTCGAAATCATGGCGGTCGGGGCGGAACTCGAAATCATAGAGCGCATAGGCATCCTGACCCTCGTTGGTCCGCTCATAGACCCAGCCGGTAAAGACGCGCGAGACCGCAATCACATCCTCGTCGGTGTAGCCGCCATTCACCCCGACGGTGTGCAGCTCCAGCAACTCGCGGCCATAGTTCTCGTTGATCCTGCCACGCCTGCTTTGGTCATTGTCGAGATATTGCGACATCAGCGGGCTTTTGGCGCTGTATTCCAGAAGCGTCTCGAACGAGCCGAAAGCATTGTTCCGGAAGAACTCGATATCCTCGATTTCCTCGTAGACGATTCCGCTGTCCTTGTTGATCGCGTGGAAATGGTTCTCCCAGAACCGCGCCATGACCTCCTGCAACTGCCGGTTGGAGAAGGCCGCCTGAGCCACATACATCCGGTTCAAGGCCTGACGAAGCCAGTAGGAGTTGTTGCCGACATCCCTGCGGATCAGCCGGTTCAGGTTCATGCCACGCACAACCGGATCGCTGATGCTGCTGGGGTTCAGCTGCCGCTCCACATAATCCTCGAAGCCGATATTCTGGATCTGGGTGTAAAGCTGCTGGGTCGCGCCAAACGTGATCCGGCTTACCGCCTGGACAACACCGTCCGTGGGCGCATCGCCGATAAAGCCGTAGTCCACCGGGAAGGTCGTGACGTTCGGATTGTCGCTGGAGGCGCCGGTAAGGCGCATCTTGATGATCCTGGCGCCGTCAAAATCCTCGGGGAAGATACGCACGGCAAACTGACCCCTGATCGCGCCGACATCGACCGTGGTCGTTCGGCCCGTGGGAATGAACTCCACATTCACGATATCATAGGTGCCCGGATCCTGAACCGCGCCGAACACCGTAACGCCGGTTGCGGGAACCGGTGATCCGTTCGGGATCGAGGTCAACTGGATCGCCTGCGTGATCTGCGGATTTCTGGGCGGGGTCAGAACCCGTGTCGAGATATTCTGCGGATCCCGATCACTCACCCCGGTCGGTTCGAACCAGCGGGGGGCATTGTCTTCCAACACCACCGCCGCGGCCGAATTCGACAACGACACGCCTGTAAGAGCCGCTGTCTCCTCTTCTTCATCCTCAACACTGGCGACACGCGCCTGCCTTGAGACACCTGTAACGCTGCTCGATTGGCTGCTTGCACTGACTACCACCTTCTCTGCCGATGTCTCCACGATGCTCTGTCGTGCAGCGGCAGAAGAGGCTCCTGCTATGGTAAACACTTCCCGCTCTGGGGCGGGCTCAGACCCGAGTTCAGCAGTCACCGGCGCCTCAGAAGCCGGTGTTGCCGTCGCAGTTCGGGTGATCGGGCTACTGCTGCCGCGGAAAGATCGCAGGCTGACAGGTTCGCTGTCGAACTGCATGATCTTCACGCTTTCCAGCGCCTGAACCGCATCGCCGGCGCTGACTATTTCCAGCATGTGATTTGGACCGGCGAGCGAAGTCAGAACCCGGACCGGTGCACCATCGGCCACTTTGGTTCCTTCCTCAACGTTGAGAAGCACCTTGCCATCGAGAGCGAACACCGCCGCTCGATCGGATGGCAGAAGAAATGTGTATGTACCGGCCTGCGAAATGCTGAAGTCATAAGAGATGCGGGATGCACGGGATCCAAGTTCGGCCTGTGCCTTCACAAGCAGAGGAGAGCGCTCAGTCTGACTTATTGTTTCGGAAAATGCTGGTGCCGAGAGAGCAACCAATATAGATGTTGCCGCCACGCGACAAAGCAAAGTATTCCTTACCATCTGCGCACACCTGGACTTACGAGCCGGGCCCCCACCCTGCTTTTTGAACTAACTTACGATTCCCATTTTTGCCACAGTTTTGATTCAGGCTTGCCGCAAAGGGGCCAAAAGTTGCGGAATTCCGCTTACCGATGCGGTTCTCCGGCCTGGGGTCCGGTCGAAGAAACTGGCGTTTTTTCTCGCTATGCCTCACACATAAAGCTGTTCAGGATGCATGAAGAAAAGATGTTTGCTCAATGGTGGCCGGAATGAAGTGGGGCGCAGGTAAACCGGCAACGGCCGAGCCCGAAGAGGTATCAGTCACCGGTATTCTCATCGAATCGGGCAAGCTGACCGCCGACGATCTCGACAAGACGCGCAGTCTGTCCGCCAAGACCGGGCGACCGGTTCATCTGTTGCTCGACCGCATGGGCCTGATCTCGCAGCATGACTGGGTGGAAGCCTGCTCGCGCGCATACGGGCTGCCGGTCGTCTCGCTGGAAACCATCCCCAACCCGCTTCCGAACGACGAGCGGTTGTCGCGCGACTACCTCAAACGAAACGGGATCCTGCCCCTGTCGCTCGATGGAGACGCGCCGCGCTTCGCGGTTGCCGATCCCGGCAACACGGTCGCGCTGAACGCCCTGCGGCTCGCCTTCGGGGACGATATCGATCTGGCACTGGCCACCGACCGCGATCTGGAAACCGCCTTTGCCCGCAGCGATGCGCCCGGCAAACCCGGACAGAACGCGGCGGCCGACGCGCAGATGGAGGCGGAGACCTCGGGCGCCGACTATCTGATGGAGATCGCGAATGATGCGCCGACCATCAAATATGTCGATACGCTGATCAATCGCGCGGTGGAGCGCAAGGCAACCGACATCCATCTGGAACCGCTCGACGGTTCGGTGCGTGCGCGGCTGCGCCTCGACGGTATTCTCAGCGAGGTCGAAGGGCCGTCGAGCGCGATCTATGCCGGTGTCGTCTCGCGCCTGAAGATCCTCGCCGATCTCGACATTGCAGAGCGGCGTCTGCCCCAGGACGGGCGCATCACCCAGAAGGTGCAGGGTCGCAGCATCGACATCCGTCTGGCCACAGCGCCCACCGTTCATGGCGAGGCGATCACCCTGCGGCTGCTCGACACCGATGCAGGTCTCAAGTCGCTGAGCGATCTGAAGATGCCCGCGGCCATTCGCAAGATCTACAAGTCGGCACTGGCCGAGCCCAATGGCCTGATCCTCGTGACCGGCCCGACCGGCAGCGGCAAGACGACAACCCTTCATGCCGCCCTGTCCGGGCTCAATGACGTGGGGCGCAAGATCGTCACCATCGAGAACCCGGTGGAGATCCACACCCCCGGTCTGATCCAGATCGAGACCAGCGCCGCCCTTGGCTGGACCTTCGCCAACGCCTTGCGCACCATTCTGCGCCATGACCCCGACATCCTGATGGTGGGCGAGATCCGGGACGCGGAAACCGCAGAGCTTGCGGTGCGCTCCGCCATGACCGGGCATCTGGTCCTCTCCACCCTGCACACCAATACCGCGACCGAGGCCCTGACCCGGCTCCGCGATCTCGGCGTGCCGGATTACCTGATCTCGTCCGTGGTGCGGATGGTCGCCGCGCAGCGGCTGGTCCGGCAGGTCTGCACGGCCTGCGCCAAGCCTGCGCGGATCAAGCCCAACACACCGTCGGCCGAGACCTATCGCCATCTGGCCGCGCTCGACCCCAAGCTCCCGCCTGTCGAGGAGTGGGACCTGCGCCTGCCTCAGGGATGCGCCGCCTGCAACAATACCGGCTATTCCGGTCGGCTCGCGCTTTTCGAGGCGATCAGCGGCGAAGATGCGCTCGGCACCCTTTCGGGCACCGCCACGCGACGCCATCGGACCATGGGCATCGAAGGCTTGAGCCTTGTCGCATCCGGCCACACCACGCTGAACGAGCTGGTGCGCGTCGTCGGCAACCCGCAAAGCTGGACCTGAGACCCCTGTGGCCGAAGCGCAGGACAAAGCCCCGATCGGGTTTCGCTACCGGGCGCGGGATGCTTCGGGCGGGCGTAAGACCGGCACCCTGACCGCCGCATCCCGGGACGAGGTCCGCCGCATGCTCCGCGCGCAGGGCCTCTTCCCCGTCGAGATCTCCGAGGTCGGCAGGCCCGATCCCGCACCGGTCACGATCAAGGCGCTGCACCCCGCCAAGTCCGACAGCGTTCACGCCCTGAACGCCGCCCGCACCGCGCGTGTGATCAGCGCCTTGTCACGGCTGGTCTCGCAACAGGTCACGCTTGAGCGTGCTCTCGGCATTCTGGCCGAAAGCGATGACAGGCAGGTGGCCATCGTCGCGGACCAGCTGAAACGGCAGGTGCGCGAGGGGATGGCGCTCTCCGATGCGCTGCCGAACCATGCGGGCATCAGCGACCCGGCAACCCTTGCGCTGATCCGCGGCGGAGAGGTCTCGGGCGAACTTGGCCGGTCACTGGAGGCCGCCGCCCAGATCCTGGAGACCCGCGCAGCCCTTGGCCAGAAACTCTGGACCGGACTGCTCTATCCCGCCGTGCTGCTGACAGTCGCACTGATCTCTCTGGGTCTGATCCTGATCGTCATCATCCCGCAGTTTCGCCCGCTCGTGGAAGACCGGTTCGATCTGATCCCGTTTCTGGGGCGCAGCGTCTTCCGACTCGCCGGGCTGCTGGAGGCGATCTGGCCGATCCTGCTGACGGGTCTGGTCCTGGTCGGCTGCGTCTCGGTCATTCTGGCACGCAGCGGCAAGCTCGCCGGCATTGCCGCACAGATCGCCCGGCGCACACCGCTGATCGGCCCGATCATCCAGACCAACCGCGCGGGCCTGTCGCTCCATATTCTGGGCGCGCTGATCTCGCGCGACGTGCCGCTGTCGCAGGCACTCGGGGTTCTCAACCGCACCCCGCTCGATCCTGAAAGCACCCCGAGGCTCAAATCCGCAACCCGCAAGGTCGAGACCGGCCAGTTGCTCAGCCGTGCCTTTGCAGACGAGAACCTCGCCCCGCGCGCAGCCATCGAAATGATCCGTATCGGCGAGGAAACCGGCGAGCTGGGACCGATGCTTATCCGCGCATCCGACACCATCCGGGACATCGGCGATAGGCAGATGCAGAGATTTCTGATTGTATTCGAGCCACTGCTCATCGTATTCGTGGGCCTGATCATGGGAGTGAGCCTCTATGCTCTGTTCAGCGCAATCATTTCGGTCAACTCGATTTCGTTCTAGGCCGCGCAGGCGTCTGACCCGCGGCTTCTCGCTGGTGGAAATGCTGGTCGTGGTCGCGATTGTCGGCCTTCTGGTGGCGCTAGTCGGTCCTGCCGCGATGCGTCAGCTTCAGGGCTCCCGCACCAAGGCTGCCGAGATCCAGATCGCCCAGCTACGCGCGGCCCTCGATATCTATCTGATCGATATCGGGCGCTATCCGACCTCGATCGAGGGGCTGGCCGGACTGGTCGCCAATGCCGGAAATGTCGAGGGCTGGAACGGCCCCTATCTGCGCGATCGCAGCATTCCCGAGGACCCGTGGGGCAACCGTTTCATCTACAAGATCGACGGTCGCGAAATTCGGATCATCTCGCTGGGGGAAGATGGCCGCCCGGGCGGGGAAGGCCGGGATGCGGATATCGAAGGCTAGGACAAGCGCCGGTTTTTCAACCGTCGAAGTGCTGGTCGCCGTGGCGATCGTCACGCTGGTCGGCACCATCGCCCTGCTCTCCTTCGGCTCCAACGACCGCGCAAGGGTCGTCTCTCAGGCCGCCGATCTCGCCCTTTTCCTGCAGGAGGCCCGGCTTGAAGCCGCCGAGACCGCCCGCGTGGTCGAAATCCGCTATCTCTCCGACAATCATCAGCTGGTCACACCGACAAGCGTGCTGACCCTCGACCATCGGGTTGCGCTCAGCCCCACCGATCCCATCCGCATCCGACCCTCCGGTGAAAGCAGCGGCGGCAGCGTCACGCTCACCGTCGACGAGGCGACGGCCAGGGTCCATATCGACTGGCTCACCGGGCGTGTACGGGTGGAGCGATGAGGCAGACAGCCCGCGGGTTCTCGCTGATCGAGGCACTGGTCGCCCTTATGCTGGCCGCCGGTGTGCTGGGCGGTTTCTACAAGGCCCTCTCGACCGGGGCAGTTCTGGAGAACCGGGCCGAGGACCAGGCCGCCCATGTCCTTGTCGCCACCAGCATCCTCGATCGGGTCGGCGCGGATCTGCCGCTTCGAAACGGAACCCGCGAGAACGGGACCACGCGCGGTCTGCCCTGGACGCTCACCATCGGCGACAGCCCGACCGAGGACATGCGCCTCGGCGTGACGATGCCGGGCGATCTCCTCTTCGTCTTCGTCACCGTCGGGCGTGAGGGGCCAGGGCAGGTCCGGCTTCGCACCATCCGCTATGCGGAGACGCCGCTATGAGGCGCTGGCAGAGACGCGCCCGAAAGAGTGCCGGGTTTTCGCTGGTCGAAGTGCTGGTGGCGCTGGCCGTCACCGCGCTCACCCTCTCGCTCCTGATTGCGGCCACCTGGGGTCTGCGGCTGGCAATGCCCGCCCGGGAAACCCTGCGCAATCAGCCGACCGACTATCTGACAACCCGGCGTGCGCTTCAGGCCTGGACATCGACGATCTCGACCGCAGGCGACGCGACGCTCTCCGCCGAGTTTCAGCGCCTCAAGATGATCGTGGGCCCACTGGCCGACGAGACCACCGTCAGGCCCTATCTTGCCGCGTTCGAGATCCGGCAGGACGGCGACGCTTACGTTCTGACCGCCCTGCGCAACCGCAACCAGCGCGGCATCCTCCAGCAACTCGAAGGGGGTGAGCGTTCAGAACTGCTGCGCACGACCGAGCCGCTGAATTTCACCTATCTGGTGGATGCCGCAGGCTTCGCGCTTCCCGAATGGGTGTCCGAACTGCCGCAGGGATCACCCCTGCCCCGGGCTATCGGCCTCGAAGTCGGCGGCGACCGGCTGATGGTCGGACCGCTCGTCACCACCACCAGCGCAAGCTGCGTCGCCCGGAACGGCCTTGCCAGTCTGGAGAACCGCTCATGCCGCTTGCGATGATGCGCAGCCGCGCCGAGCGGGGCTATATCCTGATCGCGGTGCTCTGGATGGCGCTGGGTCTGCTGCTGGCCACCTCGGCCTTCCTCGCCGGAACCCGCCAGACAGCGCTCGGCGTCCGGGCAGAGGTAGAGACGACACGCGCTGTTGAACTCGCCCGCTCGGCGGTCAATGTCGCTCTGGCCGATCTGGGGCGTGTCGCGCCGGGAAGCCGCCCGGTCTGGGCCGGCACTCCGGTGGAGATCCGCCTGGCGGAGGGCAGTGCAAGCTACCGGATCTTCGACGAAGGCGGCAAGATCGACCTCAATGAGGCGCCCGCCGGGATGCTCCGCCCGGCCCTTGCCGCACTGGGTCAGCGCGACGGTTTTGATGCATTCGATGCGGCCACGCTCGCGCAGGCCATCATCGCGACGCGAGAGACGTCTGGCCATCTCGGCGTCGTCGAGCGGCTGACCGAACTTGGCCTGTCGCGGTCATCAGCCGAGGCCGCAGTGCAGGTCTTCACGGTCTACAACTTCACCCCCCGGATCAATCCCCGCACGGCTCCGGTGACCGCACTCGCCGCCGTGCCGGGGATCGGCGAGTCCGACATCCCCGTGATCCTGCAACGCCGCGCCGCCGGGCGCAGCATGCCGCGTCTGGGAACCGCCGTGGCCTGGCTGTCCGAGCAACCGGGCCGCGTCTTCACGATCGAGGCCGAGGCCGAACTGGCTGGCGGCACCACTGCCCGCATCCGCGCGCTTGTCGGACAGCGCGGCCTCTCCTTCCGGTCAAACCGCATGCAGTATGACGTGCTCGAATGGCGGATCCTGCGCTGAGCCTCCTGCCCCCACTGGCGCTGATCCTGCTGGCAGCCGCATTCCTCATCGGCCCGCACCCGGCCGTCTCCCGCAGTCTCCTGCGCGCCTTCACGACCCGCGCACAGGTGCTCCGGCTCGCACCTGCAGTCTCTTGCGGACTGCTCTCCGGCAGCCTTGTCGCGGGCGCGCTCCTGTGGGTCACCGGCAGCGATCTGGCGCTCCTCGCGGCCCCGCTGACATTGCTCTTTCTGATGAGCGTCACCGACTGGCGCTGGCGCTGGCTGCCGCTGGAATGGAACGGCGCGCTGCTTCTGCTCAGCCTCGCCATCGCCCTTCAGGGCGGCCGCCTGAGCGAGGGTTTTCTGGGCGCACTGATCACAAGCGTCGCCCTTCTGGCGCTCAATTTCACCTTCCGTGCGCTGCGCGGACGCGACGGCCTGGGGCTGGGAGACATTCTGCTGATCGCCTCGATTGCGCTGAGCCTGCCCCCGTTTCAGACCATCGCCACAATCGGCATCGCCGCCGCCGCTGGCCTACTGGGACATCTGATTTTGCCCGCCAAGCGCGGAAATCCGCCTACTGTTGCTTTCGGAACATACCTCTGCGTGATCTTCGGATTTGCCCTTATTTTGCTTGCTCCGCTCTGAAGAAGCTGTGCTAACCTTCTGCAAAAGCAGTAAAAGACGACCTCGCTAACCGGGGCGTCCCGGACCAGACACAAAGATCAGGCCGGTAATTATTGAGGCGAGTTTGACATGCTGAGACATATCGGCGGCATAGCCGTGGCCATGCTTTTGATCAGTTGTGACGAGATCCGTGAAGGGTCGCGTGAGCGCACGGGGCTGGAGCCATGGCGCGCCCAGACCATCCTCGGAGGCGGTGACGGCTCCGGTGGCAACCGGGCGCAGGGCTCGGTCACGCGCGGCGGTCAGGTTCGTGCCGGACAGGGGACGATCTTCCCCGGACGGCAGCCGCTTTTCCGCGAGGCGGGCTTCATCAACGAGGATGGCCAGCGCACCTTCTCGCTCAATCTCGTCGATGTCTCGGTGGCCGAAGCAGCCGCTGCGATCCTTGGCCAGTTGCTCAACGAGAACTACATCATCGACCCGTCAGTCTCGGGTACGGTGAACATCCGCTCCACCCGCCCGATCACCCGCACCACCGCCGTCGAGGTCTTCGAGCTGGCCCTTAAACAGAACAACGCCGCAATGATCCGGCGCGGCGATGTCTTCTCGATCGTTCCGATCTCGGGCGACCTGTCACTGGGCGCCTCGACCTCTCGGGACATCATGCCGGGCTTCACCCTGCGCGTGATCCCGCTTCAGAACATTGGCGCGCAGGAGATGGCCACCATCCTGCAACCCTTCGCCCAGAACGGCGTTGTCGGCATCGACGCGCAGCGCAACATCATCGTGCTGGCAGGGACATCCGCCGACCAGCGCGCCTGGGAGAAAACCATCGAAAGTTTCGATGTGGACTGGCTCGCCAACCGCTCGGTGGGGATTTTCCCGATCCGCGGACGCTCTGCCCAATCCATCGTTCGCGGTCTGGAGCTTGTGGTCGAAACCGATGAGAGCTTCGAGCCGATTGCCGTGTTCGAAACCATCCCCGAGAACAACTCAATCCTCGTCGTCGCCAAGACACCCAATGCCCTGCAGGCGATGAGCGGCTGGATTCAGCGGCTCACCCAGGAAGGCAATAACGACGCGCAGGTTTTCTCATATGACATGAAATACGCCCGCGCCGCCGATCTTGCTCCGGTTCTGGGCCAGATCCTGGGGATCTCGATCGAGAGCGATGGCAGCGGCAACGCGCCCGCCGGACAGGATCCGAATGTCGATCTGGCAAGTTTCGATGCCGATCTCTCGGGCTCGTTCAACGAGACCCGGATCGTGGCCAGCGAGCGGACAAACACGCTCCTGATCCACGCCACCTCCGACGAGTATCAGCGCGTGCTCGGCATTCTGCACCGCCTCGATGTGCCACCGCGTCAGGTGCTGGTGGAAGCCACAATAGTCGAGGTCTCGCTGAATGACAGCCTGCGTTACGGGGTCCAGTATTTCTTCGAGGAGGACGGCGACAGCATCGGGCTTTCCGCCGGACAGACCCGTGCCATCTCACCCAATCTGCCGGGCTTCTCGCTGGTGCTCGACACCCCTGCCCGTGCGGTCGTCGATGCGCTGGATGATGTGACCTCGATCAACGTGGTCTCGTCGCCCAACCTGATGATCCTCAACAACGAAAGCGCCCGTCTGGTGGTCGGCGATCAGGTCCCCGTGGCCACGCGGCAATCCCAGGACGGCTCGCAGAATGACGAGATCTTCGTCTCCACGGTCGAGTTCCGCGACACCGGTGTGATCTTCGAGGTGACGCCGCGCATCAACTCGTCCGGCTCGGTGATCCTGAATATCGCGCAAGAAGTCAGCTCGGTCAGTGCAGCCAGCGCCGAGACACTGACGCCCACGATCTCCCAGCGGATCATCAACTCCTCCGTCTCCGTCGAAAGCGGCGAGACGATCGCGCTTGGCGGTCTCTTCTCCAACCGCTCGACCAAGGGCAACAGCGGCGTGCCGATCCTCAAGGACATCCCGCTTGCAGGCAATCTCTTCGGGCGCACCAACAACACCGCTGCCCAGACCGAGCTTCTGGTGCTGATCACGCCCCGGATCGTCAACAACTCCGTTGACGCGCGCCGGGTGACACGGCAGTTGCGCGAGCGGGTGACCCAGCTTCGCCTGGATGACGCATCGCTCAGCAACAGTGCCCGGGTGCCCTCGCTGCGCACGTCCAACTCGCTGCTCGTTGAACAGTCGAGCCAACGCAACAGCGATCAATCCATCGGCTCGCTGGTCTCGCAGGCTCTGGCCGAGCCCCAGCAACCCGGCTACTGGGCGGTTCTCGCAGCCTTCCAGACCGAGCGGGATGCAAAACGCTACTGGCCCCGTCTGCGCAGGCAGCATCGCGCGACGCTTGGCCGACTGGACCCGGTCTATCAGCCGCGCGGCACGCTGACCGCCATTCAGGTCGGCCCCTATACCGAAGCGCAGGCCAGCCAGATCTGTGCCACGGTTCAGGGTCACTGCCGGGTTCTGCGCTAAGCTCCCCTGCCCCCGCATGAGCGATCATTCATGCGGGGCGCGCGCGCGCCTTGTCTCGCCACCCACCGCCTGATAGACACGAAACAGGCCCGGCATGTCGTCCGGGTGACGGAGATTTTATGATCACGATTGCGGGAAACCGCTAGGTCCTGAACCACAGGACATGGGCAACAAACCAAGCCGCCGCATCCGCGGCAGGCTTCCTTTCCCGCATGCCCCCGTGACCGCTCCAGACATCATCAAAAAGCTCTGGTCCGATAGGGGGTCCGGTGCAGATCGCACCAAAGCAAGGACACTGAACCAATGACCATCCGACCAACCAGACGCGAAGATATCGCCCCGTTGCAAAAGGTGCTCGACGAGACCGGGCTCTTTCCCGGCGAGATGCTTCCAGGCATGCTGAGCGGCTTTCTCTCAGATGACGAGGGTGCAGATATCTGGCTGACATGCGAGGCAGACGGCGAGGCCGTGGGCTTCTGCAACGCCAGACCGGAAGAGCTGGCCGAGGGCACCTGGAACATGCTGGCAATCGCAGTGCTGCCTGTCGCGCAGGGGCATGGCCATGGCGCTGCACTTGTGCAGCATCTGGAAACCATGTTGCGCCAGGACGGGCAGCGGATCATCATCATCGATACATCCGGCACGGACATGTTCGCCGGCGCGCGCGCCTTCTACCGCAGGAACGGCTATGACGAGGAAGCCCGCATCCGGGATTTCTGGGCTGCCGGTGATGACAAGGTCATCTTTCGCAAGTCGCTCCTCTGAGCGATGCCGCCTTCCCCGGTCCGCGCCGCGCGCGGGCCGGTTGGCGGGGCAGCCCGCTCCTTCAGGCCAGCCGAGGTGATCGCAATCCAAGCTGGGCCCTTCAGCACGGCTCACCGCCCCCGCCGCGTCTCCCACCGGTCAACCCAGTGGCGGTACCACAGATCGGCGGCTTTCAGGAAATGCGGGGTGCCTGTGGGGTGCAGCCAACTGGTTCTGAGCGTCGTCGCTGCATAGGCCGTTTCCCCTCGCGGATCGCCAAGCGCGCGCCACGCGGCCTTCGCACCCAGATACGGCGCCATCACGGTGCCCGAGCCGGAGAACCCCATGGCAAAGTGCAGGCCATCCGCCTCTCCCACCTGTGGCATATGCGAGAAGCTGTAGCCGGTATTGCCCGACCAGACATGGGACAGACGCGTTCCGGCCAGGGCGGGCCAGACTTCGCACATGGTCGCGTGCAACCGCCGGGCGGCAAGGTGAAGATCGACGGGCCGCATCGAAGCGCGTCCGCCGTAGAGGATCCGCCGCCCGTCCGGCGACAGCCGGAAATAGGAGTGACGCGCCCGCGTCTCGACCATCATCCGACGCCCCGGCGCGAGGGAGCCCAGCAGGTTCGCGGGCAACGCCTCGGTCGCGATCAGAAAACTCGGCAGCGGGAAGACGCGGGCCCGATGCCAGCCAAACCCCTGTGTGTATCCATTGGTCGCAAGGATCACCTTCTCGGCCCGCACCGGTCCTTTCGGCGTCTGCGCCAGAAAGCCGCCAGCCTGCCGGTCAAGCGCGGTGACAGGGGCCTTTCCTGTCACCGGCACACCGCGTTTCCGCACCGCGCCCAGCAGACCGTGATGCAGTTTTGCGGGATTGAGCGCAGCATGCGCGGGGAAGAGCAGCCCACCGAAATAGTGCTCGGTTCCGATCTCCTCTCCCAGATCGCGGCGCTCGACCAGCGCCACCTCTACATCGCTGCGAGCCTGAAGGGTATCGCGCAACTGTTTCTGCCGCTCGAAATGGGCCGCTGTCCAGGCAAGCTGGATACGACCGGTGTCCTGCAGATCGCAGTCGATCGCCTCGCGCACAATGAGATCACGCACGAACCTCATCGCAGGCGTGGCCTCGGCAAAAACACCATCGGCCACCGGCTCGCCAAACTGTCTGGCAAGCGCGTCCCAGCTCAGCCGGGGATGGGCCCCGAACATGCCACCGTTCCGGGTCGAGGCCCCCTGCCCCGGCTCGGCAGCGTCGACGACCGCGACCGAGGCACCGCTGTCATGCGCCGCAATCGCCGCTGACAGACCGGTATAACCCGCACCTATGATCAGGACATCGACCCGTCCGGGCAGATCATCGCGGGCCGCGACCGGATCGAGACCCTCCCACCAGTAGGGATGGCCCGTCTCCGCCTCGCCGGTCCACGCGATCACCGGAGGCACCTCACCGGATCTGATGCCCGAAAAAGATCCGCTGCTCGGGCGCAGGCTCATCGGCATCCAGATACTCCTCCAGCACCCCGACCGCATTGATCTGCCGGAACCGGCCATCCTCGTAAAAGGACGTACAATCGATCCCTGTCATCGCCTCGAACCTGTGCCGGTACTTCACCGTCAGCGGTCCCTGAAACGGCGTGAACTGATCCGACGTGATGAGCGCAAGGAACCGTTCCGCAAAGCCTCGTGCCGTGATCCCCCTGCCCCCCCAGACGGGCTGATCGGGATCGGAGACCGATGATCGCGCTTCCTCAAGAAGCTCGCGTGCCAACGCCGCGAACCGGTCATCAGCCCCTTCATTGACAATGCCGGGCAGCGCATCGGCGATACGAGGCCCCACCTCCCGGCCCTCGAAATTCTGGGTGAAGTATCCCGCCAACTCGCCAAGCGGCACCATGTCGTCGAGATAGGTGACCGGCTCCAGCAGATCGGAGATCGCAAACCCGATCATCTCGTGACCGGCCAGGGTCTCGGCGCGCCGCCAGGCATCGACCATATGGGGCACCAGCCACAGACAGCCCGCATTTCGCGCCGCCTCACAGGCATAGACTGTGAGCGCCTCGTGACCTGTTTCCATGACATCAACAAGGCTTTCAAGCTGCTGCTTGTTGCCCATGTCACCCATCAGGAACAGCGCGACGGGGCCGAAATTCTGTTCCGCATCGGCCCGGAAGAACTCCGGCAGCTGCGCAACCTGGGAGAAGTCGCCCACCTTCGCCCGCTCCGCGATATGGGCAAGTTCGATCCAGACATCGGCGTCGGGACCGGGCTTTTGGACACGCGCCCGCTCGTCCGCCGAGAACAGCAGATGATAACCCGAGCGGGTCCAGTTGAACCCGCCCTTCTGCATGAAATCAGGTGCGGCCATCTAGCGCCCGCCCCGCTCAGAGACGCAAGGTGCGGACATGGGCCCTCCGGCATCCATCATGAATATCACTGCTCATGTCCTCCAGTGTCTTGCAATCGGTTCCGGGCCGGACCGGCGCGAGGTTCCCCTGCCCGATGGGACAGCCACCGGCCGAAAGCGGAACCCGGTGGGCCATTTGACCCTGCCCGTGCACCCAGGGCAAGGAATTGGGGTTGGACAGAGGGTTGGCCCCCGCCTGACTGAACTCTGCCCTTGGGGCCTTGGTGCTGGTGATCCCGCCGTAATATTTCGCACATGGGTCATCGGTCGGCGGTGCTTCGGGTACGATGCTCGGACAATTGTCCCGTGCCATGGCCAGCCATGTCGGTCCGTCGGGATGGGCGCCGTAGAACTCGTCCTCCGAGATCTCGTTGCCTGCGGCCTGGGCCAGCGAATGCGCGTCATTGCCACAGCACTCACAGGTCCGCCGATGCGCCTCGCCCCAGGCTTCCATCGCCATCAGGAACATGTCGTCGGTGAACGGCATCGGACAGGTATTGGTCGGTGAGCCATGATTGTGCGTTGTCAGGTCCAAATGCCGGACGCAGTTCTCGCCCTCGCATTTCACGTCCATGGACCAGGATGTGTAATAGACCTTGCCCCGGTTCTTCGACGAGACCACGCCCTTCTTCGCCGCCGCCCCGGCCTCGTCGCCCATGCTCTTCTTGAAATAGCTCTTGTTCTTGAGCGAGACCTCCTTGCCCGAGATCTTGACGCTCCGGCTGCCGGAGGTGCAATCGCCCGACATGCCCGTGTTCGGGTACGGCACAGGAACGCCGGGCGGCGTCGCCGGATTTTCCGGAGGTGTCATGCAGACATCGGGAAAGTTGGCAATGGTCTTGCCACTTCCGGACTTGCACGACACGCCCCTGCCATTGGCATAAACGTCGCTACCCACGGTACTCCCTCACCGTTCCCAAATTCTCAATAAGTACTCAGATACAAGAACCAAATGGCCTCGATAGAGGCCGCAGCACCGGCACGATGCGCGCAGACCACCCCTGCCCTTGCGCATTGCCAAATACTGTGGATGAAGACTGTGTCACTTGTCACTGCAAACCCGATACGGCGGATGACGTTACGGCACCTCGTCGCCCGCAAGATCGGCAAAGATATCGGGTTCCATGTTCTGCCAGAACTCAAAGATCGCCCGTGCATTCAGCGCCGAGGCCCAGCCGTTGCGGGCGAAGTCCTCTCGCTCAAGCTGACCTTCCAGCGTCGAGGCAAAGAGCCGTCTGTCGGTATCACGCTGGGTCGGGTTCCGGGTCTCGATATGGGTTTTGACACGTGCGAAGCGCGCCGCCCGGTCCCTGTGCTCAAGCGCCCGCCGTGCCTCGCGCGCGTCCGCTTCCTGCCGTTCAGCCGCGGCCTTCGCATGCGCCTCAAGAGCCTCCGGTGACGGGTCGGGCAGCTTGATCTCCTCCTCGCGATAATCCTCCCGGATCGCCACGCTGAGATACTGGACGGACGATTTCACATCCTTGCGGCGGGAGACATAGTCCAGCTTCTGCCCGACATAGGTCTCGCCATGCTCTGCAATCCACTGCCGCGCCAGCCGGTCCGCAACCCCTTTCGCGATAAGCTTCTCATAGACGGCACTGCTTCGGACCCCGTCCTGATCGTCGATCTCGAACATCGCAAGCTGCGGGTTTTCCTTGATGAGAAACCGCAGGTCGGTGACCGCCCTGCCCTTCTTGCGGAACTCCGGTCGGACCTGAATGTTCGAGGTCTTGTTCACCTCCGCCACGGCGGTCTTGATGATCTTCGCATTGAGGTGCTTGAAGCTGGCATAGTAGGCGCTGCCCTCCACCCCCATCAACCTGCGAAACAGATCGAGCGGCCACCAGCCGGTCGAGCCCGTGCGGACAAACCGGTAACAGTTCTCATAAAGCGCCAGCCCATGCCCAGAAGTGAACCGCCTCTGAATGTTGAGATTGATGAGCGCAAAGACCTTCGGGTCATGCAGCTTCTCGGCCAGCGCCGGTGAATAGGCATACTCGCAGACACCGCCCTTCAGCTTGGCATATGCCAGAAGCGCCGAGACGCCCCATTCCTGTTTGCCGTCCTCGCCCAGCATGTCCCATTCCGCCAGCGTCTCCGCCAGCGAGCGGAGCGCATCGCGCAATGTGTCGATATCGTTGGAGTTGTACCCGATCATCAGGCACAGCGTCTTGGCATCGATCGAGTGACTGCGCTGGGTGGTCAATTCGTCATAGGCATTCAGCAGAAGAACATTCGACAGCTTCCGCTGCAACAGGGTCAGCTTGCCGCTGACATGGATTGCCGCGACATTCTTCTTCACCGACTCGCGCCTGAGCGCCCCCGTCAGCCGCTCATGCTGGATCCTTGCTTGTTTCATTTGCCTGCTCTGGCTTTGTTGGGCACGCGTTGTGGTACCGGCTCTGATGGTGGCCGAAAAGGCACCTGCACGCAAGAGATTCCCGGGTGCCTCAAAAGCGGCGGCCCGGAGTCCCGTAGACGGGTACCTTTTGAGCGACCGATTGAAACGGACGCTCCTGATCCTGCCAACATGGACCAAAAACCCCCCAAACCCGCGCTGACATCCCGTAAACAGGTGCCTTAAGGGTCTGTTTTCCCCTCCTGAGTCCGGGTTCCCGTGCCCCCGGATTCGGGAACCCCACCTCCTGCATACGGGTCCCATTGGTCCCGCATATGGGTTCCATTGGCACTGCAAACGGGTCCCCAGTCGTGCTTAACATGTTGATAATGCTCATTCTTATTGCGCCAAAGACTCTAAAGTACTGAAAGTAATCACACTTGTAGGTGTTCCCTTTCCGGGTTTCCTGGATGAGGTTTCGCGCGCGAAACCGTGCATTCCGGCCAAGAATGATTTCGAGATTCACATCCTAACTGTGATGTGCGATGTTTTGACTGATACCCGACCAAACCGGTGATATATTGCAGGATAACTCACAATGAGCCGAAAAGCGGAACATCCACTTCCACCCTATTTCAATCTCGATCCCGAGCGGTCAGCAGAGAAGTTGGGCGATCCTATCGACACTGTCCGATTCGCAAAAGCAGCCTCGTTCTGCGCCAAGGGTCGCGAGGATCTGGCAAAACGGGGCTATGCGCCTGATGGTCAGAAACGGCTGCGCAAGTTTTCAACCTGGGAGATCACCCGCTATCTGATCCCCGTGGCGGCTGCCCATCTGCGCCGCGTTCTGAAGGCCAATCCGGATCTGCCGCAAGGCACCGGTCAGGGCGGGACGAAGTGGTTTTCACTGGAGGAGGTTCTGACCTTGCGCGATCATTTCGCGGAGGAAGGCGTTTCGACCAAAGAGTATCGCCCCTATCGCCCCGAAGGTGTTCCAGCGAAGATCGCGGCGGTGGCCAATTTCAAGGGCGGCGTCGGCAAGACCTCGACCGCGGCCCATCTTGCGATGTCGGCTGCGCTGGATGGGTACAAGGTGCTTGTCATCGACCTAGACAGCCAGGGCTCCATGACGTCGATCCTGGGCGGTAAGGTGCAGGACGAATGGAGCACCGTTTTCCCGCTGATCGCCAAGGACTACGCGACCCAGGTGCAGGAGGAGAACCGGGTCCGCACAGCACGTGGTGAGCCTCCCCTGCCCCTCGATGAGACGCTGGAGGAAGCGCTCAAGGTTTCGCCGCGAGACATCATCCAGAGCACTCACTGGCCGAACATCGATCTCATCGGCGCGCAGCTCAACCTCTACTGGGCGGAGTTCCAGATTCCGGTCTGGCGCATGGGGTTGCGGCGCTGGCAGCTCTGGGACGCGCTGACCAACTTTCTGGAAAGCGAGGGCGTGCTTGACGAGTACGATATCGTGTTCCTCGATACGCCGCCTGCGCTTGGGTATCTGACGATAAACGCGCTGGCTGCGGCCGACATCCTTCTTGTGCCGCTTGGCGCGTCGTTTCTGGAGTTCGACTCGACCGGACGCTTCTTTGACATGCTCTACACGACCTTTGCCTCGATCGAGGATGGCGAGAACGCGGCCCTGCGTGCGGCCGGCCTGCCCGAGATGAAATTCGAGTGGGATGTTGTGCGCGCGATCATTACCCGGTTTGATGCGGCACAACAGACCGATCTGGCCAATGTCATTCAGGCCTATTTCGGCGACTTCATGAATGCCTATCGGCAGGACCTGACGGCGCTGGTCGGTCAGGCGGGCGAGCAGGTCAACGGCATCTACGAGGCGGACTATCGCGACTTCAACCGCGAGACCTATGTCCGGGGTCGCGAGACATTCGATCGAACTTATGCTGAATTTAAGGAAATCTTGATAGGGTCCTGGTGGCGGGATGCATCGATGATGGAGGCTGGTGATGGCTAAACGCAGACGTTTGACGGCGCCCACTGCGGAGGATCTGGCGAAGCTCGATGAGGGTTTCGCCGCGAAACCTCCGCTTGAGAAGAAGTCGATGGTGCCGCCGATTGCGCAGGTCGCGGGCGAGGCAGCGGCGCTCAACGCGGCGAGTGTCGTCGAGGGGCGTGTGGGATCGGCCCGGGACAAGGCCGATGCAGCCAGGCTGCGCGAGGCTGAGGCTGCGGGTCTGTTGGTGCGCGAGGTTGCGCTGAAAGACATCAAGCTGCGCCATCTTAGCCGCGACCGTCTGGCCAGCGACGCGGAAGAAATGGAGGAACTGAAGGCCTCCATCAAGGCGCATGGACTTCGGATGCCGGTGGAGCTTTCATTGCCAAGCGGTGATGACCCGCGCTTCGGGCTTATCTCGGGATGGCGCCGGATCGGCGCGCTGCGGGCCTTGCTGGCCGAGACCGGAGACGAGAAATTTGCCCGTGTCAGGGCGCTGGTACGGACGCCCGAGGACGCTGCCGGCGCCTATGTTGCGATGGTGGAGGAAAACGAGATCCGCGCGGATCTCAGCCAGTATGAGCGTGGGCGCATCGCTGTGGTGGCAGCCGGGCAGGGTGCCTTTGCGTCGATCGAGGCTGCTGTAGATACGCTTTTTGCTGCCGGATCGAAGGCGAAGCGCTCCAAGATCCGCAGCTTTGCGGCCATCCATGAGGATCTCGGGGATGTGCTGAGTTTTGCCACCGACCTGTCCGAGCGTGCCGGTCTGCGCCTTGCTGCGGCGCTTCGCTCCGGCCTCACCGCGCGGGTGCGCGAGGCCTTGAGTGCGCGGGAATTTACATCCGCAGCCGAGGAATGGACCGCAATGGAGCCGTTGATCCGCGAGGCGGAGCAGCAGGGGGCCGATGCGAGCCGGGGCGGGCGTCCACGGCAGGCGGATGTGCAGGTCAGGCGCGATGTGGTGGCGCTCGCTGAGGGCATGAGTGTGCACAAGATCAGCAAGGGTGGCGTTCATTCGCTGCGCTTTGAGGGACCTGCCATCGACGAGGAAGCGCTTGAAGTGGCTTTGAAGGCCCTGAAGAAGGCGTTTGGAAAGTAGGAGGTTTCGCGCGCGAAACCTCTGCCTTCACCCCAGCAGATCGGCTGCCGGATTGTCGGCGATCTCCACATCGTCATAGTATTTCTGCGCCTGCGAGATCGAGCGGTGCAGCGAGAGCCGCATGGCCGCCTGGATCGGCGCCCCGTCAAGGGCGGCCTGGGTGAGAAAGCCGGAACGAAGCCCGTGGGGCGAGGCGAAGCCTTCGGGATAGCCCGCCAGGGCAAGGCGGTGCCTGATGATCTGGCGGATCGCGTCCGGGCTGAGCTTGCGCTTCAGGACCCGGTCCGATTTCGAAACGGGACGGAAAAGCGCGCCGTTGGTGATCTGCCCGATCTCGATCCAGTGGACAAGCGCACGGGCCGGGCGACCCTTCAGGACCAGTTTCGGCGTGGCAGCCTTTGTCGTGGTCTTGGTCTCGATCAGATGGAGCCAGACCAGACCGGCTTCATCATAACTCCGCAGGTCGATGTCGTCCCGCATCAAGCCGATGATCTCCGAGCGCCGCCGTCCACCGGAGGCAAAGCCAAGCATCAGGATGGCCCGGTCGCGAAGGCCGCGCAGCGTTCCGTCGCAGGTCTTCAACAGGTCCTCCAGCACGGCGCGGGTGATCGGATGAGCCGATTTCGCCTTGCGGGGCTGTGCCATGGCGCGGCGGGCCTTGCCACGTGCCTGACGGACCAGCGGGGCATCAAACGGGGAGGCCAGGTTGCGCATCCGGTGAAAGGCGGCCCAGGAGGCGATCCGACGATCCAGCGTTGCGGGCGCCGGGCAGGTCCGGCTGCGGCGCAGGCCGGCGGCAATCAGAGCGTCCGCCACTTCGCCCGGTTGCCCGGTCTCGTTTGCAAGGTCGCGGGAATGGTCCAGAACGAAGCGGATCGCGACGGTCTCGTCCTCGGGCCATCTGAGGCTCTGTCCGAAGGCTGCGCGTTTCCAGGCTGTTAGGTAGAGGAGGTCGCGCTCGTATGCGCGCAGCGTATTCTCCGGCGTGCCGCGTACGTAGAGGTCGGTGAGGGCGTCCTGATCCGCGGGTGAGAGGGCAGGGGGTGTGAGCGGCACAAGCGTCATGCGCCCGTTTATGGCATCAATTCAGGTGAACTTGCAAGAGTACCGATAAGTGTACATTATCATGTATAATATGACGCCTATCAGAAACACTCAAGTAACGTGCAAAAATATTGTATTTTGCGCATGTCAATGACAGAAGCATAACTTCTATATGACAATATGGTCTCTCCTTAGCCTTCAGAGGCCAGTTTTGCGTCTGAATCGACCTCCTGGAGCGCATTTTGTTGGGCAAGGAAGGTTTCGATATTTCTGCCAAGGCTTCCGGTCCGGTCCGCGTTCGTCACCCCCTGACGCGGGATGGCGGTGGTTCCGATTGCCAGACCTGCAATCTCTGTTACGATCCCGGGTGCAGGGTCACCGTGGCTTGCCGAAGGATGCGCCAAGCCGCTGCCGCCCCGCCAATGTTGCGCAAAGCGACACACATTATGAAATCCAGGGGAGGATAGAATGACCAAGAAATCCGGACTAAGAGCCACGGCCTCGGCCGTTGTCTTTGCGCTGACGGCGTCAACAGCAATGGCGGATGACGTCGAGGTGCTGCACTGGTGGACTTCCGGCGGCGAAGCCGCTGCCGTGGGTGTGCTGAAGGACGATCTTGAGACAAAGGGTGTCGGCTGGAAGGACATGCCGGTCGCCGGGGGCGGCGGTGGAGATGCGATGACCGTCCTGCGGGCGCGTGTCGTGGCCGGTGATGCGCCGACAGCGGCGCAGATGCTGGGCTTTGACATCAAGGACTGGGCCAGCACCACGGGCAAGCTCGGCAATCTGAATGCCGTGGCGGAGAAAGAGGGCTGGGACGCGGTCGTGCCACCTGCGCTACAGGAGTTCTCCAAGCATGATGGCAACTGGATTGCAGCGCCGGTAAATGTGCATTCGACCAACTGGGTCTGGATCAGCAAATCAGCGCTGGATGCGGCCGGTGGCAAGGCGCCTGAAACCTGGGATGAACTGATCACTGTGCTTGATGCGATGCGCGCCAACGGGATCACGCCGCTGGCCCATGGCGGGCAGGCCTGGCAGGATGCGACAATCTTCGATGCGGTCGTGCTCGGGATCGGTGCGGATTTCTACAAGGCCGCTTTCATCGACATGGATGAGGATGCGCTTGGCGGCGCCCAGATGGTCGAGGCCTTCGACCGGATGGCCACATTGCGTACCTATGTGGATGACAATTTCTCGGGTCGTGACTGGAACCTCGCATCCGCGATGGTGATCGAGGGCACGGCGGGCATGCAGATGATGGGCGACTGGGCCAAGGGCGAGTTCCTGAAAGCGGGGCAGGTGCCGGGCGAGGATTTCGTCTGCATCCGTTTCCCCGGAACGCAAGGCAAGGTCACCTTCAACTCGGACCAGTTCGTGATGTTCGATCAGGGCGGTGCGTCCGAGGCGCAGATGGCGATGGCAGCCTCGGTGATGAACCCGACCTTCCAGTCGGCGTTCAACGTGGTCAAGGGCTCGGTGCCTGCGCGCACGGATGTCTCTGACGCGGCGTTTGACGATTGCGGCAAGAAGGGCATGGCGGACTTTGCCGAGGCCAATGCGGCAGGCGGGCTTTATGGCTCGATGGCGCATGGACATGCCAATCCGGCAGCGGTCAAGAACGCGATCTATGATGTGGTCACCGCCCATTTCAATGGCGAGTACGATTCTGCGACTGCCGCAGAAGAGCTCGTCAATGCCGTGCTGGCCGCGCAGTAATGTCGGAGAGGGCGGGCCTGACCGGTCCGCCCCTTGACTGGAACCTCGGATGAGAGATCACGTCCAGCGCTGGATCCCCCGGCTCGTGCTTGCGCCGAGCTTTCTTCTGGTGCTGCTCTTCGTTTACGGCTTCATCGCCTATACCGGCTATCTGTCGATGACCGACAGCCGGATGCTGCCGTCCTATGGCTGGGTAGGGCTGGAGAATTACGAAAAGCTCTTCAAGCTGCGCCACTGGGACACGGCGCTGAAGAACCTCGCGATTTTCGGCATCCTCTATATCGTGATTTCGTCGGCGCTGGGGCTGTTTCTGGCGATCCTTCTGGATCAGAAAATCCGCGCGGAGGGGTTTATCCGGCCCATCTACCTCTACCCGATGGCGCTGTCCTTCATCGTCACCGGGACGGCGTGGAAATGGTTTCTCGACCCCGGGGTGGGGATCGAGAACACGATGCATGCCTGGGGCTGGACCAGTTTCCATTTCGACTGGATCAAGAACCGGGATTTCGCGATCTACACGGTCGTGATGGCGGCCGTCTGGCAGTCCTCGGGCTTCGTGATGGCGATGTTTCTGGCGGGTCTCAGGGGCGTGGACAGCGAGATCATCAAGGCCGCCCAGATCGACGGCGCGTCGGGCTTCACGATCTACCGCCGCATCATCATCCCGCTGATGCGACCGGTCTTCCTGTCGGCCTTCGTGGTCCTCGCGCATCTGGCGATCAAGGCCTATGATCTGGTGATCGCACTCACGGGTGGCGGGCCGGGTCGGGCGACCGAGCTGCCCGCGACATTCATGTATTCCTACACGTTCACCCGCAACCAGATGGGGATCGGGGCGTCGTCGGCCATCATCATGCTGATCATGATCTTCTCAATCATCGTGCCATATGTCTATTCCGAGCTGCGCAGCGGAGAGCAGAGATGAGCGCCGCGCATCTGACCCGCGGACTGATCTATGCGGTGCTGATCCTCTTTGTGATCTACTACCTGCTGCCGCTTTACGTGATGGTCGCCAATTCCTTCAAGCCGCTCGATGAGATCAGGGGCGGCGATCTGATGGCGCTGCCCGAGGTCTGGACGTTGCAGCCCTGGCGGGACGCCTGGTCGAATGCACAGATCGGGGTCGAGGCGACGGGGCTGAAGCCCTATTTCGCCAATTCGCTGATGATGGTGACGCCTGCGGTGATCCTGTCGACGATTGCGGGCGCGCTGAACGGCTATGTGCTGACCAAATGGCGGTTTCGCGGCGACGGGATTGTCTTCGGGATGCTGCTGCTGTCGTGTTTCATCCCGTTCCAGATCGTGCTGATCCCGGCGGCGAAGATACTGGGGCTGCTGGGTATCTCGGGGACGATTCAGGGGCTGGTGCTGATCCATTTCGTCTATGGCATCGGCTTCTCGACGCTGTTCTTCCGTAACTACTATGCCGCCTTCCCGACAGAGCTGATCCGCGCGGCCCAGATCGACGGGGCGTCGTTCTTCCAGATTTTCACCCGGATCCTGCTGCCAAGCTCTGGCCCGATCATCGTGGTGACCGTGATCTGGCAGTTCACAAACCAGTGGAATGACTTCCTGTTCGGGGCGTCCTTCTCGGGCTACGATTCCACGCCGATGACGGTGGCGCTCAATAATCTGGTGAACTCGTCGACCGGCGTGAAGGAATACAATGTGCATTTCGCGGGCGCCATTCTGGCGGCCCTTCCAACACTGATCGTCTATGTCGTCTCGGGGCGGTATTTCGTGCGCGGGCTGATGGCCGGTGCGGTCAAAGGATAGGTCATGGCATCGCTTACGATTGAAAACCTGCATAAATCCTACGGGCCGGTCGAGGTCCTGAAAGGCATTGATCTGGAGATCGAGGATGGCGGGTTTCTGGTGCTTGTCGGCCCGTCGGGCTGCGGCAAGTCCACGCTGCTCAACACCATTGCGGGGCTGGAGGAGATCACCAGCGGAGATATCCGCATCGGGGCGAACTCGGTCACCGGGCTGCACCCGTCCAAGCGGGACATCGCGATGGTGTTCCAGTCCTACGCGCTTTATCCCAACATGACGGTCGCGCAGAATATCAGCTTCGGCATGGAGATCCGTGGCATCGACAAGGCCGAGCGGGAGGAAGCCATTCAGCGGGTGGCCGATACGCTTCAGATAGGCGAGCTTTTGAAGCGCAAACCGAGCCAGTTGTCAGGCGGACAGCGGCAGCGGGTGGCGATGGGGCGCGCGTTGGTGCGCGATCCGCAGGTGTTTCTGTTTGACGAGCCGCTCTCCAACCTCGACGCCAAGCTGCGCGTTGACATGCGCACCGAGATCAAGCGGCTGCACCAGCGGATGGGCACCACGATTGTCTATGTTACCCATGATCAGATCGAGGCGCTGACGCTGGCCACAAAGATCGCCGTGCTGAGGGATGGACATCTGCAGCAGTTCGGCACGCCCGATGAGATCTACAATGATCCCACGAACATGTTTGTGGCCGACTTCATGGGTTCGCCCTCGATGAACCTTGTCGATGCGACGGTGGTCGAGGAGGGCGGGCTCGGGGTTTCGCTGGCGGATGGCGAGCATGCCCCTGTCGTCCTGCCGGTTCCCGACAGCGATGCGATGCGGGCGCAGACCGGTCGCCGGATCAAGTTCGGCATCCGCCCCGAGGCGCTGACCGACCCCGATGGTGCCGACCGCAGCGCTGGAAATATCGTGGAAGCGGAGTGTTTCGTCGAGGTGGTGGAACCCGCAGGCTCGGACACTTTCGCGATCACCCATCTGGGCGGGCAGGAGGCGATTGCCCGGCTGCGTGCGGATGCCCGGATCGCGCCCGGCACCCGCACGAAACTCGCCTTCAACATGACCAAGGCGGTCTTTTTCGATCCCGAAACGGAGGTCCGCATCCGATGAAACGCTCGCTTGTGAACGAGATCCTGCGCGAGGGCGATGCCTTCATCCGCTCTTTCGGCTATGTGATGCCGCCCTTTGCCTACTGGACGCCGGACGAGATGCGCGCCCGCGATCATGCCGCGATCAAGGCTCGCGGTATGGGCTGGGACATCACCGATTATGGGCAGGGGAGGTTCGACGAGATGGGGCTGTTCCTCTTCACCACCCGCAACGGGCGGGCAGAGGATCTGAAAAACGGGTCAGGCATGGTCTATGCCGAAAAGATCATGATCTCGCGGCGCGATCAGCTCAGCCCGATGCACCGGCACATCATCAAGTCCGAGGACATCATCAATCGCGGCGGAGCGAAACTGGTGCTGGAGCTTTTCATGCGCGACGATGCGGGCAATATCGACCGGGAGGCCGAGGTCGTGGTCCCTGTAGATGGCGAAATGACGCGGCTTCCGGCGGGCGGCCTGCTGAAGCTCGATCCGGGGCAGAGCGTGACCCTGCACCCAAATGTCTGGCACGCCTTCTGGGGTGAGGGCGGGGATGTTCTTATCGGCGAGGTCTCGACGGTGAATGACGACAACACTGACAACATCTTCGAGATGGATATCGGGCGGTTCGCCTCGGTCGAGGAAGACGAGGCACCGCTGCATCTGCTGGTCTCGGACTACGGGACATATCTTTAAGGGGGGATCATGGATACCGAGCTGAACGACTATATCCGGGATGCAAAGATGCATCTGCGCGGCCTCACGGATGTGAAGGCGGCCTTCGAGGAAGTGCGAGGGGCCATGCGCGCCGAGGTCGATGTGATCCGCAAAGGCGGCCCGGTCATCCCCGAGCTTGCCTACCGGGACATCGCCGATGGCGCGGTCTCCGATGCCAGCCGGGCGGCGATCCGGCATCGCGGCTGTGTGGTCGTGCGTGGTGTTTTCGAGCGCGCTCAGGCCGAGGATTGGAACGCTGAAATCGGTGAGTACATTGCTGACAATGATTACCTGACCCGCGCGCAGGAGAAGGCGGGGCTTGATACCTACTTCTCGGATCTCAAATCGGGCGCGCCGCAGATCTATGGGCTTTACTGGTCGAAACCGCAGGTCATGGCGCGGCAGGCGGAAAGCATGGCGGCCACCAAGCGGTTCCTCAACCGGCTCTGGGATGTGGCCGGACCGATGGGTGACGAGTTCGATCCCGATCACGACTTTGCCTATGCGGACCGGACCCGCAGACGGGTGCCAGGCGACACCACGCTCGGCCTGTCGCCGCATATGGACAGCGGGTCCTACGAGCGTTGGCTCGACCCGGCCTATCAGAAGATCTACGGCCCGATCTTTGGCGGGCGCTGGCAGGATTATGATCCGTGGAAGGCGACCTATCGCACCCAGACGCGGGAGTATTCCTCGCCTGCCGTCTGCTCGATGTTCCGCACGTTTCAGGGCTGGACCGGGTTGACGACACAGGGCCCCGAGGATGGGACGCTCAGCCTGATCCCGGTCGCCCGGTCGATTGCCTATTTCCTGCTGCGGGCGCTTCAGGATGATGTTGCAGAGGATGATCTCTGCGGCGCGACACCGGGCCGGGCGCTGGGGGCGAGCACGGACTGGCACGGCGATATCCTTGCCGGTCTGACCAGCATCCCGGTGGTGGAGCCGGGCGATACGGTCTGGTGGCATCCCGACGTGATCCACTCGGTCGCGGATGAGCATAGCGGTGCAGACTATGCCAACGTGATCTATATCGGTGCCTCGCCGCGCTGTCCGAAGAACGAAGCCTATGCCCGCAAGCAGGCGGAGGCGTTTCTGGCCGGGCGCTCGGCCCCGGATTTTGCGCCAGAGGATTACGAGGTCGATTTCAAGGGCCGTGCGACGGTCAATGATCTGACCGATCTGGGCCGCGCGCAGATGATGGTCTAGACCCCCAGAGCCTCTGTAAAGAAGGGCTCGGGGCTTTCGACCTCGATCAGGCGTTTGCCTTCGATCTGCCAGAACCGGTTGCCGACCGCCCGCACGAAGGTCCGGTCATGGGAGACCAGCAGGCTCGAGGCCTCGTGGCTCTGCAATTCGCTCTCCAGCGCCTCCTGACCTTCGATGTCGAGATGGTTGGTGGGCTCATCCAGCAGGTAGAAATTGGGATAGGTGAGCCGCAGGACCAGCATCGCAAGCCGCGCCTTCTGCCCGCCGGAGAGCGCCGTGATCGGTGCGGATTGCAGGTCGATATTTATACCCGCGTTGGCGAGAAGTGACCGGGCGCGCTGGTCGCCGACATCGAAGTTCGATGTGATGGCCTCCATCGGGTTGGCGGCCTCGTCAAGCTGCGTCACGCCCTGATCGGAATAGCCGAGTACGGCTGTGGGAGCGGCCTTGACCTGCTCCGCGCCGGATGTCATGGCCCGGTGAACCAGCCGCACGAGTTGGGTCTTGCCCGCACCGTTTCGACCCAGAAGCACCACTCGGTCGCCGCGGTTGATCCAGATCCTGCCGGTCCGAAACAGCACCGGTCCGTCGGGTGTCGTCACCTCCGCGTCGTCAAGGGCGAGCAACGCCTTGGCATGGGTGCCGCTGTTGCCAAGCCGGATTGCCCCGCTAGAGCGGTCCTGATGGGCCGGGCGCGCGGCCTCCTCCAGCCGTTCAGCGCGGTCCTTCAGCTGCTTGGTCTTGTTGACCAGAAGGTCGGAGCCCGAGTTGATCCCGATATTCTTCAGCTTGGCGGCCTGCCGGCGCAATTGCTGCGCCTGTTTCATGTCATTCTCGAACCGGCGTTCCTCGGCTGCATCCGCTTCGGCCAAGGCAGCGAGGGCCGGGCTGTAGGGCAGGGCGAAACCTGCGCTGCGGGTCTCGCGCAAAAACAGGGTCCGGTTGGTCACCGCGTCGAGAAAGGCGCGGTCATGGCTGGCCACGAGCACGGGGATGCCGCGTGCAACGGTGTCGAGCCAGCGCTGCAGGACGCCGATGCGGGAGAGGTCGAGATGATTGGTCGGCTCGTCCATCAGGAGAAGGTCGGGCTCGGTCACCCAGGCGCGGGCGAGCAGGGTGACCCGCTGCCAGCCACCGCTGAGTTCCCCCAGGGGGCGGGTCCGCAGATCAGCCGGGACGTCCAGATCGTCCAGCGCGATATCGACCCGCCAGCTCTCGTACTCGGCCTGTTCCTCCGGCAGGGCGTCCAGCACCGCCTCATAGAGCGGCAGGGAGAGCAACGCGCCGGGCACGTTCTGGGTCACCAGACCGGTGCGCAGGCCGCGGGCGCGGGTGACGTCGCCACTGGTCGGATCAAGCGCGCCTGCCAGACAGCGCAGCAGGGTGGATTTGCCCCGGCCATTGGCCGCGACCAGCCCGATGCGGTCCTCCTTTCCGATGGTCAGGCTGAGATTGGAGAACAGCGGCGCGCCAAGAATGACGCTCAGATCTTTGATGTTCAGAAGGCTCATGGGATGTCTCTTCGGTCTGATGGAATGAGGCGACGCAAGACGCGCCGGATCGGGCAGACCGAGAGGAAGTGAAGCTTTTCCCGATCAGCCCTGCAAACGGATTTGCAGGGCCGGGACAGGGCCGCGCGTTCGATCATGATAGCGATAGATGCCCACGAAGCCCTCCTGTCATTCCGGTTCCAGACCGTCCTATCTTAGATCCCGGCGCTCCGTTTTGGCAAGCCTGCCCTGCCATAGTCCCGCCCCATCCGGGCAGTAATGATTGACAGCGCGCCGGCGGTCGGCGCAGGTAAGAGGTGGGTCTGAGGGGGCCGACGCGTTGCGATTGTCAGGAGACCAGAGCCGCCCATGAACATTGCGACCACGATCCAGAGGCATCAGAAGATTGCCTTCGTCTCCCTGTCGCCCGATCCCGATGGCGGTGAGCTGGGCCCGCTCGAGCTGCCGAGCTATGGCGTGCATCGGGTGATGGCGGCGGCCAATGCGCTGACGCCCGAGATGGATCTGGATGTCCGCTATTTCGAGTATGCGCGGCTTGGCAAGGTTCAGACCATGGCCGCGCTCAAGGAATTTGCGCCCGACATCGTGGGTTTCTCGATCTATGTCTGGTCGACGCTGAAGCTGATCAACGCAGCCAGGATGGTGAAAGCCGCCAATCCCGACTGCTGTGTGATCTTCGGTGGTCCGTCGGCGCGGACCAGTGTCTTCGATCTTGCGCCCTATGCTGGTGCGGAGACCTATCTCGACGCGGTGGTCGAGGGCGATGGCGAGGTGGTGATCCAGCAGATCATCCGCGCGCCTGATCGCTCGCCCGAGGGTCTGGCGAAGATCGGCGGGCTGGCCATTCCGAAACCGGGCGGGGGCTGGACCAAGACAGGTCCCGCAGGAAGTGTGCCGATGGACGAGATCGCCTCGCCCTATCAGCAATCACTGATGCCCCATGGCGCGGTTGCCTATCTTGAGACCTATCGCGGCTGCCCTCTGGCCTGCAGGTTCTGCGAATGGGGGGCGGTGCGGCCTGCGCGCGACGTGTTCTCGACCGAGTATATCACCCGCGAAATCAATGCATTCGAGGAACTGGAAGCGCCCGCCGTTTTCCTGCTCGACGCCGGTCTGAACCTGAATGCGGCGGCGTTTCGGAACCTTTCGGCCGCCAATGAGCAGACCAGACATCTGAAAAAGACCAGTTTCTGGGCCGAGATCTACCCATCGACGATCCGGCCCAAGCATCTGGAATTTCTGGAAAACATTGGCGCGTCCTATCTGGGCGTCGGCTTGCAGAGCACGGATCCGGCGGTCCTCGTCGCCCATGATCGCAAGATCGATCAGACAAGGTTCGAGCCCTCGGTGCGCGAGCTTGCAAAGGTCGCCAACAATATCGAGGTGCAGATCATCTTCGGGCTGCCCGGCGAGACGCCCGAGGGGTTCCTGCGAACGCTCGATTTCGCGCTTTCCATGCCTGGTGGAGTGCGGGCCTATCATTGTCTGGTGCTGCCCGATGCGCTGTTGACCCGGTCGCGGCCGGAATGGGATATCGCCTTTGATCCGATTACCTTCGCGATGACCTCCAACGCGCAATGGTCGGAAACTGACATCAAGCAGATGCGCAGCCATCTGAGCCGCCTCTCGAAACAGCACAATGGTGCGCAGGGGACGTTCTGGTGGTCGTTCAAGTAGTGAAGGCGCCGGTTGCGGCGTTTCGGACCGGGCGCCGGGTGGCGCTGATCGGGCGTTACCCCGAACGGGACCCGGCGCTGCCGCCCTATATTCCCAATCTGGGCCTCTATCTGGTGGCCTCGTCTCTGCTGGCCGCCGATCTGCCGGATCTCGATCTGCGGATCTGGGATGATCCGCTGGGGGACCCGGACATGATCGCCGCCGAGATCGAGGCTTTCGATCCCGACGTGATCGGCGGGTCGGCCTATGTCTGGTCCTTGCCCGCGCTGATGCACATCATCGGGCATCTGAAGACCAGCGACCCGACCCGGCTGGTGGTCTTTGGCGGCCCGTCTGCACGGGCCAACATGCTGGCGCATATGCCCTTTGCCGCGATGATCCAGCCCGATGTGCTGGCGCTTGGCGAAGGCGAGATCACGATGACCGAGATCGTCTCGCTGGTCCGCCGCGATACCGAGACGCTGGGGAATGTGCGCGGGCTGGCGGTGCGCAACGGGCCGGGCTGGAAGACCACACCGCCGCGCCACCCGGCGATCCTTGACGATCTCGCCTCGCCCTACGAGGCCGGACTTGTCCCGCAGCAGGGCCTTGCCGTCATGGAGACCTACAGGGGCTGCCCGTTCAGTTGTGCGTTCTGCGAATGGGGCGAGATGGACGCGCCGCGCAACATTCGCAGTGTGGAGAGCATCTCCGCTGAATTCGCGGCCATCGGCGAGAACGGGCGTCGGACATTGCTTCTGGTCGATGCGGGGCTGAACCTGAACCGTCCGGCATTCGTGAACCTGGCCAAGGCGGCCGAGGAGACGGGATTTCTCAAGCACCGCAACCTGATTTGCGAGGTCTATCCCGCGCGTGTCCGCGAGGAGCATGTGAAGTTTCTCGACGGTGTGGGCAATCCGCATATCGGCGTCGGTCTTCAGTCCTTTGACAATGATGTTCTCGACGAGGTCGAGCGCAATTATGACGAGGCCCGGTTCAACACGATCCTCGGCGAATTGCGGTCGGTCGCGTCGCTGGCCATCGAGATCATTCTGGGCCTGCCGGGTGACAGTCCGGAGGCGTTTCGCCGGAATTTCGAGCGTGCGCGTGCGCTGCCCTTCGCGCTGAGGGTCTATCACTGTCTGGTGCTGCCGAGCGCGCTGATGAAGCGCTCACCGAAAGAGCATGCGCTCGACTATGACCCGGTGACGCTGAAGATGCGCTCCTGCCTGGGCTGGACCCGTGAAAGCCTCGCCGGGGCCGTCGATTTCGTGCATGAACAGGCCGAGCGGGACGGGGGGCTGAGCGGTGAGTTCTTCTGGGTCTTCCCGTCGCCGCAAAGCTCGCGTCAGTCGGTCAACGTCTTGCGTTCATAGAAACGCAGTGCGGTCGGTCCGACGTCCCGGCTGCGGAACACACCCGGCTTGGTCCAGTCCGGTTTTTCGCCCGCGAAGAGGTCGAGAAACGCGATGCCGAGTGCGGGATCATTGGCGACGTTTTCCTTGAACGACCACCAGGTGCGGATCTCGTCAAGCTCGGGTGCGACCTTGCGATCCTCGTGGAAATCCTGCTCCAGCACAGCCGAGCGCATGTTCAGGCAATAGGCGACGTAGACATAGCCCTCGGGCCAGAAATAGGCGGGGTTGGTGTCATCGACATCATCGGGTTTCGACCGGACGCCGAGCGGGGCATGTTCGATCAGGGCGCGCAGCATCAGACCGGCAGCGAAGCCGACAAAGGGCTGGCGGTCGGTCTCGTGCTGCGGCTTGTGGCTTTCGAACGCGCGCAGCCAGTTGATGAAGGTTGCCGCCAGTTTGCGGTCGTCAATCGCCAGATCAATCCCGGTCTCGTCGCATGTCTTGCTGACCTGCTGGCGGAACGAGTTCTCGAACCAGCGCAGCCGCCGGATGGATTTGCGCACCGGTTGGGTGTCTGTCAGGGTGTCGGGCTGGGCCATTCAGATCGCACCGGCATAGGTGCTGAGCAGCCCGGCAAGCTGTGCGCGGTCGGGCGACGCCTCCATCACCTGATCGGCGACCGAGGCCGTGACATCGACGCAGAGCGCCAGCACCTCGGCCTCGTTTGTCTCGGCAATCTCGCGGTCAACGAGGATCCAGAGCAGTACCGCAAAGACGGCCAGTGCGTTGATCTGTTCTTCCGCGTCATGCAGCCCGATGGAGGTGCCCGGTGCCACGCCGCTGACGTGATGCCCCACGAGCTGTTCGAAAATCTGTGCGGATATCTGAAACGGATCGGCCCCGTCGGCGTTCTGGCGCTGGACCGTGCGATAGGCGAGACCGGCAACGGTTTCGCTGATCAGCAGGTCGTCGCGCCCCAGCCGGTTGAGAGCGAATTTCAGGCCCTGGTACGTGGTTCTTGCAAAACGCGCGGTGGCGTCCCGGCTGTTTGCGAAATCCGACAGACCCAGCACATCGGCCAGTTCGGGATCGGGGCGGGGTGTCTGTGGCTGGCCGCCGACACGGCGGGCGACCTGCCGCAACGGCTCGGGCAGCGCGCCTTCGACCGGCTCCATCAGTTTCAGCGGCCCCGACAGCGTCTTGCGCATGCCCCGAAGCGCATCCCTGACCGGCATGGCCAGCTCGTTGGGCAGTGGGAGAGGGGGCAAGATCGGTCTCATGGAGTGGCTCTCGCGTTGTGCACCGGCAAAGATATCACTTCTGCGGCGTGATTTCCATAAAGCGCAAGGTCTTATCCAGAGACGTGACAACCGCCTGCGAACCGAGCCCCATGGCGTTCTGTGCGGAAGACGCCTGTCCGAGGCGCACGCAGTCCTCCAGAGACCGGCCCAGATGGAGGCCCGTGGCAAAGCCCGCGTTGAAACAATCGCCGCAACCGCAGGTGCAGATGACGTCGATTGCGTAGGCGGGGATCCTGAAGCCGTGGCCGGTCTGGTCGCGGTACATCGCGCCCTCTGCCCCCAGCGTCAGGATTACCGCGCCCACGCCCTGATCCAGCAGGAATTGCGCGATTTCGTCGAAATCCGTGAGGCCGGAGAGCGCCATCGCCTCTTCCTCGGACGGCATGAAGAAATCGGTATGCGGCAGAAGCGGCGCGATGAGCGGCATGTCATCAGGTGTCGAGGCAAAGACGTCGAGCGTCGTGGTGATCCCGCGCCGCTTCGCCTCTGCCAACACCTCGCCCGAGCGGCCCTGATCCATCCGGTCCATCAGCCCGACGCCGCCGATATGCAGGATCTTCGTGTCCAGCACCCGGTCCAGCCGATCATCTGTCACATAGAACCCCGCCGTTGCGCCGCGTTTGTGAAGCGCCGGACGCGCGCCATCGGGCCTTGTCGTCACGATCGAGGATGAGGTCATGTGGTCCGGGCACCGCTCCATATTCGTGGTATCGACACCGAAGCTGCCCAGCTTGGCCAGCACCCAGTCGCCCATGTCGTCATGGCCGACACCGCCCACAGCCTGCACGCTCAGCCCGTGCTTGGCGGCCACAATCGCCGCACTTCCCGCAGCACCCGAGACCGCCAGCGTGAAATCCTCGACGAAATAGGTATCGCCGCCCGGCGGGATCTGCGTGACCGGGCGGCAGAGGCAATCGAAGGTGTAAAAGCCGATGGAGGTGTAGTCGAACGTCATCTATCTGATCCGCTGGCCGCTGCCTGTGTCAAAAAAGTAGAGGCGGCCCGGGTCGAAGGCAACGGTCTCGGTCACGTCCAGATCGGAGCGGTAGTCGCGATCCGCCTTCACCTCGATCAGGCGTGCGCCGATGCGCAGGGTGAGGAAGGTCTGGTCGCCAGTGGGCTCCACCCCGTAAACCTGGCCCGCCAGATGGCCGCTGTCCGCGACGCTGCAATCCTCGGGCCGGACGCCGAGCGTGACACTGTCGCGATCCGTGATACCGGTTCCGGGCAGGGTGATCCCGTCCGAGACAAACGTGCCACTCTGAATGCGCCCCTCGATCAGGTTCATGGGCGGCGCGCCGATGAAGCCTGCAACGAAAGTGTTGGCGGGATCGGAATAGATCTCGTCGGGTGTGCCGATCTGCTGGATCAGGCCGCCCTCCATGATTACGATCCGGTCGGCCAGCGTCATGGCTTCGATCTGGTCATGGGTCACATAGACCGTGGTGATCTTCAGCTGTCGTTGCAGATGCTTGATCTGCACGCGCATGGCCTGACGCAGCTTGGCGTCGAGGTTGGAGAGCGGCTCGTCCATCAGGAAGACCTGCGGCTGGCGCACGATGGCACGCGCAAGGGCTGCCCGCTGCCGTTGCCCGCCCGACAGCGCGCCCGGTTTGCGGTCGAGAAAGTCGCCAAGCTCGACCATGTCCGCGGCCTCGCGGACCAGCCGGTCATGCTCGGATTTCGGCACGTCGCGCATGCGCAGCGGAAAGCGGATGTTCTCGTAGATCGACATGTTGGGGTAGAGCGCATAGCCCTGAAACACCATGGCTACGTCCCGGTCGCGGGCGTCGATATCGTTCATCACCTCGCCATCCATGCGGACCTCGCCCTCGGTCGGGTCTTCAAGCCCCGCGATCATTCGCATGGTCGTCGTCTTGCCGCAGCCGGACGGGCCGAGAAAGACGATCAGTTCCTCGTCGGCGATGTCGATATTCACATCGCGCACGCCCCAGACCGCGCCCCACCGTTTCTGAATGCCGGAAAGCTCAATCCGTGCCATGCGTCACCCCTTGACCGCGCCCATGGTCAGACCACGCGACAGATGTTTCTGGATTGCCACCACCACCACGAAAACCGGCACGAAGGCGAGGAAGGCGACGAGCGCAATGGCGTTGTAGATCACCCCGTCCGAGCCGCCGGTGAAATTCGCCAGCGCCACCGACATCGTATAGGCGTTCTTGGTCGAGGCTATGAGCAGCGTGAAGAGAAACTCGTTGATCGCGAAGATCGCCGCAATGACGCCCGCCGTGATGATGCCGGGCAGGCAGGCGGGGATGATGATCTCCCACAGGATGCGCAGATCCGAGGCCCCGTCGGTGCGGGCGGCGTCCTCCAGCTCCTTGGGGATGTCGAGCATGTAGGAGCGGATGATCCAGGTCACGACGCTGAGGTTGATGGCCGCATAGATCAGCATCAGCGCCCAGATCGTGTCCAGAAGCCCCATGTTGCGGAACAGGAAGAAGATCGGGATGGCCACGATGGCGGGTGCCATCATCCGGGTCGACAGGATGTAGAAGCCGATATCCTCGCGGCCTCTGTACCGGAACCGGGCCAGCGAATAGGCCGCCGGGATCGCCAGCACCAGATCGATGACGACCGAACCCAGGATTGCCAGCACCGAGTTGCGCAGATAGGCGGCCATGGGCCAGTCGCTCCAGATCATGTGCCAGGCATCGAGCGAGAAGGTCGGGAAATAGATCGGCTGCGGCGTGATGATCTCGGTCCGGGGGCGGAACCCGATGGACAGGAACCAAAGGACCGGGGCGAGGCAGAAGAGCGCCCAGCTTCCCAGCACGATATAGCGGATCATGCGGCTGTCGCCCTTGCGGCGGCGGGTGGAGGCCATGCTCAAGTTCTCCCCGAGTGGAAGGCGCGTTTGACGACGACCTGGGCTATGATGATGGTGAGCACCAGCATCACGACGGACGCAGCCGAAGCATAGCCGAAGTTGAAGGTCTTGAAGCCGATCCGGTAGATGAAATAACTGATCGTCTCGGTGGCGCCGCCCGGTGTGCCTTGCGTCATGATGAAGACATTGGCGAACATCGTGGTGATGTCGATGCCGCGCAGGATCACCGCGACCGCAATGACGGGCCGCATCATCGGTAATGAGATGTTCCAGAAGATTGCGAACCAGCTTGCCCCGTCGAGGCGGGCGGCTTCCTCGACCTCCTCATCCTGTCCCTGAAGGGCTGCCACGAAGATGATGAAAAGGAAGGGTGTCCATTGCCAGACATCCGCGATGATCAGTGTCATGCGTGCCAGCCAGATCGACGAAAGAAAGCTGATGTTGTCTTCAAGCAGGCCGATGCCGATCAGCAGGTCCGAGACCACGCGCGCATCATTGAAGGCGAGCTTCCAGATGAAGGCCACAGCCGATGGCATGAAGAGCATGGGCACAAGAAAGATGATCCGCCAGCCGCGGATGAACGGGTCGCGATAGGCGAAGAAGGCGAGTGCCAGCGCGATGACGCATTCCAGCGCCAGCGCGATCCCACCCATCACCAGCGTGTTCCAGAGTGCCGCCCAGAACTCGCGATCCGAGAAGAGATCGGTGTAGTTCTCGAACCCGATCGGCGTCCAGGACTGAAACCGGACCAGAAAGAAGCTCTGATAGATCGCGTAGGCGCCGGGATAGAGCGTGATCATCAGCAGGTATGTGACGGCAGGGGCCACAAGCAGATAGGGGAAAAGCGTCCGCATGGTCTTGCTGCGACGGCGCGGGGGGCGAGGGGTACCCAAGGCGGCAGCGGTCGCCTTGGGCTTTAGCAGGGAGTTACTCATTACGCTAAACCGCTTGGGTCAGAAGGGCATCTCCTTGCCCTTGCCGACCCACAGGCCCGGTTCGACAGCGGCGTAATCCACTGGCGGACGGCTGGAGTAGAAACCGTTTCGGTCCATGATCTTGCGAATGGCGTCCGCGCCATTGTCCAGCGCCTCCCTGGCCGAGATTTGACCCACGACGGCGCGGTTGATCTCGTTGCCAAGCGCCTGTTCCATCTCGAACATACCCGGCAGACGCGGCGCGCACCATGCGTAATCGAGGCTCTTGCCCCAGACCTCGGCTGGCTGCGAGACCGCCTGGAGGCCCGGGTTCGACAGGACGGAGCGATAGCCCGGTGCGACCCCGTTCGCATTCGCTTCGTTCATCGCCATGATCGAGGAGGTGGTGAGGAACGCCAGCATCAGGAAGGCCCCTTCGGGGTTCTGGCTGGTGGACGCGACGCATGAGGTCGAGCCTGCGATATTCGGCGGGGCAAAGTTGCCGCCCGAGATGCGCGGCTCGTAGATCGTGACGAAATCATCGACGATCTGGGACTGGTCGGGCCGCATGGCCTGCGTGCCGCTGTCCTGCCAGGAAACATTGGTGGCAAGCTGCCCACCCAGCCATGCGGCGCGGTTCTCGCCCCAGCCGGCCCCTGCGGTGCCCTCGGCGGAGTTCTTGGCAAGCTCCAGAATGATCTCAAGCCCCTTCATGCCCGCTTCGCCGTTGAAGATCGGGTTCCAGTCCTCGTCAAAGAGCATCATGCCTGCCTGGGCGGCGATATGCTCCCATGTATAGGTGGACCAGAAGCCGCGTGCGGCCATCAGACCGACACCGGCCACGCCCGGCTCTATCTTGTTCAGCTCGCCCGAGACGCGGATCAGTTCGTCATAGGTGGGAACCGAATTCCATTTATCGATCTCACCGCCCAGCAGCGTCTCCATATAGCCCTTGCGGACATGGACCATCTGGATGTCGCAATCGAACGGGATGCCGTACATCTGGCCGTTGAAGAAGCCGTAATTCAGACGGTAGGTGTCGTAGAAGTCATCAAGTGGCAGGTTCCATTTCGAGGCATAATCATCCAGCGGTGCGAGAAAGCCCGGTGCCGCGAAATCCCCCAGCCAGGGCGAGAAGAACTGCAGCGCGTCGAAACTGGCATTGCCCGAGATGAACTCGGCAATCGCCTTGTCATAGAAGCTGTCATCGGGGATCGGAACCAGCTCGACCTTGATGCCCGAGAGCTTCTCGAACGGCACCAGCCCTTCGGCGGCACTTTCCTGATCGGCAGCACCAATGGCGAAGCGCACGGTGGTGCCTGCCAGTTCGCTGCGCACGGCCTCCCAGTCGACGGTGCGGATCCAGTCCTGATCGGTGTCCCAGATCGGATCGCCGCTCATGCCATAAAGGGTGCGATAGTCCTCGCGTACATATTTCGGAACAGAGATATCGGCCAGAACGCTTGCCGGATCGGGCAGGTGGCCATCCGCAAGCGTCGGTGTCCCGAGCGCCGCGACGGCGCCTGCTGCGGTCGATGTCTTCAGAAACGACCGGCGTGAAACTGTGTTGAACTCACCCATCAAGCATTCCTCCCAAAATGATTCCGATATGAGGCTTGTCGAAGCCCCGGACGCATCTGTCGTGCGTCTTGCTCGGGTATCGCGATTTATCGCACTGAACATTTGAACTGTTTTAGATACTAATGTTCAAAGCCTCTGACCTGTCAAGCCAAATCTTGTGCTCATCAGAGACCAGATAGCCCGAATTCGTCCATATAAAATGCCGGGTGCCTTTGACGCCAGCGTCAGCTTCGGGTGCCCGGCCAGGAACGGTCGTTTGACACCCGAATACCGGTAACAACCGATGGCGGGGCGTACGACCTGCGCTGCAAGCGACCGGAGCGGCATCGGGCGGCGTTTGACGACCTTTGCTCTGTGAGAATAGCCTGCGACCCTCAACGCGGGAGAAGATCGAATGAAAACGGCACTTGATATTGATGCGTCCCTGCTCGACGAGGGCGAAAGGAATTTCGTGGAGAAAATCCGCGAACACGGGTGGATTGAAACTCATATCGCTCAAGATGCCGCAGGCCCGGGCTTTTCATACACAACCGGCTTCTGGCTCAAGTTCGAGCTGCCTGAATTGATGCTGTTTTCGCTGCCGCAGGAGATATCTCACGATATCTTCTGGAATTTCTTTCACGACCTGAATGAAGGAAAGCGGTTTGCGACAAATGAGCCGGTATCGGACATCCTGACTGGCTTCGACGTGATTCTGAAGCCGGTTCTGGTTGAGAACTTCGCCGAGCATTTCGGGTGGAGTCGATGGTTCTATGGTGGCGACAGCTTTCAGGTTCTGCAGATTTTCTTCCCGGACAAGCAGGGTCGGTTTCCGTGGGAAGACGAGGTCAGGGAAGGCTTTGGGAAACTGCAGCCCGATCTCTCCGAGCCATCAGGTTGAGTATTTCCGGCACGATCAAGCAGCGATAGGGGTTCGAGACCGACCATTCATGCGCTTTGGAACGTGCTCTGACCGAAGGGCAGGCTTTATGTCAAAGGCTGCACAATGCGGCGGGACCCGGCCTCATTGGATCGTGCAACAGGTGGATCATCCGACCACTGACCAGTCTATCTGAACAAACGTATTGATTATTGTACGAAAGTTCATGATAGTTTCCGCAAAGGATTTCGGCTGGAGTTTCCCATGCCTTCGAATGTTGCCCTTACCGGTCTTGCGCGTGATCTGGCCGAACGCCAGCACGAGGGCCGTCCAGTGCGCATCGGCCTGATCGGGTCGGGCGAGATGGGCACGGATATCGTGACGCGCGCTGCCCTGATGCAGGGGGTGGAGGTGGCCGCGATCACCGATCTTGACCCGGCGGTGGCCCACCGGGCTGTTGAAATCGCACGTCTGGATACCGGGCATTCGGTGGATGCCACCTCGACCGATGCGCTCAACCGAGTGATCGAGGACGGCAAGACCGCTGTCACCGATACTGTGGACACGATCCTTGAAAGCGGTCTGATCGATGTGGTGATCGATGCGACCGGTGTGCCTGCGGTCGGTGCCGAGATCGGTCTGGCCGCGATGGAGCGTGGCAAGCACCTGGTGATGATGAATGTCGAGGCGGATGTGACCATCGGTGCCTATCTCAAGGCCGAGGCCGACAGGCTGGGCGTGGTCTATTCGCTGGGCGCGGGCGACGAGCCGTCCTCCTGCATGGAGCTGATCGAGTTCGTCTCGGCCATGGGCCACAAGATCGTCTGTGCGGGCAAGGGCAAGAACAACCCGCTCAACGTCGATGCGGTGCCAGACGACTATGCGGAGGAAGCCGCCCGGCGGAACATGAACACGCGGATGCTGGTGGAGTTCGTCGATGGCTCCAAAACCATGGTGGAGATGGCAGCGATTGCAAACGCCACCGGACTTGTCCCTGACAGGCCGGGAATGCACGGGCCTGTCGCCGGGCCCGAGGCATTGTCGAAAGTGCTTGTGCCGAAGGATGATGGTGGCCTTCTGTCCGGGCCGGGGCGGGTGGATTTCTCCATCGGCAAGGGCGTCGCTCCGGGGGTTTTCGTCGTCGCGGACATGGCGCATCCACGGGTGCGCGAGCGCATGGAAGACCTCAAGATGGGCGAGGGGCCGTATTTCACCTTCATCCGGCCCTATCATCTGACCTCGCTTGAAGTGCCGCTGACCTGCGCGCGGGCGGTGCTCTATGGCAAGGCGGACATGGTGCCGCTGGCCAGACCGGTGGCGGAGGTCTGCGCGGTCGCCAAGCGGGATCTCAACCCTGGCGATACCCTCGATCAGATCGGGGAGTATTGCTACCGTGCCTGGATCATGGAGGCAGGCGAGGCGCACGCCGCGCAGGCCATTCCTTGCGGATTGCTGGCCGGTTGCTCGGTCACGGCACCGGTTCGCAAGGGCGCGTTGATCACCTATCAGAACACGCGCGTGCCGGAAGGCTCGAAAATCGCCGAGTTGCGCGCGCGACAGGACAGGCTGGTCCATGGCTGACACCTCGCCCGACAACATCCCCTTTGCGATCTCCGCCTACACGCCCGAGCGGCTGCGGGGTGCCTTGCGCCAGATGTATCTGATCCGCAAGTTCGAGGAGGGGGCCGAGGACAGTTACACACGCGGCCTGATCCACGGCACCATGCATCTCTCGATCGGGCAGGAGGCGAGTGCGGTCGGTGCCTGCATCGGCCTGAGCGAGACCGACAAGATCACCTCGACCCATCGCGGCCATGGTCATTCCATCGCCAAGGGCGCGGATGTGGGCCGGATGTTCGCAGAGTTCTTCGGCAAGGAGACCGGCTATTGCAAGGGGCGCGGCGGTTCCATGCATATCGCCGATGTCGGCAAGGGCAATCTGGGGGCAAACGGGATTGTCGGTGGCGGGTTGCCGATTGCGGTCGGTGCGGCCCTTTCGGCCAAACGGCTGGAAACGGGGGCGGTGACGGTCTGTTTCTTCGGCGATGGCGCCAACAATGAGGGCGCGTTTCACGAGGCGCTCAACATGGCGGCGATCTGGAAGCTGCCGGTGATTTTCCTGTGTGAAAACAACAAGTACGGCATGTCGATGTCTACGGATCGCTCCACTGCGGTTGCATCCATCGCGGACCGGGCGGTGGCCTATGCGATGGCTGGTGCGTCGGTTGACGGCAATGATTTCTCGGCTGTCAGCGAGGCGTCTGAGGCCGCGATCGCGCGCGCCCGTGCGGGCGAGGGTCCGTCGCTGATCGAGGCCGTGACCTATCGCTGGCGCGGGCATTCGAAGTCGGACCGGAACCGCTATCGCTCGAAAGAGGAAATCGCCGAGTGGATGGCGTGCGACCCGATCCCGCGTATGGTGCAGATGCTGTCGGATCACGGGATCATCGGCGCGGGCGATGCCGCCCGAATCGAGGCCGAGGCCGAGGCCGAAATCGTCCAGGGCATTGCCTTTGCAAAGGAAAGCCCCGCGCCAGCGCTGAGTGATGTCACCAGGGACGTCTACACAAAGCCCGCCGCATGAATGTCGCAGCCGATATCGAGGCCCGGGAGCTGAGCTATGCCGAGGCAATCCGCGAGGCGATGGATGTCGCGCTCGCCTCGGACGAGCGGGTCATTCTGATGGGCGAGGATATCGGTGTCTATGGCGGGGCCTTTCAGGTCACCGGCGATCTGATCGACACATACGGTCCGGACCGCGTGATCGACACGCCAATATCGGAGCTTGGCGGAGCAGGGGTTGCCGTCGGTGCGGCGCTGACCGGTCTGCGCCCGATCTTCGAGTTTCAGTTCTCGGACTTTGCCACGCTTGCGATGGAGCAGATCGTCAATCAGGCGGCCAAGGTCCGATACATGTTGGGGGGTGCGGTGTCGGTGCCGGTGGTCATGCGGTTTCCCGCGGGCTCCGGAACCGGCGCCGCCGCGCAACACAGCCAGAGCCTTGAGGCCTGGTTTGCCCATGTGCCGGGCTTGAAGGTGGTGCAGCCATCCACACCGCATGACGCAAAGGGGCTGTTGCTGGCCGCGCTTGAAGACCCCGATCCGGTGATGATCTTCGAGCACAAGCTGCTCTACAAGATGCGTGGTGCGGTGCCGGAGGGACATTATACGGTTCCCATCGGCAAGGCGGAGATCCGGCGCGAAGGTGTGGATGTCAGCATCGTTGCAACCTCGATTATGGTTCACAAGGTGCTGGAGGCGGCAGAGATGCTGGCCGGTGAGGGGATCGAGGCGGAGGTCATCGACCTGCGCACGGTTCGCCCGCTTGATCGCGAGACGGTGCTGGCCAGCGTGCGCAAGACCTCCCGTCTTGTCTGTGTCTATGAAGCCGTGAAGACGCTGGGGATCGGGGCCGAGATCAGCGCCATGGTCGCCGAAAGCGATGCGTTCGACTATCTGGATGCGCCGATTGTCCGGCTTGGCGGGGCGGAATGCCCGATCCCCTATAACCCCGAGCTTGAGAAAGCCGCCGTTCCGCAGGTCGAGGACATCATCGAAGCTGTTCGCGCGCAGGTCAAAGGGCGGCTCTGAGATGCCCACAGAGGTGATCATGCCGAAGGTGGACATGGACATGACCAGCGGTCGGATCGTCAGCTGGCATGTGGCTGAAGGTGCTGAAGTGACGGCCGGTGACCCGCTTTTCGACATCGAGACCGACAAGGCGGCGATGGAGGTCGAAAGCCCCGCTTCTGGCGTGTTGCAGCATGTCCGCGCTGCCGAGGGAGACGATGTTACCATCGGGCAGCCGGTCGGCTGGATCTATGCAGAGGATGAGGATGTTGGAGCGGTGCCGGATGCCAGTCGCCCAGAGGAAGGGCAGGCTACTCCGTCCCGGCCTTCGGAGGAGGTCCCCCGTCCGCGCTCGCCCGAGGAGACGCAGAAGATCCGGGCGACACCGCGCGCCCGCAAGCTGGCACGGGAAGCCGGGGTCGCGCTTGGCGATATCGAGGGGAGTGCACTGCGGGGCCGTGTGCAGCATGCCGACGTCGCTGGCGTACTGGACCGGGTGCGGGCCGATCCGGTTTCAGGGTCTCTCCCTGTTATCCGGTCAGGCGGTGACGAGGGGGTGCCGCTGGTCCTGATCCATGGCTTTGCGAGCGACGCTTCGTCATGGGCGGGTCTTCTGCGGTTTCTCCCGAAAGATGTCCCGATCTACCGGATGGAGCTGCCCGCGCATGGCAAATCGCCTGCGCGGCCTGCGTCGTCTTTTCAGGACCTGGTGCGACTGGTGCGGCAGGCCTTCGATCTGCTCGATCTGAAGGCGGCCCATCTTGTCGGTCATTCCCTTGGTGGCGCGCTGGCTCTTGCCCTGGCCGATACGAGGCCCCGCCAGGTGAGCCGGCTGACGCTGCTCTCGCCGGCCGGACTGGGACCCGAGATCAATGGTAAGACGATTGCCGGGATCACCCGCGCAAAGCGTGCCGAAAGTCTGGCTCCGTGGCTGAAAACGCTGGTCGCGACCCCCGAGATCATCACTGACAACTATGTGCAGGCGGCGTGGTCGCAACGCGGCGCGCCCGGACTGCGCGATGCTCAACGCGATCTGGCGGCGGCACTCTTCCCTGACGGGACGCAGAGTTTCGATCTGCGCGCGGCGCTCGACCGGATCACGGTGCCTGCCCGCATCATCTGGGGTCGCGAAGACCGGATCATCCCCTGGCGGCACGCCCTGGGTGCGCCCGGGGCCGTATCGCTCAACCTGTTTGAAAGAACCGGCCATTTGTCGCATATAGAGCGGGCAGAGGAGGTTGCGGTCCTGATCGGACAATAACCCCTTCGTGGTGTGGTGGAGAGGATTGAACCCGTGTCTCAGACCCCGGAACAGGACAGCACGCAAGGCGCTGAGCGGAGCGACCGGGGTCGGCCCGACCCCAGCCACAGCCTGCGGGTCCGGGCTGCATGGATCTACTATGTCGAGGGCCGGACGCAGAACGAGGTTGCCAAGACGCTCGGCATCAACCGCATCGCCGTTACCCGGCTTCTGTCGGAGGCGCGCAAACGCGGCGAGGTCGTGATCCGCATCAAGTCCGATCTCGCGTCGCTTGTCGAAGTGCAGCGGAAGCTGGAGGCGAAATATGGGCTGGGCCAGGCGATTGTCGCCCCCTTGGGAGATGCGGACAGCGATCCGACCCGCATCATCGCGGCGGCCGCGGGGGCGCATATCTCGGATCTGATGCAGAACAACATGACCGTGGGCGTCGGCTGGGGAAGGACGCTGCACGCGGCGCTGCCCTTCATCGAAGGTCGGGGGCTTGAGAATGTCCGGGTGATCTCGCTTCTGGGCGGGATCTCGCAGGCGCGGCGCTTCAATCCGGCGGAGTTCGCCTGGCAGTTTGCCGAGCTTTATCAGGCGGAGGGGTTCCTCGTGCCGGCGCCTGCGCTGGTGGACAGTGCGCGGACGAAACATGCGCTGCTGGAGCGTTGCGGGCTCGACCAGATCCTGGAAATGGCCGAGGCAAGCGATGTCGCCATTCTCAGCGCTGGCGGCATTTCCAACATCACCACATCCTACCGGCTTGGTCATCTGACCGAGGCGGAACGCCAGTCCTTGCAGGATGCAGGCGCTGTCGGCGACGTGCTCTACAATTTCATCGATGCGGATGGTCGGCTGGTCGATCACGCGGTGAACGACCGTGCGGTCTCAATCGGTTTGGAGCGTCTCGCCCGCATCCCGCGCAAGGTGCTGATCTCGGGCGGGCGGGAGAAGGTCGCGGTGCTGCGCGCAGCGCTTGCCGCCCTTGGTCCGACGACGCTGATCACGGATGAACAGACAGCCCTCGCCCTGCTGGAGACGCCCTGATCAGAGATGCGTGGCCAGTGGTCGATCTGCGGCAGGTATCGGCGATTTTCGGCGTGGCAGCGAGGCCTGCGCCCTCCCCAACGGGACGACATCCATCCTTCGATGGATATTCAGATGTGCTCGGTTTCGCTAGACTGCATCAGACCTGCAATCTGGGAGCGTCGCTTCAAACCGAGCCGGGACAGCACAGCATGAACATGATCCTTCACCGTGCAAAGCCTGATGCCGAGCCTGTCCGCGATCTCGCGGTTCGAGCAGCCACTCAGTATGGCCTTGGCGACTTCGCGCTGACGGGGTGTCAGCGGGGCGAGGCTTGGCGTGTTTGGGTGCGCGATGACAAGCGGCGCGCCGATGCGGGAGCTCGCCGCGAGATCAATCTCGATCCGGTTGCGGGTCTGTCCGAGTCGCGCCAGCGCCGGCAGGGCCTCCCATGCACCGGCAGGAATGTCCTGTTTGCCAAGTGCGCGGATGGCGGTTTTCAGATCGGCAAGGGTCTCGTCATCAAACATGGTCCGCCTCCTGGGAGAGTTCATTGACGTCCGTCCCTGTCGAGATCAGCAACTTTTTCCTGGCAATGCAAGCGGGCAGGAGCGGCGCAGAGGCCCTTGAGGCCTGTTTCGCCCCGGATGCCGTCTATGAGGAACCGTTCACCGGACAGACGCGAACCCATGCCGGGCGCGCGGCCATCATGCGCGCCATGGCGCTGGGATGGGAGATGCCGATGCTCGACACCCGGATCGAGCTTCATCAGGTGCATGTCGATGGCGCGGAGGTCCGGGTGAGCTGGACCTGCCACTCCCCTTCGATCCCAGGCGGCCGGGGCAGCGGGCTGAACCGTTTCACCTTTGCAGACGGGCTGATCACCAGACTTGTGACCACCTTGGAGGAGACATGACCCGCAACACGGACGTGGATGACTGGTTCGATGCCTATGACAACCCGATGAAACAGGTCGTCATGGCGATCCGTGCGCGCATTCTTGAGGCCGAGCCGCGCCTCGGCGAAGCGATCAAATGGCAGGCACCGACCTTCATTTACAAGGGAAATGTCGCAAGCTTCTTTCCCAAGGCAAAGCGCCATGCCAGTCTGATGTTCCACAAGGGCGCTGAGATTTCCGGCACGTTCCCCAACCTTGAGGGCGACGGCAAGGAGGCCCGCGTCTTCAAGGTGACCGATATGGAGGATCTGGAGGCCAAATTCGATGAACTGGTCGAGATCTTCCGGGCCTGGTGCGATCAGAAGGACGCCTGAGCCGCTCCGAGGCTTCGCAAAGTATAGCTATTCCAGAAAATCTCCCCATGGTTGAGTGATTTACTATTGGTAAATCTATGGGTGAATATAATTCTGCTTCGGCGACAATTCGCCCGAAAGACCAGTGGTTTGGAATTGATCTTGCCATAAATTTACCACAATATCTGCGGTACTTAAGATGTGTGTGTTAAGTGGTTTCCGCGCGATTTCCCTAAATCGCGCCTTTCTCATCAAATCAGCGGGAGATACTGCCATGAAGGCATTGATCGCATGCATTCTATTTGCTGCTCTGGTGCAACCGAGTTTTGGACAGAGCAAAGAGATCAAACTTGCTCATTTCATGTCTCCACAACATCCGATGGACCGGTTTGTGATGCGACCGCTGTCGGAGAGTTTCAATACCGCGATGAACGGCAGCACGGTAATCAAGATTTACCCGGCCGGTGAACTGGGCAAGGGTCCGACACAGCAGTTCAAACGTGCGCTGACAGGCGAGACCGACATCTCCTTCGGCATTCCGGGCTATACCCAGAACCTCTTCCCCGTGATGACCATGTTCGAACTGCCGGGTCTCTATACCGATCCGGTCGTCGCGACCTCTGCGATGTGGGACAATATCGGCTTTGTCGAGCAGGACTATCAGCGTGTGAAGATGCTGGCCACCTGGGCCAACAACCCCACCGTTCTAATCAGCCGGGACAAGCCGGTTCGCAATTTCAATGACTTGCGCGGCATGAAGGTCCGCGTGGCCAACCCGACGACTGCCAAGATCATCAAGGACTGGGGCGGAATTCCGATCACGCTGCCCGCCAACGAGATCTATCAGGCGCTCAGCACCGGTGTGGTTGACGCGACCTATATCGGTCCCTCGGCGATCCTGTCCTTCAAGCTTTACGAGGTTGCGAATTTCGCGACCGTGAACATCCCCGGCGCGATTGCGTCCTTCTATCTGGTGATGAACCAGAGCAGTTGGGACAGCCTGAGCGACGAGGAACGCACTCAGCTGGAAGGCATGACCGGGCGCGAACTGAGCCTTGCGGCGGCAAATGCCTACAAGCGCGTGGGTCAGAAGGCACTGGCAACGGCGGAGGAGAATGGCGTTCAGATCGTGAACCTCACACCCTTCCAGCTTGCCGCGTTCCGCGAACGTTTCCCTTACGCACAAACAAACTGAGCTGATGCGAGATCCCCTGGCCCCCACTCTTTCAGACAACCGAGCGCACCCATGATCCTGCGTTCGAGCACCTCTGCGATAAGCTTCCTGCTGGTTATCATCGGTGGACTGAGCGTGGTGGCCATGATGGGTATCTCGATGGCAGATGCGGTCCTGCGTCTTTTCGAGCGGCCCATTCTGGGTGCGAACGAGATATCCGAGGCGCTTATGGTGATTGCCGTTAGTTGTGCACTGCCGGTCTCGATCCTCAGCGGCAAGGCGATCTCCATTGATATGCTGACGAAGCGGCTGTTTCCCGCACTGAGAAAAGTGGTGATTTTTCTGGGCGTCATGGCCGCGATCGGGATCCTGAGCTTCTATGCCTATCGCAGCTATCTTGCCGGGTTCGAAGCCGCGGATTTCGGCGAGGTGTCGCTGCTGCTCGGGATCGAATACGGCCCTTTCTACTTCTGCATTGCCGCAGGCGCGGCATTGGCCGCATTGGCCGTTGCCTATGAGGCGGCGTTCGGTGCGCTGATCCCCAAGGACGGGGACGCGCACGGAATCACAGCGCCGGAAGAGGGGGTCGCCCGTGACACCTGAGACCCTCGGCCTTCTGGGATTTGCCGCCCTTCTGTCACTGATCGCACTCAGGGTACCGGTCGGGATTTCCATGCTGCTGGTCGGATTTGCAGGCTACGGTCTGCTGAACTCGTTCAACGTGGCGGCCTACTCGATGACCGGCCAGGGCTTCGAGATCATCTCGAACTACAATCTCAGCGTGCTGCCGCTCTTTATCCTGATGGGCAATCTCTCGGCTGTCGGCGGGTTGAGCCGTGATCTCTACGATGCGGCACAGGCATTGATCGGGCACAGGTGCGGCGGCCTGGCCGGGGCCACCGTGGTCGGATGTGCGGGCTTTGCCGCGTTGAGCGGATCGTCGATTGCCTCGGCTGTCACCATGGGCAAGGTCGCCTATCCCCAGATGCAAAGGTACGGATACGGATCGCGCCTTTCGACGGGCTCAATCGCAGCCGGCGGGACACTCGGCATCCTGATCCCGCCCTCGACCGGGTTCGTCCTCTTCGCGATCCTGACCGAGGAAAGCATCGGCCAACTGTTCATTGCAGGTGTTCTGCCCGGACTGCTGCTGACCGGGCTTTTCCTGGTGACGATCCAGCTGCTGACGGCCTTGCGTCCGTCCGAAAGCCCCCGCGGCATGGTGATGAGCTGGTCCGAGCGCACCCGCGCCATCGCCAAGGCAGGGCCGATCGTCCTGATGATCGCGCTCACCATCGGCGGCATCTATACCGGGCTGTTCACGCCGGTGGAGGCGGCAGGCGTCGGCTCGTTCCTCGCGCTGATCGTGGTGATCCTGCGCGGCCAGCTGACACCGACGAATATCTACAAGGTGTTCTCGGACACGCTCCAGACCACGGGTCTCTGCTTTCTCATCCTGCTGGGTGCCAGCGTCTTCTCGCCCTTTGTCTCGCTCTCCGGGCTGCCGGCCAATGTGTCGGAATGGGTGACGCAATTGCAGGCCGGACCCTATGTCGTGCTGGCCGTGATCCTGGTGATGTACACCATTCTGGGCATGGTGATCGAAGGTCTGTCGCTGATGGTGATCTCGCTGCCGGTGGTATTCCCGCTGATCATTCAGCTCGGGTTCGATCCGATCTGGTTCGGGGTCATCATGGTTCTCGTCCTCGAAATGGGGCTCATCAGCCCGCCTGTCGGGGTCAATTGCTTCGTCGTCAAATCCGTCGCCGATGACGTCAAACTGGAGACGATTTTTGCGGGCGTGATGCCGTTCTGGGCGGCAATGGTCGTCTGCGTGATCCTGCTGGTGATGTTCCCGCAGATCGCTCTTCTCTTGCCGGAGGCCATGTTCAGATGAAAACTTCAGACTTCCCCCGTGCTCACAACCAATCTCTGCGCCGTCGAAGCGCCTCTCCGACGCGGCATCGTTCCGCCGTCGCGACCATTAGAAATTTCCAAAGGAGTAGACCAATGATGCGCCTGAATAGACTGCTGACAACAACAGCCGTTCTCGCAACGACAATGGCAATGCCGACGTTTGCACAGATGGTCACGCTTGAATCCTTTGATAAATCGATCTCGATAACGGGCCAGTTGATCGAGTTCGAGAATGACACCTACGTGGTCCGAAGCCCTATCGGCGTGATGAAGGTGGACGCGCTGGAGATGACCTGCACGGGCGAGGCCTGTCCAGGACGCGACGCCACCAATTCAGGTGTCCGGATCGCCGGATCGGGGACGGTCACGCAAGATTTGATCCCCGCCCTGATCGATGGCTATGCGCTGTCGATCGATGCCGGAACGACGATGTCGGATGTCACCGATACAGGACAGGTCATCAAGCTGGCTGACGGCGCGGACGACACCGTTGTCGACATCCAGCTTGCCTTCTCCGACAGCACATCGGGTCTTGCATCCGTGGCGAACCGCAACGCCGATATCGCGATTGCGACCCGGCCTGCACGCCAAAATGAGATCGCGAGCATTGCCGGAAACGGCACAGCTGCGGACAGAGAGCAGGTTCTGGCACTTGACGGTATCGTCGTGGTCAGCCATCCGGCCAGCCCGGTCCGTGCGATTTCCGAGCGCGATCTGCCCGGCGTCTTCTCGGGGGCGATTTCCAAGTGGTCGCAGATCGGCGGCTACAACGCGGATATCAACATCTACATCCGGGAGCCCTCGTCAGGGACCTATGACGTGTTCAACCAGCAGGTGATGGTGCCTGCGGGGGCGCGTTTCTCGAACAACGTGCAGGTGCTCGACAGCGACCAGGCGGTGTCCGATGCGGTGGCCAGAGACCCGTTCGGCATCGGCATCAGCAGCTACTCGGCCCTGCGCAATGCCAACGCGCTTTCGATCCGCGGCATCTGCGGTGTCCAGACCCCGGTCAATGATTTCACCATCCGCACCGAGGAATACCCGCTGACCCGCCGCATCTACGCCTACAAGGCAGCGGGCGAGCTTGGCGGTCACGGCGGTCGCCTGCTGGACTTCGCGCTGTCCGATGAAGGGCAGTTCATCGTGGCCGATGCCGGGTTTGTCGATCAGCGGATCATGGCCCAGCCGGTCGATGCGCAGGGTATCCGGCTGGCGTCCGCGGTCATGGACAATGGTGCCGAGGTCAGCTTCAGCGATCTTCGCGCGATGATGAGCGATCTCGTGGTCGGGGAGCGTCTGTCCCTCACCTACCGCTTCGATTTCGGATCGAGCCGTCTGGACAGCCGGGCGGTTGGAGATGTGCAGCGTCTGGCCGCTCTGCTCTCCACCGGCAGCTATGAGAACAAGGAAGTTCTGCTGGTGGGCTTCAGTGACGCCATTGGTGAGCCCGGCAAGAACCGGATCCTCAGCCAGGCACGGGCCTCGGTCGTTCGCGATGCGCTGATCAACGCAGCGCCTCCGGGCAGTCTCGACAACATCAAGATACGCACGGCCGGTTTCGGTGAAGCCTCTCCGCTGGGCTGCAACGAGACCGACAAGGGCCGCCAGACCAACCGTCGGGTTGAAGTCTGGGTCAGCGATCTGGTGCGTCAGGTCAACTGAACCAGCCCAATCCAATCCCTCCAGGGCGATATGATCGTCGCGGTGTTCCGCGACGGTCTGCCTTTTTCTGCGGGTGGTTTACAGAAGCCCTTGTGCCGCGATCATCAGAACCCCGGATCCCACCACAGCGCCGCCATCGACGGCCCGCGCATAGGCTGACTTGCCGCTGAAAGCGCCGTTTGCCACCATCAGAACAGCCGCCGCAAGAATGGCGAGGACAGCCGGTGTCAGCGCGTTCACCGTCTCGGTCAGCCCGATCACGGTTGCCAGCATGAAAAGCGCGAGGATCTGTGCAACCATGGCAAAGACCGGCGGTTTGCTGTCGCTCTCAAGGCTTATGCCGGTTCCCTGTGCCCATTTCTTCCCGAAGAGCGCGGGCGAATAGATCAGCCAGCCGAACAGGAACGCCGCCACGGTTCCGGCGATCACAGCCGTCCAGTTTACGTTTGCGAACTCCATGATCAGGCCGCCATGGCTGTATCGAGCGCGGTCAGAATACCGGTCCATCCGGCATCGTGGTTGTTCCGGCTTTCCTCCGAGGGGAATTTCACATGGGTCAGTCTGACTTCTGTGCCACCCTCGACATTGGCAAATTCGAGCGTGACCGTGGATCCCTCGACCGAAAACGGGCTTTCCCAGGTGAAGACAAGCCGGGAATGGCGCGAGATCTCGACATAGGTCCCGGAATGGGGGATTTCGTTCTCGCCGGATTTCATGAGGATATGAAACCGGCCGCCCTCGACCGGATCGGTTTCGGCTTTGGGGACGCTCATATCGGGGCCCGGGGTCATGAATCGCATCAGCGTTTCGGGGTCGAGCCAGGCGTTGAACACGCTGGCAGCCGGTGCGTTGATCACGCGGGATGTTGTGAGAGACAGGTCAGTCATGTTCGGCATCCTTCGATAGCGCTTCATCCAGTGCCTCCAGTCGCATGTCCCAGATCGAGCGCAGTTGTCCGAACCACCGGTCGATTTCGGTGATCGGACCCAGATTGGCCTCGATCAGGTGTTCGCGCCAGGAGGTGCGACGGCTGACGAGACCGGCGCTCTCCAGAACCTTGATGTGCTTCGATACCGAGTTGAGGCTGATATCGAAATGCTCGGCCAGATCAGTGACCCGCGTCGGCCCGTGCTGCACCAGAAGGGTCAGAACAGCGCGCCGGGTCGGATCACTTGCGGCCTTCAAGATGTTGGTCAGTCGAGCGTCATTTTCTCGTTCATTCATTTGGGTGAATAACCTGTCTGTCCGATTCAGTCAACCTTTTGGATGAATGATATCCCACTGGCACTGAATGTCACGTCCCTGCGGCCTCCGTTCTTCCCGATTTCCGTGTCCGGTGTTACCGTTGGCATCGGAAACGGGAGGGGAGCATGGCCGTCAGACGGATCGTCGCGAATATCGCCACCGGAGAGGTCGCGGCCGCTAAGACTTTCTATTCGGATCTGCTTGGCCTCGATGTTCTGATGGATTTCGGCTGGATCATGACCTTCGGGGCGCAGACCGACGCCCCGGTGCTGATCAGCGTTGCCAGCGAAGGCGGGTCCGGCACCGAAGTGCCGGGGCTTTCAATCGAGGTCGATGATGTGGACGCCGTGCATGACCGGGCAGTGGAGTTGGGGCATCCGATTGTCTATCCGCTGACGGATGAGCCATGGGGTGTGCGCCGGTTCTACCTGCACGACCCGTTCGGAACGCTGGTCAACATCCTGTCGCACGCCGACTAGGCTCTTTCGAACGCGCGGGCATTCAGCGCCCGTTGCCGTCGATAGGCCGAGGCGGTCATTCCGACAAGTTTGCGAAAGAGGCGCCGGAAGCTGGAGCTTTCGACATAGCCCACCTCGGCCGCGATGTCGTCCATTGGCAGGTCGGTGGTCTCCAGCATCTGCTTGGCCTCCTCGATCCGCAGGGTCTGGACATATTCCAGAGGCGACTGGCCGGTCGCCTTGCGGAAGCGTCGGAGGAAACTGCGCTCGGACAGTCCGCTTCGCTCCACCATGCCGGCCACGGGGTTCGGGGCCGCATAGTTGTCAGCCACCCAGACCTGTGCCTCGGAAACGAGCCGGTCCTCATGCTGTCGCCCGATCAGAAGCGAGGCGTAGTGCAGCTGCCCCTCGTCATGGGTCTGCAACAGATAGATCTTGGCGATCCGTCGGGCCTCCTCCTGTCCGGCGAGACGCTGGATCAGGTAGAGCATCAGGTCGGCCCAGGCCGAGGCACCGCCTGCGGTGATCACCCGGTGCCCCACACCCGAGGGGACCAGAATACGCTCCCGCCTGAGGCGAACCCCGGGATAAAGCTGGGTCATCACATCAAAAAACCCCCAATGGGTCGTGGCGTCGGCCTGATCGAGCAGTCCCGTCTCGGCCAGCAGCAAAGCACCCGAGCAGACCGAGGTGACAATCGCGCCACGTTCATGGGCCTGACGGATCCAGTCCGCGAAGTGGCTGAACGCGTCGGGCAGCGATGTGTTCGGGTCGATATGCAGGTCCGGCACGATGACCAGATCGGGCGCATCGCAATCCGCAAGCGCCCCGTCGGGGTGGATGCTGCGTCCGTTGGGGTCGAGGTAGGGCGCTCCGTCAATGGACAGCAAGCGGGGCTCGAAGACAGGTGCCACCGGCGGCTGGCCATGGATCATCTGCCAGTCACGCCCGACCGAGGACAGGACATCAAGGATGCTGAAGCTGATGGATGTGCTGACCCACGGCATGCCAAGCACGACGGTTTTCAAGGGCCTTTTGCCGAATTCCATGAGAATGGTGTCCGATTTGAACCGTTTTGATCTGAAACCAGCCTATCACAAGGCCCGTCCGAGAACATAGACCCCTTGCAGCAAAAACCTGGAGACCTGAAAAATGACTGCTGCATACGACCTGACATCTGACTTCGACGAAGCGAAGGCCGAAGCCTTTGCCGGTCGCCTTGTGGGCGCGCTTGGCGATGCCGCGCTGGCGCTCATGACCTCGCTTGGGCATCGATTGAGTCTCTTTGACACGATGAACGAGAACCCCGGTGCAACCTCGATCGAGCTGGCTGAAAGGGCCAACCTGTCGGAGCGCTATGTTCGCGAATGGCTTGGGGTCATGGTGACCTCGGGGGTGGTGAGCTATGCACCCGCATCGCGCACCTACGATCTGCCGCCCGAACATGCGGCCTTTCTGACCCGCGCGGCCTCGCCCAACAACATCGCCGTGACAAGCCAGTTCATAGGCGTGGCGGCGGGTGTGGAGGAAGAGATGCTCGCGCGTTTTCGAGACGGCGACGGTCTGCATTACCACCATTTCGACCGGTTCCACGAGGTCATGGCCGAGGACAGTGCCCAGTCCGTTGTCGCGGCGCTTGAGGACGTAATTCTGCCCTGTGTGCCGGGTCTGTCGGAACGGCTGTCCGAGGGGATAGAGGTTCTCGACGTCGGCTGCGGTGGCGGACGTGCCATGCTGCAACTGGCCAGAGCCTTTCCCGCCAGCAAGTTCACCGGCATCGATCTTTGCGCGGAGGCTTATGCGCAGACGCAGGAGCAGGCGCGGCGCGATGGTGTCGCCAATCTCAGCTTCAGGGCGCTCGATCTGTCGCGCCATGAGACGCTTGGAGCCTTTGATCTGATCACCGCATTCGATGCGGTGCATGACCAGAAGGACCCACTGGGCCTGATCTTTGCTGTGCGTAAATCGCTGAAGCCGGGCGGGATCTTCCTGATGCAGGACATCGGCGGATCGCGTGATCTGGAGAACAATATCGGCGATCCGTTTGCGCCGCTTCTCTACACGATCTCCTGCATGCATTGCACGCCGATCTCGATCGGCCAGGGGGGTCCGGGTCTCGGCGCGATGTGGGGGGTCGAGACGGCAGAGGAGTATCTTGCCACCGCCGGTTTCTCGCAGGTTGAGACACTGCGTCTGCCGCATGACCCGGTGAACGCCTATTTCATTGCACGCCCGTCTCAAGGAAAAGAACGATGACTGTTTCAGCAGGCACAAATGCCATCATCATAGGCGCGGGCCATTCCGGTCTTGTCGCGGCCCACGCCCTGAAGGCCCGTGGCATCCCGGTCCGGATACTGGAGGCCCGGGATCGTGTTGCCGAACCCTGGCGCAGCCGACATCCGCAATTGCAACTCAACATCCATCGGAAGTTCGCAGCGCTTCCGGGGCTGCGACTGACCCGGCGTGACGGCGTGTTCGTGACCCGCGACCGGATCATCCGTCATATCGAGGATTTCGCGAGACGCACGAATGCACCCATAGAGTTCGGCACCTCGGTTTCAAGGGTGCAGAAGGCGCAAGACGGGTGGGAGGTCGAGACCAATCGCGGCCTCTACCGGACGCGGCATCTGATCATAGCCACCGGTCGCGAGAAGATCCCCCACATCCCCGACTGGCCGGGGCGCGACAGCTTTCGGGGAGAGATCGTCCATTCCGCCGATCTGGGTGACATCCGCCGCTATCTGCGCCGCAAGGTTCTTGTGATCGGGGCGGGAAACTCGGGCACGGATGTGCTCAACCATCTGGCCGCACGGGCGGGGTGCAAGGTGCTGGTGTCCATGCGACACGGACCTGCGGTGATGCCGACCTGGGTCTTCGGGTTTCCGATGCACCGATTGGCGGGTGTTCTCGCCCTCATACCGCTCAGGCCGCTGGATGCATTGCTGCGGATGACGCAAAGACTGTTCTACGGCAATCTGTCGAGATACGGTTTCGGCAGCCATGCCCTTGGCGGGGCCACCCGCATGGCCACGGACGGGACAACGCCTGCGCTCGACAACGGTTTCATCAAGGCGGTCAAGAGCGGCCGGATGCAGATCGTGGGAGAGACGATGCGCTTTGACGGCGCGCATGTGCATCTGAAGGACGGAACCACGGTCGAGCCGGAGATCGTGATCTGCGCGACCGGCTATCGCTCGGGCCTAGAGGACCTCGTCGGAGAGTTCGGTGTGCTCGATCCTGCGGGCCATCCCCTTCATCCGATGGGGGAGCGCGACCCGGACAACCCGGGTCTCTGGTTCACGGGCTATCGCCCCATCTTTCAGGGCTTCTTCCATGCAGCAAGACTTTCGGCCGAGCGGATCGCTGACAACATCGCAACCGACCGGCAGAGCTTTACCGCCCTGCGCTGGCCCGGAGGCAAGAGAGCCGAACTGCTTTGAACAGGAAGAACCGGAGCCTGAAGGAGGCTCCGGTTCTTTTTGCTTTGTTTCCGGGCGCAGGCAGGTCACCATCCGGCCCGACGGAGGGAGAGCGATGATGAAAGACCGCCTGCGCCTGTGCCTGGCCCAGATGACATCCACAAACCATCATGCGGGGAACATCGCCTTTCTCGAACGCGCCGCCCAGCATGCCGCAGATGCCGGGTGCGACCTTCTTGCCCTGCCTGAGGTGGCGGGGATGCTGAACAAGGATATCGAGGATGCGCGAGCGCAGATCACCGATGAGGCAGGCGATCCGTTCATTCAGGCCGCAATGGCGCTGGTGCGCAAACACCGGCTCTGGATACAGACCGGCTCGACCCCGATCCTTGGTCCGGACGGGCGGTTTCTGAACCACGGCAATCTGATCGACGATCAGGGAAAGATCCGCGCGGCCTATGACAAGATCCATCTCTTTGATGTGTTTCTGGCGGGGCGGCAGCCGACCGGAGAGTCGGTCCGTTACGCGCCGGGAGAGCGTGCGGTGCTGGCCGATACGCCATGGGGTCCGTGGGGACTGTCGATCTGCTATGACCTGCGGTTCCCCCATCTCTATCAGGACTATGCGCAAGGCGGTGCGACGGTGATCTTCATACCGTCGGCTTTCACGGTCACGACCGGCAAGGCGCATTGGGAGGTGCTGCTGCGCGCCCGTGCCATCGAAACCGGAGCCTATGTGGTTGCGGCGGCGCAGGTGGGCCGCCATGATGACGGGCGCAGGACCTGGGGCCATAGCCTTGTCGTGGATCCCTGGGGCGAGGTTCTGCTCGACATGGGCGGCACCGATCCGGGCCTGGAGGTTGTCGATCTCGACCTCGGACGGGTTGCGGCGGTTCGCCAGCAGATCCCGTCGCTTCAGCATCGCCGCGCCTACAGCATCGACCGGGTCTGAGCGGATGGCCCGGGGCCTCGGACTGCGCTTGATCCCCGGGTGGGGCGCGGACTAGGCTCCGCCCCATGAACATCCTTTTCATCATGTATGACCAGTTGCGCTTCGACTATCTCGGTTGCGCAGGACACCCGCATCTTGAGACGCCGAATTTCGACCGTGTCGCTGAAATGGGGGTGCGCTTCACCAATGCCTATGTGCAATCGCCGATCTGCGGCGCGAGCCGGATGTGCTATTACACCGGCCGCTATGCATCCTCGCATGGGGCGCAGTGGAACGGTTTTCCGCTGCGCGTAGGCGAGATGACGCTTGGCGATCACCTGCGTCGCGAGGGCATGGATTGCTGGCTGATCGGCAAGACCCATATGCGCGCGGATGCTGCCGGGATGGAGCGGCTTGGACTTTCCCCTGACAGCGTCATCGGCGCGCGGCAGGCCGAATGCGGTTTCGACACCTGGGAGCGGGATGACGGGCTGTGGGCGGAGGGCCCGGACGGGTTCTACGACACGCAGCGCTCGCCCTACAACGCGTATCTCAAGTCCAGAGGCTACGAGAGCGAAAACCCCTGGGCGGACCATGCCAATGCAGGTATCGAGGATGACCAACTCGCCAGCGGCTGGATGTTCCAGAACGCCGACAAGCCCGCCAACATTCGCGAGGAGGACAGCGAGACACCATGGCTTACGTCACAGGCGATCCGCTTTCTGGAGCAGGCGAAGGGTCCGTGGTGTGCGCATCTGAGCTATATCAAACCGCACTGGCCCTATATCGTGCCCGCCCCCTATCACAACATGTTCGGCGCGGATCATGTGCCCGCTGCCACACGCCATGCGGTTGAGCGGGAGGACCCTCATCCGGTCTATGGCGCCTATATGGAAAACCGGATTGCACAGGCCTTTCAACGCGAGGATGTGCGCCAAAAGGTGATCCCGGCCTATATGGGTCTGATCAAGCAATGCGATGATCAGCTCGGGCGGTTGCTGGACCATCTGGAAGCCTCGGGTCAGATGCAGGACACGATGATCGTGCTGACCTCGGATCACGGCGATTATCTGGGTGATCACTGGCTGGGGGAGAAGGATCTGTTCCACGAGCCCTCGGTCAAGGTGCCGCTGATCATCTATGACCCTGGAACGGCCACGGACGGCACCCGTGGCAGTACATGCGATGCGCTGGTCGAGAGCATTGATCTGGCCGCGACATTTGTCGAAGCGGCCGGCGGCGAGGTGCCCATGCACATTATCGAGGGGCGGTCGCTGACACCTTTCCTGCAGGGCCGGACGCCGGAGAAATGGCGCGAGGTTGCGATCAGCGAGTACGACTATTCCGGCACCCAGCAATGTGTGAAGCTGGGGCTTGAGCCGCGCGATGCACGTCTCTTCATGGTTTTCGACGGGCGTTACAAGCTGATGCATGCGGAAGGCGGCTTCCGCCCGATGCTCTTTGATCTGCAAGCCGATCCGCAGGAGTTTCACGATCTCGGCCGTAGTGTCGACCACTCCGAGACGCTTGCGCGTCTTTATGAGCACCTGGCCCGTTGGGGGCGACGGATGTCGCAACGGGTGACGCGCTCGGACGCGGAGATCGTCGCCGGACGCGGGGCTTCGCTGCGTCGCGGTATTCTGCCCTTTCTGGTTGACGGGACAGAGGTGCCCGAAGAATGGACCGCCAAGTACCGGGGGCCTGTGGGACAGGATTTCACCAAGGAGTGATGATCAGCGCTCCCGGTCGAGCAGCAGACAGGTCTCGGAATTGGACACGCCCGAGATTTCGCGCACCGCGCGCAGGGTCTGATCGAACTCCGTCAGACTGCCAACCTCGATCTGGGCTACGAGATCCCAGGCACCGTTGGTGGTGTGCAGGCTGGCGATCTGCGGCATCTTCTTCATCCGCGCGATCACCGAGCGGGCAAGATTGCCCTGAAGCTCCACCATCATCACCGCATGGATCTTGTCATCGGTCTCGGGAGCGGACAGCTCGACGGTAAAGCGGCGGATCGTTCCCTCGCGGATCATCTGGCCAAGCCGTGCCTGCACCGTGGCACGTGACAGTCCAAGCTCTGCCGCGAGTGTGGTGATGGAGGCCCGCCCGTCATGGCGCAGGTAGCCGATGAGCTTCCGGTTCGTCGAATCCAGGCGATTTGACATGTGGGCATCCAAAACGATCAATCGAACTGTCAAAATGATAGTCTGAATGGGTATATTGATCAATATTCCATCTCAACAGGCACATCCATCTGCGTCACCCTTCCGGTCTGACAAGCTGCTTTCGGAGGGTGCCATGGAGCCTCAGAAGATCTCTCTTATCGGTGCGCCGGTTCAGGCCGGTGCGGGTGTGAACGGATGTCTGATGGGCCCTGACGCCTATCGGACGGCGGGGCTTGGCGATGTTCTGGAGAGCCTCGGTCACCGGGTTGAGGATCGCGGCAACATCACGCCGGAGGTGCGCACCGGAGTGCATCACGACAATGGGGCGATCCATCACCTGCCCGAGATTGTCGGCTGGACGGAAGCACTGCAGGCCGCTGCATACGAGGCGGCGAGAGCCAGCGATCTGCCGATTTTTCTGGGCGGTGATCACAGCCTGTCGATCGGCACGGTTCCCGGGGTGGCGCGGCATTCGCAGCAACAGGGCCGCCCGCAATTTGTCCTGTGGCTCGATGCGCATCCCGACATGCACACGCTTGGCAGCACACGAAGTGGCAATCTGCATGGCACGCCGGTGGCCTATTTCATGGGAGAGGCCGGGTTTGAAGGGGTCTATCCCGACCTTCCGGCGCGGGTTCCGCCGCAGAATATCTGCATGATGGGCATCCGCTCAGTGGATGGGGCCGAGCATGCGACCATCGCGTCCCGCAACGTCACGGTCTACGACATGCGCGCCATCGATGAGAACGGGATCAAGAACCCGCTTCTGGCGTTTCTCGACCGGGTCAGGGCGGCTGGCGGCGCGCTGCATGTCAGCCTCGATGTGGATTTTCTCGACCCCGCCATCGCGCCCGCGGTTGGCACAACGGTGCCCGGTGGAGCGACCTTCCGCGAGGCGCATCTGATCATGGAGATGCTTTGCGACAGCGGGCTTGTCACCTCGCTCGATCTGGTGGAGCTGAACCCGTTTCTGGACGACCGGGGGCGCACGGCGACCCTGATGGTGGACCTGTGCGCAAGCCTGCTGGGCCGCAAGGTGCTCGACCGCCCGACCCGCGCTGCCTGAGGAGAAGATACATGACCAATCCCGCCCCCTCGAAACTGGCCCTTGTGCCGTTCGTCAGCGTCGACAACATGATGAAAATCGTGAACACCATCGGCCCCGCCACCATGATTGCCGAGATCGCCGCCTATATCGAGGCCGATTTCAAACGGTGGGAGGAGTTCGACAAGACACCGCGTGTCGCGGCTCATTCGTCCGAAGGTGTCATCGAGCTGATGCCGACCTCGGACGGGGAGACCTACGGGTTCAAATATGTGAACGGCCATCCCGCGAACATGGCCCGCGGCTTTCAGACCGTGACCGCCTTCGGTGTTCTGGCCCGCGTGGACAATGGCTATCCGATCCTGTTCTCGGAAATGACCGTGCTGACGGCCCTGCGGACGGCGGCCACATCGGCGGTTGCGGCCAAGTATCTGGCACCGGAGGGTTCCTCCACCATGGCGATGATCGGCAACGGTGCGCAGTGCGAATTTCAGGCGCTCGCCTTTCAGAAGATCATCGGCATCGACACGGTCCGGCTTTACGACATTGATCCCGTTGCCACCGACAAAGCGGCGGAGAACCTCAAGGACACCGGACTGACCATCGTGAAATGCAGCAGTCCGGAGGAGGCCGTAACCGGGGCACAGATCATCACGACCTGCACGGCAGACAAGCAATACGCCACCATCCTGACCGACAACATGGTCGGCTCGGGTGTGCATATCAACGCCATCGGGGGTGACTGTCCGGGCAAGACGGAGTTGCATCGCGATATCCTGCTGCGCTCGGATATCTTCGTAGAGTTTCCGCCCCAGACGCGCATCGAGGGCGAGATCCAGCAACTCGATGAGGACCATCCGGTGACCGAGCTCTGGCGTGTGATCGCGGGTCGGAACACCGGTCGAAGCACTGCCAGTCAGATCACGCTTTTCGACAGTGTCGGCTTCGCAACCGAGGACTTCTCGGCCCTGCGCTATGTCCGCGACCAGCTGGAGGCGACGGGGCATTTCGTCGAGCTTGACCTGCTCGCCGACCCGGATGATCCGCGGGATCTGTTCGGGATGGTGCGCCGCGCCAAGGGCTGATCAGTACCGGTCGTGATGCCGGACCCAGGCCATCGGATTGCCCTCGGCCGGTTCGTCCCGTCCCTTGGGCGTGAGGTCGATATAGGAATAGGCCGCGTTGGTCACATCGAGACCGCGGCCATAGGTCGAATAGGTGTGATAGAGCGCGCCGTCCGGACCGATGGCGAAAACACTGGTGCCGTGCATCTCGTCCATCGGCGTGCTGGCGACCTCCTCGAAATTGTACATCTTCGACGGCTGGTCCTCGGTGAAGCCCACATGGAAATCGGTGTTGAAGCTGCTGGGTTGCGATGACACCCAGTTGAAGCTCCAGCCCATCCGCTCCCTGAATGCGACGAGCCGCTCGATCGGAGCGCCTGAAACGGCGGCAAAGGCGATATCGCGGGCCTTGAGATGGGGGCCGAGACCGTTGAAGCTGTCGGCCCAGAAGGAACAGCTTTTGCAGCCTTCCTCCCAGTCTGCACCGAACATGAAGTGATAGACGACAAGCTGGCTGGCCTCGCCGAAAAGGGCGCTGAGCCGGGTCGGTCCGTTCTCGCTGTCGAAGGCATAGTCGGTTTCCAGCCGGACCCAGGGCAATTCCCGGCGTTCCCTGGCCAGCGCATCGGCCTGTCGTGTCAGTTCCTTCTCGCGAACCAGCAGGGCCCGCCGGGCCGCCAGCCAGTCATCTCGGGTTGCAATGGTCGGGGTCATGTCGATGTCCTTGGATGATTTCGGATTTGCATCAGAATAATCCCTAAGTATCATCTCGCAAGAAGGCAGTTATTGGATATATAGTATCTCTTTTGATACTATTGGACGCGAGGCGGGATATGGCAGGCCATGAAAAACCAGATGCTGCACCCCTTTGCCCGATGCCGGATATCGCGCAGATCATCGGCGGGAAGTGGAAGCTCATCATCCTCCAGATCCTGATTTTCCAGGGCACCAAGCGGTTCAACGAGCTGCGCCGGTTGATGGACGGGATCACGCAGACCATGCTGACCAAACAGCTCCGCGCGCTGGAAAGGGACGGGCTGGTGATCAGGAAGGTCTATGCCGAAGTGCCGCCGCGTGTGGAGTACACCGCCACGCAGCGGGCGCTTGATCTGGAGGAAATGTTCCTTGCCATGCACAAATGGTGGACCAGCGAATGAGGCCCTGCCAGTTATTCTGACGAGGTCCGAGCCGCCGTTCTCACCGTGACGCAATCCTCGGCACCGAGTGTGCGGAGCCGATGCGGAAGGCGCATATCGACGAAATAGCTCTCACCGGCCTGAAATGTGCTGGTCTGCCCGTTCACCGTGACCTCGATCTGGCCCGACACCACGAAAGCCATCACGCCGGTGCCATTCGGATCGGTTATGATGCCGGTGTCAAAACCGATCGGATAGATGGCCTGCATCAGGGGCTGTTGCAGTGTGTTCTCCTCGCCGCGTCTCGTTCTGGCGGTGTTGGAGAAGAAATCTGCAAGGCTGATCGGAATGGCGTCCAGAATGCGTTTGAGCGACGACACCGACGGGCTGGACCGGTTCTTTTCAAGATGTGAAATCAACCCGTTGGACACGCCGGCCTTGCGTGCAAGCTCGCGCTGCGAAAGCCCGTGCGCGGACCGCACGGCACGCAACCGCAAACCAATATCTACCTCATCATCAATCATGTCACCCGCCACTCATTTACTGACGCCACATCAGCCAATTGCGATCGGTGATGCAGTGCAATTTGCCACTAGATTGCGCAAAGACCGCGGGATCTGACGGACCGTGTCTATGGAGCCAAGGTGTTGATCGGGTTAATGGATTCGCCTCAAAGGGGTACTCGTGAAGGTCTGCGGCGGTCTGGACGGTTCGGTGACGGCTGCCGTCCCGGTATCGTCAACAGGAAGCGAGCAGCAAGAAAGTTGTTTCGTAATAGATATTTAGGTGATCTGATCTGGAGCCCGTCACCGGTCAATCGCCTGATCGGGCCAACCTTCACTTGACGTTGGGCGGTTCCTGCTTTCCTCTGGTGTCTGTGAAAATGCGATCAACATTCAGAAATCAGATCCGAAACGGCGATCCCGATTTGATGAGGGATTGAGCGCTGGGTCATATCTCCATGATACGACCTCACCACCCGACACTGGCGGCAGACCGGGACCGAAGACGCCCGGCAGCCATCGAGCACCAGAGATGAGAACAGGGAGAATGTTCATGAAACTATTGAGAAGTCTTGTGGCCGCGGGCACCGTCAGTCTGATGGCCACCGCAACTGTTGCGCAGGAGCGGTTCATCACCATCGGAACCGGTGGTCAGACAGGTGTGTACTTTGTTGTCGGTCAGTCGATCTGCCGACTGGTCAATCGCGGTTCTGCCGATCACGGTCTGAAATGCACCGCACCGTCTACCGGTGGCTCGATTGCCAATATCAACGCGATTGCAGCAGGCGACATGGATATGGGCGTGGCCCAGTCTGACTGGCAGTACCATGCTTATAACGGTTCCTCGCAGTTTGAGGGCAACAAGTTCGAAAAGGCCCGGGCGGTGTTCTCGGTCCATGGCGAGCCGTTCACCGTGATTGCACGCGCTGATGCGGGGATCTCCAGCTTTGAGGATCTCAAGGGCAAGCGGGTGAATATCGGCAACCCGGGCTCCGGTCAGCGGGCCACGATGGAAGTCGTGATGAACGCGCTCGGCTGGTCGCTGGACGAATTTGCACTGGCCTCCGAACTGAAACCGGCAGAGCAGGCCGCAGCCCTGGGCGACAACAAGGTGGATGCGATCATCTACACTGTTGGCCATCCCAACGGTTCGATCCAGGAAGCGGTCTCGACCGTGGATGCGGTGCTTGTCCCGGTTGAGGGCGATGCGATTGACGGGCTGATCGAGGCCAACCCGTTCTACGCCGGGGCGACCGTTCCGGGCGGCATGTACAAGGGCAGCGATGCGGACACCCGCACCTTCGGCGTGAAGGCGACCTTCGTGACATCTGCGGATGTGCCTGACGATGTTGTCTACGAGGTCGTGAAAGCGGTGTTCGACAATTTCGACCGCTTCAAGCGCCTGCATCCCGCATTCGAGAACCTCAAGGAAGAAGAGATGATCGCGGATGGTCTCTCTGCTCCGCTGCATCCGGGTGCGGAGAAGTACTACAAGGAACGCGGCTGGATGTAATCTGGCGCGCCTTCACGAAACCGCAGGGGCGCGGATATCGCGCCTCTGCCCGACAAAGAGCCCGAATGGGTGACACAACAACAGGGACGCCAGCCACGACAGATGGCGGCGCGGGGACAACATGGCGGACAAGGATCAGCAACAAGCGGCGGCTGTTGAAGCAGCGGCAGCAGGACATGGTGGACTGAGCCAGGACGAACTTGATGAACTGGTGGCATCCTCCGACACCGGCGGGCGATCCGCTGCCGGTCCGATCGGCATGTTTATCATGCTGGTCGCGCTCGCCTGGTCGCTTTTCCAGATCTGGATCGCCTCTCCCATCCCCTTTGCGGTGGGGTTCGGGGTCTTCAACGATACCGAGGCGCGCTCGATCCATCTGGCCTTCGCGATCTTCCTCGCCTTTGCGGGCTTTCCCGCCGCGCGGACCTCGTTCCAACTGGTGCTCGGGGTCTCGATCCCGCTGATCCTGGGCGGGCTTTTCTTCTTTGCTGCAAAAGACGGGACAAGCGTCTGGTGGATCCCGGTCATGGCGCTGGCTGTGATGGCCACCGTCATCCTCGGCTCACCCAAGGATCGCATCCCGGTCTGGGAGTGGGGACTGGCCATCGTGGGCGCGGCAGCGGCGCTTTACCTCTATGTCTTCTACGCGGACATCTCCGGTCGTGTCGGCGCGCCGATCAGCCAGGATTTCATGGTCGCGGTGATCGGGATCATGCTGCTGCTGGAAGCCACCCGCCGCGCGCTTGGACCTGCGCTGATGATCGTGGCGTCGGCCTTTCTGGTCTACACCATTCTCGGGCCCTACATGCCCAGCATCATCTCTCACAAGGGCAACAACCTTTCCGAGATCGTCAACCACCAGTGGATCACCACCGAAGGGGTCTTCGGGATTGCACTGGGCGTCTCGACCTCGTTCGTGTTCCTCTTCGTGCTCTTTGGATCGCTGCTCGATAGGGCAGGCGCGGGCAACTATTTCATTCAGGTAGCTTTCAGCCTCATGGGCCACATGAAAGGCGGACCGGCCAAGGCGGCCGTGGTTTCGTCTGCCATGACCGGTCTGATCTCCGGCTCGTCGATTGCCAACGTGGTCACCACCGGCACATTCACCATCCCGCTGATGAAGAAGGTCGGCTTCTCGTCCGAGAAGGCCGGTGCGGTCGAGGTGGCAAGTTCCGTCAACGGGCAGATCATGCCGCCCGTGATGGGGGCGGCGGCGTTCCTGATGGTCGAGTATGTCGGCATCCCGTATTTCGACGTGGTCAAGCACGCCTTCCTGCCTGCTGTGATTTCCTACATCGCGCTGGTCTACATCGTTCATCTGGAGGCGCTGAAGGCCGGCATGGAAGGACTGCCGCGCGCCTACACGCCGCATCCGATTGTCCGCCGTCTGGTCGGTATCGCCTTCACGGTGGCGCTGATCTGTGCGCTCTCGTTTGCGGTTTATTACGGCATGGGCTGGATCCGACCGGCCTTCCCGGAGATGGCGGGTTATATCATCTTCGCCTTCCTCACGGCGGTTTATATGAGCCTGCTCTATGTCGCCTCGAAAGAGGAACCGCTGGAACTGGATGATCCGAATGCGCCGGTCACGGCGCTGCCGCTGCCGGGGCCGACCATCCGCTCGGGTCTGCATTTCATCCTGCCGGTTGTCGTGCTGGTCTGGGCGCTGATGGTGGACCGGCTCAGCCCCGGCCTATCGGCCTTCTGGGCTGCGTGTTACATGATCTTCATCCTTCTGACCCAACGCCCGTTGATGGCGATCTTCCGGGGCGAGGCCAGGGTGGGTGCCGCGATCAGGGACGGCTTTGCCGATCTGATCGACGGTCTGGTCACCGGCGCGCGCAACATGATCGGCATCGGTATCGCCACCGCAACTGCGGGCATCATCGTAGGCGCGGTCAGCCAGACCGGCGTCGGTTCGGCGCTGGCGGATGTGGTCGAGGTCCTCTCGGGCGGCAACATCATGGCGATCCTGCTGCTCACCGCCGTTCTATCGCTGATCCTGGGGATGGGCCTGCCGACGACCGCGAACTACATCGTGGTCTCGGCGCTGCTGGCCCCCGTCATCGTGACACTCGGCCAGCAGAATGGGCTGATCGTGCCGCTGATCGCGGTGCACCTCTTCGTGTTCTACTTCGGCATCATGGCCGATGTGACACCGCCGGTGGGGCTGGCGAGTTTCGCGGCGGCCGCAGTGTCGGGCGGCGATCCGATCCGGACCGGTCTGGTTGCGTTCTTCTATTCGCTCAGGACCGCCGCCCTGCCGTTCCTCTTCATCTTCAACACCGAGCTTCTGCTGATCGGCGTGGGATGGGCGCAAGGCATATTCGTCTTCATTGTCGCAACCGTGGCGATGCTGCTCTTTGCGGCCGCCACGCAGGGCTGGTTCCTGGCGAAAAACCGGATCTACGAGACGGTGGCGCTTCTGCTGGTGGCCTTCACGCTCTTCCGGCCGGGGTTCTGGATGGACATGGTCTCGGCGCCTTATGTCGAGGAGCCGCCGGTCGCGATTGCGAAGGCTGCAGCGGCCACGCCCGTGGGTGACGAGTTGCGCCTGCGTGTGGCCGGTGTCAACGATCTGGGCGATCCCATCGAGTTCGTCGCACTGATGCCGATCGGCGATGGTGCGACCGGCGAGGAGCGGCTGGAGAATGCCGGCCTGATCTTTCGCGAGGAAGGTGACAAGCTCTTCATCGACGATGTCGCCTTCGGCAGTGCGGCGCAGAATGCCGGTCTGGACTGGGATCAGGAAGTGTTGCGCGTCCTCAAGCCGGTGGCGCAGCCGAGCAAGTACCTGATGTTCATCCCGGCATTGCTGCTGCTCGGGCTCATCGTGTTCCTGCAAAGGGCACGCGCTCCGGCGGCGAGGCAAGCGGCCGCGTGAGATCTTGCGGCAGACGGCACAATTGGCTGTTTCCGTTCCCGCAAGAGCGGCGTAAAGATATGGCTTCCGCGCTGACAGAGGCGCGGTGGCCATACGGAGACTTGTAGCCATGACCCCTTTTGCCGTTGCAGGCATACAGATGCATGTGAATGCCCTTCAGCCCAATGTGGACGGCATGTTGCACAGGCTCGACATCCTGATGGCACGGTTCCCGTGGACCCAGATGGTGCTGTTCAGCGAGCTGGCCCCCTTTGGTCCCTTGCCGAAATATGCCCAACCCTACGCCAACGAGACCGTTGAGCGCTTTCAGGCAGCGGCTCTCAAGCACAAGGTGTGGCTGGCTCCGGGCTCGATGTTCGAGAAAACGCCGGACGGGCGGATCTTCAACACGGCACATGTGATCAATCCGGCGGGTGAACTGGTCAAGAGCTACCGCAAGATGTTCCCCTTCCGGCCCTATGAGACCGGCATCGAGGCAGGCACGGAGTTCTGCATTTTCGATGTGCCTGACGTGGGCCGGTTCGGGCTGTCGATCTGCTACGATATCTGGTTCCCCGAGACCACGCGGCAACTGACCTCCCAGGGGGTCGAGGTTCTGCTCCATCCGGTGCTGACCGGCACCGCGGACCGCGATGCGGAGCTGGCGATTGCGCGCGCCACGGCGGCGCAGTTCCAGTGCTACGTCTTCGATGTGAACGGTCTGGGCGCGGGCGGCAACGGCCGGTCCTGTGTCGTCGACCCGGGTGCAACCGTGCTCTACCAGTCGGCCGGTCAGGAGGACATGTTCCCTATCGAGATCGATCTTGATCAGGTGCGCCGTCAGCGCGAGACCGGCATGAAGGGGCTGGGGCAGGTCCTCAAGAGCTTCCGGGACCGGTCCAATGATTTTTCCATCTATGATCGGGCCAGCGGTACGGATGCCTATCTGCAGACGCTGGGCCCGCTTGAAATTCCGCAACAGGGCAACCGGTCGGGGCTGCATCTCGATGTTCCGGCAGAGGCCCTTTCGAGTGAACCGGAGATCCCGGCGGTGACCCCGCTGCCGGGCAAGACCCTGAGTGGCTGACTGAGACGTATTTGCAAGACGGCGTGACCGGCATCGTAGCGCAGATACGTTCCTGAACGAGGAGCGATACGATGCAGGACATGAGCGACTACTATTCCGCCATCCAGTTGCGATCGGATCGCTGGAGCAACCTGCGCGAGTGCACCGATGCGCTTGCGCGGGACCCGCAGGGCAAGCGGGCTTCGGCTCTGCGCGAGAAGATCGGGCTGCTCTTCGCATCGCTGGAGGTGATCGAGGCCTACTGGGCCTTCCCCGGAATGCAGGCCTTTGAACAGATCCGCCGCCAGTTCGAGCATGGCAGCGTCGAGGATGTTGCCTTCACGGTGCAGCGTATCTCGCGTGCACTGACGACCGGGGCCTACCGCAGGCGGCATATCCCGCTTGATCGTGACACCGCGGATGCCGAGGACCATGAGGATGAGGCGATGCTCTCGCCTGAGGCGCGCGCGCTCACAAAGCCCTATTTCGAGGTCATGATCGTTGACAATGTCTCCGAGCAGCAAGAGCGCTGGCTGAGAAACAACATGACGTCCATGCGACGGCCGGAGGACGCGTTCATCTACGAGCCGGTCGTTGTTCGCAGCCTTCAGGATGCGCTGATCGGCATCCTGTTCAATCACAACATTCAGGCGATCGTTGTGCGTCCGGGTCTGCGGATGGCATCCAAGCTCGATATGCCGATCCTCAGCCGCTATCTCAACCGTGCGGGCGGGATCGAGGGGATCGAGGCTCTGGCGCCCGAGAATTACGGCCCCGAGCTGTGTCGTCTCGTGGCAAGGGTCCGGCCCGAACTTGACGCCTATCTGATCACCGACCGCTCAGCCGAGGACATCGCGGGCCTCGATCTGGGGATCTGCCGCCGGGTCTTTTACAATCAGGAAGACTTCATGGAGTTGCACCTGAACATCATTCGCGGCGTTCAGGCGCGTTTCAAGACGCCGTTCTTCACCGCACTGAAAGAATACTCAAAACAGCCCACCGGCGTTTTTCATGCGATGCCGATCAGTCGAGGCAAGTCGATCAGCCGCAGCCACTGGATCCAGGACATGGGCGCATTCTACGGCCCCAACATCTTTCTCGCCGAGACATCCGCGACGTCGGGCGGGCTCGACAGTCTTCTGGAGCCGCACGGTCCCATCAAGGACGCGCAGGAACTGGCGAGCCGGGCGTTCGGCTCCAAACAGACATTCTTCGCAACCAACGGCACATCGACCTGCAACAAGATCGTGGTGCAGGCGCTTGTGCGTCCCGGCGATATCGTTCTCGTGGATCGCGACTGCCACAAATCGCACCATTACGGCATGGTGCTGGCGGGGGCGAAAGTCTGTTATCTCGACAGTTATCCGCTGAATGAATATTCGATGTACGGGGCTGTGCCCTTGCGCGAGATCAAGCATCAGCTGTTGCGCCTCAAGGCCGAGGGCAAGCTCGACAAGGTCCGCATGCTGCTGCTGACCAACTGCACCTTTGACGGCATCGTCTACAATGTGGAGCGGGTGATGGAGGAATGTCTGGCCATCAAGCCGGACCTGATCTTCCTCTGGGACGAGGCGTGGTTTGCCTTCGCGCGGTTCAGCCCGACCTATCGCCAGCGCACGGCGATGAATGCGGCCAACACGCTGCGCGAGCGGTTGAGATCCGATGACCATGCAAGCGCCTATGAGGCCCAGCAGAAGGCGCTCGGCGACGCAGATGATGATACGCTGCTCGATACCCGCCTTCTGCCGCCGCCCAATGCCCGCGTGCGGGTCTACGGGACGCAATCGACCCACAAGACGCTGACCTCGCTGAGGCAGGGCTCGATGATCCATGTCAATGATCAGGACTTCAAGGGAGAGGTCGAGCAGAGCTTCCATGAAGCCTATATGACCCACACCTCGACCTCGCCGAACTACCAGATCATCGCCTCGCTCGATGTCGGGCGGCGGCAGGTGGAACTGGAAGGTTTCGAGTTCGTGCAGCGTCAGGTCGAGGCGGCGATGTCGATGCGCCGGGCCATCATGACCCATCCGCTATTGAAGAAATACTTCCGGGTGCTGACGGCGGGCGACATGATCCCCGAAGGCCACCGCGAAAGCGGCGTGACCAGCTACTATGATCCCGAACAGGGCTGGACCGATATGTGGGACTGTTGGGAGCAGGACGAGTTTGTGCTCGACGCAACCCGTGTGACGCTGGCCGTGGGTGGCACCGGCTGGGACGGCGACACGTTCAAGACCAAGATCCTGATGGACAAATACGGGATCCAGATCAACAAGACCTCGCGCAACACGGTCCTCTTTATGACCAATATCGGCACGACGCGGTCGTCTGTGGCCTATCTGATTGAAGTGCTGGTCGAGATCGCAAAGGATCTTGATGAGCTTCTGGACGATGCCTCCAAGATGGAGCGCCGCTCGTTCGAGAACCGGGTCAACAACCTCATGCACGACCTGCCGCCGCTGCCCGATTTCAGCCGGTTCCATGATGCGTTTCAGGCCGAGGGTGCGACCGGTGAGGGCGATATCCGCACCGCGTTCTTCCTCAGCTATGACGAGAACAACTGCGACTATCTCGACCTGCACGGCTCGATCAGGCAGGCGATGGAGGCGGGCCAGGAGGTCGTCTCGGCCTCCTTCATCATCCCCTATCCGCCGGGCTTCCCGATCCTCGTGCCCGGACAGGTCGTCAGCGAGGAGATCCTTGCCTTCATGCGCGCGCTCGATGTGAACGAAATCCACGGATACCGCCCCGATCTGGGCCTCAGGGTCTTCACAACTGAGGCGCTCGACGGCCTCACCAAGGCCCGCCACGCAACAGCAGCCGAATAACTCAAGGGAGATAAAAGATGCCAAAGAAGGTCCTGCGCAACATCTCGGAGATCCGTCGCTTCTTCCACCGAAACGAGGATCCGATCTATTTTATCTCGGCGACGAATTTCAATCTGCTGGGGCTGGATGAGTGGTCCAAGAACTTCAAGTATATCTGCTATATCGACTGCTATGACGGACGGCATCCGAACGTCTTCTGCCCTTCCGAGCAGCCGCATGCGGAGTTCCAGTCGATCGAGGACATCAACAACTATCTCCTCCAGCACAAGGAGGTCGTGGACCTGATCAAGCGCCGTGGCGGCAAGCCGAAATTCGTCTTCCTGATGTTCGATGAGGAGACCGAGCGTCTGTCCAAGGAACTGGGCGCGGATGTCTGGTTTCCCAAGGCCAAGCTGCGCACCAACATGGACAACAAGATCGAGACCGTGCGGATCGGCAACAAGGCGGGCGTGCCCTCGGTGCCCAATGTTCTAGCCGAGGTCAAATCCTACGAGGATCTGCAAAAGACCTGTGACAAGGCCGGAATCGGGCATGATCTGGTGCTGCAATCAGCCTTCGGCGACAGCGGCCACACGACGTTTTTCATCAAGTCCGAGGCCGATTTCCGACGCCATGAGCACGAGATCATCGGTGAGGGCGAGATCAAGATCATGAAGCGGATCGACTGCCGTGGATCGGCGATCGAGGCTTGCGCGACCAAGGAAGGCACCATCGTCGGCCCGCTGATGACCGAGCTTGTGGGTTTCAAGGAGCTCACACCCTATCGCGGTGGCTGGTGTGGCAACGAGATCTTCTCGACCGCCTTCCCGCCCAAGGTCCGCCAGAAGGCGCGCGAGCTGACTTTCAAATTCGGTGAGCAGCTGCGCAAGGAGGGCTATCGCGGCTATTTCGAGCTCGATTTCCTGATCGACAAGAAGACCGGCGACATCTGGCTGGGGGAGTTGAACCCGCGCATCACAGGTGCCTCCTCGATGACCAATCATGCCGCTTTCGCCCATGCGGACGCGCCCCTGTTCCTGTTCCATCTGCTGGAGTTCTCCAAGAAGCCCTTCAAGCTGGATGTGGGGGAGTTGAACGACCGCTGGGCGGATCACGAGATGATCGACAGTTGGTCGCAGATGGTCATCAAGCACACCGAGGACAATGTCGATATCGTTACGCAGGCCCCCGAGACGGGCATCTACCGGATGCTGGAGGATGGCCGGGTCGTCTTTGACCGGTTCGACTATCACCGACGCGCGGTGGAGAGCGAGAACGAGGCGTTCTTCCTGCGCATCCTCAAGCCCGGTGATTACCGCTATGAGGGCGCTGATCTCGGCATTCTGGTCACTCGTGGGCGGTCGATGACGCCGGGCTTCAAGCTCAACGAGCGGGCCAAGCGCTGGATCCACGGCATCAAGAACAGCTTCGAGGCCAAGCCGCTTCCGGTGGCCGAGGCTGGTCCTGCGGTCTCTGATCCTGCCTTCAAGATCCTCTGACCGGATGGAGCTGCTCTGGCGTGCCGTCAGCGAAGACGAACCCGGTCCGAAATGGGCCGGGCTCTTTGCCGAACTGTGGCCGGACTATCATCGCTGGTGGCTGCGCGAGGGCGAGGATGCCCGCCCGACCTATTGGGAGGGCCTGAGGGCGCTCAAGGCCCATATGCCCGAGCTTGTGCCGCTCTATGAGCAGCTTTGCGAGTTGGCTGGTGGCAGCGATCACGCCGCCAGATTTCTCAGCTTTCATCAGCCGCCGCCCTATCTTTCGGGTTGTTCACAGGCGATCTGGCCCGGCGCCGAGCCGGTGCTGGTGCGCAACTATGATTACGACCCGCATGCCTTTGACCGCATCCTCCTGCACACATGCTGGCAGGGGCGGACGGTTCTGGGCACCAGTGACGGGATGTGGGGGCTGGTTGACGGGATGAACGATGCGGGGCTTGCGGTCTCGCTCACCTTCGGTGGGCGGCAGGTTGTCGGCGACGGCTTCGGTGTGCCGCTGATCCTGCGCTATGTGCTGCAAACCTGCGAGACGGCGGAAGAGGCGGGCCGGGCGCTTGGCCGTCTGCCCACGCATATGAGCTATAATGTGACGGTCGTGGACGCCAAACGGCGGTTTCTGACGGCGCTTATGGCACCCGACCGGCCTGCCCAGATCACTCATGCCGCTGTCGCCACCAATCATCAGGCCCGTGTGGAATGGGATGCCCATGCCCGTGTCACCGCCACGGTCGAGCGTGAACGGTTCCTGCTCCAGCGCCTGACGTTGCATGTGGAGCCGGAAGCCAGGTTCATCGGTGCATTTCTGAAACCGCCGCTCTATTCCACGGCCTTCGACCGTGGTTTCGGCACGCTTTATACGGCTGTCTATCGACCTGCGCAGGGCGAAATGGAACTGCGTTGGCCGCGGGCGAAGTGGGCGCTCGACCTCAACCGGTTCGTTGAGGGCCAACGGATGATCTACACACCCGAGCCGCCATCCGCACAAGTCGTCTGACCCGCCAGCAAGGCCTTGACCGGGGCTGCCCCGAATGCTCTGAAGGCGCGAAGGAAACGGGTTCGACATGACCAGCGACGCACGCCGAAAGAGGCGGTTCACCCTTATCATTCTGGCCTATCCGGTCGCCCTGATTGCGATCAGTCTGGTTTTGAACCTGCTGGCGTTCGGTATCCGTCCACCCGTTGCGGCACTGCCCGGCGAGAGCATCGTTGCCGCGCTGGTTCTGGCAGGTGCGCTCCTGCTGCTCAACCACACCTGGCTGATGACAAGCACCGAGCTCACAAGGCTGGATCACAGGCTGCACGCGACCCCCGAAGAGTGGCAGGCCAGCGACATATCGAGAGACGACATTCCGCCCGAGGCGTGGCGTGAACTGGAACGCCGCCACAACGCCCATCGGAATGCGACCGAAAACACGGTGCTTTTCGGCCTTCTGGCGATGGTCTTCAGCCTTGCATCCCCGTCGCCTCTGGCCGCGCAGGTCTGGATCATCGGTTTCGGCCTGGCCCGGCTCGGCTATACGTTCAGCTATCTGCGGGGCAAGGATGACCTGCGGGGTGTGTTCATGAGCCTCAGCCTGCTCTCGCTTTGCGGCATGTCCGGCTATCTTCTGGTCGGTCTGCTGATCTGAGCGTCACACAACCCAAACAACATGCAGCGTGGCTAAAAGCACATCCCTGAGGCGTGTGCGGCTCTAGGCTTCCGGCACGCGTTCGGCTCAACGCATTTTTGTATCTCAGTTCATTTCCTGAGCCGCGAGACGCGTGTCGTATCGCGTTCCACAGAGCGTGCAACCGGACATCCTTTCCAGGGGAGTTTTAAATGTCTGACAAAGGTAACCAGAGTTTTTTTGACCAATATTTCGCACCCTTCGCCAAACCTATACCGGGCAGTCTCGCAATCTCAGGTAGCTTCATGGGGTTTGACGCCACAAAACGCCTGAATCTCTACATCAATCCGTTGCAGCAAATGGGGGAAAAACTGCTGCTCCAATACAAGAATGGCAAGCTCGGGCCACACAATGTTGCTGTTCATGAATTTCACAAGCTGCGCGATTTCTACATGCTGATGACACGCAATTCGATGTCTGCCGGTGCGCTGGCCTTCTCGGAGTATGTCAAGGAGACGACACCACCACTCGGCAAACTCCAGCAGAAGTATGCGGACAGGCTCAATGCGCCACCCACATCTAAGGTCGTGAACGAGAGGATCATGCGGGCGTCTTTCAGTCCCAATCCAATGGTCAACGCTCAGATATTCAAGGCACGTTTCTTTGGGATTTCCGCGGTCGCGCTGTTTCCCTTTGCAACCGCATTCCGTCTTTATCAGGCGCGCGACGAGGACAAAGTCTATGAGTGCTTTCGTATGGGGTCAGAAGTGGCGGGCGGAACCCTTGCGGTCTGGAAAGGTGTGCCCGCGATATGGGGCGCTACACGCATCGCTCTGCCGCGCCAGCCGACCGCCTTCGCCTTGGTTCTGCATGTCGTTTTCCAGATCACTGCAGGGTTCTTTGGCAGCGAGGTTGGCGGTTTTACTGCTGACAGTGCGCGCTCAAGGTTCTCGAAAGTGACCGACAAGCTCTGACGGCCAGACCTCTGCCCGCGGCATGGTCAGGCGATCATGCCGCGATCTGATCCACCACGGAACTTCTGGCTCGGACCACGCTTGCCGGACCATGGCTTGGTTCGTAGAAAAGACCTCAGACAAGTATCATTCCATGAAGGGATCAGATGGACGGATTTACTGGACAACAGGCTTTGCTCGACCAACTCTGCGATCTGATGCGAAAGAGCGCACCGGATGGGCACGAGGCCTGCCGGTGTGTCTTCCGGTACGATTTCCAACCAGAGGATGGGAGTATTTCCACAGGTGCAAGGTTCTCCTATCAAAGGGACGGCGCATGGGTTCCGGCCCAGCTCCTGTTTCCTGATCGCGGTATTCTGGTGACGGTAATCCCCAAGCTCCATAGTCTGATGATGGGGCAGACCGGTGGCGACTGGAGAGCCCTCACGATTGATCTCGACAGGGCCGGATCCGCCAAAGTCGAATTCGACTACGCGCAGTCCTGAACACCGCGTCGATGTCCGGCGGCGGCCTCACCCCGGAACTGGCAGTTCGGTCGTCTCCTTGATCTCCTCCATGGAGAAGCTGGCCGAGACGTCTTTCAGTTCAATCCTGGCAATCAGCCGCTGATAGAGCCTGTCATAGGCCTGCACGTCCGCAACCCGCGCGTGCAGCAGATAGTCCTGCGCTCCGGAAGTGCGATAGGCGCCGAGAATTTCGGGGAAACCACGCACGACCTTCGAGAACTCGGCCGCCCATTTTGCGTCGTGGCGATCTGTCTTGATGGACACAAAGACATTGAGGCCCAGCCCCACGGCTGCCGGGTCCACCAGCGCCACGCGCGCGCGGAGCACGCCATCCTCCTCCAGCCGTCTGATCCGGCGCCATGTGGCGTTGCGCGACAGGCCGATGGTTTCGCTCAGCGTATCGAGGGACTGCGCCGCATCACGTTGCATTTCCGTCAGGATGCGGCGGTCAAGATGGTCGAATGTCACCTTTGATGATCTCATTGAGGGATAATATCTCATATCCAGGTGATTTCAACAATGATAATGGGCGCAAATCCCAGCGGATCTGTGACAGTCTGCTGTTACAGACCACACGAGGCCCGACCGATGAACACCATTGCCCGTCTTTTTACCGAGCATCCGCAATCCGTTGATGAGACCTATTTCGGCCATATGTGGTTTGCGCTCCGGTTCTTTGCCCTGTTGATGGCAGCGGCCATGGCAGCGCTCATTCACGCGATTTTCCCGTTCCTGTTCGAGACCACAGCCAGCCGGATCATCGCGCGGCTCTACCAGAGGACCCACAATCGCGGCGCCACCGGTTAGGAGTGGTGCAACTGCCCCTTGAATGACCGGACGCGACCACGCCCGTCTGCGTCGGTGACCTGCTGGTTCCCCTGGAAGCCCCGACAGGGGCGTTGTGTGAATTGCCCCAACCGTGCTAGCCGTTTGTTAACCTTAAAACCGCCGCAAATTGCCGGGAGAAGGCGCGCAATACCGTTGTGTCCCACGAGTTGAACCAATGTTGCAAAGTCTGATCCCGAATTTCGACGAGGAGATGAAAAAGCTCAACGAGCTTGCTCCGTCCGGTTTCATCCTGACATTCGGATTTTCCCTGATGGGCACGGAGTTCATTCACTACACCTATCCTGCGGAATGGCGTCAGGTCTATCAGGCCCGCAACTACTATGCCGCGGACCCGGTCTTTGCCTGGGCCCTGTCCCAGACCGGTTGCAAGCGCTGGTCGGAGATACAGCTTCCCGATGTGCGCGGTGTCATGCGCGAGGCACGGCGGTTCGGCATCTGCCACGGGGCGATCTTTTCGCACACGGTCGGGGTCAACAAATCCTTCCTGTCCGTATCGCGGCCCGACCGCGAACTCACCGATGCCGAGGTCGAGCTGGTCAACTCCAAGTTCACAACCTGGGTGGAGCTGGTCATGGACAAGCCCAAGTTGACCTCGGGTGAGCTGGATGTTCTGCGTGAGTTGAGAGACGGGCTTGGTCAGCGCGAGATTGCGGACAAATTGGGAATCGCCGAATCGACCGTGAAACAACGGGCCATCAAGGCATGCAGCAAGCTGAAGGCAAAGAATCGCACCCATGCCGTCGCGATTGCGGTGATCCGGAACTATCTGACCGCCTGAGTGTCCTTTCGGATATATCCAAAGGGCAGGTCGCGTTCATTTTTCTTTAACTATTTCCCGGGGTCTCACATGGTCCGCGCGGGGGCGCAATTTTTAGTGGATGAGGCGTTAGAGCGGATTTTTGGCCATCAGTCTTCATGAGCGTTACTGCAACCTGCCTTAAAGTAACCTTGATAAGACCTACATCTCCGGTTGCATCCCAAGGTGCACTGGATATTCGTTCTGTGTGCAATTTCACGATCATTTTAAGAGGTTTTTATGTCAGGCAAGAAAAGCAGCGCAGCCAAGGAAAATGGCAAATCTGCTGAAAAGCCGGAACTCGATCCCGAGATCCTTAACAAAGTAGCGACTGTCCGTGCGCAGGTGCGCGAAAGCTTCGGCAAGGTTGCCATGGCGATGATGGCGCTGCCGCGCTATCGCCACCAGTCGATCGGCGATCTTCAGCACCTGGTGCTTGAGCCGCTGATCCGAGACCGTGTCGCCATTGCCTATCCGGCCAAGGAAGAGCGCAGCCCGCTGACCGATATCTCGGGTCTGGCGATCTGGGCGAGCGTGTCTGACGAGGTCGACGCCAAGATCCGCGAGCAGATCAAGGCCGGTGTCTTCCCGGTCCGCCTGAAGCCCGATGACTGGGCCAGCGGCGAGATCAACTGGCTGCTTGATGTGATTGCCCCGGACCAGAAGACGACCGTCTCGGTTCTGAGCAACTTCAAGCAGGTGGTCGAAAAAGGCGATCTGCGCCTGCATCCCCTCATCACGCGCCTCGTTGATAAAGAGACGCTGGAGAAGATGGGCGCCGCCCCAACAAGCTGAGCTTCACAGATTTCGCGGCACCCTTCGGTGTCGCGCATTCCTCCTTGATCCCCGCTAGGTGAGTAGTCCCCATGCCCGTTTCTGCAGTTACACCAAAAATTTCCAAGGACCTCTTTTTGGCGGTTCTGGCGATGGACTCCTACCACCGGGGGAATGTCGAGTCGGCCCTTACCGATTTGCCCGAGAACATCATGGGCGCGACGATCATCAGCACCGCCGAGGACATGCAACCGCTGCCCGATATGGATCCGGAACTGGGTCTGGACATTCGTCAATGGGAAGAAGCCCAGAAAACCGGGTTTCATGCGACGGCCTATCGTGTCGGAGCCAATGTCGACGGTATCCCCGAGGGGACGGTCGTCATTTCCTACCGGGGAACCAACGATACAGATTTCAACAATCCCAGCAACGATGTTGTTAACGGATGGACGGTCGGCGCAGGCGCCAACGGGGACTGGACCCAGGCGCCATATGCCCTGTCATATTATGAGTTTGTAACCGAACAGAGCTATCGTGATGGTCCGGCTGCGGGCACGATCCTGACGGGGCACTCGCTGGGCGGTGGTCTGGCTGGCTTCGTCTCGGCTTTGACCGGGACCGAGGGTCTCGGATTCGATCACATGGCGTTCGGTGCGCCAGCTTTGGTCCAGGCCTGGATGGATGAGAATGATCCAGACCGGTCCCTGACGCTGGAGGAGTATCAGGCGGCCATCACAGAACTTGCATCCACTTTGCCGATCAGTGGTGAGGACCCACTGATTAATACAACCAATTTCCGTGGAATTTCGATCAAGAACGAGATTCTGGAATCCCTGAGAGATGGATCCTTCCAGCTCTTGGGTGGTCAGATTGCAGCGGTGCTCGGTCTGGGAACGATCGCTGCTGCGCCGCTTGCAGGTGCGATTGTCGCGCCATTTCTGGCCATGCTTTCAAGGTTCGGTGTCCAGCAGTCGACCATCTCGGCGGCGGTGGAGGCTCAAAGGGGCAATCAGGAGGAACTCGATCCGATTGTTGATCAGTTCTATTTCGATATCCCCGACCGGGCTTTGAAATTGCACATGCAGCAGTTCCTGATCCTGCTGAAATTTTCACAGGAGATGTCTGCATCCACTGGTGAGGAAGAAGCCTGGCGCGAAGTTTTGCGTCCTGTTTATGATGCGTACTTCTCTCGCGAAGTCGCATTGGCCGCCGGATATGAGGATGCCCCGTCCTCTGATCCGCAATCACCTTTCCGCGCAGATGCGACGGCACAGATGGGAAAGGGTATCGCGTACTCCGTGCTAGACGGAGCTCCGGAAGGGCTGATCTTTGGCAATACCGGTGCGCGCGCCCTTTTGGATGACGCAAACCAGCTTGGCAGTCTGTTTGAAAACGGACTGACGTCGGAAGACCTCAACGTTCCGATTTCGGAAATTCTGGTGCAGTTCGCAGCGCATATGGCGCGTCACAAAGTTGACTTTGCCGCCTACGAAAATGACGAGGATTTCACGCCTGAGGAAGGCGTTCTGTCGCTTTACGACGGCCAGGGTGAAGAGACGGAAGAAGAAACCCAAGCGAAGTTCGTCAAAGTAAATTTGGACAAGGACCTTTGGGAACTTGGTCTGGAAGAAGATGAGAAGGGCGAGCGGATTGATATCGTCGGTCTCAGCCGACTGATCGACCAGGTAAGCTACGAGTCCAACGGTTTCTTCAAGCAGAAGCTGATAGATGCAAAGGGCATTCTCGGGACCGAACGGGAGTTCGTTCCAACCCTTGCGGCGATGAAGCTGCGCTATGACCAGCTGGGTGAATTGGCCGGTAACCCGACGCCTGAAGAGTTGGCGGAAAAGGTTTCGCGGGACTATATTGAGGGGCTGTTTGTGGCACTCAATACCGATCTCGGCGAAGCCGTTCACCTCGGCGCTGGCCCAGATGCCACCGAAGCGCAGGGGCTGCTCTACTTTGCGTCTGGCACGGAGCAGAAGATCATCGGCAGCGACGGCAATGACATTGTCATGGTTGAGGATGAGCAGGAGGTCTGGGGCAATTATGGTCGCGACACCCTGATCGGCACAGGCCGGGGATTTGAGTTTGTCGATGCGATTTCCCGCACACCTGTCGATGCCGAACGGATTGTCGGTGGTGACGACGATCTCTACATCGGCAACATTGACCGGGTTCTCTTCCCGGAGCGGATCAGTCAGTGGTGGTCCAAAATTGTGGATTCCAACATCCCCAAGTCGGTCCTGCGGTACACCACCCTCGACAATCCTGACGATGATAGCGAAGAACGTCCGCTGACAATCCTGTCTGCGACGCTGGTTGACAACAACGAAGACATTAATCTTGACCCGGCGCTGCGCGGGCTGGGTCTGATCGAGCTGACAATTCAGGACAGTGAACTTGGCATTATCAGCAATGACATCGTTGTCGGCATTGATCGTCTTGAACTGACGGATGCGTCCGATTCTCTTGTAGCCGACGAGGTCCTGCTGAGCCTTCCGCTGGAATTCAATCTGGGTGGGTTTAAGGATGGTCGCATCACGCGGCGCGATTATGACACGGTCGATTTCACGGCCCTCGGTGAGGCGAATGACGACGAGGCGCACGGTCTTAGCTATATCAATGGGGCGATCGGAAAGCGCGATGCGGTTGCGGACCGTGCCAGCACTCTTGAGATCGAGGGTCTGGGCGATATGCTCGACGGGACGGTCTTTGCGGATGTCATCGGATATCTTGAACCGACCAGATCGGAATCGGTCGCACGTGTAACCGGAGCCGAGAACATCATCGGAACCAAGCATGCCGATGTGATCATCACGGGCGATGTGCCGGCGGTCGTGGAAGTTCTGACAGGTCTCGCCGGCCTGCCCGATGATGACAGCCCGATTCAGTTTGGTGAGATCAAGGCAGGCGACGGCGAAGACCTTGTCATCGTCTTCCAGCCCAAACTGATCGAAGAAGGCGAAGTTATCCCTGAAGAGCTGGGCGGCTCATCCGACCCGAACGCGCCCACGATAGCAGATGCCGATCTGCGCATGAGAATTGATGGTGGGGCAGACAATGACTACCTCTTTGCTGTTGGTGGTGAGGGTGCGGTTGTCATCGGCGGCAAGGGTCGTGACTGGATTTTCAACGCCTCGCGGGGCGGTATCATCTTTGGTGACACCGTGGACGGTGTTGATCCCGATGATCCGGGCAACCCAAATCCGTTCGATAAGGTCGATGCGGACGGAAACGGCAGCTATGACCACTCTGACCTGATCTGGTTCTGGGGGGGCACCGTGATGGTGGACCCCAACAAGGACGACATTCTGTCCTTCTTTGGCTACCGGCTGGGTGGCGGTTCAAACTCCCTTCCATCTACCTTTGGCGCAGACACACTGAGAAGCGTCAGCGGTTTTGGCGTTGCCCTGGTTGAAACCTTCAGCCCGATCCACTGGGACCCGTTCCTGCCATTTATCACTTACTGGTTGGATCGGGATAGCAAAACGCTCTTTGTGACGAACATCTTCGAAGAGCTGTTCGGTCGTTTCCTCGGTGCGGCCAATGCAGTTGATGGTGTCACTGGGATCATGGCATTTACCAACTTCACCGGATACAAGAGTATCAGCCTGACGTCGCCTTTCGGACTGCCGATAGACGACACTCTACAGGACTTCATTGAATCGCAGAATGATCTCGGGATCAGTCTTGAAATCGAGAACCCGGCGACTGCGCTTGTTGCGATGATCCCTGGTTTCCCGGGAGGTCTGAACCGGGTTGGCCCCCTCATCCAGAACCTCATCACCCTGTCGGATTTTGCCGGTAAACTGTCCAAGGTTCAAAAATGGTTCCTGGAGCAGGACCCGCTGGTCCTTGATCTGGATGGCGACGGTATCGAGACGAGTTCTCAGGCCGATGCAGGTGTATTCTTCGACCTCGACGGTGATTTCTTCCGCGAGCAGACCGGCTGGCTTGATGGCGATGACGGGTTCCTTGTGCGCGACATCAACGAAAACGGCCTGATTGATGACGTCACCGAGATGTTCGGCGGGCGGACCGGACGTGGTTTGGAGGATCTGGCGACTTTTGATCTAAACAATGACGGGCTGATTGATGCAACCGACGCGATCTATGCCGAATTGCAGGTCTGGCAGGACTACGATCAGGATGGTGTGACGGATGCGGGCGAGCTTTCCACGCTGGAAGAGCTTGGGATCATCAGTCTTGCGCTCAATGGCGTCGATATGGATATCACCACGCCTCAGGGCAACCGCCTGATCGGCTCGGGTGAGTTCCTGCTGGCCAATGGCGAGATGCGCAACAGCTTTGAGGCGATTTTCAGCGCAAGTGATCTGATCACCGAATATGTGGGCGAGAAGGGCACAGCCGCCTGGCTGCTGGACGATCCGCTGGATGCCAAGGCGTTCGGCAATATGGCCGATCTGTCAGTTGCCATGTCGAATGACTTTGACCTTGCCGAAACGGCACGGACCGCTGCCGACAGCATGACGGTGCCCGATCTGCGCGCGCTTGTGGCGCAGGCAGGCGACACGCTGGGTCAGTGGGCCTATTCGCTGGATACCACACGCGAATTGACGGCTGTGCTGCTTGATATCTCGGGTGGCGGGACGACCCTGGCGGACCGGGCGGTCTATGCCGAGGATGCCACCGGCGGCTACTGGACGCTGGCGAGCGGTGCGGATGTGCTGGACGCGCAGGGCGCGGTCATCGACCGGCCCACCTTGCAGGATATCATGGCGCAGACGCCTGGTGCCGATCAGATGTGGCAGATGGAGCAGGTCTGGTCGCCAGCCAGCAGATCGGAGGCGCTGACACACCGGGAGGAAGCTCCCTATCTGGCGAGCATCATCGATGGCCGGGTCGTGGTGCATGACTATGGCATCGAGCAGGCCGACGGCAGCTGGCAGCTTGCCAGCGGTGCGGATGTGCTGGACGCGCAGGGCGCGGTCATCGCCCAGCCGACACGTGATGACATCATGGCGCAGGCCGTGGGTGAGGAGTATGAGTGGCGAGTCGAGGAGATTGGCTTCAACCCTTATGGCGACATCTCGGTTGAGCGGATCGGCGTCAATTTCATCGACGGTATTGCCGTGGATTACACCGTCGAGGTGACCGACAGCGAAGGCTCGTTCTTTGTCTGGGCGCGCAATCTCGACCGGGCGATGGAGCTTCAGTATTACGGCGGCGATGCGCGAGACTTCAACCTGCGCAGCTATGCCATCGACTTCGACACGCTTGACGAGGTGAACTCCACCGACGACAGCACCTTCCGGGTGGAGATGCTGACACCGGGGCAGTTCCACTATGCGGTGTCGCTCTTCGGGATCGACTTTGTTCCCAACATGCTGAGTGCCGAAATCGACGCAGGCGGTGTGATCGACTATTCGACCAACACTCTGCCGGGCTACAGCCTGTCGGACACGGAATTCGTCAGCGCCATCGACGCGATGATCGAGTTCACCGGTGCAGCGATGGAGCAGTATATCATCACCAGCCGTGCCTTTGCGGTGAAGATAGCGGCCCAGGGAGGTCTGAGCGACTTCTTCCGCGACATTGCATACAATATCGAAAGCGACAGCTTCGGGCCGACTTCGGACCGTGAAATGGCGCCGATGTTCAAGGCGATCTTCGAGGCCGCACCTGCGGGCGCGGATGAGGCCTATGACTACCTTCAGGAATGGAGCCTGATCCTTCAGGAATTCTACAATGACTATCGCCCGAGCGGTGAGGGCAACTATTTTGACGCGACCGTGGGTGTCGATCAGAAATTCATCTTCCAGATGCTGCTTCCCGCCTTTGAGGATGTGGGTATCGACGCCGATCTGCCAGCCGTTCTGAACGCGCTCAAGGTCAATGAAACAAGGCTCATCAGCCATGCAGCCGATGCTGATCGCGTCGATGGCACCAGCGGTATCGACTACTTCTATGTCAGTGGTGGCGATCAGACCTATTCCGGCGGTCGCGGCAGTGATTTCTACTTCATCGGCAAGGATTTCGGGAACGATGTCATCGACGATGTCGATTTCGGCAAGGGCGACGAGATCCGCTTCGCACATCTGCGGTCGTCCGATGTCGATGCGTCGCGGGATGGCGAGGATCTGATCCTAACGGCCATTGACGGGTCCGGTACCCTGGTCGTGCGCAATCATTTCCTGGGCGAGTTGAACCCCAAGATCGGTAACCGAACCCAGGACACCGGTGTTGCGGCCATCGTTTTCGCCGATGGTGTGATGTGGGATCGCAACCGGATTCCGTTCGAGGTGATCAACCCGCTGCCGACCGATCAGGTGATCACCGGGTCAGGCAGCATGGATGTCCTCTTTGGTGGCGAGGGCAATGACGTTCTGCAGGGCAATGCCGGCGGCGACATCTATGTGTTCCAGCGCGGCGACGGTCAGGACACGGTCTTTGACTACAATCCGGGCGCCTTCGACAAACAGCCCGGCTCACCTGACTTTGTGAAATTCACGGGCGATATCTCCAAGAACGATCTGCGGCTTGAGCGTGATGGCGAGAGCGACGATCTGGAGATCTATATCCTTGATAAGCAGGGCAACGAGACCGGTGACAAGGTCACCATCGAGGGGCAGTTCGGCGGTGTTCGTCTGAACCTCGAAGCCTTCGGCCGGATCGACCCCAGCCTTGAGATCGAATACAGCGCGCCCTCGCTGATCGAGCGGTTCCTGTTCGACACCGGCGAAGTGCTGATGTTCGACGATGTGGTCGAGATGTATCTCGAAACAGCCAAGACCGATGGTGACGACGCGATCTATGGCACCCTTCTGGGCGAGCGTCTGGATGGCGGGGCGGGCGATGATTTCCTTGTCGGTCGCGAAGGCGGCGACACCTATGTGTACGGGCGCGAATACGGGCTCGATCAGATCGAGGATGGCGATTTCAGCCTCAAAATCCTGGGGTCCGACCCGGATACCCTGCGGTTCACGGATGGTCTGCGCTGGACAGATTTCGACTTCCTGCGCGAAGGTCCGTCCGACACGCTGACCCTTCAGGTGAGCGGCACCACTGACAGTGTGATCCTCAAGGACATGCTGCGAGAGGGGTTTCTCGTTGGTTATATTAACCTGGTCGAGAACGTCATTTTCGACGATGGCACCGTCTGGAGCTATGACAAGCTGTTCCAGCACTACATCAATATCGCCAAGACCGATGGCGATGATCTGATCTACGGCTTCAACCTTTCAGATGTCATTGATGGTGGTGCGGGCAATGACCGGCTTGAGGGCCAGGGCGGCTCGGACACCTATCTCTTTGCGCGCGGCTATGGCGAGGACACGATCTTTGATGCGGGCGGGTATGAGCGCCTTGTGCTTGATGGTATCAGTTCGGAAGCGGTGACCTTCACCCGGACCGATCTGGATCTTATCATCACGGTCAATGACACCGGTGACCGGGTCATACTGGAAAACCAGTATGTGCGTGCAGACAAGCAGGCCTTTGCGGTGGAGTTGCTTGAGTTTGCTGATCGCACCGTCGAATGGACCGACCTGAACCCGGAAGATATTGATCTGGTCGGAACCGCCGGGGCGGATACGCTGACAGGCTCCAATTTCCGTGAAGTGCTCGACGGGCGAGCCGGTGACGACACGCTGATCGGGGGCAGCGACGGAGACACTTATGTCTTCGATGCGGGCTACGGCTCGGACACGATCATTGATGTGCAGGTGGCAGCCGCCTGGGCGGGTCGGCGTGGCCGCGAGGTCGAGGTCGATGACCGCGTCCGCTTCGGTGCTGATATCACTGTGGAAAATGTGCGTTTTGCCAAGGGTGGCGATGATCTGGTGATCACCATTCAGGATCGCTCGGACGTTCTGACCATCCGCAATCAGTTCCGCAATGTGACCGACGGCATTGAGCTGTTCGAATTCTATGACGGCACCATCATGACGATTGCCGATGTCGAGGCACAGCTCGATATCGTGGGCGGCAACCGGGGCGACAACATCATTGATGCGACGCCCGATCAGCCCTCGACCCTTGATGGGCGGCAGGGCGATGACATCCTCAATGGCGGCAATGCGGGCGACACCTATGCGTTCGGTATTGGCTATGACTTTGACACGATCAACGAGGTCACCGACCGCGCAGGCGTGATTGATCAGGTGGTGTTCGGCGCGTCCGTGACGGTCGAAAGCGTGATCCTGCGTCGCGATGAGAATGACCTTTTGATCGACATGGGCAATGGTGAGGATGTGCTGCGGATCGTCAACGGTCTGAGCAACAACAAGGTCGAGGAATTCCGTTTCGCCGACAACACGGTCTGGACGATTGAAGATGTCCGTGATGCCCTGACTCAAGGCACCGATGGCAATGATCAGATTATCGGTTTCAACGGTCGCGATGACGACCTTGCAGGCGGTGAAGGGTCGGATGCGCTCGTCGGACGCAGCGGCAATGACACCTATCGCTTCGGTCTGGGCGACGGGCGGGATTCCGTCGAGGAATCGAGCGGTGTGGACCGCATCGTCTTTGGTGACCGGGTTGCATCTGATGGAGTGACATTCTCGCAGGTGGGTGACACGCTGGTGATCACGCTCGATGTGACGGGTGAGACGCTGGCTGTTCTGGGTGGTCTGTCGGACGCAACGACCGCGACCCATGTCGAGAATTTCGTCTTTTCAGACGGCATCACGCTTAGCCTGGCGGATGTGCGGGGCATTTTGCTGGATGAGGCATCCAACAACAGCACCGATCTGATTGATGCGACCAATATTGATCCCGATTATGAGGTCGCAGGCGGCACCGGATTTGACACCATCCTGATGGGTCGCGACAGCCGGGTTCTGTTTGCCGAAGGCGACGGGATTGACCGGATCGAACTGGACGATGTCGCCATGCGCGATGCGGTGATCCGCTTCACGGATCTGACTTCGAGTGATGCGCAGGTCCGCCGTGCCGGACTGGAGAGCGACGATCTGCTGATCGTCTTCCCGGCCAGTGGGGATCAGGTGCGCATCGTAGGCGCGCTGGCGCGCAACACGCTGCCGCTGATCGAATTTGCCGACAGTATCACATGGGATGCGGCCGAGCTGCGCGCGCAGGAGCTTGCCGATCAGCAAACCTCCGGCGACGATCTGATCTTCGACTCCAAGGGTGACGATGTCATCGAAGGCGGTCGCGGTGGTGATGACATCCGCGGCGCGGGCGGCAACGACACCTATGTGTTCACCCGCGGCGATGGACGCGATGTTATCGTGGAGGAAAGCTCGGGTCAGGACTTTGCCGACGCATCGGAGGATATCAACTATGTCGATCGCGTTGAAATCCGCGGCTACACGCCTGCCGAAATGCAGATCAGCCGTGCGGTCAACAGTCAGGACGTCGTGCTCAGTTTTGTCGGAACGGACGACCAGATTGTTCTGCGGTATCGCGAGACCGATGTCACCGTAAACAGCAACAGGCTGATCCACGGCATCGAGATCATTGCCTTCAGTGACGGGACTGAGATCACCCGCGATGAGCTGTTCGAGCAGCTGTCCTCGCAGGGAACACCCTTTGACGACGAGATCATCGGACCGGACGAGCCCACCGTATTCGAGGGCGGCAAGGGTGACGACTATATAGAAGGCGGCATCGACAACGATCTTTACATCTACAATCGTGGCGATGGTGCGGACTATATCGAGGACACGGGCTGGCGGAACTTTGGCTCGCAGAACCCGGCCCCAAATCAGGGCAACGTGCTGCAGATCAACGGCTACACCCCCGATCAGGCCGAGGTGCTTCGGATCGCCGATCAGCGGTTCGATCTGGTCATCCGGTTCAGCCCGACAGATCAGATCACCATTGCGGATGCCCTGTCCACGAGTTCGAGCCCGAACACCGTCCGGACGATCCTCTTTGAGAATGGCGTCGCCTGGACATTGCCGGATTACGCGACGCTGTCGGAAGTGGCGCGCAATTCCGATCTCGCCGAAGTTATCAATGGCACAAGCGCCGATGAGACCTTCGAGGGCGGTCTTGGTAACGACATCATCTCCGGCAGCTCGGGCGTTGATACCTACATCTTCAACCGTGGTGACGGTCAGGATGTGATCCGGGACAGCACTTCGACCTCGTCGTCGCAGGACAACTATGTCGAGCTGCGCGGCTACAACATGGCCGATGCGATCTTCGAGTGGTCTCAGAAACCCGTCCAGTCCTACAATGCCGACCGGCCGGACGTGATGTTGCGGTTCGTGGACAGCGATGATCGGCTTTACCTGACAAATGCGCTGATGAACCGTCCGGCAGAGCTCTTCACCGAGTATCGGTTCGACGATGGCGTGATAACCGGTGCGCAGGTGCGCGCGATGATCATCGCGGAGCAGGTCAGCGCCGGCGATGACTATGTCACCGGAACGCCCGGCAGGGATGTGATCGAGGCTGGAACAGGCGACGATTTCCTCAATCTTGAGGGCGGCGTGGACACAGTCGTCTTCAATCGCGGCGACGGGTCGGACACGATCTTCACTGATGGTGAATATGCACTTGATCTGCGTGGATATGATCCCAGCGAGGTCATCGTCACCAAACTTGTGGCTCAGCAAACCGGCTACATGCTGACTTTCACTGGGACCGAGGACCGGATCCTCATGCCGACGCGCACGGATCAGGATACGTTCAGCGACGTGTCCGAGATCCGCTTTGATGACGCGGCAGGCACGGTCTGGGATCGGGCGGCCATTGCAGCCGCCGGTGCTGGAAGCAGCGCCGGTGCCACGGATGGGAACGACCAACTGTCAGGCACAGATGGCGATGACACGCTTGAGGGTCTTGGCGGGGATGACCATATCGAACCGGGCAGAGGCGTTGACACCATCGTCTATTCGCGCGGCGACGGTCGCGATACGATCGAGGGCAAGTCCTTCAGTTTCCAAGGTGAATTCCGCATCGAACTGACCGACCTCAACCCGGCGGATATCGAGATTGTCCGTCACGAGTTTGAAGGTGTTTACGGAGACCCCAGCCCGCGCTACGAGATCAAGGTTCTGGGCACGCAGGATGGCCTCTGGTTCGAACGCTCACTCTATCTGACCGAAATCTCCTTTGCCGACAACACTGTATGGGATGCTGCCGCGATCTCGGCGGCGATTGTCTCCAGTGGCTCCGCACCCGGTATGGCCCTTCCGATCAACGGGACAGATGCCGACGACAGCTATGTTTCGACCGAAGCGGATGAGTTCTTCAATCAGCAGTATCGGGACGGGAACGACACCTACACCTTTGGTCGCACCACCGGACATGATGTGATCTTTGAGGGCGACCGGAGTTTCTACGGCACCAATGACGTGGTGAATTTCACCGACGTCGCCAGCACCGAGATCGAAGTTCGCGTCCTGCCCTTCGGCACTTACAGCTTCAATTCGGATGAGGACATCCTGATCACCTGGGGTGAGGACGGCAGCAGCCTGCGCCTTAAGGAATTTATGGAAGGCAGTGGTTCTCAGTACGGGATCGACCGCTTCACATTCTCTGATGGCGTGACCTATACGGGCGCGCAGATGGAGGCTCTTGCGGGGCTGACGAATGATGGCCGAAGCGTGAAGGGCAACTTCACCTATGACCGTGCGAGTGAAAGCGGCGAGTACTACATCGGGAGAAATTTCGACGGCTCCAGCCAGGACAACGGTCTCATTACGCTGGTGGACGTCACTCGTAACGAGGTGACCTTTGTCAGGCGTGACGATGATGTGGTCATCGAGATTGCTGCGCGCCCTGATCTGGGACTTGAGGCCGGGTCGATCTGGATTGGTGATTTCAGCAGACTGGACCGCCTTGAGGTTGCATTCGACGACACCACGATCATCGACATGGATGAGATCGCGTCGATCCTTATGGCTGCTCAGCAGACCGACGGTGATGACATCATCAAAGGCTTCTCGACAGAAAGCCCCGAAAGCCGGGCCGACATAACGGTGTCCGGTGGTCTGGGCGATGATGTGATCGAGATCGGCACAGTCGGGACGACCTTTGCCTATACGCTTGGTGACGGTTTCGACATCGTCAAGTCGAGCGCCGTGGGTGAGGAGTTTGGTCCAACGCCGCAGATGACGCGACTGGAACTGACTGACATTGCCCCTGAACAGGTAACGCTGCTGCGCAGTGGCCCGGATGTCATCGTGAACATCGCGGAAAGTGCGCCCGGGGCAGGCGATGCCGGGCGTATCCATGTGGTTGAAGGCCATGTCATCTATGAGAACTTCGATGGCTATTTTGCGACAGATAACCTGAGCCTGACCGAGATTACTTTCCTCAATGACGGGCAGGAGCCGGTCGTCTGGAATGCATCTGCCATCACAACGCTGCTTCTGGGCGAGGCTGCCGCGGCAACCGAGGGCGATGATTTCGTTTCGGTCGAGAATGCGGACAGTACGTTCGAGATGCTGGGCGGCAATGACTATGTCCGCAGCAACGATGGCAACGACATCTATATCTATCGCAATGGTCACGGCCATGACATCTATGAGGACAGCGGCAACGGGTCTTCCGGCGGGGGCGGCGATCCGCGCGATCCGCTGCCCGAGCCAACGGCACCTTCGGGTGACCGGCTGGAATTCCCTGATCTGTTGCAGACCGATGTAAGGTTCGAGCGTTCCGGTGTCGATCTGATGATCCGCATTGATGCGAATGCCGCCAATGGTATCGAGGAAGGCTCGATCCGTGTGCGCAATGTCTTTATCGGCGAGGGCACGTTCAACGACTATGTCATTGAAGAGATTGTGTTCTCCGACGGCTCCATGGTCGATATGGAGGCGATCGCTCAGGCCATCGTGGCAGCTGACGGGACCGATGGCGACGATCTGATCTATGGTAGTACGCAGGACGACGTGATCACCGGCGGTCTGGGTGATGACACGTTGCTCGGCGGCGCGGGCGACGACACATATGTCTACAACCGTGGCGATGGCAATGATGCGATCTACAGCTACTACTCCCGCTCTGGCGCGAACAATGATGTTCTGATCCTCAACGGTGTGAACCGCTCGGACGTGACCGTTACGGCCATGGGCGATGATGTGGTCCTGAGGATCGCCGAGAGCGCGCCTGGCGCAAGCGATGGTGGCTCGATCTTCGTCTCTAACCTGTTGGAAGACTACTTCCTGACCGAAATCCGATTTGAGGGTGGCGAGATCCTGACGCCGCAGCAGATCAGCGAAATCGTCTACGCGCCGGTCTTCACCGATGGCGACGACATCGTTACGGCGACCTATCTCGATGATGTGATGGAAGGTGGCCTCGGCTACGACCAGCTTGACGGTCGCGGCGGTGCAGACACGTATATCTACAGTCGCGGCGACGGCGTGGATATCCTGAGGGATATCTCGACCGGTGCCTCCGACGTTCTCGAACTGCGCGGGATCGAAGTGGCGGATGTCACGCTCAAGCGTTCCCGCGATGGGGATGACGCGATCATCATCATAGGCGAGAGCACTGAGGGTGCCGGTGATGGAGGCCGCATCACACTGCGCGACATCTTCTCCACCTTCAACTCCGGCCAGCGTGGTGTGGACAGCGTCCGCTTTGACGATGGAACCGAGTGGGACGAGACAGCGCTTCTGGCCCAGCTTGAGGAAAACAACGCCACTGACGGGGCGGACAATCTGACCGGCGGTGTCGGTGCCGACACGCTTGAGGGCCTGGGCGGGGACGATACACTGTCCGGCCTGGGGGGTAACGACACCTATGTCTACACCCGCGGGGATGGCGCTGATGTCATTCAGGATGCGGGCGGCGGCAATGACCGGCTCGAGATTGCGGGATACTCGCCCGACGAGGTGATCTTCGAGCGGCGCGGCTTCGACGGCACTGATCTGATCATCCGGCTCGTGGATCAGGGTGATGAAATCACCGTGCGCAATGCCTTCACCAACAGCTTCTATACATCTCGGCAGGACCAGATCGAACAGATTGTCCTGACAGACAGCGGGACCGTCTTCACGCCCGATCAGATCAGAGCGGACATTCTGGCCTCGGCCGCAAGCCCGCAGAACGACACGATTGTCGGCACCGAGTCCGCGGATGCGATTTCGGGTGGCGCCGGAAGTGACCTGTTGCTGGGCCTCGGCGGCAATGACACCTACAGCTTCGGTGCGGGTGACGGGGATGATCGGATCGCCGATACCGGCGGTGACACCGGCGATGTGCTTGAACTGGCGCTGAACCCTGATGACGTGCTCTACGCGCAGCGCTCGGGGCCCGAGGGGCTTGATCTCATCCTCGCTTTCAACACCGGTCGTGACCGGGTGACGCTGGAAGGTGCGCTCAAGGATAGCGATGACGGCGTCGACCTGATCCGCTTTGCCGACGGCACGGAATGGGACCGCGACCAGATGCGGGCCGAAGCGCTCGCCGATGCGGAAGCCGATGGCAATGATCGCGTCTGGGGCTTTGACGGCAACGATGTCTTCAACGGCACAGCCGGCGATGACATCATGATCGGCGGCGTCGGCAGCGACAGTTACCTCTATTCGCGCGGCGAGGGTCGTGACACGATCATCGAAGGGGTGGATGAGACCGGCTTTGACACGGTCGAATTCGACAGCTTCATCTCTTCCGAGGTGTCGCTGACCCAGCTCTACAAGGGCTCCGATGCGGTGGTCTTCCACTTCGCCACAGCGCCCGACCAGACCCTGACCGTACACGGCGCGCTGGCCGAGGGCAGCGCAGGTATCGAGCGCTATGTCTTCACGGATGGTGTCGAATGGAGCAAGTCCAAGCTTCTGGAATTGCTGGACAATACGACGCCGGTTGCAGAGAATGACGGGTATTTCGCAGTTCGCGAAACCGAACCGCTGACGATCTCGGCGGATGTCCTTTTGCGCAACGACTTCGACCCTGACGGCGACGATCTGCGGATCATCGCCGTCGATGGCGGTGCGGACGGGTTTGCCGAACTGAACGCCTTTGGCGATGTGGTCTTTACCGCGAATGAAGGCTTCACCGGTCCGACACAACTGACCTACACGATCTCGGATGGCCGCAACGGCATCACCGAGGCGCAGGTCGATCTGCGGGTCCGTCCGCTGGCCGAAGCGCTGGATGACCACGGCTTCACCGTGGCCGAGGATGGCACCCTGATCATCGAGGTGGAGCGTCTGCTCTCCAACGATATCGACGGCGACCGTCTGATCATTGGCCAGGTGCGTGATCCCCAGAACGGGGCGGTCAGTCTGTCCACGGACGGGAACATCACCTTCACGCCGAACGAGAATTTCAATGGCCAGGCGTCGTTCACCTATGTAGCCAACACGCCGGAGGGCGGCGTGGCCGAGGCGACTGTCTACATCGATGTGACGGCGCAGAACGATGCACCGGTTGCTCGTGACAACTTCCCGGACAACACCCTGGAGAATGTCGGGTTCGAGATCGACCCCGCGACCCTTCTGGCCAATGATTTCGACATTGATGGAGATGTTCTTTTCATCGATGCGGTCTTCGGCAACGAGAATGTTCAGGTTGAACTGACAGCGGACGGCTCGATCCTTGTGACGCCTGCGGATTACTACTGGGGCAATGCGAGCTTCGATTACCGGATCTCGGATGGCAATGGCGGCACGGCCATCGGCACTGTCAGCTTCTACATTGAATCCGTGAACAACATCCCCGAGCCGCAGGACGACCGGGTTGCGGCGCTTGAGGAAGACAATATCGCGATCATCAACACTGTTGATCTGCTGGCAAATGATATCGAGCGGGATGCGGGTGACACGCTGACGATCACCGGCGTTTCAAGCCGCACGGGCGGCACGGTCCGTCTGCTCGACAATGGCACGATCGAATTCCGTCCAGCGGCCAATTTCGATGGTGAGGCGACCTTCATCTACACTGTTGATGACGGGCAGGGCGGTGTCTCGCGTGCTGTCGTCACGGTTCCGATGATCCCTGAAAACGACGAGCCGATTGCACGCAATGACAGCTATCGCAGCAATCCCGATCTGATCGCGGATGAGGACACGGTGCTGGAGATCGACATCTTCGATCTGCTGGCCAATGATTATGACATCGAGGACGGATCCCAGGTCGAGTTCGTCGACGTGTTCGACGGGCGCAATGGCGACGCAGTTCGCGATGGCAACATCATCCGCTTCACGCCGGATGCGAACTTCTGGGGCGAGACCACGTTCTTCTATAACGTGCGCGACAATGAAGGGCTGACCGGCGCTGGCGAAGTGACCGTGTTCTTCCGCAACGTGGCCGACGCGCCACCTGTGGCGAACCCGGACAGCTTCTCGCTGGACGAGGATACCTCTCTGGTCATCCCGATCTCGGCGATCCTTGCCAATGACGTGGATATCGACCGCGATCCGATCGAGCTGTTGAGCCTCAGCCTGCCGGGTTTCTTCGACATCCCAGGGCTGAACGGCACGGTGGAGTTCGACGGAAACGGCAACATCGTCTACACGCCGGATCTGAACTATGCCGGTGGCGCCAGGTTCTTCTACAACATCACCGATAATGTGAGCATTGATGGCGCGGCCCCTGCGGTCGTGAGGGGTGTGGTCAATCTGACCATCAACCCGATCCCCGATGAGCCGGTGGTTGTCGATGATCTGCTGGGTCTGACACCGCTTGGTGTGCCGATGGTGCTGCGCATCTCGGACCTTCTGTCCAACGATTTCGATGTGGACGAGGATGATGTGCTCAGCTTCGTGGGTCTGGGCGACGGCGCGACCCTGCCGGACAACGCCTATGTCTACAATGAAGAGTTCGTGGTCATCACGAACGCGCCTGACTTCGATGGCGAGACCCGGATTATCTATCGCATCGCCGATGATACAGGTCTGGTCGATCAGGGCTTTGCCGGTGGTCTGGTTCTGGGCAGTTACAGCGGCACGCTGACGGGAACGTCTGCGCGTGATCTCCTGATAGGCACGATGGCCGGTGAGCGGATCGACGGGCTGGAAGGCAACGACGACATTCTGGCCGAAGGCGGGAATGACACCATTGATGCGGGTGCCGGTGACGATCTGGTACAGGCAGGCGCGGGCGATGACCTGATCCTGGCAAGTGCGGGTCGTGATGACATCGACGGTGGAGAGGGCCATGACATCGTGGACTTCACCGCCTCCAATATCGGTGTGCGTGCCGATCTGGAAAGCCGTGTCGGTCAGGCAGGCTATGCCGATGGCGACGTCTATACCCGGATCGAGGAATTCATAGGCTCGACCTATGCCGATATCCTCGGCGGTGACGGCGCTGACAACATCCTGCGCGGTGGTGCGGGTTCCGACCGACTGGAAGGTCGTGCGGGTGCCGATCTGCTGGAAGGCGGGATCGGTGACGACAGTCTCGAAGGCGGTGCCGGGGCGGATACGCTTGACGGTGGCGAAGGCTCGGATACGGCGGATTATTTCCTGTCGTCCGAGGCCGTTCAGATCTCGCTTGCCGATGGCACAGCCATGGGCGGTGACGCAGCAGGCGATGTCCTGATCTCCATCGAGAATGTGATCGGCACCGACTTTGCCGATGTGCTGACCGGTGATGATCAGGACAACCTGCTCTCCGGTGGCCGCGAGGCGGATATCCTGACCGGCGGTGACGGCAACGACACGCTGATCGGTGGCCGCGGCGCGGATACGCTGATCGGTGGCGCCGGTGTGGACATTGCGGACTACACCTTGTCTGCCGAAGGCGTGACCATCGATATGACCGGTGCGACTGCCGGTGGCGGCGATGCGGAAGGGGATACCTTCACCGGGATCGAGATCATTCAGGGCTCGTTCCACGATGACACGATCATTGGCGATGCGGGTGACAACATCCTGCGCGGTGGTCGCGGAGCCGATGTCATTGCCGGTGGTGCCGGGTTTGACACGGCGGATTACTCGACCGGCGATGAAGGGGTCGCAGTTGACCTCAGCACCGGTGCCGGGACTGCGGGCGAGGCGGCTGGCGATCAGCTCTCGGGTATCGAGGCGCTGGTCGGCTCGGCCTATGCCGATACGCTGACAGGCAGCGCAGGTGACGAGACCTTCGATGGCGGCTTCGACGATGATGCTATCGCGGGTGGCGCGGGTAACGACACCTATATCTTCGGCTATGACAGCGGCAATGACGTCGTCACCGAGATCGGTGGCGCCAGCGAGATTGACCGCGTGGCCTTGCTTGCAGGCATTGAGCCGAAGGACATCTCGGTCCTGCGCGATGGCGACGATCTGTTGCTGGAGCTTGAGCGCGACGAGGGCTTCCTGATCGACACGTTGCGTGTCACCGATCACTTCTTGGGCGAAGAGACGGGGATCGAGGAAGTCGTCTTTGAAAATGGCACCGTCTGGGATCGGGCAACGCTGGAATCGCTGATCCGCGAGGGTCGGTTCAACGCCGAGGACGATACCTATCTCTTCGGTGTCGAGGACGAGGTTGCGACCATCGATCCGCTGCTTCTGATCGCCAATGACACCACGGAGGCGGGCGTCGGGCTAGAGCTGGTCTCAGTCGGCAACCCGATCAACGGCACGGTCTGGCTGAACGGTGAGGGGGATATCAACTTCCTGCCTGCTCAGGACTTCAACGATGACATGGGCCAGGGACGGGCCTTCTTCGAGTACACCGTGCGCGACGCGTTTGGACGCGAAAGCACGGCCCGTGTCGAGGTTCAGGTCCGCCCGGTCAATGACGCGCCGGTGGCGGTCGATGACGGGGTCTGGAGCGGCGACGAGGATACGACCTTTGTCATCCCGTTCGATTACATCCTTGACAACGATACCGATGTGGACGGCGATACACTGTTCATCAGCGCGCTGAGTCCGATCCTGGATGACAATGGCGACCCGCTCTACACCACATCGACTTATGGCCTCACCAATGGTCGGGGTACGATTGTCGACGGTGGCGTCGAGTTCACGGCCCGCCCGGATGTCTTTGGCTTCGCGGGCTTCACCTACACGGTCAGCGACGGCAATGGTGGTACGGCCACAGGCGTGGTCGAGATCTTCCTCGACCCGATCAATGACGCGCCCCGCAGTGGTACGGACAATCTGACGGTCCGGCTCGACACGGTCAATGTGATCAATCTCAGCGCCTTTCTGGGCAATGACTTCGATATCGAAGGCGATGCGTTCACCTTCGAGGGCATCCATGATGTCGTGGGCGGCACGCTGGAGCTGAACGAGGCCGATGGCACGATCAGTTTTGTGGCCGACGCGCTTGGCGCTGCGTCCTTCCAGTATGATCTGCGCGATGAGCGTGGGGCGGAATCCACGATCACGGTTGATATCAACGTCATTCCGTTCTTCACCAACACAGCGCCCAATGCGCGCAATGACGGGCCGTTCGAGATCATCGAAGACGAGGTTCTGGTTATCGACCCGGCGACCCTGCTGGCCAATGACAGTGACGCTGACGATCACCCGCTGACGATTGTCGGGCTTGAGCGCTTCCCGCTGAACGGCGATGTCACCTTCAACGCGGATGGCATGATCGAGTTCACGCCGCGCTCCGACTTCAATGGCGAGGCCGGGTTCACCTACACGATCTCCGACGGTGAGGGCGGTTTCGACACGGCCTTCGTTTCGGTCTCGATCCTGCCGGACAATGATGCGCCGGTTGTGCGTGGTGATGTGGTCTCGGGTATCGAGGATCAGCCGCTCACGATCATCCCTGCGCTGGTCTTCGGGAACGACTATGACCCCGATGGCGATGTGATCTTCTATGACAGCATCGGCTTCCTCGGGCGTCTGACGGATGACTTCAGCGACCGGACCGAGTTCACGGCTGAGCGCACGCTCACCGTCAATGCGCTGGATCAGGACGTTGTCACGACGGCGACCCTTGCCGATGGCACCGATCTGCCGGATTGGCTGGTCTTCGATCCGCTGACGCTGACCTTTACGGGCGAGTTGCCAGTCGATGTGACCGAGCCCGTTGAGGTGAGTGTCACGTTTGCGCAAGGCGCGACGACATTTGTCGAGGCGGTGACACTGGCAGTAGACGCGGATGCGTTGCTGGGCGGCGTCGCTGTCGGACCGGAGATTGCCCTGTTGAGTGCAGGCGCGGGCACCTTCTCGGCGCAGCTTTCGAACAACCGGGCGCTTCCCGACTGGATCGACTTCGATGCCGAGACCGGGACGCTGGTACGCACGGCCATCGCGCCGCCTGCGGATGCGGAACCGATTGCGGTGCAGATCGTCTTCACACCTGAAAACGATCCGCTGCCGAACGGCACCTATCGCAGTACGGATCGTGGTTTTGCCATCGAGTATGTTATTGACCCGGCGGGTGAAATTGACCCGGCGATCAATGCGGCGCTGTCTCAGCCCGAGTTCTTCACCAATCAGGATCTCTTCACCCTTGATCTCAGTGGTGTGGTCTCGGCTGAGGCCGTTGCGGAAAGCGGCGCGCTGCTGCCCGAATGGCTGAGCTTCGATGCCGAGACGCTCAGCTTCACCGGAACGCCTCCGGCGGAGTTCGTGGGTGCCATTCCGGTGCGCATTTCGATCGCGCATACGCCTGAAAGCGGTCAGCCGGACTATGTTCTGGTCACTGATATCGTCGTCGATGAGACCTTCTCGGTCACATCGCTGGGCGGCATCACTGGCGAGATATTCAATGGCGACGAACTGGATATCGACCTGCCCCAGGACTTTAACGGCTCGCTTGCGATCAGCTATGTGGCCCGCGACGACAAGGAAGGCGTGTCCACGCCAAGCTGGATCGTCGTCAATGTGGAGAACAGGCCGGAACTGCCCGATGCGGTCAGCGACAGGCTGGCCACCGACGAGGATGTTCCACTGACCTTTGCGCTGGCCGATCTGCTGGCCAATGACTTCGACGAGGATGGCGATGCGATCCGTATCCTTGATGTCAGCCAGCCGACAAATGGCACGCTGGAGATCATCCTGACGCCGGTCGTCATTGCGGCACCCGCTGCCCTTGATGCGGCGACGGGCGATTACACCCTGGCGTTGGCTGATGGCTCGGTGCTGCCTGACTGGCTCAGCATCGATGCTGTAACCGGCGAGATCACAGCCATCGTGCCGCTTGATTTCCGCGGTGACGTCCAGCTGACAGTCGGCCGCGGCGATGCGACCGCGCCGATCACGCAGACCTTTGACGGCAATCTCGATGTCATGCTGACCTATACGCCCGATGAGGGCGTGTCGGGCCCGGATATCTTTGACTATGTGCTGACCGATGATGCGCAAGGGCAAAGCACCGGCGTGGTTCGGATCGACGTGGCGCCGCTCAACGATATGCCGATTGCCCGCAATGACCGTCTGAATGCGTTCGAGGACACGCCGTTCACCTTCACTGTTGCCGATCTGCTGGCCAATGACAGCGATCCCGATGGTGATCCGCTGACGCTGGTCGATCTCTTCGATGTCAGCGTGGGTGAGGTCGTCCAGGACGGGAACAGCTTCACCTTCACACCGCCGCTAAACTTCGACGGCGAGGTGACATTCCGCTACCGGATCGAGGATGGTCAGGGTGGCGCGGATGTGGCTCAGGTGACCATTGATGTCGCCCCGACCAATGTTGCGCCTGTGGCCGGTATCGACCGCTACACGATCGAGGAAGACACGCCGCTCACGCTCAACATGACCGAGTTCATGGCAAATGATTTCGATCCCGATGCCGAGGACACGATCACGCTGATCTCTGTTCGCGGCGGCGATGATGGTCAGGTCTTCAACCTGCCGGGCGGAAACTATCAGTTCGTGCCGTCCGAGAACATCAACGGTCCGGTTGCCTACGAGTATGTCATCAGCGACGGCCGGATCGAGACAACGGGTATCATCGAGATCACCTATACGGCGGTGAACGATGCGCCCACCGGTCTGCCCGATGACCTCTTTGTCGGGTCCGAGGATGTGCCGCTGGTCATCAGTCTGACCGATCTTGAGGCACAGATGGTCGATGTCGAGGGCGATGCCTTCTCCATCACATCGGTCTTTGACGGGGACAATGGCACGGTGGTGATGGATGGCCGTACGGCGGTCTTCACCGGACGGGCGGATTACTTCGGCAATGCCGGGTTCTCCTATGTCGTCACGGATGAGAACGGCGCCGAGCGTATCGGCTATGTCCGCATCAGTCTTGAGCCGGAAGAGGATCTGCCGATTGCGGTTGGCGATGACGGCTATGAGATGATCGAGGGTGGTTCCGTCCTCATTGATCCCGCAGACCTGATTGCCAATGACATTGATCCGGATGGCGGCGAGATCAGCTTTGTCGGGATGCTGCCGCAGGCCGGTCTGGAAGAGGTCGCAGGCGGGCTTTACCGCTTCACGCCTTCCGAGGATTTCTTTGGTCGCGCCACGCTGGAGTATCAGATCGTGAACGCGGTGGGTCAGCCGGTGACGGGCCAGGTCTTCGTCGATGTGACCGGCACGCCGGATGCGCCGACAGCCGTCGATGACAGGCTGGACGGGGTCGAGGATCAGACACTGATCCTGTCGCCCAGCGACTTCACCGGCAACGACTTTGACGTGGATCGCGAAGGCATCTTCTTCGTCGATGCGGTCGCAGGTGCGGGTCTCACAATCGAGATCGACGCCGATGGTCGTCTTGTCGTGACGCCGGATGCCGATCTGGCGGGTGAGGCGAGCTTTGACTACACGATCCGCGACACCGGCGGTCTGACCGATACCGGTCGGGTGACGATCACGTTTGACAATGTGAACGATGCGCCTGTCATCGGTGCCCTGCCAGCGCTGGAAGGCACCGAGGATACTGCCTTCCGCATCGTGCTGCCGGGCGAGGCCTTCACGGATGTCGACGACACCATTCTGACCTACGCGGTGCGTGCGGAAGGTGGCGCGGACTTGCCTGATTGGCTCAGCTTCAATCCGTTCACGCTGGAACTGGAAGGCACGCCGCCTGCCAACTTCTTCGGGGATATCGCGCTGGAGGTTGCTGTCAGCGACGGTCAACTGGAGACGGTTCAGCCGATCACGCTGAGCATTGCAGGGGTCGATGATGCGCCGATTGCGCAGGGCGATACCTACAATGCGGGCACCGATACGGTGATCACCATTCCGCTGGACGTTCTGCTGGCCAACGACATCGAGCTTGATGGCGATGCGCTGAGCGTGGTCTCCGCCACCGGTGGCGCGGGCTATACCGCCGAACTGGATGGCCTCGGCAATCTGGTGATCGAACGTGACGCGAGCCTGGGCGGCACCATCGACGTGACCTACACGATCAGCGATGGCACCACGACGGCGAGTGCGGTTGTGACGGTTGATCTGGTGGCGACCAACACGGCCCCGATAATCAACGGTCTGGGCGATCTCACGATTGATGAGGACACAGCGCTCGACATCACCTTTGCCGATGATATCGCGACGGATGCGGATGGCGATGCGTTGACGCTGTCGGTCACACGGGAGGGTGGCACCACGCTGCCGACCTGGCTGACCTGGGATGCCGCGACGCGGACCCTGTCGGGCACGCCGCCTGCAAACTTCAACGGTGTTCTGGCATTGCAGATGGTTGCAAGTGACGGTCGGGTGAGCACCACCGAGGCATTCAGCCTCAACATCACGGCGGTCAATGACATCCCCGTCCTGCTGGCGCCGTTCTCGGATCGCAGCACGATCGAGGATGAGCCGATCAATATCCTGTTGCAGCAGAACATCGTGGGCGACGCCGATGGTGATACGCTCAGCTACGGGCTGACGCTGGCCGATGGCTCACCGATCCCGGACTGGCTCGGCTTTGATGCGACAACGCTGCTTCTGACCGGGCAGCCGCCTGCGAACTTCAGCGGTGATATCGATCTGATGATCAGCATCAGCGACGGTCAGGCGACGATCACGGATGACTTCACGCTGACCGTGACCGGCATCAATGATGCACCGGAGCTGCTGACGCCCCTGGCGGACTTCACGACCGATCAGGACGGCAATCCGCTGACGACCGGAACGGCTTTCGTGGTGGATGCGGAGCTTTCGGCCTTCACCGATCCCGATGGCACACCGCTGATCTTTGCGGCCCAGATGGCCGATGGCTCGGCGCTGCCAAGCTGGCTGGTCTTTGACGGGCTGACCTTCAGCGGTGTTGCACCGCGCAGTGTCGCAGGCGATGTGGAGGTCGAGCTTCTGGCCTCTGACGGTCTGTCCTTCGTCTCCGATACGTTCACGCTGAGCTTTGCGGAAGGCAATGCGGATCCGGTTGCGAATGATGATGCCTATACGGCCGTAGTGCCCAACGGGATCGCGATTGCCGAGGCGGTATTGACCGCAAACGACACCGATGCGGATGGCGATACGCTGACGGTCACAGGCGTGAGCGAGGCCGGAAACGGAACCGTCGCCCTGGCCGATGGCGTGGTGACCTACATCCCCGAGCTCGACTTTGAGGGTGAGGATACCTTCACCTACACGGTCGAGGACGGGTTTGGCGGCACATCCGAGGCGACAGTCACCGTCACGGTCGAGAACCCCTATGATGACGTGGTGGTCGGCGATGACGGCAATGGCGTGGGCTTCGGTGGGGCTGGCAATGATCTGCTGAGCGGTGGAGGCGGCAACGACTTCCTCTTTGGCGGACGCGGGGATGACTACATCCTTGGCGGCACCGGTCGGGACACGCTCTTTGGCGGTCGCGGGGATGATATCCTCAACGGCGGGGCCGGCAATGATCTGCTCTTTGGTGGTGCCGGTAACGACACGCTGATCGGTGGTGCTGGCAATGACGTGATCTTTGCCGGTCGCGGTGGCGACACGATCTCGGGCGGTGCGGGCAATGACCGCATCTTCGGAGGCGGCGGATCGGACACGTTCTTCTTCGGCTCCGGCGGCGGTCGTGACACGATCTACGGTTTCCAGACCTCGGGACGCCGGTCCTTCATCGAGGGCGATCAGTTGCGCATCGGTGTGGACGGGATCGACGATTTCTCCGAACTGATGAACTTCGCCAGCCAGGAGCGGGGCGGTGTCCTCTTCGATTTCGGCAACGGGGACGAGTTGTTCCTGGCGGGAACCCGCCTTGCCGCGCTCGACGAAGACCAGTTCTCCTTCTATTAAGGGGTCTTGGTCCGAATCTGCGGCCCGACAGCATTGGTTGTCGGGCTGTCCGGGCCTTTAACCGTTCCTTTTCACCTCGGACGCCGAGACATGTGTGAATGAGACAACCGAGTTCCACAGACCGTAACCTGTATCGCGTGGCGCTGCGGCCCTTGCGACGGACATTCGTTGCCGTGGCGCTTCTGAGTGCGGCGGTCAATATCCTGATGCTGACCGGGCCGATGTTCATGTTGCAGGTCTATGACAGGGTGCTGGCGAGCGGATCCTTTGCGACCCTGCAGGGTCTGTTCCTGATCGTCGTAGTGCTCTACTTCTTCCTCGGTCTTTACGATTTCCTGCGGGCGCGAATGCTGTCGCGGGCGGCACACCGGCTGGACCAGACCGTCGGCAAGGATGTGTTCGATTGCTGGGTGCGCATGGGGCTGGACGGTGCGCAGATCCGGCAACGCCCGCTGAATGATCTGTCCGTGGTGCGCGGGTTTCTGTCGAGCCCGCCGATGATGGGACTTTTTGACCTGCCCTGGATCCCGTTCTACCTCGCCATTGTTTTCATCATTCATCCCTGGCTGGGATTTCTGGCGCTTGCAGGGGCAGGTGTCGTGACCGTTCTGGCACTTCTCAACCAGTGGACGACCAGGTTGCCCTTTGCCAAGGCCATGGCGATGGACGCGGCCGAGAGCAGCTTCGTCGAGCAGAGCAAGCGGAATGCGGACGCCATTCTGCCGCTTGGGATGCTTGAGAACGTCAAGCAGCGCTGGACGGGAATGCATGGCGACGGTCTTGCCACCGGACAGGATGGCAGCGAGCGGGCCGAGGGGTTCACGGCGACCTCCAAGGCGTTCCGGCTGTTGCTGCAATCCTCGCTGCTGGCGCTTGGCGGATATCTGGCGCTGAAGGCCGAGATTTCGCCGGGCATGATCGTGGCCGCCTCGATCATTGCGGGCCGTGCGCTGGCGCCGGTCGATCAGGTGATCGGACAATGGCGCTCGGTCGTGCGGGCGCGCGAGGCGCACAGGCGGCTGAAAGAGGTGATGGAAGGCTCGGGCTCTGCCGAGATGCCGCTTGCGCTGCCCGATCCCAAGGGTGTCGTCGAGGTTCAGGAACTGACCCGCTATGCGCCCGGCGGCAGGGTCGGGTCCGAGCGTAAGCCGATCCTCGACCGGATCAGTTTCGCCCTTGAACCCGGTGACGGGCTGGGCGTGATCGGTCCGAGTGCGTCGGGCAAATCGACACTGGCGAGAATGCTGGTCGGCGGCTGGCAACCCGATGCGGGGACCGTGCGACTCGACGGGGCGACGCTGGAGAAATGGGCGACCAGCGATCTTGGCCGCCATATCGGCTATCTGCCGCAGGCGCTTGAGCTGATGCCCGGCACGGTGCGGGAGAATATTGCCCGCTTCAACCCGGAGGCCGAGGATGAAGCGGTGATCGCGGCCGCCGAGCTTGCCGGTGTACATGAGATGATCCTGAAGCTGCCGGACGCCTATGAGACCCAATGCGGGCAGGGCACCCATGTCCTCTCCGGCGGGCAGATTCAGCGGATCGGTCTGGCCCGCGCGCTCTATGGCAATCCGGCGCTGGTCGTGCTGGACGAACCGAACGCGCATCTCGATGCGGTCGGGGACGCGGCCCTGTCGAAAGCGATTACCAAGATGCGGCAGGCCGGGCGCACGGTGATCGTAATGGCGCATCGCCCCAGCGCGATTGCGGCGGTGAACAAGGTTCTGGTTTTGCAGGATGGCCGTATGGCCCAGTTCGGTGACAAGGCCGAGGTTCTGCAGGCCGTGACCACCAAACCCAGGCTTGCGGAGGCGGGCGAATGATAACCATGCAGCGCAAACCCCGCACCGGATTGCGATGGGTCGGGATTGTCGGCACCCTTGCCTCGATCCTTCTGTTGGGCAGTATCATCGCCTGGTCTGTGGTGACCGAGATCAATGGTGCGGTGATCACCAGCGGCACGGTCGTGACCGATGGCAACACCCGCTCGGTCCAGCATATCGACGGGGGCATCGTTTCGGAAATTCTGGTCGAGAATGGTGATCAGATCGAGGCCGGAGATGTGCTTGTGCGGCTGGAAGACACGCTGCTGCGGGCCAATGCGGAGATCTACCGGGCGCGTCTTTCCGATGCTCTTGCCCAGCAGGCGCGCTTGCGGGCCGAGCAGCGCGGCGAGCCGGAGCCGGAGCCTGTTACCTCTGAACTGGTGGGTGGCGCGCGGCTGGTACAATCGCGCGACGGCCAGCTGGAGATCATGGCCGCCCGCGGCGCGATGCAACAGGGCCGGGTCGAACAGCTCAAGGAACGGATTAACCAGTTCGGAAATCAGATCGCGGGCGTCGATGCACTGGTCACATCCAAGAGAGAGCAACTGGCCTATGTCGAACAGGAACTGGAAGCCGCACTCTCGCTCAACGAACGCGGTCTGGTGGTGGACAGTCAGGTTCTGGGCCTGCAGCGCAGCCGGTCCGATCTGCTGGGCCAGATTGCCGAGCACGTGTCTGAGCGGGCGCGGGTCGACAACTCGATCCGTGATGCAGAGCTTGAAATCCTCCAGATCTCGCGGGAGTTTCACGAGCAGGTGGTCTCGGAACTGCAGGCGGTCGACACCACCGTGCAGGAGTTGATCCAGCAGCTTGTCTCGACCGAGCGCCAGCTGGCCCGCACGGAAATCCGGGCACCCGATGCAGGCATTGTCCATGAATTGCAGATTTTCACCATTGGCGGTGTGATCCCGCCGGGTGCCACGATCGTGCAGATCGTCCCGACCGACGAGGACATGACCTTTGACATGCGCATCGACCCGGCCTCGATTGATCAGGTCTATCCGGGACAGACGGCAAGGGTTCGCTTTCCGGCCTTCAACGCCCGCACCACGCCGGAACTGACGGGCCGGGTGTCAGGCATTTCGCCCACCACGGTTCTGGATGAGGCGACGGGGCTGAATTATTTCCGCGCGACGCTGGCGATCACCGCCGATGAACTGGCGCGTCTCGGAGACGTTGATCTGATCCCCGGCATGCCGGTCGAGGGGTATCTGCAGACCACCGAACGCTCGGTGCTGAGCTACCTGATGCGCCCGATCACCGATCAACTCACCCGCGCCTTTCGCGAGGAATGACGGTTTCAGATCAAGAAATTAAGCCAGACCAGCATGAATGCGAAAGCCAGCCACGGCGCGAAGGCGATCCGGTTGGCTGACGGTACAGCGAAGAACAGGGCCGCAATCATCGCGCTGGACGAGGCGATCAGGACAAAGATCGGCAGAACCTGCCAGCCGAGCCATGCGCCCACGGCAGCGGTGAGTTTTGCGTCGCCAAGCCCCAGCCCCTCGACCCCGCGCAGGCGGTGAAACAACATGCCCAGACCCGCGAAGACCAGATAACCGGCAACCGCGCCGATCAGGTTCGGCACCGGGATCGCTCCGCTGCGGATGGCGGCAAGCGCCAGGCCAGCCACGATCAGCGGGATGGTCGCGCTGTTCGGGATTCTGAGGGTCTTGATGTCCACCCAGGAAATCCACACGAGGGCGGCCAGAAGAAACGGGGTGGCGCTCCAGTCCAGCCAGTTGGTACTTGTCATTCTATTGGTCCAAAACTCAGATCGGCCGCACAATGCCGGGTTGCTGCGCTAGGGTCCAGAGAATGTTGGCGCTTTTAGGGCTATTTTGGATCAGGCCGCCTCAGAGCGGAGTTTGGGGCCCGATAGGATAAAAATCTGCCTTCCGCGACGGCCAGGCGGTTGATCGCATGCGTTACCGGGAAGCCATCTCGATGTTCTTCCGCCAGACCGGGTTGGCCGTCCTGCCTCCAACTCTCTTTTGATCCCGAGGCGGAAAAAGCAGATGCAGGTCTCGTCGACACATGCCAGTACTGCGATGGCCATGGTTACCATGCCGTTCAGGGATCGAAGGACCGCATCATGAAAAGGACCGAACGCGAGAAGATGGAAGCGGGTGAGTGGTATACCTGCCTTGATGACGAGCTTGAGGGGCTTCGGATCGCGGCCCGGATTGCGGTCCATCAGCACAACACCCTGCCGCCCGGTGAAAGGGGTGATATCGGCCCGAAACTCCGTCAGCTGATCACATCACAGGATGCGATCATCGAGGCCCCGTTCCATTGCGCCTATGGCATCAATATCCGGCTTGGCCGTCACGTCTTTCTCAATGCGGGTTGTACCATTCTGGACTGCGCCACGGTCACGATCGAGGATGAATGTCAGCTTGGTCCCAACGTGCAGATCTATTGTGCGGAGCATCATCAGGACCCGGTGAAGCGCAGCGTTGAGGGTCTGGAGATCGCCTATCCGGTCCATATCGGAAAGCGCGCCTGGATCGGCGGTGGCTCCATCATTCTGGCAGGCGTCACAATCGGCGAAGGGGCCGTTGTCGGTGCCGGAAGCGTTGTCACCAAGGATGTGGGGCCGGGGCAGGTGGTCGTGGGCAACCCGGCGCGACCAATCGAGAGGAAACCGATCCCTTGAATGTGTCGTCGCGTCCCACCCGCGCCTAGAGAGCGCAAGAGACGGGGCGGCATCCCCGTCTCCTGCATTGGCAGTTATTGCACCAGCATGTCTTCCACTTCCGCTGAGCGCTTCTTCACAAGATTTGGGTCGATGTCGAGCAGTTTGCCGAGGCTGGTTGCGATGGCCTCAGCGAGTGCCCGCAGTTCGGTTGCTTTGTGGACGGAGCTGATGAACCCCGGTTCCTCGATGGAAGGTGGCAGCAGGAAGCCCTTCGAGGCGAGGTCCATATGCAGTCTTGAGAACAGGTGACTGTCCTGCCGGGCGACATCTGCGCGTGATTTCAGACGTTCCAGACCGGGGGCGAGGATGAGCGAGAACATCGACCCGATCCGATCCACGGTGAATGGGACCCCGGCCTTGCGCAACCCTTTGAGCAGGGCCGCCTCGAACGCCACACCCAGACCATTCAGATCGGTGTAGAAGTTCTCCTGCTCAAGAATGTCCATGGTTGCAAGCCCCGCGGCCATCGTCAGCGGATTGCCGGCAAAGGTCCCGCCCTGGAACACACCGCCTGCGCGATCGAGCTGGTCCATGATCTCGGCCTTGCCGCCATAGAGGCCCACGGGCGTTCCGCCGCCAATGATCTTGCCATAGGTGATGAGATCGGGCGTCACTCCGCACCAGTTGGTCACGCTGCCCAGTTGCACGCGATATCCGACAACGACCTCGTCGAAGATGAGCAGCGCATGGTGTTCGTCGCAGATCTCGCGCAGACCTTCGAGGAAGCCACGGTCCGGGCGGACCAGCCCCATGTTGGTGGCAATCGGTTCAAGAATGATGGCGGCAAACCGATTTGGAGCCTTTTTGAAGACATCCCTCACCTGGGCCAGATCATTGTAGTCGCAGACCACCGTGTTGTTGACGATCTCGCCATCAATACCGCTGCGGGCGCGGTCGGAGCTTGATTTTCCCTTGGTGATATGGCCCTGCATGATGTCTGAGTGGCCATGGTAGCAGCCATTGAACTTGACGATGGCCGAGCGACCGGTCTGGGCCTTGGCAAGGCGCACCGCGCTCATGACGGCCTCGGTTCCGCTGCAGACGAAGCGCAGTTTCTGGATCGCGGGGGAGTGGGCCTTGATCCGGTCGGCCAGATCGTACTCCATTTCAGTCCCGGCGGCATAAACCGCGCCTTTGGCCATCTGCTGACTGACGGCCTCGCAAAGCCTGGGATGCGCATGGCCCAGAAGTGCCGGGCCGAGGCCGCACATCACATCCAGGTACCGGTTGCCGTCAACATCCGTGACATATCCGCCCTTGCCCTCCCTGATATAGAGGGGCGGCGTCTCAACCTCGCCGAAGGTCCTGACCGGAGAGCTTACCCCACCGGGGAGAAGATCCTGTCCGCGCTCGAATAGCTCTTTTGACTTGGTAAGTTTCATGCCGTCAGGCCTTTCTGAATTGAATCACATTTTCCAAATTTTCTTGCAATGAGAACAGATACATACTGGGCGATCGCCTTCTTTCGGATGTTTGGTGTGTCGTCGATCGCGTAGGAACTCGGCATACTGGCAGCCGAGACCTCGACCGATGTTGTCGCGTCCGAAAAGACGACCTGTCTCTCCTGTTCCGGGTCCGGTGCGGGAAGAAGTGCCGCGAGGCGACGCAGTTCCGGCGAGGCCCCGGTTCCGGAGGCGGCCTCACTGACCTTCGTGACGAATTCGAGATAGGTCACCGGTTGAACGGGTACGCCCTGTTCTTGCGCGCAATCGGCGAATTCCGACAGGGTGATCGGCACCGGTTCCATCAGATGCAGGCGCTTGGCGCGCAAGGCGGGCTCCAGGATCAGGTCCACAAGACCGGCGGTCACGCAGTCCACGCTTGTCAGATCGAAGGGGGCCATGTCCTTCGGCCAGATCTGCAATTCCAGACAGGCGGCAAGGACGCTGTTCAGCATCGCCGTCGGATTTGGCAAGCCGGTTTTCCGGCTCGGGCCAATCTCGCCAAGCCTTACTATATTCGCGGGCAGGTCGGCTTCGATACACTTCTCCATCAGGCGTTCGGCGACCCATTTCGACAGCCCGTATCCCTGTCCCGGGACGGTTATCGGCATGGCGGCGTCGGCGTCGGTCAGCTTCCTGCCCAGAAGGCCGGTTTCGAAGGCCGCGAAACTCGACACATGCTGGATGCTCTTGGGGTTGCCGGAGTTGCACATGGCCATCAGGGTCGGGATGATGAGAGCGTTCGTCGTCTTGTGCTGCTCGTAGCCATGCAGGAAATCGATGCGGGCGGCACAATTGACGATCATGTCCGCCTGGGCATTGATCCAGTCGAAACGGTCCGGGCCGAGACCGAGGCCCGGCTCTTCAAGATTGCCCGCGACCGCGATGCAATTCCTGGCGAGCCCCTGATCTGACAGGCCGAATGAGCGCAAGGCCTCACCGATGCGTCTGGCTGCATCCCGGTCATCCTTTGCCCGCACCAGGCACACGACCTTGATCCGGGTGCGCGCCAGCAAAGTAGCGAGCAGATGCGCGCCAATGAACCCTGTGGCACCGAGCAGAAGGATGCATTTGGATGCGGCATTCCCCCGGACCAGAGTGGCGGGCGGTATCTGTGTTGCATTCACATCCGCGATGGCCTGCTTCAGATCGGCGTCCTTGCCGCTGGCAGCGTCGCGCTTTGCCGGATCGAGGACGCAGGCAACGAATTCCCCCATAACCGGCGTTGCGTAGATCACCGTAGGGTCGACCCGGAACCCGTAAGCCTTCTCGACCGCCATGCAGAGCCCCAGCGCGCTGAGAGAGTCGCCGCCCGCCTCAAAGAAGTTCGTGGTCTCGCCGATTTCGGGTGTTCCCAGGACGCTGCGGGCCAGAGCAATGACGCCGTCCCTGGTCGGGAGCAGATCGACCGGTGCCTCAGTCCGAAAGAGGTCGATGGCCTCCGCAGAGAGTGCCTTGCGATCAATCTTACCGTTATGCGTGCGGGGAAGCTGGTCCTTGTGCACGAACTGCGTCGGCATGAAGCCTTTGGGAAGACAGCGGGTCATCCATTGCCGGAGAGCGGCTGGCGGTTTCTGCTGACCCGAATAGAAGGCGACCAGAACCTTTCGGCCGACGGTCGGCTCGACGGCCACGACCCTGCTTTCCTTGATATCGGCATGTTTGCAGAGCGCCCCTTCGATCTCGGTCAGCTCGATGCGAATGCCGTTGATCTTCACCTGAAAATCCTGCCGTCCGAGAAACACCATATGGCCCTTTTCATCAAGCTTGCCGATATCGCCGGTACGATAGAGCGTCTGTTGCGGCATCAGGGGATGGTTCACCTTGCGCAGCGATTGCGCCGTTTTCTGGGGATTGCGAAGATATCCGGCCCCCAGACAGATGCCGCCGATGTGGATCTCACCGGGCATTCCGACCGGAACCGGCTTGCCGTCATCATCAAGAATGGTCGCAAGGGTGTTGGCAATCGGACGACCGATCGGGACCACAACCTCTTCCCGCCCTGAGATCTGATGAAAGACACTGCCGATGGAGGCTTCGGTCGGGCCATATGTGTTGATCAGCTGCACGTGAGGGAAGATGGCCTTGAAGCGCTGACAGGCACGCGCATTCACTTCCTCACCGCCGAGCAGAAGCGTGCGCAGACTGACAAGCTTTGCCTGCAGGTCGGGGTCTCGCTCAACCCGGTCGACGAGCAGGTTGAAAACACTCGGCACGAAATCGGTCATGGTGATCTTGTGCGTGTCAATGATGCCGATGATTTCCTGAAGATCGAGGATCGCGGCCTTGCGCGGAACAACCACCGTGCCACCACCCGAAAGCGGCCACAGGATCTGCCACATGGACGAGTCGAAGACCTGCTTCGAGTTCTGGAGAACGACATGGGTGTCCGGCTCTCCGAACAGATCGGTCATCGCAATGATCCGGTTCAGAAGACCGATATGCTTGTTGAGCGCGCATTTCGGCTCACCGGTGGAGCCGGATGTGAAGAAGCCATAGATCAGCTGTTCAGGTTGGACGATGTCGCCTTGATATTCGATGAATTCTTCATGGGAGGCACCGACCGGAACATACTGACAGAGGTGGGGAACGACGATCTGGCCGGCCTGGGCAAAGATCGACAGAACCACGGGATTGTCGAGTTGCCCCAGAATTCTGTTCAGCCGCTCGGCAGGCCATTCGGGGTCGAGCGGCACGAAGGGAAGACCCGCTTTCATCGCGGCAACCATGGCCACAATCAGGTCAATGCCGTTTGGCAGCAAGAGGGCCGCGAACTCGTGGTCAGCCTTGTGCGCATCCAGCCGCTTGGCCAGCTCGTCAGAGCGGCGATCAAGCTGGCGGTAGCTCACGGCGTCCCTGGCGAACCGAACGGCAATGGCATCGGGTGTTGCGCTGGCCGCCTCGCGAAAGAGATCAAGGAATGTTGTCTGCTCCGGAAGGGTGCGGGTGGGGCCCAAAAGTACCGAGTCCCGGACGCTAGCCGTCGGCGGGCTTGTGATTGAAGAGACGTCTCTATTTTTTCGGTTGAGAAATTGTGAGTAAGGCATGACAACCTCTTTCGCGTTGAATTGCTGGCTTGGCTCAAATCAGATTGCTGGCACGAACATCGAGCAGCGCACCCTTTACAGACTCGATCAAAAAAGTGACGTCCTCTTCGGAATGGGCATCCGACAGGAATGCGAGGTGAATGGCCGGGACGATGACGCCGCGTTTCAGCAGCGCCACGTAAAACAGCCGCTCGGCAAAGGACCCCTTATGCTGCAGGTCCCGATAGGTGGAGATTGCCTCTTTCTGAAAATGAAAGCAGATCAGGGACCCGGCGTTGATTGCCTGGAAATCCATATGCTGGTTGCTGGCAAAGGCGTTGATCGCATCGACCAGCCGGTCGGACTTTGCCACGAGTGACGGGTAGATGTCATCGCGACGCGCATGAAGTGTCTGCAAGGCCCCCACACCGGCGGCCATGGCAAGCGGGTTCCCGTTGAACGTGCCGCCGAAGAAGACGCCCTTTTCGGTGCTCGCCGATTTGAAGTGGCGAAGAATTCGGGCGGGGCCTGCGATTGCACCGACCGGCAGGCCGCCGCCCAGGGCCTTCCCGTAGACGGTGAAGTCGGGTTCCAGATCGAAAAGCTCCTGCGCACCACCATAGGCGAGCCGGAAACCGGTCACGACCTCATCAAAGAGGCACAGCACATCGTTCTGGCGGCAGACTTCGATCAGTTCTCCCAGCCAGTCCCGCTGTGTGACAGACGGATTGTTGTTCTGCACCGGCTGGACACAGACCAGGGCAAGCTCGTCGCTATGCCTCCGGATCAGGTCGAAGCAGGCATCATGCGCATAGGGGAGTGCCACTGTCGCTTCCGTGCGAACCCACGGCGGGATGCCGGCGCCATCAAGAACCGTGCCGGGCTTTGTCGGTGCGCTCTTGGGGTCCACCTTGGCCAGCGCATAGTCATGGGCGCCGTGATAGGATCCGTCAAAGACCCCGATTTTCTGTTTTCCCGTGATCGCGCGCGCCAGACGAAAGGCATACATGGTCGCCTCGGTTCCCGAGTTGCAGAAGGCCACCTGTTCATTGCCAGGCCTCGCAAGACGCACGAGATCGGCGAGTTCCGTCTGTCTCGTGTTGTGGATGCCGAAATGCCATCCGCGCGTTGCCTGAGCCTGAATTTCCTTACGGATCTCCGGTGCGTTCAGGCCGAGCACATGCGCACCAAAACCCATCGTGAGATCAACATAGGTGTTTCCATCGACATCGGTCATCCGGCACCCGTCCGCTGTCTCGATATAGACCGGGCAGTCGAAATCGACGGTCTGCACAACTTCAAGTGCGAGGGCTTCACCAGCCTGTCTGTTGCGTTCGATGCTGCCGGAGAGGGAGGTGCGAACCTCGGTGAGTGCGCTTGCCAGAGCTGCCGCTCCTGATGCCTTTGCGCCTGTCTGCATGTTCATGTCAGCCCCCGATTGTTAACTGAGGGCAGAATACACCAGTTGAGAGAAAATGGTAGTCCTTAAGATATTTTTCTCTTATGATGGAATTATTATCGCATTTGTCCAATCAGAGAAAGACATAACCATGTCCAACACGCTTCCCAGCCTGATGCAAGTCATAAGCGAATTTCGCCAGGGTCTGACAACTCCGGACGAGATTGTGTCAACTTGTTTAGACAGAATCGAATCACGCAATCCCGACCTAAACTGCTTCTGTGTTGTCGATGGTGCGGCTGCGATGGAGCAAGCGGCCCGGGCAACCCGCAGGTGGCAACATGGTGAGCCGCTGAGCAACATCGATGGCGCGCCGGTCTCCATCAAGGATGTCATGCCGATGGCGGGCTGGCCGCTCTATTACGGTTCGAGAAGCACGGCCCAGTCGCCGGTGCAGGACACCGACTGCCCCGTTGTCCGGAAGCTGCGCCGCCTGGGCGCTGTCATCGTCGGCAGTACCACCAGTTGCGAGTTCGGCTGGAAGGGCGTGACGGATTCACCGCGCTATGGAATTACCCGCAACCCGCGGGATCTCACGCGAACGCCGGGCGGCAGCAGTGGAGGGGCTGCGGCATCTGCCGCCACCGAGATGGCGCTTGTGAATGTCGGAACGGATGGCGGCGGCTCGGTTCGGATACCAGCGGCTTTCTGCGGCGTGTTTGGGATGAAGCCGACATGGGGCAGGTTCAACCGATCCGCAGCGACGGCCGTTACCCATCTGGCCCACACCGGCCCGATCACCAGAACGGCCAGTGACAGTGCCTATTTCCTGCAAAGCTGGTTCGGGGCGGGTGAGCCATCTGCAAAATCTGGTCATGCACGACCACGGATCGCGTGGTCGCTGGGGCCGGACTGGATTGATCTGGACGACGACGTTCGCTCGGCATTTCTGAAAACAATCGAGATCATCCGGGAGGCCGGTTTTGAGGTCAGCCGGCAGTCTCCCGCCTTTCTCGATTGCCGAGAAACCTTTAAAATCATGTGGCTTTCCGGGTTTGACGCGTGGCTTGAGTATCTCACGCCAGATGAGAGAGAGGTTCTCGATCCGGGTTTGGCGGACATCTTGGACCGGGCCCGGTCCATCGGTCGCCGCGATCTGGCAGCCGCGCACCAGCGACGGATCCAGCACCAGATTGATGCATCGGTTTTCTTCGACCGCTTCGATCTTCTGCTCACACCAGCGACTGCGACCGCAGCGTTCGAGGTCGGCAGGAACTACCCTGCCACGCGTCCCGGTGATCGGGATTGGTGGGACTGGGCGCCGTATTCCTACCCGATGAACATCACCGGCTTGCCAGCGGCCTCGCTGCCCGCCGGAACGACGACCAGCGGCTTGCCGGTGGGCTTGCAGGTGGTCGCTGGCACCGGCAATGACAGCGTGGTTCTCGATTTCTGTACGCAGATGGAGGGCGCGATCGCGGGGCAGAAAAACCCTGAGCTAACCTGAGTTGATCCACAGGATGCGGGCGTCTTCATCGCCCTTTGAGATGAAGGCGTGCCCCATCCGGCTGTCGATATAGAGCGACTCGCCCTCGCCAAGCACAAGCGGCTCATACCATTCCGAGTGGAACTCGATGGTGCCGCTCAGGACGTAGATGAAGTCGTCGGAAATGTGGCGATCCCAGTCTTCGAACTCCGAGATATCATGCGCCTTGACCGTCACACAGAAGGGCAACATCAGTTTCTGAGCCAGCTCGGCGGCATGAGAATCGATGACATAGTGATCGGTTTCGGTATTGCGCGCCTCGCCCTTTCTGGTCACCGCGCGCCGTCCAACGGGGGCGGATTCCTTCCTCGCGCCGATCAGATCCGAGACCGAGATGCCGAACCCCCGCGAGATTTTCAGCAGCACATCAAAGGTCGGCGACACCTGATCCTTCTCGATCTTGGAAAGTGCCGATCTGGAGACGCCGCTCTTTTCGCACAGCGTCTCCAGGGTCCATCCGTTTGATTTTCTGAGCGTCAGTACGCGTCCGCCGAGGTCAATTTCCTCTTTCGAGGGCGGAATGCCTGGCTTTGCAAGCTCGATCTCACCACGTGAGAGACTGGAAACTGGACACATGTTGTCTCACTTCTTGTTTTATTCCGGGGCCTTACTGGCAACCTTGGGTGCCAGTCATAGAGTCGTCATGTTTTATAATAGTGCAAAAATGCTTAGTTTGTCAAAATAAGATTGTATAGGAGAAAATGTATGCTATAGGAGAAATATGATACAATGCGGGATATAGCGATGCAGACCCAGATCACCAATGCGCCAGACTTGCACGGATCTCGCGCCGCACAGGCGTTCGAAATCCGGCAGGCCAGTCTGCGTGATGTCAGCGACATTCACCGGCTCATCCTCCGTCTGGCGGATGAAGAAGGATACGCGCAGAGCGAGATCGAGGTTGCCCCCGCCGTTCTTCAGACAGCCCTGTTTGGACCGGACCCCAAGGCGCTGGCCGCTGTCGCAACCGTTGACGAGAAGGTGGTCGGGGTGGCGGTGTGCTACTGGACCTTCTCGACATTGCTGGGGCGCGCCGGACTGCATCTCGACGACCTTTATGTTCTTCCCGCATATCGCGGATCGCAGATCGGAACGCGGATGATGGTCCACCTGTCCAAACTGGCCCATGTTCACGGGGCGAGACGGTTCGAATGGTGGGTTCTGTCGTCGAACCAGACCGCGATGCGCTTCTACGAGAGGCTCGGCGCCGAGCCGGTGCCCGAGGTTGGTGTCTACCGGCTAAGCGGGACAGCCCTCACCGCACTTTCAAAATCGACATTCCAAACCCAGGAGGAACCGGCATGAGACGGTCTTACGCCAATCTTTTGTTGCTGAGCGCAGGTGCAATCTGGGGGATGGGATTTGTCGCCCAGTCGACTGCGATGGACTCCCTTGAGCCCTTCGTCTTCCTTGGTCTGAGGTTTCTGATCGCCTTTGCCGTGATCCTGCCCTTTGCGGTCATGGAAACGCGCAAGGCGACCGTTCCGCTGAGACCCCGCGATTGGGCCGCCTTTCTGGTCGTCGGTCTGTTCCTCTTTGGTGGGATGTCCGCGCAACAGGTCGGGCTTTTGTCCACCACGGTGACCAATTCGGGATTTCTGACGGGGCTCTACGTGATCTTCACGCCGTTGCTCGGGGTTCTCTTGTTCTGGCAGTGGCCTCATCCGGCGCTCTGGCCCGCAGCGGCAGTTGCCATGCTGGGGATATTCTTTCTTTCCGGTGGTCAACTGGCCACACTGACGCCCGGTGACTGGCTGACGATCCTCTGCTCGGTCTTCTGGGCCCTTCAGGTACTCTTCATTGCCCGCTGGACCAGCTCGACCGGTCGGCCCATTACGCTGGCCGTCACGCAGTTTGCACTTTGTGGTGCGATTGCCCTGACGATCGCGGGCGTCTTCGAGACATTTGACTGGTCGATGGTCTATCAGGCCCTTCCCGAACTCATCTTTACAGGCGTCTTCTCAAGCGGGGTCGCCTTCACCCTCCAGGCGCTCGCTCAACAGCACACATCCGCGCCGCAGGCAGCTATCTTTCTCTCTTCCGAAGCGCTGTTTGCGGCTCTCTTCGCGGCCATCCTGCTGAGCGAGCGTCTGGGCATGTTGGGGTATCTGGGATGCATGCTGATCTTTGGCGCGATGCTGCTGGTCGAGGTCCTGCCGACACTCCGCGAGAGAAGAGCGAAGCCTGCGGTGGCACCGACGTGACACCAGAGATCTGAACACGTGGCGTCAGCGGTTCTTGTGAGTTGGGTCTGTTTCGATTTCGAACGATTTTTCTAACAGGAGACAAGCGATGACTGAACTTGCAATCATTGGCAGCCAGGATGTGGCGCTCAGCGAGTGGCTCACCGACACGACGGAAGTTGATATCGCCATATCTGACCGTACCGTTCGTGCGACCACCGGAAAACTGAACGGCTGCAATCTGGTGGTGCTGCCGCGCAACGGAACCAACAAGCCGATGCCGCCGCATTTGATCGACTATCGCGCCAATATCGAGGCGATTATCGAGACCGGTGCGACGCGGGTGCTCACGACATCGATGGTCGGCACGCTCAAGCCCATTGAATATCCCAATGGCAGCATGTGTGTGCTGGACCAGTTCATCGATTTCACCAAGGATCGGCAGTTCAGCCTGTTTTCCGGCGAGACCTTCGGGTTCGCCGACATGACAGATCCGTTCTGCAAGGATCTCAGGCAGGGGATCCTGCGGGCCGCACAGCGGGCGGAGGTCAAGATCACGCCGAACGGCTGCTATATCGGCGTTCCCGGACCTCGGTTCGAGACCGCAGCCGAGGTGCGGATGTATGCAGCTCTGGGTGGCGATGTCATCGGGCACACGACCGTCACCGATTGCGTCATGGCGCGCGAGGCGGGACTTTGTTTCGCCACCGTTGCCGGTGTGATCACGGTCGGTGCCGGGCTGTCGGACCACCGGATGTCGGCGCCGCTCTGGCACGGGTTCCGGCGCGGTCATGCGGCGCGGTTCCGCGATATCGTGGGCGAGCTGACCCTTGAGATATCCAAGGGAACCGGCGTGGTAACACCCTGCACATGCGCCACATCCACGCCGATCGAGCGTCAGGATACCGCGATGAAAGAGCGCGCGAAGGCGACCGCCTCCACGCACTGAACAGATTTGGCTTGAGGGCCGGACAATTTTGTCTGGTGCCAAAAAAATGGGGATTATCGGAAATGTATATGAAACCGTCGCCGCTGGTTGCGGCCCAACCGGCCTGTCGTCACATCATCTGGGATTGGAACGGAACGCTGTTGCAGGATGGTGCCCAGACAATGGGGGCCGTGTCTGATGCCTTTCGCACGCTTGGCATCGCCGAGGTGACCGTGCCGCGGCACCAGGATCTCTTCCATCGCCCGGTCAGGGATTTCTTCGACGATCTCGCGGGACGTCGGCTGAGCGATGAGGAACACGCGCATCTGGTCGGCATGTTCCAGCGCTATTACGCGGATTGCGATCTGCGGGAATGTGTGGGTGCCGACACGATCGAGGCGCTGGAAACCTGGGCGTCTCTGGGCTTCACGCAGTCGGTGCTGTCGATGTGTCCGCATGATGAGCTGACCCGTTCGCTCGGCGATCTCGGCCTGACATCCTATTTCAACCGGATCGAGGGGTATTCTGGCACCGGACCCGACACCAAGGCGGCACATCTGGTTGCCCATCTTGCCGCCATCGAAGGTCTGGATCCGCGATCCGTCGCCCTGATTGGTGACACGACCGACGACGCCCATGCGGCGGAGGCGGCTCAGATCGGATGCATTCTCTACCATTCCGGCCAGTCCGCATTGCAGAGTTTCGAGCGTGTCGCGCGAACCGGGCGGGACATCGTCTCCAGTCTTCTGGAAGCGGTTGCGCTCGCACGTTCGGGTCGCGCCCTGCCGGGCCACTAGCGGGCGGCCCCTTGCCGCCTTTTGCATCACCCCAGATATCGAAAAGGAGAAAACCGTGGTGCTCCAATCGCCGATCAATGTGTGCAAGGACGCGCATTCAGGCGTTCAGTCTGACACCGACATGTCCGCAGCGCGTCTCTTCGTGGCGCAAACGCAGGAGGCCGTCAGTCGCAGGTGCCTGCGCCTTCCCGCACAGCACAATGCCACCACCACGCTGGGTCAGTTCCTTGAGGCCTATCATCGTCTTGAGGACAGCCTTGAGAGGGCGGACCCGACATCGCTGAGCAGTTCGCTCAGCCGCCTGTTCTGCTTCAGTGTCTGGATTGCCGAGTGCTATGGCGTGGTGCTTCGGAACGCCTACTCCAAAAGCGGCATTCCCGGCTCTCTCTCTACGATGATCAGCAGTCCGGAGTGCGCGCGCGCGACCGGCGTGGACCGATTGCGGGTGTCATTCTCCGATATCGTTCGCAACCTCGACTACTATCAGTCCAGCCAGTCCGCGACCGATCCCGAGGACCTCCGACCCCTGAGCCAGGTGATCCCGGAATTTCACCAGATCCTTGTCGAGATCGGGCGGCAGCACGATGTGGACATTGCGACAAAGCTCAACGAGATGCTGCGCGCGCCGGGTGAAGATGCGCTGCCCAGTCTGGAATTGTCCCCGGCTCATGCGGCGTCGGTCAGAAGTTTCGAGCCCGTGGTCAATCGCAGCTACTGCCCGTTTGCCAACAAGGCGCGGCTCTGGGGTGCGCAGCCTTATCGCCCGCAACTCACACTTAGCGGCAATATCCGGCGTGCAGCCGAAACGCTCAAGGCCTTCACACGGGTGGCGCGGCGTGAGGAGCTTGACGGGTTTGTCATCGCCCTGCCCAACATTCTGTTCGGGCAATCGATGGATCGGTTGTCGCTGGCATTGAGGACTGTTCTGACCACCATGCGGGCGCAGGACGTGCAATGCTCCGACATTCTCGACCGGACCAGCGTCACCGCGAAAGGTTGGCGGTTCTCTTTTCTGGGCGAGGACTTCTTCGTGCCGGTCTTTGCGCCGATCTATGGTCAGGACCATCCGCGATACACCTTTCAGGCCGACGATCAGATCTTCGTCGTCTTTCAGCCCGACAGCTCGTTCCACAGCCGGATGACCACCGATAAGAAAAAGCTCCGCAAGGAAATCAAGAGCCGGTTCCGGGAAGGCTTCCAGCCATACACATGTGAGGGCCGGATCGAGGCGGATCGTTTCCTCCCGTCAAGATATGGAGGGGATGTCTTCGAGCCCTGGTATCAGATCGAAACAGCAAAGGACGCGTCATGAAACCCCAGACATCTCTGCAACTGCCAAGAGTGCTGTTCGCGACCTCCAATGAGATCAAGCTGGAGGAGGCGAAGCAGATCCTGCCCTCGATCCGGCCCCGGCCGATGGAGTTTCAGGAAATCCAGAGCCAGGACACCCGGGAGGTCGTCACCAACAAGCTCTGGCAGATACGCGGGCAGGAGCCGTCGGAGGCCTACATGGTGGAGGACACCGGCCTTTCCTTTCTGTCCTGGAACATGTTGCCCGGTGCCATGATCAAATGGTTCATCGAGGGTCTGGGTACGACCGGGCTGGCCGATCTGGTCCGAGGGCAGGGGGCCGACAACCGGGCGGTTGCCACCAGCGCGGTCGGAGTACGTTTCCAGGGCGTGATGAAGGTCTGGAGCGGCACGCTGGACGGCACAATCGTATCACCACGCGGTCAACTGGGGGGCTGGACGTCGATTTTTGAAGTTGCAGGCATCGGAAAGACGCTGGCCGAGATGAGCGCTGCTGAAAGGCTTGCCGTCACGATGCGGCGCGAACCGATGGAACAGGCGATCTCGTGGCTTGGAATTCGAAACATGGCCAGCGTTCCGACCGGTCCGCGCCAGTTGGAGCCGGCAGAATGACGCGGAAGATCATCATTGATACCGATCCCGGTCAGGATGATGCGATCGCTATCCTTCTGGCGCTCGCCAGCGGGGATGCTCTGGATGTGCTGGGGATCACAACTGTTGCGGGCAATGTTCCGTTGCCGCTGACCTCGCGCAATGCGCGGATGGTCTGTGAGCTTTGTGGGCGCGAGGACATCCCCGTTCACGCGGGCGCCCGTCGACCGATCAGTGGCAGGACCGTCACCGCCGAGCATGTGCATGGCAAAACCGGTCTTGACGGGGCGAAGCTGGATGAGCCGTCCATGCAATTGCAATCCAGACTGGCAATCGAGTTCATCGCCGATCAGCTGCGCGTGCATGAGGCGGGCGAGATCACGCTCTGCTGCCTCGGCCCGCTGACGAATATTGCGGCGTTCCTCACCGAATATCCCGACCTGAAAGCACGGATCGGGCGGATCGTCATGATGGGGGGTGCCTATTTCGAGGTCGGAAACATCACGCCAACGGCTGAGTTCAACATCTTTGCCGATCCCCAGGCCGCCGAGATCGTTTTCTCCAGTGGTCTTGATCTCGTGGTTGTGCCACTCGATGTGACCCACAGGCTGTTACTGACACCGTCGCGCCTTCAGGCCTTCCGCGATATCGGTAGCCGGATCGGTCATACGGTTGCCGACTGGGCCGGGTTCTTCGAGCGCCATGATATCGAGAAGTACGGCTCTGACGGTGCTCCGTTGCATGATCCCGCGGTCATTGCCTATCTGCTTGACCCGACACTCTTTACCGGCAGGTATGTCAATGTCGCCATCGAAACGGATTCCGAACTGACACGGGGCATGACCGTCATCGACTGGTGGAAGGTGACCGACCGGCCGCCCAATGCGCAGGTGATGGGGGCGGTGGATACCGACGGATTCTTCGAGTTGTTGACGGAGCGGCTGCGCGCGTTCGGCGATGGAGCGGACCGGCGATACAGGACCGGATCGGAGATGACGTGCAGACAAGCAGTCTGAAACATGACGGGAGCTGGGTCGGGATTCTGTCGGGTCCGGGGGCCTCGGTTCTTGTCATCGTCATATTCGGCGTGTGGCTCCACGCAGCCGATGCGCTTCTCGTCACGACCATGCTGCCCGCCATCGTGGCCGATCTGGGTGGCACGGCATCGCTCCACTGGAGCCTGACATTCTATGAAATCGGCTCGATCATCGGGGCGTCCGCAAGCGCCTATCTGGTCGCACGATATACGCTGAGCGCGCCGCTGACGCTGTCCGCAGGCCTGTTCTCCATCGGGTGCCTCATCAGCGCGGTCGCCCCGAATTTCGAGTTGCTGGTTTTCGGAAGACTGGTGCAGGGCCTTGCAGGCGGTTGTCTTGTCGGCCTCTCCTTTGTCGCCATCAGACGCGCCTTTCCACCGCACCAATATGGCCGGGCCATGGCCTGCGTGACCACGGTCTGGGCGGCCTCGGCCTTTCTCGGGCCCCTGCTGGGCGGGATCGCCGTAGGATTCGGGTCCTGGCGCTATGGTTTTGCCGCCTTCTTCCTTCAGGCACTTCTGTTGATGATGGTCTGTGTCTGGCGTCGCGACACGCTGGCCACCGGCGCGTCGGGGACGACGCTGTCACCGGTTTCCCCGCCGCTCGCCCGGCTGGCCTTGCTGGCCGCCGGTGTGTCTGCGCTTGCCTTTGCGGGCTCGGAACATATCCATCCCGCTGCCATGGCGGGCACCATTGGTTTGGGGCTCCTCTGCCTTCTCGCGTTTGTGCTGCGTGATGCAAGGACCAGTGCCGCGCGCATTCTGCCTTCGGGGATGGTTCGCGTCACCGATCCGATGTCGGCCGGGCTCTGGATGGTTCTCTGCCTTGCGGCCTCGACGATCGCCATCAACATCTATGTTCCGTTCTTTCTGGTCAGTCTGCTGGATGTCAGTGCACTGACAGCCGGTTACGTCATCGCCACGGAAGCGCTTTTCTGGACGATCACGGCGGCGCTGCTTTCCGGATCGCCGGAACATCGCGACAGGCTTCTGATCGGCATCGGGATCGGGGTGATCACACTCAGCGCGCTCGGCCTGCTGGTCAGCGTTCCGAGCGGGAACTTCTGGCTCATCACTGTGTCCGCCATTCTTCAGGGCATAGGCTTCGGAACCGCCTGGGCGCTGATCATGCGCCGCATCGTGGGCCTCGCCCCCGAGGCGGAGAAGGATCGCGCCGCCGCTGCAATACCCACGTTGCAAAGGACCGGTTTTGCGATTGGCGCCACCTTTCTGGGGCTGATCGCAACATCAAGCGGGCTGCGTGATGGTGCCAGTCTCGCAGAACTGACACAGGCAGCGGGTTGGATCTTTTCAGGCAGTCTGATCCCTCTGGCGCTGTCCATTTTTCTCTGCACGAAATTTCTGCGCCGAGGGTGATCCCCGAAACCGCCCCCGGACAAACAGGCCGTCCTTGACCGGGTGCGGGCACAGCTATGCCTGCCAAACGGACCGGATCTCCCCTGCCCTCGGCCAATTTACGTAGGGGTACGTAGTGGTTTCACGCAGCCCCTATACGATCGTGAGTACCGGTTCCGATGGAAAAAAGAGCCGACCTCTCCGACCCTGAATGCAAGATCAGCGGCGATCTATGATTTTTGGGGAAACTGAAATGCATGAAATCGAGAAGCGCTCCGGACTATTTCGCAGGGCATTGGGGTTCTGGTCCGGCGTGACGGTCAAATCATCGAACGAGACGCCTGCGAGGCTCCTGCAGGACTGCAGCCGGAACGAGGTTTTCGAGGCCACGCTCGACGGTCGCCTGCGACGGGATCGGCTGCCACTGGAACAGGCACGCCTGTCACTTGTGGTGCGCACCCTCGAAGCGGAGAGGATGCGCAAGAGTGCCGCGCGTGAAGATTTTGACCGCAGACTTTCGGTCGAGAGCTTTGATGGCCTGATGAACCGCGCCAGCGACATGTACCGCGCGTCACAGAGACGACAACACGGGAAGAGAGCCCTGCTCTAAAGACGAAGCGCCGGTGGCCCATGGCAAACCTGCCGGGCCATCACCTTTCAAACTCGGATCGAAGAGGAAGACACGACATGCAAGAACCAATGATGCAAATTCCCCCGGGCGCCTTTGATGCGCTGGCTGAGTCAGGTGCCATGAGAATGGCCCAGAACTTCCAGCAGCAGATGATGCAGGCGGGCGGCATGGATGGCGCTCTGATCGCGCCGCCGATGGACGCGTTGGAAATGGGCGGTGGCCCGTCCTATAATTTCAACTTCAATATCAACGGCGATTTCAACGTCAACTTTGGCAATGAGTCCTCGGCTCCGGCCCGCCGCCTTTCGATGGCCGATGACGCAGATGATGCGGAAGAGGCGGACGACCTGATCGATGACGATGCCGTCGGGGATGTATCGGGTGAAAAGACCGAGATGTCACCTGATGAAGCGGCCGCAATCGCGAAACTTGCCAAGCAGTCCGAGGAGGTCGGAAAGCAGTCGAAATTCTATCGTGATCTGGCGTCGCAGGCGGAGGACAAGGCCGCCGAGCTTTCAGGGCGCTACACCGAAACAGCAGACCGGCTTGAAGCGCTTTCCAAGGATCTCGCGACCGAGGCGGAAACCCAGGCAGCGGGATATGGCTCAACCGTTGATGATGTGCTCGCCAGGCTGATTGAAGATCGTCTTGGCGGCGGCGGTGGTGGTGGGGGCGGCGGAGCTCCGGCTGCGGGAGGTGCCCCCGGTGGAGGCGGTGCTCCGGCAGGTGGAGCTCCTGCCCCGAATGCAGGCGCCGAAGGTGGTGGCGCCCCGGCTCAGGGCGGTGCCCCGCAAGGTGGCGGTGCGCCCGCTGGCGGCGGAGCACCTGCCGGTGGTCCTGCACCCGATGGCGGCTGCGCTCCCGATGGCGGTGCCGCTCCGGCCCAGGGTGGCGGCGGGGCGCCCCAAGGCGGCGCACCCGCAGGTGGTGGTGCGCCAGCAGGTGGTGGTGCTCCGGCCCAAGGTGGTGGCGCACCCGCTGGTGGTGCGGCACCGGGTGGTGCTCCGGCAGGTGGTGGCGCTCCTCTGGAACCCGGCGCCGAGTTGCCGACCGATCCATTCCAGGCGGCTCTGGATGGCAGCGAGGAATTGAACGGTCTGAATGTAAAATCCGCACGTCTGGCGACCGAAGGGGAGATGACCGCCATTCTTGGGCTTGCTGAACAGATGGGCGCAGACCCCGAACAGCTGAAACAGCTTCAGGCTGGCCTCCAGCAGATCCCCGTGGCGCTGACTTTCGTCGAAGGTATGGAGGACAAGGCCGGAAAGCTCGGGGCGTTCGGTGGCGATTCAATCGCTGAAGGCTTCCTGAACATCAATCTGGATGCCAAGTTCGCTGATATGGACTTTTCGGACGGCGCACTGAATGAGGCCGGAACCAGCGCAGAGGGGGCCGGAACGTTCCTTCATGAAGCGACACATCTTTTGCAGGCCTTTGAAGTGGCGAAGACCAGTGGCGAGTTGGGTGACTATGACTACAAACCCGAACTGGCCGCCGGTGCCGATCCGCTGAGCGAACTGGACATCGAAGATCAGGCCGCATGGGTGGAGGACACCTTCGCAGCCGAGTTGCTTGGCGACGCGCAGGTCTGAATGTGAGCGCTTTGTCCCGCCCGACGCGGCGGGGCAATGGCATTTGACACCGCCCGGAGACCAATTCCGGCTCCGAGCAACAAATGGCCTCTACGTAGTTGCATTGCGCAAAACTACGTAGAGGCCTCATTATTTGACTCAGAATATCTGGTGTCTCGTACCGGGAATTTCCCCGCTGTTGACAGCCGGGATGATTGATAAGCTTCTGGTTTTGGTGCCTGTTCTGGTCGTTTTTTTGCACCTGGATCAAATGTTCAGCCGCGTTCCCGCCCCTATCGCACAGCGCCGTCCGGGCATGGCCCTGACCGACCGCAGCAAGGAGAATGACATGAGATATCTGGCTTCGACCCTGGCAGTGTCAGGATTTCTGGCAACCGGTGCCCTGGCTGACGGACATGCGGTCAAGATCGGCATTCTCCTTGGATTTACCGGCCCGATCGAGTCGTTGACACCGGGCATTGCCGAGGTGACGGAACTGGCTTTTCGGGAGGTCTCCGACAGCGGTCTGTTCCTTGATGGCAAGGTGATCGAGCCGGTGCGCGCGGATTCGACCTGTATCGACAGTGCGGCCGCAACCGTGGCGGCAGACCGGCTGGTCACGGCCGAAGGTGTGGTCGCGATCATGGGGGCGGATTGCTCGGGCGTCACGACAGCTGTGGCCAACAACACGGCCGTGCCCAATGGGGTGGTGATGGTCTCGCCCTCCGCGACATCGCCCGCGCTTTCGACGATCGAGGACAATGGCCTCTTTTTCAGAACAGCGCCGTCGGATGCCCGGCAGGGTGAGGTGCTGGCGCGTATCCTGACGGATCGCGATATCAGATCGGTGGCAGTGACCTACACCAACAACGACTATGGCAAAGGGTTCAGCGACAGCTTCATCTCGAATTTCGAGACCATGGGCGGCACCATCACGATCAATGCGGCACATCAGGACGGGCAGGGCGACTACTCCGCCGAAGTGGGTGCGCTTGCTTCCGCCGGTGGTGATCTGCTCGTCGTGCTCGGCTATGCCGACCAGGGTGGTGTCGGGATCATTCAAACGGCGCTTGATACCGGTGCTTTCGATCGGTTCGCGCTCGGTGACGGAATGTTTGCCGACAGCCTGATCGAGGCGGTTGGTGACGATCTCAATGGCTCTCTGGGAACTGTACCGTGGTCCGAGGGCAACGGCACGGACGCCTTTTTTGCCACGGCAAGGGCGGCAAATGTCGATCCCGATGGTCCCTACCGCTCCGAAAGCTATGATGCTGCGGCGTTGATTGCGCTCGCCATTCAGGCAGGAGGGGAAGCCACGCGGGAGGCGGTTGCGGCCAACCTTCTGGCCGTTGCGAACGCACCGGGCGAGAAGATCCTGCCGGGCGAGCTTGCCAAGGGGTTGGAAATTCTCAAATCGGGCGGCCAGATTGACTATGTCGGCGCGACTAATGTCGAACTTATCGGCCCGGGCGAGGCGGCAGGCACCTACCGCGAATACGAAGTCAAAGGCGGCGCCTTTGAGACCATAAGCATCCGCTGAGGTCAAAGATGCGTCCGCGCGTGAAGATTGCTCAGAGCGACGCCGATATTGAGGCAGTGCGACAGCAATGCCGCGATGCTCTCGCCTGGGAGCTGGACACATTCCCGCATCTGCGCGACGAGATCCTGACCCATTCCGAACCGTCGGCATGGGAGGCATTTCTGTCCGAGTTGCCGGTTCTCTATGCCCGTGACAAGGGTGCAATGCTGCTCGCAGAGGTCGGGGACATACCGTCGGGCTGCATTCTCTATGCCGAAGTGGAACCCGGTATCGCGGAGGTCAGGCGGCTCTTCGTGCAGCCATCGGCGCGCGGGCTGGGTGTTGGCACGGCCCTTGTGGAAAGTTGCCTTCAGCATGCGAAGGAAGACGGAAACAGATCGATCCGGCTGACCTCGGCGAGGTTCTTTGTGGCGGCCCTGAAGCTCTACCACAAAGCGGGTTTCAGGACCTGCGACGCCTATTATGAGATGCCCCCCGAGATCCGCAAATATGCCGTGTTCATGGAGCGGTCTCTTTAGCCCGGCCCAGGGTCTCCTCGGAGACAAATCATCATCTCAGATCGACGGTATGATGGTGCAATCAGCCCGAACTACGTAGGATTTTTACGTAATTCACTGACCTTTGCCGCGCACGACCTCAGCGTTGTTCGGTACGCGCAACAGTTTATGTCGACAGCTCTTCGATGCCATTCAGAACGGGAAATTGTCTCCCTGTGGCTCTCCTTTCGGGCGGGCCACCTTTGAAACTTAAAGAAGGACATCTGCCATGGACCGCATTAACCGTGAGGGTGAACGTCGCAATGAGGATGCGAATGAGAAGCGTAATG
>CANLSM010000004.1 GCA_947493745.1 uncultured Paracoccaceae bacterium | reverse complement strand
ATCCCCGACCTCGGAGAGAACCATGAACCCGATGAGATCGAAAGACACCCTTGAATTAACGGCCGCAGATAGAGAACATTCTTGCGAGGCGCAGCATCAGTCAAGTTGGGCTCAAACCGGTCATCTGTTTCCACTTAACCCCGCCCGGCCGTTTCCCTAGTACCGCTTTCGGCCCGCTTCTCTGAGGCATCGCAAGGATGGCAAGGTTATGTCCTGTCATAGCGCTCATCACACGCCTGACATCTGGCTGCTTGAGCTCCTCGTGCGATGCTACGGCCTTTGCGGTCATGCTGTGACCGCGATGGAACGTGATTTCACTGAAGTGGAATCAAGTCACCATCATCAAATCCGACGGTTACGATTTTGGGTGGGGAAAGAAAACTACCCTGCGCCGCCTCGGATGCCAGAAAGGCTTTCACATCTGAAATCACCTTGGACAGGACATCTTCCCATGGCATGCCGTTCAGATAATCCCGCGAAAGCTCCAAGTACTTTTGGTTTGGGGAATAGTCTTCGTCACAGGCCCAATCTCCGTCTGCGTCATAGCTATGTGATCCGGTGATGTAGACTGAGAACCCCTGTTCAGTTTCGAACATACCGATATTGAAAGCGAGAATGGTGTCGGGCGGGGATTCTGATTGTGCCAATTGCGTGAGCCATTCATGCACTATTCCTGCGCCCATGCGCGTGACCCTCCGCCAATTCCGAATGGTAGGTTACTTCCGGTGCTGGTGGTCTGCAATGCGCTCGGAGCGGTCATCTGACGGTTTTGCTCAGCCATAGCGCTTCAAACCGTTGGTCGGATTGCAGCAATGCGGACTTTGTTGCCATTCGGCCGACTAGGAGAAATGTCTGCTTTATGCAAAACGTCTTAGGCGCCGGATAGTCGGCGAAGAGAAGCGTCAGGCAGATCCGTATGACCACAATTCAATCAAAGGAAAAGGCGTGACCGATGAACACGATTTGAGAACTGGCCTTTCTCACTGCTACGACCATCGGCAAGTTTTGGAATTTGGGACAAATGTATTTGAGAGTGGACTATAGGCTTTGCAGCCAGTCGCTAATTTTGCTCAACACGGCCGGATCAATGGTCGTATCAATCCACATGTATTCACTGACACTTCCACTTTCTGATGGCTGAAAAAAGTGGTTCAGCCCTTCGAACACCGCAACCTCTGAGCGCCGATTGATAAGGCTTTCCCGCATCAGAGATGCGTTTTCTGCGGCCGAAACCTGCAAATCTGTGCTGCCATAGAGCGCCAGCACCGGCCCCTTGAACGCGCGCAGTGCGGGGATGGGATCGTAGGTCGCATAGCCTATGCCCCAGGGGTTTGCCCAAAGCCCCAAAACCTTCGCCCGCTGACGTTCGGTTTGCCCTTGACTTGCCAGATATTCATCAAGCTTTGCATGGATTTCAGCGACTGTGCCCGGACCCGCTAGGATCTTCGTGGCGTCCTCATACTGCCTGCGGGCTGTCATGATTGTGGCATCACTCGCGCCTTGCTGACGCAGAATATCTGCTGTCTGCGTGGCCATCAGATCCGGCAAAAGCCGCTTGGCAGGCCCTGCTAGAAAGACCATAAACGCCGCAGGGACTTGTAGCGCGGCGGCAGGTGCAACGTATCCACCCTCAGAATCCCCGATGAACCCGATCGCTGTGGCATCGATGTCGGGATGTGTCGCGAGCCAGCGAAACGCGCCTGCAACGTCATCAGCAAAGTCGTTCATCGCAGCACTTTCAAAGTCACCACTGCTGCCCCCGACGCCGCGATCATCATAGCGCAAAACAGCAAACCCAGCGCGCGTCAGGTGATCGGATAGAACCAGGAAGGGTCTGTGCCCGAACAGGGTTTCATTGCGATCCATTGGGCCGGACCCGCTGATCAAAATGACTGCTTTGAACGGCCCACCAGATCGGGGTAGCGTCAGTTCACCCGCTAACGTCACGCCGGAGCCACCCTCAAATTTCGCGGCCTCGATGCGGTACGGTCGGTCGCGGGGGTCTTGTGGTCGTGGCCATGCGATTATCAAGGCAGCACAACCGGCAAGAAAAACCAGTGTGCCCAAAAGCACAGCGATGATCTTCATTGGTCAGCTCCGTCTTGGTCGACGGGTCCTGTCGTGGGCTGCCAACCCGGTGCGCGGAACATATAGCCAAGGACTGATCGCCAGCTTTTCGCACGTTTCATATCATGAAAAAGTGCGCCGTATTCCTTGAAGTTTATGACTAGCGGATTGCGTGACCCGATGGGGGTCTTGATGCCGTAGATCACCCTTTCGTCTTCAGCCTCGTAGGTCCCGAACAGCCTGTCCCATAGGATCAAGATGCCACCGTAATTCTTGTCTATGTATTGGTCGTTCGATCCGTGGTGTACGCGGTGGACCGACGGCGTGTTGAAAACCTTATCGAGCCAACCAAGCTTTCCTACCTTTTCGGTGTGTATCCAACTTTGGAAAGCGACAACCACAACCAGCCCTACAACCGTTTCGACCAGGCTGAAACCCAGTAGGATCATTGGGATGAAAAACAGCCATTCGACCAGCGCGTCCATCCATGAAATACGCACAGCCGTGGTAAAGTTGAACTCGGGCGACGAATGGTGGACGCTGTGATTGGCCCAGAACAGGCGCACTTCATGTTCGCATCGATGCATCCAGTAATACGTGAAATCGGCGACAAGCACTGCGAGTGGAATAGTCCACCAACCTTGCGGCACGTCATAGAACGCGAACGGTGTCACCAAAAGCAAGCCAACAATGAACACCAGACCGTAAGCGGTGCGTTCAAGCACAGCAGTGACTATGGCAATCGCCGCGTTGGCAAAGGTTTCACCCAATGATTTGCGGCTGCCCCTGACCACGTCCCAAACGGTTTCTGAGGCCAGCGCGATCAGAAACGCGAGGCCTGCGACCTCAACGATCCTAAAAATCGCAGTGTATTTTGAGAATTCTGCTTCAATCGGGTCCATGGCACTTCCTTTTTGGGTTGCTGCACGTTAAGAATAATTTTAACGAACGAACGTTCATTCAAATATGATGGCAAGCGCAACGATGCAAGGGGGCAACCTTGGACAAAGACAAACCGAAACCCACAAAACGTCAGCTGGCGACAGAAGATCGGCGTCGCCACATCATTGAGGCCGCTGCGGCCTGTTTTATCGAGCAGGGATTTCACCAATCCAGCATCCGTGACATTGCGAAGCGGGCGCAGATCAGCCTTGGCAACCTTTACAATCACTTCGACAGCAAAACCGCGCTGATCGCCGAAATCGCGAGTCTGGAGGCGGACGATCTAGGTCAGATCCGTGATATCTTAGAAGGGGAAGGCGAAAAACAAGACATCATCGACGCCTTCGTGACAGCTTACTTTAGCTATGTATCACAGCCTGAAAATGCCGTTCTCACGGCTGAGATTACGGCGGAGGCAATGCGCAGCCCCCATATCGTCGAAGCGTTTTCTGAAAACAGGCGACGAACTGTTGATGGGGTTATCACGGTGCTTTCGCGAGAAAAGGCATCATTTCCCGAACCGGTGGACGAGCTGGCAAATACACTTTTGGATCTTGTGGAAAGCGCAGCTGGTCGCTTGGCTTTCAGTGCCGAGGCGACCAAGTCCTCAACACTTGTTCATCTTCGATCAGTCGTCCGCCGCCTTTTGAGCGAAAAATAACGACTTGGACACCAACATGATGCTTAAAAACAAGATTTACTTGTGTTCAATTGCGCTCATCAGCGCAGCTATGATCTGGGCTGCAACATGGGCGGCGCGCGGCCTGTCTGACTTTGGTCTTTCTGATCATATGCTGAGGCAGGTTTCCTTTGAGATCGAAGGTGCAGTCTTGTCCGGAACCCTCGTCACCCCAAACGATATCACTGCCCCACCTATTGCAATAATTATTCATGGCGACGGCGCACAGGATCGCTTTTCCAACAGCGGTTACCTTCCACTGATCAACACCTTGGTGGATGCTGGGATCGGTGTGTTTTCGTGGGACAAGGCAGGTGTTGGCAAAAGCACCGGAAACTGGCTGCATCAGACGATGGATGATCGCGCTGATGAAGCGATTGCGGCCGCCAACGCAATTGCCACTCTCGAAGGTGTGGATCCCAATCGGATCGGTTTTCTAGGTTTCTCGCAGGCCGGTTGGGTGCTGCCACGCGTCGCGAAGACGACGGCACCGGCGTTTACAGTTATTGTTGGCGGTGCTGTGTCATGGCGAGATCAGGGTACCTACTTCAGCCGGATCGAAATGGTGACTCAGGGGATCGCTCCTGACCTCATCGAAAGTCGTCTGCTAGATCGAACTCTGAACTATGATGCGGTATTTGCATCTATGGAAGACCCATCGCTGGCACCAGAAATGGATCCAGATCGATTTCGGTTTGTTGCCGGTGCTTATTGGGAGGATTCAACTGACCTGATCGCAGAAATGAAGGGCCCCATCCTCGCCGTCTGGGGCGCAGATGACTTAAATGTCGACGCCCATGCGGACTCGGCCACCTACCGCCAACAGCTGATGCCGCTCACGGATGCACGCCACGTTCTTGTGATCCCGAATGCAACGCATGGGCTGCTTCGCGCCAATCTATTCAACTACCAACTCGTCGATGATTGGCCCTGGTATCTCCAGTACATATTTATTGGAATGGGGCGAACAGCATATGCTGAAAATGCCATCGTTCAGATAGCTGACTGGATCGACGAACTGGATGATGGTTGAAGTTGCGAGGGAAGCACGCCATCGTAAACCTCGGTCAATCTACTCACGCTTTTAGCCGAGGGTTTGGCAGTACACGCTGAAGTCGATGTTCATGCAGAGGGCGACATCGGTCTCACAGCAGTCATCTGACGGTTTTGCTCAGCCATAGCCGTCCAAACCGTTGGTCGGATTGCAGCAATGCGGGATGGAGCGGTCGTTCCTGTTTTGGCTATCGGTGTCCGCTTTCAGCAAAAATTGGTTATCTACCGATCATGCTTCGCAATACGCCAATTCTTCTTTTGAGTGATGCTTCCGGCCTCTCCAGTAATTTTTCGAAAGTGCTGTCGTCCAGGCCAATAAAATCTCGAGTTTCGATTAAGAATCCAAGCGCAACAAAGGCAACATTGGCAGACTTATCGAGAAGCGCCCCTCTGACGACCTTTGAGATTTGAGCCTTTAGTTCAATCTTCCGTTCCTGAACTTGACCTTCTTCTTTCCAGACGTGCTTTCCGTAAATTACTGCTCTAGTCGCGATCAAACGCCGATACGAACACTCTGCTTTTTCCGCGACCTCTGGAAGCAACTCATCGTAGAAGCCAGTTTGGAGGGTCACGCGCAAGATTTGGCTGTCAGCGCGGTCTGAGTCGCCAAAGACGAGAATTGTGCGTAGTGCGTCTTTTACTTTAGGGTACGAGATGAGAGCCTCTATTATGTCCCTTTCAGGCTGCGCCATTCGACCAAACCTTTTGTCGTCAAGGAGCAAACCTATTGAGCCTGCGATCATGTAAGACAGTCCACCATTTGGTCCGCCGTCTTTTTTCATTAGCTTTTCAATGGCTTTGACAGATGCTGCGCGCACTTGAGGCACCCAGTCGTTGAGTCGGAATACGATCATCGCAAATCCGATGGTCGGACCTAAACCATGTACATGTGCTAAGCCGAGCTCTCGGGCGTAACCAGAACGAGAGGTAGTAAACGCTAGAGCTGCCATACTGTCGGCGGCGCATACATGTGCGATTCCTTTGTTGGTAAATCCAAACTCTGTGTGTCTCCCAGTATCATCGACGACCGAGCCTAGTTTCCAGTCAAGTGCGGAGACGGTCGCGACGCTCTGGTGGCCAAGCGCAATTCCAACGCTATTCCGTTCATCCACCAACCTAAGCTCGGTACCACGAGGTAATGTTGAAACGATGCTGTCGAACAGCACTTTCCAACTCGGCCTCCGCGAGGCTTTGACCGCATTTTGGAACAGCACCTGCAGATGGTTCGCGATAACATCGAGCGGTTCGTCTCTGCGCAAGGGTCTAGGTGATGTGACCTTCAACAGCTAATACCTCCGAAAATACCCACCGGGCCGCAACAGGCGTGAGCTGAATCGGCCAGTTTTCAAAATGAGGCGTGACGCCGACAATCTATGGGGGCGCTCCGGTTCCGATGGCCAGTGCGGACATGAAAGCGCTGCCGGCGAATGCAGGAAGCGCCAAACGCCGGGGCGCATCCCTTGGCAACCTCCGAAGGCTCAGGCCGCCGACCCTCCGACCGTCAGCCCGCCGATCATCAGTGTCGGCAGGCCCACACCCACCGGCACCCATTGGCCGTTCTTGCCGCAATTGCCCATGCCGGGATCAAGCGCCATGTCATTGCCTATCGCGCGGATGTGTTTGAGCGAGGTGGCGCCGTCCCCGATCAGCGTCGCCCCGTTGACAGGTGCGCCGATTTGGCCGTTCTTCACGCGATAGGCCTCGGTGCAGGAGAAGACGAACTTGCCGTTGGTGATATCCACCTGACCGCCTCCGAAACCCACCGCATAGAGCCCGTCCTTGAGGTCGGCCACAATCGCCTCGGGCTCAGTATCGCCGCCCAGCATATATGTGTTGGTCATGCGCGGCATCGGCGTGTGCGCATAGCTTTCGCGCCTGCCGTTACCGGTCGCTTCGACGCCCATCAGGCGGGCATTCTGACGGTCCTGCATGTAGCCGACCAGCACACCGTCCTCGATCAGCACATTGCGTTGGGAGGGCGTTCCCTCATCATCGAAACTGATCGAACCGCGGCGGTCCGGGATCGTGCCATCATCGACCACGGTCACGCCGGGGGCAGCCACCTGCTTGCCCATCAGCCCGGCGAAGGCAGAGGTCTTCTTGCGGTTGAAATCGCCTTCCAGCCCGTGCCCCACGGCCTCGTGCAGCAGGATGCCGGGCCAGCCGGGGCCGAGGACCACGTCCATCATGCCAGCGGGTGCCGGTTCGGCATCGAGATTGATGAGCGCGATGCGCAGGGCCTCGCGGGTCAGACGTTCCCAGTTCTCCCGGTCCATCAGGCCGGTCAGCCCATGGCGACCTCCGCCACCGGCATTGCCCGATTCGCGCCGGCCGTTCTTCTCGGCAATGACCGAGACCATGATGCGGGTCATCGGGCGCGCATCGACCAGCCTTGTGCCGTCGGGGCGCAGGATCTCGACCTCCTGCATCGAGGCGCCCAGAGAGGCGGAGACCTGCACCACACGCGGATCAAGGCTGCGGGCGAAGGCGTCGATCTCGCGCAGGGTTTCGACCTTGACCTGAAAACTTGCATCATCGAAGGGGTCGGCATCCGTGTAGAGCCGCCGGTTGGTGGCCTGAGGGGTGGGCGCCATCACACCACCGCCCGAACCCACGGCCAGCCGGGCAGTCTCTGACGCGCGTTTGATCGCGGCCTCGGACACTTCGGTCGCATGCGCATACCCGGCCGTCTCGCCCTTCACGGCACGCAGGCCGAAGCCTTCGGATGCGTTGTAACTTGCCGTTTTCAGCCGTCCGTCATCGAAAACCAGCCCTTCGGATCTGCGCCGCTCCAGAAACAGCTCTCCGTCATCGGCTCCATCGGTGGCAGAGCGCAGAATGGCCAGTGTCGCGGCCTCGTCCAACGTGGTCTCAAACGGGCGGAATCGGGCGTCTGTCATCGGGTGCTCCACTTGCGCAATGGGCGGCTGAATGCCGCGCCGGGGCTGCTTGTACCTATACATGGTTCGTGTATGGTCTCGTGCAAGTTTGGACTTGCCAACCGGGATCGTCTACCCAAGAAGCATATCGGTCCAAAAGTGGATTTTCGAGAATAGGAATGACGGCATGAAGATGGGTTCGATTTTCACGAAGCTGAGCGTGTTTGCGACGGGGCTCTGTCTGGGCACATCCGCCTTCGCCCAGGACGGGCTGGAGAGCATCGGCAAACCGATCCCGGGTGGTCTGAACTTCCAGCCAGCGGTCACCGAAGTGGCCCGTGATATCCACTGGCTCGACAATCTGCTGCTGGTAATCATCACGGCGATCGTTCTGTTCGTGACGGTGCTGCTGGCGATCGTGGCCGTCCGTTTCGGGCGCAAGAAAAACCCAGAGCCTGCGACGTTCACCCATAACTCCACCGTCGAGGTTGCCTGGACCGTGATCCCGATCATCATCCTGATCGTGATCGGATCGTTCTCGCTGCCGGTGCTGTTCAAGCAGCTCGAAGTGCCCGAGCCTGACCTGACGATCAAGGCGACCGGCTATCAGTGGTACTGGGGATATGAGTATCCCGACAGCGAGGTGGCATTCGAGAGCTTCATGCTCGCCAAGGACGAGTTGTCCGAATACGGCTATGCCGATGATGAGTTCCTGCTGGCCACGGACACGGCCATGGTTGTGCCGGTGGGCGCGGTCGTGAAACTGCAGGTCACGGGTGCCGATGTCATCCACTCATGGAAAATCCCGGCTTTCGGTGTGCATATCGATGCGGTTCCGGGTCGTCTGAACGAGACCTGGTTCGAGGTTGATCAGGAAGGCATCTATTTCGGTCAGTGTTCCGAGCTGTGCGGCAAGGATCACTCCTATATGCCGATCACCGTCAAGGCGGTCAGCCAGGAAGCTTACGACGAATGGCTTGCCGGTGCCATCGAGCAGTATGCCGGGATACCGCAGCCGCTGACCGTGGCCGCGGCCGAGTAAACGCCGGTGAGCGACGCAACCTGGACATCGCCCGCAGCGCATGAGGCGCAGTTCTCGGATTACTTCGAACTGCTGAAACCACGTGTGATGCGGCTGGTGATTTTCACCGCTGCCGTGGGGCTGCTCGCGGCTCCGGCGACTGTCCATCCGGTGATCGCCTTTGCCACCATCCTGTGTATTGCGGTCGGGGCAGGGGCCTCGGGTGCTCTGAACATGTGGTGGGACGCGGATATCGACATCAAGATGGAGCGCACCGCCAAGCGCCCGATCCCCTCGGGGCGGGTCACCTCGGACGAGGCATTGGGCGTCGGTCTGGTCCTGTCGATCTTCTCGGTCGCCTTCCTGTTTCTCTTCGGCAACCCCGTGGCCGCCGGATTGCTCGCCTTCACGATCTTCTTCTACGCCGTGATCTATTCGATGTGGCTCAAGCGCGCGACGCCCCAGAATATCGTCATCGGTGGTGCCGCCGGGGCCTTCCCGCCGATGATCGGCTGGGCTGTGGCAACGGGAGGGATCAGTCTTGAGAGCGTCCTGATGTTCGGTCTGATCTTCATGTGGACCCCGCCGCATTTCTGGGCGCTGGCACTCTTTCGCAATGATGATTACACCAATGCGGACGTGCCGATGCTGCCGGTCGTGGCCGGAACCAGGGTGACCCGCAACCAGATCCTGATCTACACGGTCCTGCTGGCGCCGATTGCGGTGCTGCCAGCCTTCACGTCCGTCGGTGGGCCGGTCTATTTTCTGGCGGCTTTCGTTCTGAATGCACTGTTTCTGAAAGGAGCCTATCTGATCTGGCGCCGTAACGATGCAGTGGCTGAGGCCGATGGCTACCGGGTCGAGAAACGGTTCTTCGGCTTCTCGATCCTCTACCTCTTCCTGCATTTCGTACTGCTTCTGGTCGAGGCAGGTCTCCGCGCCGCCGACCTGACGCTCGCCAACTGGCCGGTGATCGCATGAACAAGCATGGCCTGACCCCTGACAGCCACGAAATCTATACCCGCCGCAAGACGCGGAATGTCGGGCTGGGCGTCGTGCTGGGCGGCACGGTTGCGCTGATTTTCGCGGTGACGGTGGTGAAACTCAGCCAGGGGATCGAGATCCAGGGCTTCGATCACACCTACGAGACGTTGCCTGCGGAGCGGAGCCAATGAGCATCAACCGATCCAGACGCACGGCTTTCTCGCTCTTTGGCATTGCTGTTGTGATGTGTTCGCTCTCGTTTGCCGCCGTGCCGCTTTATGACTGGTTCTGCAGGGTCACGGGCTATGGCGGTGAAACCCGGACAGCGTCGGGCGCATCCGGCGAAATCCTCGACCAGACCATCCGGGTGCGCTTTGACAGCAATGTCGAAAGCGGCATGCCCTGGCGCTTCAAACCTGTGGTCCGCGAGATGGAGATCCGTATCGGCGAGACCGGGCTGGCCTTCTATGAGGCCACCAACATCTCTGACGAGCCGATTGCAGGCACGGCGAGCTACAATGTGGCCCCGTTCTCGGCAGGCAGTTTCTTCACCAAGATCGCCTGTTTCTGCTTTGATGAGCAGGTGCTGCAACCGGGCGAAACCGTACAGATGCCTGTCACATTCTATGTCGATCCGGAAATCATCACGGATCGCGAGGCAAAGTTTGTCAAACAGATCACTCTGTCATACACATTTCACAAAACCGAACTGCCCGAGGTCTCTCAAGTCCTCACGGACGGTGAGATCGAGGTTCAGGTCAACTGAGCCGGATAAAATACAAGGACCACGCTCATGGCGCATGAGAAAAATCACGACTACCACATCCTGAACCCCAGCATCTGGCCGTTCGTCGGCGCGGTCTCGGCCTTCATCATGCTGATCGGCGGCGTGTTCTTCATGAAGGACCACTCCAACCCGTGGCTTTTCCTGATCGGGCTGGCCGGTGTGCTCTACACGATGTTTGCCTGGTGGTCCGAGGTGATCAACGAAAGCCATGTTGGCGATCACACACCGGTCGTGCAGATCGGTCTGCGCATGGGCGTGATCATGTTCATCATCTCCGAGGTGATGTTCTTCTCCGCCTGGTTCTGGTCCTTCTTCAAACACGCCATGTACCCGATGGGCGAGATTTCGGGCACCGAAGTCCTCGCCGCGCAATGGCCGCCTGTGGGCATCGAGACGTTTGATCCCTGGCATCTGCCGCTGATCAACACGCTGATCCTGCTCTGCTCGGGCTGTGCCGCGACATGGGCGCACCACGCGATTGCGCACGAGAACGATCGGGAAGGCCTGAAATGGGGCCTGATCCTTGCGATCGCTCTGGGCGCGCTCTTCACGGTTTTCCAGGTCTATGAGTACAGCCACGCGGCCTTCGGTTTCTCGGGCAATATCTATGGCGCCAATTTCTTCATGGCCACTGGTTTCCATGGCTTCCACGTGGTCATCGGCACGATCTTTCTGGCGGTGTGCCTGTTCCGCGCGCTCAAGGGCCATTTCACGCAGGAGAAACACATCGGGTTCGAGGCTGCCGCCTGGTACTGGCACTTTGTCGATGTGGTCTGGCTGTTCCTCTTCTTCGCCGTCTATATCTGGGGCGGCTGAGCCCGGGCGCCAAATCAGACCAATGGAATGGAACGCGGGCATTTGCCCGCGTTTCGCGTTTTAATCAAGGGTCGATCGCGATGGATCGGAAGCTGATTGTGCCGCTGGTATTTGGTGTCTTCGGGATTGCCATCCTGTTGGTCCTCGGCGTCTGGCAACTGCAGCGGCTTGCCTGGAAGGAAGATATCCTTTCAGGCATTGCCGCGCGCATGGAGGCGGCTCCGATACCGCTGCCCCGACAGCCGACAGAAGCCGCCGACGAATACGTTCTGGTGGAGGTCGCGGGCCGGTTGGGCGGACAGGAGCTTCATGTCATCACTTCTCTCAAACCCTTCGGTCCGGGATTTCGGGTCGTGACGCCGATTGAGACGGCAGAGGGCCGCCGCCTCCTCGTGGATCGCGGCTTCATTCCCGAGGCCGACAAGTCCCCCGCCCGCGCGCCCTTTTCCGCCAAGGTGCAGGGCCGCCTTCTCTGGCCCGACGAGACCGACAGCTTCACACCATCGCCTGACACTGCGCGGAATATCTGGTTCGCCCGGGATGTCGAGGCAATGGCGGAGGTGTTGCAGACCGAACCCATCCTGATCGTCACCGAGGCTGTGTCGGCCAGCCCCGGTGCTCCGGTTCCGATGCCCGCTGGCGTCAATATCCCCAACAACCACCGGCAATATGCCATCACATGGTTCTCGATGGCCGTTGTGTGGCTGGCCATGACAGGATATTGGGTCTTTCGGATACGCCGCGAGACGACCTGAAGGGCCGCTTTCATGAAATACATTTCCACCCGCGGGCAAGCGCCTGAGTTGAGCTTTGAAGAGGCTATGCTGACCGGTCTCGCGCGCGACGGCGGTCTCTATGTCCCGTCCGAATGGCCACAGATGAGCAAAGCGGAGATCGCGGCACTGGCGGGGCTTCCGTACGAGGACGCCGCATTCCGCATCATGCGCCCCTTTGTCGGGGAGACCTTCACCGACACCGAGTTCCGGGAGATCATCACGCGAGCCTATGCTGGCTTCGGTCATGCCGCCCGCTGCCCGCTTGTGCAGCTTGAGCCGGGGCATTTCCTGCTGGAGTTGTTCCACGGGCCGACGCTGGCCTTCAAGGATGTGGCGATGCAGCTCATCGGGCAGATGTTCGAGGTCTCGCTGAAACGCCAGAACCGCCGCGTGACCATCGTGGGTGCGACCTCCGGCGATACCGGTTCGGCGGCCATCGAGGCCTTCCGGGGGCTCGATGCGGTCGATGTCTTCATCATGTATCCCGATGGCCGCGTCTCGGACGTGCAGCGCCGCCAGATGACCACACCGTCCGAGGCCAATGTCCATGCGCTCGCTGTCGCGGGCGACTTCGACGACTGTCAGGCGCTCCTGAAAGACATGTTCAACGATTTCACCTTCCGTGACGAGGTCGGCCTTGCGGGCGTGAACTCGATCAACTGGGCGCGTGTGCTGGCGCAGGTGGTCTATTTCTTCACATCCGCGGTGGCGCTCGGCTGCCCGCACCGGCCTGTCTCCTTCACCGTGCCCACCGGCAATTTCGGCGATATCTTTGCAGGCCACGTGGCCAAGCGCATGGGGCTGCCCATTGACCGTCTGGTGATCGCAACAAACCAAAACGACATCCTGCACCGGACCCTGCAGTCGGGCGCGCACGCGAAACAGGGCGTCACGCCCTCGATCTCGCCCTCGATGGACATTCAGGTCAGTTCCAACTTCGAGCGCCTCATCTTCGACCTCTATGACCGGGAGGGGGCCGCCGTCGCGCAACTTATGGACAGCCTCAAGGCGGAAGGGTCCTTCACCCTGTCACAAGGGGCGCTGTCACGTCTAACAGATGAGTTCGATAGCGGCCGAGCCAGTGAGGACGAGACCTCCCGGACGATCAGTGATGCGCACAAGGCTTATGCCGAGGTGCTCTGCCCGCACACCGCCGTGGGTGTGAAGGTGGCGCGCGAGCAGACCGGCACATCGCCTATGATCACGCTGGCCACCGCCCATCCAGCAAAGTTCCCGGCCGCCGTGAAGGCTGCCACCGGCCTCCACCCGGACCTGCCGCCGCGCATGGGCGACCTCTTTGAGCGGCCCGAGCGGATCACCCATGTTGCCAATGATCTTGGTGCGATTGAAACGATTATCAGAAAGGCGCGTGCATGAGCGTCCAGACCCATCAGCTTTCCAACGGTTTTCGCATTGTCACCGAGCATATGCCGGGTCTCGCCTCGGCCTCCATCGGGATCTGGGTCACGGCTGGTGGGCGGCACGAGACCCAAGAACAGAACGGCATCGCGCATTTTCTGGAGCATATGGCGTTCAAGGGAACCAAGCGGCGGACATCGCTTCAGATCGCCGAGGAGATCGAGGATGTGGGCGGCTATATCAACGCCTATACCAGCCGCGAGATGACCGCCTATTACGCGCGTGTGCTTGATGAGGACACGCCGCTCGCGCTTGATGTCATCGCCGATATCCTGCTCAACCCGACCTTCGATCCGGGTGAGATCGAAACCGAACGGGGGGTCATCCTCCAGGAGATCGGCCAGAGCCTCGACACCCCGGACGATGTGATCTTCGACTGGTTGCAGGAGACGGCCTTTCCCGATCAACCCATGGGCCGCTCGATCCTTGGTCCGGCTGAGCGGGTGCGGAGCTTCTCGCAGGCCGATCTCAGGGGGTTTGTGGGCCAGCACTATGGGCCGGAACAGATGATCCTGTCGGCTGCGGGCGCTGTCGATCACGACGAGGTCGTACGTCAGGCAGAGGCGCTCTTTGGGGGAATGTCGCGCCGCGATCCCTATGATCTGTCGCCAGCGCGTTTCGCGTCCGGCGAGCGTCGGGAGGTCAAGGGACTGGAGCAGGCGCATTTCGCGCTCGCCTTCGAGGCGCCGGGCTACAGCCATGAGGATGTCTATGCCGCGCAGGTCTATGCCTCTGTGCTGGGTGGCGGCATGTCGTCCCGGCTGTTTCAGGAGGCGCGCGAAAAGCGCGGGCTCTGCTACACGATCTTTGCCCAGGCCAGTGCCTTTGCCGAGACCGGAATGCTCACGATCTATGCAGGCACCAGTGCCGAGCAGATCGGAGAACTGGCCCACGTGACTCTTGATGAACTGGCCCGTGTCGGTCAGGACATCAGCAAGGCCGAGGTGGATCGCGCGCGGACCCAGATGAAGGCCGGAATGCTGATGGGGCTGGAAAGCTCGTCCTCGCGGGCCGAGCGCATGGCGCGTGCCATCGCCATCTGGGGCCGGGTGCCGAGCCTGGACGAGACCATCGCCAAGGTAGACGCCGTGACCCAGGACCGCGCGCAGGCATTTGCGCAGACCCTGGCCCGGAAGTCGAACCCGGTGATGGCGCTTTATGGACCTGTTGCTGATGCGCCTGCGCTGGAAGGGCTGAAGGCCCGTCTGGCGGCCTGACTTGATGTTCCTTCGGCGCAACCAGATATCCATCGCGACAGAGCGCACGGAATTGCGTCTGCCCAGGCTGGGCGATCATCTCGACTGGGTGCGTCTGCGGCAGTCGAGCCGGGAGTTTCTGGAAGCCTGGGAACCGGTCCGCGCAGAGGATCATTTCTCGCGCCGCGCCTTTCGAAACCGCGTCTACTGGGGGCAGCGCTCGTCCGAGCAGGGCCGTGCCATTCCTTTCTTTCTGATCCGCCGCGAAGACGACGAGTTGCTCGGTGCGATCACGTTGGACAACATGCGGCGGGGCCCCGCGCAGGCGGCGACTGTGGGCTACTGGATGGGCCAGGCCCATGCGCGCAAGGGCTATATGTCCGAAGCCCTGAAAGCGGTTGTCCATTATGCTTTCACCGAGCTTGATCTTTCGCGGATCGAGGCGGCCTGCCTGCCGGAAAACCAGCCCTCACGCGGGTTGCTGGAGCGTTCGGGCTTCAAATATGAGGGCGTGGCGCAGAGCTATCTGCAGATCGCAGGGCGTTGGCGCAACCATGTGCTCTACGCCAATCTGCGCAATGACCGGCGCGGAAAAACCGACGCGACCTGACGAAAAAACTCTCGACCTCGGCAAATTCGCGCTATCCTCATCTAGGACGGAAATCGGGGATCTGCCATGCTGCGATGGATTGCAACACTCAGTCTTTGCCTGCCCGGATGGGGTTTTGCCGCTGATTTGCAGAGCCATTGCATTGCCCTTGCCGAGGCGGATCCGCAAATTCACTATGCCTCACTCGGAGATGGACTTGGACCCGATGAGGTCCGGCTGAACTTTGTCGGACACTCGACCTATCTGCTGGAAACCGCGACCGGCCTGAGCGCGGCCACCGACTTCACCGGTTTCGTGGGTATCGGCGTGACACCCGATGTGGTGACGATGAACCGGGCGCATTCCTCGCACTGGACGGCCAATCCGGACCCCGCGATCCCGCATATCCTGCGGGGCTGGGGCGAGGATGGCGCCCCCGCCGCACATCGCGTGACAGTGGGCGACGATGAGATGCTGGTGCGCAATGTGACCACCGATATCCGCTCGGATTTTTCCGGTTCCATCCCGGATGGGAACTCGATTTTCGTGTTTGAGGTGGCGGGGCTATGCATCGGTCATCTGGGACATCTGCATCATGAGCCGTCCGAGCAGCAATATGCGCTGATGGGTCGGATGGATGTCGTGATGGCCCCGGTCGATGGCGGGATGACGCTGCCCCTTCCGGTGATGATCAAGGTTCTAAAACGGGTGCGTGCGCAGCTTGTCTTGCCGATGCACTGGTTTGGCGGTAGCACGTTGCAGGCCTTTGCGGCGGGCATGGCGGACACATTTGATGTCGAGTTCACCACCGACAATTCGACGATCGTCTCGCTCAGGGATCTGCCGCGCAAGCCGACCGTGCGCATTCTGCAACCTGCCTATGTCGATATCCTCGACGAATAACGGAACCGCTCCATGACTTTGAAAGATGCCGGGGCAGACGCCCTTTCGGCGTTGCGATCTCATCTGCCGGACACCTGCTTTGCCGATGCCGATCCCCGCTATCTGGAAGAACCTCGCGGGCGCTATTCGGGACATGCCGCCGCCCTGCTGAGACCCCGGACGGTCGATCATGCGGCCACGATTCTGCGCTGGGCCAATGATCACCTGATCGGCGTGGTTCCCTATGGCGGCGGAACCGGGCTGGTCGGCGGGCAGACCCTTGGTGAGGGGCCGCTGCCGGTTCTGCTGTCGCTTGAGCGTATGACAACGATCCGAGATGTGAACACCGACGACAATGTTCTCGTGGCCGATGCCGGTGCGATCCTTGCCGATGTACACCGCGCGGCGGAGGCGGAAGACAGGATTTTCCCGCTCTGGCTCGCATCCGAGGGGACCTGCAGGATCGGCGGAAACCTTGCGACCAATGCGGGTGGGACGCAGGTGATCCGCTATGGAAACGCGCGCGATCTCTGTCTGGGGCTGGAGGCCGTGCTGGCCGATGGCAGCGTCTGGCATGGTCTGAAGAGGCTGCGCAAGGACAACACGGGCTATGACCTGCGCAACCTGCTGATCGGCTCAGAAGGCACGCTCGGGATCATCACTGCGGCGGCGCTGAAACTCTTTGCACGACCAAGGGAGACCGCGACGGCCTTTGTCGCCGTTTCCTCTCCGGCCCATGCACTGCAACTTCTGAACCGGCTGCGTGATGCCTTGGGCGAGATGATCTCGGCCTTTGAGCTTATCCACCGGCAGGGGATTGACTTCCTTGCGGAGACCGGACTGCCTGCCCGCGCGCCCTTTGCCGAGCTTCCGGAATGGTCGGTGCTGATCGACACGGGCGGCGGCGAAGGGTCGGACCTTGCTGGCAGGCTGGAAAGAGCCCTAGACCAGGCCATCGAGGATGATGTGATAACCGATGCCATGATCGCCCAGAACACGGCGCATCAGGATGCCTTCTGGGCCGTGCGCGAGACTATCCCGGAAGCCAACCGGCGCATCGGTTCGATCTCGTCCCATGACATATCCGTTCCGGTAAGTCGCATTCCCGAGTTCATCGAGAAAGGGGCGCCCCTGCTTGCACGTCTGGCCCCCGATCTGCGGATCAACGCCTTTGGCCACATGGGCGATGGCAATCTGCACTACAACGTCTTCCCGGCAGCGGGAAAATCACGGGCTGACTATGAGGACCAGCGGGCGGAGGTGAAACGCATCGTGCACGATCTGACGGATGCGCTTGATGGCTCGATCAGCGCCGAGCACGGGATCGGCCGGCTGAAAGTCGGGGATCTGGAGCGCTATGGCGATCCAACCAAACTGGCGGCGATGCGGGCGATCAAGGCGGCGCTCGATCCAAATGGCATTCTGAATCCGGGCGCTGTGATCACCCAAAACTGAAAACGCCCCTCCCGGGTGAGGAGGAGCGTTTGTATCAGACAATTGGGTCTGAGGGTTTTGCAAGCAACACCCGACGGATCGGGTAGACACTGGTACGACGCCCGTGGTTACCAAAGTATTACCGCCAGACATAAAGTTGAAAAAACGCCGAAATATTTCGGGAATACTTATGCGCCCTCGAATTCGCACAGGGCGTGCACATGCATCCCCAGTCCCGAGAGAAGGTCGCGTCCGCCCAGTTCAGGCAGGTCGATCACGAAAGCACAGCCGATTACGATCCCGCCGAGCTTCTCGATCAGCTTGATGCCGGCCTCTGCCGTGCCACCGGTCGCCAGCAGGTCATCGACCATCAGAATGCGCTCGCCCGGCTCGATTGCATCGGCGTGGACCTCCATGATCGCCTCGCCGTATTCCAGCGAATAGGCCTGCTCCAGGGTCTTGCCCGGCAGCTTGCCTTTCTTGCGGATCGGAACGAACCCGGTCGAGAGCTGATGCGCAATCGCACCGCCAAGGATGAACCCCCGCGCCTCAAGCCCCACGACCTTGTCGATCTGTTCGCCCGCAAACCCGTGGAGAAGCTGGTCGACCGCCATGCGAAATCCGCGCGGATCGCCGAAAAGCGTGGTCACATCGCGGAACATGATCCCCTCATGCGGGAAGTCCGGGATCGTGCGGATATAGTCCTGAACGGATTTTTTCTGTGCCATATGGCCCTCTTGCTAGAGACGGATACTGTCTTGAAGGGTCTGAACGACCTCGTGTGCCTGTGCCTCGCGATCTGAGTAGGAGCCCTTGAGAAGCGTGTAGGACGCGCCATGAGCCTTGAGCTTGGCCACGATCAGATCAAAGAACTGCTGTCGGCGCGCCGGGTCGCCATAGTAGCGGATCGGGTCCTCCTCGAAGGGCACATCCGGATCGAGAAGGAGATAGTGATCGGGCAGCGCGATGTCTGCCTCAAGTTCCGGCAGACTGCGGCCCAGCAGCATCTCTGCCCAGACCGCGGTCAGAAGCGGATCGGTGTCTTCAAAGAGAACCGGACCAGCCAGGGTCGCCAGAGCATCGCGATGTGCCACATGGACGCGCGCGATCTCGAAAAGCTCCGCCTCTGTGTAGTCGCCCTCAGGGCGGTAGGTCTCAAACGGGCGGCCATATTCGGGGACAACCGGTCCCCCATAGCGCTCTGCCAGAAGCCTTGAAAGATAGGACTTCCCGGTGCTCTCGGGGCCTATAAGGGTGAGGCGTTTGCGCAGGCTTCGCTGCACGGGCGCGGCGAGATCAGCCCAGTTCCGGGCGGGGCTCTCGCGAAGGGTGGCGGAGTTGATCGGCAGTGCAAACCGCTCCGGGTCGATCACGGTGTGCTGCGCCCCCAACTCTTTTGCCAGCGCCGGGATACCGTCATGCGATCCGATCACCCGGTCGGCACCGGTAAGCCTCGGCAAGGCGTCCAATGATGTCGCGATCCGGGCGTCGGGAAACATCTCCCCGATCCATCCTGCCCTGCGATCATCCGCGGTCGGATCCAGGAGCACGACCCATAGCTTGTCGGCCAACTGCAAGGCTGAGCGAAGCAGTGAGACATGGCCCTGATGGAGCGGCAGAAACCGCCCCGGCACAACCGCGTGTGTTTCAGCCACCGAGCACCCGACCTGCCACGGCGTCCAGCTTTGCGACCATGCCCGGATTGCGGGCATCGGGTTGGGTCAGAATGGCGTATTCCAGCGCTCTGTCACATCCATGCGGGCAGGGTGCCCGGTCCGCGCCCAGCATATCAGGCAGACTCTTGGCCATGTTGCGCGCCTTGTCCGCATTGCCCAGAAGGGTCTGGATGATCTGGGTTACATCGACCTCGCCATGGTCGGGATGCCAACTGTCATAATCGGTGATCATAGCAACGCTTGCATAGCAAAGCTCGGCTTCGCGGGCGAGTTTGGCCTCGGGCATGTTGGTCATGCCGATCACATCGCATCCCCAGACCTCGCGGTAGAGCTTCGACTCGGCCAGCGTCGAAAACTGGGGCCCCTCCATGGCAAGGTATGTGCCACCATCATGTACCGTCACCCCATGGGCCAAGGCCGCATCCCGGCAGGCCGCGCCGATCCGCGGGCAGGTCGGATGGGCGACCGAGACATGGGCGACACAACCGGGTCCGAAGAACGACTTTTCCCGCGCAAAGGTCCGGTCGATGAACTGATCGACAATCACGAAATCGCCCGGAGCCATCTCTTCGCGAAACGATCCGCAGGCGGAGACCGAGATCACATCCGTCACGCCAAGCCGTTTTAGAACGTCGATATTGGCGCGGTAGTTGATCGAGGAGGGTGTTTGCATGTGGCCCCGGCCATGACGCGGCAGAAACGCCATCTCAAGCCCGTTCAGGACGCCGGTCAGAACCTGATCGGATGGCTCGCCCCATGGACTGGCGACGGTTTTCCAGGCCGGGTTCTCAAGGCCGTCAATGTCGTAGACACCGCTTCCTCCGATCACGCCTATCATCGTCATTCCGGCCTCCGTCCTTTAGCTTTCCGCCCGAAGTTACTGCACCGACACAGGTGTTGCCAGACGGATTATCGGTGCGTTCGGTGCTCTTTTTCAGGGCTGTCCGGGACGGTTGAGGGCAAAAATCTCATCGACGCTCGCATAATCGCGATAGCCGAGCCGGGCGAGCGGACGATAGCGGGTCACATCGAAGATGCCGTCCCGCAGCATGTCGGGGTCGATATGGATGCCGACAACCTCGCCGATGACCATGACGTTCTGCGAACCCGGCAGATCGATGATCTTCCAGAGCCTGCATTCGAACGCGCCGGGTGCAGCCTTGACCCGCGGCGGTATGACGACTTCGCTGGTCGCCTTTTCCAAACCCGCCAGATCGAATTCGTCAACATCGCGCAGATAGGAGCCGGATGACGCATTCATCGCGTCCTTCAAGGCGTAGGACACGATGTTGGCCACGAACTCTCCGGTTTCCCTGATGTTGCTGACCGTGTCCTTGGCGCGCGGCTGATCGTCCTTGCCGCCGGTGTTGGAGAACATCAGCATCGGCGGATCATCCGCGAGTGCATTGAAGAACGAGTAGGGCGCAAGGTTGGCCTGACCATCCTTATCAAGGGTTGAAATCCAGCCGATCGGCCTTGGACTGACCATCGCCTTGAATGGATTATGCGGCAGGCCGTGGTCCTGTGCGCCGGGCCGATAGAACATGCACTCACCTCAATTGTCTTTGCGAGAGAGCTAACGACGTGCTAGGGGCGTTGTCGAGAGCGCTTTTAGGCAGGCTGGATAACATGTTGCACAGGTATCGACACGGAAAGGAATAACCGCCCCGCGAGCCCCTTGTCCGCTCTGACAAAGAAACGTGCTGATCCCCGATGTTTCGCCTTCTTACCGAAAAAACCGATGATGCCTACGAGGTCGAGTACCTTTTCGATCTGGCGTTTGCGCCGGGACGGACGGCGCTTTCCTCCTATCGGCTGCGCGAAGGGGTGGAGCCGGTGGGCGCGCTTTGCCTTGTCGCCCGTGACGAGTTCGATGCCATCGGTGGCGCGATCAGGTACTGGCCTGTCCTGACAGCGTCGGAACCGGCGCTCCTGCTTGGGCCTGTCGCCGTGCACCCGACACGGCAGGGCGAAGGTCTCGGGGCCGTTCTGGTTGCCGAAAGTCTGGACAGGGCGAAGTCGCTGGGCTGGTCGCGGGTCGTTCTTGTGGGGGACGAACCCTATTACAAGCGCTTTGGTTTCACGAGGGCAACGGCCGCCGGGCTGACCTTCCCCCCGCCAACCAATCCCGACCGACTTCTGGCCCATGCCCTGCAACCTGGTGCGTTCGATGCCATTGCGGGGCCGGTCGAGCGGTGGCAGGCTCCGAAAGCTGCTGGTCAAGCGGATACCACCGCGATAGAGAAAAAATCCGATCCAGTCACCAGAAAGGCGGTGCCCTAGATGTCTTCGCCCCTTGCGCAGCCCGGAATTCTGGAAATCTCTCCTTATGTCGGCGGCGATAGCAAGCTTTCGAGCGGGAACCGGGTCACCAAGCTCAGTTCCAACGAGAACCCCTACGGCCCCAGTCCGCAGGCCATTGAGGCATATCAGGCGATTGCCGGCGATCTCGCGCTCTATCCCTCCTCCGATCACGCGGAACTGCGGCAGGCCATTGGCGAGGTATACGGGCTCGACCCGGCACGTGTGATCTGCGGCGCGGGCTCTGATGAGATCATCGCCTTTCTCTGTCAGGCCTATGTCGGACCGGGGGATGAGGTGATCCATACCGAGCACGGATTTGCGATGTATCGCATTTCGACCCGTGCCGCCGGTGGAACACCTGTCGAGGTGCGCGAGAATGCCCGTGTCGCCGATGTTGATGCGATCCTTGCCGCCGTCACGGATCGCACGCGGATCGTCTTCATCGCCAACCCCAACAACCCGACCGGCACCATGATCCCGGCAAGCGAAGTGGAGCGTCTCGCCGACGGACTTCCTGAGACCTGTCTTCTGGCGCTCGATGGGGCCTATGCGGAATATGTGCCGGATTTCGATGCAGGCGCGCGGCTGGTCGAGAGGCGCAGCAACGTCGTGATGACCCGGACGTTTTCCAAGATCTACGGGCTTGGTGCCCTGCGTGTCGGATGGGGATACGCCCCGGCGGAGATCATTGACGTGCTCAACCGCATCCGCGGGCCTTTCAATGTCAGCGCCGCCGGTCTGGCTGCGGCGGAGGCGGCCGTGAGAGATGTCGAGTACACCGGGAAATGCCGGGACCTGAATACGCGGTGGCGAACATGGCTCGCCGATGAGCTTGCGGATATTGGTCTTCCGTCCGATCCTGCTCATGGCAATTTCATCACTGTCTGGTTCGAAAATCCCGACGCGGTCGAGGCCGCCGACGCATATCTGCGGCAGGGCGGTGTGATCGTGCGCAAGGTGGCCGGCTACAACCTGCCCAACTGCCTGCGGATCACTGTGGGCGACGAGATCGGATGCCGGATGGTTGTCAAACTGCTCAAGGATTTCAAAGAGGCGGGCACATGAGCATCGCGTATAAAAGGGTAGCCCTGATCGGCCTCGGCCTGATTGCCTCGTCGATCGCCCATGCGCTTCGCCGCGTGGGGTTCGAGGGGGAGGTCGTCGGCACGGCCCGGACAGCCGCTACCCGCGAAACCGCACGTGACCTTGGCTATTGTGATCGGATCGTCGAGACGGAACAGGACGCCGTGCAGGATGCGGATCTTGTTGTGCTATGCGTGCCCGTTGGCGCCATGGCGCAGGTCGCGGCGAATATCAGTCCCTATCTCAAGGCCGGTGCGACGGTGACGGATGTCGGCTCGGTGAAGGAAGGTGTGATCCAGGAAGTAGCGCCCCGGCTGCCGGAAACCGTGCATTTCATACCCGGCCATCCGCTGGCCGGAACCGAACAGTCCGGTCCTGCCTCCGGCTTTGCGTCTCTCTTTGACAACCGCTGGTGTCTGCTGACGCCTCTGCCCGGAACCGATCCCAAGGCTGTCGCTGACCTGACGGGGTTTTGGGAGGCACTGGGCGCGAAGGTCGATCAGATGGAGCCTGCGCATCATGATCTGGTGCTGGCGGTGACCAGTCACGCGCCGCACCTGATCGCCTACACAATGGTCGGAGTGGCCGACGATCTGCGCCGCGTGACGGCGTCCGAAGTGGTGAACTATTCGGCGGCCGGGTTCCGGGATTTCACCCGGATCGCAGCCTCCGATCCGACCATGTGGCGCGACGTATTTCTCAACAACAAGCAGGCCACGCTGGAGATACTCGGTCGTTTCACCGAAGAGCTCTTCGCGCTTCAACGTGCAATCCGCCGGGGTGATGGCGATCATCTGCATGACTATTTTACCCGAACCCGCGCCATTCGCCGCGGCATCATCGAGGCAGGTCAGGACACCGATGCACCCGATTTCGGGCGTGGACCGAAGGAGACATCATGACCCGGATCATTGCCGCACTTATTCTGCTGGGCCTCGTTTCCTGCGGCTCGGACAGGGAAGAGAACCCGACAGCCCGCGCTCTGGGTTTGCCTGCAGATGTCGGCACGGTCTGTGGCGACCCGGCGCTGCTTGGGGTCCGGCTTGATGACATCGATGGTGGCAGTGGGGGTGGATGCGGCGTCTCCGATCCGGTCCGGCTCTTTGCAGTCAGCGGTGTGCTTCTCCATGCCAAGCCGCGCATTAACTGTCAGACGGCCTCGGCCCTGAATGACTGGGTGCAAAAGGGCGCCAAGCCCGCGATGCGCGACATCGGGGAGCGATTGGAAAGCCTGCGCGTGGTTGCGGGCTATGCCTGCCGCAATCGTAACAGTCGTTCCGGCGGTCGCCTGTCAGAGCATGCAAAGGGCAATGCCGTGGACATTGCAGGTCTGACCACGACGAGCGGGCTGCAGCTGACGGTTCTGGAGCACTGGAATTCGCGGCGTTACGGCAGAACGATGAAGCGGCTGCATGGGGACGCATGCGGCCCCTTCGGGACTGTCCTGGGACCCCAAAGCGACCGTTTCCATCGCGATCATTTTCATTTCGACACGGCGAGCTATCGAACCGGTCCGTTTTGTCGCTAGAACCGCGGTGCCGGGCCGATGGGGATCGTCAGGAAGCCCTCGCCGATCCGGGTCTGGCCGTCCTGATAGACAAGCGTGATGTTGAGCGTTCGCCCGTCGCTGGATAGCTGGTCCAGCCCGCGCTCGACGGTCTGGGCCATATCAGGCGAGATCATGCCCGCATCGCGCACCATCCGCAGCATGCCCTTCCAGTTGCGCGCCGTCACGTCGATCTTGCCCTCGGCATACCCGTCAGAGCGGACATCGAATGCGCCGCGCATCTTCAGCTCCAGCGCGCCCCAGTTGATCTGAAAATTGGTGATGCTGGCAGACGTGAGCGCAGGCGTCGTCCCTTCGATCGCAATTCTGTCCCACGGCGCGTCGAAGGCGGCCGTCATATTGAGGTTCACCGTCTTGAGGACCTGCGGAAGCTCGCCGGTGCGGTCAAGGAAGGTGCGCAAGGCGTCCGGCAGGCTGAGATCGTCAATGTCCAGATAGATATCATGGGCAAAACCGGGGGCGGTTCCGTTGGCGGCCTGCTGGGTCGAGAACTGGCCCTTGGTCAGGGATGCTTCCCAGCCTTCCAGACCGTTGAGCGTCATGTTCTCGATCTCGATGGTGGATCGGTCAAGTGCCAGGCGGGTGTTGGGCTCCACCACGATTGAGCCGCGTGTCACATCGCTTCGCACGGTCACGGTGCCTTCCGGGGTCGAAACCCGATGCTCCCGAGGCCAGACGGCGATGACGTGATAGGGTTTGTAGGAGAGCGCGAGGATCTGGAAAAGCGGTGCGCTCCACGCCCAGCCCTCGGCCGGGTTGGCAAGCTCAAGACCGGTGAAGGTGGTATCGAACCTGTTGGGATATCCGGCAACCGTGAGGTTTTCGGTTTCCGCAACCCAGCCACGCTGCTGCTGCGCGGCAAGCCAGCCGGAGAAGGCTTCCTTCTGGGCCTTTGCGCCCAGCCACCAGTAGCCGCTCCAGCCGAGGGCTGCCAGCATAACAACAACAAACAGTTTTTTCATCTCCGGCGCCTCTCGCGAACCTGATCAGAGGGGTTATAGCGTGCCAGATCGGGCGGTCCAGCGCCGCTTTCCTCCCCGATGGCATCGCGCTATAGGACGGCCTATGGAGAATGATATCAAAAACGGGTTCTGGGTCTTTGCCTACGGATCGCTTCTGTGGAAACCGGGCTTTGAACCAGCCGAGACGGTGCTGGCGACACTCAGCGGGTTCCGGCGCTCCTTTTGCATGTCGTCCATAGTCTATCGCGGAACGCCAGAGGCGCCCGGGCTTGTTCTGGCGCTTGATGCTGTTGAACGCGCGACCTGTACCGGTCTTTGCTACCGGGTGGGTGCGGACAGTGCGAGCGCGGTGCTGGACTACATTCGAAAGCGAGAGCTGGTCTCGGCGGCCTATCAGGAATGCTGGCATCCCGTGCAACTGTCGGACGGACGGTCGGAACGGGCGGTCTGCTATGTCATGGACCGGGAGCATGATCAGTACAATGGCGCGCTCAGTCTGCAGGATCAGGCGCGGATCATCGCACGGGCACATGGATCTGCGGGACCGAACCGGGACTACCTGATCAACACCGTGGCTGCCCTCAGATCGCTCGGTCTGTCCGATCCTGATCTTTTCGATCTCGAGAATCTGGTCGCGGCGGAAAAACGTCCCTAGTTCAGCGGAATGGATTTCTGTCGCTGGACAATTTGATACCATTCCCCGCTTTCGCTGATTTTCTGCAGGCCCTCATTGATCTTCTCAAGGCGGGTCACTGTCTCGGCGCGATCCTTCAAACCAATCACATGCAGCGTCTTGATGCTCGTCAGCCCGTCAAGCACCAGCAACGGATTTTCGAGGGTCAGTTGCAGGACCAGCGCGCGGCTGACACCGGCATCCATGGAGGCGACATCCACCTCGCCAACATCCAGAAGCGCCAGACAGGCTGCCGGGGTGGTGCCGGTTACAACAGTGATGTCGTCCGGCAACAGGCCCTGATTGACCAGATCATCCAGGGGATATCCGGCCGGACGGCAAACCGTAGCCCCCCTCAGATCGCCCGGAAGAACCGCCTCGGAATAGGAGTTGTCCGCGCGGACATAGTATTCGACCACATATTCGTAGATCGGGTCGGACGCGACGAAGTTGGAGCAGAGCAGGGACTGATGCTCGGTAAGAATGGTCTCTTCGCAATCGGGATAGACCCATGGATAGGAAAGGTCGAACCCGCCTCTGGGCAGAACAATCCCGAGATGCGCGCCCCGGTCATTGACATAGCTGATTTCGTAGTCCGGCGGATCGGAGCTTTGATGCAGCGCTGCGCGCAGCAATTCGGTGACGAGCCCGCCCTGGTCCAGATCTTCTCCGGTGAAGGGAACGAAGGGGCCGCCTGTCAGGATCTGATAGGGAGTGGCTGCCGGCTGCGGAGGCTGCTTTTCCGCAACCGGTTGCGGGTTTGCCGGTTTGGCCCCCGGCCTACAGGGGATCGCGAGACGGGTTCCGACCTCAATCGTATTGGGGTCCGCTCCGACAGCCGATCTGTTGAGCGCATAGACCCTGCCGGAGGCATCCTTGGTCCCGAGATACTGCAAGGCGATCTTGCGAAGCGTGTCACCTGGCCTGACCACATGGGTCCCGCAATCCGCAAATGCGGGCGCTGCCATGGTGAGCAGCAGAAAGCCTGCGCAAATGAATCGACCGACCGGTCCCATCTCATCCTCCTGATAGGTTTCAGGAGATAGAGACGGAGGGTTGGAAAATGGTTAACTCGGGGCGCGGTCCGTTGAGATTTCGAGTGTCATGCCATCAGCGGCCACCACCCGGACATCCGCGCCTTCGGTCAAAGCCAGGTCAGTGGCCCCACGGGCCCGCCAGCGAACACCGTCGATTTCCACCAGGCCTTCTCCGCCATCGTAGCGCAGGATCTTGCCGCGCCGCCCGACCAGCTGCCCGGAGCGCTGGTTGATCGTGGTCTCGGGCGCCCCGCCATCCCCGTAGCGATGCATCAGCCAGCGGCCCGCGAAGGTCAGAATGACCGACAATGTGGCGTAGATCGCGATCTGTACCTCGCCCGGCATGCCCGGCGCGAAGATCAGAATGACCGCCATCAGCAAGGCCGCCAGTCCCGGCCAGATCAGGAAAAACGACATGGTGGCCATCTCGATGGCCCCCAATGCTATCCCGAAGGCCACCCACCACCAGGGGCTGAGGCCTTCGAGCATGTTGAAGAACGGCATGTCCATGGATCAACCCTCCTGCTTGCTGCTCACCGCCTTGGCAATATCGCTGATCCCGGCAATGGAACCGATCAGACTGGCAGCCTCAAGCGGGATCATCACCGTCTTGGCATTGGGCGAGGCGGCCACGGCCTGCAGGGCTTCGGTGTATTTCTGCGCGACAAAGTAGTTGATCGCCTGCACGTCGCCTGCCGCAATCGCTGTCGAGACCATCTGGGTCGCTTTGGCCTCTGCCTCCGCCTCCCGCTCGCGGGCCTCGGCATCTAGGAACGCGGCCTCCTTGCGGCCCTCTGCCTCGCGGATCTGCGCCTCGCGCTCGCCCTCGGCTTTGAGGATGGCGGACTGCTTCTGCCCCTCGGCGGTCAGGATCTCGGCGCGTCGGTCACGCTCTGCCTTCATCTGGCGTCCCATGGCCTCGGTGATATCCGCGGGCGGCGCGAGGTCCTTGATCTCAACGCGGGTCACCTTGACCCCCCAGGGGTTCGAAGCATCATCAATCACATTGAGCAGCCGCGCATTGATGGCGTCCCGGTTCGAAAGGCTCTCATCGAGATCCATGGCCCCGATCACCGCACGGATGTTGGTCTGGCTGAGATTTGTGATCGCGCGTTCCAGATTGCGCACCTCATAGGCCGCCTTGGCCGCGTCCACGACCTGATAGAAGGCGACTGCATCTGCCACGACCATGGCGTTGTCGCGGGTGATCACTTCCTGCCGGTCGATATCCAGCACCGTCTCCATCATGTTGATCTTGGTGCCGATCTTGTCCATGACAGGAATAAGAAATCGCAGGCCGGGTTTAAGTGTTCGTGTGTAACGGCCAAAGCGTTCAACAGTCCATTCCTCACCTTGAGGAACAGATTTCACCATCATGAAGATGAGAATCAGTGCAAATACAAGAATAGCAAGTGCAGGAGCGCCAAAAGCTTCTAGCATATTTCAAACCCTCGTTTGTTGTTGTTTACCTATATATGGGAACTCTGGAAACAGTATACAACTGTGTGCAGTAATTTTTGATGTGTAGACTTTTTGTCTTCCATGACTGCAAAAGGCTTATGAGACTTGGAAAACCCTAGTGTGCCGCTTAGACTGGCGCAAAGAAAAAACTCCTTCAGGGGCGGGCAGCAGTTATGTTGATGGATCGCGAAAAAGAGCCGCAATTCTCGCAACCTATCCGGCAGATCGTGATCATGATCCTGATCCTCGGGCTGGTCGGATTTGGCGGGTTTCTGGCCTATCCCAGTGTCGCGCCGATTTTTCTGGCGGCGCCCTATCTGAATGGCGTCATTCTGGCCGTCTTCTTCTTTGGGGTTCTTGCCTGTTTCTGGCAGGTGCTGACGCTGATTTCATCGGTGAACTGGATCGAGGGCTTCGCGCTCGACAGACCCGGACATGAGTTTACCGCCTCGCCACGGCTTCTGGCCTCGCTCGCGGCATTGCTGAGTGACAGTCGCGCCCGCAGGTCGCTGACCTCCACCTCGACAAGATCCATCCTCGATTCGGTCGCGACCCGTCTCGATGAGGCGCGCGATATCACGCGCTACATCGTCAACCTTTTGATTTTCCTGGGCCTTCTTGGAACCTTCTATGGTCTGGCAACCACGGTTCCGGCGGTTGTCGACACGATCCGCTCGCTGGCGCCGCAGGAGGGCTCCAACGCGCTGGACGTCTTTGACAACCTTATGAGCGGTCTGGAGGAACAGCTGGGCGGTATGGGCACGGCCTTTGCCTCTTCCCTGCTCGGGCTCGCGGGCTCGCTGGTTGTCGGATTGCTGGAACTGTTCGCAGGTCACGGCCAGAACCGGTTCTACAGCGAGCTGGAGGAATGGCTGTCCTCGATCACCCAGATCGGGTTTGCATCCTCGACCGGCGACGACGAGGTCGCCGGCGGCACCGTGATGGCCGGGATGATGGAGCAGACCTCGATCCAGATCGAAGCGCTGAAAGAGGTCGTGATCCGGGGCGAGGAGGCGCGCCTCGACACCGACGAAAAGCTTGGGATGCTGACAGACGCGGTCTCCACGCTGGCCCAGAGGTTGGGCTCCCAGCCGCTGCAACAGGCATCGGGCGGAGGTTTCACGGGCGACGCGGGCGTTTTTGACCGGATCGCGGCCGGTCAGGACCGTCTGGCGCAAGCGCTCGAAGCGCAGGAAGACAGTGGCGGTGGCGGTGGTCTGGATGCCGAGGCACGCGCCCGTCTGCGCAATATCGATGTCCAGTTGCTCCGGGTTCTGGAGGAGATGGCGGCAGGCCGTCAGGACACGGTTGCCGAGCTTCGACAGGATCTCGCAGCCTTGACGGCGAGCATTCGCGAACTGGCACAGCGGGGCTGATCCATGGCGCTGACCAGACGCAGCGGCAACAGGTTCCAGGCCAATATCTGGCCGGGCTTTGTGGATGCCATGACCGCATTGCTGCTGGTGCTTTTCTTCGTTCTGACCATTTTCATGATCGTTCAGTTCGTGCTGCGCGAGACCATCACCTCGCAGGACACCGAGCTGGAGGAGTTCTCGGCCCAGATTGCCGAACTCGCAGATGCGCTGGGGCTGGAACAGCAGGCGAATTTCCGACTTGAAACCCGTATCGATGATCTCGACACCAGCCTGAGCGAAGCGGAGGCACGGGTCCTGCAACAGGCGGCCCTGATCACGACACTGAATCAGGAACGGGACGCGGCAAGTAACCGGATCGCAAATTTCGAAGAGCAGGTGGCGTCACTGCTGGCGCGAAATCGCGATCTTGATGCATCGCTGGCGACATCCCGTGCGGCCTTGTCGGAGGCTCGGAGCGAGAGTCAGGCCCTGCAGGAAGATCTGGATGCTCAGCAAACCGCCGCGTCGTCCCTTCAGGCCAGTCTGGACCGGGAAATCGGTGAGAAGGAAGCGCTGCAACTGGCGCTGGCGCAGGCGCGCAGCGAGATTGATGAAGGGGTTGAGGCGGCCCGGCTCGCCGCGGCCCGGCGTGAAGCGCTGCAGGCGCTGGTCGCGGATCTGGAGGCGCAGAACGCGCGTGCAAGCTCTTCGCTCGAAGCCCGCGAGGCGGAGCTCGCAGAGCGTGAAAGACTTCTGGAAGCACGTCTCGCGGAACTTGATGAGACCACAGAGGCGCTGAGCGAGGCCGAGCAGGCCCGGTTGGTCGAAGCGGCTGCAGCGGAGGCCCTGCGCGCGAGGCTTGCGGAATCCACTGCGGAACTGACCGCGATGACACTGAACCTTGAGGCGGAGCGCAAGCGGGCCGAGGACACCCTGACCCTTCTTGCCGCCGCCGAAGCCAGGCGCGATGAACTGGAAAGCCTGACGGTCGGTGACCTCTCCGAGGCAGAGCGGCAGAAGGCCCTGCTGGCGATTGCAAATGAGGCGTTGGAGAACGAGCATGCGATCTCTGCCGAGGCGCAGCGCGAGGTGGCCCTTCTCAACCAGCAGAGCACGGAGTTGCGCAACGAGTTGAACGCGCTTCAGGCGCTGCTAGATGCGGCCCAGGAACGCGACAGCGAAGCGCAGATCCAGATCGAGGCGCTGGGGCAAAACCTCAATCAGGCGCTGGCGCAGGTGGCTGCCGAGGAACGCCGCCGGGCCGATCTTGAGGCGCGGGAAAGGGCTCGGCTGGAAGAAGAGGCGAAGGATCTTGAGAACTATCGCTCGGAATTCTTCGGCCGGGTCCGTGAGATCATCGGCGACAGGGAGGGCATTCAGGTCGTGGGCGACCGGTTCGTGTTCTCGTCAGAGGTGCTCTTTGCCCGCGGGTCTGCCAATCTGGGTGAGCAGGGACGGGCACAACTGGCGCAGGTGGCCTCGGTCATTCGCGAAATCGCACCGGAAATCCCGCGCGAGATCAACTGGATCCTGCGGGTGGACGGTCATACGGACAGCATCCCGCTTTCCAGCGGCGCCGCGTTTCGCGATAATTGGGAACTGAGCCAGGCCCGCGCGCTGTCCGTCGTGCGTTACCTGATCGACTTCGAAGGGATCCCGGCCGAGCGGTTGGCGGCCAATGGATTTGGGGAATTCCAGCCGGTCGATCTCGGCACGTCCGCCGAGGCTCTGGCGCGCAACAGGCGGATCGAGCTCAAATTCACCGAGCGATAAGGAGCGCCCTGACGGGCGCGCGACTTTGCGCGTGCCGCGATTTGCCTCCGGCGGGGATATTTGACCCGAGAAGAAATGCTAGACTTTTGCGTCTTCCATGATCATGTCGCTGGCTTTCTCGCCGATCATGATGGCGGGCGCGTTTGTGTTGCCCGAGACGATTTTCGGCATGATGGAGCAATCCGCGATCCTCAGACCCTGAATGCCACGGACACGCAGCCGCTCGTCCACCACGGCTCGGTCGTCCTGCCCCATGCGGCAGGTTCCGGTCGGGTGGAAGATCGTGCCTGACGCGTTCCGGGCCCAGTCGAGCAGGTCCGCATCATCCTGCACTGCCGCGCCGGGTGCGTGTTCCGCCGAGATCTTTGCCCTGAGGGGGTCTTGTCCGGCAATGTGGCGCGCAATCTTGATGCCTTCGGTCACGGTGTTGCAGTCCGTCTCGGTTGCGAGATAGTTGGGGTGGATCATCGGATCTGATCTCGGGTCGGCATCGCGAAGCCGGATATGTCCGGTGCTTTCCGGGCGAAGCTGGCAGACAGACGCGGTGAAGGCCGAGAAGCTGTGCGGGCCTTCCGATACGCTGTCGGCCGACCAGGGCTGGATGTGGAACTGGATGTCGGGCGTCGCCAGGTCCAGATTGGTCTTCAGAAAGGCTGTTGCGAGGCTGGCAGCCATCGTCATCGGGCCCGTACGGGTCATCGCATATGTTAGACCGATGCGGATCTTGTTTACCCAGCTGTTGACCTCGTCATTGAGCGTCGGCTCGGAGCATTTGAAGATCAGGCGGGCCTGAAGGTGGTCCTGAAGGTTGGCACCGACATCCGGGGCCTCGTGGAGGACCTCGATCCCGTTTGTGTGCAGATGTTCGGGGTCGCCAATTCCTGACAGCATGAGGAGTTGCGGGGAGCCGATCGCGCCGGAGGAAAGGATTACCTCTCGGGCAGCGCTGATGGTCTTCCGACCTCCCTGCGGGTCGAGATACTCGATGCCTGTTGCGCGTTTGCCCTCGAACATGACCCTTGTCGTATGCGCTCTGGTGATGATCTGAAGGTTGGAGCGCGCTTTGACCGGGTTGAGATAGGCCACCGCGGAGGAACAGCGCCGCCCCTTTCGTGATGTCAGCTGAAAATAGCCTACACCTTCCTGATCAGCGCCGTTGTAGTCCGGGTTGTAGGGATAGCCAGCGGCCTGGGCCGCCTCCACCCAAGCGTCACAGATGGGTCGCTTGAGTGCCATGTCGGAGACCGCCAGCGGTCCGCCCACGCCATGGTAGTCGTCGGCCCCGCGCTCCTGATCTTCGGCGCGTTTGAAAAGCGGCAGCACATCATCCCAGGCCCAGCCCGTATTGCCCATCTGCCGCCAGCCGTCATAGTCCTCGGCCTGGCCGCGGACGTAGAGAAGTCCGTTGATCGAGGAGGAGCCGCCCAGCACCTTGCCGCGTGGCCAGTCCAACTGGCGCCCGTTGAGGCCGGGATCGGGTTCGGTCTTGTAGCACCAGTCCACCTTGGGATTTCCCATGGTCCTGAAATACCCGACGGGGATGTGGATCCACGGACTGGTATCTCGTCCACCCGCCTCGACCAGGATCACCCGCACAGAGGGATCGGCGCTCAGCCGATTGGCCAGCACACATCCTGACGATCCCGCGCCGACAATGATGTAGTCTGCTTCCAAAATGGAACTCCCGATCCGGTCAGAAAAAAGTATACAATTAACTCAGGACATACTACGCTTTTTTTGAAACTAATAGTCTCAATAACAGAGACATAACATCTGGGAGGAATTGAATATGGGAATAGGCGATAAACTCGGCCAAATCTCGCGGCGCGATCTGTTCAAGGTTGCGGGCCAATATGGCATGAGCTCGACCTTGATGGCGGCAGGTGCCTTTGGCGGTGCGATGAGCCTCGGGAGCCTGGCCAAGGCGGCAGAATCAACCTACGAGCGCCGCTTCTCCAAGCCTGCGAAGCATACGCTGAAATTCGGCGCGGCGGGTTTCAATGCGCGTAACCTCTTGATTGAACGGGCAGGTGCGCTTGAATTCGCGCGCGATCTGGAGAGCCGTACCGACGGCGAGATCCGGATCGAGTTCATCGGCGACAACCAGATTTGCGGGCAGTTGTCCTGTGTCGAGAAGGCACAGCTTGGCATTGTGGACATCTACGCTGCCTCGACCCAGAACTCCGCAGGTGGCGCACCCTATCTAAACGTGCTGGACTATGCCTTCATGTTCCCGAGCCGGGCCTCGCAGTATCATTTCCTCTATTCACCCGAATCACAGCGCATCCTGCGCGATCCGTTTGAAGAGCGTCACGGCCTGAAATTCCTGTTCAGCCATTGCGAACTGCGCGGCATCCAGTTGGGTCTCGGCTGGGAAGACAAGCCGACGGTCACCAAGCTGGAGGAGCTCTTCGGCACCAAGAACCGGGTCACCGGCACACAGCTTGGTCGGATCGCCATGCAGGCTCTGAACCTCAATCCGGTGCCGATCGCCTGGGAAGAAACCCTTGATGGGCTGAAGCAGGGTCTGATCGACGGTGCAGAGACCTGGGCCTCGGCCGTGGCTTATGCCAACATGAGCCCGGTCGTCAGCCAGTGTGTTGATCTGCGGTTCTTCTGTGGTACCGAGCATACGGCGATTGCCTCCAAGTCGTTCAATGCGCTGTCCGAGGACCTGCAGGATGCGGTTATGGAGTCGGCCTATTGGGCGCAGACCCATGTTCAGGCGGCCAACGAGGCCGCACTGGTCAACACGGTCGGCTTCTCCGATCCGCAACTGCCCGACACGATCTTCGCCCAGAACAATGTGCGGATGGCATTCCTGGCCGATAGCGAAGTGCGCATGGCCGAGGAAATGTGCTCGCCCGAGTTCCAGCCGCAGCTTTGGGAGCAGTGGCGCGAGCGTCTGAACAACTGGGCAGGTGGCATCGACACCTATCAGGAGATCTACGACATCGCTCGTGAAATCCCCACCGACATGAAAGCGGAGAATGTTGAACCTCGCCGCTGGTGGAAAGCCTAGAACCCCTCTAGTGTTATCCGGACCGATCCTCTTGCGGGGTCGGTCCGACTATTTATAGCACCAGAGCCGGAACATACCGGCCGATTTCGCGAGGGGAGTCCATGTCCATGTGGAACGATGCACTCAACATCATTACAGCCTTTGCCAGCAACGACGCCTGGGAGATCAGCAAAGCGCTGGGCACGCCGGCAGCTTGGCTCATCGGCACGCTTGTAACGGCACTTGGTGCCATGGCGGCTCTGATCCTCTACAAGTCGGTTCCGTTCTTTGACCGGCACCTGGAGCGTTCCGTGATGGTCTGGAGCTATCTGCTGATTGCGGCCATCATCTTTGTCGAGGTCTTCCGTCGCTTTGCGCTGAACCAGCAGGCGCCATGGTCCACGACGATCCCGCCATTCCTCTTTCTGGTGATGACCTGGTTCGGATGCTCCTACAATGTCCGGCTGCGCACCCATCTCGCCTTTGCCGAGTTCCGCATGAACATGAGCCGCAAGTTGCAGATGGGATGCCTGACGCTCGACGCGGTTCTGTGGTTTGTCTTCTGCGTGGTCGTCGTCGTGACGTCGACCCGGGTGGCCGCGAACTCCGCTTCGAACTTCCAGATCCTGCTCGGCACGGACGACGTGCTTCAATGGTGGTTTCTTGCCACAGTCCCGATTGCCTTCGTCCTGATGGCGGGTCGTGTGCTGGAGAACCTGCGGGACGACTTCACCCGATATCGAAACGGCGATGTGATGATCAGCCAGGCCGTGATCGGAGGAGAAACAGGATGACCGACGGAACCTGGATCACGCTGATCTCCATCGGGGTGACGCTTCTTTTCATGCTGGGTGTCCCGGTCTTTCTGGTGATTGCCTATTGGGTGATCGGCTGCTCCTTCGTGCTGGGCATGACGCTCGACAATATCGGCGCGGCTCTTTCGGACGTCTTCACCGACGGTTTCGCCTTGTTGGCGATGCCGCTTTTCATCCTCACCGGTGACCTGATCAACAAATCCGGAATTGCGCGACGATTATCGGACTTTGCCTATGCCTGTCTTGGGTGGCTGCGCGGTGGTCTTGCCATGGCGAGCCTGGGGGCTTGCGGGCTCTTTGCCGCGATCTCCGGCTCGAACTCGGCGACGACGGCGACCATCGGGTCGATGCTGCACCCCGAGATGGTCAAGGGCGGCTATGATGAGCGCTTCTCGGCTGCTACGGCGGCAGCGGGCGGTACGGTCGGGATCATCATCCCGCCGTCGATCATCTTCATCGTCTATGGCTTCCTGATGAACCTGCCAATCTCTGATCTTTTCGTGGCCGGGATCATTCCCGGCGCGCTGATGGTGATCGCGATGCAGGCGGCCTGCTGGCTGATCTGCTGGCGCAACGGCTGGGGCTACCTGATCCCGCTGCAGTTGAGCCGGGTGCTGAAGACCGCCTTTGGTGCGTGGCTCGGCTTCTTTGCCATCGGACTGGTGCTTTGGGGCATCTACACGGGCAAGTTCTCACCGACCGAGGCCGCCGGTGTCACGGTCGGCTTCTGTGTGATCGTGGGGCTTGTGTGCTATCCGCTCAACAAGATCATGGGCTCGGATACCGACAAACCGATCAGTGACAAAGGCTATTCGGAGATGTTCGTGGTCGAGGGGTTCAAGCTGACCGAGATCCCGTCCATCGTGATCCGCTCGGCCCAGATCACCGGAATTCTGGCCCCGCTCATTGCGGTCTCGGTCGTGATGCAGCAGATCCTGTCGCTTCTGGGTGCACAGCAGGTGATCGGCGACTTCGTCACCGGCATGGGCGGGTATTATGCGGTACTCTTCACGGCCATGGCGATCGTCTTCGTCTCGGGCATGGTCCTGGAGAGCCTGCCAGTCACAATCATCCTCGCCCCCATTCTGGCGCCCATTGCGGCCTCGGTCGGGGTTGATCCGGTCCACTTCTCGGTGATCTTCCTGGTCGGCGCTTCCATCGGCTTCATCACACCGCCCTATGGTCTGAACCTCTACGTGGCCAGTGGCGTGACCGGTGTGCCATACTTCCGGTTGCTGCGTTACACGGTGCCCTATCTGGTTGCTCTGATCAGCATCTGGATACTGGTTTCGCTCACACCGGAGCTTGCGCTGATGTTGCTGCCGGACAGATAGGATTGGGTGAGTCTATGCCTGAGGACGAGGCAGCCAAAAGCTCCGGGATCCCGACCAACATGCGGTTGCTCATGGTCCTTGAGGCCGTCGCAAAGGCAGGGGTGCCGCTCACCCCGACCGAGGTGAATGCGACACTTGGCCTGCCCAAGCCCACGGTTCACCGCCTGTTTCATACGCTGGAGACCGAAGGATTCCTGCAGCGCGACCTGGACGGGCGGTCCTATGCGCCGGGCCAGCGGATAAGGCGGCTGTCGGTCAACGTGCTCTCATCCCTTCGGGTGCGCACGGCCCGGCTGGCCATCCTGAACCGTGTGGCCGAAGAGATCGGCGAGACCTGCAACATCGCAACCCCGGACCGGGATGCGATGGTCTATCTCGACCGGGTCGAGACGAAATGGCCGCTGCGCATTCAGTTGCCGGTGGGAACTGCGGTGCCGTTTCACTGTACCGCCAGTGGGAAGATGTATCTCTCGACCCTGAAGTCCTCGCATCAGGACCGGTATCTGGCCTCAGCGCGCCTGGAGCGGCGCACACCCCGCACGATGGTCGATCCGGCAGCGCTCAAGCGGGAGATCGAAGAGATCAAGGTGCGCGGCTATTCCGCCGATGATGAGGAGTTCATGACCGGAATGACAGCCGTGGCGGTGCCGATCCGGGATGAACAGTCGCGGCTTTTGTCAACGCTCTCGGTGCATGCACCAATCCAGCGGGTCTCGCTGGAAGAGTTGAAATCCTACATCCCGCTGCTCAACCGTGCCGCGGCGGATCTCGCAGCCTTGCTGCTTGAAGAGGATACCGGATAGCAGCAAGGGCCTCTTTGGTGAGAGGCCCTTCGCCGGGATATCAGTCAGCGGTCAGCAGTGGCGGTTTCTTGGTGGAAATCCGCGGCGCGCCCGGTTCCTCGATCCTCAGGTCGAGGGCGCCATCCTTGACGCCCACCTGAACCACACCGCCCTTGGCAAGCTTGCCAAAGAGCAGTTCCTCGGCCAAGGGCTTCTTGATGTGCTCCTGGATGACGCGGCCAAGGGGGCGTGCGCCCATCTTGTCATCATAGCCCCTGTCGGCGAGCCATTCTGCCGCTGGTCGGGTCAACTCGATATGAACGTTACGGTCCATGAGCTGTGCTTCCAGCTGGAGAACGAACTTCTCGACCACCTGCAGGATGACCTCCTTGGGCAACGCTCCGAAGGAGATGATGGCATCCAGCCGATTGCGGAACTCGGGGCTGAACTGCTGTTCGATGGCGGCGGTGTCCTCACCCTCGCGGCTGTCGCGACCGAAGCCCATTGCATTCTTTGCAAGCTCCGACGCACCGGCGTTCGAGGTCATGATCAGCACGACATTGCGGAAATCGACTGTGCGACCATTATGGTCGGTCAGCTTGCCGTGATCCATCACTTGCAAGAGGATGTTGTAGACATCCGGATGCGCCTTCTCGATCTCATCGAGCAAAAGGACACAATGGGGATGCTGGTCCACGCCGTCCGTCAAAAGGCCGCCCTGATCGAAACCGACATAGCCCGGAGGTGCGCCGATCAGTCGGGAAACCGCATGTTTCTCCATGTATTCGGACATATCGAAACGCAGCAGTTCAACGCCGAGAACATCGGAGAGCTGTTTGGCCACTTCCGTCTTGCCAACCCCGGTCGGTCCGGCGAACAGATAGTTCCCGATCGGTTTCTCCGGTTCGCGGAGGCCCGCGCGGCTGAGCTTGATGGCCGACGACAGGGCATCAATGGCCAGGTCCTGACCGAACACCACGCGTTTCAGCGAGACCTCGAGATCCTTCAGCACGGCTGCATCGTCCTTGGAGACATTCTTGGGCGGGATGCGCGCGATCTTGGCCACGACGGCCTCGATCTCCTTCGCGCCAATGGTCTTGCGGCGCTTGGATTCAGGCACCAGCATCTGCGCAGCACCGGCCTCATCAATCACGTCGATGGCCTTGTCGGGCAGCTTGCGATCATGGATGTAGCGCGCGGACAGATCGACGGCCGACTTGATTGCCTCATGGGTGTAGCGGATCTCGTGATGGTCCTCGAAATAGGGTTTCAGACCCTTGAGGATCTTGACGGTATCGTCGACCGTAGGCTCATTCACGTCGATCTTCTGGAACCTGCGGCTGAGCGCTCGGTCCTTCTCGAAATGCTGACGGAATTCCTTGTAGGTGGTGGAGCCCATGCACCGAAGCTTGCCGCCCTGAAGCGCGGGTTTCAGCAGGTTGGAGGCATCCATCGCGCCCCCTGAAGTGGCACCAGCACCGATGACCGTATGAATTTCATCGATGAACAGAACCGCGTCCTCGTGGTCCTCAAGTTCCTTCATCACCGCTTTCAGCCGTTCCTCGAAGTCACCGCGATAGCGGGTTCCGGCGAGCAAGGCGCCCATATCCAGTGAATAGATTGTCGTGCCAGACAGAACGGCCGGTGTCTCCTCATCCACAATTTTGCGGGCGAGACCTTCTGCGATCGCGGTTTTGCCGACGCCTGGGTCACCGACCAGAAGCGGGTTGTTCTTGCGTCTGCGGCAGAGAACCTGAATGCAGCGCTCCACCTCTCCGTCGCGTCCGATCAGCGGATCGACATTGCCTTTGCGGGATTTGGCGTTCAGATCGACACAGTATTTCTCAAGCGCGGTCTCTTCGGCTTCCTTGCCGCCCATATCCACTTGCTCGGCGCTTTCCTCCGCGCCGCGCACTGCCCGCGTCTCCCCGTAGTTGGGGTCCTTTGCGACACCGTGAGAGATGTAGTTCACCGCGTCATAGCGGGTCATGTCCTGATCCTGCAGGAAGAAGGCGGCGTGGCTCTCCCGCTCTGCAAAGATGGCAACCAGTACATTGGCGCCTGTCACTTCGGTCCGGCCCGAGCTCTGAACATGGATCGCTGCACGCTGGATCACCCTCTGGAAGCCTGTGGTCGGCACTGCTTCGGACCCATCGATATCAGAGACGAGGCTTTCCAGTTCCTCATCGAGAAACTTGGTCAGGTTGGTCCGCAGATCGCCGATGTTCACGCCGCACGCATTCATCACCTGAGCCGCGTCGGGTTCATCCAGCAGTGCGAGAAGAAGATGTTCCAGCGTTGCTAGTTCGTGACGCCGGTCCTTGGCCAGGCCGAGAGCTGTGTGAATTGCGGTTTCCAAAGTGCTCGAAAATGATGGCATATCCGCGGTCCTTATCTCTTTGATCCGCCGGAGTGTGCCCGACGACCCGTCCAGTTAAGACGTTAATTGATAATTTCGGGTTATTTGTGGCAGCTTCAAGTGCAATTCGCAGAGCAAATGTGCGGTTTCTCCTTTTTCCCTTTATTTGCAGTCCGATTGCGCAGAAAATTTGCGTCTGTGCACGCAGATTTGACAACCCGTGTCCCCGGAAACTACCGGTGGTTTCGCGATCGAAAGCGCGGCTTCTGCCATCAGAAGCGATCCTTCCGGGCGCGGATTTCGGCGAAAACTTCAGCATCCGAGGCGTCCGCCATGCCCAGATCTGCCCGGATCGCCGGGTCTCCCGCGCGCAGGAACGGATTGGTTGCAAGCTCTTCGGACAGGGTGGATGGGACCGTGAAGCCCCCTTTTGCGCGGGTCTTCGATATCCAGTCCACCCGGTCGCGAAGGGCAGCGTTTTCGGGGTCGACGGTCAGTGCAAACCGGGCGTTGGCTTCGGTATATTCGTGGCCCGAGCAGACGGTTGTTCCCGGATCGAGTGCGGCCAGCTTGCTGAGCGAGGCCCACATCTGATCAGGCTTGCCTTCAAACAGCCTGCCGCATCCCAGCGCCATCAGACTGTCGGCAGTGAAAACCGCCTTGGCCTGAGGGAAGGAAAACGCGATATGTCCGACGGTGTGGCCGGAGACATCCAGAACGTCACCTGTCTCGGCGCCGACCTTGATCTTGTCACCTTCGGAGACCTTGATATCCAGTGGTGGCAGCCGGTGCGCATCGGCGGCAGCCCCGATCACCTTGGATCCATAGGCCGCAACAAGTTCGGCCACGCCGTCAATATGATCGTCATGGTGATGGGTCAGCAAAATGAGATCGAGTTTCCATCCCCGGTTCTCCAGCTCTGCCCGGATCGGTGCGGCACTCGGCGCATCCACCAGCGCGACCGTATCGGTTGAAGGCTCGTGCAAAATGAAGGCATAGTTGTCGGAGAGGCAGGGGATTGTCAGGATGTCAAACGGCATGAGTTTCAGGGGTCCAGCGCAAGGTTTCAGATGCATCTAGATGTAGTCGATCTGCGCGCCTTTTACTACCGCACCAAACTTGGCCGGGCGGCGCAGCGCATGTTGCAGGCCGAACTGAAGCGGCTCTGGCCCGACACCAAGGGCATGGCCGTGGCCGGGTTCGGCTTTGCGGCACCGTTTCTGCGCCCGTTTCTGCAGGAAAGCGCGTGGGTTCTCGGGCTGATGCCCGGCCAGCAGGGCGTCATGCCCTGGCCCCCCGGCGAGGCCAACCGCAGCGTGCTGGTGGAGGAGACCCAATGGCCGATCACCACCGGCAGCATCGACCGGATGATCGTGGCCCACGGCCTTGAGACCTGCGAGCGGGCGGATGCCCTGCTTGACGAGATCTGGCGGACGCTTGCGCCTGGCGGCAAAGTGATCTTCATCCTTCCCAACCGGGCAGGTGCCTGGTGCCGCCGGGATGCGACGCCCTTTGGATATGGCCGACCCTACAGCTTCGGACAGGCCGAGGTGCAGCTGAAAAAGCATCGCTTCCTGCCCGAACGGCATGGTGCGGCGCTCTATGGCCCACCCAGCCACAAGCCATACTGGTTGAAAACCGCCGGCATGTGGGAGGGGCTGGGGCGCAGGCTGGATGCCCATATGCTGGCCGGTGCGCTGCTCGTCGAGGCATCGAAACAGGTCTATGCGCAGCCCAAAAGCGGCTCGAAGGTGACGGTCCCCGGCCCGCTGGAGGTGCTGGAGGGGCTGACCAAACCGAAGCCGAAACCGGTCACCGGGCGCTGTCCCTGAGACCGGCTCTTGACCGCCCTTACGAGCGCCAACCCGGATTGCCCCGCGGATTCGCGACAAAGATGCGGTGCAAAGCGTCGCAGGGGTCGGGCAAGAGACCGGAGCGCCAGATTTTCTTGGGTTTGCGGGCTGTCAGAGACTTCGCGCTCTCCCTTGCCTCATTCAAAGACCTCTGATATCACCGCGCCAAATTCCAAGGGCGTCAGTCAGATACCCGACCTACAGGGCCTGCTCGCACATGAGCGGGCTTTCGCTTGAACAAAGGGGTGTTCGTGTCCAATTCATCTTCTTTCACATCAGGCATCGCGGGCCGTTATGCAACCGCGCTGTTCGAGTTGGCCAAAGACGCAAAGGATCTGGCCAGTGTGGAGAGTGATCTGAACGCGTTGGAGGCGGCGCTCGCTGAAAGCGCTGATCTGCGCGCTGTCATCTCTTCGCCAATCTATTCCCGCGAGCAACAGGGTGCGGCCATGAAGGCGGTCGCCGAGAAGATGGGCCTGTCCTCGCTTTTGACCAATACACTGGGTCTGATGGCCTCCAAGCGCCGTCTGTTCACGCTGCCGCAGGTCGTGGCCAACGTGAAGGGCCTGATCGCCGACGACCGCGGCGAGGTGACAGCCGAGGTGACCGCGGCCAGAGAACTGACCAAGACCCAGTCGGAAGCGCTCGAAAAAGCTCTCAAGGCATCCGTCGGCAAGGATGTGGTGATCAATACGACCGTCGATGAAAGTCTCATTGGCGGTCTCGTCGTAAAAGTGGGCTCGCGCATGATCGACAGTTCGATCCGCTCGAAGCTCGCAAAACTCCAGAACGCAATGAAAGAGGTCGGATAAATGGCGATCCAAGCAGCAGAGATTTCTGCGATCCTCAAGGACCAGATCAAGAATTTTGGCCAGGAGGCCGAAGTGGCCGAAGTTGGCCGCGTGCTCAGCGTCGGTGATGGTATCGCCCGTGTGCATGGCCTCGACAATGTGCAGGCCGGTGAGATGGTCGAGTTTCCCGGTGGTATCCGGGGCATGGCGCTGAACCTCGAGGTCGACAATGTCGGGATCGTGATCTTCGGCTCGGACCGCGACATCAAGGAAGGTGACACGGTCAAGCGCACGAACTCGATTGTGGACGTTCCCGTCGGCAAGGGTCTTCTGGGCCGCGTCGTTGATGGTCTTGGCAATCCGATTGACGGCAAGGGTCCGATTGAATCGGACGAGCGCCGCGTGGCCGACGTCAAGGCGCCGGGCATCATCCCGCGTAAATCGGTGCACGAGCCGATGGCGACCGGCCTGAAGGCGATTGACTCGCTGATCCCCATCGGCCGTGGCCAGCGCGAGCTGATCATTGGTGACCGTCAGACCGGGAAGTCCGCTGTGGCGCTCGATGCGGTTCTGAACCAGAAATCCGTCAACGACACCGATGACGAGAGCAAGAAGCTCTATTGTGTCTACGTCGCTGTTGGCCAGAAACGGTCCACCGTGGCACAGCTGGTGAAGAAGCTCGAAGAGACCGGGGCAATGGCCTATTCCATCGTGGTTGCCGCAACCGCGTCCGAGCCTGCACCGATGCAGTTCCTCGCCCCTTACTCCGCCACGTCGATGGCCGAGTATTTCCGCGACAACGGCATGCACGCGCTCATCATCTATGATGATCTGTCGAAACAGGCCGTGGCCTATCGTCAGATGTCGCTGCTTCTGCGCCGTCCGCCGGGACGCGAAGCCTATCCGGGCGATGTATTCTACCTCCACTCCCGCCTGCTGGAGCGTTCGGCCAAGCTGAACGAAGACAATGGCGCGGGCTCGCTGACGGCGCTGCCGATCATCGAGACACAAGGGGGCGACGTGTCGGCCTTTATCCCGACCAACGTGATCTCGATCACCGATGGTCAGATCTTCCTTGAGACCGAACTGTTCTATCAGGGCATTCGCCCGGCCGTGAATACCGGTCTGTCGGTGTCCCGTGTGGGCTCGTCCGCGCAGACCAAGGCGATGAAATCGGTTGCTGGTTCAATCAAGCTGGAGTTGGCCCAGTACCGCGAGATGGCGGCGTTCGCGCAGTTCGGCTCCGACCTTGATGCCTCGACCCAGCGTCTGCTGAACCGTGGTGCGCGCCTGACCGAGCTGCTCAAGCAGCCGCAGTATTCGCCGCTGACCAATGCGGAGCAGGTTGTCGTGATCTATGCCGGAACCAAGGGCTACCTCGATGATCTTGCGGTCAACGTTGTTGGCCGGTTCGAACAGGGTCTGCTGAATCACCTGCGCACCAACAAGAAGGATCTTCTGGCGGATATCACCAACAATGACCGCAAGGTCTCCGGTGATCTGGAAGACGCCATCAAGGGCGCTATCGAAGAGTTCGCGAAAGACTTCGCGTAAATTTTGGCCTGTTAGGGAGGAGAGGGGCATATGCCGAGCCTCAAGGACCTGAAGATACGGATCGAGAGTGTCAAAAGCACTCGCAAGATCACCAAGGCCATGCAGATGGTCGCCGCCGCGAAACTGCGGCGTGCGGAAGAGAATGCACAAGCCGCCCGGCCCTATGCTGAGCGGATGAATGCGGTTCTCTCCAACCTTGCGAAGGGCTCCGCTGACAGCCCGACCGCGCCGCTCCTGCTGCGCGGCACGGGCAAGAGTGACGTGTACCTTCTGATCGTGGCGACCGCCGAGCGCGGTTTGTGTGGCGGGTTCAACTCGTCCATCGTCAAACTTGCCCGGGCGCATGCGGAAAAGCTGCTGAGCGAAGGCAAGACGGTCAGGATCCTGACCGTCGGCAAGAAGGGCCGGGAGCAGTTGCGCCGTGACCTGGGTGACAAGCTCATCGACCACGTGGATCTGAGCGACGTGAAGATCGTCGGGTATTCCAACGCATCAGCCATCGCCACGCAGGTGCTGACCAGCTTCAATGCAGGTGAGTTCGATGTCTGCACGCTGTTCTACAACCGCTTTGCGTCCGTGATCAGCCAGATCCCGACGGCAAAACAGTTGATCCCCGCGACATTTGAGGAAGGCGAAGAAGAAGCCGCCGCAATGTCGTATGAATACGAGCCCGATGAGGATGCAATCCTGGCCGATCTGCTGCCGCGGTCGATCGCCACGCAGGTCTTCACCGGATTGCTTGAGAATGCCGCCTCCGAGCAGGGCGCGCGGATGTCCGCGATGGACAACGCCACCCGCAACGCAGGCGAGATGATCGACAAGCTGACAATCCAGTTCAACCGGACGCGTCAGGCGGTCATCACCAACGAATTGATCGAGATTATTTCGGGCGCTGAGGCGCTCTGAGGAGGACGGAGACAACAATGGCAAATGCTGTAGGCAAAATCACACAGGTGATCGGCGCGGTCGTCGACGTTCAGTTCGAAGACGCACTGCCCGAAATCCTCAATGCTCTGGAAACAGAGAACAACGGTCAGAAGCTGGTGCTCGAAGTCGCACAGCATCTGGGCGAGAATACCGTGCGGACCATCGCGATGGACTCTACCGAAGGTCTCGTGCGCGGCGAGCAGGTCACTGACACCGGCGGCCCGATCATGGTCCCCGTCGGTGACGGCACGCTGGGCCGGATCATGAACGTGATCGGTGACCCGGTTGACGAAAAGGGCGCTGTCGAGGTGACCGAGTATCGTCCGATCCACGCCAACGCACCGGCTTTCGCGGAGCAGGCAACCGAATCCACCATTCTGGTGACCGGCATCAAGGTCGTGGATCTTCTGGCTCCCTACTCGAAGGGCGGTAAGATTGGCCTCTTCGGGGGTGCGGGTGTTGGCAAGACGGTTCTCATTCAGGAACTGATCAACAACATCGCCAAGGTGCACTCGGGCTATTCCGTGTTCGCCGGTGTTGGTGAGCGGACCCGTGAAGGGAACGACCTTTACTACGAATTCATCGAGTCCGGCGTGATCAACGCCGACGATCTGACCAAGTCGAAAGTGGCGCTGGTCTACGGCCAGATGAACGAGCCTCCGGGGGCTCGTGCGCGTGTGGCGCTCAGCGGTCTGACCATGGCCGAGCAGTTCCGCGATCAGTCGGGAACGGACGTTCTGTTCTTCGTGGACAACATCTTCCGCTTCACACAGGCCGGTTCCGAGGTGTCCGCGCTGCTGGGCCGTATCCCGTCCGCCGTGGGCTATCAGCCGACACTCGCGACCGATATGGGCGCCCTGCAGGAACGAATCACATCGACCAAGGCGGGCTCGATCACCTCGGTGCAGGCGATCTACGTGCCGGCCGATGACTTGACCGACCCCGCGCCTGCGACATCATTCGCCCACCTTGATGCTACGACGGTTCTGTCGCGCGCGATCTCCGAGCTGGGGATTTATCCGGCGGTGGATCCGCTCGATTCGACCTCGCGTATCCTCGATCCTCAGGTTGTGGGTGAGGAGCATTACCAGGTGGCCCGTGACGTGCAGGGTATCCTGCAGCGCTATAAGTCGCTTCAGGACATCATCGCCATTCTCGGCATGGACGAGCTTTCCGAGGAAGACAAGCTGACCGTGGCGCGTGCCCGGAAAATCCAGCGCTTCCTCTCGCAGCCCTTCGACGTGGCCGAGGTCTTCACAGGCTCTCCCGGCGTGCAGGTGCCGCTGGAAGACACCATCGATTCGTTCAAGCGCGTTGTGGCCGGCGAGTTTGACCACCTGCCCGAGGCGGCCTTCTATATGGTCGGCGGCATCAACGAGGTCGTGGCCAAGGCCGAGAAGATGGCAGCCGACGCCGCCTGATCCTTTGGGTGACGACGAGAATTCGAAAGCGCGGCAGTCCTTGCCGCGCTTTTTTTCTGCCCGGTCCCCCGATCAGCCTTTCACGCGCGAAACCCATCCCGAGGCTGCGCGTGCGCAGGCGCGGGCCTTCCTCAAGGATCATGTCCTCCCCGGCGGAGTCGGGGCCGAGATCGGCGTGTTCTGGGCGCATTTTTCCGAAGTTCTGTTGGCGCAGTTCAAACCGCGCAAGCTCTACCTCGTGGATGCCTGGCACAAGATGCACGGGGAAACCTTCCGCAACTGGGGTCCCTACACCAATCACGGAACGCTCCCGGTCGCCAAGGCCAAGGTGGCGGCGCTTGCGCTGGAGGCAGCGCATGGAGATGTTGTGGAGGTCGTCGAGCGCTATTCCGGGCCCTTTCTGAGAAGCCTTGCCGATGAGACGCTTGACTGGGTCTATTTGGACGCACGCCATACCTATGAGGCGGTCTCGAAGGATCTCGCCTCCATCCTGCCAAAACTGAAGCAACGTGGGGTCATCATGGGGGATGACTATTCGGACGAACCGGACGCGCGCCATCCGGGCGTTCGGCTGGCGGTGGATGAATTTGCCGCAGAGGCCGGTTTTGAACTGGTAGTGGAGCGCAAGAGCCAGTATGTGTTGCGCCGGAAAGATCAGCAGACGAAAATGAGGAGCTGACAGATGCAATTTGATCTCGTGACACCCGAGCGCAAACTGGCCTCGATGGATGTGAATGCGGTGCAGATCCCCGGCGCCGATGGCGACATGACAGCCCTGCCGGACCACGCGCCGGTTCTGACCTCATTGCGTCCCGGTGTTGTGAGCGTCGAGAGCGCGAGCGGCACAGATGACTACGTGGTCACCGGCGGCTTTGCAGAGGTTTCGCCTGAGGGTACGTCGATTCTGGCGGAGCAGGCTGTTCCGAAGGCCGAAGCGACCCGCGAGATGATCGAGGCGGTTCTGGAAGATGCGAGAGCCGCGCTTGAGACGGCAACGGATGACACACGGACCGTCGCCGCACAGCGCGTCAACGATCTGGGCGAGTTGCTGAACATACACTTCAGCTGACCATGAGGAGCGCCCGTGCCCGGCGCATTCCCTTTGAGCCCGTTCCGGGCGGGTTTTGGATATTTAAGCCAAGAAGAAATCAGGCTGCGGGGTAGAACGCCTCGTAGATCGGGCTGAGCGTACCGTCATCAAAGAGCGATGAGACCGACGTTCCGTTGGCGATGTTCAGGATCGCCTGTGCGAAGATGGGAGCGGTCGGGATGATCCGGATGTTCGGGGTCGCTTTGACAGGTTCGGTCGGCTCGATGGAATCGGTGATCACCAGGCTTTTCATGACCGAGGCCGAGATACGCTCGACCGCCGGACCGGAGAGGACGCCGTGGGAGATATAGGCGTGGACTTCCCTGGCACCGGAGGTTTTCAGCAGCTCGGCTGCCTTGCAGAGCGTGCCTGCGGTATCACACATATCGTCGATGATGATGCAGATGCGGTCCTTCACCTCGCCGATCACCGTCATCGAGGCGACCTCGCCCGGCGCGGCGCGGCGTTTGTCGACGATGGCGAGATCGGCATTGATGCGCTCGGCCAACTCGCGCGCGCGCGCCACGCCGCCGACATCCGGTGAGACGACGGTGACATCCGCAAGGTTCGGGAACTGGTGTTTGATGTCGAGTGCGAAGACCGGTGCTGCATAGAGGTTGTCCACGGGGATATCGAAGAACCCTTGGATCTGGGCTGCGTGCAAATCCATCGTCAGCACCCGCTCGATGCCCGCCTGGGTCAGCAGGTTTGCCACCAGCTTGGCAGAGATCGGGGTGCGTGCCTTGGTGCGCCGGTCCTGGCGTGCATAGCCGAAATACGGGATGACGGCGGTGATGCGGCTGGCCGAGGAGCGTCTCAGCGCGTCGGTCATGATCAGGAGTTCCATCAGGTTGTCATTGGCCGGGTTGGACGTTGATTGGATGATGAACATGTCCTCGCCGCGCACATTCTCGAACACCTCGACGAAAATCTCGGCATCGTTGAACCGCTCGACACGGGTGTCACAGAGTTTCACCGTTTCGCCCCGATGGATACTCATGCGCCGTGCGATCGCGCTGGCAAGGGGTTGGTTGGAATTTCCTGCGATGAGTTTCGGCTGCTTGCCTGCGTTCATGGGCTGGGTTCCTTGCGCTGAACACGATCCTGTGTGCTGCGGATAGCACCCACAAAGCCTCTTGCAAAGGCCCCATCAAGGCGCATGATCCGGGGGCTGCGAATTTTGCCACGAGAGGGCGTCCGATGACCAATATCGACTACTACATGTTCCCGTTGTCCCCGTTCTCCTATCTTGCCGGTCTGCGGCTGGAGGAGATCGCGAAAAACCGGGAATGTACAATCACCTACAAGCCCTTCGACCTTCTGAAAGTGTTTGCCGAGACCGGCACTTTGCCGCCCGGTCAGCGCCATGAGAGCCGCAAGGCTTACCGGACGCAGGAGCTCAGCCGTATCGCGAAACGCAACGACTTGCCGATCAACCTGACACCGGCCCACTGGCCGACCAATCCGGTGCCTGCCTGCATAGCGATTCTCAATGCGCAAGAGGATGGCTCGGGTGATGTGGGGGGCTTCGTGCATGGCATCATGCGGGCCTGCTGGGCCGAGGAGAAAGACATTGCCACCGATGAGGTGATCCGCGCCACGCTGGAGGCACATGGGTTCGACGCTGCACTGGCAGACCGAAACATGGTGGGCGGTGCTGAGACCTATGAGCGCAACACCAATGACGCGCTTGCGGCCAATGTCTTTGGTGCGCCGAGTTATGTCGTGGGGGATCAGGTCTATTGGGGGCAGGACCGGCTCGACTATCTGGACGCTGACCTCGCGGACTGATGCCGCAGCCGCGTCTCGCAGGTCAGGTCGTTCATTGGCTTGAGCAAGGCGAGGGCCATCCTGTCCTCGCGCTGCATTGCTCTCTGGCCCATTCCGGCGCATGGGGTGGTGTGATCCGACAACTCGGGTCCGCCTTTCGCCTTATCGCGCCGGATCTGCCCGGTCATGGACGCACGCATTTCGATCAGAGCCGCGATATTCAGGCGCAGGCGGTCGCGTCGGCCGCGGCTCTGGCCTTGCGCGAGGGCCGCGCTGTTCATCTGATGGGGCATTCGTTCGGCGCGACGGTGGCTCTGAGGCTGGCTGTTGAGCGGCCCGAACTGGTCGCGAGCCTTATGCTGATCGAGCCAGTTTATTTCGTGCTGCTGGATGATGCCGGGCATCCGGCCTATGCCGACTATGTCGCCCGGGGCGCGTCTTTCACCGAGGCGTATCGGAGCGGTGACCTGAACCTTGCGACCCGGCGCTTTGTCGGTCTTTGGGGGGATGGTGGACCCGACACGGTCCCGGCGGACCAGTGGGCTTACATGGTGGACAGGATTTATACGGTCGAGGCGTCACAGCCTTCGATCATCGAGCCTGCCAGGCGCGACCGGCTGCATCTGGAGCAGATTGGGCCAATGCCGTTCCCGGTGCTTCTGATGGAGGGCGCCAGAAGCGATCCGGTGATATCGGCCATTCAGGATGTGCTTGTCGGGCGCATGAGTGGTGCGCAAAGGGTCGTTGTGCCTGACGCCGGGCACATGCTGCCGATCACGCATCCCGCGCCTGTCGCACAGGCCTTTCGCGCCCTCACAGGCAGTTGAGAAACCCGTCCACATCCTCTTCGGTCGTGCACCAGCTGCAGACAAGCCGGGCGGAGAGTTTCTCGTCTCCCGGTCCGTCGAGTGACTGGTTGAACGGCCAGAAATAGTATTGCCCGCCTGCGGCCTGCACTGCCCGGTGGCCATCGCGCGACCATGCGGCGAAGACGGCGTTGGCCTCGGTCGGATGCTGCAAATCGGCCCCCTTCGCGAGAAGGCCTTCGCTCAGACGTGTGGCCATCGCGTTCGCATGGAGCGCCATCTCGCGCCAGAGGTCACCGTCAAGATAGGCCTCCATCTGCGCCGAGAGATAGCGATGCTTGGAGAAGAGATGCCCGCCGCGCTTGCGGCGCAGCTCGAACTCCCATGCCAGCTTGGCATCGAAGATGACGACCGCCTCGACCCCCATTAATCCGTTCTTGGTGCCGCCGAAACAGACGATATCTACCCCCGCCTTCCAAGTCATTTCAGCGGGTGTGCAGCCAAGAGCTGCCACCGCATTGGAGAACCGCGCGCCATCGAGATGCACCGGCAGGCCATGCGCCTTCGCGATATCGGTGAGCGCCCGGATCTGATCCAGCGAATAGACGGCCCCGGCCTCTGTCGAGTTGGTCAGTGACAGGGCACCTTTCTGCACGTTGTGCACGCCCGCGCGGGCGGTGAAGGAAAGTGCATCCTCGAAGGACCTGGGCTCGATGCGGGCGTGCCCACCATCGAGCAGGGTCAGCTTGGCCCCGCCGGTGTAGAACTCAGGTGCCGCGCATTCATCTTCTTCGATATGTGAATTTCTGTGGCAATAGATCGTGGCCCATGGCGGGCAGAGACAGGCCAGCGAAAGCGCGTTGGCGGCTGTCCCCGTCGCAACCAGATAAACCGCAGCATCGGGTGCCTCAAAAAGATTGCGGATCTTCGCGCGGACGCCATCCATGATCGCGTCGGCCCCGTAGGACCCGGCATAGTCGGCATTGGCGCGCGTCAAAGCCTCCATGACGGATGGATGCGCGGGGCCTGCATTGTCAGAGGTGAACCACATCAGAGCATTCCTTCCACGATATAGTCTTCAAGATCATCTTCCTCGACCTCGTATTCCGGCGTCATTGTGCCGGCAAAAGACACGCCCGCTTTGTGCACGCTGTCGGTCGTTCCGCTGATCAGCGGGTGCCAGTCGGGCAGCGTTTCGCCTTCGGCCAGCAGCCGGTAGGCGCAGGAGCGGGGCATCCAGTCCACGATCGTCTCCAGGGTCTCGGGCGTGACGATCACGCAGCCCGCGACCAGTTGTTTGCGCAAGGCATAGTTCCCGCAGCGGCAGGTGTCAGGGTCCAGCAGTCGGCAGGAGATCGAAGTATAGGCGACCTGACCGGTATCCTCATCCTCCAGCTTCAACAGACAGCATTTGCCGCAGCCGTCACAAAGTGCCTCCCACTCGTTGCGCGGCAGGTCCTCAAGCCTGTAGGTTTCCCAGAAGCGCGGACGCACGTTCTGGCGATCAATCGGGTCGGTCGTCATGAGGCGGACACTGGCGCGACAATACGGGATTGAAAAGCCCGAAATGGAAGAGGCATGCGCGAAACAGAGCTTTATCCTCCGGTGAAGACTTATCTCGAAGGACAGGGTTTCGAGGTGAAAGGCGAGGTCGGGCGCTGTGATGTGGTTGCCCGCCGCGATGATCTGGTGGTGATCGTGGAGTTGAAGACAGCCTTGTCACTGGCCCTGCTGGTGCAGGGGGTCGAGCGGTTGCGGCTAAGTGATCACGTCTACATCGCGGTGCCTGCCCTGAAGTCGAAGGGCAGGCGGACCTATACCGATATCCTGACGCTTTGCAGGAGGCTGGGGATCGGGTTTCTGACCGTCTCGTCCAAAGGCCTGGTGACAGCGCATCTCGATCCCGGACCCTATCAGCCACGCAAATCAAAGCATCGTGTCGCGGCCCTTTTGAGGGAGTTCGACAGGCGGATCGGTGACCCGACCGAGGGCGGCACCGGGCGCGGCAAGATCATGACCGCCTACAGGCAGGACGCGTTGCGTTGCGCGGGACATCTGGCCCAACAAGGTGCCAGCAGGGGCGCTGATGTGGCCGGTGTCACCGGGGTCGAGCGGGCGACACGGGTGATGCGGGACAATCACTATGGCTGGTTCGAGAAAGAGGCGAAGGGGATCTACCGCCTCAGCGCCACAGGCGAGGCCGCACTTGCGACCTATGCCGATCAGCTCAAAGCTTTGCTGCCAGAATAGCCCGCGTCTCGGCTACGTCCGCGTGCATCTGCGCCATCAGAGCGTCCATGTCATCGAATTTCAGTTCCGGGCGCTGGAAGGCAACCAGCGCGACCGACACGTCCGCACCGTAGAGATCCCCCTCGAAATCGAGCAGGAAGACCTCAAGATTTGCGACATTCTCGCCGAATGTCGGGCGCACGCCGATGGAGGCTGCACCCAGATACCGTCCCTCATGTGGTCCGTCCAGGATATCGACGGTCACCGCATAAACTCCGAAACGGGGGAGGTGCAGACCGGTGAGCGGCAGGTTGATCGTGGGGAACCCCATCTCGCGCCCGCGCTGCTCGCCCCTGATCACGATCCCCTCGATCCGGTGCCAGTGGCCCAGTATGCGCGCTGCATCCTCGGGGCGGCCCTCGCTCAGCGCCTTGCGGATCGCGGTGGAGGAAAAGTCGCCATTGGCATCCGAGACAAGGGGCGCAATCGTGACACCGAAGCCCCGCTCCCTTCCGGCCCGCTTCAACATCTCGGCATCGCCTGCACGGCCCTTGCCAAAGCGGAAGTCGGCGCCGATGACCAGATGCCGGACCCCGAGTTGGGCCACCAGTATATCGTCGATGAACGCCTCCGCACTCAGCCCTGCGAGGTCAGCGTCGAAGGCGATCTCATAGAGCTGCTCGATCCCGAGCTTGTCGAGCCTGTTGGCCCGTGCCTCGGCATTCATCAGGCGGAAAGCAGGGGCGTCGGGGGCAAAGAAGCTGCGGGGATGCGGCTCGAACGTGATCACGCCGAGCAGTGCGTTCAACTCACCTGCGGCTGCGCGTGCCAGCGCGATGACCGACTGATGCCCCAGATGCACCCCGTCAAAGTTGCCAAGTGCTACGGCGGCACCGCGATCGCTCTGGTTCAGGTTGGAGATGTCGTTGTGTCGTCGCATGGCCCGGATCCCGGGCCGCTCACTGACCCCTAGTCAAACTTGCGGCTGGGCGCGAGAACCAGCGCTTCACCCTTCAGAACCACGGTATCGCCCACGACACAGCGGCAATCAAGGGTGACCCGCCGCCTGGAGTGGTCAATATCGGCCACCTCGACAATTGCCTCCACCCGGTCACCGGGCCGTACCGGGGCAAGGAACTTCAGGCTCTGGCCCAGATAGACCGTCCCGTGCCCCGGCAGTTGCTCCCCGATCACGGCAGAGATCAGCGCGGCGGTCAGCATGCCATGGGCGATGCGTCCGCCGAAGATGGTCTCTTGCGCATAGTCCTCGTCCAGATGGACGGGGTTGTGATCGGTTGACAGGTCCGCAAACAGCGCGATCTCTTCGTCTCCGATGAATTTGGAGACCGAACGGGCCATGCCGATCTCCAGATCCTCGATGCAGATGGTGCCAACCGGCAGATTGTGCTGATGTGCATCCAACATGCAGTCTCTCCCCAGACTTGAACCAAAATTGCGCCTGTTTGCATTGCAACATATAGCCGAGTCGCGATGACTGCGCAAGTTTATTGCGCAATAAAGTTCCAAAATATATAGATATTCGAAACTTTATTTCATCTCTATCTCAGGTGACCAATGGTGGCCGTGGGGCTCATCTGCGCGTCCTGAAGAAAGGCGGCCAGACGATCGGGGTCCGGCTCTCCTGCCTTCATGCCGGTCTGCTCGGCGGCCAGACCGCCTGCGATGAAGAGCGTGTCGAGGTTCTCCCCGATGCCGCCGCGGATATCCGTGTTGATCCCGTCACCGACGCACAGGATACGGTTCTGCTCGACGGGGCCGCGAATGGCCTCAAGTCTTTTGCGGGCAAGCTGATAGATCGGAACATGCGGTTTGCCGAAATAGAAGCTCTCGCCGCCGGCGGCCGTATAGGCCTCGGCAATCGCCCCGGCGCAATAGATCCGCGTCTCGCCGACATCGACGATCACGTCGGGATTGGCGCAGAGCAGCTTAAGACCGCGATTGACGCCGGTGCGGATGGTCAGGCGGTAGTCCTCGGGCGTCTCAGTCATATCGTCAAAGAGCCCGGTGCAAATGATGCCCTCGGCCTGATCCAGAGGCACACGGGTCACTTCGATCGCGCTGCCGTCTTCGTTCTGGAAGAACACCAGATCGCGCTCGGGGCCAAGATGGTAGACATTGCGTCCGAAATCACCGCGCGCCATCGAGGCTTGCGCGGCGTCTCCGGAGGACGCGATGTCATCGTAGCAATCGCTGGGCACACCGATGCTTTCGAGCTGACGGGCCACAGCGGGCCGGGGCCGCGGCGAGTTCGTGACCAGAATGACCGTCCCGCCGCCGGCGCGAAACTGTTGCAGTGCGGCGACGGCAGCGGGAAACGGCTCGCGGCCATTGTGAAGACAGCCCCAGAGATCGCAATAGAGCGTCGCATAGGAGGCGGAAACATCCGCCAGATCGTTGATTATCCTGAACATGAGGTCCCGTTTTCCTGACGTTGGGTTTCGGTGACGCTTACTCGCTCACACGGGAGACAGCAAACCCTTCCTGTTCCAGAAGCGTCAACAGACCGTCGGGTCCACCCAGATGCAAAGCACCGACCGCCACCACCACGTCGCCCTCGGACATGGCCGGGACAAGCTTTTTCATCCAGTTGTTGTTGCGGGTGACGAGCAGCATCTCGTTGGCCTCATCCATCATCTCATTGACGATCTCGGCGGGGTAATCCTCCAGCGCCTTGATGCGGCTGAACTCCCAGATCTTGAGAATCTCGTCTTCGAGATAAAGGTGCTTGAGGGTCGCAAGCTGATCTTCCGCCTCGTCCAGTGCGGGCAATGTCAGCCGAATGGCCTCGACCTGTTCGGCATAGGTGCCGCTTTCGAGGATCGCGAGCAGCTCTTCATAGGTTTCAAGCTTGTCGACCGGTACATCCATCTTGATGGCGACCCGCTCGACTTCGCGGTCCAGAATGGCCGTGCCGTTGAACTGTGCGAGCACTGCGCAACGGGGCAGGGCCAGGGTCATCCATATGATATGAGGTTTCAACTGGTTCAGCGAAGATGCGTCCAGCCCGCGCTCGATGACTGCCTCTGAAAGACGCGCCCACTCGTCCCCGGAGAAGTGATCGCTCAACCGCTCGGGGCCAGAATAGTAAGACAGGCTTGGATTGAGCATCAATGCGCGCTGCATCCTCTGTTCCTCGGGCTTGTCGATTTCAAGAAACAGGATACGTGCGGTTTTCAGTCTTTCGGCGACAGCCTCGGGAACCTTTGACAACTCAGGGTCAGGCAGATGGATGGTGCCCAGAATGAGCGAGCTTTTTCCATCCCGCGTCACCTCCCAAAGCCGTCCCCGAGCATAGGGTCTGCCCTCGACCGAGGCGTCCAGCGCCTCCACCTGATCCGCCCTCAGATCGCCAAGCAGGCTCTGGCCCTGGCAAAGCGCGAGGGCGGGAAGTGCGAACAGGTTTGCTGCCAGAATTGCAAGCAGGCCATGGGCGATAGTTCTAAATGTCATGGGGCAGGTTCCGGTCCTTTTCGATCAGGGTCGACCCTAGGTCAGTCCGGCGATCATTCCCACCGGAAATTCCTTGCAATCAAGGGTTGACGCTCGGCCCGTGAGCGCATATCTCGACCTCCATTAGCACTCATCGGTGGCGAGTGCTAATCGCTTGGAAGGTGCCACCGACCACTTATATAGGAGCGACTGGAATGGACTTCACACCTCTCCATGATCGTGTGCTTGTTCGCCGTCTTGAAGGCGAAGAGAAAACAGCCGGCGGCCTGATCATCCCCGATTCCGCCAAGGAAAAACCTGCTGAGGGTGAGATCATTGCTGTAGGCGCCGGTGCCAAGGACGATGACGGCGACCGCATTGCGCTGGACGTCAAGGCGGGCGACAAGATCCTGTTCGGCAAATGGTCCGGTACCGAGATCAAGCTGAACGGCGAAGACCTTCTCATCATGAAAGAGAGCGACATCCTCGGCATTCTGGCCTGAGACCTGTCTTTCCCTTCAACCGCAATTTCTTAGGAGTCTTATAGCTATGGCTGCAAAAGACGTAAAATTTGACACGGCTGCCCGTGACAAGATGCTCAAAGGCATCAACACGCTGGCAAACGCTGTTCGTGTGACGCTTGGCCCGAAGGGTCGTAACGTTGTTCTGGACAAATCCTTCGGCGCGCCGCGCATCACCAAAGATGGTGTTTCCGTCGCCAAGGAAATCGAACTGGAAGACAAGTTCGAAAACATGGGTGCCCAGATGGTCCGCGAAGTGGCCTCGCGCACCAATGACACCGCCGGTGACGGCACGACCACTGCCACGGTTCTGGCCCAGTCCATCGTGACAGAGGGCATGAAATCGGTCGCGGCCGGCATGAACCCGATGGATCTCAAGCGCGGTATCGACCTTGCTGTGTCGAACGCCGTTCAGGCAATCAAGGACATGTCGCGTGAAGTGTCCGGTTCCGACGAAGTCGCACAGGTCGGCACGATCTCGGCCAATGGTGAAGACGCCATCGGTCAGCAGATCGCAGACGCCATGCAGCGCGTTGGCAATGAAGGTGTTATCACCGTCGAGGAAAACAAGGGTCTTGAGACCGAGACCGATGTTGTCGAGGGCATGCAGTTCGACCGCGGCTACCTCAGCCCCTACTTCATCACCAATCCCGACAAGATGACGACCGAGCTCGACGATGCGCTCATCCTGCTGCACGAGAAGAAACTCTCCTCGCTGCAGCCGATGGTTCCGCTGCTGGAAACCGTTATCCAGTCCGGCAAGCCGCTGATGATCATTGCCGAAGACGTGGACGGCGAAGCGCTGGCGACCCTGGTGGTCAACAAGTTGCGCGGCGGTCTGAAAATCGCGGCTGTCAAGGCACCTGGCTTCGGCGATCGCCGCAAGGCCATGCTGCAGGACATCGCGATCCTCACCGGCGGTCAGGTGATCTCCGAAGATCTGGGCATGAAGCTTGAGAATGTCGGCATGGACATGCTGGGCACGGCCAAGAAAGTCACCATCACCAAGGATGAGACAACGATCATCGACGGTGCTGGCGAGAAGGCCGAGATCGAAGCGCGTGTCACCCAGATCCGTCAGCAGATCGAAGAGACCACATCCGACTACGACCGTGAGAAACTGCAGGAACGTCTGGCGAAACTCGCAGGCGGTGTTGCCGTGATCCGTGTCGGTGGTTCGACCGAGGTCGAAGTGAAAGAGCGCAAGGATCGTGTTGACGATGCCCTGAACGCAACCCGTGCTGCTGTGCAGGAAGGTGTTGTCGTAGGCGGCGGTGTCGCTCTGGTTCAGGCTGCAAAGGGTCTGCTGGATCTCAAGGGTGCCAATCCCGATCAGACCGCCGGTATCTCGATCGTGCGCAAGGCGCTCGAATCGCCGCTGCGTCAGATTGCCGAGAATGCCGGTGTTGACGGTGCGGTTGTGGCCGGCAAGGTCCGCGAAAGCTCCGATACATCCTTCGGCTTCAACGCGCAGACCGAAGAGTATGGTGATCTCTTCAAGTTCGGCGTGATTGACCCTGCCAAGGTGGTCCGGACAGCTCTGGAAGACGCAGCATCCGTTGCCGGTCTTCTGATCACGACCGAAGCCATGGTTGCCGACAAGCCGGAGCCGAAAGGCGCACCTGCTGGCGGCGGCATGCCCGACATGGGCGGCATGGGCGGCATGATGTAAGTCAGCCGACTTCAGACTTTGGAAGCGGGGGCCCTTCGGCCCCCGTTTTCGTTTCCGGGAAGGGAATGGGGGGCAGATCGTTGATCAGCAAGCCAATTCCCAGGTGATGCAGAGGCCAGGCGCGAATATCGAGCCAGAGCGCCAGGCGAAGCACCTGCGCGTGCCCCTTGATGATCTTCAGGCTGAGAGGCACCGAGCGCCCGTCCGTCCGGTGCCCGAACTCGCGGCCATGCCGGGCAAAGGCGCCAAGACTTTCCAGAACATGGATCAGAAGAGGCGCGTGAAGCCGCGCCGCCAGTTGTCGCTTCTGCAACCGATTCCAAAGATCCCGCGTTATCTCGTCGATGGACTTCAGATCATGCTTGTCGATCGGCTGGCGGAGCTTGCAGCCGTAACCTCTGATTTCATCTTTCAGCGCCCGCGCGACGGCCCGGTCAGGTGCTGCGCAGTCCGCGATGGTGCTGTTGATGTCCGGGGCATCGCTCATCTGCGCCAGTTCGGCCTGCAATATGGGAACGCCCTCGGCCTGAAACACCTTGGCCTCCCGATCCCAGCGCCTTGCCGTCGGAAGGCTGGCGCGTTCGGCCAGGATCTGAAGGCTCAGGATCGTCCATGCCCGCATCCCGCCTGATCTGACATAGACCGGGCGTCGGTTGAGGTTCTGTGCGATGGCATCGCGCAGATGCGCCTCAAAGCTGTCTTCTTCACCGATCATCCGTTTCAATCTATGCCCTGTGCGGAGCGGAATCCATGGATCACGAAAAACCGATTGGATATCGGCATGTTACCGGGGCAGGGTGGCGCATGCGTCTGTTTCTGATGATCCTGCTGACACTCCTGGCCTTCGCGGCCAATTCCGTTCTCAACCGGGCGGCTCTGGCTGGCGGTGAAATTGGTCCGGGGGCGTTCACCGGGCTGCGGCTTCTGTCGGGCGCGGTGGTCCTCTCTGGGCTGGCGCTCGCTGGTGGAGTCCGCCTGCGAGGATCACCTCTTTCGGCCCTCGCGCTGCTGGCCTATGCGATCTTCTTCTCGTTTGCCTATCTCGCGCTTGATGCGGGCCTCGGGGCGCTGGTGCTGTTCGGCATGGTTCAGATCACCATGTTTGGCGGTGCGCTCTGGGCGGGTCAGAAGACCGGACAGGGGCGGTGGATCGGCTCTGGCCTCGGGCTTGCAGGGCTCGCAATGCTGTTGCTTCCCGGCACGTCGGCTCCCGATCCGTGGAGCCTGGGTCTGATGGCGATGGCAGGCATCGCCTGGGGTGTCTACTCCTTGCGCGGACAAAGGGCGGGGCCGCCATTGGCAGAGACGGCCGGGAATTTCGTCTGGGCAACACCTCTTGCGGTGCTGCTATGGCTTTTGATGCCCGGCGCGGGCGATATCAGCATGGCGGGAGCAGCGCTTGCGATCGCGTCCGGCGCTCTGGCATCGGGTCTGGGATATGCGCTCTGGTACAGAGTGCTGCCGCAGATCGATGCTTCGCTGGCGGCGATTGCACAACTGACCGTGCCGCTGATCGCGCTTGCAGGCGGGATCGTCTTTCTCGGCGAGAAACTCACGATGACATTTCTCGTCGCCTCGGTTCTGATCCTAGGAGGTGTGGCGCTCGCCGTCCTGCGGCCCGACGGTTTCCGGCAAAAATGAAACAGCGGCTGATCCTGCATATCGGCACGCACAAGACCGGCTCCACCAGTTTGCAGACCTGGCTGCATTTCAACCGCCTCTGGCTGCGCCCGATGGGGCTTTACTACCCGCGCGCTGTGCGGCCGAGGGCGTTTCGCGGATTGAAACATGGCGATCTGCGGCTGGCGGCCATGAGCGAGGGACGCCCCAAGACCAACGCACCCCATTCGGCGACCGGACCGTTTGATGCGCTGCTGGAAAGCTATGTCGCACGGATCCGGGATGTCGGTGCGCCGCTGAATGTGCTCAGCTGCGAGGGGTGGTCGATCCGGGAAAATCACCACGCGCCCCGTCTCGCGCGGCTGATCGAGCATTTTGATGTGCAGGTCGTGGCCTTCTTTCGCAGGCCGGATCACTGGATCACCTCGCTTTATCTGCACCGCCTGCGTCAGTCCGAGCATCGCGAGACCCGGGATTTCGACACCTTCCTGAAAGCCAGTCAACAACAGCAATACCTTACCCGGAGGCGGGAGATTTTCGGCTGGTGGGCCGAAGCGTTCGGGCAAGCGGCGGTCAGCGTGATCCCCTACGAGCCGGCGCGTCCGGGTTTTGGCCTTGTCAGCCGTTTCCTTGATGTGATTGACGCTCCGAATGGCTTGCTCAGAAAACTGCCCTTGCAGAACTGGTATCGCAATCGCAGCCTGACACCGGTCGAGGCAGAGGCAGTCCGTCTGCGCAATCTGGGAGAGCCGCCCCGGCCCGCGTCCCGGCTCGCCGTTCTGACAGAGGTGGAGCGGGACCAGATCCTGACATCAGCCGCGGCCGATATGCAGTCCATCTGCGAGCGCTATGTCCGGGATGGGCGACAGGAAATGTTTCCCGTCCCGCCGGAGACCTCCTGAGGCCGTCGTGGCAATGCTGCAATCGCGCATTTTTTCCCCCATGTAGGCGCTTGCATTATGCGTTTTGACCGAGCAGATTAATCATGCGCGGGCTTTTGCAGGCGTGTGAACCCAGATACGGGACCAGATCAAAACAGGGACGGGGGCTGCTATGGCAGGCGAGAACGACACCTTCGAAGTATATCAGGACAAAAAGGGCGAATACCGCTGGCGCCGGAAGGCCAGCAACGGCCGCATCGTCGGGGCGTCATCGGAAGGTTACAACAAGAAGGCCGATTGCGAGGCCAACATGAACCGCGGCCCGAACCCCAAGGACAAATGGGAATTCTACACCGACAAGCGCGGCGAGTATCGCTGGCGCCGAAAGGCCGTGAACGGCAACATCATTGGCGCGTCGTCCGAGGGCTACAACAAGAAAGCCGATTGCGAGGCGAATGCCGCCCGTCAGGGCTATCAGGGCTGAACATCCGCCCAATGATTTGACGCGGGCCCCGGTCGTTTGATCGGGGCTTTTTGGTTTTCAGAAGCGAGCTGGTGTTCGGGGAACCGCAACTCAGGTACATTTATTTTATGAGTGAAGTAACCGCCAACGCACGCATGTTGGTCCATCGTCCTCGCCGGAAGTCTTTGCAGACCCGTCAATCATGACAAGGTTCTGGTTCTCCAAACGCCTCGGGAAGGCTTGAGACCGGCGCAGAAGTGAAATGGTATGTGGGAACCGGTGAAGACACCTTTGAAATTCCGGTGCGCGTCAAGTCTGCCAACAAGCCTAACTCACTGCATATTGAATGGGGTGATGGTGAACTCTGTTCACCGAGGTGCGGTGGGAGTTTGAGGTCAATGGCGACGACGCTACAATCGTAAGTATTACCGAAACCGGGTTTTCAGGCGATCAATCTGAGATAGTGCAAGCCGCCCTCAACTCGACGGGCGGCTTCAATCAGGGGGTCACTGCTGCAAAAGCGCTGCTGGAGCATAACGCTCAGATCAACGTTGTCTTTGATCACGTCACCTAGACCGATCTGTCTCCAAGAAACGATATCCATCCGCTTCGAATTGGCAAAGAAATCAAAGTAGTCCCAGTGTATCGCCACAGATAGTGGTCTATCGACGCGCTTTCGTTCTAGCTGCCGGGCTTCTGAAAGAATTCGACATAAGGGGTTTCGATCAACGCGTGCTTGCCGACAAGGCCCTGGTTCGAAGGGCAGCTATCAATGACCACGCGAGCATATCGGTAGTCCATATAGTCGGTCTGGTCCCAATCAAAGAAGTGAACGAAGGTCATGAGCGTTTCGGAGGTCAGTTCTTTCACTGGGTGATCCCAACAACCGGCTTCGACTTCTCTGTTGATCATCGCGGGTGCACGGTCGCCTTGCCGAAGTCTTAAGCCGATTTCTGAAATCGTTTACTGACGATAGATGCGATTTTTCAATCCAAATGGCTGGGCAACCAACGCATTGAAAAGAGCGCATTCGACGTGACCGAACCTTTCGAGTTCCGTCCATGCGTCATTCGTCTCGTCATCTGGGGGCGGTCGGAAGTAGTGATTGAAAACACTACGTGCGGCCAATCGAAACGTGTTCATCTGCTCATCGATTGTTGGCATGTATGCGTCCTTGTAATGGTCTGCGAGCACCCGGTACATTTTGATTTATATGTGTCTCGGATGCCTTGTCGCTCAAGTCCGCAGAGCGCGCTTTGATGCAATGAGGTTCGGCAATCGCCAGCTTCTCAGCTCTTCGGCGATATCCGGTTGATATGGCCCATCTTGCGGCCTGCGCGGGCCTCGGCCTTGCCGTAGAGATGCAGACCCGACGGCGCCTCGCGCCAGGCATTCGCGTCATCGCCGATCAGGTTGGTCATGACCGCGTCGGAGTGGCGTGAGCCGTCTCCCAGCGGCCAGCCTGCCACGGCCCGCATGTGTTGCTCGAACTGATCGACCTCGCAGGCATTCTGCGTCCAGTGGCCGGAGTTGTGAACGCGCGGCGCGATCTCGTTGATCATCAGACCCTGGGGTGTCACGAACATCTCGACCCCCATGACGCCGACATAGTCGAGCGCGTTCAGAATGCGCCCCGCAACAAGCACGGCATCCTGCTTGAGCGACGCGGGGATGTTGGCCGGGACGGTCGTGGTGTCCAGAATACCGTCGCGGTGAACATTCTCGCCGGGATCGTAGCACACCACTTCGCCATCTGTGCTGCGGGCGCCGATCACGGAAATCTCGCGCTCGAAGTCAACAAATCCCTCAAGCACACAAGGTGTGTCCTGAACGGCGGCCATGACGTCCGTCAGGTTGGTCTCTTCCGACAGGCGATGCTGGCCCTTGCCGTCATAACCCAGACGGCGGGTTTTCAGGATCGAAGGCGTGCCGATCCTGCCAAGAGCCGCCTCCAGGTCCGACAGATCGTCAACGGCTGCATAAGGCGCAACAGTCAGGCCGATGCTCGTCAGGAAGTCCTTCTCCGCAATGCGGTCCTGCGAGATGGCGAGCGCTTGTCGGGACGGGCGGATCTGAACGGTGTCTTCGATGAGGTCGAGCGCCTCGGTGGGCACATTCTCGAACTCGAACGTCACCAGATCGACGGCTTTCGCAAAGGCGGCCAGTGCGACGTTGTCATTGTAGCTCGCAGTGGTGACCCGCTCGGCCACATGGCTGGCCGGCGGGTTGGCGGACGGCTCGAATATATGGCAGCGCAGGCCGAGCCTGCTTGCGGCAACCGACAACATACGGCCAAGCTGACCTCCTCCCAGAATGCCGATCACGCTGCCGGGCGGTAGCGGTTCAGTCATCCTTCGGTTCCTCGGCCACAGCATCGCTCAGGGCGGTGCGCCAGACATCCAGCCGGGTTGCGAGTTCCGCATCGTGATTGGCCAGAATGGCCGCAGCCAGCAGGGCGGCATTGCCAGCCCCCGGTTCTCCGATGGCGAGCGTTCCGACCGGAATGCCCTTCGGCATCTGCACAATCGACAGAAGCGAGTCGAGGCCGGACAGGGCGGTCGAGCGCACCGGCACGCCCAGAACCGGGATCCGGGTCTTAGAGGCGAGCATACCGGGCAGATGCGCCGCCCCGCCTGCGCCTGCGATGATCACCTGCAATCCTCGGGCGGCGGCATCCTCGGCATAGGTGAAAAGCCTGTCAGGGGTTCTGTGGGCCGAGACGATCTTGCTCTCGAAAGGCACGGCCAGATCGGTCAGGATATCCGCCCCCGCCTTCATTGTGGCCCAATCAGACTGGGAGCCCATCACGATACCAACCAGTGGGGTTGTCATGGCAGATTACCTTTTGCGAGTAGGATACGGATGGAGAGGCGGCAATTAACATGCCCTCTGGTTTCAGGCAATGATATCCGGCGTTATCTCGTCTTCAAGCTTGGCGATCAGGTCCTTGAGCGCCAGTTTGCGCTTTTTCAGGCGACGCAATGTCAGCATATCGGAACGTCCCCCGCTCTCCATGGCTGCAATTGCCTCGTCCAGATCACGATGTTCGGTTCTCAGACCGCTCAGGCGAACCTTCTGCATTTCCATATGCGACATGGTGGGTGGTTCGGTCATCAAACTGCCTTTGCTGCCCTCACTTGTTTTATGTCGTATGGGCCCCCATATTTTCAAGCAGAAAGGCTGCCGCTTCTTGGGGCCTTTGCGAACGGGAAGTCGCTTTAACAAAGGGCTTGAACAATATGACCAAGGTATCTTTTGCCTCGCATCCCTATTTGCTGGGCTTTGAGCAGCTTGATCGGCTGGTTGAACGCTCCGCGAAATCTGGAAATGAGGGGTATCCTCCCTACAATATCGAACAGACCAGCGAGGGTTCCTACCGGATCACGCTCGCGGTCGCCGGTTTCCGGGAGGAGGATCTCTCTATCACCGTGGAGGACGCGCAGCTCGTGATCCGCGGGCGGCAGGTCGATGACAGCGAGGGCAGGGTATTCCTGCATCGCGGCATCGCCTCGCGTCAGTTCCAGCGCACCTTTGTTCTGGCGGACGGTGTCGAGGTCTCGGGCGCATTGCTGGAAAACGGTCTTCTGCATGTCGATCTGACACGCCATGTTCTCGACAGCATTGTTCAGACGATCGAGATTAGAAAGGGCTAGAGCAATGACGGATTTTCCAAGCATCGAACTCTCGGGCGAGAAACCGATCGTCTATGTCCGCTCGGTGGAGGTCGCATCGCTGCCGAAGCCCTTGCAGGACCAGGCAGGCGATATGGATCAGATCTTCGCGATCCATGACCAGAACGGGGCCGTTCTGGCGCTCGTGGATGATCGCAAGACCGCGTTTCGCATGGCACGCGCCAATGCCATGGCCCCGGTCAGCGTCCACTGAGGCTGTGTTGGTCCTGTCGGGGAAGAACTTTCTTCCCTGACCGGCAGAGACACCGGCAATGGGATGGCCATTCATCAAAGCTATCATCATTCTGCCCGGAACGGCGCTGGTCTATGTGCCCGCGCTGATCCTCTGGCTCACGGGAAAAACCCGCTTTGCGGCGTCGTTTCCTTCTGAGAGCAACCTGTTGCTGGTCTGTGCTGTCGCGCTGATGGGGGCCGGGCTTGCGCTGATGATCTGGACCATGCGCCTCTTTGCTATCGAAGGCGGGGGCGGAACCCTGGCCCCATGGGCGCCGGTCCGACGCTTCATCGTGTCCGGCCCCTCAGCTATGCGAGAAACCCCATGCTGACCGGCGTGCTCCTGTTTCTCGCAGCTGAAGCTCTGCTCCTGCAATCCTGGCCCTTGGCGCTGTGGGCGGTTTTTTTCTTCGGTCTGAACACCGCATATTTCAAATATGTCGAGGAACCGGGACTTGAGCGCCGCTACGGGCGGTCCTATCGCGACTATAGGGCGGGCGTGAACCGTTGGGTGCCGAGGATGGCTCCCTATACCGGTTCCGGCACCGACTAGAGCGCTCCACCCACCGAGCCGCCAATGGTCACGTTGTTCCCAAGGGTAACGCCTGTGCTGACCCGGCCTTCCGACCCGCCGGAACCGACCGTGACGCTCGCCCCGGTATAGGTGTTGTCGGCGCAAGCCGCGACCAGCAGAAGTATCGCGAGAACTCTCATATCAGGCTCCTTCAACCTCAAGTGCAAGCGCATGGACCGGGCCGGCCAGTTCATCGGCAAGCGCCTTATAGACGGCTCGCTGGCGTGCAACACGGCTTTGATCTGTAAAAACGGGGGCCTTAATGACCACGCGGAAGTGGGTCTCGCCCCCTTCTCGCCATCCGCCATGCCCGCGATGATCCTCGCTTTCGTCGATCACCTCCAGATGCGTCGGGGCGAACTCGGATTTCAGTTTGGCTGCAATTGTTTCGGACACGGACATGATTTGAACCTCCCGGTGCCAATTAAGCTCTTGGCCTAGCCAGACAAAACACTAAACTGTTGGCCTCGACTCGAAAAGCGCGAAAAGGCGAGCCCTACGATATGAGCAGGCGATCCCCATTTGAATTCGACATTTCCGTATCCGCCGACAAGAAGCGCCGCGCCAAGGCGCGTGGGATGTCGGGTGCCGTGGAAAGCTCGTCGCGGGCATGCGAGAAGCCGGGTTGCGCGAATGTCGGGAAGTTCAGGGCGCCGAAATCACCTGACAATCTGGATGAGTTCCACTGGTTCTGTCTGGAGCATGTGCGCGAGTACAATCTGAAATGGAATTTCTTCGAGAACCATTCGGAAGCCGCGATGGAGGAACAGTTCGCGGCTGACCGTGTGTGGGAGCGTCCGACCAAGCCCTTCAAAGGTGCCGAGGGCCATCCCGAGGGCCGGGCATGGCAGCGGTTCGGCTTTGATGATCCGATGCAGGTGCTGGGCGAGAACGCGACACTGAACCCGGCCGCCGATCATGCCTCGCAGTCGCGTCCGCAACGGCGGTTGCCCGCGACCGAGCGAAAGGCGCTGACAATCCTGGATGCCGAGGACTATGCAACTAAGACCGAGTTGCGCAAGCAGTACAAGGCGCTGGTCAAGGTGCTGCACCCGGACATGAATGGCGGCAAACGGGATGATGAGGACCGTCTGGCCGAGGTCGTCTGGGCGTGGGAGCAGGTGAAAGACAGCCGTTCGTTCAAGGACTAGAGGCGGATCACCGAAATCAGGCGCCCGTAATCGGCCTCACCCTTGTGGGTCGCGCGACGGTAGGAGAAAAACCTCCCCGCATCCTCATAGGTGCAATGCCCTGTCCAGCCAACATCATTGAGACCGGACTGCCTGAGCTGATGCAAAACGAAGCCGGGCAGGTCGAAATGCGCGTGGTCGCCTGCGCCACCGGCGAAGTAGCGCTGAAATTCCGGATCTTCATCGATGAAGCGCTCGACGAATTCCGGGCCGACCTCGTAGCTGCGCTGCGATATTGTCGGGCCGATGGCAGCCGAGATGTTCGCCCGGTCCGCCCCGAGATTCTCCATCGCGGCAATGGTGGCCTCGAGCACGCCACCAATGGCTCCTTTCCAGCCTGAATGCGCCGCACCGATCACGCCCGCGCTCTTGTCCGAAAACAGCACGGGCGCGCAATCGGCGGTCAGGACGCCAAGCGCTGTGCCGGGCGTATTCGATACCATTCCATCGGCCTTCGGGCGTTCAGATGCCGCAGGTCCGCTCACCGCGATCACATCCGCCGAATGATGTTGATGCAGCGAATGGAGATGGGTTGCCTCGACCTCCATCGCCTCGGCCACCCGCTCCCGGTTCAGGCGCACCGACGTGGTCTGGTCGCTCGACCCTTCGCCGCAATTGAGACCGTCATAGATGCCAGAGGATGTGCCGCCCTTGCGCGTGAAGAAGCCATGCGCGGCGGATCCTAGAATATTGGAACGGATGATCTCCAGCGTCATGTCAGGCAAATCCCGGTGGGGGTGGTGCAATTTCGGGTGTGAGCGCAAGTACCTTGAACAGGGTCCCCATTTCTTCAGGGTGCGTCAAGCGTCTGTGCTGACTTGCGATGGCGTCCGCATGCTGGCCATCGGCCAGTGCCCGTGCCCGTGCGGTGATGCCCAGACGCTCCAGAAACGCGCCCTGTGTGTCGAAAGACACCCGAAGCCGGTTTGACTTCGCAAGGGCGCCGAAAGCCACATGGGTGGTCAGGTCGGCCCGGCCAGGTGCGGCGAGTGGATCGACCATGCTGTGATCTTCGAGTGCCTGAAACGTGTCGCCCGTACCTTCCCATGACCCGTAGTCGATCATGATTGCGGCGCCCCCACGGGCCTCGATCCGCACGGCGATGTCGCTTGCGATTGCCTCCGCCGCTTCACAGATTTCGACGATCGTTCCCTCGGCGACGTCGGGAAACCGTTGGTCGAGCCCGGCCATGTCGGCTGTGGGGCCAAGGCCGAGCCGCAGAGCCTCGTCCTCCAGCCCGACAACCCGCTCACGCCAGCCATTGCCGTCGCGCATGAACTGACGGATCGGGAGCGCGTCGAAGAACTCGTTTGCCACGAGAAAGAGCGGGCCGTCCGGTATCTCGTCCAGACTGGCGTGCCATGTTGTCGGCTCTTCGCCGAGCGTACCTCTCTGGGCCTCCCTGAGAGAGAGGCTCGTTTCCACGAGATGGATGGGAAGCGCGTGTGCAAACTCCCCAAGTGCTCGGGTCGCGCGTCTTAGATCGGCCATCAGCGTCCCGCGCCCGGGGCCAAGCTCGACCAATGCACCCTTGGGCGATCCCTGATCCTGCCAGACCTGAGCCATCCAGAGGCCGATCATCTCGCCAAACATCTGGCTGATCTCCGGTGCGGTGGTAAAGTCACCGGCCTGCCCGAACGGCTGGCGGGCCTGATAATAACCATGGGTCGGGTGACCCAGGCAGAGCGCCATGTATTCCGCCATGCTCATCGGCCCCTCACGGGCAATTCGGGTGCGGATCAGTCGTTCGAGTTCGGTCATGCCCGTCGAGGCAGCAGCAACAGCAGCAGACCGATCACAACCATTGGCAGCGAGAGCACCTGACCCATTGTCAGCCCCCATTCGGCACTGAGCTGGATCACATGTCCAAAGGGATTTTCTGTAGTCAGGAATTGCTGGTCAGCCTGCCGGAACATCTCGACAAAGATCCGTGCCAGCCCGTAGCCCAGAAGGAAGACGCCGATCACGCGACCCGGCACCTTGAGCGCATCACGTCGCCAGATCATCCACGCGATGACGAGAAAGAGAACCAGTCCTTCGAGTGCCGCCTCATAAAGCTGGGAGGGATGTCTGGCGCAGATCGCCCCGAACTCTGGACCGCAGATCTGCGCGGCATCGGTCGGAAAGATGACACCCCATGGCTGATTGGTCGGGCGTCCCCAAAGCTCTGCGTTGATGAAGTTGGCGATGCGACCGAACATGATACCCAGCGGTGCGGCCGCCGCGACCAGATCACCGATGCTCAGTGCTTTCAGCCGGTAGCGCCAGCTGAAGAGCAGAATGCCGACGATCACGCCGAGAAACCCGCCATGGAACGCCATTCCGCCCTGCCATACTTTCAGGATTTCGGCCGGGTTCTGAAGATAGTATTCCGGCTCGTAGAACATCACGAAGCCGAGTCGGCCACCGACCACGACGCCGATCACCATCCATGTCAGCAGATCCTCGGCCTGCTTGCGGTCGAGCGGTGGCGTGTTGGCCTGCCACAGTCTGTCGGCCCTGATCATCCGGTTGACATAGAAAAGACCCAGCAGAAGCCCGGCAATATAGGCCAGCGCATACCAGCGTATCGGCAATTCCAGACCGGCGATCTGGATCGTGTAGAGTATCGGATCAATATTCGGGAAGGGCAGGGCGGCAAGCATCATCAGACCTCTGATTTCGCCGATGGTACTGCCCGCTGAACCCGCCTTCGTCAAGGCGCGGCTTGGCAAGCAGACACTTCATGACCATATATGGGGTGACAGCTCACAGGAGTGCGAACCATGCAGACACGCAACAAGATTTTCGACGATATCTCGCAGATGATGACCAATGCGATGGGCGTGGCCCAGGGCGCAAAGGACGAGGCGGAGACCGCCATGAAGGGCTGGATGGATCGCTGGCTGGCCGATCGGGATTTCGTGACCCGCGAGGAGTTCGATGCGGTCAGGGCGATGGCGCAGAAGGCGCGCGAAGAGAACGAAGCGCTGAAGGCCCGGCTCGATGCTCTCGAGGCCAAAGGCTAAATTTTTCGGTATCTTTTGCGGCACGAGCCCGCTCGGATAAGCCAATCTTTATGTCCTCCATCGACGATTGCGCGCAGCAATCAAATGGAGGCTACCTAATGAATACCACCTTCAGCACGGTGTTCGGCGCCGCGATTCTGGCCATGCTGCCGTCAATTGTCTCGGCGCAAGCCCAGTCCGATGCGCTTCGCCAGCTTGCCGAACAGCGGTTGAGCGCATGGGCGAGCAACGACATCATCATATCCGCCGTTCAGCAGCAAAATGCCGCCAATTCGGGGCTGAGCCAGGCCGATATCGATGCGATGGACCAGACCTGGCGCTCGGAAGTGAAGTCGTCGGACCGGCCTTCGATCAACTCCGTTCTGTCGCGCGCCGCATCCACCTGGCTCAACGAGCAGAAACGTGCGACCGCAGGGCTGGTAACGGAGGTTTTCGTTATGGACAACCAGGGTCTCAATGTCGCGCAGAGCGATATTACATCCGACCTCTGGCAGGGCGACGAGGCGAAGTGGCAAGAGACATTCGGTACAGGTGCAGGGGCGATCCACATCGGCGATGTCGAGCTTGATGAAAGCACCCAGACGTTCCAGAGTCAGGTTTCCATGACGATCTCCGATCCGGGTAGCGGCGACGTGATCGGTGCGATCACGTTTGGAATCAATCTCGACTACGTTCGCTGAGAACATCTCACCCGATTGCTGGCCCACCCGCCACACCGGCAGGGTCGGCATTCATGCCGAAGCGTTTGATGAATGTTTCGGCATAACTCCGACTTGTGAGAGGAAGTTAACAAGTTTCCTCTTTACAGAGCCTGCTTTTGCTCGCACCATATTTCGTAGGTCGGGACGACAGTTCCCCGACTGATAGAAAACCTCACAGCCCCTAGCGGGGTTTTGCTCCGCCAGAGGCCACAAATAGAGGGACTGGGCATGAGCACCGTCGAGCAAGACTTCCTTTACGAAGACACCCACCCGATAGACATCGTCGAAAGCCTGGCCGAACATCACGAATGGGATTTCGACCGCATCGCCGATGACCAGATCGCCATGGCGATCGAGGGCTCATGGCGGACCTACTCGCTGACGCTGGCCTGGTCGGGATATGATGAGACGCTTCGCATGATCTGTGCCTTTGACATGGATCCGCCTGCAGAACGGCTGCCCGCGCTCTACCATGCGATGGAGCGGGCCAATGACAAGTGCTGGACCGGGGCCTTCACACTCTGGCCGGAGCAGAAGCTGATGGTGTATCGCTATGGCTTGAACCTGTGCGGCGGAGCGTCCGCTTCGGCCACGCAGATCAACGAAATGGTGCGGGCTGCGGTTGTTGCTTCCGAGCGGTTCTTCCCCGCGTTCCAGCTGGTCTGCTGGAGCGACGAGGACCCCGAGACGGCAATGCAGGTTGCCATGTCGGAGGCGTTTGGACGCGCGTGAAGCCTGGGCTCTCCTGAGCAGGCAGGGCGTCAGAGTTCGGGAGACATTCAGATGCAGCGAGATCTGACGGATGTGACGCTTGTCCTGCTTGGTTGCGGCAAGATGGGCTCGGCTATGCTGAGCGGCTGGCTGGCCGGTGGACTGCCGGTTGGAAACGTTCACATTATCGACCCTATGCCCTCGGACTATGTTCTGGGGCTCGAACAGCAGGGATTGCATCTTAACGCCCGACTGCCGCGATCACCCACGATCTGCGTGATCGCGGTCAAACCGCAGATGATGCAGGATGCTTTGCCGACACTGAAAGATATGGGAAACGGCGCGACGATTTTCCTGTCTGTCGCCGCCGGGACATCGATTGCTACCTATGAGCGCATTCTGGGCGCAAAGACGCCGATCATTCGCGCGATGCCCAATACGCCTGCGGCCATCGGTCAGGGCATCACGGCCTTTGTCGGCAACGGATCGACCTTGGCCGATCAACTTTCACTGGCCGAAGCCCTGCTTTCTGCCGTTGGAGAGACAGTTGCGCTTACCTCCGAGGAACAGATGGATGCGGTCACGGCGGTTTCTGGCTCCGGGCCGGCTTACGTCTTTCATCTGATCGAGACCTTGGCTCTGGCAGGCGAAGCTCAGGGTCTGGAGCCGGAGATGTCGCTCCGGCTGGCCCGCGCAACGGTTGCTGGTGCGGGCGCGTTGGCCAAGTCCGACGATACCGCGCCGGGCGAGCTGCGCCAGAACGTGACGAGCCCCGGAGGGACCACGGCTGCCGCTCTGGAGGTCCTGATGGACCCCGAGGACGGATTTCCTGCCCTGTTGAACCGTGCCGTCCGGGCCGCAGCAGACCGAAGCAGGCAGCTTGCAGAATAATGGTGCGCTGCACAAAAGAACTTGAAATATGTTGCGCTGCACAATATATCTGTGCAGAAGCGCAACCCGCAATCGAAGGACAGATCCATGTTTGACAAATCCGGTCTCGGCTTTGACCCCGAGAAAATCGCAGAATTCTTCAAGACAAACGACTTCACCAAGCAGTTTGCAGATATGAAAATGCCTGAGTTCGACACGGACGCCGTGATGGCTGCGCAGAAGAAAAACCTTGATGCGCTGGTCGAGGCGAACAAGGCGGCTGCCGCCGGTTATCAGGAGCTTTTCAAGCAGCAGATCGCTGTTTTCGAGGAAACGATGTCCGAGGCACAAACCCAGATCAAGGCGATGGAAGCACCAGCACTCGACGGGAAGGCTGCAACCGCCCAGGCCGAGGTCGCCAAGGCGGCATTCGCCAAAGCGATCTCCAACATGCAGGCGTTGGCAGAAACCGCTACACGCGCCAATTCGGAAGCGTTCGAGATTGTGTCTTCGCGGGTCAAGGACTCCGTCGAAGAACTGAAGGATATGGCGGAAAAATTCAAAGCCTGAGCTCTCGACAATCGCGACGAAAACGCGTTCCCTGCCTCTCAGGGAGAGCGTTTTTTTGTGAGGACGGCATATGGCTGAGATCGGTTTCGAGGACTTTCTGAAGGTCGATATAAGAGTCGGAACAGTGACCCGGTCCGAGCCCTATCCCGAAGCCCGCAAGCCAGCGATCAAGCTCTGGGTGGATTTCGGATCCGAGATTGGTGAGAAGAAAAGTTCGGCCCAGATAACCGACCACTACACGCCTGAGGCGCTGATCGGGCGGCAGGTGCTGGCAGTCGTCAACTTCCCGCCGCGCCAGATCGGCAAGTTTCTCTCCGAGGTGCTGGTGCTCGGTGCGGCCGATGATGCAAACGGCATTGTCCTGCTGCGGCCCGATCACCCGGTTCCCGATGGGGCCCGGATGCATTGAGGCCGATATGAGCGAACGCCCCAGAGTTATCGTCACCCGCCGGATGCCCGAAGCTGTCGAGGCGCGGCTTGAAGCGCTTTTCGATGTCCAGTTGAACATCGATGACCACCAGTTCGACAATGCGGAGTTGATCGGAGCGCTGCAATCGGCAGACGGTCTTCTTGGCACTGTCACCGACCCGTATTCGAAAGATGTCCTTGCAGCAGGTGGCGCTCTTCGCGCCCGGATCATTGCGAATTTTGCGGTGGGCTATAACAACTTCGACCTTGAGGCCGCGAAAGCCGCCGGGATCGCGATAAGCAACACGCCCGGTGTCCTGACGGAGGCCACAGCGGATACTGCGCTCACGCTTCTGCTCAACGTGCTTCGTGGCACCTGGCGGTTCGAAAGCATGTTGCGGCGGGGTGACTGGCAGGGTTTCGGTCCGACATCCTGTCTTGGTGTGTCGCCGCAGGGTAAGACGCTGGGCATCATTGGCATGGGCCGTATCGGACGTGCGATGGCGCGGCGCTGTTATCATGGTCTCGGCATGAAAATCATCTATTACAACCGTTCGCCGGTCGCAGATCCCGAAGTCCCCGAGGCACGGGCCTGCGCAACCATGGGGGAAGTCATGGCCGAGGCGGATGTCGTCTCGCTTCATATCCCCGGAGGGGCTGAAAACCGTCACCGGATCTCAAGGGACCTGCTGGAGATGATGAAGCCCGGCGCCTATCTGATCAACACCGCGCGCGGCGATGTGATTGATGAGGCCGCGCTGATCGATCTTCTTGAGAACCGGCGCATCGCGGGCGCCGGACTGGATGTGTTCGAGAATGAACCGCAGGTGCCCGAACGATTGCTCGCCCTCGACAATGTCAGCCTGTTGCCGCATCTCGGGTCCGCCACGATCGAGACGCGCACGGCGATGGGGATGCTGGCGGTCGACAATCTGGAGGCGTTCTTCGACGGCAAACCAATGCCGTCGCGGGTGGTCTGAGCGTTCAGTCCCCGACTTGTTCCCGCCAATGCCGACGGCAGAGCGAAACATAGGTGTCGTTGCCGCCGACCTGGATCTGTGGACCTTCCCGCAACGCCTTTCCGTCTGCACCGAGGCGAACGACCATCGTAGCCTTGCGGCCGCAATGGCAGATTGTCCGGATCTCGCGCATCTCGTCAGCCAAGGCCAGGAGAGTGGCGGAGCCCGGAAAGAGCTTGCCCTGAAAGTCAACGCGAAGTCCGTAGCACATCACCGGGACCGACAGGTCGTCGACCGCACGGGCCAGTTGCCAGACTTGCACGTCCGTCATCCATTGCGCCTCGTCCACCAGAACGCATGCGACGGGCCCTGCATTCAGACGGTCCGCAATCATTGAAAACAGATCCGAGGTCTCTCCGAACGTGTCCGCTCCATCGTCGATGCCGATCCGGCTCGCAATCCGTCCGGGCCCCGACCGGTCGTCGAAATTGGCCGTCAGAAGGTAGGTCTCCATCCCCCGTTCGCGGTAATTATAGGAGGCCTGCAGCAGCGACGTGCTCTTGCCGGCGTTCATTGTGGAGTAGTTGAAGTAAAGCTTGGCCATGGCCCGCCTTGTGCAAAGATGAAGGACCGGCGTCAAGAGGTGGAAGCCGGGACTGCAGGCCGTTGTGGGTAGGTGAAGAGGCCTGCAATCCCGGTTGTGAGAGGCGGACTAAGAAATGGGCCTCGATCCCACTCCGCGCCCCCACCGAGGCTTGCCGGACGCAAAGGGGTTAGGTCTGCAAACCGGCAATTCGATAGCGCCAGCCTTTGACAAAGGAGCGCGCTATGTGACAATTGGATTAATGCCAAGCGGGGGCGAGGCGAATAAGGGGAAATGGTCTGGGCGTTTCCCCCATGAGTGGGAGAGTTAGTATATGAGCGAGACCAGCGAGGCTGTCGAAACCGAAGCTCCGTCAGCGGCATTCCTGAAATCTCACACCGAGGCGCTGATCAAGGACCTCGGATATGAGGCCGCCTGCCGGATTTCCGGCAAGTCCAAGGCGACCCTGGGCCGATATTTCTCGACCGCGCCCGAGCACGCGGACCGGTTCATGCCGGTTGACGTTGTGGCGGCACTTGAACAGCAGGCCAGTTTCCCGTTCGTGACAAAGGCGCTGGCGGATCTCAAGATGATCGTCTTTGATTATGACGGCACCAAGGTCAAACAGGAGGGGGCGCTCAACACCGATGTCGTTCGCCTCTCGCAGCGCTTCGCGACCCTGATGGCGGAATACAACGACTCCATTGATGACGGTGTGATCACGCTGAACGAGGCAAAGCGGCTTTTGCGCGAGACCAGCGAAATCCAGCAGGTTCTCATGGCGATGAAGCTGCATCTCGAAGATGAGACCGCAAAATAGATGAGGGCCGCAGGCCTGTGCCTCCCGCGACCCTCACCTGTCATACCTGAGCCGACCAAAGTCAGGTATTGAACGTCTGACCTTCCTCCCCGCACGTCTCAAGGGACGGGAAAGGCGGGTCAGTCAACGAAGCGACAACAGCCCTTCGTCGGATTGTTTATGCACCGGTGATTTCGCACTGAAACCGGGAAAGATCTGCCGGTTTTCCCCTCAATGCCACGATCATGACACATTCTAGGCTTGTTGCGCTGGCAACGAACAAATGACAGTCATTGGTTTTTTGAGTTCCGGTCCTTCAATCAAATGATGGGAAGCGTCATGAACTCGAATATCTGGATTATTTCATCTGTTGTTTTCGTTTCGGCCTGCGCCGGTGGTGGCGACAACACCAACTCGCGTCTCGGGCCCGAAGTGCCGCCGCAACAGTTTGCAACCGGCGCGCCGATCTCCAAGGCAAGCTTCGAGGGCCGCGAGTTTCCGTTCTATTTTGTGAGCGCGAGAGAGACCGACGGGCAAGCGTCTGTCGAGCGCGGGGGTCGCATTCATCGAGTTTCTTTCCGGAGATCGCTTCATCGCCGAGATCAACGGCGAGAAGATGAATTTCGAGCGAAAAGGACTGGACTATGTGACCAGCGACGGCATCACGTCGACGGACTACAACCTGTTTGAAACCGTTTTCGCGGTCAATGCGAGCGGGCTTTCAGAGGGGCTGGGGTTTCAGACATCGGGCGTCGCGGGTTTTGCGAGCGCGACATCGGCCTTTGTGGGGAAATCCGGCGCCACATACGACACTAACGGTCTGGGATCTATTGCCGTCGTCTTTGATGGGGATGCGGAAGTATACACTGAGATCGGAACCTCGCGGCTCGAGGTCGATTTTCTGACCGGTGATGTCGTCGGTGAAGTCTACAAGAGCGGGTCAATCGGTGGGAACTACGATCTGGTTGTCGTATTGCAGAACGGTCGCCTCGACGGCTCTCGTTTTGATGGCGATCTGGGTGTCGAATGGACTGTTGGCGGCACAAGCCTGAACACGACGGTTTCAGACGCGGATGTCACGGGAATGTTTTTTGGCAATGAGGCCGAGGTTGCCGCTGGCACCTATGAAGCCGATTTCAGCCGATCTGACGGCAGACAGGGCGGCCTTGTCGGCTATTTCGAGGTCGGGAAAACGGCCCCGACCCCGCCCTGATCAGCTCGCAAATTCCTGCAGTGCCATAACGCCGAAATCGCTTGTTGCCCGATCCTTCATGGCGCGAGCGGCGGCGCGGGATCCGGCGGCTGTCGTATAATAGGGGATCTTGTCATAGAGCGCGACAGAGCGGATCTCGCGGCTGTCCGCAATGGAGCGTGCCCCTTCGGTGGTGTTGAAGAGCAACTGCACACCGCCATCCTTCAGCCGGTCCACGATGTCCGGGCGTCCTTCATAGACCTTGTTGATCACTTCCGCCTCGATCCCCAGGGTCTCCAGCCATTTCGCGGTGCCGCGGGTCGCCAGCATGTGGAAGCCAAGCTCAGATACGGTGCGCGCCGCTTCTTCCATGATCGGACCCTTGTCGGCATCCTTGATCGACATGAAAACCGTGCCCGACTTGGGCAGATCGGTGCCTGCGCCAAGCTGGGATTTCAGGAACGCGCGCGAGAAGGTCTTGTCGAGGCCCATGACCTCGCCGGTCGAGCGCATCTCCGGCCCAAGCAGCGTGTCGACACCGGGAAAACGGGCAAAGGGCATCACCGCTTCCTTCACCGCGATATGATCGGTGTCAGGTGAGGCCAGGGTCTGCGCGCTCAACGGTTCACCGGCCATCACCCGGGCCGCAATCGCGGCAATCGGAGAGCCGGTCGTCTTGGCCACAAAGGGGACCGTGCGCGAGGCGCGGGGGTTGACCTCCAGCACATAGACCTCGTCATCCTTGATGGCGAATTGCACATTCATCAGCCCGACCACATTCAGCCCCTTGGCCAGTGCCTCGGTCTGCGCCTTCAGCCGGTCCACCATCTCCTTGTCGAGCGAGTAGGGGGGAAGCGAGCAGGCACTGTCACCGGAATGCACGCCTGCTTCCTCGATGTGCTCCATGACGCCGGCCACATGGACCGTATCTCCATCGGCGAGCGCGTCGACATCGACCTCGACTGCGCCAGCGAGATAACTGTCGAGCAGCACGGGGCTGTCACCCGAGACGACCACGGCCTCCCGGATGTAGCGTTCGAGATGCTCGTCATCCCGCACGATTTCCATCGCCCGGCCGCCGAGGACATAGGATGGCCGTATGACCAGCGGATATCCCACTTGCGCGGCGATCTTGAAGGCCTCCTCACCGGAGCGCGCAATCCCGTTCACCGGTTGCTTCAGCCCCAGCTTGTTCAGCAGCGCCTGGAACCGCTCGCGGTCCTCGGCCAGATCGATCGCGTCCGGCGAGGTGCCAAGGATCGGAATGCCCTCGGCTTCCAGCGCATTGGCAAGCTTCAACGGCGTCTGTCCGCCAAGCTGCACGATCACGCCGTGAAGCGTGCCGTTCTCCTGCTCCACCCGCAGGATTTCGAGCACCGTCTCGATGGTGAGCGGCTCGAAATAGAGGCGGTCAGACGTGTCGTAATCCGTCGAAACCGTTTCGGGATTGCAGTTGACCATGATGGTCTCGTAGCCCGCATCGGTCAGCGCGTAACACGCATGGCAACAGCAATAGTCGAACTCGATCCCCTGACCGATCCGGTTCGGGCCACCGCCGAGAATGACCACCTTTTTCGCGTCACTTGGCCGGGCCTCGCATTCTACCTCTCCCATCGCATCGGCCTCGTAGGTCGAATACATGTAAGGTGTCTGCGCCTCGAACTCTGCCGCGCAGGTGTCGATCCGTTTGAAGACCGCCGTGATGCCCGCGCGCTGCCGGATATGGCGCACATCGCTTTCGGTTTTGCCGGTCAGCGTGGCAAGTCTGGCATCTGAGAAGCCCATCATCTTCAGATCGCGCAGACCTTCGGGATCGGCAGGCAGGCCATTTTCGCGAATTTGGATCTCGCAATCGACGATCCCCTTGATCTGCTCCAGAAACCACGGATCGAATTTTGTTACGGCGTGGATCTGATCAAGACCGTACCCCTCGCGCATGGCCTGCGCGATATAGCGCAGCCGGTCCGGGGTCTGCCTGGAAAGGGCTGCCGTGATCGCGGCATCCTTGTCCACATCCATATCCTCGATCTCGATATCGTCAAAACCGCTCAGGCCGGTTTCCATCGAGGCGAGCGCCTTTTGCACGCTTTCCTGAAAACTCCGTCCGATGGCCATCGCCTCGCCGACCGATTTCATCGCTGTGGTCAGCGACGGGGTGGAGCCGGGGAATTTCTCAAAGGCAAAGCGCGGGATCTTGGTGACGACATAGTCAATCGTCGGCTCAAAACTCGCCGGCGTCACCTTGGTGATGTCATTGTCAAGCTCATCAAGCGTGTAACCCACCGCCAGCTTGGCCGCGATCTTGGCAATCGGAAACCCTGTCGCCTTGGAGGCGAGCGCGGACGAGCGCGACACCCGCGGGTTCATCTCGATCACCACGATACGGCCCGTGTCGGGTTCAATCGCGAACTGCACATTGGAGCCGCCGGTCTCCACCCCGATCTCGCGCAGCACGGCAATCGAGGCGTTGCGGAGCATCTGATACTCCTTGTCTGTCAGTGTCAGAGCCGGAGCCACAGTGATCGAGTCGCCTGTATGCACGCCCATTGGATCAACATTCTCGATCGAGCAGACGATGATGCAATTGTCGGCGGTGTCGCGCACCACCTCCATTTCGTACTCTTTCCAGCCGAGAAGGCTCTCGTCGATCAGGATCTGGCTGACCGGCGAGGCATCGAGGCCAGAGCGGCAGATCGCCTCGTAATCCTCGCGGTTATAGGCGACCCCGCCGCCGGTGCCGCCCAGCGTGAAGGCAGGCCGGATGATCGCTGGCAGGCCGACATAGTCGATGGCGTCCAGACATTCCTCGATGGTGTTGGCAATCGTCGCCTTAGGGTTTTCAAGCCCGATCCGGTCCATGGCCTCCCGGAAAAGCTTGCGGTCCTCGGCCATCTCGATGGCGGCCCGCTTGGCACCGATCAGCTCGACGCCAAACTTCTCCAGCACGCCCTGATCATCGAGCGCCAGCGCCGTGTTGAGGCCTGTCTGCCCGCCCATGGTTGGCAGCAGGGCATCGGGGCGCTCCTTCTCGATGATCTTGGCGACCACATCTGGCGTGATCGGCTCGATATAGGTGGCATCCGCCATCCCCGGATCGGTCATGATCGTTGCCGGGTTGGAGTTCACGAGAATGACCCGATACCCTTCCTCACGCAGAGCCTTGCAAGCCTGAGCGCCGGAATAGTCGAACTCGCAAGCCTGTCCGATCACGATGGGCCCCGCCCCGATGATCATGATGGACTTGATATCGGTTCTCTTGGGCATGGGTCCTCCGCTGAGCTATGGGATCGGCGCAAATTGTCGTGGGTTTATGGTGTGCAGGAGCCAGAGGCAAGGGGATAGCGGTGCAAAGCGGGCGTGATCGCAAAATCGCCGCGAATTGTGCGCCCGAGCACTGTCAAACGGTGCTTCTTGAGGCAGAATTCCTCTCATTTGTAGTAGGGAGCTGATTTCAATGGATACATTTATGATCACGGCACGCCGCAAGACCGGTGACAGGTTCGATGCCGAGCCCGGTCCGGCCCGTTACCTGCGAATCCCCGACAACGTCACCGTTCCGACACCCGCCCATGTTGCCCCGAGCACGCCGGGCTGGTTCAAATCCGTGCAGGAACGGGCCGATGATCGTCACAATCCCAAATCGGTCAGCCCGAAAGGCGACGTTCTGGTTTTCGTCCATGGCTTCAAGGTGACCATGGCGGCGGCCCTTGCGGCCCAGCGTATCCTGCAGCGCAATCTTGAGGCGGAGGGCTGGAAGGGCGTTGTTGTGGGTTTTGACTGGCCGAGCGACAACCATGTGCTCAACTATATCGAGGATCGTCGCGATGGTGCCGAGGTCGCCGGGCAGATGGTCACCAAGGGCCTCGTGCCACTGATGCGCGGGCAAAAGGCGGGATGCGAGACCAATGTGCATGTGCTGGCTCATTCGGCAGGTGCCTATGTCGTCCACAGGGCGTTCCGCGAAAGCCTCGATTTCGGCCGGACAAACAAGCTGGGCAACCTCTTTGCAAGTGACTGGAGGGTCGGCCAGGTGGCTTTCATCAGTGCGGATATCTCGGCTGACAGCCTGTCTGCGGATGCCCAGGGCTCGCAACCTCTCTTCAGGCGGATCATGCGGCTGACCAACTACCAGAACCCGTTCGATCATGTGCTGGGCGTGTCGAATGCCAAGCGCCTTGGGGTCTCGCCGCGCGTCGGTCGCGTCGGAACACCAGTCCTTGCCCATTCCAAGACCGTCAACGTGAATTGCGGCGAACACTTTCGCAGGCTCGCGCCGCCGCCCGACTGGAATGGCGGAAATTTTCCGCACAGCTGGTATGTGCATGACCGCGTTTTCTGTCGTGATCTGGCAATGACGCTGGAAGGCGCGATTGACCGCAATGCGATCCCGACCCGCGTGGCCCAGAACGGTCTGCATCTGGTCGATCAGCCCCGGCCTGAATTCATGGAGGCCTGGGGGGATTTGTCCGCGATTGCGCTGAACGGCCAGCGCGCCTCTTGACATCGCGGGCGGTGCGCGGTGTATCGGCGGCTGATGACGCCAGTCAAAGCCGAAAGGGCCTAACCGATGCACGCCTACCGCTCGCATACCTGCGCTGATCTGAACAAGACCCATGTCGGGCAAACCGTCCGGCTGTCGGGCTGGGTGCACCGGGTACGCGATCATGGCGGTATCCTGTTCATTGATCTGCGCGACCACTATGGCGTGACGCAGGTGCTGGCCGATCCTGACAGTGCAGCCTTTGCGGATGTCGAGAAAGTCCGCTCCGAATGGGTGATCCGCATCGATGGCGAGGTGAAGGCGCGCGACGAGGGACTGGTCAATCCGAACATCCCCACCGGCGAGGTCGAGGTTTTCATCCGCGATCTTGAAGTGCTGGGTGCTGCCGACGAATTGCCAATGCCGGTTTTCGGCGATCTCGATTATCCCGAAGAGACCCGCTTGACCTACCGCTTCCTCGATCTGCGCCGCGAGAAGCTGCATGACAACATCATGCTGCGCTCGAAGGTGATCGCCAGCCTGCGCCGCCGCATGACCGAGCAGGGCTTCAACGAGTTTCAGACCCCGATCCTGACGGCCTCAAGCCCTGAGGGCGCGCGCGATTTTCTGGTGCCGAGCCGTCTGCATCCGGGCAAGTTCTATGCCCTCCCGCAGGCCCCGCAGCAGTTCAAGCAGCTTTGCATGGTTGCGGGCTTTGATCGCTATTTCCAGATCGCACCCTGTTTCAGGGACGAGGATCCGCGCGCCGACCGATCGCCCGGTGAGTTCTACCAGCTCGACATGGAGATGAGCTTCGCCACACAGGAAGACGTCTTTCAGGTGATCGAGCCGGTGATGCGCGGCGTGTTCGAGGAATTCGGCGGCGGTCGTCCTGTCACGCCCGAATTTCCCCGCATTGCCTATCGCGATGCGATGCTCTGGTACGGCTCCGACAAGCCGGACCTGCGCAACCCGATCAGGATGCAAATTGTCAGTGAACATTTCGCGGGCTCGGGCTTCAAGATTTTTGCCTCGCTTTTGGAGCAGGACGGCACAGAAATCCGCGCCATTCCCGCCCCCGGCGGCGGGTCCCGCAAGTTCTGCGACCGAATGAACTCCTTTGCCCAGAAAGAAGGTCTGCCGGGGATGGGATACATCTTCTGGCGCGAGGACGGTGAGGGCATGGAGGCCGCCGGACCGCTGGCCAAGAACATCGGGCCGGAGCGGACCGAGGCGATCCGTCAGCAGCTTGGCCTCGGTGTCGGGGATGCGGCGTTCTTCCTCGGTGGTAAGCCGTCCGCGTTTCAGGCGGTCGCAGGCAAGGCGCGTGACGAGATCGGGCGGGAGCTTGGGCTAACCGAAGAGGGCCGGTTCGATTTCTGCTGGATCGTCGATTTCCCGATGTATGAGGAAGACGAGGAAACCGGCGCGCTCGATTTCTCACACAACCCGTTCTCGATGCCGCAAGGCGGGCTGGAGGCCTTGCAGAGCCAGGCACCGCTCGACGTGCTGGGCTATCAGTATGATATCGTCTGCAACGGGGTCGAACTCAGCTCGGGCGCGGTTCGGAACCACAAACCCGAGATCATGTATGAGGCCTTTGCAAAGGTCGGGCATTCACGCGAGTTCGTCGATGAGAACTTTGGCGGTATGCTCAACGCCTTCCGCTATGGCGCGCCGCCGCACGCGGGCATTGCTCCGGGTGTGGACCGTATGGTGATGCTTCTGGCCGATGCCGAGAACATCCGCGAGGTCATCATGTTCCCGATGAACCAGCGTGCCGAGGACCTCATGATGCAGGCCCCGAGCGAGGCGACAAACGAGCAGCTGCGGGACCTCGGATTGCGCCTCATTCCAAGTGAATAACCTGTTAACTGTCAGTTAATCACTGCACACTTACTCTGATATCAGAGAAGTTGTGTCCAATATTATTAACGCGTGCCTGTTTTAGGGCACGTATACGACCAGGTATTCTCGAATCACATTCCATCTCCGGGCGCAATGACCTCGCCGGTCGCGGCATTAAGTTGAAAACTTGGTTCAAATGAGGCGAAAATAAGGCAGCAGCCCTACCCAAATGTGGGTATTATCACTAGTCTCGCCACGATTTCGGCATATTTCCTTGTCCTTCCCGACACAGACCAAGTATAAAGCTCATGTAACGAGTTGACGTGTAATTGGGGGTTGTATGTTGAACGAGTTGCTCAGAACGAACGTGGTGCAAGTGACGATACTTGGGGGCTTGATCGTTACTATCGCCGGGGCTTTATGGCCTGGCGGTGTGCCATCGTTCTTCTGAATTGAGTGCCTGAAAAGCGCGTCCCGGAGGGTTCTCCGGGACGCTTTTTTTTGGCCTCATGAAAGATTGAAAACCCTGGTCGGCTGTACGCGGCCGTCAAGATAGGTTCCCAGTGCGACCGGGGTCTCGCCGCACCTGACCCAGACGGTTTCGCCAAAATCAGCATCACTTGCGATCACGTCACCCGGATTGCCGTTCCGGATCCGCGCGCTTGCCTCGGGACTGCAGGTGCAGCACGGAAGTCCGGTGAGACCGGCTTCAAGAGGGTGCAGGAACTCCAGAATGGCCGGGCTGCGCTCTGCCGCCTCGATCTGCGCAAAGGTGACGGCATCGTCCAGATCGAATGGCCCCGACCAGATCCGACGCAGGGATGTGACATGACCAAGGCACCCCATCTCGGTCCCCAGATCGCGCGCGACTGATCGCACATAGCCGCCCTTGCCGCACGTCATCTCGAAGACGCTGTGATCGGCATCGGGCATCTCGACCAGTCGCAGGTCTTCGACCCAGAGAGGTCGGGATTTAAGCTCGGTCACCTGTCCGTCGCGGGCCAGATCATAGGCGCGTTCTCCGTCTACTTTCACGGCGGAGAACTGCGGCGGGATCTGCTCGATCTGGCCGCGGAACCGGGGCAGGGTGGTCTCGATCTGCCGGGCGTCGGGGCGCATATCGCTTTGGCCGGTGATCTCGCCCTCGGTGTCGTCGGTGTTGGTGGACTGACCCCAGCGAACGGTGAACCGGTAGGCTTTCAACGCATCCGTGACATAGGGGATTGCCTTGGTCGCCTCACCAAGCGCCACGACAAGCAGGCCTGTCGCTGCCGGATCGAGCGTCCCGGCATGACCGGCCTTCTGAGCGTTGCAAGCCCATTTCACCTTGTTCACGATTGCCGCCGAAGTGAGACCGGCGGGCTTGTCAACGATCAGCCATCCGGTGACCGGATTACCCTTCCTGCGTCGCGCCATAAGAGATGTCCTTCACCGCGTGGAGTTCGGCGTCAGGACCTATCCGCATCACCTGCGTTGCGCAAGCCGTCCCAGTATTTTGACGCCGCAACATGCGCTTTGCGATCTGCCCGGTAAACGGCGATGATCCGGTCTCTCAGGGCCTCATCGAGGATATCCGACTTCGCAACCGGCGGCGCGGTCCGGTTGCGCGCGGTAACTGCGGCCATCTTCCCGACAATATCGGGGATCACATCCTCCAGCAGCATCGGCAACTGCCATTCCAGACCATCAAGTGTGAGATGGGTCAGATGCATCTTTCTGCCCTGACGGATCCTTGCGGCCTGCCGCCGCCAATGCGGATTGACCGGCATATCGGTCTCTCCGGCATGGTTCCGAGCCAGCCAGTCGATCATGATGAGGCAGTTCTGACGGTGGCGCCCGGCATCGATACCGGGCCGGATGTCCAACCCTTCCTGCGCGACCAGAACCTCCCGGATGCGCGGAAAGTTCTGCGGGCCATTGCGATAGATCTTGTCGAAGTAGAGCGAGAAGAACCGGTCGACCGGGTCGCGGACAACCATGAAGGCGTGCGCGCTTTCGCAGACGGTGTCCAGCGGAACCTCGGTCGCCCTGAGAAGATCGTCGGGATAGGCGTGGATGTTGACCGCATCGGGGTGCGGTTCGTCATGGTCCAGCAGGTAGAAAAGGTTCTTGAGGAAGGTGCAGCCGCATTTCGTGGTGGACATGTAGTAGACCGGATAGCGGTTCGTGGTGAAAAGCCGCCGCGTCGGACTGCCCTTGGGCGTCTCGGCGCTCTCGTCAGGAACTGGCTTGCGCCTCAGCGCCTTGAGGATCCTCATTCAGTCCTCGCCCGGACCGGCGCTTTCCTGGGGTTTGGACAGATCCTGCCGCACCCGCTCCTCGGACAGAAGCCGCCGGGTCTCATCCATCTGATCGAAGCTGCGGTCGGGCAGGAATTTCAGCTCCGGCGAGAATTTCAGCGTCACCGATTTGTTGACCATCCGGCGCAACTCGCCGCGATTGCGGTTGAGCGCCTCTATGACCTTCTCAGTATCGATGCCGCCCAGCGGCAGCACGAAGACGGTTGCCTGCCGCAGATCCGGCGAGGTGCGCACCTCGCCCACAGTGACGGACGTTCGCGCCAGATCCTCGTCATGGATATCCCCGCGCGCCAGACAATCCGACAGGGTCCGCCGGATCAACTCGCCCACGCGCAATTGTCTTTGGCTGGGTCCTTTGGAGGTTTCAAATCGGGAATGTGCCATGGTCGAGACGGTTTCATTTTTTGAGCTGTGGGCGCGTCCGCACCCGAATGCGGTCCCACATATGCGCATTGACCCCATTTGCCAAGGCTGGCAGACGTGATGACATCTGCCGCAAGGGCATTTTGAGAGGGTGAATTCGAATGACAGATCCGCTGAAGCTTGCCATCACGGGCGTGTCCGGTCGAATGGGGCAGATGCTGGTCCGGGCGGCTGACGAAAACGACCGGATCGATCTTGTGGCCGCAACCGAGCGAGCCGGGTCGAACTGGGTCGGTCAGGATCTGGGACAGGCCATGGGCGGCACGGCGCGCGGGCTTGTCGTCACCGATGACCCGCTTGAGGCCTTTGCCAAGGTACAGGCCATTGTCGATTTCACTACGCCCGATGCAACGGTGGATCACGCGGCGCTCGCTGCGCAGGCGCGTGCGGTTCATGTGATCGGCACCACGGGTCTTGCGCCCGAGCATCTGGAACGGATCGCGGCTTCCGCGCGTCATTCGGTCGTGGTCCGGGCGGGCAATATGAGCCTCGGGGTCAACCTGCTGACCACGTTGACGCGCCAGGTTGCCGCCGCACTTGATGAGGATTTCGATATCGAGATCGTTGAGGCACATCACCGCCACAAGGTCGACGCGCCGTCCGGAACCGCCCTGATGCTGGGCGAGGCGGCAGCCGACGGCCGCAATGTCGCGCTGGAAGATGTCTCAGATCGTGGGCGGGACGGGCTGACCGGTGCGCGCAAACGTGGCGCCATTGGGTTTACCGCCCTGCGTGGCGGTGACGTGGCAGGCGAACATGACGTGATATTCGCAGCAGACGGCGAGCGGATTGTTCTTCGCCATATCGCGACCGACCGGATGATCTTCGCCCGCGGCGCTATCAAGGCAGCCCTTTGGGGAGCGGACAAATCGCCCGGCGAATACTCGATGCTGGATGTTCTCGGACTGAACTGAGCGCTTCTGCGGCTCAGTTCTTGCGGATGGTGGCAACGATCATACCGACCAGAAGAACCGCGCCCCCGCCGGTCAGACCGCCTGCCAGAAGTGTTGTGAGCAGTTGGCCAAGACTGGTCCAGCTCATCAGCAGATCACCCACGAGCAGGCCCATCAGGCCGCCGGTGACCAGCCCGATCATCAGATTGATCATCAAGCCGAGATTGTATTCCTTGATCAGTCCGGCGAAGATGTTTCCACCCACCGCCCCGCTGATCGCGCCCAACACCAAATTCATGAAACCGTCACCTAGCTACCCCCATCCGAACGTTGGCAGATCAAATGCGGCAATAATTTGACGGAAGCCCCTATTTCCTTATCGGAGCCAGTGTATAATTTTGCGTCTCAATCGGGAGTGAATTTAGTGGATTATCTGACGGATCTCTTCTCGGTCACCGGGCGGCGCGCCCTCGTGACAGGTGGCGCGACCGGTCTCGGGCGCATGATTGCGGAAGGACTGGTGCGTGGCGGGGCTGATGTGCTCATCGCTTCCAGAAAGGGCAAGGATTGCAGGCAGGTCGCAGATGCGTTGAGCGAGATCGGACCCGGCCGGGCGGAGGGTTTCGCGGGCGATGTCGGAACCGAGGACGGCATCAGGTCTCTGGCCGACCAGGTCAGGTCACGTTGGGACAGTCTGGATATTCTGGTGAACAACGCCGGCATCTCCTGGGGCGCGCCCATCGACCGGTTCCCGCATGAGCAATGGGCCCGCGTGATGGGGGTCAACGTGGCCTCTGTCTTTACGCTGACGCGGGATCTGCTCGACCTGCTCAAGGCAGGCGGTCGCACCGGACAGCCCGCGCGGGTCATCAATATAGGCTCGATAATGGGCACGGCTCCTGTCGCGGAAGGGGCCTACTCCTATACGATGTCCAAGGCTGCCGTGCATCACATGACGCGGGTTCTGGCAAATGAGTTCGCGCCCCATCAGATCACCGTCAATGCGCTTGCCCCCGGACCGTTCCCGTCGAAGATGACAGCTTTTGCCACGGGTACCGAGGACGGTGCGGCAAAGGTCGCGCAGAATGTGCCTTTGGGGCGGATCGGACAACCATCTGATGCGGCGGGCGCTGTTCTGTTTCTCTGTTCGCAGGCCGGAGCCTATGTCTCGGGGGCGATTCTGCCGCTTGACGGCGGCATGAGTGCTGCAAAGCCCGTCGATCTCTTTGCCAATACGGTCTGATCAGCCGATCTTGACGTTGTAGAGGTCGCCGTACTTGGCTTGCAGATATCTCAACAACGGGGTCTCCGAGACAGCCTGACCCGTGGCAAGCTCGATCAGGTCCTCCCCGGAATGCAGCCTGCCCGGTTTGTGGATGTTCTCGTTCAGCCAGCCAATCGGGCGCGCAAGCTGCCCGCGCGCAATATCTGTCTCAAGATCGGGGAAGACCTCGCAAAGACGCGTGAAAATCGCGCCCGCAAAGATGTTGCCCAGCGAATAGGTCGGAAAATAGCCAAAGAGGCCAACGGACCAGTGCACATCCTGAAGCACGCCAAGCGAGGCATCGGGAACGTCGCGACCGAAATCCGCCCTGAAGCGATCATTCCATGCGCCCTCGAGGTCGGAGACCTGAAGGTCCCCGTTGATCAGATCGCGTTCCAGATCGAAACGCAGCATGACATGCAGATTGTAGTGCACCTCGTCGGCTTCCGTTCGGATGAAGCCCTGACCGACCCGGTTGATCGCGCGATAGAGGTCCTGCGGCGAGGCGACGTTCATATCCTCGAAATGCGCGGCCATCCTGGGGTAGAGCCATTCGCAAAACGCCCGCGATCGCCCGATCTGGTTCTCGAAGAGACGCGACTGGCTTTCATGCACGCCCATGGAGGCAAATGCCCCGACCGGCGTGAGCGCATTGTCATGATCGATGTTCTGCTCATAGACCGCATGACCCATCTCATGCATCGTCGAATAGAGACAGTTGAGCGGGTCATTGGGATCGATCCGTGTCGTGATCCTCACATCCGAGAAAGACCCCGACGAGAATGGATGGATTGCCAGATCAATCCGCCCGGCCTCCAGATCATAGGCAAAGACGTCTGCCAGTTCCTCGGCCAGATTGCGCTGCGCGTCCTTCGGAAAACTGCCCGTCAGGGGGGCGATCGTCGTCTCGGAGCCTTCGATCGCCCCGCGAATGTCCACCAGACCGGACCGGGTCTTGGCGAGCAGATCGCTCAACTCGCCCAGCGGAAAGCCCGGCTCATAGTCTTCAAGCAGCGCTTCATAAGGACTGCTGTCCGATGACAGGCAGGTGGCCTCTTCCCGCTTCAGGCCGACGATCTTCTCTAGCGTGGGCGCAAAGTCGGCAAAGGACTTGTCGGCGCGCGCCTTGGCCCAGATGTCCTGAGCCAGACTGGTGAGGCGCGCCAGTTCATTGGCGAGATCGGCAGGAATGCGTGTCGCGCGGTCATAGTCGCGCCGGATCAGATCGATGTTGCGCCGCTCTGCCGCATCGAGCGTTCCGGGATCAATCGCAGCCAGCCTTTCGCCCACAGCAGGGTCGCCACGGCGTGCATGAAGGACGCTTTCGAGCGCTGCCCGTTGTTCCGCCCGCTGCGCTGTCGCCTTGCGCGGCATGACCGTTTCCTGATCCCAGCTCAGCAGCCCTTCAACCTGCGCCAGGGCTTCGGTCTGGCGGACATGTGCCATGAGTTCTGAATAGGCCTGATCGGTCATGATGGGTCGGTTCCGGACTGGGACATGTTGCGACAGGGTCCGCCATGCGGACCGGTGCCTGCCGTTAAACTATGCGTTCGCGGCAGACGCAAGAACATGACGCCCCTGCCGCCTTCGTGGCCTCGAAGAAGGCATGAACCAGCCTGCCGTCTCCAGTGAAATCGCAGGCTGATCTTGACCTTGGTGACCGGAGGCACGACATGGGGGATGGCACGGGCGAGGTTGCGTGCGATCAAATCTCGGATGGGTTCATGTTGACCAAACAGCCGGAAACGCTGGAATTTTTGCAAACACGCCGTTCCCGGCCCGCAAAGACACTCACGTCCCCCGCACCGGAGCGGGACGCATTGCTGCCGATCCTTGAGGCGGGTTTGAGAGTGCCCGATCACGGCAAGCTGGAGCCATGGCGGCTCATGGTGCTCTCCAAGGCAGCCTTGGGGCGCATAGGGCAGATGGCACGGGTCCGAGGCGCCGAACTGGACTTCGAGGCGGAGCGGATAGAGAAAACCGCCATCATGTTCGAAGCCGCGCCGCTGATGGTGGCCGTGATCAGTGCCCCGGTCGAAAGTCCGAAAATCCCCGAGATCGAGCAGACGCTCTCGTCGGGCGCGGTCTGTCTCGGGATCCTGAACGCGGCGCTGGCGAGCGGATGGGGGGCAAACTGGCTGACGGGGCCGCTGGCCTTAGATGAGGTCTTTCTGGAACGCGCCCTTCGCCTTGACGCGCATGAAAGTGTTGCGGGGTTCATCGTCATCGGAACCGAGACGGCCACGCCGCCTGAGCGGCCCCGGCCCGATCTGGACCTGAAAATCGAGTGGGTTCACGCATGAGCATCTTTGATGATTTCGGCAAGTCGCTGTCCCAACTCGGCGATCCGCGCTTCATGTCGGTTGTTCTCAAGGCGATTGGACTGACGCTGGCCACGCTGATCCTGGTCTCGATTGTCTTTGTCTGGACGCTTGGTCTGTTCCTGCCCGAGACCCTGACCCTACCATGGATCGGCGAGATCAGCTTTGTTGCGAGCGTCGTGTCGATTGCCGCGATCTTTCTGATGTTCGGGCTATCGATCTTCCTGATGATCCCGGTCGCGTCGCTGATCGTGGGGTTTCTGGCCGAGGACATCGCCGACGCGGTGGAAGACAAACACTATCCCGGCCTGCCGGATGTGGGGCGGCTCTCGTGGTCCGAGATTTTTGGCGACAGTCTGAAATTCCTGGGGCTGGTGATCCTCGCCAATCTCGTGGCGCTCGTCTTCTACCTGTTCACTGCCGTGTTCGCGCCGCTGGTTTTCTGGGCGGTCAACGGGCTTTTGCTGGGAAGTGAATACTTTCACCTGGTTGCCGCGCGCAGATTGGGCTCGGCAGGTGCCAGAGCTCTGCGCAGGAAGCATTTCGGACATATCTGGATGGCGGGCTTCCTGATGGCGATCCCGCTCTCGATCCCGGTGCTCAGCCTGCTTGTGCCGGTTCTGGGTGTCGCGACGTTCACCCATATCTTTCACCGGGTCAACACGTCTGCCTGACGGGATCGCACAGGCGTCTGCATGTTTTCTTATTGCGGTTCTTAACCGGTTGTAGAAAGGTAGCGAATACACGCGATGGTTTAGCGCAACTTAAATTGATCGGTAGAACCCTGAGTATCCGCGAACCTGCTATTGGTCTTCTCTTCCTGGTTTTCGCGACGGCGGGCGTTATCCTGGCCCGCGAGATTGGCAATATTGCTCTGTTCTGGCCACCCAATGCGATTGTGCTGGGCCTGCTGCTGCGCTTCCCGACGCTCAATCGTCCCGCAAGCTTCGCCTTCTGCTTTGTCGCCAACATTGCGGCAAACATGATCTTTGGTGACCCGCTTGCATTGTCGGCGGGTCTGGCAACCACGAACATGATCGAGATTGCGCTGGCGCTCTTTCTTCTGGAGCGCTTTGCCAATACCGATCTTTCACGGGTTTCCCTGAAAGAGCTGGCACTTCTGACCCTTATCAGTTGCGGCATTGCAGCCGGGGTCGCGGCCACCATGGGGGCGACGATCGTCAGCACCTTTGTCGGTGCACCATTCTGGTCCGTTCTGGTAGGATGGTGGGCGGCTGATGCGCTGGGTTTCGCGCTTTTCACACCGATGATCCTCACCTTCAGCATGACACAGCTGAGGAACATTCCGGTCCGGGAATACATCCCGCTGGCGGTTGCCCTGGCCCTCAGCCTCATGGTGTCGAGATACATCACCGAGATTGGACGCGGCCTTCACTTCGAAATCTACTTCCCGGTCTTTGTCCTCATAGCCCTGCGATACGGGCAGTTCATCGTGTGTCTCGCGGGTGCGCTCGTGGCGGTTCTCTCTGTGCTTCAACTGAAGCTGATCCTCTCGGAGGCATCCGGGACGCCGGGCGAGCCGTCGTTTTCATGGGCGCTGATCTCGCAATTCTATATCTGCCTGCTGATCTTTCCCGCGCGGGCCATCGCCACGCTGGCCGAGCAGAACCGCGCATTCTCCACCCAGATCAGCCAGCAAAACGAGAAACTTGAGAGAACCAATGCGGAGATGCGCACCCTTTTGCATGTTGTCAGTCACGACCTGAAAAGCCCGCTTGTCACCATCGAGGGTTTCTCTGCAATGCTTGAGCAGCATGTCGGAACAGGCAATCTGGAGCGGGCGAAGAAAGCCACCGAACGGATCAAATCCGGTGTGAAGTCCATGTCGGCCCTGATCAGCGATCTGCTTGAGATCAACCTGATCGAACGGGAAAGCCCGTCGATGAATGCGGTCGAGTTCGGACCGCTGGTCAAGGAAGTGACGGATCTTCTTGGATCCGCGATCGCGGAGAAATCCGTCAATGTGGTCGTTCTGAACGAGGACATGACCCTGACCGGTGACCGGTCGCAACTGGTCCGGGCGCTTCTCAACCTCATCCAGAATGCTGTGCGCTACGGTGCCGGAGAGCCGGGAATGACAATCACCGTTGCCGCACGCCGGGTGAAGGATGCGTTCGAGATCTCCGTTGCCGATCATGGCCCCGGTATCGATCCCCGCTACAGCAACAAAGTCTTCGATCTGTTTTTCCGTGGCGACAACGGCAATGAAGGGACCGGGGCAGGACTTGCGATTGTCGCGAAGGTCGCAAAGAACCATGGCGGCAAGGCCTGGATCGATACGTCCTATACCGACGGCACAAGGATCATTCTGAGCCTTGTCAACGCGTGAACTGATCCCCGACACGCCGGATCGGATCTGATGTGTCACGCAGGCGCGCCATGACCCAGGCGCCCTGAATCAGGATCAGAACGAGCTCCGCCTGGTCCCGCGCCTGCTTTTCAGCGATCCCCAGACGGCACCCGTGCCGGGCGATGTGCTCGATCCAACCGTCGAAAATCTGACCGGTCGCGGATCTGAATTCCGGGATGTCATCGGCCTGCGACAGGATGCTTGACACCGGGCACCCCATCGCCTGCTCGGAGATATCGAAGAATTTCGCGAGCTTGTAGCAAAGCGTCTTCACGCCTTCCTCGAAGCTCTCCGCATGCTGGAACGCATCCTCGATGATCTGGAACATGCCGGTCGCAGCCCAACTTGCCGCGGCAATGGCCAGATCAGCCTTGCCGTTGGGGAAATGGTGGTAGAGCGAGCCCTTGGGCACGCCGGAGGTCGCGAGAATCTCGGTCAGACCAACACCGTGATAGCCAGACCGGCGAAACAGCCGGGCTGCGGTCTCGATGAGAATGTCTCTGGTTGGTCGTCGGGGACTTTGCATGGTTTACCTTAGGGAATATCTAGACCGACCGGTCCAGTACATGTTACTAGACCGATCAGTCTATTTAGAGTGGAAGCACCATGACTGCAAGCCGAGAATTATCTGAACCAGGGCCCGGCACCCGACCGATAGAGTTCTCATCGGGGGCGGCGCGGCTGCATGGAACGATCTTCACACCGGCGGGACGTCCCCGAGTGGCTGTTGTCCTGCACGGTGCCACCGGTGTTCCGGCGAGCTATTACAGGTCGTTTGCGGAATGGTTGAGCGAGGCCGAGGGCGCTGTTGTTCTGACATATGATTACCGCGATTTTGGCGCGTCCAAAACCGGGCCGGCACGCTTGTCGACCGCAACGATGTCCCGTTGGGGCATTGAAGATCAGGCCAGCGCGCTCGACGAGATGAAACGCCACACCAAGTCCTTGCCGCTCTGGGTTGTCGGACACTCGCTTGGCGGCATGATGCTCCCGTTTCACGCTAGGACGGGGGAGGTCGAAAGAGCGATCTTCGTCGCCAGCGGCGCGGTGCATTTTTCGGATCATCCGACCCGCTACAAGCCGCAGGTCGCAGCCTTCTGGTACGCGCTCGGACCGCTTCTGACGAAGGTGCTCGGGTATCTGCCCGGGCGGCTCATCGGGCTGGGATCGGACATTCCCAAAGGGGTCTACTGGCAATGGCGAAACTGGTGCACGACGCGGGGGTTCTATGTCTCTCAGATCGGGCAGCAACTCCCGATCCCGGATTGGTACAAGATGCGGGGCCGCATCAAATTCGTCGCGGTTTCGGATGACGTCATGTGTCCGCCTGCCTCGGTCTGGCGGCTGATGAAGTTCTACCCGGCGGCGCGCAGGCGACAACTCACCCTCAGGCCCGCAAGATATGGTCTGACCTCAATCGGACATATCGGTGTCTTTTCCAAACGCTCCGCCGCCTGCTGGCCGGATATTCTGGCCTCTGATACCCGTGATCAGCCGACGACGGTTCAGATTATGACTGATTGAGGCGATTGTAGAAATCAACATCCTCAATCGAGAAGATCCCGAGCCAGATGATCGCGCAAAGCGGCACCCAAAGCACGATCGTGATCACCGTGACCCAGAACATCTTCCGCCTCACATCCGGGTTGGTCGGAGCAGAGGCGGGCGTTCCCGGCGCAACCTCGCCCAGATCGCCTTGCGTCTTGAGGCGGAGCGGCAGGGCAATCAGCAGAGCCATGAACCAGATCACTGCAAAAAGAACGAAAGCGCCGGTGATTGTCATACCTGCTCCAACTCGATCAGGGTTCCGGTGAAATCCTTGGGGTGCAGAAACAGAACCGGTTTGCCATGCGCGCCGATCTTGGGTGTACCATCCCCCAGAACACGTGCGCCCGATGCCTGCAACTGATCCCGGGCCCGGGTGATATCATCGACCTCATAGCAGATGTGATGGATGCCGCCGGACGGGTTCTTCTCCAGAAACCCGGCAATCGGCGAGCCTTCTCCCAGGGGATGCAGAAGCTCGACCTTGGTATTCGGCAGCTCGATGAAGATCACCGTCACCCCATGCTCGGGCTCGGCTTGTGGAGCGCCCACCCTGGCGCCGAGCGTATCCGCATACTGGCGCGCCGCCGCATCGAGATCCGGCACCGCAATGGCGACATGGTTCAGGCGTCCGATCATGGCATTCTCCTGTTGAACACGGGCTCTGATATCCCCGCTGAGGCTGATCATTGCAAGGGTTCGTGGTGCCGCATGTGTCCGGCTGCTTTGAATGCAATTTTAACTATCGGATGCGGTGAGCGGCTTTGGCTGTAAGCCTTTGTTAACCGGTTTGGACGGAAGCTTGTGGCACCGAACCGGAGATTTTCTGATGGACCCCTTTGCACCGCTGAGTGCGTCAACAAGCAAAAACAGCCAGGCGCGCGTGCTGCATGGCCTCACGATCATGGCGATCGAGGACAGCCGCGCTGCGTCCGAGGCGATCCGCCTTATGGGTGTCGCCTGCGGGGCGCGGATCAGGCGGGCGGACAGCCTTCATGCTGCCCGGCGCCATCTCGCGATCTATCGCCCGAATGTGGTTGTCGTCGATCTCGGATTGCCCGATGGGACCGGTCTGGATGTGATTGCCGAACTGTCGCAAAGCGTGGGCGCCCGGCCGGTGATCATCGCCATCAGCGGTGATGGCATGGGCGAATGGCAGCAGGCCGCAAGGGATGCCGGGGCGGACGCAACGCTCGAAAAACCGATCGAATCGATCAAGGTGTTCTCGGACGCCATTCTGGATGTGCTGCCGGATGGGGAAGCGCGTCGATCCGGCACTATGTCACATGGCCATCTCGGCATTGAGCCGGGAACCGAGTCGCTCGCCACCGATTTCGAGCATGCCATAGGTGCCTTTGAGGATGCGCTTCTGATCAATGACGTCGCGACCTTGCGCTATGCCGGACGCTTTGTGGTCGGCCTTGGTCGGGAACTCCGGGATCCGGCGCTCTCCAAATCCGCAATTGGTTTGCTGCAAAGCCTTGGTGCGCCCGAATTCCCGGAAAAGCAGCTGCAGGATCTGACGGACCTGCTCACGGCTCGGCTGAGACAACTGCAACCCAGCCAGCGGAAGGTATCTAACGGCTGAGGTCCTGCACGGTATCGACGTCGCGCAGTGTTCTGAGATAGGCGATCCTGGAGGTTCCAAGGCTTCTCACGGTGTCTGACATTGCGTGCGGGCTCGACCAGCGCACTCCGTCAAACAGCTTCGCAGGCACAGGTGCGGCACCCCGTTTGAGACCGATCAGCCAGTACCCGCCATCCTCGGATGGGCCGATCACCGCCTGAGAGGAACCCAAGGCGGCGAAGGCGGACGCCACATCCCAACGGGAGATGTCCGGAATGTCAGCGCCGATCACGACAATACGACCCGGCGGACCGCGCCGAATGAGCCGCGCCATACGATCCCCCAGCGATCCTCTGCCTTGCACCAGACGAGGTAAATCTCTCGGCCAGACGCGACTTTGAAGACCCTCGCGGTCCGGAGACACGGCAATGACGGTCTGCCAGCGGGGATCAGTCCCAAGACGTCGAAGCAGGGATCCGGTCTGATGGCGGAACCACCACGCCGCGCGCGTCATCCCGATATCACGCCCCAACCGGGTCTTTACGCGCCCCGGGCGCGGTTCCTTGACCATCACGATCAGCAGATTGGTCACTGGGCGTAGTCCGACCCTTCGGCGTCAAGTATTGCCCGCAACTCCGCGAGATGAGCCTCGACCAGATGGGACTGCGCGTTCATCTCATCCGCCGTCTTCATCGCGACGTTATGCGACAGAACCCGCAGCGGCTGCCCGGTCTGCAGGGCGAGAATATAGGTCTCGCAGGCGCGCTCGAAGTAATAGAGCGTGTTGAAAGCCTCGCCGACAGTCTCGCCCAATACCAGAACGCCGTGATTTCCCATCACCATGACCCGCTTCAACGGATCGCTGAATTGCGTGCAGATCCGCTCCCCTTCCTCTTCGAAGGCGAGACCGCCATAGCCTTCGTCAATGATGACGCGGTCATAGAACATCGCCGAGTTCTGATCGATCGGCGGCAGGCTGCTGTCGGCAAGCGAGGCAAGAACCGTTCCGAACTTGGGATGCAGATGCAGCGCACATCGCGCCCAGGGCACATTCCGGTGCAAGGTGCCATGCAGCCCCCAGGCCGTTGGATCGGGCGCGTCGCTGCGGTTAAGCGTGTCGGGATCATTGGCGTCGATCTCGATCAGGTCCGAAGCCCGGATGCGCCCAAAGTGCATCGCGTTGGGGTTCATGAGGAACCGCGTGCCATCTTCGTTCACGGCAAGAGAGAAATGATTGGCAATTCCCTCATGCCATCCCATTCGAACGGCCCAGCGAAAGGCAGCGGCCAGATCGGCACGCGCTTCGTGATAGTTGGATTGCAGCATCGCGCCCTCCTATCGGGTTTGCGAAAAATAGTCGCGCAGAATGGTTGTGTAGATCGCCTTGAGTTGATGGATCTGCGCTACTTCCACGCATTCATCGACCTGATGCATGGTCTTGCCGACCAGACCGAACTCGACCGCCGGGCAGTGGTCCTTGATGAAACGCGCGTCAGAGGTGCCGCCGGATGTCGAGAGCTCCGGCGTCACGCCCGTCTCGGCCTTGACAGCATGCGAGACGAGGGCTGAAAGCGAACCGGGTGGCGTGAGGAAGCTCTCGCCCGAGACCTGCACCCGCATGTCCACGGATATGCCCGTCTCCTCCCGGATCCTGGTCGCCTCGCCCTGCAACCAGTTCGTCAGGCTGTCGGAGCTGTGCGCATCATTGAACCTGATATTCACCGTGGCGCGGGTCTGAGCCGGGATCACGTTGTTGGCCGGATTGCCGGTGTCGATGGTCGTGATGGCGAGTGTCGAAGCATCGAAATGATCCGTACCCTCATCAAGCATGTGAGTCGCCAGCCGGTCCATCAGACGGGCCATGGCGGGCATCGGGTTGTTGGCGCGGTGCGGATAGGCGGAGTGGCCCTGGCGACCGGTCAGCGTGAAATAGGCGGTCATCGAGCCGCGCCGCCCGATCTTGATCATCTCGCCCATGGTGTTTGGCGAGGTCGGCTCGCCCACCAGGCAGTGATCCATCCGCTCGCCGTTGGCATCCATCCAGTCGAGGAGCGCGCGGGTGCCATCAAGCGCATCGCCTTCCTCATCGCCGGTTATCGCCAGCACGACAGATCCATCGGGCGGGGTCTCGGAGACAAAGTCGATGGCGGCCGCAGCAAAGGCCGCAACCCCGGACTTCATGTCCGTGGCACCGCGCCCATAGAGAATGCCGTCACGGATTTCACCACCGAAGGGATCGACGCTCCAGTCGTCTATATTGCCAACGGGCACGACATCCGTATGCCCGTTGAAGCCAAACGTCCGTCCGTTACGGCCCTCACCCCAGCGTGCGAAGAGGTTGGCGACGCCACCGCGATCAACTCTTGTCGTTGCAAAACCGGCCTCGCTCAGAATGCGATCCAGCAGGTTGATGGCACCGCCTTCCTCTGGCGTGACAGAGGGGCAGCGGATCAGTGCCCGGGTCAGGTCCACCGGATCGGTCACGCCTCGATCCCCAGCAGGTCATAGGCGATCTCCATGACATCTTCGGGCTGCCCGGCAAGGCCATCCGCCTCGGCAATATGCAATTCGCCCTCCTCGCCATAGCCCCAGAGCGCGCCAATACATGGAATATCATTGTTGCGCGCCCCTTCGACATCGAAGCGCCGGTCGCCCAGCATGATGGCGCGGGCCGGATCAACACCGGTCTCACTGAGCGCATGGGCCAGAAGCTGCGTCTTGTCGGAGTTCTGACCATCCAGTTCGGAGCCGAAAAGCCCGTCCACATGGGCCGAGATCCCGAAATGCTGGATGATTGTGTTGGCATAGGCATGGGGCTTGGAGGTCGCGATCCACATCTGCGCGTCGGTGCTGCGCATCTCGTCCAGCATCTCTCCCACGCCATCGTAGAGATCGGCCTCATACATGCCGGTATCCGTATAGCGCTCGCGGTAAAGCCCGACCGCTTCATCCAAATCGGCACCGGGCCCGAGCAGCACCTCGAAGGACGGCCAGAGCGGTGGCCCGATACACCATGTCAGCTCGTCCTGGGTCGGGATCTCTTCCAGCCCCATCTCGGCCAGCGCGTACTGGATCGACTTGGTGATCCCCTCCTTGGGGTCGAGAAGGGTCCCGTCGAGATCAAGGAAAATGGCTTGCATGGGTGGGGTCCTGTGGCTCTTTCGTCCAAGCCATATATTCCCGCAACCGGCCCGTCCAGTTTCTCAGCCGGTGTAGGGGGTCATCTGGGCCACGATCACCGCATTCTGATCAAGCGCCTGTTGCATCAGGGCTTTCTCGTCCTCACCGATATCGGCCCCATCAGCGAGTTGTTCGTCCAGCGTGCCGTAGCCTGTCACATCAAGTGGTGCGAGATCGGCCTGCTTGAGAACCTTGACCGTCTCTCTCACGGCCTCGGCCTCGTCCACGCCGGTTGCATAGCAGAGAAGTCCCGCACCGGTCGCACCCTTGGGCAGTCCGTCGCCGGGGTTGCGCCCGACCTCCACCAGCAGGGTAAACACCTGCTGGGGGCGTTTGGCTTTGGGCTCTCTGGTCAAGATCAGTCGCGCAGAAGGTCGTTGATCGAGGTCTTGGAGCGGGTCCGCTCATCCACCTGCTTCACGATCACGGCGCAATAGAGCGACGGGCCGTTGCCCGATGGCAGGGAGCCGGAGACAACGACCGAATAGGGTGGCACCTCGCCATACATGATCTCGCCTGTGGCCCGGTTCACGATCTTGGTGGACTGTCCGATATAGACGCCCATGCCGAGAACCGCGCCCTCGCGGATGATGCAGCCCTCGACCACCTCCGAGCGGGCCCCGATGAAGCAGTTGTCCTCGATGATCGTCGGTCCGGCCTGCATCGGCTCCAGCACACCACCGATGCCGACGCCGCCCGAAAGGTGCACATTCTTGCCGATCTGCGCGCAGGAGCCCACCGTGGCCCAGGTATCCACCATAGTGCCGCTGTCCACATAGGCGCCGAGATTGACGAAGGACGGCATCAGCACCACGCCGGGGGCCACATAGGCCGAACGGCGCACGATGCAGTGGGGAACGGCGCGGAACCCGGCTTCGGTCCACTCGGCCGCGCCCCAGCCCTTGAACTTGCTGTCCACCTTGTCCCACCAGGTGCTGCCTTGCGGGCCACCCGATTGCGGGGCCATGTCCTGCAGCCGGAAACCCAGCAGAACCGCCTTCTTGGCCCATTGGTTCACATGCCAGTCACCGTTCTCGCGACGCTCTGCCACACGCAATGTCCCGCCGTCGAGCGCATCGAGCGTGTGCTCTACGGCATCGCGCATCTCACCCTTGGTTGCAGGTGTGATTGTGTCGCGGGCCTCCCAGGCGGTCTCGATGGCGGTTTCGAGCTGTGCGTTGTCCATTATCGTCCCCGAATTGTTCACTGGCCTCAGTTGGCCTGAGGCTATAGAGCGGATGAACCACGCATGCAACGACAGGACTTTGATCCCATGGCGAGTAGACAGAAAAGATTTCCCAAGGCCCATGACGATATCGAGATGGCAACCGGTGTGCCCGATACGGCACAGACCCGATCACCGGCCTATCGGCTCGCCTTTGCGGATGATGAGTTCCTGTGCCGTGACGAGCTGCGCCCGGTCCGCCTGCAGCTTGAATTGCTGAAGCCCGAGATGACACTGAGCGAGTTGGGCATCGAAAGTACTATCGTTATGTTCGGTGGCGCGCGCATCCCTGACCCTGTCAACAAGGCGGACGCGCGGACCCAAACGTTGGCGGATCTGTCGAAATACTACACCGAGGCGCAGGAATTTGCCCGCCTTTGCACGCTCAAGAGCCTTGAGACGGGCGGCACCGAGAATGTGGTGATCACGGGCGGTGGTCCGGGCGTGATGGAGGCCGGCAACCGCGGGGCGGAAGAGGCGGGCGGCAAGTCGATCTCCCTCAACATCGTGCTGCCGCATGAGCAGGCGCCCAATCAGTACGCGACGCCCGAGCTCTGTTTCAACTTCCACTATTTTGCGATCCGCAAGATGCATTTCCTGATGCGGGCCAAGGCGATCACCGTATTCCCCGGCGGGTTCGGCACGCTCGACGAGTTGTTCGAGACCCTCACGCTGGTGCAGACCAACCGGATGAAGCCGCTGCCGATCCTGCTTTTCGGCGAGGCGTTCTGGCGCAGGATCATCAACTGGGAGGCGCTGGCAGATGCCGGTACGATCTCGGCCGATGACATCAAGCTCTTCCATTTTGTCGAGACGGCAGCCGATGCGATGACGCATATCGACTAGCTACTCAGTCAGCAGATATTCCACGAATATCGTCGATTGCAGGATCGAGTTGTTGTCATCCGAGATAAGCGTGATGCGGATCTGATCGTCCGCGTCCCGCCACACCTCGATCCCTTCCATGTTGTCGATCTCGCCAAAGCGGGTTTCAAGCAGTGTCTCGGGGTCTTGCCCTGTCGCGGTGAAGTGGCGAATACGTGTCGCGAACCCGCCAAGATAGGTGAATTTGCGCTCCAGAACATAGAGCATGCCATCAGGGCCAAGATCGGCGCCCGCCACCAGAAAATCGGTTTCGCGCTTGATGGTAAAGGGCGTGGACCAGCCGTCCGGTCCGAGCGCATAGACCGGGAATGGACGATCAAGACGGCCCGACCGCTCGGGGATCACGTAAAGTGTGCCGCTTGCATCATGGAAAAGCGCCTCAAGTGATGAATTATTCTGCAAACGGCTGTATTCGGGATGCTTTTCGGTCGCTGTCGCGGGGCCAGTCATGGCGTCGTAGGACCAGATCCGGTGATTGGCCTCGAAGGAGACGTGGATGCGCCCGTCAGGTGTGCGGGTCAGACCTTCGGCGTCAATGTCAAAGCGGGTGACCGGCTTGCCTTTGGGGTCGAGGATCGGGCCGTGACCCGTGATCCGGGCAGACCGGAGCGCACCTGCCTTGCGCACCAATTGCCCCTCGGCCCAACGCCCCTTGTCCGAGACGACCAGAAACCGCTCACCCGTCTCATCGAGAACCAGCCCGGAGTAGCTGCCAAACCCTTCGATGTCCGCGCGCAGCGTGATCTGGGAAAGCTCGGTCAGGGCCGGTTCGGCCAGAGCCGTGGTTGTGAGGCAGAACAGCCCCGCGAGGGCCCTGATCATCCGCCTTTCAGAACCGTGGAGCATTGCTGCGGCAGATCGGCCATCCGCAATTCAACGCGCGGCTTGGGTGGCGGGGCATTGGGATCGGGCTTGGCTGGTTTCAGCGCGTCGGTTACCCACCAGACCGCCTCCGTGCAGCCATCACCGGGCGGGATCGGATCCTGCTCGACACAGCCGCGCGCGTCTTTGGGGCAGTTCATGCGAACATGGAAATGATAGTGATGTCCCCACCAGGGACGGATCTTGCGCAGATAGGCGCGGTCGCCACGCTCATCGGCACACATCCTGAGCTTGGCCGGGGCCGTTACGAAAATCCTAGCGACTGCCGGGTCAGACGCTGCGGCGCGCAGAATGCGGTGATGCGCGGCGGTCCAGTTGCCGTTCACATTACGCTGATCGGATGTGCGCACGGAAATCGAGGACAGGTTTTCCCGCTCGCGCCGCGTCAGGTCGAGCCGCATGGCGGGCTTCATCCAGATGTCGATATCAAGACCCATCTGGTGAGAGCGATGCCCTGAAAGCATCGGCCCCCCGCGCGGTTGGGAGATATCCCCGATATAGAGCCCGCGCCAACCGGCCTGAACGGCACTGGCGCTCAGCCGCTCGATAAAGCGGATGGCCTCGGGATGTCCCCAGTTGCGGTTGCGCGACAGACGCATGGCCTGCCAGCGCGGCCCCGTTTCGGGAAGCTGCATCGCCCCGGCGACGCATCCCTTGGAATAGGAGCCGAACGGAGCGGATTGGTGTTGTGACGGAGTCGATTTGGCGCCAAACAGTTGTTTGGCAAGTGGCTGCGCAAGTGCCGGGCCCGACAGCGCGAAAGACAAACTCAGAATGCCCAGAAATACTCGGATCATACTCATGCCTCGGTTGTTTTGACCCAGTATAGCAGAACCAGCCCGATTGCGAAAAGGCCGATTACCGGGCTGATGCCCATGGCCTGAGATCCGGTTGCAGCCGTCGCGTAGGTGATCAGCCAGGGTGCCAGAAAGGCCGTGGCCTTGCCCGACAGCGCGAAAAGACCGAACGCCTCGGTCATCGGGACGCGTCCCTCTGCCTGATGTACCAGCAATGTGCGCGAGGCCCCCTGCAGTGCTCCACCCGCCGCTCCGATCATCGAGCCGCAGAAGTAGAAGACGTAGTCGGGCAGCGCGGATGCGGGTTCGACCGGCATGCCCAGTATGGCCTCCCGGCTGGTTCCAAGCACCAGTATTGAGATACCGATCAGGATGATCACCGCCGCCCTGACCACCGGCTTGGGACCGAAGCTCTTGTCCGCATATCCTCCGATGAACGAGCCGACCGCTGCCGTGATCGCGGCGATAATCCCGAAAATACCCAGCTGGAAAAGGCCCCATCCCAGGACACCGGCTGCGTAGATGCCGCCGAATATATAGAGCCCGTTCAGCGCGTCGCGATAGAACATCGATGAAATCAGATAGGTCAGCAGGCTGGGTGATCCCGGCAGGCCCCGGATCGTGCCGCGCAGGGTTCGCAGGCCGCGCCCGATCGCATTTCCTGCCTTCCTTACCTTCGCCGCATCCGGGGTAAAAAGAAACATCGGCAATGCGAAGATGACAAACCACAGGGCGGTGAGTGGGCCGGTGGCGCGCGCGGGTTCGCCCAGAAACGGATCAAGCCCGAAGAGCGGGGCGATGCCCAGCAAGGTGACGTCCTTTCCGGGAGCAGGTGAGAGGAAGAGCAGCACAAAGATCAGCACCAGAACCCCACCGACATAGCCAAGCGCAAAGCCAAGACCCGAGAGCTTGCCGACATCGGCCCGCTCGGCAAGGCTGGGAAGCATGGCGTTGTAAAAGACCAGCGAGAACTCGGAGGCGAAGTATGCTAGCGCGAACAGCAACAGAACGGAGGTCGGATTGTCCATCCCCGGCACTGCCCCCCAGAGACCTGCGCAACCGATCACGAAGAGCAGGCTCAGTGCCAGAATCCACGGTTTGCGGGGACCGGACTCGTCGGCAATCGCGCCGAGTATCGGGGCAATGATTGCGACCGAAAGCCCGACCCATTTCAGCGTATCACCCCACATGATCTGCCCGGTGACCGGATCAGGCGCGACGCTGGCGGCGAAGTAGGGCGCAAAGATAAACGTGATGATCAGCGTGTTGAATGGCTGGTTCGCGAGATCGAACAGCATCCAGCTGAAGACACCGCGCTGTCTGGTTTCGGTCATTGCCTGTTCTCCCTGCTCGGCCGCATGCTGATGCAGTCGCGGGGTAAAAACAATGCTCTATTGATGCAGTCGTGTCCGGCGCTCGCGGTATAGGGTGAAGAGCCCCGTTCCGATCACGATCATGCCGCCAAGCAGTGTCCAGACATCCGGGATTTCGCCGAACAGAATGATGCCCGCCAGAATGGCCCAGAGCAGGATCGTGTAGCGAAACGGAGAAACGAAGCCGATATCACCGATGCGCATCGCCATGACACCGAAGATATAGCCAAGAAGCAGGAAACATGCGGAGAGTGCGAGAAGGCTCACCGACATGGCCCCGACCGGCTGCCATCCGGTGACGAGCGTGCCCAGCCCTCCCAGGATCATGATCGAGATCGAGGTCAAAAGCGAGACGAAGAGCGATGGCATGGTGCGGCTGAGCTGCCGGGTCGAAAGATCGCGGATCGTGAGAAAGAAGATCGCGGCCAGCGCAAAGAGTGCGTATTCGTTGAAGCCATCGGACCCGGGGCGGACGATGATCAGGACCCCGCAGAAACCGATGGCGGAGGCCAGATAACGCCGCCATCCCACCGCCTCGCGCAGAAAGACGGCCGCCGCGAGCGTTATCGCCAGTGGGAGCGCTTGCAGGATTGCGGTCGCGTTGGCGATGGGCATGTTGAAAAGGGCGGTCAGAAAGCAGAAAGTTCCGCCGATTTCTCCAAAGATGCGCAAGCCGAGTTTCTTTTGGTCGGGGCGCTCAGTGCGGACCCGCAGGACGCCCTTGTAGTGGGCGAGAAGCCCGACGAACAGGGTCGCGAACATTCCGCGGATGAAAATCGACTGCATCAGGTCGAGATCGTCCGAGACAAGTTTCATCGCGGCATCATTGAGCGCAAAGCCTATCATGCTGACGGTCATGAAGAGCGCGCCGCGCAAGTTGTCACTGAGCGGCGTCATGCAGCTTGCCCTTCGGTCAGGTGATCCTGCGCAGGTAACACCAAGCGCTGGCGCAGTGCAAAGTCTATTCGACCGGCGGCCAGGGGCGCGTTGCTTCTGCTTCGATCCAGTTCCCGACCCATTCGGGCAGGGCGGGGTTCCACTCCGACATGCCCATGACCTCGATCAGCCTGGCAGGCGGGACTAGGCCGGACGCGCCCGTCAGCGCTGCCCGCATGAGTGCAGACGACGTCACTGTGCCCCGCACTGTCATGTTCTGCTGGAGATAGAAGAACCGGTCATCATATCCCAATGCACGCGATGTGATCGTGATCCGGTCGAACATCCGCACCCTTTTGCGATATCTGACCGACGAGCCGGCCATGGTCAGTGACCACCTGTTCGCCATCAGTATCCTGTCGAGCCCGGTCCGCACCGCGAGGCCACTCCGGCCAATGTCATAGAGCGTCAGCGTGCGGCCGTTGTTGAGCTCCCGCCATATGTCGATGTCCCACGGCATGCAGGTGACGCGGGTGACATGCAGCCCGTCGATCGGCAGTCGGGGCGCGCGCCGGGTTCGCAGGACCTCAAGCAGAAGGCGTCGAAGCGGATAAATCGGCTCTCTCCATCTGGGTTTTTACTTTGAAGGCAACAGTTTGATCTGCCGGGAACAAATATCAACAGCTCACGTCACGTTACTTGCATGCCGGGAAGGTGCGCATTAGGTGTTTGGCAACGCTCGAACGCTACAAGGTCGCGACATGGATTCTCTGGTTCAAATACTGATGTTGGTTCTGGATGTCGTCTGGTTCTTCGTCATTGCGCATTTGATCATGAGTTGGTTGATCAATTTCGAGGTCCTGAACCTGCGGCAACCGCTGGTTTCGCAGCTTTGGTATTTCCTGCAAAGACTTCTTGAGCCGATCTACGCGCCGATCAGACGTATCTTGCCGGCAATGGGCGGTATCGACCTGTCGCCGCTTGTTGTCATCCTGGGGATCATCGCGATCCAGATTGTGATTCAGAACAATTTCTGACGGCTGGTCTCAGATGATGCCGAGTTTCGGGCCATCATTGGGAAGCTCGGTCGGTTCCCCGTAGAGATATCCCTGCAGGCAATCGACGCCAAGACTGGCAAGCATGGCTGAGTCCGCTGCCGTTTCAACAAATTCGCCAACCACCAGCATGTCAAAATGCCGGGCAATGGAGATGATGGAGCGCACCATCACCTGCTTGTCGGCATCAAGCGCTATGCCCTGGGCAAGCGTCCGGTCGATCTTCACGACATCGAAACCGAAGACCCGCAGATGGGCAAGCGAGGTCCGTCCCGCCCCGAAATCATCAATTGCGGTGGCACATCCGAAGGCACGTATCTTGTTGAGGAAATTGACCATATCGGGATTGCAGTTCAGTTCGCAATTCTCGGTCACCTCGACGATCAGACGATAGAGCAGGCCGGGGCTGTCAACCTGCGCTTCTGCCAGTGTGTCCAGCCATTCGTCGCATTTGATGGTGCCCGGCCCGATATTGATCGAGAGCCGCAGGCACGGATCGTCAGCCAATGCGACCAGCGCGATCCGCAATACGGCGCAGTCAATCGCGGGGCCGAGCGATGTTTCATCGACATAGGGCATGAATTGCGAGGTGGGGATCGGAATGCCGTCTTCGCTGACGAGGCGAACCAGCCCCTCATAGAAGGCAACTGGATGCCCCTTTCGGGCAGAGACGACCGGCTGATAGGCAAGGATCACACGGTCTTCGGCGATTGCCTTGGCGACCTCCATCCGGATGGTCGCGCGTCTTGCAGTCTCGGACCCGGCAAGGGCGGTCATGGGATGGAGCACAGAGCTGAGGCTCTGCCATGCGGCTGAATTCTGGGGCTGTGCTGACATCTCGTACGCCTTTCACTTCACTACGGGCTGTTGACTTCACACTGCGAGATGGTGGTTAACCGTTCGTGAATATTCCCGTAATGTTCTAAAATTGTTCTCGTCATCAACATATGGTGGAAGCTGCATGGAAAATCGCTGTTCTTGGTGTGGAACCGACCCGATCTATGTCGAATATCACGACACGGAATGGGGGGTGCCTGAATATGACGGGCGTGCCCTGTGGGAGAAACTGATTCTGGACGGGTTTCAGGCCGGCCTCAGCTGGATCACGATTCTCAAGAAGCGTGACAACTTCCGGGCGGCCTTCGCCGGTTTTGACCCGGTCAAGGTCGCGGAGTTCACGGAAGACGATGTTGAGCGGCTGCTTCAGGATGCCGGGATCATCCGGCATCGTGGCAAGATCACCTCGACAATCCGCTCGGCCCGGCTCTGGCAGGAGATCGAGGCCGATCAGGGATTTGCCAACTATCTTTGGGACTACGTGGATGGCAAACCCATCGTCAACCATTTCCAGACGATGGATGAGGTGCCCGCTGCAACGGATCTGTCGACCCGGATATCAAAGGACCTGAAGAAAGCCGGGTTCAATTTCTGTGGGCCGACGATTGTCTATGCGTTCATGCAGGCCATGGGCATGGTCAATGACCATATGGTCGCCTGTCCCTGTCATACAAAGGTTCAGGAGTTCTACCGGTAAGCGTTCATTAGGCCTGTGATCACCGCCAGACTGCTGTCGGTTGTCCAATCGGCACCGCCGGGAAGGCGGGCAATCTCGCGGCCCTGCGGGTCGATCAGGATGGAGACCGGCAGTCCAAGCACCCCCATCGCCCTTGCAGCTTCGCTTTTGGGATCGCGGTAGGTGGCGAGGCTTTCGATGCCGATCTGCTCGTTGAAACGCTTGATGGCCTCGGGCGAGTTGCGCCCGGTGGCAATTGCGATGACCTCGAAGTCCGGGCCGCTCAGTGTCTTGTTCAGCGCATCAAGCGTGGGCTTTTCGGCCCGGCAGGGCGCGCACCAGGTGGCCCAGAAATTCACCAGTCGGAACTTGCCGCGACTCTGGTCCAGGTCCGTCTCAGCACCGTCGCCGTTCAGAAATGGTACCTGACGGGCGGGCAGGGCGTCTGGATGGATCACGAGCTTGCGCATGCCACCCTCGCGCAACTCCAGAAGCGCCGAGCGTTGATCGGCAGCCAGAGGTCCGGCGGTGACGGGGTTTGCACCCGCTGCGAGAGCAAAGTATAGCATCGCGGCAATCAGAGGCTTGAGTTTCACGCTTACGCTCCAGTTCCAACCCGAGGGTTTCATGTCAGACCAGTCTAATTCCAACGCCATGTGGGGCGGGCGCTTTGCCAGCGGGCCGGATGCGATCATGGAGGCGATCAATGCCTCGATTGATTTCGACAAACGGCTCGCGGCTCAGGATATTGCCGGATCGCGCGCCCACGCGGCCATGCTGGCGGCTTGTGGTATCATTTCCAATAGCGACGCCGAGGTGATCCGGGAAGGCCTGCTCACGGTCTTGTCAGAGATTGAAACCGGAGATTTCCCGTTCTCACGCGCTCTTGAAGACATTCACATGAATGTGGAGGCGCGGCTGAAGGATCTGATCGGCGAGCCCGCCGGGCGGCTGCATACCGGGCGCTCGCGCAATGATCAGGTGGCGACCGATTTCAAGCTCTGGGTCCGTGACCAGCTGGATGCGGTAGCGGACGGCCTGCGGGCGCTGATCGAGGCGTTGCTGGCACAGGCCGGGACCGGGGCCGGATTGGTGATGCCCGGCTTCACCCATCTGCAAGTCGCCCAGCCGGTGACATGGGGCCATCACATGATGGCCTATGTGGAGATGTTCGGGCGCGATCTTGGCCGGGTTCGCGATGCGCGGGCGAGAATGAACGAAAGCCCACTGGGGGCTGCGGCGCTGGCGGGCACGAGTTTCCCGATTGACCGCGAGATGACAGCCAGGGCACTCGGCTTTGACCGGCCAGCAGCCAATTCGCTGGATGCTGTCTCGGACCGGGATTTCGCGCTGGAGTTCCTGAGCACGGCGTCGATCTGTGCGACGCATCTCAGCCGTTTTGCCGAGGAGCTGGTGATCTGGTCGTCCGCGCAGTTCGGTTTCGTGACGCTGTCGGACAGATTTTCAACCGGGTCTTCGATCATGCCACAGAAGAAAAACCCCGATGCGGCCGAGCTGATCCGCGCCAAGGTCGGGCGGATCAACGGGGCGCTTGTCGGGTTGCTGACCGTGATGAAGGGGCTGCCTCTGGCCTATTCCAAGGACATGCAGGAGGACAAGGAACAGGTCTTTGATGCCGCCGACAGTCTGATGCTGGCGCTCGCGGCGATGACCGGAATGGTGTCGGATATGACCCCGAATGCGGATCGGTTGCGGGAGGCGGCGGGCGCCGGCTTCTCGACCGCGACCGATCTGGCCGACTGGCTGGTCCGCGAACTGGGACTGCCGTTTCGCGAAGCGCATCATGTCACGGGCGCTCTGGTGAAGCTTGCCGAGGACAAGGGCTGCGATCTCGATGAGTTGACGCTGGCAGAGATGCGGAGCGCACATGATGGGATCAACCAGGAGGTCTATTCCGTGCTTGGGGTCGAGAACTCGGTGGCCAGCAGACAGAGTTTTGGCGGGACGGCACCCGGCAATGTGACAGCGCAGGTCGCCCGTTGGCGGGAGGTGTTGGGATGAGGGTGCTTCTGGTGCTCCTGATCCTTGGGGCGTGTGGTTTGAAGGGGGATCCGCTGCCGGTCCCTTCGCAACTTCAGACAGATTGAGAGCGCGTGCCGCGCTCCTGCCTTTCGAGTTTGGGCTTGCGCCCAAACGGATTTTGGCTGCTGGGGAAGCCCTGACCGGGGTCAGGGCGCATCTGAGCATGTGCAAACGGCTCACATCTGTAAACCCCAGGCCCGGGCATGGCCCGGGTCCCTTCGGGAGGGTTGACAGATGCGACCCGTTCGCGGTTAAGGGCGGGGTATTTTGACGGACGGACACTCATGGCGACCTCGCGCATCATTTATCTGATCCTGACGATTGTCGGTGCGGTCGTGCCGATGTTCTATTTCATCCGCTGGTTTGAGGAGTTTGGTTATTCGCTGAGTGCGATGGGGGCCGCCTGGAACGTGAATGATGCGACCACCGGGCTGACCTATGACCTGACGATTGCGGCTGTCGCCCTGACCGTTTTCATCATTGTCGAGGCGCGGGTGCGGCGCGACTGGCTGAGCCTGATTGCGATCCCGGCGACCTTTTGTATCGGTGTCTCCTGCGGGTTGCCGCTTTATCTGTTTTTACGGACCCGGAAACTGGACTGAGATCGGATGGATCATTTTCACTATACAGGCGGCGCGCTGCATGCCGAGGATGTGGCCATCGCGGAGGTCGCGACCGCTGTCGGCACACCGTTTTATGTCTATTCGACGGCCACGCTGACCCGACATTTCCAGATTTTCGATGAGGCGCTCGACGGGCTCGATCACCTGGTCTGCTATGCGATGAAGGCCAATTCCAATCTTGCGGTTCTGAAGGTTCTTGCGGGACTTGGGGCCGGCATGGATGTGGTCTCGGGCGGTGAATATCTGCGCGCCAAGGCGGCAGGCGTGCCGGGCGAGAAGATCGTTTTCTCGGGCATCGGCAAGACCGAGGAGGAGATGGTCCTCGCCATCGAGGGCGGCATAAGGCAATTCAACGTCGAGAGCGAGCCGGAGCTGCTGCTTCTGAGCGAGGTCGCAAACCGTCTGGGCAAGACCGTGCCGATCACCGTGCGGGTAAATCCGGATGTGGATGCGAAGACGCATGCCAAGATCGCGACCGGCAAGTCGGAGAACAAGTTCGGCATTCCGATTTCGCGGGCGCGTGCGGTCTATGCACAGGCCGCGTCACTTCCGGGGATCAGGGTCGTTGGAATTGATGTGCATATCGGCTCGCAACTGACCGAGCTGGAACCCTATCGCAGTGCGTTTGAGAAAGTGGCTGAACTGACCCATGTGCTGCGCGCTGACGGACATGAGATCCGGCGGCTCGATCTGGGTGGCGGGCTGGGCATTCCCTACCAGCACTCAAATCAGGCACCACCACTGCCGTTCGACTACGGCGAGGTGGTGCGCAGCACGGTCGGCGATCTGGGATGCGAGATCGAGATCGAGCCGGGGCGGCTGATCGCGGGCAATGCCGGGCTGATGGTCTCGCGTGTCATCTATGTGAAGGAAGGCGAGGGGCGGCGGTTCCTGATCCTCGATGGGGCGATGAATGATCTGATCCGGCCCGCGATGTATGACGCCTGGCATGACATCATCCCGGTGCGCGAGCCCGAACCCGGCGCGGAGCCGGTTCAGTACGATATCGTCGGCCCGGTCTGTGAAAGCGGCGACACGTTTGCCAAGGAGCGCGCCATGCCGGAGGTCGGTGCGGGTGAACTCGTCGCCTTCCGCTCAGCCGGTGCCTATGGTGCCGTTATGGCCTCGGAGTACAATTCGCGCCCCTTAATCCCCGAAGTTCTGGTGGATCGTGATCAATTTGCCGTGGTTCGGGCAAGACCGACCTTTGACGAAATGCTTTCGCGCGATATCATACCTGAATGGATGGATTGAGCGCGGCTCGCAGATGAGCTCCGTTCCGCTCGGAGCATAGATTGGCCTCAGGCAAGGATTTTCGACCCAAGAACCGGACGCTGGAGCGCCGGATAACGGCCACGCGCGCAGCTCTTGGGCTGGAAGCGTTCGCGCAGGCATTCTGGCCTGTCTGGACCATTCTCTTCGGTTTGTGGGCGGTTCTGGCCTTCGGGGTGCTGGAGGGCTGGCATCCCAATGTGACCATCGGGGTCGTCGTTGCGGCCTTGATCGGTGTGATCTGGTTCGTGGTGCGCGGCATACGCCAGTTCCGCACCCCGGGACGCAGCGATGCGGTCAATCGCATGGACAGTCGCCTGCCCGGACGCCCGCTCGCGGCCATCGAGGACACACAGGCAATCGGTGCCTCCGATCCGGCCTCCCGCGCTGTGTGGCATGCGCATGTGGACAGGATGCTGGAGGCATCGCGGGCCGCGAAGACAGCCCGGCCTGATTTGCGGCTTGCCGGACGCGATCCTTGGGGATTGCGGCTGATTGCGCTTGTCGCATTGATTGCGGCGGTGCTCTTTGCGCGCGGGTCGGTGACAGATGGTCTGACGGCCTCACTCGACAAACCGTCCGAGCAGATGATTGCGGCGGGCCCGAGCTTTGAGGTCTGGGTCAGCCCGCCCGGCTATACGGGTCGCCCGACGATTTATCTGACGGAGGCTGCGACCGATACGGTCCTTGATGTACCCATCAACAGTCTCGTTACCTTCCGCACCTATGGGTCCGAAGCGGAGTTTTCCTTGAGCGAAACGCTTTCGGCTGACGGGGAGGCGACCCTGTCGGAGATTGCAACCGGAATTCAGAGCGCCGAGTTCCCGGTGCAGCGCTCGGGCGCGATGACCCTGCGCGAAGGCGAGGAGGAGGTCGGTATCTGGACCTTCGAGGTCGTCGAGGATCTTCCACCGGACATCGGACTGGAAGAGGAAGTAACCCGCGCGGTCTCGGGCGCGATGGAGCTGACCTTCCGCGCCAGTGACGACTATGGCGTGACCCATGCCTGGGGAGAGATCGGCCTGAACATGGATCAGATCGACCGGCGCTACGGACAGGCGGTGGAGCCTGTGGACTATCCGGTGATCGAGTTCGACCTGCCGCTGCCGTTCTCGGGCGGAACCGAGGAGTTTACCGAGACCCTTCTGGAAGACTATATCAAGCATCCTTGGGCCGGTATGCCCGTCACGCTGGAGCTTCATGCGCGTGATGCCGCCGATCAGTCGGGCTCGTCCCCGGTCGAGGAGATTATCCTGCCGGGACGTCGTTTCTTCGACCCGATGGCAGCAGCCGTGATCGAGCAGCGTCGCGATCTGCTCTGGTCGCCGGAGAATGCGGCGCGCGTTGATCAGATGTTGCGCGCAGCGACCCATGCGCCAGAGGATGTCTTTGACAACATGAGCGCCTATCTGATGGTTCGCACCGCGTTGCGGCGTTTGGGCTATGCCCGTGAAGACGAATTGACCAAGGCAGAAATCGAGGATGTGGCCGAGGTTCTCTGGCAGGCGGCCCTTCTGATCGAGGACGGGTCGCTTTCCGATGCGGCCGAGCGGCTGCGCCGTGCGCAGGAGCGTCTTGCAGAAGCGCTGGAGAACGGCGCGACCGACGAGGAGATTGCCGAACTGACCGAAGAACTGCGCCAGGCGATGCAGGACTACATGCAGCAACTCGCCGAGCAGGCGCTTGAAAATCCGCAGGAGTTCAGCGAGCAGCAGGGCGATCCGTTGTCTGCCGATATACTTCAGGAGATGCTGGACCGGATCCAGGAACTCTCCGAAGAGGGCCGTCAGGAAGAAGCGATGGCGCTTCTGCAACAGCTTCAGCAGATGCTGGAAAACCTGCAGATGCAGGCGCAGCAGGGCAATCAGGGTCAGGAAGGCCAGCAGGGTCAGCAACTGATGCAGGAGTTGCAGGATACGTTGCGTCAGCAGCAGGACCTTGCCGACGAGTCCTTTCAGGAGTTGCAGGAGCAGTTCCGTCAGCAGCGCCAGGGTCAGGGTCAACCGCAGCCCGGTGAGCAGCCCGGCCAGCAGCAGGGCCAGGGCCAGCAACAGGGCGAGAGCCAGCAGTCACCCAACGGCCAGCCGCGCCCAGGTGATGGCCCGAACGCGGGCAATCGCCCCGGCCAGACCGGTCAGACTGGCAATCAGCGGGGCGGACCGTTGTCCCAGCGGCAGGAAGCGCTGAGGCGGCTTCTCAACGATTTGCGTGGTCGCCTGCCGGGTGCCGGTACCGACGAGGGCCAGGAGGCAAGGCGGGCCCTGCGTGAGGCCGAGCGGAACATGGAAGCCGCGCGGGACAACCTGCAAAGCGGTGATCTGTCCGAAGCGCTGGACGAGCAGGCCGAGGCGCTAGACCGTTTGCGCGATGGTATGCAGGGCCTCAATGAGGAGATGCAGCAGGCGCAGCGCAATGAAGGGCAGGGCGGAACGGATGCGAGTGAGGGGTTCACCCGCAACGATCGGGATCCACTTGGCCGCCCGAGCGGCAATCGCGGTGCAATGGACAATGATGACCGGCTTCTCGACGGCATCGGCAATCCGTTCGCCCGATCGAAGGAACTGACGGATGAGATCCGCCGCCGCTCCTCCGAGCAACAGCGTCTGCCCGAAGAACTGGACTATCTGAAACGTTTGCTGGACCGGTTCTGAGGCAGAGCTACGCGGCTTTCCGGCAGATCCGTTTGGTATTCCTTGCACTCCTCTCAGGCCGAAACCGCCAAGGTACGACCGGATCGGACAACTTGGGTCGTGCTGATGGGCCTCGGAGGCTGATCCGCCTCGGGCCGCTCACGTCCAGGGAAACTGTCACTGACCACATTCGCGCCATTGAAGGTGAGCAACGTGACCTGTCGGGGCGCCATCTGTTTTGCGAAGGAAAGGGTGAGTAGACCTCGCTTGTCAGGCAAATGTCCGCTGAGCAGTGGATCGAGCCATGGAATCTGAAAAACCGAAGCGGGCGCCCGTGCGGAGGCAATGCCCACTCACAGAATTGCAGACGCCCGGCGCATCGGACAGCCTTTTCGCGGCGCGATCTTTGACCTCGGAACCGTAGTGAAACCGGAAGTGGCCATTGAGCATGCGCCGCCTCGGATGGCCTATTCGCCGGAGCTGGACGGGCTGCGCGCAGTCGCGTCCATAGCTGTGGTTTTGTTTCACCTACCGGTGGCGCTTATTCCCAGCGGAACACAGGGCGTTGATGTCTTCTCCGTCATCACCGGCTATCTGATGGGGCGCGCCGTTCTGGCAAAACGGGCAGAGCTTGACCTTCCGACCATCCGTCGCTTTGTGCTGAACCGGGTCCGTCGGCTGTTCCCTTTGCTCTTTGCCGTGACCACGGCCTATGCGGTGTGCCTCGTGGCAGCCGGATACCGGATTGATCCGATGATCGAAGTGGTTCCCGTGCTGCTCTATGTCAGCAATCTGACAACGATCTGGGGGCACCCGCCACAATGGTTCCTGCACACCTGGACCCTTTCCCTGGAGTTCCAGTTCTACCTCGCGCTGCCGCTCTTTGGCCTTGCAACCCGCAGGCTCAGGGCCGGCAGCCTTCTGATATTTCTCATGATTGTCTATGGCAGTTTGTCACTGTCACGCTTGTACTATTTTGGATTGCCCGGGGTTTCGGTCATCCACAGCTTGCACCCGGTCTGGCAGATCAGCGGAATGATCCTTGGGATGAGTGTCGCGATCATGCCGCCCTGCAAGGGATCACCATGGACACGCCCCCTTGGGCCTGCGGCACTGGCCCTCATCCTCTTCGGTTTTACCCATCCAAACGAAACCCTTGTTCAAAACTCACTCTGGATGAGCCTGACGGAGATGGCGACTGCCGCTCTTATCTGGACGATTGTTGGTCGTCCGGTGGCGGTGATCCGTATCGCGCTTGGCAGTCGCGTCATTTCCACGATCGGGACATGGTCCTACGGGATTTACTTTGGCACTTTCCGATCGTGACGCTGAGCGTAGCGGCATTCTCTCCGGGCGTGGCCATCGTGATTACGCTGGTCAGCAGCACCGGTCTGGCGGCGTTCACATACCGGTTTGTCGAAACACGGTTCTCAAGGCGGCCCGGTCGGCGGGGCTGAGACCTATTCCTGACTTTCCTGCATCTGTTCGGAGACCATCATCGTCGCTTTGTCATAGAGCGCTTCCACGCTGGCGCGGCCCTGATCGACCAACCCGACATATTGCCTGAGATAGGGATCAGCCGCCGGATAGGCCTCGGAGATCTGCGGAGCGAAGGAGTAGACACCCAGGGCAATCAGCGCGAGCACGACAATCGTCAGGAACCCGCGGAGTTTCCGGCGGGGTCTGTAGATCGGACCGCTTTCCTCCTCGATGGCCTGCATCAGGGTTTTGGGACGCTCATGGGTCTTTTTGCGTTCGGTCACGGCCTCTTCGGCGCGGGTCGGCGAACTGGCATCGATACCGGCTGATGCCGCGGCTGCCACCACGCTGCGTTTCTGCGACTTGGCGACCTGATCGTCGGAGAAGTTGAAATCCTTCTTTGCTTCGGCAAGTTGCGTTCTGAGGCTGCTCAGAACCGTGTCGTCGTCCTTGCCGTCATCGGTCTTCTTGTCTTCTGCCGCCTCGCCCTTTGCATCGGGTGCGGTCTTGCCATCGGCTTCGGCAACGGAGTCGGTCGTTGCGCCCGCCTCGTCCTTTTCCTGGATCGCCAGTTCCTCGCGCACGGCGGAGCGAAGCTGTTCGCGCTCCTCCTCCTCGGTGCTCGGTGCAGGCGGAACCATCCCCATATCCGGGGCGGTATCGGCGGAAATCGGCGCATCCTGAGGTGCGCTCTCGGCCTGATAGGCACGGTCCAGCATCAGCGGCGTGGGCTTCTCCGGCTCGGGTTCCTGAAACCAGACGTTTTCGCAGTTTGCACATTGAACGTCGCGCCCTTCAGGCGGGATCATTTCCGCATCAACCTCATACTCGGAGGCGCAGTTTGGGCAGACCAGACGCATCGACTTTCCCTCACATTCCGGCGGGAGGCCGCACCTCTCCGACGTTGTTTTCAATACTTGTATCAATTCAGACCTGTCATGCAAGGGATGCTTCTAGGTTGAGATCGTCCACTGTGTCGTGCAAAAGGCACGCAACCAAAACAACGTGGGTCCGCGAAAGTGATCACATTCGAGCAGGCAGGCTTTGACTATGGCGACGGGCAGATCCTGTCGGATCTGTCCTTTGAACTTGCGCCGGGCTCCTTTCATTTTCTGACCGGGCCATCGGGATCGGGCAAGACCACGCTGCTGAAACTCTGCTATCTTGCGCTCAAACCGACACGGGGCGCGGTGCATGTTTTTGGCGAGGACAGCCGGACCGCCGATGCCGATCAGGTCGCGCATCTGCGCCGCCGGATCGGTGTGGTGCATCAGGATTGCCGGTTTCTCGATCACCTCAGTATCGCTGACAACATCGCCCTGCCTCTGGAGGTCTCGGGCCGGATGTCGGCCCATAATCTGGGCAACCGGGATGCGCTTCTGGACTGGGTGGCGCTCGACCACCGAGCCAAGGCGTTGCCGCCCGAGTTGTCGGGCGGCGAGCGCCAGCGGGCGGCTTTGGCGCGCGCCGTGATCCTGTCGCCGGACATTCTGCTGGCCGACGAGCCGACCGGCAATGTGGACAGTGAAATGGGCGAACGTCTGATGCGACTTCTGATCGAGTTGAACCAGATGGGCCGGACCATTCTGGTTGCAACCCATGACATGGCGCTGATCCGGCAGGTCAAGGAGGACGTGCGCGCCCGTGTTCTGCGTCTGGTCGGCGGGCATATGCAGGTGGCGGGGGCCGAGCTGTGATCGGCCGGATCGCATCGGAACTGACCTCCACACGGGTGTCCGACAGGGTCGTGCCGACCAACAACCGGACGGCACGGCTGACCCTGGTCGCCTCGGCGGCGATGGCGTTTCTCGCCGTTCTGGCCCTGAGCGCGGCGCTTGCGGCGGCGATACTGGGTGCGGGCTGGAAGGCCACTCTCGAAACATCGACCACGATCCGGCTGATGGGTGAGGGTGAGGAACTGGAGCGGGCCATCGCGGTCACACTCGACATTCTGGCGACCGTGCCGGGCGCACGCAATGCCGAGCATCTCGATATGGCGGCGCAGGCTGATTTGCTGGCACCGTGGCTCGGGGCGGCTTTCCCGGAAACGGCTCTGCCGCCCGCGCGGATGATCACCCTGAAGGATGAGATGACGGAAGCCAACCGAGCGGCCCTTGTTGCCCGCCTCGCGGCCGAGGTCCCCGGTGCCACCTTTGAAAACCACGGCGCGTGGCGTGACCCTTTGATCGAAACGGCGGTGTCGGTGCGCAATCTCGGGGGTGTAGCCGTCGCGCTGAGCCTTCTGGCACAGTCGGTCCTGGTGATGCTGGCGGCAAGCGCGGCGCTGGCCGCCAATCGAGGGGTGATCGAGACGTTGCGCCTGATCGGGGCCACCCACGGATATATCCGCAAAGCCTTCGTTCGCCGGATCACGCTCAGGGTCGGGCTGGGGGCGTTGATCGGAACCATGGCAGGCGCGGCGCTGTTGCTGATCCTGCCCGAGGGCAGTGTCGCGCTCGCTCCGACAGGATGGGGCTGGGCCATTCTTCCGACAATTCCGTTCGTCGCGATGATCGCGTCTTTTGCCGCGACACGGGCCACAGCAAACCATATGCTGACCGAATTGACCTGAGGACTGACGATGATCCTGATCCGCTCTCTGATTTTCGATCTGCTGATGTACGCCCTGATGCCGATCCTCGGCATCCTCTGTGCGCCGCTGGCGATCTGGTCGCGCGGCGGTGCCTATTGGACCTGCAAACTCTATTGTCGCATCGTTTTCTGGCTGCTCAGGGTGATCTGCGGCATCCGCGTGGAGATCAGGGGCGAGGTCCCTCAAGGCGAGGTTCTGATCTGCTCCAAACACCAGTCGTTCCTCGACGTGATGATGCATATGCATGCTCTGCCACGGGTGCGTTACGTGATGAAAAAGGAGCTGAAATGGGCGCCGGTCATCGGGCTTTACGGGATGCGCATCGGCTCGACACCGGTCTCGCGCAGAGGCAAGGGCGGGTCCGTGAAGAAGATGATGTCGGATGTGGCCAAGTCGGCGGATGATTTCGGTCAGCTTTGCATCTATCCGCAAGGCACGCGCACGCTGCCGGGTCAGGATCTGCCCTACAAGATCGGGGCAGGTGTGATCTATCAGCGGATGGGTGTGCCCTGCGTGCCTGCCGCGACCAATGTCGGCGTACTTTGGGGGCGGCGGTCGCGGCTGCGCAAACCCGGACTTGCGGTGCTGGAATATCTGGAACCGATCCCGCCGGGGATGGAACTCGACGAATTCATGGCGACCCTGAAAGAGCGTGTGGAGACCGCGTCAGATGCGCTGATGGCCGAGATCGGGTTCAAGGCCTAACGCTTTCTTTATCAAATTTCGGACAGATAGGGATCGAGTCGCATGAAGGAGCGGACCCGATGGATCTCTACTGCTGTCAGATCGACCTCAAGGACGATGCCCGTGCCCTGGGTTTTTCGCAGGCGCTCGATCAATGGATGGCGTACCTGTCGGAACGCGGTGCAATCGGCGAGTGGCGTCTTTATCGCCGCAAGCTGGGTCTCGCCTCCGACATCTACCGTGATTTCCTGCTTGAGATCGAGGTGAAGGATCTGGCGCAACTCGATGACGCGTTTTACTCCGCCCGGTCCCGTTCGGAAGAGGCGGAGCGGCTCTACACCCAGCTTCATACGATGATCGAGGTCGGGGATTTCGGTCTTTACCGCCCGTTCCCGGACCCCGAGCGGGTGGAGCGGGCCGCGCTGATCTAGGCGACCAGCGCCTTCGCCCCCATATCCAGATACTTCTTGCGCCGCGCGCTGCGCAACTCGTCGGCGCCTTTCCCGGCAAGCTCATCGAGCATGGATGCGATTGCGTTTCCGACACTCTCGATCGTCTCGGGCTTGTGGCGCTGCGCACCGCCGATCTTCTCGGGCACGATGCGGTCCGCAACCCCGAGCTTGTGCAGATCCTGTGCGGTCAGGCGCAGGGCTTCTGCGGCCTCGCGCATCTTCTCGGAATCCTTCCACAGGATTGATGCGCAACCCTCCGGCGAGATCACCGAATAGATCGAATGCTCCAGCATCGCGAGCCTGTCGGCTGTCGCAAAAGCAACCGCACCGCCGGAGCCGCCTTCACCGATGATGACCGAGACCAGCGGCACCCCGATGCTGAGGCATTTTTCCGTTGAGCGCGCAATCGCCTCGGATTGCCCCCGCTCCTCGGCTCCCTTGCCGGGATAGGCGCCCGGCGTGTCAATCAGGGTGATCACCGGCAGACTGAACCGGTCGGCCACGTCCATCAGCCGGATCGCCTTGCGATAGCCCTCAGGCCGTGCCATGCCGAAATTCCGCTCGATGCGGGTCTTGGTGTCGTGGCCCTTCTCATGCCCGATAACCATCACGGCTTCGTCGTTGAAACGCGCCAGCCCTCCCATCACCGCATGATCATCCGCGAAGTTCCGGTCACCTGCCAGCGGCGTGTATTCCTGAAACAGCGCCTCGATATAGTCCTTGCAGTGGGGCCGGTTCTCGTGTCGGGCGACCTGACATTTTCGCCATGGCGTGAGGTTTGCATAGAGCTCCCTGAGCAGGATCTCGGCCTTGGCGTCGAGCGCGGATGCCTCTGCCTCGACATCCATTTCCTCGTTTTGGCGGGCAAGTGCACGAAGCTCCTCCGCCTTCCCCTCAATCTCAGCAAGCCCTTTTTCGAAATCGAGATAGTTCTGCAAGACACCGCCCTCATTCTTTCCCAGCGACGCTATAGGTCACTCTGTCCGTTCAATGCAATCTATGGATTGATCACGGGATTGACCAGATGCTGAAAACCGGGGGCGGGATCAGCGGGTGATCATCTCGGATTGCCTTACGATGACTTGTGCCTGGCGGATCGAGGCGATATCGACAAGACGTCCCTTGTAGACTGCGGCGCCCTGACCGGATGCCTCGGCCTCGGCCATTGCCGCAAGAATTTCGCGGGCCTCCGTGATCTGCGCCTCGGACGGCGTGAAAACGTCGTTGCTGAGCGCAACCTGCTTGGGGTGGATGGCCCATTTGCCGACCATGCCAAGGGTCGCCGCGCGTCTGGCCTGCGCGATGAAACCCTCCTTATCAGAGAAATCGCCGAAAGGACCATCAACAGGCAGAAGACCGTGGGTTCGGCAGGCGGCCACAATGGCGACGGTGGGCATGTGCCAGGGATCGGACCAATGGTTCTCGCCCGTCGGTGTCCGCATGTAATAGCCGTCCTGTGTCCCGCCAATGCCCGTTGTCTGCATGCCCATCGAGGCCGCATAGTCAGCCGCCCCCAGGCTCATCGCCTGCATTCGGGGGGAGGCCGCTGCGATTTCCTCGACATGGGCAAGCCCGGCCGCTGTTTCGATGATCACTTCAAAACCAATGGGTCTGCTGCGCCCCTTCGCGGCCTCAATGGCCGAGACAAGCGCATCGACTGCATAGATATCACCGGCATTGCCGGCCTTCGGGATCATGATCTGGTCCAGCCGGTCACCGGCCTGCTCCAGCACATCGACCACGTCTCGGTACCAGAACGGCGTGTCCAGCCCGTTGATCCGCACCGAGAGCGTCTTGGCTCCCCAGTCGATATCGTTGACGGCCTCGATCACGTTGGTCCGGGCGCTGTCCTTGTCGCCGGGCGAAACGCTGTCCTCAAGATCGAGATTGATCACATCCGCCTGTGAGGCGGCCATCTTCTCGAAAATTGCCGGACGGGACCCGGGGCCGAAGATCTGACAACGGTTCAGACGATCAGGGGCGGCCGGTTGCAGCTTGAAGCTCATGTGCATTCCTTGCGAAACGAAGTTGCGAATATTTGCCAAACTCAATCACAATATTGCGCGAGGCTGTCAAGCCAGAAATGCTGCACTTGCGAAATCAGATGTCAGGAAGCAGCAGCCCGCTGAACGCTCCGTTCGACATGGATCACATAATAGGCCGCAATAACCCCGCCCATTGCGGCCAGCGTCATCATGATGAGCAGCGGCGTCGCGGATGAGCCTTCCCCGAGCAAAGCTCCGGTGATGGCGGACAATGCGGCACCGCCACCGATCATCAGCGCCCCTCCCAGACCGGAGGCGCTGCCCGCCAGTTGCGGCTTTACCGAGACCATGCCCGCGCCCGAGTTCGGAAGCGTCAGCCCGTTCCCCAAGCCGACCAGACACATCCCGCCGAAGAGCGTTGCCGCATGGACCAGTCCGACAGCAAAGAGCAGGCTTGTCGCAAGCATCCCGAACACCGTCACAAGGCTGCCTGCCAGCATCATGCGGTTGATCCCGAACCTCTCCGAGAACCGCCCTGAGAGGAAATTTCCCAGCATGTAGCCTGCGGCGATGAACCCGAAGCTGAGCCCGACCGCAGTTGGGCTCATCCCCAGGAGGTTGCTCGCGACATAGGGCCCGCCACCCAGAAAGGCGAAATAGGCCCCTGAGGCAAAGCTTGCGGTGCCGGTGTAGCCCCAGAAGCGGCGGGATCTCAGAAGCTCGGGGTAGGCGCCGAACTGCTCGGAGAAGCTGTTGGATCTTGTGTGGTTGGTCTCGCCGAGATCGGCCCAGACCAGCGCAAAGACCGCGATACCGAAGACCAGCGTGAGGACGAAGCTTGCCTGCCATCCGAATGTCTGGTCCAGGATGCCGCCCAGAACCGGACCGATCATCGGGACAACCGCCATCCCCATGGTGACATAGCCGATCATGGAGGCCGCCCGCGACGCATCGACCATATCGCGGACAATCGCGCGGGACAGCGCAAGCCCTGATGCAATGGCTGCCTGCAGCAATCGGAAGATCAGAAACACCGTGATGTTGGTCGAGAAGATGCACCCGATTGTGGCCAGAAGGAAGATCACCATCGTGACCAGCAGAACGGGGCGTCTGCCGTATCGGTCCGACAGCGGCCCCATGATGATCTGCAGGAGTGCCGTCATGCCCAGATAGGCTGAAACAGCCAGTTGCACGACCGCATAATCCGCCGAAAAATACGCGGCCATCGAGGGCAGCGAAGGCAGGAAGATATTCATGTTGATCGCACTGAGCCCTGCAAGCAGAACAAGCGTCAGGATATGCGGCGGGCTACTCCGTTCGAGGAACACCACGGCAGGACTGGAAGAGGGCAAAGACATCGCTGTCCTTTATGACGTATCTGCGTTGGAACGGGATTTTAAATATCGGGGCGGCGGATAAATTCTTATCCACTTGTGACAAAAGTCACCCGGTACACGCTGTGGTATACTCTGCTATGTGGGACACTACTGCAAGTCGGCAAAAGCGGCTTGTATGCGGTCCACAGCCTCCAGCACCTGCTTGCGCGGCATGGCCAGATTGAAGCGCAGAAAATCCTCCCCGCCCGAGCCGAAGGTCGAGCCGTGATTGCCGACGACCTTTGCGGTTTTCTCCACCCGTGAGGTGAACTCCGCCGCGTCCATTCCGGTGCCTGAAAAATCGACCCATGCCAGATATGTCGCGTCGAGGGTCATCGACCGCACACCTGGGATCGCATTCATGCCGTCATCAAAGAGCCGCTTGGTTTCGCCCAGATAGCCGAGCAGGGCCTTCAGCCATGGCAACCCTTGCGAATAGGCAACGGTTGCCATCAGCATGCCGAACCGGTTGGGCGATGCGCCCGCCGCCAGATGTACAGCAGTGAACCTTTCGCGCATCGCGGTATCCGGGATGATTGCGTTCCCGGTCATGCCGCCTGCCAGATTGAAGGTCTTGGAACTTGCGGTCAGCATTACCAGACGGTCCACGCAGTCAGGTGCGGCATTGGCCATGACCGTATGCGTCTCTCCGGGAAAGACCAGATCGTGATGCACTTCGTCGGAGACCAGGATCAGATCGTGGTCGGTGCAAAAGGCCGCAAGCCCCTGCAATTCCTCCCTCGACCAGACCCGCCCACCGGGATTGTGCGGCGAGCAGAGGATCACGATCTTCTCGCGACCGGTCAGTTGTGCGGCGAGCGCTTCGAGATCCATTCTGTACCGGCCATCGTCATTGATGAGGCGGCTTTCAACGATCGTGCGGCCGTTCGCACGGATCATCTTGGCGAATGCATGATAGACCGGTGTGAACAGAATGACCCCGTCACCGGGTTCGGAGTAGGCCTGCAGGCAGGTCCCCACCGCCGCGACCAGCCCGTGGGTGGTGCTGATCCAGTCAGGCTCGACTTCCCAGTTGTGGTGCGTCTTCATCCAGTTGATGATCGCCTGCTTATAGGCCCGGTCATCGCCAAAATACCCATGCACCCCATGATCAATGGCCGCATGAAGCGCGGCGTTCACAACCGGCGGTGCCTTGAAGTCCATATCGGCCACCCACATCGAGATCCCGTCATCGGGGCTCACCCCGTAGATCGGCTCAAGCATGTCCCATTTGACGCAATTGGTGTTGCGGCGATCGATCACTTCATCAAAGTCGAATTGCATCCTCGGGGCCTTCTCGCATTTTTGTCGGGCGAAGAGTTAACGTCTTTGCCCTCATGCGCAAGCAGTGGTTGCGGAGCATCGAGCGATTGCTTAAATCCCGTGCCATGAGCTTGCGACAAATACTGATCCATCCCGACCCGAGACTGAAGAAGACCTGTCCGCCCGTGGCCGAGGTCGATGACGCGATCCGGAAGCTCGCCGATGACATGCTCGAGACGATGTATGATGCGCCGGGCGTCGGGCTGGCCGCTCCGCAGATCGGGGTGATGAAGCGTATTTTCGTGATGGATTGTGACAAGGAGGAGCCGGGCCTCGCCCCGGTCGTTGCCATCAACCCCGAAATATTGTGGGCCTCCGACGAACTTGGGGTCTACGAGGAGGGATGCCTCTCGATCCCCGACATCTATGAAGACGTGACCCGGCCAAAACAGATACGTCTGCGCTATCTTGATCTCGATGGCAAAACGCAGGAGCGAGAGCTTGATGATCTGTGGTCCACCTGTGCACAGCACGAGTTGGACCATCTGAACGGCAGGCTTTTCATTGACTATCTCAGCGGGATCAAGCGGACGATGATCACCAACAAGATGAAAAAGCTGAAAAAGGAACTGGGGCGGACCTGATGCAGGACGCTGGCCCGGTTTCGATCCGAGAGGAAATCGGATGCGCCTGATCTTCATGGGAACGCCCGAGTTCTCGGTACCGGTTCTCGATGCGCTGATCGAAGCAGGGCACGAGATTGCAGCGGTTTATACCCAGCCGCCACGTCCGGCGGGTCGTGGAAAGAAACCGCGACCCGGTCCGGTTCACAAACGCGCCGAGGCGCTAGATCTGCCGGTGCGTCATCCAAAGAGCCTCAGGGGCGACGACGAACTCACGGCCTTCAAGGCGCTGGAAGCGGATGCGGCCATCGTCGTTGCCTACGGTTTGATCCTGCCGCAGATCATTCTGGATGCACCCCGGCTGGGATGCTTCAACATTCATGCCTCGCTGCTGCCAAGATGGCGCGGGGCCGCGCCGATACATCGCGCCATCCTGGCAGGCGACGCGGAAACTGGTGTCTGTATCATGCAGATGGAAGCCGGTCTCGATACCGGCCCCGTCCTGATGCGGGCGAAAACCGCGATTGCACCGGATGATACGGTCTCGACGCTGCATGACCGCCTCTCCGTGATGGGAGCGGAGCTGATGGTCAGCGCGCTTTCGGCTCTGCCGCTTGCGGCAGAAGCGCAGCCTGACAGCGGAGTGACCTATGCTGCCAAGATCGACAAGGCGGAAGCCAGGATCGACTGGAGCCGACCTGCGGTCGAAGTGGACCGACAGATCCGCGGCCTGTCACCGTTTCCCGGCGCCTGGTTTGAACTCGACGGCGAGCGCCTCAAGGTGCTGATGAGCCGCGTCAGCCATGGCGCGGGCAAGCCGGGACAGGTGTTGGACGACAAACTCACCGTCGCCTGCGGCACAGGTGCCGTTTCGCTTCTTCGTCTCCAGCGCGCCGGCAAGGCGCCCATGGATCGCGATGTCCTGCTGCGGGGCTTTCCGGTGGGCAAGGGCCGACAGCTCGGCTAGACTGACTTCTGAACGGGAGACCGGTGATGTATCTATATTCTCTTTTTGGGGCGATGATCGTGGGCGGCCTGGTCGGTTGGGCTGCCGACCGTTTCGGTTTCGTCCGACACGGCATTGTCACGAGCCTCATCCTTGGCATCGGCGGCGCGGTCATAGCCTATTTCGTGATGGCGCTTCTGGGGCTGGGTATCGGGGGCAGAACTATGACAGCGGCAATAGGAGCCCTCATCGCGCTCTTCGTTGCGCCCCGACTTGGGAAGCGCTGATGGGACCCGTTCTGTTTCTCATCGTTATCGGAGCTGCTGCCGGTTTCATTGCCACCCGGTTGATGGGCATGAACCTGCCGATGATACCAACGATTGCGGTGGGTGTGATCGGTGCCTTGATCGGCGGGCTGGCCCTGAGGCTTTTGCTGACCGCATTGGGCGCGGCAGCGGGTTTTGTCGGTGCCGTTCTGGGCGCTCTGCTGCTGCTCTGGGCCTACAAGTTGTTTATCGCCGGTCGCTGAGAAAGGAGATGATTGCCTCCGGCGGGGATACTTTTTCCAAAAAGAAGGCAGTCCTTCATTTTTCCTTAAATATCCCCGCCGGAGGCATTAGGTCTTTTTCTTGAAAGGCTCCATGCCCTTGCGCGCCAGCTCATCGGCGCGCTCGTTCTCCGGATGTCCGGCGTGACCCTTTACCCATTCCCAAATCACATCATGTCTGGCCCGGGCCGCATCAAGCTGACGCCAGAGATCCTCGTTCTTCACGGGTTTTTTCGCGGCGGTTTTCCAGCCGTTCCGTTTCCAGCCATGCAGCCATTTGGTGATCCCGTCGCGGACATAGACGCTGTCGGTGACAACAGTGATCTTTGAAGGACGCGCAAGGGTTTCAAGTGCCGCGATGGCAGCGGAGAGTTCCATCCGATTGTTGGTGGTATCGGCCGCCCCGCCGCTCAGTTCCCTTTCCTTGACCACGGTGTCACCCTTGCGGGCCTGGAGGATCAGCCCCCATCCGCCTGGTCCGGGATTGCCCGAGCAGGCACCATCTGTGTAGGCAATGATATCGGACATGACGTGGCGCTTAGTTTGCGGGCGCGCGGAGGACGCGCGGGACCTTGAATTCCACATTCTCGACCGCAGTCTCGACGGGATGAACTTCAACATCAAAGCGTTGCCGGAAGGCATCGATCACTTCATTGACCAATGTTTCAGGGGCTGAGGCCCCGGCGGTTATGCCAAGCGAGCCGACCCCGCTGAGTGCGCGCCAGTCGATGTCGGTCGCGCGCTGGACCAGCTGCGCATAGGTGCAGCCTGCCTTGCTGCCGACCTCGACCAGACGTCTGGAGTTTGATGAGTTAGGCGCACCTATCACCAGCAGTGCCTCGATCTTCGGTGCCATGGCCTTCACCGCTTCCTGACGGTTGGTGGTGGCGTAACAGATATCTTCCTTGTGCGGTCCGACAATCTCGGGGAACCGGTTCTGCAGGGCCGCGACGATATCGGCTGTGTCATCGACGCTAAGTGTCGTCTGGGTCACGAAGGCGAGCTTGTCCGGATCGCGGGGCTCAAGTGTCGCCACGTCGTCGACGGTTTCGACCAGCAGCACATCACCGTCGGGCAACTGCCCCATGGTGCCGATTGTTTCCGGATGGCCTGCATGGCCGATCATCACCATCTGCAGGCCGTTCGCCGCGTGACGTTCCGCCTCGATGTGGACCTTGGAGACCAGAGGGCATGTGGCATCGACATAGATCATCTCGCGCGCGGCAGCCTCTGCGGGCACCGCCTTCGGGACACCATGGGCTGAGAAGATGACTGGTCTGTCAGTCGGGCATTCGTCCAGTTCCTCGACGAAAACGGCACCCTTTTCGCGCAGCCCGTCGACGACGAACTTGTTGTGAACGATCTCGTGGCGCACATAGACCGGCGCGCCCCATTTCTCCAGCGCCATCTCGACAATCTTGATGGCCCGGTCGACCCCGGCACAAAATCCCCTTGGGGCTGCGAGATAGATATCAAGGCTTTGGGTCAAGGGTAGGTGGCTCCGGCCAGACGATACACCTAGTGATATAGGGGAGCTCGCCGGAGGAGGAAAGAGAGGAAGCGCAAACCCGCTCTCACGTGATGACCTTGGAGCGCGCGCCTTCAACCGCAAAGCTCAGAGAACGTGCATCCTTGTCACCGGCGGGTTTGCCCGGAGAGATCGAACCGGTTCCGCTCAGAAGGGTGGTCTGGCGTCGCAGGAAGAACTCCTCTCCGTCGCCAAGACGGATATAGCTGCCGGTCGATGAGCGATCAGCATACTCGACCACGCCCGGCCTGACGACGAATGAGGCATGTTTGCGGGAAACCCACGGATCATCCAGCGCGATCTGGCATTCGTCCGAGCGCCCGATCAGCACGTCCGATCCTTCGGCAATCGTATGGGTCATGCCACCCCAGCTGAGACAAAGGCTGGTGGTCGGGAACTGGGCCGGTCCGAGGCAGGAGACCGGCGTCACATGGGTGCTCGGCAGCGCGTCCGGCAAAAGGAAGGCGTAGACCTGAACCGGTCTTCGCATCCCCTTCAAGGCCATCTGGTCCATTGGCCGCAAACTGAGGCGGTCATGTACGGAGAGCTGATCCGCGAATGCAGCACTCATCAGGATCTCGCCCGAGTTCGACGAGGCGGCAAGACGGGCGGTCAGATTGACTGCATCGCCGTAGATCTCACCCCCCGAGCAGACAATTTCCCCCCAGTGAAGGCCCGCATGAACCGGTAGATTGCCGCTCTTGTTTTCGCGCAGCACGGCTTCGGCGCACTGAAAGGCGGCAATGGACTCGTCAAATACGCAAAGCACGTCATCACCACGCGAATGCACAAAGGTCCCGCCATGGATTTCAGCCAGCGCCGTCATCTTGCTGATGGTTCTTTCCATCAGGGCGGCGGCATTTGCATCACCCAGTTTCTGAAAGAGTTTTGAACTGCTGGAGATATCCGCCAGCAGGATTGCCTTCAGCGCTACATCAAGAATCGTCAAAACATCCCCAGGAAGGATTACTTCAGCCCCGACCGGACTTTTAACCGAGATTTGACGAAAAGGCGAAGGAATTTGCGCGGGGCCGTGCTGTCAGTTCAGAAAGGATGCGACATCCGCAAAGACGGCCTCGAACATCTCTGGCGTCAGCCGTCCCGTATTGGTGTTGTAGCGCGAGCAGTGATAGCTGTCGAAAATCCGGTAACCGTCGATGTCGTGCTGGGCCTGATGGGCAAACTTGTGTGCGGCCTGTCTGGCACCGAACCCGCGCACCAAGCTGGCATGCGAGATGCCACCGAGACAGACGATCGCCTTCAGTTCCGGCAGCGCGGCAATCCTGGCCATCATGAACGGACGGCAGGTGTTGATTTCCGCCCCCACCGGTTTGTTCTGTGGCGGCACGCAGCGCACGGCATTGGTGATCATGGTGTTGTAAAGCTCCAGTCCGTCATCGGGCCGCGCATCGAATGCCGCGTTGGCAAAGCCGAACTTGTGCAATGTGGCGTAGAGCAGATCACCGGCATAGTCGCCTGTGAAAGGTCGCCCGGTCTTATGGGCACCCGTCACTCCGGGAGCCAGACCGACCACCAGAAGCGAGGCCGCCTCGTCCCCGAAGGACGGAACGGCCCCGTTGAACCAGTCGGGATGTTTTGCCCTGACCTCGTCACGATAGGTTGCAAGGCGCGGACACAGTCGGCAATCAGCCGGAGCTTCGGGTGGCGTTGCGGTCACTCCGCGACGTTGCCCTGATCCTCGCGCGGCGGACGCCCTATCACATCGCGCAATTCTTCAAGCTCGATGAAGTTGTCGCACTGGCGACGCAGCTCATCGGCAATCATCGGCGGTTGCGAGCGGATGGTCGAGACGACCGAGACCCGCACGCCCTGACGCTGCAGGCTTTCCAGCAGCGGACGGAAGTCGCCATCGCCGGAGAACAGCACGATATGGTCCACATGGGGCGCGATCTCCATCGCATCCACGGCCAGTTCGATATCCATATTGCCCTTGACCTTGCGGCGGCCCATGGAGTCGGTGAACTCCTTGGCGGGCTTGGTGACCATTGAAAAGCCATTGTAGTTCAGCCAGTCAACAAGCGGGCGGATCGGTGAATACTCTTCATTCTCAAGAAGGGCGGTGTAATAGAAAGCTCGCAACAACTTGCCTCGACGCATGAATTCGGTGCGCAGAAGTTTGTAATCTATGTCAAAACCAAGGGCCTTGGCAGCCGCATACAGGTTTGAACCATCAATAAAGAGTGCAAGCCGCTCATCGCGGTAGAACATTGGGGGGACTCCATGGATCAAATTTTACTGGTTACTCGGAACTACGCAAACACACACGCATTGCGTCCGCCGAGTGATATACATTATTGGTCGGAAGGAAAAGGCAAAAGACTGGTTAATGAGACCACCCGCATTCATCGCGATGGGCGCAAATCTCCCGACTGAAACGGATGCGCCGCTCGTCACTCTCCTTAAGGCTGTGGAGCTTCTGGCAGATGCCGGAATTGCCGTGGTGGCGCGCAGCCTGTTCTACCAGACGCCCGCGTTTCCGGCCGGTTCAGGGCCCGATTATGTGAACGCAGCGCTGAGCGTCCGGACAGATATGCAGCCCTTTCAATTGCTTGAAACGCTTCACCGTATCGAGGGCTTTCTGGGCCGGATGCGCAAGGAACGCTGGGCGGCGCGGGCAATAGACCTTGATTTGCTGGCCATGGGGGACATGGTCCTGCCGGATCACGCGACCCAGGCCCGCTGGTCCGGGCTGCCGCAGGCCCGACAACTCAAGGATGTGCCGCCGGAGTTGATCCTGCCGCATCCACGGATGCATGAACGGGCCTTTGTGCTGGTTCCACTCGGCGATGTTGCGCCGAACTGGGTGCATCCGGTGCTGGGGCTGAGCGTTGCCGAAATGCTGGCGCGGCTCGGGGCGGAGGCATGTGCGGAAATCCGCCCCATTGATGGACAAAAAAACCTGTATCCGGAACGTGGATAATTCCGCAGGGGCCTTGCAATTGTGGCATTTGGGGAGTATCTGATGCGCCTTCCCGTTATGACATGCGACTGGAGCAAAATTCATGGCCCGCGTTACCGTTGAAGACTGCGTCGATAAAGTGCCCAACCGGTTTGAACTGGTTATGCTGGCCGCTCACCGGGCGCGTGAGCTGAGCTCAGGTTCGGACCTCACCGTCGACCGTGACAACGACAAGAACCCGGTCGTGGCCCTGCGTGAGATCGCGGACGAGACCCTGACGGCTGAACACCTGCGCGAAAGTGCCATCGAAAGCCATCAGCGCCAGATCGAGGTGGATGAGCCCGAAGAGGACGCGATGTCCCTGCTGATGGGACATGAGGCGCCGAAGTCGTCCGAGGACGACATGTCCGATGAAAACCTTTTGCGTGCTCTGATGGAAGTTCAGGGGGAAAACTGAACCCCCTGTCGGGGTCCGCGCCACCGCTTGCTCTAGGTTTGCGTGACCATGATGTCTGCCGACAACCTGCTGACACTGGTCAGCGCTTACAATCCCAATACAAATGAAGCGCTGATCCGTCAGGCCTATGATTACGGGCAGACCGCTCATGAAGGGCAGGTACGGACCTCGGGCGAGCCGTATTTCACGCATCCGATAGAGGTTGCGGCACTGCTGGCGGAACAGCAGCTTGATGACGCAACCATCATCACGGCCCTTCTGCATGACACGATCGAGGACACCGGCTCGACCTATAATCAGGTCGAGAAGCTGTTTGGCGACGAGATCGCGACGCTTGTGGACGGTGTCACCAAGCTGACAAATCTGGAACTCAGTTCGGTCGAGACCAAGCAGGCTGAGAATTTTCGCAAGCTCCTGATGGCGATGTCAAAGGATCTTCGGGTCCTGCTGGTCAAGCTCGCCGACCGTCTCCACAACATGCGGACCATCAAGTATCTTGAGCTTGAGAAGCAGCAGCGCAAGGCGCGCGAGACGATGGATATCTATGCACCGCTGGCCGGTCGCATGGGCATGCAGTCGATGCGCGAGGAGCTTGAGGACATCTCGTTTCGGGTGCTGAACCCGGAGGCGCGCTCCTCGATCATGCGGCGCTTCATCAATCTGCGTAACGAGACCGGCGACCTGATCCCGCAGATCACCGAGGACATCCGTCTGGCGCTCAGCAAGCGAGACATCGAGGCGGAGGTCATCGGCCGCGAGAAAAAGCCCTACAGCATCTGGCGCAAGATGCAGGAAAAGCACGAGCCCTTCGGGCGGCTTTCCGACATCTACGGCTTCCGGATCATCACGACCTCGGTGCAGGACGTCTATATCGCACTGGGCGCAGTGCACGAACGCTGGGCTGCGGTTCCGGGGCGCTTCAAGGACTATATCAGTCAGCCGAAATCGAACGGCTATCGCTCGATCCACACGACCGTGTCCGGCCGCAACGCCAAGCGGGTGGAAATCCAGATCCGCACCCAGGAGATGCATCAGGTGGCTGAGTCGGGTGTTGCGGCTCATTGGTCCTATCGCGACGGCGAGCGGTTCGAGAATCCATTGGCCGTGGACCCGGTGCGCTGGCTGAATCAGTTAACCGAGCGGTTTGAAACTTCTGACAATCCGAATGATTTTCTGGAGCATGTGAAGCTGGAGATGTTCACCGATCAGGTGTTCTGCTTCACGCCCAAGGGCCAGGTCGTGAAACTGCCGCGTGGCGCGACGCCGATTGACTTCGCGTATGCCATTCACACCCGGATCGGGCATTCCTGCGTCGGGGCCAAGGTGGATGGTCAACGGGTGCCGCTCTGGACCCGACTGCGCAACGGCCAGTCGGTCGTGATCATCCGGGCCGAGGGACAGCGTCCCCAGCCAAGCTGGGAAGACATGGTTGTCACGGGCCGCGCGAAATCGGCCATCCGAAAGTCGCTCCGCGAGGAGCATCGGGCCGGTCACATCAAACTGGGCCGCGAGATTGCCCGTGTTGCGCTAGAGCGGGTCGGCAAGAAAGCCACCGACAAGGCGCTTGAAACAGCCGCAAAACAGATGTCCTGCCTTGGCATGGATGATCTGCTGGCTCGGCTGGGACTGGCCGAGATCACCGGTCGCGAGATGGTCGCCACGCTCTACCCCGAACTTGTCGGTGACGGTCTGCCGATGCTGGAACCTGACGGTCAGGATGCGGGCATCGTCGGGCTGGAGGATGATCAGGTCGCCCGCCCGGCACCCTGTTGCCAGCCGATCCCCGGCGAGCGGATCATCGGTATCGCGATCAAGGGGCAGGGGGTCGAGTTCCACGCCATCGACTGCGCGACGCTCGCGCATCTCGAAGGTGAGGCAGACAGGTGGATTGACCTGCGCTGGACGGAAGGGGCCTCTCGCGCACCACACATGGCATCTGTCGAAATCACCATGGCAAACGATGCAGGTGTTCTGGGGAGAATCTGCACATTAATCGGCGAGCAGAACGCCAATATAACTGATATCGTTTTTACCGACCGGAAACCGGATTTTTACCGGACCGTGATTGATATCGAGGTGCGGGATGTGGAACACCTGCATAACGTCCAGACGGCCATCGAAGCTGATTCCGATGTCGCACAAGTGACACGTTTTCGTGGATTGATGGCCACAGTGCCATGATACCGCCAAACTTGCGCGACATGGGCAGTCGGACCCAGACACGCACAAGGATGGGATAAAATATTTGAGCAATGGTCTTCAAGCGGCGAAATAAACCTCCGGTGCTGCACCGCATCCGGGATGCGCTCTATCCCCGCAAGGGATGGAGTCGGCCGTTTGAGTATGTCGGACATCGGATAAAGCGCCTGCCCGATACCCCGCACAAAATCGCGCTTGGGTTTTCCTGCGGGGTTTTCGTCTCCTTCTCCCCTTTCTTCGGGCTGCACTTTTTCCTCGCGGCGATCTGTGCGGTGATGGTGCGGGCCAATGTGCTGGCATCGCTTCTGGGCACGTTCTTCGGCAATCCACTGACCTTTCCGTTCATTGCGACGATCAGCCTGTCGTTTGGACGGCGGCTTTTCGGCCTGCGCAGTTCCGGCCACGACTTTGTCCGGGTGAAGGATGCGTTTTCGGATGCCTTTGCCGGGCTCTGGCAGTCAACCAAGTCGATCTTCGGGTTCGGGCCCTCCGCCTGGGACCGGCTGGCGGATTTCTGGTCGTCGGTCTTTCTGCCCTATCTGGTTGGTGGCCTGGCGCCGGGGCTGATCTGCGCCATCGCCGCCTACACGCTTTCGCGTCCTCTGATCGCGGCCTATCAGGCCCGGCGCAAAAGCAAGCTTCTGGCGCGGGCGCGGGAGCGTATGCTGGCCCGGCAGGCAAAGGCTGACGCCGCCGAATAACTGTCCTATACGTTGGGAACAGCCGGTGAGGAGCCTATCAAGATGCCCGATCTCAAATCCCCTCTGCGCCTTGGCGTGAACATCGATCATGTCGCGACTGTGCGGAACGCGCGCGGTGGTGCTGTCCCCGATCCGTTGCGCGCCGCTCTGTTGGCCGAGAAGGCGGGTGCCGACGGAATTACCGCTCACCTGCGCGAAGACCGGCGCCATATCACGGATCGCGACATCGAGGGGCTTATGGAAGCGCTCCGCGTGCCTTTGAATTTCGAGATGGCCGCGACAGACGAGATGCAGGCGATTGCCCTGCGCCATGTCCCCCATGCTGTCTGCATCGTGCCCGAGAAACGTGAGGAACGTACAACTGAGGGCGGTCTGGAGGTTGCTCGTGAAGAGAACAAGCTGGCGCATTTCATAGCGCCTCTGGCCGACGCGGGATGCCGCGTCTCCATTTTTATCGCTGCCGACCGCCGTCAGATCGAGGCTGCCGCCCGGATCGGCGCGCCAGTGATTGAACTGCACACCGGCGCTTACTGCGACGCCCATGCGGAAGGCAGATTTGCCGAGCGTGACGCGGAGTTCGCGAAACTTCGCGATATGGCGGCGTTTGCACACCAACTGGGCCTCGAGGTTCATGCCGGTCACGGCCTGACCTATGACTGTGTCAAGCCGATTGCGGCCCTGCCGCAGGTCATGGAGCTGAATATCGGTCATTTCCTGATCGGGGAGGCTATTTTCACCGGTCTGGAGGCCTCGATTGCGCATATGCGGCACCTGATGGAAGAAGCGCGCAACGAACAGGCTGGCGAGGGTGCCGCATGAGCATTGCCGATCTGGGGATGATCGCGGTGATCTATCTAGTTGCCATCCTCAGCCCCGGCCCCGCAACCCTTGCCATTGCCGCGGCGTCGCTGTCCTCGGGCCGCAGAACCGGACTTTGGCTCGCATTCGGCGTCATCACCGGATCGGTCGCATGGAGCATGGTTGCGGCTTTCGGGCTGGGTGCGTTGATGCTGGCACATGCTTGGATGCTCATGACAGTCAAGATACTGGGCGGGGCCTACCTGATTTTCCTGGCCGTAAAGTCGGCCAGATCGGCGATGAGACTGGTCTCGACAGACGTTGGCGCAGGACCGGAATTGAGCGCTTTGCATGCCTACCGGCGCGGGCTGATCATCCATCTGACCAACCCCAAGGCAGTGCTTTTCTGGGGGGCTCTTTTCTCGCTTGTCGTGGAGCCGGGTCAGTCAGTAGGTGCGTTGCTGAGCGTTCTGGCCATGTGCAACATTCTCGGCTTGCTCAGTTTTTCGGGCTATGCGCTGCTGTTCTCCGTTCCCGGAGCCATGGCGATCTATGCGCGGGCCCGACGCGGGTTCGAGGTGGCATTTGCACTCGTGTTCGGTGCGGCTGGCGTCGGTCTTCTGGCCTTGCGGGTGTCTCCGTGATCCTCGGCGTCGGCACCGATCTTTGCAATATCGAGCGCATAGAAGGCACGCTGGCGCGGTTCGGTGACAGGTTCCGCAACCGTGTCTTCACCGATATCGAACAACGCAAGGCCGAGCGGCGGGCGCATACTGCGGGCACCTATGCGAAACGCTGGGCTGCGAAGGAGGCCTGTTCCAAGGCGCTTGGCACCGGTCTTCGCATGGGGATTGCGTGGAAAGACATGGCCGTCAGCAACCTGCGCAGCGGTCAACCGGTGATGCAGGTCACCGGCTGGGCGGCCGAGCGTCTGGCGAGCATGACGCCCGAAGGCCATGAGGCGATCATTCATGTCACACTCACCGATGATCACCCATGGGCGCAGGCTTTTGTCGTGATCGAGGCGCGTCCGCTGAGCGCTTGACAGCATACCCCTCAGACGCGACAACGCGCCGGGCAGACATAAGCGAAACAGCATCGGGCAGGATATGGCGACCAAAACTGAGAAAAAGGGCGGTGTTGGTGAATTCATCAAAACCGTGGTCTACGCACTGCTTCTGGCAGGGTTGATCCGCACGTTGCTGTTCCAGCCTTTCTGGATCCCGACAGGCTCCATGAAGCCGACGCTGCTGATCGGTGATTTCCTGTTCGTCAACAAGTTTGCCTATGGCTATTCCTACAATTCCTGCCCGTCGTTCCGCGACTACAACCTGTGCTTCTTTCTTGAAGAGAGCGAGGGCAGGCTGCTGGCGGGTGACCCCGAACGCGGCGATGTCGTGGTCTTCCGCCATCCGGCAGTCGGTGTGGACTATATCAAGCGGCTGATCGGCCTGCCCGGTGACCGGATACAGATGCGTGATGGCCAGATATTCATCAACGGGACTGCCGTTCCAAAGGAGCGTGACGGCAATTACTCCGAGATATTCGAGCCTCAGGGCTCTCAGGCGTCGCGCCCACGTTGCGTGAATACGGCGGGCCTCGGGGCCGAGTGCCTCAAGGAGCAATATATTGAGACGCTGCCCAACGGTGTGTCCCATGAGACGCTGAACTACGCGATTTCGCCCATGGACAGTACCGAAGAATATGTTGTCCCCGACGGGCATTACTTCATGATGGGTGACAACCGCGATAACTCGCTGGACAGCCGCTGGTTGCCACTGGCCGGTGGCGTGGGCTTTGTCCCCGCTGAAAATCTGATTGGTCGGGCTGATCGCATCATTTTCTCATCCGCTGGAAAGTCGCTCTTCTTCTTCTGGACCTGGCGCGGTGATCGTTTCTTCAAGGCGGTGAATTGAGCCCGGGATGAAGCGCAGCGAGAAGGTCATCATTGGTCTGGCTGCTCTGTTCATAGGGGTGCCTGCGCTCCTGTTTCTCGGGCCAAGGCTCTACTTCGCGGCGACCGGCCACAGCTATTACTCGGTTCCGAGCGCGTCGATCAAACCGACACTATTGCCCGGCGATGTGTTTCATTCCGGAAAGGCCCGGTCCGATCCGGTGCTGAACATCAACGATACGCCTGCCGACAACCAGCAGGAAATCACTGTCGCGGAGGGCCATATCCTCTATCTTGGTGACAATCGCGACAACGCCCTTGATGGACGGTTTCCCCAGGCGGCGGGAGGTCCCGGATTTGTGCCCGTCGAGAACGTTGTTTCGCGAGGAGCAGTTCTGCAATACGCGCTTGCGAAGTCTGAAGACGGCGGATGGCAGCCGTTCGAGCGTTATTTCAAGAGGCTTCAATGAAACTCTCTCAGGCGCAAGGGGAGTTTCTGGACCGGCTGGGCTACACGTTCTCCGACAGTGGCCTGCTGATCGAGGCTCTGACCCATGGTTCGCTCTCGACGCCTGCGCGGCGGGACAATCAGCGGCTGGAGTTTCTGGGTGACCGGGTGCTGGGGCTGGTGATGGCCGAGGCGCTTCTGGATCATGACGGTGAAGCGAGCGAGGGAGTCCTGGCACCGCGCTTCAACGCGCTAGTGCGCAAGGAAACCTGTGCTGATGTTGCAATCGAGATTGACCTTGGCTCAGCGCTCATGATGGGGCGGTCCGAGAGCGCCTCCGGCGGGCGGCGCAAACAGGCGATCCTTGGCGATGCGATGGAGGCGGTGATTGCGGCTGTCTATCTGGATGCGGATTTTGCGACCGTGCGCAGGCTGATCCGGCGGCTCTGGGGCAAGCGGATCGCAAGCGCGGAGGCGAAGGCCCGCGATGCCAAGACGGCGCTTCAGGAATGGGCGCAGGCGCGCGGGCAGAAACCGCCGGTCTATGTGGAACAGTCCCGCTCCGGCCCCGATCACGCGCCGGTTTTTACCATTGAGGTCAACCTGGCCTCCGGCGAGACGGAGGCCGCACAAGCCGCCTCCAAACGGGCCGCACAGCAAAAGGCGGCAGAGGCGCTTCTGGCGCGATTGGAGGGCCGGGATGGCTGAAACAAAATGTGGGTTCGTGGCCCTGATCGGTGAGCCGAATGCCGGCAAATCGACCTTGCTGAACCGGATGGTGGGGGCCAAGGTCTCGATCGTCACCCACAAGGTCCAGACCACGCGCGCGCGCATTCGCGGTGTGGCGCTGGAAGGCGAGGCGCAGCTTGTCTTCGTGGACACGCCCGGCCTTTTCAAGCCGCGCCGCAGGCTCGACCGCGCCATGGTCAGTGCCGCCTGGTCGGGGGCGGCGGATGCCGATCTCGTGGTGCTGATGGTCGAGGCGCATCGTGGCATCACGGACGGTGTCCGGGCCATTCTGGACGCGCTCGACGAGCGGGTGAGCGAGGGACGCCCCATCGCGCTGGCGATCAACAAGATCGACCGGGTGCAGCGCGATCAGCTTCTGGAACTCAGCGCGGCACTGAACGAGGCCCGGGACTTTGCGGCGACTTTCATGATTTCGGCAGAGAAGGGCTATGGCGTGGACGATTTGCGGCACTGGCTGGCCGAGCGTTTGCCCGAGGGGCCTTGGCTCTATCCCGAAGACCAGATCGCCGATCTGCCGATGCGCATGATTGCAGCCGAGATCACGCGGGAGAAGCTGACGCTTCGTCTGCATCAGGAACTGCCCTATCAGCTGACCGTTGAGACCGAGGGCTGGGACGAACGCAAGGACGGCTCCGTCCGGGTCGATCAGGTGATCTATGTCGCCCGTGACGGCCACAAGGGGATCACACTGGGGCCGAAGGGGGAGACGATCAAGGCGATCTCGATGGCCGCACGCGAAGAAATCACCGAGTTTCTGGGCCGCAAGGTGCATCTCTTCCTGCAGGTCAAGGTGCGGGAGAACTGGCTGAACGAGGCCGAACGCTATTCCGAGATGGGCCTCGATTTCTCAGACGGGGCCTGAATGGAGCCGCGCCTGACCGCCGATTTCTGGGTTCGTGCCTATCTGACACGCCTGCGTCTGGCCGACATTCCGGCCTTTGTGACCTCAAAGGGCGATCCGACAGCCGGTGCTGTACTGATCAAGCTGAACACGCTGGATGGGCAGGCGCGGCTTTGGCAGCGCAGCTTCGATCTCGACGGCACGCGCATCTGGACGGTTCTGGCAGAGGGCGAGGAGATGCAGGTCGACGAGAGCGTCACCCGGCAACGCAGCTTTGATCCCGATCTTTGGGTCATTGAAGTGGAAGACCGCGCCGGGCGCACACTGCTCGATGAAGAGGGGCTGTCGGGTTAGACGCAAGCTAGGGCCTGCTTGAAAACGGATCCGTGGGGGTGTGCAGCCGCAGATGTCGCATGAAGGCGCGTGCAATGCTCGGGACGGGGCGATGATCGGGGGTTATGAAGTAATTGCGATACTCGATCTGCGAGGCAAAGCGCCTGAACTCGATCTCGGACGTGCCGTGATGGATGATCGGGAACGGACTGATGACGGACAGTCCAAGCCGCTCCCGGACGAGATCGACAGCCGCGATCGAGGTCGAGACCTCCGCCAAAATCCGCGGTACGGATCGGCAGGCGCTCAGCACCCGGTCAAGCTGGGCCCGTCGTGCGTGGCGATGGGTCAGCGCAATCAGCGGCTGGTCGTGCAGATCTTCGGGCTGAATGATCTCTTTTGCTGCAAGCGGGTGGTCATGCGGCATCGCGCAGACCGCCGTTGAGACACGATAGGGCGTCAACTTCACGCCGTCCCGGCTGAGTTCGACGCCCGTCAGGCCAAGATCGAACCGCTCATCCAGAATGCCCCGGATCACATCCTCGGACGGCGCCACCTCAAGACTGATCATTGAGCGTGGATTGGCCTTGAGGAAGCTCGCGATATGCGAGACCAGAAAGCGGTGCGCATAGGTCGGAGGCGCGATCAGGCGCAGCGTTTCCCGGGTCGGTTCGGACGGCCCCTCGATCCGGTCGAGCGCCTCGAAGAGAGGGTCAAGCCGCCGGTTCAGCCGCACTGCCTCATTCGTCGGACGCAGTCTGCCACCGTCGCGCTCGAACAGAATTGTGCCGGTGCGGGCCTCCAGACTGGCGACGGACCGACTGACGGCCGATTGCGACAGTCCAAGTCTGATTGCGGCTTTCGAGGTCGTGCCGTTTTCCATGAGAGATCGCAGAGCCTGGTATTCGGGCAGGCTGTGCCAAGCCTTTTTCGCCATCATGCCTCTGCGGATAGATCATCGATTTATGAGTAAATATCATAGAAAATATGATTACGCATGAAAAAATATAGACTAGCATCAGGTTCAGTAACACCGGGAGTGCAGAGTGCAGCCTCAGAAGGTACCAGCGATCTTTGATGGACATAACGACGTCCTGCTGAAGCTGTTTCGGGCGGGCGGCGTCTCGGCTTCCGAGACCTTTCTTGCAGGCCGCGAAGGTGCGATTGATCTGCAATCGGCGAAAGCGGGCGGGTTTGGCGGCGGTTTCTTCGCGGTCTATGTCCCGTCGCCTGTCGATCTGGAACTCAAGTTCAAACAGATGACGCAGGCGAGCTATGACCTGCCGCTGCCCGATCCGATTGACTGGGAGGACGCCTACCCGGTGGTCATGGCGCAGACCGCGATCCTGTTTGATCTGGAAAGACGCGGCGCGCTGAACGTGTGCCGAAGCGCCGATGATATCCGGAGCGCTTTGGCAAATGACCAGATTGCCGCGATCTTCCACATCGAAGGGGCCGAGGCGATTGACCCCGACCTGCACACGCTGGAGGTGCTTTATCAGGCAGGACTGCGCTCAATCGGGCCGGTCTGGAGCCGCGAAACCATTTTCGGTCATGGCGTGCCGTTTCGATATCCCAGCAGTCCAGATATCGGCCCCGGGCTCAGCGACCATGGTCTGAGGCTGGTCCGGCGCTGCAATGAGTTGGGGATAATGATTGACTTATCGCATCTCAACGCAGCAGGGTTCTGGGATGTCGCACGACACTCCGTCAAACCGCTTGTCGCAACCCACTCGAATGCCCACGCCATCTGCCCGCACAGCCGCAATCTGACCGATGATCAGTTGGCGGCGATCCGGGAGAGCGATGGTATGGTGGGTCTGAATTTCGCCGTGGCCTTTCTGCGCGACGACGGTCGGATGCTGGCGGATGTGCCACTTGAGCAGATGCTGAGGCATCTGGATCATCTGATTGAGAAGCTGGGCGAGGATCGCGTCGGTCTTGGCTCGGACTACGACGGGGCGGTTGTGCCACAGGATCTTGTGACCTGTGCGGGACTGCCGAAATTGAGACAGGCGATGGCAAGGCATGGGTATAGCGATGCGTTGATGACCAAGCTCTGCCACGCAAACTGGCTGCGTGTGCTGCAGAAAACATGGGGCGAATAACCCAAGGCGGCATGTGTTGATTTGAGTGAAACGAAACAGGAGAGGTTTTGAAGATGAATGCGTTGAACAGACTACTGACGGGGGCGGCAATCAGTGTTGCCGTGAGCCTGTCATCCTTTGCCGCAGTGGCCGAGACCCCGGCCAACATGCTGGTGATCGCTCATCGGATTGATGATGTGACGACGGTCGACCCGGCCGAAAGTTTCGAGTTTGCGGGATCGGATATCAGCCGGAACGTCTATAGCCGTCTGGTTAATCTCGACCCGAACGACCTCGAAGCGGGCTACAAGCCTGATCTTGCTGAAAGCTGGGAGGTTTCCGAGGACGGCATGACCATCACGTTTACCATGCGCGAAGGTGTGACGTTCCATTCGGGAAATCCGGTCCGGGCCGAGGATGCCGCATTTTCGCTGCAGCGCGCGGTGATCCTGAACAAGACGCCAGCGTTCATCCTGACGCAGTTCGGCTTCACGCCGGAGAATGCGACAGAGACGATCAGGGCCGACGGCAACAAACTGATGATCACGACAGACAAGAGATATGCGACATCGTTCGTGCTCAACTGTCTGACCGCGACCATTGGGGCCATCGTGGACAAAGAGACCGTCATGGCCAACGAGGCTGACGGCGATATGGGCAACACATGGCTGAAGACCAACTCGGCAGGTTCGGGTCCCTACAAGCTGGACAGCTGGAAGCCCAACGAGAGTGTGACGCTGACATCCAATCCGGACTATTACGGCGGAGCGCCCGCGCTGGAGCGCGTGATCGTCCGTCACGTGCTTGAAAGCGCCTCGCAGCGGCTGCTTCTGGAACGCGGTGACATCGATATCGCGCGCAATCTCAATCCCGAAGACATAGCCGGTGCGACGGATGCCGACGGCGTCAAGGTGGTTGATGAGCTCAAGGGCCGTCTGATGTATCTGGCGCTGAACCAGAAGCATCCCGAGTTGTCCAAACCCGAAGTGCGTCAGGCGTTCAAGTATCTGATCGACTATCAGGGGATGCGGGACAGTTTTCTGAAGGGCCAGTACACGATCCATCAGAACTTCCTGCCCGCCACCTATCTGGGCGCCTCCGATGAGAACCCGTTCTCCTACAATATCGAGAAGGCCAAGGAGCTTCTGGCCGCCGCAGGTGTCGAGAATCTTGAGGTCGAGATCGGTGTGCGCGAAGCGCAGGAGCGGATCGAGATCGGTCAGTCCTTCCAGAACGCCGCCGCTCAGGCGGGTATCAAGGTGAATATCACCGTAGGCACTGCCAAGCAGATCCTGGCCCGCTATCGTGCCCGCGAACTGGATGTATATCTGGGCGCATGGGGACCGGACTATCCCGATCCTCAGACCAATGCGGGCACATTCGCCTATAATCCCGATAACTCGGACGAGGCCAACGCGACGGGACTTCTGGCCTGGCGAAACAGCTGGGATACCGGCGGGCTAACAGGGAAAGTGGCCGAAGCCGTGACCGAGGGGGATCGTGACAATCGGGTCCAGATGTATCTCGATATCCAGGCCGAGTTCCGCGAGACCTCGCCCTTTGTGATCATGTTCCAGCAGATCGAACAGACCGCCATGCGGGACAATGTCACCGATTTCTCCACCGGACAGGCCGTCACTTCCGCCGCCTATTGGCAGGTCACCAAGTAGATGGCTCTGGCTGACGACACTACCGGGAGGCGCCGCATGGCGCCTCTCGCTCCGTGGATCAAGGGAACGCTGCTGACGCTCGGATCTATTGCGGTGACGATGCTGGGGCTTCTCTTCATCACGTTCATCATCGGTCGGGTGATGCCCATCGACCCGGTGCTGGCCATCGTCGGCGAGCGGGCTTCGCAATCGACCTATGATGCGGTCTATCTGGAACTGGGGCTCGACAAGCCGCTGCTGGTACAGTTTTTCTACTATATCTGGGATGTGATTCGAGGCGATTTCGGCACCTCGCTTCTGAATGCCCGCCCGGTCTCTGAGGATATCGCCCGCGTCTTTCCCGCGACGCTGGAGCTTGCAACGCTGGGTGTGATCGTGGGCATCGTGCTGGGCATTCCGCTTGGCGTGGTCGCGGCCGTGCGCAAGGGATCATGGATCGACCAGATCGCGCGCGTCATTGCCCTTGTGGGCTATTCGATGCCGATTTTCTGGCTGGGGCTTATGGGCCTTCTGATCTTTTATGGCATTCTGGGCTGGGTCGGCGGTCCCGGGCGGGTCGGTATCTTCTATGTCGATGTCGTGCCCTCGGTCACCGGCATGATCCTGATCGACAGTCTGATTGACGGCAACTGGGACGTCTTCAAGGACGCGTTCAGCCACATTGTCCTTCCCGCCTCGCTGCTGGGCTACTACTCGCTGGCCTATATCAGCCGCATGACAAGGTCCTTCATGCTGGAACAACTCAGCGCCGAATATGTCACCACGGCACGCGTCAAGGGCATGTCCGAGTGGAACGTGATCTGGAAACATGCCTTCAAGAACATCCGCGTGCAGTTGATCACGGTCATTGCGCTGAGCTATGCGAACCTGCTGGAAGGATCCGTGCTGACCGAGATCATCTTCTCGTGGCCGGGCATTGGCAGCTATATCACCACGGCCCTTCTGAGCGCCGATATGAACGCAGTTCTGGGTGGTACGGTGGTGGTCGGGCTGATCTTCATCCTGCTCAACATCTTCTCTGACCTGCTTTACAAGGTCTTCGATCCGAGGGCCCGGTGATGAGTGACACGACAAGCTGGCGCGGGTGGTTGCTGAGCGACACGCCGACCTCGCGGCGACATGCGAAACTGTCGGCCCTCTATCAGGGCTGGTTGTCCTTCCGCTCTAACACGATGGCGATGTTCGGCTTGGGCATCCTGGTCACCCTTATTCTGATTGCACTGGCGGCCCCCCTGCTCGCGCCGCATGACCCGTTCGTGCAGAACCTGGGCAACCGCCTTGCGCCGCTCGGGACAGAGGGCCATGTCCTTGGCACCGACAGTCTGGGCCGGGATATCCTCAGCCGCCTGATCTATGGTTCGCGCATAACGCTCTATATCGTGGCGCTTGTGGCACTGATCGCACCGATTGCGGGGCTGCTGGTGGGCACGGTCTCGGGCTATGCGGGCGGCTGGATCGACGTGGTTCTGATGCGCATCACGGATATCTTTCTGGCCTTCCCGCGGCTGGTGCTGGCGCTGGCCTTTGTCGCTGCACTCGGGGCCGGGATCGAGAATGCGGTGCTGGCCATCTCGCTGACCGCCTGGCCGCCCTATGCGAGAATCGCGCGGGCCGAGACCCTGACCATCCGGTCGTCGGACTATATCGCGGCCATCCGGTTGCAGGGTGCGGGGGCGCTTCGTATCATCACCAGACATATCTGGCCGCTTTGTATCTCGTCTCTGATCGTGCGGGTGACGCTTGACATGGCGGGGATCATTCTGGCGGCCGCAGGTCTGGGTTTCCTTGGCCTAGGCGCACAGCCGCCAAGCCCCGAATGGGGCGCGATGATTTCCGAAGGACGGCGGTTCATTCTGGATCACTGGTGGGTGGCGACGATGCCGGGGCTTGCGATCTTCACCGTGTCGCTCGCCTTCAACCTGCTGGGTGACGGGCTGCGCGACGTGCTCGACCCGAAATCGTCAGAGAAGTGAGCATGCTATGAACCTTCTCGATGTCGAAAATCTCTGGGTCAGGTTCCCCTCCCGAAGGGGCGTCTTCGATGCGGTGCGCGGTGTGTCCTTCACGCTGGGGCGTGAACGGCTGGGGATTGTGGGTGAAAGCGGCTCGGGCAAGTCGATGACCGGGCGGGCCATTTTGCGCCTGATCCGGCCACCGGGCATTGTCACCGCCGATCAGATCTCGCTGGAGGGCGTCGATCTGATGAAGAAATCCGAGCGCGAGATGCGATCGGTGCGCGGCCAGCGGATTTCCATGGTCATGCAGGACCCGAAGTTCTCGCTCAATCCGGTGATGACCATCGGCAACCAGATCATCGAAGCCTACAGGCTCCACAACCGGGCCAGCAAGTCGGAGGCCTACGCCAAGTCGCTTGAGATGCTGGAGGCGGTTTCGATCCGCGACCCGGAGCGCGTCATGCGCGCCTATCCGCACGAGATGTCGGGCGGCATGGGGCAGCGCATCATGATCGCGATGATGCTGATCCCGAACCCCGAGATCCTGATCGCCGATGAGCCGACCTCTGCCCTCGATGTCTCGGTACAGCGTCAGGTGCTAGATATCATGGACAGACTGGTCAAGGAACGTGGCATGGGCCTGATTTTCATCAGTCATGATCTCAACCTTGTGGCCGATTTCTGCGACCGGGTGCTGATCATGTATGCGGGACGGATCGTCGAGATCTGTGACGCAGACAAGCTGCATGACGCGCAACATCCCTATACGCGGGGTCTGCTGAACTCACTGCCACGGCTTGATGCCCCCAAGGACCGGCTGGAAGTGCTGCAACGCGACCCGGAATGGGCGGATGCAGACAGTGTGAGTGGCCGGGTATGAGCATGCTGCAGATCGAGAAGCTCAATGTCTGGTTCGGGGCCGGACGCGATCGGGTGGATGCGGTCAAGGGCGCGGGCTTTACCGTCGAGCAGGGCGCGAGTTTCGGTCTGGTCGGGGAAAGCGGCTCGGGCAAATCCACCATTCTGCGGGCCATCACCGGCCTCGCACCTGACTGGAGCGGTACGATCACGGTCGACGGCAAGCAGATCAGCAAGGCGCGCGTGAAGACCTTCTACAAGACCGTTCAGATGGTGTTTCAGGACCCATACGCTTCGCTTCACCCGCGTCATTCGGTCGATCAGGTTCTGGGTGAGACGCTTCATCTGCATGGCTTCCGGGATATCGACACACGGGTGGTCAAGCTGCTCGATGATGTCGGGCTGGGCCAGAAGTTTCGCTTCCGCTATCCGCACCAGCTTTCGGGCGGGCAGCGGCAGCGCGTGGCGATTGCACGCGCGCTGGCACCCGAGCCGCAACTGCTGCTGCTGGACGAGCCGACCTCGGCGCTCGACGTCTCGGTGCAGGCGGAAATCCTCAACCTGCTGACCGATCTGCGCAAGGATCGGGGGCTGACCTATCTGATGGTTTCACATGATCTTTCGGTGGTGGGCCACATGTGCGAGCGTCTGGCTGTCATGAAGGATGGCGAGATCGTGGAGATCATGGATGTGGCGGCGCTGCGCGGCATGCAGGCGACCCATCCCTATTCGCAACACCTGCTGGAGGCGTCGATCTAGCGCGCGTCAAGCAGAGTGCCGATCAGGTCTTTCACGGCGGCATCGACGCGCGGTGCGTCCATCCGGTTGAGAGCGACGGCCACGACCAGATCCTGCTCCGGTATCATTGCCAGAACCGCGTACCACATCGTGTTGGAACCATTGTGCCAGATGATCGTGGCATCCTGTTCCGCCATGGATTGGATCACCCAGCCATATCCGTAATCCTCGGAAACGGGCGTCCGCATCGCAAGACAGCTTTGCTGTGACAAAAGCTCCGGCCGCTCCCCCCGGCAGGCCGCGAGATGGGCCTGCCCCCAGCGGGCAAGGTCGGCAATGCTTATGTGAAGCCGCCCTGCGGGACCCATCCAGTTGGGATTGTCGGTGCGACCCCGGTCGGGGTCCACGGCGCTCTTGAACCCGAGAAACGATTTGTGACCCCACGGGTCGTCCGGGCCGACCGGCGCGCCGAACCCGAGCGAGGAGAGGGAAAGCGGCCCCGCAATTTCGTCCCGGATCAGTGTTTCCCAAGGCTGGCCGGTCACCTCCTCGGCCACGACACCCGCCAGGACATAACCGATATTGGAGTATTCGAACGTGCCCGGCTCGCCGGGCAGGTTCTTGACCCAATGCGCCTGAAGAAGGTCGATCCGGGTTTTCGCCGGATCATCGCTGTCTCCCTGCATCATCTGCAGGCTTGTCGCGTTTGCCGGCAGTCCGGCGGTGTGGCTGAGCATCTGATGCAGCGTGATCGCCTGCCAGTCGGGATGCATCTGGTCCGAATGTCGGTCGAGTAACGTGCCCACCGGCGCATGAAGCGATAGCTTTCCCTGCTCGGCCAGTTTCAGGATGAGGGTGCTCGTGAATGATTTGGTGATCGAGCCGATATGCCAGGCTGCGTCTGCGCCAACCGGCCGCTGGCTGCCCTTGCTTTGCGGTCCCGCAGTCCTGGTCACCGGCGTGTCGTCTCCGAATGCGAAGGTGGCGGCCATTGCAAAACGCGGATCCTCCGAGGCGATCGCCTCAAACCGGCTCTCAAACACTGTCTTGGTCGGCTCGGCCATGCTGATGCTTCCCCATAGGACCAAAAGAATGACCGGCAAGAGCCTGTGCATGTTGCGAACCCCGCATTGTCACCCGTTTATCTGCGAACGGACCAAGCCGGATTCAAGGTCACGCTCTGGTCGTTTGCAATCAATTGGCATTATGCTCCGCCTTTCAGGAATAACCCCTTGCGGACGAGGTCACATGCGTAAACTTGCGGTCATCGGAATTGATCACCGGCATATCTATGGTCAGCTCAGCGGCATGATCGGGGCCGGTTACGTCTGTGCGGGCTGGTGGACGGAAGGGGAACCACTTACGGCGGCCGGGTTTACGAAGCGGTTCCCGGATGTGCCGAGGGTCGGGGATCGGCGACAGCTTCTGGACGACCCTTCGATTGACCTTGTCCTGATAGCGGGCATCCCGGCGCGGCGCGCTGCCCTTGCCATCGAGGCGATGGACGCCGGCAAGGACGTGATGACTGACAAGCCCGGTTGCACGACGCTGGAACAGCTTGAGGCCTTGCGGGCCACGGTTGCCCGAACGGGCCGCATCTGGTCGGTCGATTTTTCCGAACGCTTCGAGGTGCCGTGCGTGGAAAAGGCGGCCGAGCTTGTCGCGGGCGGTGCAATCGGCAAGGTGGTGCAGACCATCGGTCTCGGCCCGCATCGGCTGAACCGGAAGACCCGACCGGACTGGTTTTTCGATCCCGCGCAATATGGCGGTATTCTGTGTGATATCGCCTCGCACCAGATCGACCAGTTCCTGTTCTTTGCAGGCGCCTCGCAGGCGGAGATCGTGACGTCGAGCGTCGGAAATTTCACCAATCCGGGTGATCCGGGACTGGAGGATTTCGGTGAGATCCTGCTGCGATCCGATCAGGCGCAGGGCTATATCCGGGTCGACTGGTACACGCCTGATGCTCTGCCGACATGGGGTGACGGCAGGCTGACCATTCTGGGCACGGAGGGCTATATCGAGTTGCGCAAATATGTCGATGTGACGGGTCGCGCGGGGACCGATCACCTCTATCTGGTGAACGGCCAACGCTGCGAACATATAGACGCATCCGACATGCCATTGCGGTATTTTCAGGCGCTTGCCGACGATATCAGCGATCGCACCGAGACCGCCATGAGCCAGGCCCATTGCTTCACAGTGATGGAACTGGCGATCCGGGCGCAGGCCGAGGCCACCCGTCTGGGCCGCCTGTGCTTGCAAGATGCGTCTTGATCCGCTTGTACCCATCGCCCTAGGCTCGGCTCATGGAATGGCGTGATGAGGGAGTTCTGCTGGCTGTCCGCAAGCATGGCGAGGGCTCTGCGATTGTGGAGGTCTTCACCGCCGATCACGGTCGGCACGCGGGTGTGGTTCGCGGCGGTGCCTCGCGCAAGATGGCGCCACATCTGCAACCTGGTACGCAGCTATCGGTTGCCTGGCGCGCGCGTCTGGAGGAGCATCTGGGCGCTTTCACCGTGGAGCCGTTGCGCTCACGGATGGGTGATGTGCTGGGGGATCGCCCGGCCCTTGCGGGTCTGAACGCAATGGCCAGCCTGATCTCCTATGCGATGCCGGAGCGGGAGCCGCATCCCAAACTCTACCATCACACGGTTGCACTGATGGATGCGTTGGGTGCGGGTGATCACTGGCACCGGCCTTACGTGCGGTGGGAGGTGGCGCTCCTGCGCGAGCTTGGCTTCGGGCTTGACCTGAAAGCCTGTGCGGTCAGTGGGACCGGCGAGGATCTGGCCCATGTCTCTCCCAGATCGGGACGTGCGGTCAGCCGCGCTGTCGGCGCCGGTTGGGAGGACCGCCTTTTGCCGCTGCCGGAGTTCCTGTGGCGCGAAAACGAACCGCGGGGGCGCGTTTCGGATGGCTTGCGGATGACAGGCCATTTCCTGTTGAACTGGCTGGCCCCGGCATTAGGAAAGGCGGACCTGCCGCCTGCACGGGAAAGATTGGTGAGGGTGTTGGAAAGGGAAGAACATGCAGAGCTTTGAAACCATCCGCGCGCGCGCGACTGAGCGTAAGGGCGAGGCTGAACTGGAGCGCCTGTTGTCGGAGAGCCATGCGCCGCGGGACATTTCGACACTTGGCGATGATCGGGTGTTGTCTGAGTTCTCCAAGCGGATTTTTCAGGCCGGATTCAACTGGTCGGTGGTCGAGAACAAGTGGCCGGGCTTCGAGGCCGCATTTCACGGCTTCGACATTGGTCGCAATGCGATGATGTCCGACGAGGATCTCGACCTGCATCTGAAGAATGCAGACATCGTGCGTCATGCGAAGAAGATCCTGTCGATCCGAGACAATGCGATTTTCCTCAGTGACCTGGCAGAGGCACATGGCAGCGCTGCTGCCCATATCGGCGGGTGGCCGACGGACGACCATATCGGCTTGCTCAATCTGCTGAAATCACGTGGCACGCGGTTGGGAGGCATGACCGGGCAGTATGCGTTGCGATTTCTCGGGCGGGACTGTTTCATCCTCTCGCGCGACGTGGTGACCGCGCTGGGTGTGGCGGGTGTGATCGACGGGCCCGCGACGTCGAAATCAGCCTTGGAGAAGGTGCAGGCGGCATTCAATGCATGGCATGCGGAAACCGGCGAAAGCTATACAAGAATGAGCCGCATTCTGGCCATGTCGGTCGGCTGACAGGCAGGACCGGCGCCGCCTCCGGCGGGGATATTTAAGCCAAAAAGAAGCTGTCAGCGTTTGGCGAAGAGCAGTGTCTCGCCGTTTGCGTTGTTCAGGAGAAGCCGGTCTCCGGCAACTTCAGAGAAGTCCATCCGCGCCAGATGATCGAGAAACTTCTGTTCGGCGGGCAGTGCGGGGCAGGCACGTCGGGTCGTGACAAGGGGTCCGAGATCGAACCAGGGGAGCGGGGCTGTCTGCTCGGCCGTGAAGCTGTTGCAGGGGGCCTGACCGGCGAGATTGCCTTGCGCCGTGAAGGTCATGGTGGCAGGCGCCGGAAACGGAGCGTCGTCAAGTTCGACGAGCTGCCAGACCGTACCTATGGGCGCTGCACCTGCAATGGTCTCGGATACCGGCGCGTCACAGGCGGCGAGAAGAGCAAGGGCGGCAAGGCAGATGCGGTGCATGGGCGGCTTTCCATTTTTGACAGATAATGTCCTGATCCTGCCGCCACCGCATCTCACAAGACTGTGTCAGAGCCAAGGCAGGGGCTCAGTTTTTGCCGCGTTCCAGCACCCTGCGAGCAATGACCTGGGCCTGGATTTCGGCGGCACCCTCGAAGATGTTGAGAATACGCGCATCGCAGAGCACGCGGCTGATCGGGTATTCGAGCGCGAAGCCGTTGCCGCCATGGATCTGCAGGCCGTTGTCGGCACTCGACCAGGCCACGCGGGCGGCGAGTAGTTTGGCCATCCCGGCTTCGAGATCGCAGCGGCGATCGGCATCCTTCTCGCGAGCCGAATAGTAGGTGAGCTGACGGGCGATCATGATCTCGACCGCCATCATGGCGAGCTTCGAGGCGACACGCGGGAAGCGGGCCAGCGGCTTGCCGAAGGCCACCCGGTCGAGCGCATAGTCGAGCGCCAGTTCCATCGCGTTCTGCGCCACGCCGATGGCGCGGGCGGCGGTCTGGATGCGCGCGCTCTCGAAGGTCTGCATCAGTTGCTTGAAGCCCTGACCCTCGGTGCCGCCCAGCAGGGCCTCCTGCGGGACCCGATGATCGTCAAGCGCCAGCGTGTATTCCTTCATGCCGCGATAGCCCAGCACCTCGATCTCACCACCCTGAATGGTTGAATCCGGGAAGGGGGTTTCGTCGGTGCCACGGGTCTTGGAGGCCAGAAACATCGAGAGACCGGAATAGTTGTCCGTCGCGGGATCGGTGCGGGCAAGAACGGTCATGACATCCGTGCGCCCGCCATGGGTGATCCAGGTCTTGTTTCCGTTGAGCACCCAGTCGTCGCCATCACGCGCCGCGCGGGTTTTCAGGGCGCCAAGATCGGAGCCTGTGTTGGGCTCTGTGAAGACCGCCGTGGGCAGGATCTCGGCGCTGGCGATGCGCGGCAGCCAGTGCGCCTTCTGCGCTTGCGTGCCACCGCAAAGGATCAGTTCGGCGGCAATCTCGGAGCGGGTGCCAAGCGAGCCGACACCGATATAGCCCCGACTGAGTTCCTCGGAGACGACGCACATCGCGGTCTTGCCCATGCCAAAGCCGCCAAACTCTTCGGGAATGGTCAGTCCGAAGACGCCAAGCTCGCCCATCTCGTCGATGATGCTCATCGGGATCAACGCGTCGCGCAGGTGCCATTCATGAGCGTGCGGGATCACGCGGTCCTGCGCAAACCGGCGGAACTGGTCGCGGATCATCCGGTATTCATCGTCCAGACCTGTTTCGCCGAAGGTGGGGGAGCCCTTGCGCTCGACCATCAGTTCGCAGAGGCGCATGCGCGCGCGATCGGTGTTTCCCTCAGCCAGAAGGTGGGCCACCGTCTCGGTCTCGAAGCGGGCGGTCTGCGTCGGCGTCAGCCCGACATCCGGGGGACGGATGATCTCGGTCTGCGACATAGGGATGCCGCCCTTGAGTTGCGACAGGTATTCCCCGAAGGCAATCTGGTGCAAGAGGGCTTCAACCTCACCGAAGGCGCCGGATGCGTCCAGACGCACGGCCCAGCCCTGCATCTGGCGCAGGCTTTCAGCATAGGTTGCCATCCATGCAAGCCCGTGCGCGGCGAACTGGTCCGCCTCCAGCGCCTTGCCGGATATCCCGGTTCCGATCGAGACCTGTTGGGAGAGTGAAGCCTTTGCCTCGTCAAGCAAGGCCTCGACGGAGATGAGAGCCGACGCGGTCAATTTCAGCAGATCGGGCAACACCGGTCCGGACGGGTCGAAACTGTGCGAGGCCATGGTCATGTCGGGCTCCTTGGAGGGATCGTTCGTGTTGCAGTGCGGATTCGTTTTGTGCACATGCGAAATATACGCGGCGTGGCAGGCGCGTCAATATTCGCGCAATAATAATTCCACTGGATTGCTGATTTCATAATTTTATTAGCGTTGATATATCCGCGCCGTGATGGCAGACCGACCGGATCAACTCCGGGCGTGGCTTTTCTTGACCAGTCTCATCTCTGAATATGGAACTCTGATCGTCGGGCTCGCCTTCGCGGTCATGTTCTTTGCCGGTTTCACCAAGGGGGCGGTCGGGTTTGCATTGCCGATGATTTCGGTGAGCGGCATCGGCTCGCTGATGTCGGCGGAGGTTGCCATCGCTGCCCTGATCCTGCCGGGACTTGTGACCAACCTGATGCAGTCGCTTCGCAACGGGATCGTGGCGGCCCTTGGCAGCCTGCTGAAATACTGGCGGATCAACCTCAGCCTCTTTGTTCTGATCGGGCTTTGTGCGCAACTCATCGTCGTGCTGCCGGAGGCCGCGATCTTCAGTATTCTGGGGGTCGTGGTCAGCGCCTTCGGCCTGGTCCAGCTGCTCGGATGGAAACCGCGCTACCGCAAGGAAAACGAAGGGCTGATCGAGTGGGTCGTCGGTCTTGTCGCGGGTTTTCTTGGCGGGCTCGCCGGGGTCTGGGGTCCGCCGATCCTGATGTATCTGCTGGCCCGTGATGTGCCCAAGATCGAGATCGTGCGGGTTCAGGGGATCGCCTTTCTGATCGGGTCCATCGTGTTGACGGCCGCTCATCTCTATTCCGGCGTGCTGAACACGGTCACCATTCCGTTTTCCTCCTGGCTGATCCTGCCCGCTGTTGCCGGGATGTGGCTGGGCCAGCGCTTGCAGGACCGTCTGCCGCAGGCGGAGTTCCGCAAGCTGGTGCTTTTCGTTCTCATTCTGGCTGGGCTCAACCTGTTGCGCCGGGGTGTGCTCTAGCCGAGTATCGCGTGGCCCGCGCGCCGGGTATCTCCTGCCGCCTCGAAACCGCCCTTCGCATCCCTTCGAACGGCGTGGACACCGCCAAAGAACATGTTTGCGCTGTCCCAGAGCTTTGCCTTGGGCCATGCGTCGAGAAGGCTCATGCGCCGTTCCTCATTGCCGGTGTCCTCGAAATCCAGGGCCTCGCCTTCGACATGAAGTCGGGGGGCCTCAATGGCGGTTTCGAGCCGGGCGGCCTCGTCAAGCAGATGCAGGACCACCTGCGTCAGCGCGGAACGGATACGGTTGGAGCCGCCCGAGCCCAGCACGGTCAGCCCGCCATTCCGGTCCCGCAGGCTCATCGGACACATCATCGAGGCCAGACGGGTCGCAGGCGTGAAGCTTTCCGGGCCATCTGGCAACAGGTCCTCCTCACCCAGCATGTTGTTGGGCATGATGCCGGTACCCGGCAGGATGAGGCCGCATCCCTCTCCGTTCGAGAGCGTCAGTGCTGCACCGCTTCCCTCCCCGTCAATGACCGAGATATGTGTGGTGCCGCGGATGGCGCTGCGATGATGGACAAGCACGGTCCTGAGATTTTCGACCAGATCCGGGTCGAGCAATCTGTGGCTCGCAGCCGGTGTCTCATCAAGACGCAGGCTCTTGCGCAGGCGCGAAATTTCGAGAAACGACCTTGCGATTTCGACCGGCGAAGGGTGCGTGGGAAGGGCGCTCAACGCCAGCGCGATCTGCACGCCACCCAGGCTGGGGGCCGGATTGAGATCGATCCGATGATCGCCACGGGTCATTGTCAGGGGATCGCGCCATCTTGGCCGGGCATCCATGTCGCGTTCCGACAACTGGCACCCGTCCAGCCTGACGAGCGCTTGTGCGATCTCTCCCCTGGTGACAAATCGCGCGCCCTCATGGCCCAGAACCTCCAGAACGTCGGCGAAAGCCTCATTGGTCAGTTGCGCGCCTGCCGGTCTGGGCTTCTCATCCGAGAAATAGAGAGCACGGCTTTCAGGGCTGTGACCGAAGATCGGCGCCACGATTTCCAGCACGCGGGCCTGAAACGGGGTCAGAGCATGGCCCTCGCGGGCAAGCTTCAGCGCAGGTTCCAGCAATTCGCGCAGCGGCAGACGACCGAAGGTCTGGTGCGCATCAAAGAGGCCGGGCACGAGCGTGGGTGCGGCGATGGTGCCGGCACCGATGTGAAAGCTCTGTGTTGCCGGTCCGAAGTCCGCCTCGACGGTTTCGATGCCCGAACCGGTGATCCGCCGACCCGGCGTCTGCACAAAGGCATCCAGCATCCGGGCCTTGCCGCGCTGCGGGGCGACCAGCAGAAAGCCGCCGCCCAGAAGCCCCGCGAGGACCGGCTCGGCCACCATTGCAACGAAGCCCGCCGCAATGACCGCGTCAACAGGGGTGCCGCCCGCGCGCAGAACCTCGGCGGCAGTCTCTGATGTCAGGGGGTGGCCGCTGGCAACGGCAAAGGGCATGCGGATCTATCCTGTCAGACGGTTGGTGCCGTCTGATAGCGGATGCCGGGGCGACCTTCCAGTGGGATCAGGCGGCGGAAACGGCCGCCGCGCGGACGTCATCACTGACATGGGACGCGTATTGGCCGAAATTCTCCGCGAACATCGAAACCAGCTTGGTGGCCTGGGCGTCGTAGGCGACGGGATCGGCCCAGGTCTGGCGCGGGTCGAGCAGGGTGTCATCGACGCCCGCCACGGCCACCGGCACGTCAAACCCGAAATTCGCATCGGTGCGGAACCGCGTGGCACCAAGAGACCCGTCAAGTGCGGCTGTCAGCAAGGCGCGGGTGGCCCGGATCGGCATGCGATTGCCGGTGCCATAGGCACCGCCGGTCCAGCCGGTGTTCACCAGCCAGCAGGTCACCCCATGTGCCGCGATCTTGTCGCGCAGAAGAGCGCCGTATTCCTCCGGCCGACGGGGCATGAAAGGCGCACCGAAACAGGTCGAGAAGGTTGGCTGCGGTTCCGTCACGCCTTTCTCCGTGCCTGCCACCTTGGAGGTGAAGCCGGAAAGAAAGTGATACATGGCCTGCGCCGGTGTCAGCCGCGCAATCGGGGGCAGCACGCCGAACGCATCACAGGTCAGCATGATGATGTTTCTGGGCATCCCGCCCCGCGCGGTCTCAGACGCGTTTGAGATGTAGTCGAGCGGATAGGCGCAGCGCATGTTCGCGGTCAGACTGTCATCCTGAAAGTCGAGTGCCTTGCTGTGCGGATCATAGACCATGTTCTCGATCACGGTCGCGAATTTGCCAGTGGTGGCATAGATCTCGGGCTCGGCCTCCGCGCTCAGGTCAATGGTCTTGGCATAGCAGCCACCTTCGAAATTGAAGATGCCGGTATCCGACCAGCCGTGCTCATCATCGCCGATCAGAACGCGGTTCGGATCGGCTGACAACGTGGTTTTTCCCGTGCCGGAAAGCCCGAAGAACACCGCGACGTCGTCGGCGTCGCCCGCGCCATGATTGGCCGAGCAGTGCATCGGCATCACACCTTTTTCGGGCAGAAGGTAGTTCAGCACCGAGAAGACGGATTTCTTGTTCTCGCCCGCATAAGACGTGCCGCCGATCAGGATCAGCTTGCGCTCGAACGAGATCGCAATGACGGTTTCCGACCGGCATCCATGACGATCCGGGTCGGCGGTGAAGCTGGGGCAGTTGAGGATGGTGAACTCGGGATCGAAACTGCCAAGCTCGTCCATTTCGGGGCGTCGCAGCATGTGCCGGATGAAGAGCGAGTGCCAGGCAAGCTCGGTGATCACCCTGACGTTGAGCCGATGATCGGGATCCGCGCCACCGAAGAGATCCTGAACGAACAGTTCGCCGCCTTCGATATGGGCCAGCATGTCCTGATGAAGCTGCTCGAAATGCTCCGGGCTCATGGGGGCGTTGTTGTCCCACCAGATATGGTCCATCACCGATGGTTCCTGAACCACGAACTTGTCCTTCGGTGAGCGTCCGGTATGTTTGCCGGTCTCCACCAGAAGTGTGCCGCCCTGGCCGATCTCGCCTTCGCTGCGCGCTATGGCTGCGCTCATCAACGCAGGCTTTTGAAAGTTGTAATGTACCTCACGAACACCCGGAAACCCTGTTTGATCCAGCGTCTTCGCCGGATTGACCTTGCCAGATATCATCAGCGTTCAAGCTCCCGCCATGGTGGTGAGACAGCTCATCAGGGCTGTTCCACAGTTCTCCCCGATCTGGTGCCTGATAACCGGAAGGGCCGTTCCGGCGGGATCGTTCCGAATCCCGATCAGCAGCAGACATGTCTTTTGTTTAACACGAAGTTTTTCAGTTGCCAGAGCAGGGCTGGGCGAGATTGACGCATGACAGCGTTATCATCCAACTATTTCCGGATTCGATGAATTTGAAAGTCCGTTTCGCACATTTATTGAAGGTTTTGTGTGACCGGATTGGGGGATCGGCAACGCAATTTGACGACTTTTCCAGTATGCCGTTGATTTCTGTAAGCTTAAGAGTACAGACTCAGACAAAATTCGTTCAGGTGAGGTGACTAAATGGCTGCCACGGTCGCTCTTGTAGATGACGACAGAAATATTCTGACGTCCGTTTCGATGCTTCTGGAAGCGGAAGGCTATACTGTTCAGACGTTCAATGACGGAGTTGCCGCGCTGGCGGCGTTCAGCAAGACGCCTCCGGATCTGGCTGTTCTCGACATCAAGATGCCGCGTATGGACGGGATGGAGCTTTTGCGACGACTGCGTCAGAAAACCGATCTACCGGTGATTTTTCTGACGTCCAAGGATGAAGAGATCGACGAGTTGATCGGCCTGCGCATGGGGGCTGACGACTATGTTCGCAAGCCGTTTTCCCAGCGCCTTCTGATCGAGCGTATCCGTGCCATTCTGCGCCGTCGCGAAGGCGGTGTCGGCGAGAGTGACACGCCCGAAAACTCGGACACCATCATGGTGCGCGGGTCCCTGAAGATGGACCAGCTTCGTCACGCCGTTGAATGGAAAGGCAAGCAGATCACCCTGACCGTGACAGAGTTCCTGATCCTTCAGGCGCTCGCGCAACGACCGGGCTTCGTAAAAAGTCGTGATCAACTGCTGGATGTGGCCTATGATGATCAGGTCTATGTTGATGACAGGACCATAGACAGCCACATCAAGCGCATACGCAAGAAGTTCAAGGTTTCAGATGATGAGTTTGCCTCGATCGAGACACTCTATGGGATCGGCTACAAATATATTGAAGCCTGAGGCCACTCTTGACCGATCGGACTGACCCCGCGGAGCAGGTCCGATCGCCCCGGATCATTGTCGGCCCTCTGTCGTCGGATGACGAGGCGGGCAGGCCACGCAAGACCGGACACATGCTTGACTGGCAGAAGCGCTTTGGCAGGCGCTCGCCGCTGTCGCGCAAGATTATCACCTTCAATCTGGTGGCGCTCGGCATGCTTGTGGCCGGTGTCCTCTATCTCAACCAGTCGCAGGACGGCCTCAGCGAGATGCGCGAGCGGTCCATGGAAGACGAGGCGCGCATCCTGTCCTTTGCCATCAGGGATGCGCTGAGCTCGCAGGCTCTTGACGGTGCGGACCGCCAGGTTGCGATTGAAACCGTTCAGGCGCTGATCCCCGCCATTCGCGGCGTGGTGCGGGTCTATGATGCCGATGGACGGTTTCTGGGTACGACCTCGTCCGAGCAACCGGAGGGCACAAGCCCCGTCTCAACGCCGGTGGACGCGCCACGTCAAAGTGCGCTGACATCCATCATGGGCGATATCTGGGAACGCCTGTCGCGTGTCTTCGAGCGTGGGCGGGACGAAACCGGACCGCTCATCATGGCTGATGTAAACCGGATCGCGAAAGAGGCCCTGAGCAGCGGCATGGTGATCAAGTCGAACGCGACCAATCCCGCCGGTCAGCGGATTGTGACAGTGGCCGTTCCGATCATCACGACGACCGAGCGGGTGATCGGAGCCGTGACGCTGTCGACGGTTGCGGGCGACATCGACAATGTGATCCGCAGCGAGCGCGAGAACATCCTTCAGGTCTTCGCCCTCGCAATGCTGAGTTCGATTATCCTGAGTTTCGTGCTGGCCAATACGATTGTCCGGCCCTTGCGTGATCTGGCAGAGGCCGCACAGCGCGGTGGGACCCGCGACAGCCGACAGGTCAACCCTGAACGCATCCACATCCCCGACATGACCGGACGGCCTGACGAGATCGGTTTTCTTTCGGGCGCCATGCAGATGATGACCACGGCGCTCTATGACAGGATCGAGGCAAATGAGGTCTTTGCCGCCGATGTGGCGCATGAGATCAAGAACCCGCTGACGTCCCTGCGCTCCGCCGTGGAGACCATGCCCTACGCCAAGGATGAGGACAGCCGCATCCGTCTGTTGAGTGTGATCAAGAACGATGTGGACCGGCTCGATCGACTGGTGACAGACATCTCGAACGCATCGAGGCTGGATTCGGAACTGGTCCGTGACGAAATGGCGGAGTTCGACCTCAACCAGCTTGTCGCCAACCTGATCGAGTACAATCAGGAGCATGCCGCCGACAAGGGTGCCGGTCTGGTCGCCAACATCAACGGAGAGCTGATCGTGAGCGGGCTTGAAGGGCGGCTTGCGCAGGTGATCGTAAACCTCATCACGAATGCCATTTCCTTCAGTTCCGAGGGGGATGTCATTTCGGTGACCACCGAATGGAGGCCGGGTTTTGCGCGGCTGCTGGTCGAAGACAACGGACCGGGTATCCCGGACGAGAATCTGGCGGATGTGTTCAGCCGGTTCTATTCCGAGCGCCCGGATCAGGAATTCGGCAATCACTCGGGCCTCGGTCTTGCGATTTCCAAACAGATTGTCGACGCCCATGGCGGCTCGATCTGGGCCGAAAACATCAGGGATGCCGCCGGAGGGTCCGACAGCGCCGTCAAAGGGGCAAGGTTCGTGGTCGAGATCCCGGCATGAACGAGAACGGGCCACGGCTGATCCATGCCGGCTGCGTCGATCTTGAGGGCTTCGGCGTTCTAATCACAGGCAAGTCGGGAAGCGGCAAGTCAGGTCTGGCGCTGCGGTTGTTGGCCCTCGGTGCCAGTCTGGTGGCCGATGATCAGGTGAAGATCAACGAGCAGAACGGAAACGTCCAGGCCACATGTCCGGAGCAGATACAGGGGCAGATCGAGGCTCGGATGGTCGGCATCCTGCACGCAAAGACCGTCGAAAGCACCCGGATCGGCCTTGTGATCGACCTGGATGCCGCGCCCGAGGAACGCATCCCGGCATCTCGGAAAATTGATCTTTGCGGGATCGACGTGCCATTGATTGCGGGCCGTGACGTTCCAAATCTTGAATATGCAATCATGCAACTGATGCGGGGACGTCATCTGAATGGACGGGACTAAGCAGTTGGATCAGGAAAGCGTCTTGCGGGTTTCCGAGGTGGTGATCGTCACCGGCCCGTCCGGGGCAGGGCGCTCAACGGCCATCCATGCGCTTGAGGATTTCGGCTTCGAGGCGATTGACAACATGCCTCTCAGCCTGGTGCCGCGCCTGTTTTCCGGTCCACCGACCGAGCGGCCCATTGTCATCGGCGTCGACGCACGCACCCGCGACTTCTCCACCGAGCGGCTCTGGGCGACGATAGACGAGGTCTCGGGCGACCCAAACACCGATCTCACGCTGGTCTATATCGATTGCGGGACCGAAACCCTGATCCGGCGTTACAGCGAAACCCGTCGTCGGCATCCTCTGTCGGAGAATGGCACGCTGCTCAGCGGGATCGAGAAGGAGCACGCGCTGCTGGAGGGGCTGAAGGAGCGGGCCGATGTGCTGGTCGACACCACGCATTTCTCTCCTCATGATCTGAGGGCCGAGCTGGCGCGGTGGTTTTCCAAGGAAACCCGGTCGGGTCTTTCCCTGTCGGTCCAGTCCTTTTCCTACAAGCGCGGTACGCCACGCGGCATCGACATGGTTGTCGACTGCCGATTCCTCCGCAACCCGCACTGGGTGCCGGATCTGCGCGGGATGACGGGTCTGGACCCGCAGGTTGCGGCCTATGTGACGGACGACAGCCACTTCGAAGCATTTTTTGACAGGCTGGTCGATTTCGTCCTCCCGCTGCTTCCGGCCTATCGCGATGAAGGCAAGGCCTATTTCAGCATCGGTCTGGGTTGTACCGGTGGGCAACACCGATCCGTTTTCGTCGCGGAAGCACTAGCAAAAAGACTTGCGGAGCAGGAGTGGCAGGTGTCTATTCGCCACCGGGAGTTGGAGCGCCGTCACGGGGAAGATCGGCCGAACCAAGCGGGGTTGCCGTGATAGGCATAGTTATCGTCGCCCATGGCGGGCTGGCCAATGAGTATCTGGCCGCAATGGAACATGTTGTTGGGCCGAAGCCCGGCACGCGTGCGGTCACCATCGGTCCGGAGGATGACCGGGCACAGAAAAGTGCAGAGATTCAGGCCGCTGTGGAGGCGGTGGATATCGGTCATGGCGTGATCGTGGTCACGGATATGTTCGGCGGCACACCATCAAATCTGGCAATGGCGGCCTGCGGACGCTCGGACCGCAAGGTGCTCTACGGGGCCAACCTGCCGATGCTCATAAAGCTCGCCAAGACCCGCGGCATGCCCTTGCCTGATTCGGTACAATGTGCTTTGAGCGCGGGGCGCAAGTATATCAATTGCGCCGATGATATCGCACCCAGGGGCCAAGCCGTACCGAACTGATGCCGACAACCGATCTTATCCTTGAGATAGTCAACGAGAAGGGTCTGCACGCGCGGGCCTCGGCGAAGTTCGTTGAAACCGTTGAGCAATACGAAGCAGAGGCGAAGGTGAGCCGCGACGGCATGAGTGTCTCGGGCGACAGTATCATGGGTCTTCTGATGCTGGCCGCGAGCAAGGGCACATCGATCCATGTCTCCACTCAAGGGGATCAGGCTGCCGAGCTTGGCGAGGCCTTGCGCAGGCTGGTCGCCGAGAAGTTCGGCGAAGGCGTCTAGAAGCGCCCCTCCTTGAGGAATTTCAGGGTCGCGTCGATCACATCCGAACTCATCATCATCGTCGAATGGGCAACGCGGAATTTTACCCGTTTGCCCTCGGGCGCGTTGCCCCAGGCGCTTTCCACCGACACCTTGCCGTCGTTCTCGCCCTCAATCCCGGTGATGAGGCCGTAGGGCGCAAGTGCTGCCGTTCCGGCAATCGCGCCAATGTCGAGATCGGTGTCATCCTCGCCGTCATGCGGGTGCAGTTCTTCCAGCGTCGGTCCCATCAGAGGTTCCAGCACCTTGATCCGCTCGGCCAGTTCCGAGCCGAAATTGGGAGAAGAAAGCTGGACGATCCGGCCACGACGCTCGGGCGGCAGACGGAACATCAGCCGTTTGGCCAGAATGCCGCCAAGCGAATGTCCGACAAAATGCAACTTTCCCTCGGGCAACTGCGCAAAGACCATGTCGACGAGTTTTCCGATCGGCTCGGACATCGAGGGATAATCGATGAGGACGGTCTCGTACCCCGCCTTCTCCAGCTTTCTTGAGAGCGGACGCATCGAGCCCGCCCGACGACCCAAACCATGCAGAACGACGACGATCTCTTCCATCAGTAGTGCGGTGGCTTCTGGTCGGCCAGAGCCGCAGTGCCGTCGGACGCCAGTTCGGCCTCTGCCGCCCGTTGCATCAGCATCGCAACGCGCCTCGTCAACAGATCAATCTGATCGGCCTGAGAGGTCACGATGGCATTGAGATCGTCGATCAGCGCGGTCTGATGTGCGATCTGCTCCTCCAAACGGGTCATACGCTCGTCAGACATCAGGCAGCCTCCGGGAATGGAATGACAGGATCACCTTCATGCCATTGGGTAAATTTCGACATAATGCCCTGGAAAGAGGCGCTTTGCAGAAAACGCTCTAGCCATTTCGCCAGATGCGGCCAGTTTTGCGCGGCAAACCAGTCGTGGTCGATATGGGCAAACTGGCGCACGAAGGGAGCAATTGCCGCATCCGCCAGGTGTTGCCTCGACCCCAGAAGAAAGCCGTTGGCCGCTATACGCGCGTTCCATTCCATCAGCACTCCCGAGGCCCGCTCCCGCGCCTGGATGGGATCATTGTTTGGGTAACGGCTCGGATACTTGGTGCGGTCCAGGTCTGGTTTAAAGACGGTGTCGTTCTGATCGATCAGCGCAAGCGATGCTGCCTCATCCGCGAGCCAGTTCTGTGGATCGGCCTGCCGCAACGCCCAGAGCATGATGTCGAGACTTTCCTCAAGCACCTGCTCACCATCGACCAGCACAGGCACTGTTCCTTTCGGCGAGGCCTCAAGAAAGGCCGCCGGCTTGTCACGAAGCACCACTTCACGCAGTTCAACCGTCACTCCGGCCTCCGCAATGGCAAGCCTTGCCCGCATGGCGTAGGGGCAACGACGGAATGAATAGAGGATCGGCAAGTTCATAAGCTGACAAATAGGACAGGTAATCTGCGCCCACAAGTCAGCTATCGTTTGCCTTGAAGGTCCATAGCGCCTAATTGGGAAAAGGCGAGTTGAGGCGGAGCGATGCGTACCCAGATTGACACGAAAGACCTGCGTCAGGCGCTGGGATGCTTTGCAACCGGCGTCACAGTCGTGACGACGATGTGTCCTGATGGTCCGCTCGGGATCACAGCCAACAGTTTCGCCTCTGTCTCGCTCGACCCGCCACTTGTTCTCTGGTCGCCAGCGCGCAAATCGGCGCGATTTCCGGCCTTTGAGGCGGCGTCGCATTTTGCTGTCCACATCCTGTCGCAGTCGCAAAGGGATCTGTCCAATCGCTTCGCGCAGGAAGGATTCGCGTTCGACGAGCTTGACTACGAGAGCGGCGAAGGCGGCGTGCCGCTTTTGTCCGACTGTGCGGCGCGTTTCGAATGTCTGCACGCGGCGGGCTATGACGGCGGCGATCATCTGATCATCGTGGGCGAGGTTCTGCGGTTCGAGAGCACGCAGAAACCGCCACTTATCTATCACAGAGGGGGCTATACCGGCCTCGGTCAGTGACCGCGCGCAGTATAGAAATAGTGCCCGCCGAACTCTCCCGTCCGATCAAGTGAGGCAAACCAGCCGGGGTTCATGCCCGTGGTGTGAAAGTAGAGTGCACCGTTGGTTATGTCCGCATCGGGGTTCTGCAGCGCCTCGCGGGCGGCACGGCTTGAGCTGTCAAACTTGATCACGTCTGGGAAATTCTCGGCGCGGCCATCGCAGCGATAGGAGAACTGGCAGCGCCCGCGATCCTGACCCTCGGCTATCACGCCACAGATCGTATCGGGAAAGCGCGGATCATCAGCGCGGTTCAGGATGACATCCGCGACAGCGCGCTGACCCTTCGCACTTTGTGGCAGCGCCTCGAAATAGATCGCCTCGCGCAGGCACTCGAAATCGGCGTTCGTAAACTGACCTATTCCGGCGCGGCTGACGGCCTCATCATCGGACTTGTCACCGCGCCCGCAGGCGCTCAGCACAAGTGTCATAACGAGAAGAGCGCCTACTGCGCATCGCGTTCCAGTCCAGCCTGTCATGTCGTCTCCCCCGCCTCGCGCATTCTTCGAGTTTCCTGCTGTTTCGAGCCGCAGAAATCAACAAAAAATGGCGAGAGGATGGCTCCGGGCGAAGACTGGCCGCAGCCCATGACTTGCTCCGGCTGGATGGCTCGTTTAGGAGAGCGCCAGACCAGTGGGAAGGGGCACACGCGATGGCGAGTGGCAAGAAACAGAAGGTTGCGCGTCCCAAGGCCATTCAGCCGCGGGGATTTCGCGACTATTTCGGCGCGGATGTGAGCGAGCGGACGCAGATGCTCAAGGGCATCACGGACGTCTATCACCGCTATGGCTTCGACCCACTGGAAACCTCGGCGGTCGAGACGGTCGAGGCTTTGGGGAAATTCCTGCCCGATGTGGACCGGCCCAATGATGGGGTGTTTGCCTGGCAGGACGAGGACGAGGGGTGGATGGCGCTTCGCTACGACCTCACCGCACCTCTGGCGCGGGTCTATGCGCAGTACCGAAATGATCTTCCATCGCCCTACAGGCGCTTTGCCGTCGGTCCGGTCTGGCGCAATGAGAAGCCCGGACCGGGGCGGTTTCGCCAGTTCTATCAATGCGATGCGGACACGGTCGGCACGGCCAGCATGGCCGCCGATGCCGAGATCTGCGCGATGCTCGCCGATGCGCTGGAAGCTGTCGGGATCGAGCGTGGCGACTATGTGATCCGCATCAACAACCGCAAGGTTCTGAACGGCGTGATGGAAGTGGTCGGTCTTTGGAATGCGGATGCGCCCGAGGACCAAGCAGACCGGCGGGGCATCGTGCTGCGCGCAATCGACAAGCTGGACAGGCTGGGTGAAAAGGGCGTGGCCGCACTGCTTGGTGAAGGGCGCAAGGATGAAAGCGGCGATTTCACCGAAGGTGCGGGGCTGAGCGCCGAGCAGGCCGAGATTGTGCTGGGGTTCGTCTCCGCCAGGCGTGAGACAGCGGCAGCCACTTGTGCGCGACTGCGTGAGCTTGTTGGCGCTTCCACAATCGGCCTTGATGGTGTCTCGGAACTGGAGCAGATCGGTGAGTTGCTGAATGCGCAGGGTTACGGCCAGGAACAGGCGCTTATCGACCCCTCGATTGTTCGCGGTCTCGCATACTACACCGGGCCGGTTTACGAGGCGGAACTCACCTTCGAGATTTTCGATGAGAAAGGCCGCAAGCGACAGTTCGGCTCGGTGGCGGGTGGCGGGCGCTATGATGATCTAGTCAAGCGGTTCACGGGCCAGGCGGTTCCGGCCACGGGGATCTCCATCGGCGTGGACCGGCTGCTGGCAGCACTGCGTGAGAAGGGCCGGTTGCAGAGCGAGGCCCCCGGTCCGGTGGTCGTGACCGTCATGGATCGTGACCGAATGGCGGATTATCAGGCCATGGTCGGTGAGTTGCGCGGGGCCGGGATCCGGGCCGAGGTCTATCTCGGAAACCCGAAGAATTTCGGCAATCAGCTCAAGTATGCCGATAGGCGAGACAGCCCTGTTGCGGTCATCGAGGGGGCGGATGAAAGGGCTGCGGGAAAGGTGCAGATCAAGGATCTCGCGCTTGGTAAAAGGCTCGCCGCCGACATGACGACCCATGAGGAATGGGCGGCCCAACCGGCACAGCTGGAGATTGACCGTGCCGACCTGGTGGCCGAGGTCCGCAAGATGATTGATCGGGCGCGCAACGCATGATCGAACGCGCCTATCTTGACGATGCCCGATCCGGCGCGGGGCTTGAGGCGTTGCAGTCCGAGGTGGCGGGCATCCTTGCGCAATTCCGCGATGCCGGAGCGCAGGTCGTCGAACCGGCGAGCCTTCTGAAGGCCGAGACGCTGCTCGATCTTTACGGCGAGGCTATCCGCGCCCGCGCCTATATGACATCCGATGATCTGGGGGAACAGGTCCTGCGGCCCGATTTCACGGTCCCGATCGTTGAGCGGCATCTGGCGCTGGGTCTGGAACCGGCCCGCTATGCCTATGCCGGCCCGGTCTGGCGCAAGCAGGCCGGTGCGGGCAGGCGGGCGGCTGAATATCTGCAGGTCGGGTTTGAGATCTTCGATCGCGAGGACCCGGCCCGCGTCGATGCCGAGGTCTTTGGGCTGATATCGCAGGTACTCGACGGCAGCGGTCTGTCGGTTGCGACCGGAGATGTCGGTCTGGTGCTCGCAGCCATCGATGCGCTTGGCACATCGGAGACGCGCAAGGCAGCCCTCCGGCGCCATGTCTGGCGGCCAGCCCGGTTTCAGCGTCTGCTCAGCCGGTTCGGGGCCGACCACACCGCGCGGTTTTCGGCCCCCGACATGAAAGCCTTGCTGGATGCCTATCGGCGTGGGGAAGCTGAGAAGCTGCTGGCAAAGGGCGGACGTCAGGTGGGGTTGCGCGGGCGGGCAGAGGTGCTCGGGCGTATTGCGCAGCTCTCCGAGGAGGCTGAAACCCCGGCGCTTACCACAGGCGAAACCGATCTGATCAGTGCGATACTAACCCTCAAAGGCTCGATGCCAGACGCGCTGGCATTTGTCCGCTCGCTCGGCGAGCCGGGACTGGTGCCCGCTGCCGATCAGCTGGAGCGCCGCATGGAAACCATGGAGGCCCGCAGGATCGCAACCGCCAAACTGCCTTTTGAGGGCTCCTATGGCCGGACATCGCTTGAATACTATGACGGGTTTGTCTTTGGCTTCTATGCTCCCGGACGCGATGACCTTCCGGTCATTGCAACAGGCGGCCGCTATGATGCGCTGACCCGTGTTCTTGGTGGAGCCGATGCGGTTCCGGCCGTGGGCGCAATCATCCGCCCCGAAGCCCTTCTGGCGTTGAGGGCCACGTGATGCTGAAACTCGGTGTTCCATCCAAGGGCCGTCTTCAGGCCGATACGTTCCGGTGGTTCTCGGATCGCGGGATCGTGCTGAGGCGCAGCGATGACGGCCGCGAATATGCCGGAGCGGTGGAAGGGGTCGATGGTGTCGAACTCGTGCTGCTGTCTGCCGGAGAAATTCCACGCGAACTTGGCGCGGGACGTATCCACCTCGGGGTGACCGGGCTGGATATGGTGCGCGAGAAGCTGCCCGACCCTGACCGGCAGGTATTGGCGCTTGCCGAACTGGGTTTCGGTTTCGCCGATCTCATCGTTGCGGTGCCGAAATTCTGGATCGACGTGGACTGCATGGACGATCTCGATGCGGTCGCGGCCACCTTTCGCGCCACCCATGGCCACCGCTTACGTGTCGCCACCAAGTACCACAAGCTGGTGCGCGCGTTCTTTCAGAAGCACGCGGTGGCCGATTACCGGATCGTCGACAGCCAGGGTGCGACGGAAGGGACGATCAAGAACCTCACTGCCGAGGCGATTGCGGACATCACCACAAGCGGTGCGACGCTGGAGGCCAATCACCTCAAGGTGCTCGGTGACGGTCCCATCCTGAAATCCCAGGCAACGCTTTTTGCTGCCCGGGATGCGGATTGGGATGCCGTTCGACCGGCCTTGCAGACCCTGGCGACGAAGCTGAACCTCGACCTCAGCGGCCTCTGATGCCTAGCTGAGATAGGTCCCAAACCAACCCAGTGTCCGATCCCAGGCGAGGTTTGCGGCGGCCTCATCATAGCGTGGCGTCGTATCGTTGTGAAAACCATGGTTCACATCCGCATAGATATGCGCCTCATAGGTCTTGCCATTTGCTTTCAACGCGGCCTCGTATTCCGGCCAACCCGCATTGATCCGCTCATCGAGACCGGCATATTGCAGCATCAGGGGTGCCTGAATGTCGGGCACGTCCTCGGCCGCGGCCTGACGACCGTAGAACGGCACCGAGCAGGCCATGTCCGGATAGGCCACAGCGAGCGCATTGCAAACGCCTCCGCCATAGCAGAAACCGACCGCGCCGACCTTGCCGGTGCTGTCCGAATGGCCCACCAGATGCTCAAACCCGGCGAAGAAGTCGTTCATGAGTTTGGCGCCATCAAGCTGGCGCTGCATCTCGCGCCCTTCCTCATCGGTGCCCGGATAGCCGCCCAACGGCGTCAGTCCATCGGGGCCGAGGGCAAGATAGCCGGCCTTCGCGACCCGCCGGACAACATCCTCAATATAGGGGTTCAGCCCCCGGTTCTCATGCACAACCAGAACCGCGCCGAACGGGCCTGCCTTGGCGGGCTTGGCCATCAGGCCTTTCACGGTGCCATGACCATTCGGGGAAGGGTAATCGATCACTTCCGTTTCGATTTCCGGGTCGTCGGGCGAGACTTGCTGGGCAAGCGCATAATCGGGCTTCAGCGCCTCCAGAAGGGCAGCAGCCGAGACGCCGCCGACCGCGAATTGTGCCGCACCTTCTAGGAAGCCGCGTTTGGAAAGCTTGCCGTGCACATAGCCGTCATAGAGTTCAAGCAGACGTTGGTCGAAATCCTTAGCCGTTTTGCGTTCCATGATTTCTGTACCTTTGATGACACTGGCGCATATCGGCCAGCGCCTCAAAGGTACATCACATCGGCCACCAGTCAAAAGCGAACGGGGACAGCGGATGATCACATCTCAGAGAACGCCGATCTCCGCCAGCGCTGTTTGCAGCGGGAGCGGCAGTTCGGCCTCGCCTGCCTGTGCGGGACCCAGATCATCTGGCGCGTCGGCCTGTTCAAGATATCGCCAGCCCTGAAAGGCCCGGCGCGGCTGGGGATAGGTCCGCTGCATCTGCGGGTCGAGTACGATCGCGCAGCGCCGTATACCGTCTGCTCCACGACGTTCCTGCAAATCAAGAATGCGCTGACGGCAGAGGACAACCCCCTTGATCACCCAATAGATCGAGCCGCCATCCAGCAGCTCCTTCTCGCGCCTGGGCCACATCCTCGTCGTGTGGGTCACGATCGATCCGAAACCAGCTGCCTGATTGCGGGGCGCCACAGTTTTCTGCCATTCAAGCAGCCCCGAGACATCCTCGGTCCCGACGGACAGTTTGATGAGATTGAGCCCGCTGGCCATTCCGTGATTCCCTGATCTCTGGAGCTCTCAAACTACAGGATCAGGTGTCCGCATGAAACCCTGCCTCTAAATCCTGTGGCTCTGATTGGCGGCGCGGGCGGAACGCCCAACTGACAAGGCGTTTGTCGGGCCGGACGTCGTGTCCGGGCACCTGTGGGTCTTGCGCCCCGCCCGATGTGAGGCTCATGACGGCCGCTTTCATTGACCGGTGTGCGCAAAATGCGTATGTTGGCAGCCCTTCCGACAGCATCACCGAGGGTCTTTCCATGAGCAGGTTTTCAGCGCCGATCTCCGAGTCGATCTGGGACATGAAATACCGGTTCAAGAAGGCTGACGGCACACCGATTGACGAGACGGTCGAGGACAGCTGGCGCCGCGTTGCCAGGGCTCTGGCTGCGGTTGAGAACACCCCGTCGCAATGGGAGGACACGTTCTACCGGGCCCTGGAGGATTTCCGCTTCCTGCCCGCAGGGCGCATTCTGGCAGGCGCCGGGACCGAGCGATCGGTGACGCTTTTCAATTGCTTTGTTATGGGAACCATCCCCGACAGTATGGGCGGTATCTTCGAGATGCTCAAAGAGGCGGCTCTGACGATGCAGCAGGGCGGTGGCATCGGATATGATTTCTCGACCATCCGCCCCAAGGGCGCGAGCGTACATGGGGTCGGAGCGGATGCTTCGGGGCCGCTTTCCTTCATGGACGTCTGGGATGCGATGTGCCGGACCATCATGTCGGCGGGCGCGCGTCGCGGTGCCATGATGGCCACGATGCGCTGTGATCACCCCGATATCCGCGATTTCATCACCGCCAAGCAGGATCCGGCGCGGCTCAGGATGTTCAATCTCTCGGTCCTTGTCACCGATGCGTTCATGGATGCGGCGAAGGCTGATGACATGTGGGACCTGGTCTTCGAGGGTGAGACCTACACCACCGTCCGTGCGCGCGAACTCTGGGATCTGATCATGCGCTCGACATTCGATTATGCCGAGCCGGGGGTGATCTTCATTGACCGGATCAACCAGAAAAACAACCTCAACTATGTCGAGACGATTGCGGCGACCAATCCGTGCGGCGAGCAACCTCTGCCACCCTATGGGGCATGTCTTCTGGGGTCGATCAATCTGGCAAGGCTGGTTCGTGACCCGTTTCAGGAAGCTGCAGCACTCGATGACGAGGAGTTGGCAGATCTCGTCCGGACGGCCGTGCGGATGATGGACAACGTCGTTGATGCATCGCGCTTTCCTCTGGAAGCGCAACAGGCCGAGGCTCTTGCGAAGCGTCGCATCGGCCTTGGCGTCACGGGGCTTGCGGATGCGCTCGTGATGGTGGGTCTGCGCTATGGCTCGGAGGAGGCCGCGCGTCAGACCTCCGACTGGTTGGAAGCAATCGCCCGCGCGGCTTATCTGGCCTCGGCGCAGCTTGCAGCCGAAAAGGGGGCCTTCCCGCTCTTTGACCGGGAGGCGTTTCTGGCATCCGAGACCATGCAGGCAATGGATGAGGAAGTCCGGGCTGCTGTGGCCGAGCATGGCATCCGCAACGCGCTCCTGACCTCCATTGCGCCCACCGGGACGATTTCGCTTTATGCGGGAAACGTATCCTCGGGCATCGAGCCGGTCTTTGCCTATGCCTATACCCGAAAGGTGTTGCAGAAGGATGGGTCGCGCACCGAGGAGGACGTCATCGATTATGCGGTGGCCGCTTGGCGCGCGCAATTCGGTGAGGCTGAATTGCCCGAGACCTTCGTCAACGCCCAGACCCTTGCGCCTCTGGACCATGTCCGCATGCAGGCGGCGGCCCAGACATGGGTGGATTCCAGTATTTCCAAGACCATCAACTGCCCCGCGGACATCTCGTTCGAAGATTTCCAGCAGGTCTACATGGCGGCCTGGGACCAGGGCTGCAAGGGCTGCACCACCTATCGGCCCAATGCTGTGACGGGGTCAGTCCTGAGCGTGGCCGAGACCGAGGACAAGGCACCCGAGACCGAGACCGGAGCCGATGTGGTCTACATTGCGCAGCCCTGGGACCGGCCGGAAGCCCTTGAGGGCAACACCTACAAGATCAAGTGGCCCGAAAGCGAACACGCGATCTATATCACCATCAACGATGTGATCATCGGCGGGCACAGACGCCCCTTCGAGGTGTTCATCAACTCCAAGAATATGGAGCATTTCGCCTGGACAGTTGCCCTGACCCGGATGATCTCGGCGGTTTTCCGGCGCGGCGGCGATGTGAGTTTCGTCGTCGAGGAGTTGAAGGCCGTTTTCGATCCCCGGGGGGGCGCATGGGTTGAGGGCAAGTATATCCCCTCCATTCTGGCCGCAATCGGCGGCGTTATCGAACGTCACATGGTCGCCATCGGATTTCTGGAAGCCGAAGGCATGGGCCTGAAGATGGATCCCCAGATCGATGCGCTCCGGGTCGGCGAGAAACCCAAGGAACCCACCTGCCCGAACTGCGGTCAATTTGCGTTGCGCATGGTCGAGGGCTGCATGACCTGTGGCGAATGCGGCTACTCGAAGTGTAGTTGATCGCAGGGGAATGTCTGTGTGAACGCATCTATGGGCCTGCCATTCTGACGCCACTGATTGCCATCTTACCCGGTAGCTATCTGTGTTTGGTTGCACCGAAGGATCCTGGCGGCTTGGTTCTGCAGAGAGTCGGGTTGGTGACACCCGTTTGTCCCGGCCTTTGTCCCACTTCATTTCCCGAGCTCCCTTGATCGCGTGCCTTGCTGTGATAACGTCTCTGTCAGGCTGACGGGGAGGTCCTGTTGGTCGTACAGGTTCTTGGCGGAGGTCGCTAAACCCATGGGACAGGACAGCCACACGCTTGCTGTTTTCGTTGGTCGTTTTCAGCCTTTTCATGCGGGCCATCTGGATGTTGTCGAGAATGCGAGCGCGTTTGCGGACTCGCTTTTGATGCTGGTCGGCAGTGCCTATCGGGCGCGCAGCTGGAAGAACCCGTTTCATTTTCGCGAGCGGGTCGGGTTCATCGAAAAGGCGGTGGAAACGGCCGGGCTCAAGCTGCCGCTGGCCTGTTTGCCGCTGGTCGATACGCTCTACAATGATCGTGCCTGGGCGGCCAATGTGCGCACCGCGGTTCGACTGCATCTGCGCAATGCCGGGCTTTCGCCAATGGCGACGCGGGTGGTGCTGACGGGCTATGACAAGGATGCAAGTTCGGCCTATCTGAAATGGTTTCCCGAGTGGGATCTCCAGTCGGCCGATGTCCGCACCCATGAGGACGTGGTTGTCAGCGCGACCGATTTTCGCCGCGCGCTGTTTCTCGATGTGAACGATCCGGAACCCGGGGCGGCCTTTGGCCATGGTCCCCATGAGACGGTCAGTGCGTGGCTTGCCCAGAACCCTGATGTCTTTGCCAAGGTTCGTGAGGAGGCGGAGTTCACGCGGGATTATCAGAAGCGGATCAAGGCGGGTGAAGAGGCTCTGGGCTATCCGATCACCATCAACACGGCCGATGCAGTGGTCATCCAGTCGGGTCATGTGCTGCTGGTGCGTCGTGGGCTGATGCCGGGCAAGGGGCTTCTGGCGCTGCCGGGCGGGCATCTGTCACCTGGTGAGACTGCGCTCGATGCCGCCATTCGCGAACTTTACGAGGAATGCAGGCTCGATATGCCCAAGGGCGCTCTGCGCGGACGGTTGCGCAACCGTCAGGTCTTCGATCATCCCGAGCGCTCCGAACGGGGCTGGGTTCGCACCGAGGCCTTCACATTCGAGCTGGAAGACCGCAAGACACTTGAGAAGGTACGGGGTGGAGACGACGCGACCCAGGCGCTCTGGGTACCGATTGCCGAGATCACGCCTGACGAGATGTTCGAGGACCATTTCGACATCCTGCAGACGATGGTGCCTGATTTGCCTTTTGCCTATTCGTCACTCCTGATGGCGCACGCCACCCAGGCCCCGTGAGAGGGCGGGGCCGAAGCCCCGCACCTTATGGATCACTGAAGGATCATCTGCTTGTCGCCGGGCCATTGCAGCTCATAGGCGAAGCGGATTGTCTGTTTCCCGCCGGGCTTCAGGTCGAGGGTCCAGGCCTGTACGCCGCGTTTGCCCTCGAAATCGGACTCGGAGGGCTTCGGCTGGGCGGTGAACTCGATCTCCAGATCCTCCTCCTCCGAGAACGGCATCCGGTCATAGATCGTCAGAGGGATCGCGAAGGGCAGCACGCTTTGGGCTGTGATCTCGAACTTTTCGGTCCGCCTGTTGGTCGTGCCGATGATCCCGAAATCCCCCTCTTCCTTGTCGAGCACGATCCGTGTGATCTCGATCCCGTCGATGCGCCCGAAGGGCAGGGTGGCGTCCGCGCCCGGTGCTGTCATCGGCATGAATATCTCGCCCACGAACGCCCCGTCCCGGAAGGCAGAGGCCCGCCCCGGCAGAATCGGTCCGGCAAAGACATTCTCAAGATTGGCGTAGAGATAGGCGCCTGTGTCGAACTCAGGCGTCGAGCGGGCTATCGTGGCAACGTCAGCTTCGGCCTTGTCGATGGTCATCTGACGCACTGTGCCGTCGCCATCGACATCCGCGCGCTCGCCCAGGTTGAAGACGACGGTCTGGCCGATGGTCTGAACCTGGGGAGGCGCAAATTCCGCCTCTGCCCGGTCCTCCACCTCCAGATCGGCGAAGGCCTCCTGTGTTTGGCTGAGCCCCGCAACGCTTTTTTCCAGCCGGGGGGCTGTCTGATTGACAACGGCTCCGCGCGCATAGATCTGCGGATCGAAAAGCGATGCCAGTTGCGGCGGCAGATCAGGCGCCTGCATCCGGCCCGAAGGGCGGGTGGTCGAAAGCGTCAGGGCAACATCGCTCCAGTCCTCGCCGGTGCGCTGATAGACGCGCGCATGGCGGTCGATTTGCAGGCTTGCATCTTCGCCCTGGGTAAGACGCAGATCATAGACCGGCTCCCATCCCGCCTCGGCGATGCGGTACGAGACCAGCAACGTGCCGGTCACTGCCTCGTCACCATTGATCTCGACCGACGCAATGGAGCGGGGCCGTTGCGGCAACTGCGTGGCATCAAGCTCGGCCTGCTTTTCCTCGATGTCCTCGGAAAGCTCTTCCATCTGTTCGCGAATGCCAACCATGTCGCGATCGGCTGCCGTCTTTTCCTGCAAGGCGATCTGCATCTGCTCGGCAAGGACCGAAATGCTGGCGGCCCATGTCTCCGGCCCCGCCCGCTGGGCGTCGGCATCATCGACCATCTTCTGCGGTTCGCGCTTGATGAGCTGTTCGATGAAACGCATCCGCGTGTTGGCGACCTCAAGGCGGGCCGTCACGGCGCGCGCATCAAACTCCAGATCGGTCATCTGGTCCTGAAGGGCTTCAAGCTCGGCCTCGATGCGCTGGTATTCGGGACTTTCCTCAGCAGGCACCGGCGGCAGGCGGCTGACCCGGTGATCGACGGAGACAATCGTGAAGGCCGCATCGCCTTCGCCCTGCACCCTCAGCGTGGATGCATCGAAATTCAGCGGCAGATCATCGATAATGACGGTGTTGGAACCGGCAGGTGCAGAGAAATCGACGGAGCGGACCAGCGTCGCACCCTGGGGGTAGAGCGTGGCACCCTCAATGCTGCTGCTTGCGGGGATGTCAGCGGCAAAACCGGCGGTCGTGACCAGCAGAATGGCGCTTGTCATGCGAAGAGTGGAGATCATGGGAGCCTCTTTTTGAACTTCAATCCCGGGTTGGACGTGCAAGATACGTCACCCCTTGGAGAATTTTGCAAAAAACTTTCCAGGCGGCGCAAATCAGGCGTCAATCGTCTCCAATTCGTCAATCATCGACGAGATCAGATTGATGCCCTTGTCCCAGAAAGCCGGGTCCGAGGCATCAAGGCCGAAGGGCGCGAGAAGCTCCTTGTGGTGCTTTGAACCACCTGCACGCAGCATCTCGAAATACTTCTCCTGAAAGCTGGGATCGCCTTCCTCGTAGACCGCATAGAGAGCATTTACCAATCCGTCGCCGAACGCATAGGCGTAGACATAAAACGGCGAATGGATGAAGTGCGGGATGTAGGTCCAGAAGGCCTCGTAGCCGTCCATGTAGTTGAACACCGGACCGAGGCTTTCATGCTGCACCTCCATCCAGATCGCATTGATCTGGTCGGGTGTCAGTTCCCCGTCCGACCGAGCCGCATGCAGGCGGCATTCAAAGTCGTAAAAGGCGATCTGGCGCACGACGGTGTTGATCATGTCCTCGACCTTGCCGGCCAGAAGTTCCTTGCGCGCCTTTTGATCAGGGGCAGCATCCAGAAGTTTGCGGAAGGTCAGCATCTCGCCGAAGACCGATGCCGTCTCGGCCAGTGTCAGCGGGGTCGAGGACAGAAGCTCTCCCTGTTCGGCCGCCAGCACCTGATGCACGCCATGGCCAAGCTCATGCGCGAGCGTCATCACATCGCGCTGCTTGCCCAGATAGTTCAGCATCACATAAGGGTGCGCGTCCGTCACCGTGGGATGCGCGAAGGCGCCCGGCGCCTTGCCCGGCTTCACCGGCGCGTCTATCCAGCCATTCTCGAAAAATGGCTTGGCCAGATCACCCATGCGGGTGTCAAAAGCGTTATAGGCATCCAGAACCGTCGTTCTGGCATCATCCCAGCCGATCACCTTCTCATCATCCTTGGGAAGCGGCGCGTTGCGGTCCCAGATTTCGAGTTTTTCGAGACCGAGCCACTTGGCCTTCAGGGCGTAGTACCGATGTGAAAGCCGGGGATAGGCGTTCACCACCGCGTTGCGCAGGGCTTCCACGACCTCCGGCTCTACATCATTGGACAGATGCCGGGACAGTTGCGGGGTCGGCATCTTGCGCCAGCGGTCCTCGACTTCCTTCTCCTTGGCAAGCGTGTTGGTGATCCGCGAAAAGAGAGGCAGTTTCTCGACGAAAACCGCCGCGAGCGCCTTGGCACCCGCCTCCCGCCGCGCCCTGTCCTGATCAGTTAGCAGATTGAGCGTCGCTTCAAGGGGCAGTGTCTCGCCATCAACCTCGAAACTGAGACCGGCCATGGTCTCGTCGAAGAGCCGGTTCCATGCGGCAGCCCCCACGACCGACTGATCATGGAGGAATTTCTCCAACTCGTCGGAGAGCTGATAGGGTTTCATCGCCCGCAATCGGTCGAGATAGGGCCTGTAAAGGGCCAGATCGCCATTGCTGTCGAGCATGGCCGTCAACACGGCGTCCTCGATCCGGTTCAGTTCAAGCGAGAAGAACACCAGCGGCGTGGACATATCCGTAATCCGGCCCTGCATGTCCGAGAAGAACTTTGCCCGGTCCGCGTCGGTGGTGTTCTGATAGTAGCGCAATCCCGCAAATGACATGATGCGCCCGATCACCTGCTCGATCCGTTCATAGCGGGTGATGCAGGTGAGCATGGCGTCGCCACCAAGGTCCGCCAGTTTGCCCTCATAATCGGCAGCGAACGCCGCGCATTCACCGTCGAGCCAGTCCAGATCGCGGGTTATCTCCGGCCCGTCCACGGCCGCATAGAGATCACTCAGATCCCATTCCGGCAGATCGCCGAGCGGGGTGCCGCCCGCAGCATCACGTGCGTCAGGGAGAGGATGGGCAGGGCGGAGAAAGAGCATAAGCGATCCGTTTCAGATATCTATTGTTTCATCGGGGCCGGGCGTCATCTCAAGCGGGTGTTTGCGCCGGATGATGATATCGCCGTTCGGAAGGGTTTCGGGGAACTCATAAAGGGACAGGTTATCAAGCTTGTCCGCCAAAGATTGCAATTCTGGTGGTATCTTGTCCAGAAGCTCCTGAAACTGGTTTTTCAGATCATCGGGGATCAAGCCCTCGGGCAGTCCCAGATCCGGCAGGCTTTCGGCCCGAAGGGGCGTTGCGGCGAGGATGAGCAGAAGAAGCGCTATATGTCTCATGACTGGAATATAGTGTACCGGAGCGCGATTTTCATCACGCTGGCCAGTTGAGATCGACACTGACCGGGAAATGATCCGACGCGGTCAAAAGCGCGCGGCTCAGCTTCTCATCGGCAAAGCAGGCGGGATGATCGAACGGATGCCAGATGGTCCATTTGGCGTTCGTTGACCGGGCCAGATCCGGAGACAGCATGACATAGTCCAGCAGCGCGTTCACGTAAGACCGGAACTCGCGGTTGTAGAACCTCGCGGTGGAGACGAACCACCCCTGCCGTGGGTTCAGCCGCGCGCTTGCATGGGGGTCGACCAGATGGTGCCCGGGCGGATCGGCCGGGCCGAGCACCACTTCAATGGAGGACCGCCCGAAAAGCTTCTCATAGGCGTCCAGTCCCGGCCCGTCGTTGAGATCGCCCAGCACAATGACCGGCTCGTCGGCTGTCAGATGTTCCTCGACCCGACCGCGCAGCCAGACGCATTGCGCAAGCTGCTTGCGGCGGTTGGCAATCGAGATTTGCGTCACTTCATCGGCGTTGCGCGCGCCATGGGGCGCTTTCGACTTGGCGTGCACTCCGATCAGGCGCAGCGCTTTCCCGCCAGCCGTGACCTCAAGCTCCAGCGGTGGTTTGGAAAAGCGGTGAAGATCAGGCTGCGCGTCCACATCCACATCCAGCCTGAACGTGCCGTCAAAGCGCGGCGCCGGATCGTCGGAGCCGGTGTCGTTCAGCGCGCCCCTTGGATCGTGGCGGACCTCAAGCCTGTCCGGGTCATAAAGGGCCGCAATCTCCTGCTCGGTCCCGTTCGCAAATCCGATAACAGCGCGTCGTTGGCGCAGCCTGAAATGGGTGGCGAAACGCTCCAGCGCGCGGATGGTGGACTGCACATGACCCGAATTCGGGGCCTCGATGATCATGGTGATATCCGCATCAACCTTGCGAAAGACCTCGGCTATGGCCTCGATCTGTTCGGTTCGGGTGATCTTCCGACGCCGCGAAGGTTCATGATCGAGAAGCAGCGTGTCGGTCTGATCGAAGAGCGCCGAGAACCATTCGACATTGTAGGTCGCAATCCGCATCAATTGACCGGTTCGCGGATATTCATCTGGATCTCTTCCCAGGCATCGTTGATTGCGCTCAGCCGTTTGGTGGCGAGCTTGATGGCCTCTTCGGGCACGCCCTTGGCGATGAGGTGATCGGGATGGCTGTCGCGCACAAGCCTGCGCCAGTGGGTGCGGATCTCATCGATATCCGTCCCCGGCTCGATCCCGAGAACCGTGTAGGGATCCTGCGCGCAATCGGGCACGTGACGGGCGCGCAGAGTGCGGAAGGTGCTCTGGGACATGTTGAACGCATCCGCCACGATCTTGAGAAACTCGTTCTCAAGCGTGTGGTATTGCCCATCCGCCATGGCGATGTGAAAGAGCCCTTCCATCAGGTTCTCCAGCACTTCCTCATCATCCGCGAACATGGCCCCGATGCGCTTGGCATAGAGGTCGAAACCGGCGACATCCTGGCGCGCCAGGTTGAAGACGCGCGCGGCCTGCGCCTCGTCTGCGGCGGCGATGTGGAAGACCTGTCGGAAAGCCATCACCTCATCGCGGGTGACCATCCCATCGGCCTTCGCCATCTTCGCACCAAGTGAGATGACGGCAATCGCAAAGGCAACGGTGCGCTCGGGTGGCGTGCGCAGTTTGGCAAATATCTCCGACAGCCCCTCACCTGCTGTGAGGGCCGCAAGAGCATCAGCAATACGGGACCAAAGCGACATGGGATCCAGTTTAAGGGCTTGGCGGGACGGGTGAAAGGGAGGATTGGCCGGTTTTGACTGATTTTGTCAGGAAGCGAGCGGCTTCTGCCGGATGATCAGATTGAGGCTCTGACCGGCCTTGCGCCCGACCTTCGGCAGGCGACCGCTCAATTCATATCCCGCGCGGGCAAAGAACCGGTCAGCACGGGTGTTTGAAGATGAGATCCCGGCAATCAGGATGTCGATACCGTCAGCCTTTGCCTGAGCCTCAAGATCGTTCAGCATCCCCTTCGCCAGACCGGTGCCGCGATGATCCTCTGCCACCATAAGCGTCAACTCGGCCACATGCGCATAACCGGGGCCATCTCGGAAGGGGCCGAAGGTAGCGAAGCCCGCAAAGCCCGGATCACAGGCGATACGGACCCTGCGGGTATCGATCATCCGGGCTATGTCTTCAACGGTTTTGGGTTTCGACGTGAAGGTGATGGTCGTTTCGGTGATGACGGTGTTCCAAAGGGTCAGGATCGGGGTGACATCACGCTCGCCTGCATCCCGGAAAATCGTCATCTCACCCGTCCCCTTCACAACGATTGAAACCCGCTTCGGCTGCGCATATCAAGTCAGGACGTGTTCGGGAGGGACAATATGAGCGTGTGGGATTTCTGGGTCGACCGTGGCGGCACGTTCACCGATATCGTGGCCCGAACACCGGATGGTGCGCTTCTGACCCGCAAGCTCCTGTCGGAAAATCCCGAGCAATACGAAGACGCGGCCCTTCAGGGCATGCGCGACTTTCTGGGACTTGCGGCCGATGCGCCCATTCCGCTGACGAAGGTCGGCGCCGTCAAGATGGGTACCACGGTTGCGACCAATGCTCTGCTTGAGCGCAAGGGCGCGCCATTGGTGCTTGTCACCACACGCGGGTTTGCCGAACATCTGCGGCTCGCCTATCAGCATCGCCCGAAGCTTTTCGAGCGCCACATCGTGCTGCCCGAGATGCTTTATGCCTCGGTCATCGAGGCTGACGAGCGGGTGCGCAGCGACGGCACGGTTGAGGTGCCTCTGGATGAGGCCGCGCTGGTGCATGATCTGCGTGTCGCGCTCGACACCGGGCTGCGGGCTGTCGCGATCAACTTCATACACGGCTATCGCCATATCGCGCATGAGAAAGCGGCTGCACGGATCGCGCGCGAGATCGGCTTCACGCAGGTCTCCGTCAGCCATGAGGTCTCGCCTCTGATGAAGATGGTCAGTCGCGGTGACACCACGGTCGTGGACGCCTATCTGACGCCCATCCTGCGCGCGTATGTGGACCGGGTTGCCAGCGCGTTTGACGCCGACCCGTCGGGCAAGCTGATGTTCATGCAGTCGAGCGGTGGTCTGACCGATGCACGGGTGTTTCAGGGCAAGGATGCGATCCTCTCGGGGCCAGCGGGTGGTGTCGTGGGGGCCGTGCGCACCTCCCAGATTGCCGGTCAGGACCGGATCATCGGCTTTGATATGGGCGGGACCTCGACGGATGTCTGCCATTTTGCCGGTAATTTCGAGCGCGTGATGAATGCGCAGGTGGCCGGAGTGCGGATCACCGCGCCAATGATGAACATTCATACCGTTGCCGCTGGTGGCGGCTCGCTTCTGAGCTTTGACGGAACGCGGATGCGTGTCGGGCCGGAAAGTGCGGGTGCCAATCCCGGACCGGCCTGCTATGGGCGCGGTGGCCCGCTTGCGGTGACCGATGCGAATGTGCTGACCGGCAGATTGCGGCCCGAATTCTTTCCCGCGATCTTTGGCCCCAATGCGGACCAGCCGCTGGATATCGAGGCCACAAGGGACGCGTTCAGCACAATCGCCGCCAAGATCGGACAATCACCCGAGGCGGTCGCCGAGGGCTTCCTGCGCATCGCGGTCGAGAACATGGCCAATGCGATCAAGACCATTTCGGTCCAGCGCGGCTATGATGTCACCGAATACTGTCTGACGGTCTTTGGCGGGGCCGGGGCGCAGCATGCCTGCGCCATTGCCGATACGCTGGGCATGACCACCTGTCTGATCCATCCCAAGGCCTCGCTTCTGTCGGCCTATGGCATGGGCCTTGCCGATATCCGTGCCGGACGCCAGCAGGCGGTCGAGGCGGTGCTTGATGACACATCGCGGATGGAAGCGGCATCGCTGCTTGACCGGCTCGGCTCCGAGGCTCTGGGTGCGGTCGAGGCGCAAGGGGTTGCCGAGGCGCAAATCCGGCTGGAACCGCTGGCGCATCTGAAGGTTGCCGGCACTGATACCGCGCTCCCGATTGTCTTCGAGACCGCGGCTGAGATGCGGGAGGCTTTTGCTGTCGCGCACCGGTCGCGCTTCGGCTTCGATCCCGGTGATGCGGATCTGGTGATCGAGGCGGTGAGTGTCGAGGCCATCGGTCAGGCCGCTGATCTTTCCGAGATACGGCATGCACTCGAAGCAGGCGCGGATGCGGCCGAGCCGGTTCTGGAAGCACCCGTTTTCATGGAGGGCGCGTGGTGCGATACCCGGTTCGTGCGTCGCGCAGCGCTGAGCCCCGGCGCGAAGCTGACCGGCCCGTCGGTTCTTGTCGAGGAACACACCTCCATCCTGATCCCGCCGGGCTGGCAGGCACGGATCACCGAATACGACCATGTCGAACTGACCAGGGTCGAGGCGCTGAACCGGGACCAGGCTATCGGCACCAAGGCCGATCCGGTGATGCTGGAGGTCTTCAACAATCTCTACATGTCCATTGCGGAGCAGATGGGCGCGGTGCTGGAAAACACGGCCGCCAGCGTGACGATCAAGGAACGGCTCGATTTCTCCTGCGCGGTTTTTGATGCGGAAGGCGATCTGATCGCCAATGCCCCGCATATGCCGGTGCATCTGGGCTCCATGGGGGCCAGCGTAAAGACGGTGATTGCGCAGAACCCGGACATGAAACCGGGCGATGTCTATGTGCTGAACGCGCCCTACAATGGCGGCACGCATCTGCCCGATATCACCGTCGTCACACCGGTCTGGGATGACGCGGGCGAGCAGGTGCTGTTCTACACGTCCTCGCGCGGGCACCACACGGATGTGGGCGGGCTGACGCCCGGTTCCATGCCGCCCGACAGTCGCACGATCCATGAGGAGGGCGTCTATCTCGACAACTGGAAGCTGGTGGATCAGGGCCGTTTGCGCGAGGTCGAAACCCGCGAGAGACTGCTTGCGGCCGAATATCCGGTGCGCGCGCCCGACATCAACATGGCCGATCTGCGGGCGCAGGTGGCGTCCTGCGAGAAGGGCGCGCAGGAGTTGCGCAAGATGGTCACGCATTTCGGCCTTGATGTGGTGCAGGCTTATATGGGCCATGTGCAGGACAATGCCGAGGAATGTGTGCGCCGGGCCATCGACGGGCTGAGCGATGCGGAATTCGTCTATCCGATGGATCCCGATATCGACGGCAACAGCCCCGAGATCCGGGTGAAGATCACCGTTGACCGGGCAGAGCGGTCGGCTGTGATCGACTTCACCGGCACCAGTGAAGAGCGGGCGACGAACTACAACGCGCCGGAGCCCGTGACGCGGGCCGCCGTCCTTTACGTCTTCCGTTTGCTGGTGGCCGACAACATTCCGATGAACGAAGGGGTGATGAAGCCGCTCGACGTGATCCTGCCGCGCCGCACGATGCTGTCGCCAGAATATCCCGCCGCTGTGATTGCCGGGAATGTGGAGGTCAGTCAGGCCGTCACCTCCTGCCTCTTGCAGGCACTGGGCGTACAGGCGGCGGCGCAATCGACGATGAACAACATCACCTGGGGCAATGCGACCTACCAGTATTACGAGACGGTCTGCGGCGGCTCCGGTGCGGGGCGTCTGGCGGATGGCTCGGGCCATCCGGGCACCGGCGGTGTGCACACCCATATGACCAATTCGCGCCTCACCGATCCCGAAGTTCTGGAATGGCGCTTTCCGGTGATGCTGGAGAAGTTCGCAATTCGGCACGGCTCGGGCGGGCAGGGGACGTATCGCGGGGGCGATGGCACAGAGCGCCGGCTGCGGTTCCTGGAGGACATGACGGTTTCTGTTCTCTCCGGGCATCGGGTGGTCCCGCCACCGGGACTGGAGGCCGGTGGACCCGGCGAGACCGGAGCTTGCTGGGTGGAGCGCGCCGATGGTTCAACCGACACGATGGCGTCGTCCGACAAGCGCGAGTTGAAAGCGGGCGATGTCTTCTGCCTCCACACGCCGTCGGGCGGCGGCTACACGCCGCGCCAATGACGGAGATCATCCCCTTTGAAGATGCCCACTGGCCTGAGGTCTGGGCGATCCTGAAGCCGGTGTTCCGCGCCGGGGAGACCTATGCGTTCGCCACCGACATCTCCGAGGCTGAGGCACGTATGGTCTGGATCGACGCGCCCAGGGCGAGCTTTGTTGCGATGGACGGCGATACCTTGCTCGGTACCTACTACATCAAGGCCAACCAGCCGTCCCGCGGAGCGCATGTGTGCAATTGCGGCTACGTGGTGGGCGAGGCCGCCAGGGGGCGCGGCATCGCCTCGGCCCTGTGTGTCCACTCGCTCGATCAGGCCCGTGCGCTTGGGTTCCGCTCGATGCAGTACAATCTGGTCGCTGCCAGCAATGAGGGCGCCGTGCGGCTCTGGCAGCGCCATGGGTTCGAGATCATCGGCACACTGCCGGAGGCCTTCGATCATGCGTCTCTGGGGCTGGTGGATGCGCATGTCATGTACCGGCATCTCTGAACCGACCGGCGTACAAGGATTTTCGCCAAGTGCGCATGGACAAATGCGACGGTCGTTCCATCTAGGCGTACATGGCAAAAGACACACTTCTGATCGGGGCGTCCGGCGGGATCGGTGCGGCACTTTCCAAAGCGCTTGAACCTGGGCGGCTTGTCACGCTCAGCCGGTCTGCTGACGGCTTGGACATCACCGACGAGACCAGCATCAAGGCGGCAGCGGCGCGCCTGACAGGCCCTTTTGTGCGGATCATCGATGCAACCGGCGCGTTGGAAATCGACGGTCGCGGTCCCGAGAAGTCGCTGAGTGAAGTCGACCCGGAGGCCTTTGCACGCCAGTTCGCCCTCAATGCGACCGGTCCGGCCCTGCTTCTCAAGCATTTTGCACCTCTCATGGCGTCGGACGGACCGACGGTTTTTGTCTCTCTTTCCGCGCGGGTCGGGTCCATTGGCGACAATCATCTGGGCGGCTGGTACAGCTATCGGGCGGCCAAGGCTGCGCTGAACCAGATCCTTCGCACGGCATCCATCGAGATGCGCCGCCACAACAGGCAGAGCGTTGTCGCAGCACTGCACCCCGGCACGGTCGCCACGCCACTCACGCAAAGATATCTCGGGCGTCACAAGTCGGTCGCGCCTGAAGAAGCGGCGCAAAATCTGCTCGCCGTCATCGCGCGCCTCCAGCCTGAGCACTCGGGCGGGTTCTTTGACTATGCCATGCAGGAGATCATGTGGTGACCCGTCTCGTTCTTGTCCTCGGCGATCAGCTTTCGACCGACCTTTCGGCCTTGCGCGCCGCCGATCGGTCCTGCGATGTGGTCGTGATGGCGGAGGTGGCGGACGAGGCGACTTACGTCAAACATCACAAGAGGAAAATCGCCTTCATCTTCGCCGCAATGCGGCACTTTGCGACCGAGCTGGAGGACGCCGGCTGGACGGTACGCTACGGACGCTACCCCGAAACCGGCCCTTCGATTGTCGGTGAGCTCCTGCGTCTGGCATCCGAAACCGATGCGACAGAGGTGCTGACAACCGAATGCGGCGAGTGGCGCCTGCGCTCGGAACTGGAAGACTGCCCAATCCCGGTAACCATCCTGCCGGACGACCGGTTCGTATCCACCAGGGAGGAATTCGACAATTGGGCCGAGGGGCGCAAGGCGTTTCGGATGGAGTATTTTTATCGCGAGATGCGCCGCAAGACCGGCCTCCTCATGGATGGCGACCAGCCCGAGGGCGGCAAATGGAACTTCGATCACGAGAACCGCAAGCCCGGCAAGTCCGACCTGTTCATGCCCAAGCCGCACCAGACCAAGCCTGATCCGGTGACCAGAGAGGTGCTGGACCTCGTGGCGCAGGAATTCGATGATCACCCCGGTGATCTGGAGCCCTTCTGGTTCGCAACCACAAGACAGGGCGCTGAGGCCGCACTCGATCACTTCGTCGAGGCCGCTTTGCCGCAGTTTGGCGACTATCAGGATGCCATGCTGAAAGGCGAGCGCTTCCTCTACCATTCCGTCCTGTCACTCTACATCAATGTCGGGCTGCTTGACCCGCTTGCTGTCTGCAGACGGGCAGAGGACGCCTACAGATCCGGTCACGCGCCCCTGAACGCGGTCGAAGGCTTCATCCGCCAGATCATCGGCTGGCGCGAGTATGTCCGCCGGATCTATGATCATCAGGGTCCCGATTACGCGAAGCGCAACGCCCTCAAGGCGACACGCGATCTGCCCGGTTTCTACTGGGATGGTCAGACCGACATGACCTGCGTTTCGGAGGCAGTCTCGCAGACCCTTGAGGACGCCTACGCACATCATATCCAGCGCCTCATGGTCACCGGCACCTTCGCGCTGATCGCGGGCATTGATCCTCATCAGGTGCATGAATGGTATCTCGCGGTCTATGCGGATGCGTTTGAATGGGTCGAGGTGCCAAACGTGATCGGGATGAGCCAGTTTGCCGATGGCGGGCTTCTCGGCTCCAAGCCCTATGCTGCCTCAGGCGCCTATATCGACAGGATGTCGGACTACTGCAAGACCTGCCGCTACGATGTGAAACAGAAATCGGGCGACGATGCCTGCCCCTTCAATCCGCTCTACTGGGACTTCCTGATCCGCAATCGTACCAGCCTCGAGGGAAACCCGAGACTGGGGCAGATGTATCGCAGTTGGGAAAGAATGGGTGATGCCAAGAAAAAGGCCGCACTGAAAAGCGCGGCCTCTATTCTCAACAAGCTGGACAGTTCCGAAAACATCTAGGCGATCACGGCCCGCAGTCTTCTTGGTCCAAATATCACCGCCGGAGGCGGTAATCTCTTAGTTGTTGGACGCAGCCGCAGCGGCTTCCTCTTCGGAGGCCTGCTGGCCATTGGCCCAGAACCCGTCATACTCTTCACCCGAGGCGTAGACCATCTTGCCGCGTCCCTGACGCTGTCCCTTGGTGAAAAAGCCCTCGTAGCGGTCGCCGTTCGGGTAGAGCGCTGTGCCCTGACCATCGATCTCGCCCGCTTTCCAAAGTCCGGTGTATTCGAACCCGTCCTGCATGCGAATGGTGCCTTCGCCTTCGCGCTGGCCGCCGATGAAGCCGCCTTCATAGACCGTACCATCGGCATAGGTCGCGACGCCCTGACCATTGCGCAGGCCGTCCTTCCATTCGCCGGTATAGCTGAAGCCGTCCTGATAGGTCATCGTCCCGATACCGTGGTTGCGGGCATTCTTGAACTCACCCTCATAGACGAGGCCGTTCTCGTAGCGCGCAATGCCCTTGCCTTCGATCACGCCATTGACCCACTCACCCTCATAGGACGAGCCGTCTGCATAGGTGATCTTGCCCTGGCCGTCGGCCACATCGTTCTTGAAGGCCCCTTCATAGACCGAGCCATCGGGGTACTGGACCTTGCCCTCACCCTCGATACGGCCCTCGACCCATGAACCCTCATAACGGTATCCGTCAGTGCCGGTGAACACACCCCGACCCGAGCGCTGATCGGCCTCGAACGTCCCCACATAAACGTCACCGGAGGCGTAGGTCGCCGTACCCTCACCTTGCCGCTGACCGTTCACGAGCGTTCCTTCATAGCGGTCGCCATTGGCCTGGATCAGGATACCCTGACCATTGATCTGGCCGTTGCTCCACTCGCCGGAATAGTTCAGCCCATCGGGCATTTTCAGCGTGCCGACACCTGCGCGTACACCTTCCTTGATCTCGCCCTCGTAGACCGCTCCGTCCGGATAGGTGATCTTCCCGGAGCCATGTTTGACACCGTTGTCCCAGGTGCCTTCATACACATAGCCATTGGGGCTGGTCATGGTGCCCGTGCCGTTATGGACGGCGTTCAGGAACTCACCCTCATACTTCACGCCATTGGCGTAGACCGCCAGACCGGTGCCGCCGATCTTGCCGTTGACCCATTCACCCTCGTAGGTGCCGCCATCGGCAAAGACGATAGAGCCCGTACCTTCCGGCTTTCCGTTGACGAAAGCGCCCGTGTAGACCGAGCCGTTGGGAAACTTCGCCTTGCCCTGCCCCTCGATCCGGCCCTCGATCCATTGGCCTTCGTACTCGTAGCCATTGGGCAGGGTGTACTTGCCCTGTCCGTGCTGCTTTCCGTCCTTGAATTCTCCGGTATAGACCCCGCCGGTATCGTACTGCTTGGTCTGAACCGACGACTCTTGAGCCGCACCAGCTCCAGCCAAAAGGGCGATCGTCGCGGTCGCTGCCATGAGTGTCTTAAACAAAACGCAAATCCTCGGTTTAGTGGTCGTGCAGGTCTTCATTTCTGGTGCCGTTCTGATGATGTCCACCGTGGGTCTCCCACAGTTGCCACAGCCCGGCGAAATTTCCCGACAGATCGTAGGGAGTCGTCTTGTCGGTCGCAACGCTTTTTCTATGGCATTGTGACGATCTCAAGGCAAGTCTGTGGGAAAAGTGGCATCTGTGTTGAAAGCGCAGCAGGGTTATTGCCTTGCTCCGGCGGGCGGGCGCGATATACCGGCTTGAGCGAACACGAATGCCCCGGAGATAGCCTGATGAGCGAGCGTTTTCGAATGACACTGGGTCAGATGAATCCCACGCTCGGGGATCTCGCGGCCAATGCTGATATCGCCCTTGATGTCTGGCGGCAGGGTATATCCGCTGGTGCCGATTTCGTGGGCCTGCCCGAGATGTTCCTGACCGGCTATCAGGCGCAGGATCTCGTGAGCAAACCGCAATTTGTCGCTGATGTGGCAGCCCAGTTGACTTTGCTCGCAGAACGCACAGCGGATGGACCTGCACTCGGCATCGGTGCGCCGGCTTTCGAGGGCACAACACTTCACAACGCGTATTTCATTCTGAAGGACGGAAAAGTTTCCGCCCGAACGCTTAAGCACCATCTGCCCAACACGAATGTCTTTGACGAGCACCGATACTTCACGTCCGGTCCGGTCTCGGGTCCGTTCTCGATCAATGGCGTGCGGCTTGGAGTGCCGATCTGCGAGGATGCGTGGCACCCGGACGTGGCCGAGACAATGGTCGAATCGGGCGCTGAAATTCTCTTTGTTCCCAATGGCTCACCCTATTATCGCGGCAAGCTTGCCGAGCGGATGAACAACATGGTGGCACGCGTGATCGAAAACGATGTGCCGCTGGTCTACCTCAACCTTGTGGGCGGACAGGACGATCAGGTCTTTGATGGCCGGTCCTTTGCGCTCAACCGCGGTGGTCACCTCGCGATGCAGCTTGATCTGCTTGAGGAAACTGTGGTGCATGTCGATTTTGAGCGCGACGCGGACGGATGGCGCGCGCTCGATGGTCCCAAGGCCGGAACGCGGCTAGGCGTCGAGATGGACTATCATATCACTGTGACGGCGCTGAGGGACTACATGCGCAAGACCGGGTTCGCCAAGGTGCTGTTGGGGCTGTCCGGCGGCATCGACAGCGCGATTGTCGCAACGATTGCTGCCGATGCGCTTGGGCCCGAAAACGTGCGCTGCGTGATGCTGCCGTCCGAGTTCACCTCGGACGCGTCGCTTGCAGACGCAAGGGCGGTCGCAACGGCGCTGGGATGTCGTCTCGACACCGTTCCCATTACGCAAGCCCGCGCGGCGGTGACAGATACGCTGCACCCTCTCTTCGAGGGTCTTGAAGCGGATGTTACGGAAGAGAACATCCAGTCCCGCCTGCGCGGCCTGCTTCTGATGGCGCTCAGCAACAAGTTCGGTGAGATGCTGCTGACCACCGGCAACAAGTCGGAAGTGGCCGTCGGGTATGCGACGATCTATGGCGATATGGCGGGCGGCTACAATCCGATCAAGGATCTCTACAAGATGCAGGTTTTCGAGACCTGCCGCTGGCGCAACGCCAATCACCGATCCTGGATGATGGGCCCCGAGGGAGAGGTGATCTCTCCAAACATCATCGACAAGCCGCCGACCGCCGAGCTTCGCGCGGATCAGAAGGACGAGGACAGTCTGCCGCCCTACGTCGTACTGGACGGCATCCTTGAGATGCTGATCGAGGACGATGCATCGGTGGAGGATTGCGTTGTGGCAGGCCTTGATCGCGATACGGTCAGGCGGGTCGAGCATCTGATCTACATATCGGAATACAAGCGGTTCCAGTCGGCACCCGGCACGCGGCTCAGCCACAAGGCGTTCTGGCTGGACCGACGCTACCCGATCGTGAACCGCTGGCGGGACCGGAGCTGATAGAGATGAGCGGATTTCCGCTGATTGCAGCCCGGGCAGGGATGACGGATCGGACCTTTGCCTCTCTCATGGCCGCGTGATAGTGCGGGGATGACCTGGCCTTTCCCGTGATCGAGAGCTTTCATGACCACCACACGCTTTGCCCCGTCCCCCACCGGGTATCTGCATATCGGCAATCTGCGCACCGCGCTGTTCAACTACCTGATCGCCCGGAAGGCCGGTGGGACCTTCATCCTGCGCATCGATGACACGGATCCCGAACGTTCCCGGCCCGAATATGTCGATGCCATCCGGGAGGACCTGACATGGCTCGGTCTGACCTGGGATCGCGAGGAGACGCAGTCCGCTCGGCTTGATCGCTATGAGGCGGCGGCGGATAAACTGCGTGATGCCTCACGGCTTTACGAGGCCTTCGAGACGCCGGTGGAGTTGGACCTCAAGCGCAAGAAGCAGCTGAACATGGGCAAGCCGCCGGTCTACGATCGCTCGGCGCTGAAACTGTCGGAAGACGAGCGGGCGGCGCTGAAGACTGAGCGCAGCGGTCACTGGCGCTTCCTGCTCGATCACGAGCGGATCACCTGGACTGACGGTATCCTCGGGGACCTGTCGATTGATGCGGCCAGCGTCTCGGACCCGGTCCTGATCCGGGGCGATGGGCAGATGCTCTACACGCTGGCCTCCGTGGTCGATGATGTCGAGATGGGGGTGACCCATGTCGTGCGCGGCTCGGATCATGTGACCAATACCGCGACCCAGATCCAGATCATTGCGGCGCTTGGCGGGCAGGCTCCGGATTTCGCGCACCATTCCCTGCTGACGGGTCCCCAGGGCGAGGGGCTGTCGAAGCGGCTCGGCACACTGTCATTGCGCGACCTGCGCGCGGAAGGAGTGGAGCCGATGGCGGTGGTCTCACTGATGGCACGGCTCGGCTCTTCCGACCCGGTAGAGTTGCACGGTTCCATGGATGAGGTGATCGAGGGCTTCGATCCGGGCCGTTTCGGGGCCGCACCGACGAAGTTCGATCGTGACGATCTCGGGCCGTTGACGGCAAAATACCTGCATGGCCTCCCGGTGGACGACGTCGCAATGGACCTGACCGAGGCCGGGGTGCCACAGGATCAGGCCACTCAGTTCTGGGACACCATTCGAGAGAATGTCGAGACTCGCCGCGATATCGCCAGTTGGTGGGCGCTGATCCGTGATGGTGCCACGCCTGTAATTGAGGACGAGGATCGCGATTTCGTGGCTGAAGCGATGACATTGTTGCCCGAGGCCCCCTGGGACGCCACAAGTTGGTCCACCTGGACGGGGGCCGTGAAGGAGGCGACCGGGCGCAAGGGACGGGGTCTTTTCATGCCACTGCGAAAGGCACTGACCGGACAGTCGCAAGGGCCTGACATGGGCCGCCTGATGCCATTTCTCAGACGCCCCAAACTCTGAGCGGTTCGGTGGCGGAGCAGGCAAAATTCCTGACGGGAAGCCCGCTGCGCCATGTCGTCGTGATGTCGGCCACGTCCTCGCTGGGGCTGATGGCGGTTTTCATCGTCGATCTGGTGGACATGATCTTCATCTCCATGCTCGGCAAGGAGGAACTGGCAGCAGCCATCGGTTATGCCGGCTCGATCCTGTTTCTGACCACTTCCGTCAGCATCGCCATGGCCATCGCAGCGGGCGCAATCGTTGCCCGGGCACTTGGTGCTGGCGATGCCGAGCGGGCCCGCGAAGCCGCCACCCATGCCATGTTCCTTGGGTTCCTGCTCGCCGTGGCGGTGGCCATTCTCGTCTGGCTGAACATCGTACCGCTTGCGCGGCTGATGGGGGCGTCCGGTGTGACGCTGGACCTCAGCGTCTCCTATCTTTCGATCATCATCCCGTCTATGCCGATCCTGATGCTGGCCATGGCGGCAGGCGCGGTTCTGCGCGCCCATGGCGACGCGAAACGCGCCATGTGGTCCACCCTGGCAGGCGGGCTTGTGAATGCGGTTCTCGATCCGATCCTGATCTTCGGGATGGGATTGGAGCTGCAGGGGGCGGCCATTGCATCCGTTCTCGCGCGGATCACGATTGCAGCCGTTGCAATCTGGCCGCTGATCCGGGTGCATCGGGGCCTCAGTCCGCTGAAGGCCACCGAGGTCATCAACGATGTGCCGCCTGTCTGGCAGATCGCCTTTCCGGCCCTTCTGACCAACCTGGCAACACCCTTCGGTGCCGCCTATGTGACCCGCTCCATGGCGGCCTTCGGGGAGGAGGCCGTCGCGGGAGCCGCGATCATCGGACGTCTGACCCCGGTCGCCTTCGCGCTGATATTCGCGCTGTCAGGGGCTATAGGTCCGATCATCGGCCAGAATTTCGGAGCGTCCCGGATCGACCGCGTCAGACAGACCGTTCGCGAGGGGCTGATCTTCACGGCGATATACGTGCTCTTCGCCTCGGCGGTTCTTTTCGTGCTGCGCGCACCTATTGCGGACCTTTTCAGTGCTGAGGGACTGAGCCGTGATCTGGTGTTTCTGTTCTGCGGACCACTGGCGCTCAGCTGGTTTTTCACCGGCATTCTCTTTGTCGGTAATGCGGGCTTCAACAATCTTGGTCACCCGTTCTACTCGACATGGGTGAACTGGGGGCGCAACACGCTGGGCACCGTGCCGCCGGTGATCCTCGGGGCCTATCTGTTCGGAGCGCCGGGAGTGCTGATCGGACAGGCGGCGGGCGCGCTGATCTTTGCCGCCATCAGCCTGTGGCTGATCTCAAGGGTACTGCGAGAGGTCGAGCAGGCCCCATCGACGGTCGATCAGGTGCCGCATTTCACTGTGCGGGCCCGACTGGTCCAGCTTTTTGGACATCGGCGCTAGCCCGCGAAAACCTGGCAGATAAAGAACACGCCACTGCTGTCCTGAGCAACACCGACCCCTGTCGCGCGCGCCTTGCGGGTCATGAGGTTCTTGCGATGGCCGCCAGAGTTCAGCCAGCGGGTTATCACCGTGTTGGCGATGGAGGTGGCCGATCCGTTGCCGGTCATTCCCATGATGTTTTCCGATGCATATCGCGCCCGGAAACCGCCCGATCTGACCCGGCCCGAGACGTCCGTGCCGCCAACCGTGTGACTGAACTGACCTGTGCTCGCCATAAGTGCCGCATAGGATTGCGCGACATTCGCCAGTTCAGGTGCGACCGGCAGTGGTGCGAGGCCAGCCTGCTGGCGCGCGGCATTGCCATATTGCAGGATTGCCCCGCGCAGATCCTCGGATCCCGACGCCATGGTTGCCAGGGCGGATGCCGCCCCGGCGCAAATGAAAAACCGTCTGTCCATGGCGTCGCCTCCGTTGAGTGAAATCAGCCCGGCTGCTTGGTCTTCCGCAAGTAGGGCAGAACTTTGTCGAAACTTCCGAATTTTTCGGTCGCCTCGTCGTCAGAGACCGCAGGCGTGATGATCACATCCTCGCCCTGTTTCCAGTTTGCGGGCGTCGCGACCTTGTGGTTTGCCGTCATCTGGATCGAGTCGATGGTCCGCAGCAACTCGTCGAAATTCCGACCCGTGGTCATCGGGTAGGTCATCGACATCTTCACTTTCTTGTCGGGGCCGATGATGAAGACCGAGCGTACGGTGGCGTTGTCCGCGGCCGTCCGGTTGCCGGGTTCGCCCGAGGCCTCCGCCGGCAGCATGTCATAGAGCTTGGCCACCTTCATCTCGGGGTCGCCGATCATTGGATATTCGACCGCATTGCCGGAATAGCTCTGGATATCGGATTTCCAGCGATGATGATCCTCCACCGGATCAACCGAGATGCCGAGGATCTTGGTGTTGCGCTTGGCAAACTCACCCGCCATTCCGGCCATCACGCCCAACTCGGTCGTGCAGACCGGCGTGAAATCCTTGGGATGCGAGAAGAGGATTGCATAGCCGTCGCCGATCCAGTCGTGAAAACTGATCGGACCGTCTGTTGTGTCGGCCTGGAAGTCAGGTGCCGTGTCGTTGATTCTAAGTGCCATATCTCTGTTACCCCTTGTTTGTTCAGAACTGTTTACGAGATCGAATTATTCAACCCCGCCCATGAACGCGGACGAGGCGCCGTGGTGCCGGAATTCGCTCAGCGTCGTCTGGGCAGTTGCGGCGTGATGCCTCGCGCCTTCTCTGCCGCAATCCGGTCCGCGGTCGCGTTGACCGTTGCCAGGCGCCGACCCGACGGCGGGTGGGTCGACATGATCCCGCCGCCGCCCGAGAACCTGGCAAAGGACCGGGCGCCCCGCCGTGCATTGTAGCCCGCCCTGTCAGCGATATAGGTACCGATCACGTCTGCTTCCAGTTCGAATGTCTGGCTGTAGGCACGCGCGCCGACCGAGCCGCCGATATTGGCGGCATCCCGAACGGCTGTCTGCGATCCGCCTGCTGCGGCCACGATCCCGCCCAGCAGGATGCCACCGAGTGTCGCCTGCGTGCTTGCCTTGTTGATATGTTGCGCGATCTGGTGACCCGCCTCATGACCCAGAATGAAGGCAAGCTCATCATCGTTCTGAGCTGTGCGCAGCATGGCGATGTTGAACGTGATCACCGGGCGGCCGTCCTTGCCGATGGACTGGAAAGCGTTGGGCGGCTGATTGGGACGATTGTCCACGACCAGTCGGAAATCACAGAACCGGCCGGCGGCTTGCGAGTTTTCCGCGCGACATGTGGCCTCGGCCACCGGCTCGACCCTTGAGGCCACGCGCCGGAACGCGGCAACGCCTGCATTGGCGGACCGGGTCACTTCGGTCTTTTGAGCGGTGATCGGGGTCACGGTCGAGACCTCGGGGATGGCGTATTCTGTGTCGCATGCGCCCAGTCCAAGGGCCGCCACAAGGATCAGTCTTTTCACGGTCAACTCCAGGTTTTGTCAGGTCCGCTTTGCCTATTCCTGCGGCGGGAGACCGGGCTTCGTCAACTGCTCTTTGATTTGACGTCGGGTTTTGGCGGAAAGATCAGGGAGATAAGGATCAGCGCCACGCCCAGTATTCCCTTGCCATGCTCCGCAAGTGCTACCTTGTCCTGAAAGGTGAGAAGAGCGAGGATTTCGCCCAGGGCCGGGGGCGACTGGATGACAGTCTGGAGCGGCAATCCATCAAAGAAGGTCAGATAGAGCGTGTAGTAGACCTGCGGGCTGAGCCATACAAAGCCCCAGAAGACGAGAACCGCCCATCCCGCCCGAACCGGTCTGGAGCGACCCGGAAAACGCCAGACGGCATAGAGACAGAAGCCGGCAAGAACAACGCCCAGAGCGAGCACCGCGATCTGCTCGCCTGTCGTGAGGGTATGGTAGCTATCCCCTTGGTACATCGGAGAGATGCCGGGCCATGTCGATCATCCGGTTGGCAAACCCCCATTCATTGTCATACCAGGCCAGAATTCTGGCGAGGCCTCCGGGGAGAACACGGGTCTGCTCTGCCGCAAAGATTGCAGAATAGGGCGAGTGGTTATGATCGGTGGAAACCAGAGGCTTGTCCGTGACCTCGATGATGTCCTTCAGTGCGCCATCCGCAGCATCCCGCATGACCCGGTTTACCGCCTCGACCGAAAGCGGTTTGAGGGCCGTGAATTTCAGTTCAACGCAAGAGACATTGGGGGTCGGCACCCGAATGGCCGATCCGGTGAGCTTGCCTGCCATCTGGGGCATGGCCTGACAGAGCAGTCCGATCGCCGAGGTCGTTGTCGGGATCATGGAAAGCGCAGCCGCCCGCCCCCGGTAGGGATCTGCATGCGGCTGATCGGAGAGTGGTTGCGAATTTGTATAGCAATGCACCGTGGTCATGTCGCCCTGAACGAGGCCGAAAGCATCATCGAGCACCTTTACGACCGGTCCCAGACAGTTGGTCGTGCAGGACGCGTTCGAGATCAGGCGATCGGTGGCCAGCAGATCGTTCTGATTCACCCCGAAAATCAGCGTGCGGTCGGCCTCCTCGCACGGGCCGGAGACGAGAATTCGGGCGGATCCATTGTCCAGATGACGCACGGCAGCTGCCCTGTTGTTCATCGCACCGGTGCATTCCAGAGCCAGATCGATGGCGGTCCAGTCAAGCGACGCCGGGTCGGGATGGGAGGTGAAATGGATCGGGCCAAATCCGATATCAAGCGTATCTCCGCTAATCTCGATCCGTCCCGGGAAACGACCATGCACGGAATCGAATTCCAGCAGATGCGCCAGCCGCTCGATCCCCGCCAGATCATTCACCGCCATGACTGACAGATCGCGGATATCGCGCTCCACCATCGCGCGCAGAATGCTGCGCCCGATACGTCCGAACCCGTTGATCGCGATCTTTGTCATCGTCACCCCCTTGCTCGTCTGATTGCCAAGAGAAAGCCCGCTTGGCAACTTTGCAAATGTGACGGTATCAATTGTCCGGCTGTTCAGTGGAGTGCCCGTGCCGGGCACATTCCCTTGAGCACGTTGCCGTGCGGAGACCGCGCGCCGCGCGGGGATATTTGGGCCAAAAAGAAAGCCTGTTAAGCCCCCTGCTTCTTGTTGGGTAAAATATCAAGACCGCAGCGGTGGCTGCATACCGGTTTGACAGGCGAAGGGATCAGATCTCCACTTCGGTGCTGTGTCCCGCCTGATTTGCGAGATCGACGATGGAGCTTGCCACGCAGAGATCCTGAAGGCCGACGCCCGTTCCGTCGAACAGGGTGATCTCGTCACTTGCGGCTCTTCCGGCGTGATCGCCGTTGATGACCTTGCCGATCTCGGTGATGTCGCGCTCGGTGATCAGCCCGATGCCGGTGGCGTGCTGCGCTTCGCCGATGCTGACGGATTGGGCGACCTCATCGGTGAAAACCGTCGCTCGGCCAAGAAGGGCCGGTTCGACCTCCATCTTGCCCTTTGTATCCGTGCCCATGCAGGCGATATGCGTGCCCGGTCTGATCCAGTCCGACATCAGTTGCGGCTCGAATGCGGACGTTATTGTGATGATCACATCGGCCTGTCGGCAGAGCGTTTCGCGGTCAACCGCCTCGAAAGGGAGTCCAAGCTCACGCGCTGTTTCCTCCAGTCGGCCCAGCATGTCCGGATGATAGTTCCAACCAACCACTTTCTCGAACTGTCGCTGCCGGGCGGCTGCGCGCATCTGGAAAGCGGATTGGTGGCCGGCGCCGACCATGCCGAGCACCCGTGCGTCCTTTCGGGCGAGATACCTGATGGAAACGGAAGAGGCAGCAGCCGTCCGGTAGGCTGTCAGGGCGTTGCCGCCGACCATTGCTCTGGGGCGGCCAGTGTCAGGGTCAAAGAGGATCACGACCGATTGGTGGTTTGTCAGCCCCTTTTCCATGTTGCCAGGCCAGTATCCGCCCGACTTCAGACCCAGCGACAGTCCCGCCCTGTCAAACCCCGATTTGAAGCCGTAAAGCGCATCCGCGTGCCCGATTGCCTCGCGGACAACGGGAAAATTGTAGGCGTCGCCCCGGGCCATCGCGGCAAAGACCGCCTCGACTGCCTCAAAGGCGGCTTCCTCGGTGATCAGACTGGCGGCGGTCTCTTCGGAGACGATGAACATGGGCAACGGTTCCTCGGAAAAATGGTCTTCGCCGACAGATCGACGAAGACAGGAAGGACGACTGGGCCGACTCTAGAACGCCTTGCCGCGCGCACTGACCGGCCAGAGCGTTTCAACCTTGCCGCCCCTGACACCAACATACCAGTCATGGACGTTGCAGGTCGGATCGCAATGGCCCGGGACCAGCTTCAGCTTGTCATTCACCTTCAAGACGCCGTCGGGATCCGCGATCACACCATGCTCATCGGAGCATTTGACATACGCCACATCCTCGCGCCCGAAAATCACCGGCAGCCCGGAGTCAACCGATTGCGCCTTCAGGCCAGCATCGCAGATCGCCTTGTCGGCCTTGGTGTGGCTCATGACCGTTGTCAGAATGAAGAGTGCATTCTCCCATTCACCCTGATCTATGCGCTTGCCATCCTTGTCGAGAATGCGGCCGTAATCAGCGTCCATGAATGCGTAGGATCCGCATTGAAGCTCGTTATAGACGCCTGAATTGCCTTCGAAATAGTACGAACCGGTGCCGCCGCCACCTACGATATCGCAATCCAGACCATCGGCCTTCAGGGCGTCGACAGCATCTCTGACCATAGCGACCGCGATGTCTATCTTCGCCTTGCGCTCATCGTAGCTGTCGAGATGCTGCATCGCGCCCTGATAGGCCTGAATGCCTGCGAATTTCAGCCCGCTGGCAGCATCGATGGCCTTCGCGATCTCGATGACCGCTGGCGTCGAATTCACACCGCAGCGGCCAGCGCCGCAGTCGATCTCGACCAGGCACTCGATTGTGGTTCCGTGTCGTTTAGCCGCCGCCGACAAGGCGGTGACATTGACGAGATCATCGACGCAGCAGATCGTCCGTGCCCCCAGTTTCGGCAGGCGCGCCAGACGGTCGATTTTCTGCGGATCGGTCACCTGATTGGAGACTAGAACATCCCTGATGCCGCCGCGGGCGAACACTTCGGCCTCGCTCACCTTCTGACAGCAAACGCCGCAGGACCCGCCGAGCCGCTCCTGCAGCTTGGCGACATCGACGGATTTATGCATCTTGCCATGCACCCGGTGGCGCACGCCCATCTGCTTGGCGAAGTTGCCCATCTTGGTGATGTTGCGCTCCAGCGCGTCAAGATCGAGAACGAGGCAGGGGGTCTGGATGTCAGCCTCATCCATGCCGATGGCGGCGGGGATGTCATAGCCGACTTCCAGATCCTCGAATTTGGTCACAGCATTCATCAGTTCATCCTCCGGTCAAATGATCAGCCCTGCATCCAGGGCAGTTTCTTCAGGTCCACATTGCCACCGGTCAGAATGACGCCGACGCGTTTCCCGGCGAAGCGGTCCCGGTTTTTCAGGATCGTGGCCAGTGGTACGGCGCAGCTTGGCTCGATCACGATCTTCATACGCTGCCAGGTGAGATACATGGCCTCTATGATTTCTTCTTCGGTCGCGAGCAGAACATCGCTCACATAGGTGGAGACGAAATGCCATGTGCGCGGGCGCAGCGAGACCTTGAGGCCATCGGCAATCGTCTGCGGGGCATCATCCTCGATCATCTTTCCCGCGTGAAAGGAGCGATAGACATCGTCGGCGTTTTTCGGCTCTGCCGCAATCACCTCGGTTAGGGGCGAGAGGTTCGACATGCTCAGGCAGGTGCCTGAGATCATGCCGCCGCCGCCAATCGGAGCGACAACGGCGTCGAGAGTACCGACCTCCTCGTGCAGTTCCAGCGAGCAGGTTCCCTGACCGGCAATCACGCGGTGATCATTGTAGGGATGCACGAAATCGGCGCCCGTTTCGGCAACCAGTGCCTCAAGCGCGGCCTCGCGGGCGGCGGTCGAAGGCTCGCATTCGATGACCGTGCCGCCGTAACCGCGCACGGCATCCTTCTTGGCATCCGGCGCGGTTCTGGGCATCACCACGGTTGCCTTGATCCCGCGCCTGCCGGCCGCATAGCTGAGCGAGAGCGCGTGATTGCCCGATGAGTGCGAGGCGACACCCTGCTTTGCCTTCTCATCAGACAGGCCAAAGACCGCATTCGAGGCACCGCGGACTTTGAAGGCACCGGCCTTCTGAAAGTTCTCGCATTTGAAGAACAGTTCCGCCCCGGTCAGCGTGTTGAAATAGCTCGATGTCAGGACCGGCGTCCTGTGGATATGCGGCTTGATACGCTGATGCGCCTCCAGAACATCATCGAATGTCGGGATGTAGAAGGTCTCGCTCATGTCGTTCATCTGACTCACTCCGCAGCCAGCTTCAGGGAGACACCGTTGGTTTCGCGGTAGTAGTCGGTCGCGGCGACCACGCCTGCGCCCTGCGGGAAGGGAATGCCGAGATCAGCCATGACCATCTCGGCGGTTGCGATCCCCGTCAGCGCCATCACATCTGTCATCGCGCCCAGATGGCCGATACGGAACACCTTGCCAGCCACGTCCCCCAACCCGGCGCCGAACGGAACACCATAAACCTCGGCGGCATGGGTGACGACATCATTTGCATTGAAACCGTCGGGGACCAGAATGGCGCTGACGGTGTCGGAGTAGAGGCTGGCATCCCGCGCACAAAGCTCCATCCCCCAAGCCGCCACGGCCCGGCGAACGCCTTCGGCGATGCGGTGATGTCTGGAGAAGACGCATTCGAGTCCCTCGGCCTCGATCATGTCGAGGCTTGCGGAGAGCCCGCAAAGGGCATTCAGCGCAGGCGTGTAGGGATATCCGCCGGTGCTGTTGGCCTCCAGCATCATCTCGAAGTCGAAGTAGTAGCGCGGGCAGGTGGCCTTTTGAGTGGCTTCCATGGCCTTTTGCGAGATGCCGACAATCGCCAGCCCGGTTGGCAGCATGAAACCCTTTTGCGATCCGGTGACCGCGATATCCACCCCCCACTCATCCATGCGAAAATCCATCGACGCGATGGAGCTGACCCCATCAACCAGGAGAAGAGCAGGATGACCTGTGTCATTCAGCGCTTGCCGGATGCCCGCAACATCGCTTCGGACACCGGTTGCGGTCTCGTTGTGGGTGACCAGAACTGCCTTGATCGAATGGGTGGTATCGGCTTCCAGTGCGGCGCGCATCTTGGGGACCGGCACGCCTTCGCCCCAGGGCGTCTCGATGATCTCTACGTCCAGCTTGTGGCGCTGACAGAGATCGATCCATTTCTGCGAGAACATACCGTGGCGGGCGGCCAGAACTCTGTCGCCGGGCGAAAGGGTGTTGGTGACGGCCGCTTCCCAGCCACCGGTGCCGCTGCCCGGAAACATGACGACCTGACCTGTCGAGGTCTTGAGAACCGCCTTCACGCGCGAGATCAGCGGCAGAAACATGTCCACAAAGACATCGGAGCGATGATCCATGGTTGGCACATCGAATGCACGGCGCAGCCTTTCGGGAATGTTCGTCGGACCCGGGATGAAGACGGGGTTCTGATTGATCATTCTATCCTCCCACGATTGACGCCGATGCTGACGCGCTTGACCTTTGTTTTACGGGGGTGGACATTCGGGAGCAATTTTTTTGAAAAATATTTTCATTATTGATGCTTGCGACACAATATCTTGATTATGAATGAAAATTCCGCCTTCCATATTTTGAAAAAATATTTCACAATGAGTGTCGGGTGTTCACTTTGGCCTCGAGAGGGTGCTGCAATGACCGAAAAACCAAGGCGGGGGCGGCCACGGGGCTTCAACAAACCGGGCCAGAGCAGCACCATTCAGTCGCTTGATCGGGCGATGTTGATTCTCCGGCTGTTGTCGATCTCCAACGGACTGGCGCTGAAGGATGTGGCAGAAGGGGCAGCACAGTCTCCTGCAACCGCCTACCGCGTTCTGACGACGCTCCAGACCCATGATATGGTGGATTTCGATGAGGCCGAACAGCTCTGGTATATCGGGGTGGGCGCCTTTCGCATCGGCAGTTCCTTTGTGCGGCGTACATCGCTGCTGGAACAGAGCCGGGGACAGATGCAGACCCTGATGCAGACCACCGGTGAGACCGCCAATCTCGCGATTGAAGACAAGGATCATGTCCTTTTCATCGCGCAGGTCGAGACGCATGAACCCATACGGGCATTCTTTCGCCCCGGGACCCGCACGCCTATGCATATGTCAGGGATCGGAAAGGCGATGATGGCGCATTATGCAGCCGACAAGCTCAACCTCCTGCTGGACCGGGGTTTGGAGGCGGTCACGCCCAACACCATTGTTGATCCCGACGCTCTGCGTGCTGATCTTGCGCGGTGTCGTCGCCGGGGATATGCCATTGACGACGAGGAACGGACCATGGGGATGCGTTGCATTGCCTCGCCTGTGTTCAACGCCTTTGGCGAGGCGATTGCCGGGATCTCGATATCGGGTCCCAGCGTGCGCGTCACCCACGAGAAAGCGGCTGAGATGGGTCGGCATGTGGTTCGGACAGCGGCAAAGGTCACTGCGGCGACCGGTGGTCTGCCGCCGGGGGAATAGGCCATGCCGGGGCGTGTCTTTCTGTCCAGACCACTGGCCGAGATCGCGGCCATTTTTGACGCCGACCTCGCTCTGGAAGAACCGGGGCCGCAGCTTGATATCGAGCCAGGCAACATGGTTCCTGTCCTGCACAAGGCGCAGGAAATGCAGCTGGTGGAGATGCGGTGGGGTATCGTTCCCGTCGGCCGGGTCGATGCGCGCGGGCGGCCGGTTCTCAAAACCATCATCAACGCGCGCTCGGAGACAGTGTTCGAGAAAACCGCATACGAGGGAACGCTGACCTGCACCCTGCCTGTGGATGGCTGGTATGAATGGACCGGCGAGACCCGCAGGAAGACGCGGTGGAGGATAACGGCCGATGACGAAGCCCTGCTCTTCTTCGCCGCAATCTACGATGTCTGGCAGGCCCCGTCCGGGCTGAAAGTGGTCTCATGCGCCACACTCACGCGCGAGCCCAACGACGACGTGCGCGACTATCACCACCGCATGCCGGTTCTGCTCGATCAGGAAGATGCGCTGAGCTGGATAGAGGGCGACCGCAGTCTGGCGAGCAAGCCTCCGCCCGTGCATCTGAGCGTGACGGAGGCCGGGTTCTAGCGAAGTGTCAGACAGACCGCGAGCACGATGATCAGAATGGCGATCACGCGCTTGTAAAACTTCTTGCGCCGAGCCCTGATGAAGTCGGCTGTGTGCCGCTCGGGGCTGTTCGGATCCACCCAGACCAGCGGAGATTTCCGTGACGTGATCCAGTTCTCCAGATGTGCGGGACGGTCGAAATCCTCGGTGAAGTCGTCGATATGATAAAAGAGCGGTGTCAGTTCGGGCCGACTTTGGGACTGCGACACAAGCTCGCCGTAAAGCCACCAACCGGCTGGGGGGTAGGTCTCGCTGGCATCTTTGTCCGCCAGTTTCTCCATCGCGGCGATCAGATCGGGCTGGCGGACAAGCGGCACCCTGAGCGTGAAAATCTCGCGGAAACGATTTGAATCAAACCGGCTCCACGAGGCGCGGCCCACAAAGCCGAAAGCGCTCGGCTCGGTGCGCAGTGCCAGCCGGATAGCGGCCTCCGAGAACCAGACATCCCCGAAGACAAAGACCGTATCACCCGTCGTTGACCAATGGTCTCGTGATGAGAGGAACTTGTCGGCGCGGGTGCCTGTCGGGGCCTGGTCGACAATGCAGCAGCGGCGGTGATCGGCGTCAAAGCTGTTGTCGCGGACAATGAGCGAGATGTCGTCCGCCCCGTGTTCCCGAAGCAACCGGGAGGTGCGATCCACCAGCGTTTCGCCTTCGATCTCGATCAGTTGCTTGGGCACAGCGGGAGCGGGCGGCCAGCGTGATGCGGCCCCCGCACAGAGAATTAGATACTTCGAAGCCGAGTACTCCGTCATGCACCGGTAGCGACGCTACCCCCCCAACTTGACCCCCGTCTATCTGGCGAATTTCTTGTACTTTATCCTTTTTGGCTCCACCGCGTCGGGACCGAGACGGCGGATCTTGTCTTCCTCGTAGTCCTCGAAGTTGCCTTCGAACCATTCCACATGCGCCTCCCCCTCGAAGGCGAGAATGTGGGTGCAGATACGGTCAAGGAAGAAACGATCGTGGCTGATGACCACGGCACATCCCGCAAAATCGACCAGCGCATCCTCAAGCGCGCGCAGCGTTTCGACGTCAAGGTCGTTTGTCGGCTCATCAAGCAGAAGAACATTGCCCCCCTCACGCAGGAGCTTGGCCATGTGAACCCGGTTCCGCTCGCCGCCCGAGAGCAGCGACATCTTTTTCTGCTGGTCGCCGCCCTTGAAGTTGAACGCTCCGCAATAGGCGCGCGAGTTCATCTCGGCATCGCCCAGCCTGATGATGTCCTGCCCGTCCGAGATCTCCTCCCATACGGTTTTGTTGGCGTCGAGCGCATCGCGGGACTGATCCACATAGGACAGCTGCACCGTGTCGCCATAGGTGATCAAGCCCTCGTCGGGCTGCTCTTGCCCGGTGAACATGCGAAAAAGCGTCGATTTCCCCGCGCCGTTGGGGCCGATCACACCGACGATGCCCCCCGGCGGCAGCGAGAAGGTCAGACCTTCGATCAGCAGCTTGTCCCCGAACCCCTTTTTCAGGTTCTCGACCTCGATCACCTTGCCACCGAGACGCGGGCCGTTGGGAATGACGATCTGGGCGCGGCTGATCTTTTCCCGCTCCGACTGGTTGGCGAGATCGTTATAGGCGTTGATTCGGGCCTTCTGTTTTGCCTGACGCGCCTTTGCGCCCTGACGGATCCATTCCAGTTCGCGTTCCAGCGTCTTCTGGCGCGATTTGTCCTCGCGGGCTTCCTGAGACAGGCGTTTGGCCTTTTGCTCCAGCCAGCTTGAGTAGTTGCCCTCGTAGGGAATGCCGCGACCGCGGTCGAGTTCCAGGATCCATCCGGTGATATCATCGAGGAAATAGCGGTCATGGGTCACGATCAGGATCGTGCCCTTGTACTCAATCAGATGTTTCTGCAGCCAGGCGATGGTTTCCGCGTCCAGATGGTTGGTCGGCTCGTCCAGCAGCAGCATCTCGGGAGCCTCAAGCAACAACCGGCAGAGCGCAACACGGCGTCGCTCGCCACCCGAAAGCGTCTTCACATCCGCATCATCGGGCGGGCAGCGGAGCGCTTCGAGGGCGATGTCAATCTGGCTGTCGAGATCCCAGAGGTTCTCCGCGTCGATCTGGTCCTGAAGGGACGCCATCTCTTCGGCGGTCTCGTCGGAATAGTTCATTGCAAGCTCGTTGTAGCGTTCGAGCTTGCCCTGTTTTTCTGCCACGCCGAGCATAACATTCTCGCGAACGGTCTTGTCTTCTTCCAGCGCAGGTTCCTGGGGGAGGTAGCCGACCTTCGCACCCTCGGCGGCCCAGGCCTCGCCGGTGAAGTCCTTGTCCTGTCCGGCCATGATCCGCATCAGCGTGGACTTGCCCGCACCGTTCACCCCGACAACGCCAATTTTGACGCCGGGCAGAAAGCTGAGCCGGATGTTCTCGAAGCATTTCTTGCCGCCGGGATAGGTCTTGGAGACGCCGTCCATGTGATAGACATACTGGTATTTCGACATTGCCTAGTCTCCGAGATCAAATCGGTGGGATTTGAAGTCTTCTACCGAAGCCCACGGCAAGGTTCAATTGGCAGTCACATGCGATGCCGGACCATGATCCGGAAGCGAATGGTACATCCTGGTGAAGGGCAGTGGTGTCAGATGCTCCCGACGGCCCGGCTGGGACTTGCGTCAAGGTCGAGATCGGAAATATGGAACTCATCAAGCCAGTTGATCAGATGTTTGATCTCCATGGGGCGCGCAAGTCCGTAGCCCTGGACATGCGTGGCGCCGAAATCCCGCATCAGCGCAATCTGCGAGCTTGTCTCCGTTCCCTCGACCGTGCATTGCAGCCCCAACTCCCGGCAGAGATTGATGGTTGCGGTCACGATTGTCTGTTGCGTGCGGCTTTCTTCGATTTCGGTCACGAGAGAGCGGTCGATTTTGATCGTGTTGACCTGCAACTGGGCCAGATGCGCCAGCCCGGCATAGCCGATCCCGAAATCATCAAGAGCCACATGGAATCCGGCCTGTTTCAGCGCTGCAATTGCCTTCTCTGCGGCGCGATCTTCTGCGTCAAAGAAAGTTGTTTCCAGAATTTCGACGATGATGCAGGACGGCAGAAGGTCCCGGCCCTCGACCTCCCATTTCAGCCGATCGGTGAAATCGGAGCTGCAAAGGGTGCCGACCGAAACATTGATCGCGACCCGGAAGCCGGGGCGCCCAGTGCGCTTCAACCATTGCAGACCGTCGAGTGCGGCTTTCATCGCCATCAGATCAAGGTCGATCATCAGGCCGAGGTCCTCTGCGACATCGAAAAAGCGCGCCGGTGTCAGCGTCCCGTGCTGAGGGTGCATCCACCGCATCAGCGCCTCGGCGGTATGGACGGTGCCGGTGTCAAGCGACAGGATCGGCTGGAAATGGGTCGTGATCTCACCGCGCTCGATGGCGTTGGAAAGCTCCGCCGACAGGATCTGGCGTCGACGCTGAGCGGCTGCGAGTCCGTCGTCGAAGCCGCAAACCTGACCGCGCCCGCCATTCTTTGCGGCATAGAGCGCGAAATCCGCGCGCTGGATCAGCGTCTCCGCGTCCCTGTCGGACGGCAGGGACAGGGCCGAGCCGGCGCTGGCGCCAACCTCCATCTGACCTTCCCGCCAGGCGATGGGCTTTTGCAGCTCTGCGATGATCTTTTCGCCGATCAGATTGAGTTCTTCCAGATCTGATACGCCGGGGCAGGCGATCAGAAATTCATCGCCGCCAATCCGGCTGGTCAGTGCATCCGGTCCGGCAATGCGCGTCATCTTCTCGGCTGACACACACAGTACGTGATCGCCTGCGGCATGTCCCAACGTGTCATTGACCTCCTTGAACCGGTCCAGATCCACGTGCAGGATGCCGAGATCTTTCCCCTTGCTCAGCGCTTGCTCAAGAAAGCTTGCCAGACTGGATCTGTTGCGAAGCCCCGTCAGATCGTCATGGGTCGCGAGATGCTCCATATCCGCCTGATATTGCTTGAGTTCCTGTTCCTGCCGGACCTGTTCGGACACATCGCGGCAGACCAGCATGACCCGCGCTGCGCGGTCGTTATGGGCGTTGATACGGGCACCGCTCATCTGCATCCAGATCAGTGTTCCGTCCTTGCGCCGGTTCCTTCGTGTCACAAGCGTGGAGAAGACCTCCTGCTCTTCATCATAGGACCATTCGTCTATCTCGGTCTGAGAAGGCTTTTCGTCATCGAAGAAGATGAAATCCTGAGGTTTCTTGCCAAGGATGTCCCCCAGATCGAACCCGGTGATCCGGCAATAGGCCGGGTTGGCCCAGATGACCTGCCCCGACATCTCCTGCAGCAGCAGGCCATCGCTCGCCCCGTCCACGATGGACTCGAGCACCGCGTGATTTTCAGCGAGCGCGTCGTAGTCGTCCTGAAGCATGAAGAACTCCGATGCCTGCTCCTGCCCCTTGTGCCTGTGCCGCTGCACAAACCAGAAGAGTGCCACGGAGGCGCCTCCTGCAAGACAGGCACCCAAGACAGAGAACAGCAAAGCAAAAGACATGTCCGCGACACGTTCCCTTCCAACATCCAGAACCTGTTGACGCATTAATATGGATATTACGTTAAATCGCGGCCGCTTGCGCGATCTCGGGCAGGCCCCGCAATTGACAAGCGCCGCCTGCCCGCTACAGGTGGTCCGGGCTCGAATTTGCCTTGCCTGCACGAAAGCTGATGCGTTGCTCCACGGTTTCCCACTTGTCCATCCCGGCCAGCGCGTCGGTCTTCTTGGAGGGTCTTTCGATCCGCCGCATGAGGGGCATGTGCACATCACCCTGCGTGCGCTCCGGCGGTTTGGTCTCGATCAGGTCTGGTGGATGGTCACACCGGGCAACCCGTTGAAATCGCAAGGTCCCGCCAGCCTGGAGCGGAGGCTCGCCGCCTGTCAGCGGATCATCGATCACCCCAAGGTCCGGATCACTGATATCGAGTGTCGACTGAACACGCGATACACCGCGCGCACGCTGGAGAAGCTGCGACATTTCTATCCCGCAACCCGGTTCGTTTGGCTGATGGGGGCGGACAATCTGACGGGCTTTCACCATTGGGAGCACTGGCGCTGGATCATGGAGGCCGTTCCCATCGGTGTCCTGTCCCGACCGGGTGACCAGATTGCGGCCGGCCTCTCCCCCGCCGCGCGGGCCTATGCCGCCCACCGGGTCCCCAAGGAAGCCTCGCGCCTTTTGCCGTTCCTCAAGCCACCGGCCTGGACGCTGATGAGCGGTCCGATGATGGAAATCTCGTCCACCGCAATCCGGGCCTCCGGGAAATGGCGACGTTAACCTGTTTTTGACTGTCTTTGTCGTGTTGATACTTGTCCCGAAAACCCTCGGCAGGCATAGTTGTCAGCATGTGTGTTTCTAAAATTTCCCGACGACTGTTTCTTGGCGGAATGGGTGCATCTCTGCCGGGCCTTGCCATGGGGCAGAAACTTCAAACATCCATTCGGCCGGTTCTGCGCGGCAACCGGAGGTTTTCGTCCGGCGGAACGCCGGTCAGTGACATCTTCGCCCGCAGCGGTCTGGGCGCGCGGACCGGTTTTGTGGTCTCCGATCTCTCCTCGGGCCGCATTCTTGAGAGCCATCAGCCGCAACTGATGCAACCGCCCGCTTCGGTCGCGAAAGTGTTCACCTCGCTTTATGCGCTGCATCATCTGGGTGGCGGTTTCCGGTTCCAGACACGCCTTCTGGCAACCGGGCCGGTTCAGCAGGGGCGGATTCAGGGCGACCTCTATCTGGCAGGCGCCGGTGATCCGCTGCTCGATACGGACGGGCTGGCCGATCTGGCAGCACAGCTCAAGGCCCGCGGGATATTCGGGATCACCGGCAATTTCTATGTGGTGTCATCCGCACTGCCCTATCTGCGCGAGATCGACCCCGGCCAGCCCGATCATGTCGGCTATAACCCTGCAATCTCGGGGCTTAACCTGAACTTCAACCGGGTACATTTCCAGTGGAAGCGGACCGAGAACGGATATTCCGTTGCCATGACGGCCCGCACCAACAAATACGCCCCACCCGTGGGGAGTGTCGCGATGTCGGTGGTCAATCGGCAGAGCCCGGTCTTTGGCTATCGCTCTATCGAGGGGCGGGATCACTGGACGGTGGCGGCCAGTGCGCTGGGGCGCAACGGTTCGCGCTGGCTGCCTGTGCGCACGCCTGCGACCTATGCAGGCGAAGTGTTCCGCTGGATTGCCGCGCAACAAGGGGTGCGACTGCCCCTCCACCGGGAGGCACGCGCGGCGAAAGGGACAGTTGTGGCAGGCGAGCAGAGTGCGGCGCTGCAACCAATGCTGCGCGGGTTGCTGCGATATTCCACCAATCTTACCGCGGAAGTGGCCGGTCTGCGCGCGAGTGCGGCCCGCGGGGCCTCGGCCCGGGATCTGAGCGCTTCGGGCGATGCGATGACGTCCTGGATCCGGCAGCGCTATGGTTTGAGCCGGGCGCGGTTCGTCAATCATTCCGGTCTGTCGGACAAGTCGCGGATGACGGCAGCCGAAATGGTGCAGGCGCTTGATATTGCAGCCCAGTCCGGGCCGCTGCCCACACTGCTGAAGGACATTCCGCTGGTCAACCGGCAGGGCAAGAAAGCGCCGATCCCCGGCGTATCAGTGGTGGCCAAAACCGGTACGCTGAATTTCACGCGGGCGCTGGCGGGTTATATCTCGGGCAGCGGAGGCAAGCTGGCATTCGCGATTTTTGCCGCTGATCTTGATGCGCGCTCAGGCATCAGCCGGTCTCAGCAGGAGGCCCCGCGCGGGGCCGGGTCCTGGACCGGGCGGGCGAAGCGGCAGGAGCAGGAACTGCTGCGCCGCTGGGCCACACGCCACCTCTGATCCAATTGCGAGCGCTTGCGCGCTCATCCCCTTTGAGCGTTGGCCGGGGCCAAAGCGGCGGGCGCGTCAGAGGAGGGCGGTGAGCGTCGGATGGACCTGTGGGCGATATCCGTGGGCGAGGGTCCGCCTGATACTTGGTTGTGTGAGGATCGCGCAAGTGCGGGTCGGCAAGGGACAACCTTGCCGGTAGCCGTCTGGCTCCCAGGCAAATCCGGTCTCTCCCCATTTGAGGAACAGTGTTCCTTCGGTTTCATAGAAAACGCCATCGGGTTGATCGGACGGGGAAAGCCGGTCGGGTTTCGCGCGTCGCTCGCTATGCAAGACACGGTCCATTTCAGGCGCCCTTGCCCGATCTCCACCACCATTCCAGGCAATTGCAAAGGCATTGGCATCCGCGCGGCGGCACTCGAAACAGGGGCGGTGACCGGCGGCCAGGGCTGTCACCTCATCAAGAAAGAACAGTTCAGTGTAACCGTCACACATAACCTCTCGATGCCGGTCCTTGAACTCAAGCATGCAGGAAATCCACTGCCGGCTCGCCCATTGCCGGGTAAGCGTCTGGCGGTCATCATGAATCCGACCGCCCCGATTGCCCATCAGGGTCCCACGCGCCTGTGTCGAGATGATCCGGCCATCCGGCCTGACACGGTTTTGCAAGGGACGGCTGGACATCGGCGGCGCTCCGGCGTTTCTATCTCTGACATGGATATCGTGGAGCGCCTGTCCCCCAATTTCAATGCCCGGCGCAACGGGCTGACGCCGTCGCTGGTCGTGTTGCACTACACGGCGATGGCGAGCGCGGAGGCGGCCTTGCAGCGGCTTTGTGACCCGGACTGCGAGGTATCGGCGCATTATCTTGTCGATCGTTTTGGGGCTGTGACCCGCATGGTGTCCGAGGATATGCGGGCCTGGCACGCCGGGGCGGGGGCCTGGGGTGGCATGGATGACGTCAATTCGCGCTCAATTGGCATCGAGCTTGACAATCCCGGTCATCACCCGTTCCCGGAGGCCCAGATGCGGGTGCTCGAAGACCTGCTCGGTGGTGTGCTGACGCGCTGGTCCATTTCGCCCTCCGGCGTCATCGCGCATTCCGACATGGCCCCCGATCGCAAGTCGGACCCCGGCAGGCGGTTCGACTGGAAACGGCTGGCCATGGGCGGTCTCTCGATCTGGCCAGCGCCGGTCCAGACAGACGGCGCGTCCGACCCCGACCGCTTCCTTCGCGCAGCCTGCGCCATAGGGTACCCGGTGAGCCATGGTCTCGAACCGGCTTTGTCGGCCTTCCGTCAGCGGTTCCGACCCTGGGGGCAGGGGTCGCTCTCTGCCGACGATGTGGCGAGAGCGGAAGCCGTTGCGGCAGTCTCGCCCGCTCTTGACCGGGCAAGACCCGCAGTCTAAGCGGAGCCTCTGCGGATGGCTGGATGGCCGCGTGCCCGGAGACGGGTTCGAGGAAAGTCCGGACTCCAAAAAGTGACGGCGCCGGGTAACGCCCGGCCAGTGCAAGCTGAGGGACAGCGCCACAGAGAACAGACCGCCTCGCATCCGCGGGGTAAGGGTGAAACGGTGAGGTAAGAGCTCACCGCGCCGGTGGCAACATCGGTGGCACGGCAAGCCCCGCCGGGAGCAAGGCCAAATAGGGATCGCGCGGGGGCAACCCCAGGGGCCACTTTTCCCCGAGCAGGTCCGGGTTGGCTGCTGGAGCCTGCGGGCAACCGCAGGCCGAGATGAATGGTCATCGAAGGGCGCAAGCCTGGAACAGAATCCGGCTTACAGGCCATCCGCAGATATTCCCTGAAACCGATAAAATCTGGGCGTGATGCCGGGTGTTGCCTCCCGCTACCCGAACGTGCGCATTGAGATACTGCCTGCTTTGATCCCACAGATGTATGCGCGCTGCTTCATGATCACGGCTCTGTTGCTGTTCTTTCCGGGAGTGCATCTGAGTGGCATGTCTCCGGGGATGCTGGATATCGACCCGTCCCGGGGACTCGACTGCCAGAGTGGGCCCGATGGCGCGGGCAAGACCCGGTTGCAGAGGCGCCGTTATCGAACTCTGGGTATTTCGCGCATCAGGACCAGGTCCGGCAAGGAGCAGAACCACTACTGGCGCGCCACTGGTTGAAGAAAAGCGCTGAATTGAAGCAACTGGTGGAGCGGGCCTGTGCGCTGAACGCGGAGGCGCTTTTGCAACGAATGACAACGGGGCCGGGGCGGCTAAACGCTCCGTGCGAGCGGATGCAATCCCCTCAATACCGGCGATGCCAGACCTGTCGTAAGACCATGCAGCCGGTCCTGCTACCGAACGGAGATGCCGTGGCATCAGCGCCAATATTGAACTCAATTTTGAGGGCTGTTCATGCAACCCCGGTAAGATCGTCACACTTGTCGACATGACCTGAGGCGGAAGGCTGCCCCGGTGGCCAGGATTGGCACACCGGGGGCTGCTTGGTCAGTCAACGACCGGTCCCGCACCGATCCAGCGACCGAAGGCCGGCAGATCAGGTGCGGTGTTGCGGGCACGGCTCTGCAGGGTGGCTGCACCAAACCGGATACGCAGGCCGATCTGCAAGGAGCGGTCGCGAACGCTGTCGATATCCCCATCCTCGTCGGTTTCGTCCACGTCCATCTGATAGGCGGCCGCATAGACAGAGGTCGTGCCTCCGAATGGCTGCCAGTTGATCATCTGCTCAACCTCAAGGCCGATCGTGCGAATGTCCAGATCATCGGCGGGATCACTGTCGGTGTCCTGCACACCGTTGGCCTGCGCATAGTCAAGCTGCAACTTGGTGCGCCCATTGTTGAAAAACCGCTGGCCGATCAGGCGACCGAAATCGGCATCAGACAGGACTTCCGGGTTCTCCGCCTGTGCGTCCAGCCGACCGGCTTGAGCGGCCAGAGACCAGTTTCCGGCACTCCAGCGCCCGGCAAGGCCGAAAAAATTGTGGTCTGCGTTCTGGTCCGGGTTCGAACTGTCGGTCTTTCCAAGCCCTGCAAAGCCGCCGAGATAGAAGTCATTCAACTGATATCCGGCCTGAAGGCCCAGCGTGCGGCTGCCGTCATAGGTGTCGTCGGCCTCCTCATCCTCGACCATGGCGGGGAAGCGCGCGGCCTCCAGGTCGAGCTCGATCTGCGCGAGGCCGCGTTGCCCGAGAGGGATCGCGGCCAGTCCACCCAGCGCGAATGTATCGAGGTCCTCGATCTCGGCCAGCGGAGGCCCCGACGAGTTGACTGCATCGCCATTGCGCGAGATGCGCCCTGCGGAGACGTCCGCTTCCAGGATGATCGGGCGCGAGACCGGGCCGGTCACGGGCTTCTCGGGGGTGATGGTGTTGTACTCGCCAGCAATGGCGGGGATGGTGGCAAGCTGCGTGGCGCAAAGCAGCGCACAAGACATGAATTTCATGATGGGTCACTCGTTAAGATTTGGTTAGGATTTTCCGACCGCGCGTTTGAGAGCAGATATCGGCGAGAACGCGACGGCTTTGCGATCAATTGTGGCAGGGGCTATCTGACCTGTCGGACGTGACTCGGATCGCCCGTGGGAAATGATGGGTCCTGTTGCCAGATATGGCCGGGAATCTTCGAAATCTGTGGATAAGCCTGTGTGGAACCCGCAAATCTATCCGAAAAATCCAGAGTAATTCCCGTTTGCTGTGGTTTTTTGGTGCACCTTACTCTTTCAGAGCAATCCCACAATATATTGTAGATGCCAGAATTTAGCGCAGCACATGAAGTATGTCTGCCGATCTCGCTAGAACAGCGGCAGCTCTGAACGGCTGAATTCAGCGGCTCTCATCCATCAATGTGAGTAAAATTCCATTGATTTCCACGTTATCCCATGTCATACCAATGACACGGAGGGACGCGGGACTTCTCACTGGGCATCAAGACCCAACCCCAATACCCCCTAAGAAGGTGAAACGCGCAGGTTTCATACAGGCACTCGCCTCCCTCCGTAGACTAAAGAAGATCCGACGCGGGAATGAGCAGACACGGATAACAAGTGGCACGCAGTCGGGCGCAGCCCTTAAAGGGACAGCTAGGCGGTTCGTGTTGAGGCAACGCGGCCGCCTTTTCCTTTTGAGGGCGGCTGTTGGACAGGAGCAAGCGAGACGTGGGACGACGTTTCAGAGGCGAGTCGATCCACAAGGTGGACGGCAAGGGTCGGGTATCGATCCCGGCCGCCTTTCGGCGTGTCCTGGAGGAGGGTGATCCCGACTGGACGCCGGGCTCCAGCCCCAATCTCGTGCTGGTCTATGGCCGCAAGGGGCGCAAATGCCTCGAAGGGTATTCAATGCGTTCCATGGAAGAGGTCGATGACATGGTCTCCGCCCTGCCGCGATATTCGCGTGAGCGCGAAATCCTCGAACGCATGCTCAACACGCAGTCTATCTACAGCCAGGTTGATGAAAACGGCCGTATGGTGCTCCCCGCCAAGCTGCGCGACATGATCGGCGTCGAGGGTGAGGCGACCTTTGCAGGCATGGGCGACAAGTTCCAGATCTGGAACCCGGTTGCCTATGCGAATGACATGGACGCCATCGGCAGCTGGCTCGATGACGCAGACAGCGAGACCGACCCGTTCGCTCTTCTGGACCGGGCGCGATTGGGGGGCTGAGCCATGGCCGCTGCTGCCCCGCATATCCCGGTTCTCATTGATCCCCTGATTGAACATGTCTCGCCGGTTCGCGGAACCTGGCTTGATGGCACTTTCGGAGCAGGCGGCTATACGCGGGCGTTGCTGGAGGCAGGCGCGATCCGCGTGCTTGGTGTCGATCGCGATCCCGAGACATTCGAGCGCGCCGCAGGCTGGGCGGCGGAATACGGCTCTGCCCTGACGCTTTGTGCCGGAGAGTTCGGTGATCTCGACGAGATCGCCTCAGCGCAGGGCCTTTCGGAGCTTGACGGGATCGTTCTGGATATCGGTGTGTCGTCCATGCAGATCGATCAGGCGGAGCGCGGGTTCTCCTTCATGCAGGATGGGCCGCTTGACATGCGCATGGCCCAGACCGGGCCGTCGGCGGCCGATCTGATCAATGGCGCCTCCGAGGCGTTTCTGGCCGACGTTCTTTTCCAGTTCGGCGAGGAGCGGGCGTCTAGACGGATTGCTCGGGCCATTCTGTCGGCACGCTCTGAACGACCGATCACCCGCACGCTGGAGCTTACGAAGATCATCGAGACGACGATGCCGCGCCCGAAACCCGGTCAGCCGCACCCGGCGACGCGCAGCTTTCAGGCACTGCGTATCGCCGTCAATGATGAACTCGGGCAATTGGCCAGGGGGCTGATGGCGGCGGAGCGTATTCTGGCAGAAGGTGGTATGCTGGCGGTCGTGACCTTCCATTCGCTGGAAGACCGGATCGTGAAGCGGTTTCTCAGGCTGCGCTCAGGCAAACAGCCCTCCGGAAGCCGGTTTGCCCCTGAAGTCATCAAGGACGCTCCGCGCTTTGAACTGGTCACCCGCAAGGCGGTTCTGCCTGATGAGGCGGAGGTCGAGCGCAATCCGCGCGCCCGTTCGGCCAAGCTGAGGGTCGCAAGGCGGCTTTCGGCAGCTGCGGGCATGGTCGAGCCGCACGCGCTCGGCCTGCCGCGCCTTGATTTGACATCGGGAGGGTGGGCATGAAGACTCTGTTCTACATTCTGGGCGGCGCGGTTCTGGTTGTCTTTGCAACCTGGGCCTACCGGGTGAACTACGAGACGCAGGACGCAGTTGGCCGGGTCAATGATCTGACCCGCCAGATCGCGCGCGAGCGGGAGGCAATCGGTGTCCTGCGTGCGGAATGGGCCTATCTCAACCGCCCCGACAGGCTGCGCGAACTGGCGGAACTCTACTTTCCGGACCTGCAACTCATGCCGCTCAGCCCCGAGCATTTCGGCGAGCCGGTTACGGTTGCCTATCCCATCGAGGATCTGGCCGATGCGATTGAGGCGAACATGGAGCTTTCAGAGTGATCCGCCGCCCCCTCAGACCTCTGGCCAGAGTGCTGGATGCGCGTGCGCAGGGCTACAACCCGGATACGGTTGAGGCCGAGGAGCGCGCGCACCGGATGCGTCAGCGCCACAAGGCGGAGCGTCAGCGCTCCGAGACCCGGTTGCTGTTGCTGGGTGCCACGTTTCTGCTGGCGTTCTTCACGGTCGGCGCACGCATGGCGTTGTTGGCCGCAAGCGAGCCGGAAGAGCCTCGTGCGGTCGCCTCTTCCGCTGCCATCACAGCTGGTCGGGCGGATATCGTGGATCGCAACGGGACCATTCTGGCCACCAACCTCGTCACGCATTCGCTCTATGCCCAGCCGCATCACATCGTGGATCCGCAGACCGCTGCAATCGGACTGGCCAACATCTTCGGCGATCTCGATGCCGACGAGTTGCACCGGCAGTTCACGTCGGACCGCAAGTTCCTGTGGATCAAGCGGACGCTCAGCCCCGAGCAGAGGCAGGCTGTCCATGACCTTGGCGAGCCGGGCCTGATGTTCGGCCCGCGTGAGGTCAGGCTCTATCCAAATGGCTCGATCGCGGCCCATGTGCTTGGCGGTTCCGGCTTCGGTCGCGAAGGGGTGCATGCGGCGGAGTTGAAAGGCACGGCAGGGGTCGAGAAAGCCTTTGACGCGTTCCTTTCCGACCCCGCACAGGGTGGCGCGCCTTTGGAACTGTCCATCGACCTCTCGGTTCAGGCGGCGGTAGAGCGTGTGCTGGCGGGCGGCATGACGCTGATGAATGCCAAGGGGGCCTCGGCGGTTCTGATGGAAGCCAGGACCGGTCAGATCATCGCGCTCGCCTCGCTGCCGGATTTCGATCCCAATCATCGGCCCAAGCCGCCGATCTCGGGCGATCCCGGCGAGAGTCCGCTTTTCAACAGGGCTGCGCAGGGGCGCTATGAGCTTGGGTCCACCTTCAAGCTGTTTACGGTTGCGCAGGCGCTCGACAGCGGCCAGGCGACGCCCGGTACCGTCATTGACACACAAGGCCCGATGAAATGGGGCCGCTACACGATCCGCGACTTTCATGACTACGGCCCGCGCCTGAGCGTCGAGGATGTGCTGGTGAAATCGTCCAATATCGGCACGGCGCGACTGGCCGTGGCTGCCGGAACACCGCGCCAGCAGGCTTTCCTCAAGGGGCTCGGCTTTTTCGAGCCGGTGCCGGTGCAACTGCCGGAGGCCGGGCGGACCAGACCGCTCTTGCCCAAACAGTGGTCGGAGCTTTCGACCATGACGATCTCCTATGGCCACGGCATCGCCGCGACGCCGCTTCATCTGGCCACGGCCTATGCCAGCCTGGTGAACGGAGGATTGCGCGTGCAGCCGACCCTTCTGAAAGATGCGCCGTCCCCGACCGAGGCTGATCGTATCGTCTCTGAGCGGACCTCTGCCGAGTTGCGCCACATGCTGCGGCAGGTCGTGGTGCGCGGAACCGCCTCGCTTGGCCGGGTGCCGGGATACCAGGTCGGTGGTAAGACCGGGACCGCTGACAAACCCAAGGCGACGGGCGGATACCATAAGGACAAGGTCATCGCGACATTCGCGTCTGTCTTTCCCGCCTCGAACCCTGAATATGTCCTGGTCGTGACACTGGATGAGCCCGAGGAGCGTACCGGCACCAAACCCCGCCGCACGGCAGGCTGGACATCCGTGCCGGTGGCGGCCGAGATCATCCGCCGGATTGCGCCATTGATGAACATGCGTCCATTGCCTAAAGAGGCGCCGACAAACCGGTCAGGGGCAACGCTGACCAGCAACTGAGGGACCCGACCGATGAGCGCAGGTCTTGCAGCTTTGGAAAGTCTCGGTCTTCTGGCCGGGGCAGAGCGTGCGGGCAACTGGTCCGCGATGCCCGAGGCGTTGACCGGCCTGTCCGTCGACAGCCGCGAGACCAAGCCGGGGCATCTGTTTGCAGCTCTTCCCGGCAGCAATCTGCATGGTGGCGAGTTCATCCAGTATGCTCTCAGAATGGCTGCGGTCGTTGTCTTGACCGATGCCGAGGGTCTTTCGGTGGCGGAGGCTGAGCTCGGACCGTTGCAGGTGCCGGTGATTGTCCATCCCGATCCCAGACTGGCCTTGGCCAAGGCCGCGGCCGCGTGGTTTGGCACCCAGCCGGACACCATGGTTGCGGTCACCGGGACCAACGGCAAGACCTCGGTGGCGAGTTTTACCAGGCAGATCTGGGAGGCCGTTGGCCTGCGTGCCGTGAATTTCGGAACAACCGGTGTCGAGGGCGCGGTGTCGGCACCGCTTTCCCACACGACACCTGAGCCGATCACACTTCACCGGCTGCTGGCACAGCTTGCCGGCGACGGTGTGACCCATGCCGCGATGGAGGCCTCGTCGCACGGGCTGGCACAGCGCAGGCTCGACGGGGTCCGCCTAGGTGCCGCGGCGTTTACCAACATCACGCGCGATCACCTCGATTATCACGACACGTTCGAGGAGTATTTTGCCGCCAAGTCCGGGCTCTTTCGCCGGGTGCTTTCGCGCTCGGGCAAGGCGGTGATCAACTGTCTCGATCCTCATGGAGAAGCTCTGGTCGATCTTTGTGCGGCCCGTGGAATCGAGACGCTGACCATCGGTCGGGCGGATACCGATCTGATGCTTCTTGCAACCCGGTATGACAATTCCGGGCAGGATGTTCGCTTCTCCTGGAAAGGAACCGCGCAGATGGTTCGCCTTGACCTGATCGGAGGTTTTCAGGCAGAAAACGCTCTGGTTGCAGCAGGCCTCGCCATTGTTTGCGGGCTGGAGCCGAAGGATGTGTTCCGTGCGCTTGGCAGTCTGCAAACGGTGCGGGGGCGTATGCAGAGGGCCGCCACACGCGCCAACGGCGCGACGGTTTATGTGGACTATTCCCATACCCCCGATGCGCTCGCGACAGCTCTTCAGGCCCTTCGTCCGCATGTGATGGGGCGGCTTCTTGTGGTCTTTGGCGCCGGTGGCGATCGCGACAAGGGCAAGCGCCCGTTGATGGGGCAGGCGGCTGCGACCCATGCGGATGTCGCCTGGGTCACCGATGACAACCCGCGCACGGAGAATGCCGAGCAGATCCGCCGGGATGTCATGGAGGGTTGCCCGGATGCCAATGAGATCGGCGACCGGGCGCAGGCCATTCTGACGGCCGTCGATGCGCTGCAGGCAGGAGACACTCTGCTGATTGCGGGCAAAGGTCACGAGACAGGTCAGATCATCGGTCAGGACGTCCTGCCCTTTGATGATGCCGAGCAGGCAAGCGTTGCTGTTGCGGCCCTTGAAGGTCTGGGCGCGTGAGCGCGCTCTGGACCTCGACCGATGCGGTCGCGGCGACGGGTGGACATTCGGACCGGGCGTGGACGGCCAGCGGCGTCTCCATCGACACGCGCACGATTGCGCCGGGTGATCTTTTCGTTGCGTTGACGGATCAGCGTGACGGCCATGATTTCGTTGCCCAGGCGCTCCGGAAGGGTGCCTCTGCCGCGATGGTCCGGTTTCGCCCCGAGGGTGTGGCGGAAGATGCACCGCTTCTGATCGTCGAGGATGTGCTCGAAGGCCTCGGTGCACTGGCGGTTGTGGCACGCGCCCGCGCGCAGGCGAAGGTCATCGCCGTAACCGGGTCGGTCGGCAAGACCTCCACCAAGGACATGCTGCGAACCGCGCTTGGCGGTCAGGGCCGGGTGCATGCGGCCGAGAAGAGCTACAACAACCATTGGGGTGTTCCGCTGACGCTGGCGAGGATGCCTGCCGAGACCGACTACGCGATCATCGAGATCGGGATGAATGCCCCCGGCGAGATCGCGCCGCTGTCAAGGCTTGCACGTCCGCATGTTGCCATGATCACGACGATTGCGGCCGTTCATATGGCGGCCTTCAAGAACCTCAAGGGGATCGCAATCGAGAAGGCCGCGATCTTCGAGGGGCTTGAACCCGGTGGCGTGGCCGTGCTCAACCGCGACATGGAAAAATACGGGACCATTGCGCGACTGGCCGGGAAACAGACCGACAAGGTTCTGCGGTTCGGCTGGTCGGGCAGGCCGGAGTTTGCAATGGACCGGATCAATCTCACGGAATACGCGACCTCCGCTCAGGCCAAGATCGACGGCAGGTTCGTGATGTTCAAACTCGCCGCTCCGGGCAAGCATCTGGCGATGAACGCACTGGGTGTGCTTGCCGCCGTGCAGGCTGTGGGGGGCGATGTGGGGCGCGCAGCCGTTGATCTGGGCACCTGGACGACGCCCGAGGGGCGGGGCACGAGATGGGACATCTCGCTGGGACCGGAAGGCATTGACGGGACCATCCATCTGATCGACGAGAGCTTCAATGCCAACCCGACCGCCATGGCCGCCGCGCTGGAGGTCTTTGCGGTCAGCAAGCCGAAGGACGGAATTGGCCGGGTCTCGAAAGGCCGCAGGATCGCCTTTCTGGCTGATATGCTGGAGCTGGGTGCCAAGGAACATCAGATGCATGCGGATCTGGCCAAGCTCGATGCGCTGAAAGCGGTCGATCTTGTTCATTGTGCCGGCCCGCGCATGCAGGCCCTGCATGATGCATTGCCCAAGGCGATCCGGGGCGAGTGGCATCCCGACAGCGCAACGCTTGCCGCTCGGGTTCCGCGATTGCTGGATGCGGGCGATGTTGCTATGGCCAAGGGATCGAAGGGTGCCCGCGTCACGCTGGTGGTCGATGCGATAAAAAAGCTGGGCGAACCACGTCCACATATTGAGGCCGAGGGATTGTCCTAATGCTGTATTTTCTAAGTGAGTTTTCTGACGGTGGCGATCTGTTCAACCTGTTCCGCTACATCACGTTCCGGGCAGGCGGTGCGTTTCTCACCGCGCTGATTTTTGGCTTCATCTTCGGCAAACCGCTGATAAACCTTCTGCGCCGGAAGCAGAAAAGCGGTCAGCCGATCCGCGAAGACGGGCCGGAAGGCCATATTCTGACCAAGGCAGGCACGCCCACGATGGGGGGGCTGCTGATCCTGTCGGCGCTTCTGATCTCGACGCTGATGTGGGCGCGCTGGGACAACCCCTATGTCTGGCTGGTGCTCTTCGTGACTTTCACCTTCGGGCTGATCGGCTTTGCGGACGACTATTCGAAGGTCTCCAAGCAGAACACGGCAGGAGTGTCGGGTCGGGTGCGCCTTGGGCTGGGTTTCGTGATCGCGGCGATTGCAGCGATCTGGGCGATGTATCTGCACCCCGAGGATCTGTCGGGGCATCTCGCGTTTCCGGTGTTCAAGGATACGCTGTTGAACCTCGGTGTTCTCTTCGTACCCTTTGCGATGATCGTGATGGTCGGTGCGGCCAATGCGGTGAACATGACCGACGGTCTGGACGGGCTGGCGATCATGCCGGTGATGATCGCGGGCGGCTCTTTCGGGATCATTGCCTATGTTGTCGGGCGGACCGATTTCACCGAGTATCTCGATGTGCATTATGTGGCCGGAACAGGCGAGATCACGATCTTCGTGGCGGCGCTGATCGGCGGCGGTCTGGGGTTCCTGTGGTATAATGCACCGCCTGCCGCGGTCTTCATGGGAGATACCGGTTCGCTTGCCCTGGGCGGCGCATTGGGCGCGATCGCGGTCGCCACCAAGCACGAGATCGTTCTGGCGATCATCGGCGGCGTTTTCGTGGTCGAGGCGCTCAGCGTCATCATTCAGGTCGCCTATTACAAACGCACCAAGAAACGTATTTTCCTGATGGCGCCGATCCACCATCATTTCGAGAAGAAGGGCTGGGGTGAGGCACAGATCGTGATCCGTTTCTGGATCATCAGTGTGATCCTCGCGATCATCGGGCTTGCGACCCTCAAACTCAGGTGATCCCGGTTCGCGGATATGCCGGTCACAAGGTGGCCGTGCTGGGGCTGGGCCGCACAGGCCTTGCGACCGCGCGTGCGCTGCACGCCGGCGGCGCTGAACCCGTCTGCTGGGACGATGGCGAGACCGCGCGCGAGCAGGCAGAGGCCGATGGGCTCACCCTCTCCGATCTGACAAAAGACAAGTCCTGGGAGGATGTGGTCTGCCTGATCGTCTCGCCCGGTATCCCGCATCTCTATCCTGAACCGCATCCCATCGTGGCGAAGGCCTGGGCGCGTGGCGTGGTCGTGGACAATGACATTGGCCTTTTCTTCCGGTCCTTTGCCACCGAAGATTTTGCGCTCATGGACCAGCCGCCGCGGATCATCTGCGTGACCGGCTCGAACGGAAAATCGACGGTGACCGCGCTGATCCACCACATTTTGGGCGAGGCGGATCGCAAGACCCAGATGGGTGGCAATATCGGGCGCGGGGTTCTGGATCTCGACCCCCTGCAGGATGGCGAAGTCGTCGTGCTTGAGTTGTCGAGCTATCAGATTGAACTCGCCCGTGCGCTGGCCCCCGACATCGCGCTCTTCCTCAATCTCACGCCCGATCATCTCGACCGGCATGGCGGGCATGGCGGGTACTTCGCGGCCAAGCGCAGGCTCTTTGCCGAAGGTGGGCCAGAAAGATCAATCATCGGTGTGGACGAGACAGAAGGCCGATACCTGGCCGCGCAAATGCGTGAGGACGCCCAGAATGGCGATCCGGTGATCACCATCTCGGGTCATCAGAAGCTGACCGGCGAGGGATGGCGGGTGTTCGCGCGCAAGGGGTTTCTTGCAGAGTGGCGTAAGGGGCGGCAGACAGCCTCTTTCGACCTGCGGTCCATGCCCCACTTGCCGGGCGCTCATAACCATCAGAATGCCTGTGCGGCCTATGCGGCCTGTCGGTCTCTGGGGCTTTCGCCACGGGTGATCGAGGCTGCGATGGCCCGCTTTCCGGGGCTGAAACATCGCTGTCAGATCATCGGCCAGAAGAACGGCATCCGCTTTGTCAATGACAGCAAGGCAACCAATGCGGATGCCGCCGAACAGGCGCTCAAGGCGTTCGATAACATCCGCTGGATTGCCGGAGGTGTCGCTAAGTCAGGTGGCATAGAACCGCTCCGGCCCCTTTTTAACCGGGTCAAGAAGGCTTATCTGATAGGCCAGGCTGCGGCTGAATTTGCCGCGACGCTTGATGAGGTTTCACACGTGACCAGTGACAATCTTAACAGTGCATTTACCTCTGCTGTGGCAGAGGCTTCAGACGGGGATACGATCCTGCTCGCGCCTGCCTGTGCCAGCTTCGATCAGTTTCCCAGCTTTGAAGCCCGGGGGGATGCCTTTGAACGACTTGTCCACTCATATCTGGATGGCTGAAGACGTTCTGATCCGATCCCTGCGGCCAGATGATCTGAAGGCTGTTGCGACGGTTTGGCATGATGCCTGGCATGATGCGCATGGCGGACTTGTGCCGGAGCTTCTGACTAAGACCCGGACCATGCGATCTTTCAAAAACCGTCTGTCGCGGATGCAGGATCGCGTGATTGTCGCGGGCGAGACGCCGATGGGTTTCTGTGCTGTCGAAAACGGTGAACTGGAACATCTGTTTGTCGCCTCCGGCATGCGGGGTACCGGCATTGCCGATGCTCTTCTGGACGCAGGCGAAGCCCAGATCCGGGCCAGCGGCCATCAGACCGGCTTCCTCTTCTGTCTGCCCAAGAACCTGCGCGCAGTGCGGTTCTATGAACGCCACGGCTGGGAGCGTACCTCGCTTGAGGTGAATTCCGTGCGCACCCATCTCGGCTCTGTCGCAATCAAGGCGCTGCGCTTCGAAAAGCCGCTCTAGATTGCAATTGCCCCGCCGTGCGGCCCCGCAAAACCAAAGGGTAGCGTGGGCTGTGCAAACAGGCTAGACTTCCGCCAACAATAACAAGAAGCCAGATCCGCAGCATAAGCGGACGGCATCGAGGCAAAGGTAGGCAAGGCGTGAGGAGCAGTTTCTCATGACAGAAATGGTGTTTGGAGCGGTCGTCGCGAAACAGGACGAGCCGATCCTCCCGCGTTGGTGGCGCACGGTCGATCGCTGGTCACTGGCGGCCATTATCGGGCTTTTCCTGATCGGTATCCTGCTGGGGCTGGCGGCCTCACCGCCGCTCGCATCGCGCAATGGGCTGGGGGCGTTTCACTATGTCTCCCGCCAGGCGGTTTTCGGGATTGTGGCGCTCGGCGCGATGGGGGTCGTCTCGATGATGTCTCCACGCCAGATCCGCCGCTGGGCGGTGCTCGGATTTGCCGGGGCCGTCGTCGCAATCGCCCTGCTGCCCGTTCTCGGGACGGATTTCGGCAAAGGGGCTGTGCGCTGGTATTCGCTGGGGTTCATCTCGGTCCAGCCGTCAGAGTTCCTCAAACCCACCTTCGTGGTGTTCTCTGCCTGGCTGATGGCCGCAAGTTTCGACCTGCAGGGTCCACCGGGAAAATCGCTCTCGTTCGTTGTCGCGATACTGCTGACCATTGTCCTGACCCTGCAACCGGATTTCGGGCAGGCAAGCCTGATCCTCGCGTCCTGGGCACTGATGTATTTCGTGGCCGGGGCACCGATGATCCTGCTGGTCTGTCTGGCCGGTATGGTCACCGCAGCAGGCATGTTCGCCTATCACAATTCAGAACATGTCGCGCGGCGGATCGATGGTTTCCTGAACCCCGATATCGACCCGACCACGCAGCTCGGCTATGCCACCAACGCCATTCAGGAGGGCGGCTTTCTGGGCGTCGGCGTGGGCGAAGGCACCGTGAAATGGTCGTTGCCGGACGCGCATACCGATTTCATCATCGCGGTTGCGGCCGAGGAATACGGGCTGATCATCTGCCTGATCATCATCGGGTTGTTCCTCACGGTTGTTACCCGCTCGCTTATCCGGCTGGTGCGCGAACGCGATCCTTTCGTGCGTCTTGCGGGCACCGGGCTGGCGTGTCTTTTCGGGATGCAGGCGTTGATCAATCTGGGCGTGGCCGTTCGCCTTTTGCCCGCCAAGGGCATGACCCTGCCGTTTGTCAGCTATGGCGGCTCATCGCTTCTGGCAGCAGGCCTCGCGCTGGGGATGCTGCTGGCCTTCACCCGCAGACGCCCGCAGGATGAGCTGTCGGAGATCATCGGGCGGGGTCGATGAGCGACCAACCCCTTCTGATCATCGCAGCAGGCGGCACCGGGGGTCACATGTTCCCCGCTCAGGCGCTGGCCGAGGAGATGCTGTCGCGCGGCTGGCGGGTGAAGCTGTCGACCGATCCGCGGGGTGCGCGGTATGCAGGTGGATTTCCGGCGGAGGTGGCGCGCAGCGTTGTGCCCTCGGGGACGTTTTCACAAGGCAATATCCTCTCCAAACTGCTGACCCCGCTCAAGATCGCCTATGGGGTGTTGGCTGCCATATTCGGCATGCTGCGCGACCGGCCCGCTGCAGTTGCGGGCTTTGGTGGCTACCCGGCATTGCCCGCGATGGTTGCGGCAACCATCCTGCGGGTGCCGCGCATGATCCATGAGCAGAACGGGGTTCTGGGCTCGGTCAACAAGCTGTTCGTCAAACGGGTGGAGGCGGTGGCCTGCGGTACGTGGCCCACGGACATCCCGCCGGGCGTGGAGGCGTTTCACACCGGCAATCCTGTGCGTGCAGCGGTGCGCCAGCGGGCAGCCGCGCCTTACATCACGCCCGGAGACTGGCCGATGGACATCCTTGTCATCGGTGGCTCCCAAGGGGCGCGTATCCTGTCCCGGGTCGTGCCGGAAGCTCTCACATATCTGCCTGAAGAGTTGCGCGAGCGTCTGACCATGGCCCATCAGGCCCGCGATGCGGATATGGCAACAGCACGTGCGGCCTATGATGCGCTGGGTGTGCGGGCAACCGTCGAGCCGTTCTTCGATGATGTGCCGGACCGGCTGGCGGCGGCGCAACTGGTGATCAGCCGGGCGGGCGCGTCCTCGATCGCGGATATCTCGGTGATCGGGCGGCCGTCGATCCTGATCCCCTATCCCTTTGCGACGGCAGACCATCAAAGCGCCAACGCCCGTGGCCTGGCAGAGGCGGGCGGCGCCTTTGTCATTCAGGAGAGCAACTTGACGGCTGAGGTGCTCGCAGGCCATATCGCCGCCATCGTGGGAGAGCCGGAAGGGGCGAATGCCGCCGCTGCCGCCGCCCTCTCTCAAGGCAAACCCGAGGCGGCCGAGATGCTGGCCGATCTCGTGGGCAAGATCGCATTCGAGGCCAAGAAATGAACAACCAGACCAGATTGCCGCATGATATCGGCGCCATTCATTTCGTCGGGATCGGCGGCATCGGCATGTCGGGCATTGCCGAGGTTCTGATCAATCATGGCTACACCGTGCAGGGCTCGGATCTGAAAGCCTCCAAGATCACCGACCGGCTGAGTGACAAGGGTGCCACCATCTTTGTCGGCCAGAAGGCGGAGAACCTTGAGGACGCGGAAGTCGTCGTGATCTCGTCAGCCATCAAACCGGGCAATCCGGAGCTTGATGCGGCGCGGGCGAGAGGTCTGCCCGTGGTGCGCCGGGCCGAGATGCTGGCCGAGCTTATGCGGCTGAAATCCAACATCGCGGTCGCGGGAACCCATGGCAAGACGACGACCACATCCATGGTTGCGGCCCTGCTGGATGCGGGCGGGATCGACCCGACCGTGATCAATGGCGGGATCATCCATGCCTATGGCTCAAATGCGCGGATGGGCGAGGGCGACTGGATGGTGGTCGAGGCCGATGAGAGCGACGGCACCTTCAACCGTCTGCCCGCGACCATCGCGATTGTCACCAATATCGACCCCGAGCATATGGACCACTACGGCGATTTCGACACGCTTCGGGCGGCTTTCGATACGTTCGTCTCCAACATCCCGTTCTACGGCCTTGCTGTTTGCTGCATTGATCACCCCGAAGTGCAGGGACTGGTCGGGCGGATCAATGATCGGCGTGTCGTCACCTATGGTTTCAACCCGCAGGCCGATGTCCGTATCGTCAACTTGCGGTATGAGGGCGCGGTTGCGCATTTCGACGTGGCGCTCTCCACCGAAGGAACCGTGATCGAAGATCTGCAACTGCCGATGCCCGGTGATCACAACATCTCAAATGCCTGCGCAGGTATCGCCATCGCGCGGCATCTGGGGATTTCACATGATGACATCCGGCGTGCGCTTGGCGAATTCGGCGGCGTGAACCGGCGCTTCACCCATGTCGGCGACTGGAACGGTGTCACGATCATCGACGATTATGCGCATCACCCGGTCGAGATTTCGGCCGTCCTGAAAGCAGCCCGGCAGGCAGCGGGCGGCAAGGTGATCGCGATCCATCAGCCGCACCGATACACCCGCCTGCACGATCTGTTCGAGGACTTCTGCACCTGTTTCAATGATGCCGATGTGGTGGCAATCTCGGATGTGTACGAGGCTGGTGAGGCGCCCATTGAGGGTGCGTCGCGCGATGATCTCGTCGCAGGGCTCAGTGCACATGGGCACAGACGGGCCTTGGCGCTTGCCGACACACAGGCACTGCCCGCACTCGTCCGGGCCGAGGCTGAGCCGGGTGACATGGTCGTCTTCCTCGGGGCCGGGACCATCACGGCCTGGGCCCATGACCTGCCGGGCCAACTGGCCGAGCAGGCGCGCCCGGTCCGATGACAACGCTCATCCTCGTCGGCGTCGGATGCTTCCTTGCGGTCACATTGTTGTTTGCCATTCTCTCGACACGGTTTAACGATAGAACCTACTGGATCGGCGTTGGTCTGGTCTCCGCTGTTCCCTCCTTGTGCTGGATTCTGGCGGCTTTGACCTCGAATCTTCTCGGTCTCATCGTTATCATTGCACTGGTTGGATCGGCGTTGTTGTTTCTGGCCGGAGTTCTTGGGAAACTGCTTTCGCGATTATGGAAAACCTGACCGTCAGTCTGTCCGCCCTTCTTGGTTTTGTCTGGATTGTTCTGGTCTCCATCGTCGCACTGACACCTTTTCCATGGCACAAGAAATACGCGCTGGCGCTGCTGATCCTCTTTCCCGTTCTGCTGGTTCTGATTGCCATCGACTATGGCTGGTACTGGTCGGTTGCGTTCTTTCTGGCGGCGGCATCGATGTATCGCAGACCGCTGATCTACTACATCGACAAGCTGCGGGGGCGTGTGGAATGACGCTGCTCGCGGCGCTTGTCTGGATGCTGCTCTGCACGCTGGCGGGTGCCACGCCGAACCGCTGGCACCGCAAAATCGCCTATGCGCTGATGCTGGTAAGCCTGCCGATCCTGTGGTCCCTTGCCTCAACCCACGGCCTCCTTTATGCGCTTTTGTTCATATTCATCATGATCTTCCAGTTTCGCCTGCTGCTTGCGCACTGGCTGAAACGGGGGCTGACCTGGATAAGGACGCGCAATGAGCCTGCTCGATAGACTGCCCGAGGTTCGGGGGCGTCTGACACCCGCACGTCCGATGGCCGATCTCAGCTGGCTCAGGACCGGAGGCCCGGCCGAGGTTCTTTTCCAGCCGGCTGATCTGGCCGATCTGCAGGGTTTTCTGTGCGCGACGCCCCCAGATATCCCGGTCTTTCCGGTCGGCGTCTGCTCAAACCTGATCATTCGCGATGGCGGCATCGACGGGGTGGTGATCCGGCTGGGGCGCGGCTTCAATGGTGTCGAGATCGAAGGTAACACGGTGACTTGCGGGGCAGCGGCCCTTGATGCGCATGTGGCGAAGAGGGCGGCGGATGCAGGTATCGACCTTGCCTTTCTGCGCACTATTCCCGGTGCGATTGGCGGGGCCGTGAAGATGAATGCGGGGTGTTACGGGTCCTACACTGCGGATGTCTTCGTCTCGGCCCGAGGGGTTTCACGCGACGGCACACTGATCGAACTGGGGCACGAGGACATGGGATTTGCCTATCGCTCCAGCACGATCCCCAAGGGTATGGTCCTGACGGAGGTCACTTTGCGCGGACCGAAAGCCTCGCCCGAGACCATCCATACGAAGATGGAGGAGGCCCTGGCCAAGCGTGAGGCGACCCAGCCTGTCAAGGATCGCTCCTGTGGTTCGACATTCCGCAATCCGGCGGGTTTTTCCTCGACCGGACAGGCGGATGACGTCCATGATCTGAAGGCCTGGAAGCTGATTGACGACGCCGGAATGCGGGGCGCGACCGTCGGCGATGCACAGATGTCGCCCAAACACTCCAACTTTCTGGTCAACCGAGGTGACGCAACGGCCACAGATTTGGAGACGCTCGGCGAATTGGTGCGAAAAAGGGTTTTCGAAACCAGTGGGATAACGTTAGAGTGGGAGATTATGCGGGTTGGCCGACCTGAAAAAACAATAGAGGCCGACACGCAGAACTAAACGACCCCGAACAAAGCCAAAAATGGCAAGGGGCGCGGACTATTGAGGCGGGCATGTCGAGCAGGACAAACCCCCGCGTGGCAGTGTTGCAAGGCGGACCATCCGCCGAGCGAGAGGTGTCCCTAGTATCGGGGCGCGAATGTAGTGCTGCCCTGCGGGCCGAAGGTTTCGAGGTTGTCGTAATTGACGCCGGTGAGACCCTGTGCGCGGACCTCACAAAAGCCAGACCGGATGTCGTTTTCAACGCGCTCCATGGCCGCTGGGGCGAAGATGGCTGCGTTCAGGGCATGCTGGAATGGATGGGAATTCCGTACACGCATTCGGGCGTTCTGGCCTCGGCTCTTGCGATGGACAAGGTCCGGACCAAGGAGATCTATGCGCGCGCAGGGCTTCCGGTCGCGCCCGACAGGATCGTCGCGACCGATGTCGTTCGAAGCTCGCACCCGATGGAACCGCCCTATGTCGTAAAGCCTTATAACGAGGGTTCATCCGTTGGGGTCTATCTGGTGCATGAAAGCGCTAATGGCCCCGCGCAGCTTCCAGATGACATGCCCGAGACCGTGATGGTCGAGCGGTATGTTCCCGGTCGTGAACTGACCGTTGCGGTGATGGGGGATCGTGCGCTGACGGTCACCGATATCTTTGCCGACGGGTGGTACGACTACCATGCCAAATACGCCGAAGGCGGGTCGACCCATAAGGTCCCCGCAGACCTCCCGTCCGGGATTTTCGGGGCCTGCATGGACTATGCCCTGCGCGCCCATCAGGCGCTTGGATGTCGCGGTGTCAGCCGAACCGATTTCCGGTGGGATGACAGTCGCGGCCTGCAGGGCCTTTTCCTGCTTGAGACCAATACCCAGCCGGGGATGACCCCCACCTCTCTGGCTCCCGAGCAGGCTGCCCATTGCGATATAAGCTTTGGGCAGCTTGTCTCCTGGATGGTGGAGGATGCCTCATGCTCCCGGTGAAGGTCGCCAAAGATCCCGCGCCCAGCCGCATCGGGTATCGCCTGCAGCGGCTTTGGCTGACACCGCGGTTCCGCTGGATGTGCCGCCGGGGCGTGCCCCTGACGATTTTCGCAGCCGCCATCTGGTCGGTCGCATCGCACCCGGCTGTGCAAAGCTGGAGCACGGCGCTTTATACCGACCTGCGCGGCCAGATTGCCGAGCATCCCGAGTTGATGATCACGAAGGTTTCGGTTGGCGGCGCAAGCCCTGCGGTCACAACTGCCATCAACGGGGCGCTTGACCTGAAGGTTCCCGTCTCTTCGCTTGACGTCAGCCTGCCGGATCTGCGTCACCGGATCGAGGCGCTTGATGCGGTGAAATCCGCCGACATCCGGCTGGTGAGCGGCGGCGTTCTCGACGTCAGGGTGACTGAGAGGGAGGCTGCCGTCGTCTGGCGTTCCGGCGAAGGGCTGCAACTGCTTGATGAGCAGGGCATCCGGGTCGCAAGCGTCAGCACGCGTTCGACCCGCGCCGACCTTCCGCTACTGGTTGGTACCGGCGCAGGTGCACATGTGGATGAAGCGCTGAAGCTTCTCAGAATGGCGGAACCCTTGCAGTCAAGGATGCGCGGGCTGGTGCGTGTGGGTGAGCGGCGCTGGGATGTCATCCTTGACCGTGACCAGAAGATCATGCTGCCCGAGATCGGGGCGGAGGCCGCGCTTGGGCGCATCATGGCCTTGCATGCCGCCGAGGACATTCTCAACCGCGACGTGGTGCTGGTGGACATGCGTGACGCGCGCCGCCCGATCCTGCGGCTGTCCGATTTTGCAATTGACGAGTTACGCCGGTTGTCGGCGACCCCCGAAGGAGAAGATGCATGAGCACGCTCTTTGAAGCGCAACGGGCAATGCGCGCCCGCAGAGAGGCGGCGCTGAAACGCGGCGTCGTGGCGGTTCTCGATATCGGCAGCGCCAAGGTGGCCTGTCTGGTTCTGCAATTTGCCGCCGACCGGATCAACGCGGCAAGCGATGGCCGCCCGAGCCTCACACACGGAGCCTTCAGGGTAATCGGTGCGGCCACGACCCGCTCTCGCGGCGTGGAATTCGGCGAAATCGCCGCGATGGAAGAGACTGAGCGCGCCATTCGCACGGCCGTGACGGCTGCCCAGAAAATGGCGCAGACGCGGGTCGATCACGTCATTGCCTGCATGTCAGGTGGTGAACCGCGATCCTATGGTCTGACCGGTGAAATCCCGATCGAGAATGGCGAGGTCACCCAACTGGATGTCGGACGGGTTCTGGCGGCGTGCGATGTGCCGGATTATGGCGATGACCGCGAGGCTCTGCACGCCCTGCCGGTGAATTTCGCGATTGATCATCGAACGGGTCTGAGCGACCCGCGCGGGCAGGTCGGCGGCAGGCTGTCGGTGGACATGCATCTGCTGACCGTCGATGCGGCGCCGGTTCACAATCTGCTCCAATGTGTGCGGCGGTGTGATCTGGAACTGGCCGGGCTTGTGGCTGCTCCTTACGCAAGCGGCATCTCCGCGCTTGTGGAGGATGAGCAGGAACTCGGCGCGGCCTGTATCGATATCGGCGGGGGGACGACCTCGCTCTCGATCTTTGTCAAGCGGCATATGATCTATGCCGATAGTGTTGCCATGGGCGGACATCACATCACTCGCGATATCTGCCAGGGGCTGCATATGCCGATGGCGACCGCCGAGCGGGTCAAGACCCTTCATGGCGGTTTGATGGCAACCGGGCTCGATGATCGTGACCTGATCGAAATTCCGTCGGCGCTGGAAGAGTTCGAGAGCGACCGGCGGCAAATCTCCCGCTCTGATCTGATCGGTGTGATCCGCCCGCGGATGGAGGAAATTCTCGAGGAGGTCCGGATGCGTCTGGATGCCTCGGGCTTTGAGTATCTGCCAAGCCAGCGGGTCGTGATCACCGGCGGTTCAAGCCAGATCCCCGGCATGGAGACGCTGGCCCAAAGGGTGCTCGGACGCCAGGCCCGCATCGGTAAACCGCTGCGGGTGCAGGGACTGCCTCAGGCTGCCACGGGGGCGCCGTTCTCGGCCGCAGTAGGGCTCGCCCTGCATGCGTCGCATCCACAGGACGAGTGCTGGGACTTCGCAATTCCGGCAGATCGGATGGGCTCGAAAAGGGTCCGCCGGGCGCTGCGCTGGTTCCGTGAGAACTGGTAGATCACTGCTCTGGGGGCGTGATGCGCCAAATAATGCCGATTTAGCGGTTTGCCACAACATCTTGTAGGCAAATGAGACTAAAAAATGGTGACCTAAACGCAACTATCGTCTACTCTATCGAATCAGCAGTGAACCAAAAAAACCGGTGCGAAGTTGCCGGAACAACACGAAAAAGCAGGCGGACCAGAAAATGGCTTTGAACCTACGCATGCCCGAGCAGCATGAACTGAAACCCCGTATCACGGTCTTCGGTGTCGGCGGGGCAGGCGGCAACGCCGTCAACAACATGATCGAGAAGCAGCTTGAGGGGGCGGAGTTCGTAGTTGCGAACACCGACGCCCAGGCGCTCGAACAATCGCAATCTTCTGCCAAGCTTCAACTGGGTGAGCAGGTCACCCAAGGCCTTGGTGCAGGCGCACGGCCCGAGGTTGGTGCAGCAGCTGCTGAGGAAAGCATCGAGGAGATCGTCGATCAACTCGCAGGCGCGCATATGTGCTTCATCACCGCAGGTATGGGGGGCGGTACCGGGACAGGGGCGGCTCCGATCATCGCCAAGGCGGCGCGGGAACTTGGTGTCCTGACGGTTGGCGTCGTGACCAAGCCGTTCCAGTTCGAAGGCGCGAAGCGGATGCGTCAGGCCGAAGAAGGTGTTGAGGAGCTGCAGCGCGTCGTCGATACGCTGATCATCATCCCCAACCAGAACCTTTTTCGCCTCGCAAATGAGAAGACGACGTTCACCGAAGCCTTCTCCATGGCGGATGATGTGCTTTACCAGGGTGTAAAGGGTGTGACCGATCTGATGGTCCGCCCGGGCATCATCAACCTTGACTTCGCGGATGTCCGCTCCGTGATGGACGAGATGGGCAAAGCCATGATGGGAACGGGCGAGGCCGAAGGCGAGGACCGCGCCGTCCAGGCCGCAGAGAAGGCGATTGCCAATCCTCTGCTGGACGAGATCAGCCTCAAGGGCGCGAAGGGTGTGCTCATCAACATCACCGGCGGCGATGATCTGACGCTCTTCGAGCTTGATGAGGCTGCGAACCGGATCCGCTCCGAGGTTGATGCGGATGCGAACATCATCGTAGGCTCGACACTCGATCCGCAGATGAACGGGTCGATGCGGGTCTCGGTCGTCGCGACCGGAATTGATGTGCTGGAAGGCGAGGAAATCTCGCCACACCGCCGCGCGCAGACCGAAGCAGTAAGCCGCACAGTTGCCGAAGTTGAAGAGGTTGAACCGGAAGAGGTTCAGCCAGAGCCTATCGCGGCCGAGATCGTTACGGAGCCGAGTTTTGTTGACCGACATGCTCAGCAGGAGGCCATGGAAGCAGACGCACCGGAGCCTGTGGCGCAACCGCAGCCGGTGGCCGAAACAGCCATGGACGACGACGCGCGGCGTCCGGGCGAGCCCACTGCCGAGGCGCTCCGGCGTCTTCAGGCGGCTGTCTCGAAAGTGCCGGACAACCGGATCGAGCGTCCGGTCGCGCCACGCCCTGCGGAGGCGGATAACGGAGGCCGGTTTGCGATCAACAGCCTGATCCACCGGATGACGGGAACCGCCGGCCGCGAGGAACGCCCCGATCACATGCGTGCAACACCGCAGGTTTCAAGCGCGGAAACCGCCTATTCCGACACGTCTTCCGAGGAGGAACGTGATCGGGTGGAAATCCCCGCCTTCCTGCGGCGTCAGGCGAACTAAACACTTGATACATATGGTAGAATTGAGAAGGATCGCTCTGGTTGAGCGGTCCTTTTTCATGTCATGCTGCACCTGCACAAAAAACTGTAGCATAGCGTCACAAAGATTGAATTGTTTTCAAACTGTCACAGAGCTATCTCCAAACCCGTGGCAGGACGGACTCTGGTCCGAAGGCATAAGGTGGTGACGGTGCAAACGACGCTCAGAAAATCTGTGAGGATTGTTGGAACGGGACTCCATTCTGGTCGTCCGGTTCGGCTGACCCTTTCTCCGGCATCCGCCGAACACGGCATCTGGTTTCGCAGAACCGATATCACGGATCGCGACAACATCATTCAGGCGATCTATGACTGTGTCGCCGATACCACGCTTTGTACACGCATTGAAAACGATGCCGGTGCATCGGTATCGACCGTTGAACATCTCATGGCGGCAATTGCAGGCTGCGGTCTGCACAACGTGATGATCGATGTCGATGGCCCCGAAGTGCCGATCATGGACGGAAGTTCCAGGCGGTTCGTGCGTGATATCATGGCGGCAGGTCTTCAGGAACTGGATGCGCCTGTGCGTGTCTTCCGTGTGGTCAAACCGGTTTCTCACACAGAAAATGGCGTGACTGTTTCGCTTGAGCCGCATGATGGCATGGAGATCGATTTCTCCATCGATTTCGCAGATGCCGCGATCGGTCATCAGGAAAAGGCCCTGAACATGGCGAACGGCACGTTCGTTCGTGAGTTGAGCGATTGCCGGACGTTCTGCCGCCGCGACGATGTCGAAGCGATGCAGGCCGCCGGACTTGGTCTCGGTGGCAGCCTCGACAACGCGGTCGTCGTCCAGGGCGCGACTGTTCTCAACCCAGACGGCTTCCGCCGCTCGGATGAATGCGTGCGCCACAAGATGCTTGATGCGCTCGGCGATCTTGCTCTGGCCGGTGCCCCGATGCTGGGCCGCTATGTCGGCGAGCGTGCTGGCCACGGCCCGACCAACCGTCTGTTGCGCAAGCTTTTCGCAACGCCTGGCGCGGTCGAAATGATCGAATGCACACCGGCGATGGAAAGCAGCCTTCCGGGCTTTGGCATCCGCGCGACCGATCTGGCGCAGGTCGGCTGACTCCACCCTTTGAAATCCGCTTTCTAGGCTGGATCACGGCCTGCTGTCATGGCATAACCATCTGGTCCGATTGAGAGACACAGATAGGGCGACAGGTGAGATAATGCGTTTGGTGATGCGTGCTTTGTCCGTGGCGGTCCTGCTTTTTGCGGCGGCCTGTTCCGGGGATAAGGAACTGCCGGTTGAATCCCGCTCGGCGCAAGATCTCTTCCAATCGGGCCAGGCGGAACTCGATGCCGGAAAACCGGAGAAGGCGGCCGCTCTTTTCGACGAGGTCGAACGTCTCTACCCGTATTCGCCATGGGCCAAACGCGCCATGATGATGTCGGCCTATTCCTATTATTCCGCCGGTGACTATGTGCAGAGCCGCTCGGCCGCCGGTCGCTATCTCGACTTCTTCCCGGCAGACGAAGATGCGGCCTATGCGCAATACCTGATCGCTCTCTCCTACTACGATCAGATCGTCGATGTGGGGCGCGATCAGGGCAACACCTTCGAGGCGCTTCAGGAGTTGCGGGAAACCATCGAGCGTTACCCGGACAGCGACTACACGTCATCCGCCGAACTGAAATTCGATCTTGCGCTTGATCATTTGGCCGGCAAGGAGATGGAGATCGGCCGCTATTATCTCAAGCGCGGTCACTTCACCTCGTCGATCAACCGTTTCCGGGTTGTGGTTGAGGATTTCCAGACCACCAGCCACACGCCAGAGGCGCTGCACCGGCTGGTCGAGGCTTATCTCTCGCTCGGTCTGGTGGAAGAGGCGCAAACCGCAGGTGCAATCCTTGGCTACAATTACCAGAGCACGCCATGGTATCAGGACAGCTACAATCTGCTGACAAGCCAGAATCTCGAACCCCGGGACAGCGGGCAGGGATGGCTAAGCCGCATCTATCGTCAGGTCATTCAGGGCAAGTGGCTTTGAGGCCCTGAATGCTTCGGCAGCTTTCCATCCGTGATGTTCTGCTGATCGACAGTCTCGACCTCGACTTGCAGCCGGGACTGAATGTTCTGACCGGTGAGACGGGGGCGGGCAAATCCATCCTTCTTGATGCCCTTGGGTTTGTGCTCGGCTGGCGCGGCAGGGCCGATATTGTCCGGCAAGGCAAGTCCGAGGGAGAGGTAAGCGCGGAATTCGAGCTTGCTTCCGATCATCCGGCAAATGCCGTGCTGCGGGAAGCAGGCCTGCCGATCGACGACATCCTTCTCATGCGGCGGATCAATACCAGGGACGGACGCAAGCGCGCCTTCGTCAATGATCGTCGCGTGAGCGGCGATGTATTGCGCGCGCTGAGCGACTGCCTGGTCGAACTGCACGGTCAGCATGATGATCGCGGCCTTCTGGACCCAAAGGGGCACCGGGCGCTTCTGGATGCTTTCGGTGGGCATGATGCGGATCTGGAGCAGGTTGCGCAGGCTTGGCAGGCGCTGTCGCGCGCGAAGAAGGTGCTGAAGGAGCGGCAGGAGGAACTCGACAGGGCAGCCTCGGACGCGGATTTCCTGCGCCATTCCGTCGATGAGCTTGACGCGCTCAACCCATGTGAGGGCGAGGACGCGCGTCTGGATACGCGCCGCCGCCTGATGCAGGCCGCTGGCCGCATTCGTGAGGATATCGAAAAAGCCGGTGCTGCAATCGGGGCGGACGGCGCCGAAGGGCGTATGGCGGATGCAATCCGCTGGCTCGAAGGTGTGGCGGATCAGGCTGAAGGCCATCTGGAAGACCCCGCAGCCGCTCTCGGCCGTGCACTTGCGGAACTGGCAGAGGCTCAACAGGGGATCGAAACCGCGCTTCTCGCCATGGCCTTCGATCCCACCGAGCTTGAGGAAACCGAAGAGCGCCTCTTCGCCATCCGGGCATTGGGACGCAAACATAATGTCCTGCCGGATGCGCTTCCCGATTTCGCCGCCGACCTGCGCGCCCGTCTCGCGTCGATCGACACCGGTCACGGTGATATCGAAGCGCTGAAGACCGCTGTTGCTGATGGTCAAGACGCCTATCTCAAGTCTGCCCACCGTCTCAGCCAGAAGCGGAAGGAGGCCGCAGCCCGGCTGGACAAGGCCATGGCCGGTGAACTCGCGCCACTCAAGATGGAGCGTGCGGTTTTCAGCACGGTCAACACCACCGATACCGATGCATTGGGGTCAACCGGTCAGGATCATGTTGCCTTCACCGTGGCAACCAACCCCGGTGCCCCGGCAGGTCCCCTGAACAAGATTGCCTCGGGCGGCGAGCTCTCGCGGTTCCTTCTGGCCCTCAAGGTCTGCCTCTCGGCCCGCGCGACGGGTCTGACGATGATCTTTGACGAGATCGACCGTGGCGTCGGAGGTGCGACTGCTGACGCTGTCGGCCGAAGGCTCGCAGGCGTCGCAGGGGATGCGCAAGTTCTGGTCGTGACCCATTCGCCGCAGGTCGCAGCACTCGGCGCGCATCACTTTCAGGTCCGAAAATCAGTCGATCAGGACATGACGACCACAAGTGTGATCAGTCTGGACGCCGACGCCCGCGTCGAGGAAATTGCCCGCATGCTCGCCGGTGACACGATCACACCCGAGGCTCGCTCTGCCGCCCAGGCCCTGCTCCAACCGCAAGGTTGATCCGGCTTTCATTTTTCCTCAAATATCCCCGCCGGAGGCAAAAATCTCTGCCAGCGGGACGTCCGGGCGCTACAGCCCAGTCAAGGGATCTGCGCTCAGCACCACGATGTCGTCGCGATCCGCGCTCAATCCTGGATAAAGCCGACGCACCAGCGGATCATGGCCCGGAATGATATGGGCCTCGCTGTCGGCGAGATCGCGCAGGCGATCAAAGCCTGCCAGCATATCGGCGCTGTCAACGACGATCGGGAAGAGTTTGCCTTTCAGGAAGTTCTCATAATAGTGGCTGGAATCAGAGGCGAGGACCACCCAGCCACGGCGCGTGCGCACACGAACAACCTGCAGCCCACTTGAGTGTCCGCCGATCAAATGGGTCTCGACGCCCGGCGCAATCTCCGCCGAGCCTTCTGCAAAACTGACCCGTCCCGCGTAGAGCGCGCGCACCATGTCGCAGACATGATCGCCCGTAAACGGCATCCGCAAGACGTCGTGACACATGCAGGGCCCGGTGGCGAACGCCATCTCGCGGGCCTGAACATGCAGATTGGCGGTCGGAAATTCCTTCAGACTGCCGGCGTGGTCGTAATGCAGATGGGTCAAGATAATCGTCTCGACCCCGGCGGGGTCGAGACCGAAGCCTCTGAGCATCTGTGCCGGGCTCTGCAGGACCGGACGGTTTCGGGCAGCGGCCTCATCGATGTCATACCCGGTATCGACCAGAATGGTCTGATCGCCGGACCTCAGGACCCAGATGAAATAGTCCATGTCATGCGGACTGGCGTGATCGTCATCGAAGAGGAAGCTGTCCGCCCGGGTGCGGCTGTTCCGCTCTGCGTATTTGAGCGCGTAGATGTCCCAGATATCCGACATGGGTTCGCCTTTCCGGTTACGCCAAAGAGAAGTATGCCTCCGGCGGGGATATTTGAGGAAAAATGAAGGAGGAGCGCGTCACGCGATTTCCTCGGCAAGTGTCAGACGGCGGCCTTCCTTTGAGGAGCGGTAGATCAGGGTCTCAATCTCCAGATTCCTAAGATAGTCCTGCGCTGCGGTTTCTGGCAGGTCCCCGTCCGAGAGGCAGTCGCGGAAATGGGTTTGCAGAGCTTCGACGCAGTTGCCGCCGAAATCCAGGTCCTCGAACGGGTAGAGATGTTGTTGCCAGTCGTTTGAGCCTCGGTCGCGGAGAAAGATCTCGCCGTCACCTGTCAGCGAAAGTGAGGCATCCGACCCTTCGATTTCCAGTTCGCCCATCGTCAGGCGCGGGTTGCGCGCAACGTGATCAAGGGTGCGGTTGCCGTCGAACGTGATACGCGCGCCATTCGGCTGCTCGAAGATGACCTGACCGCTGTCTTCTCCGGCGACGACCGGATTGGTGCGGCGCAGATCGGCATAGAGCGCGACCGGCTCGCCAAAGAGGAAGCGGAATGTATCCACGTAGTGGATGCCGGTCTCGCGGATCAGAAAATGCGGCATGTCGCGAAAGTAGGGCTGCCGGTCGAGATAGGCGTCAGGTCCTTCCCCGTCGCCGGGTCTGAGCGCGAAACGCGCCTGGCGGATATCGCCGAGACGGTGTTGATGGATCAGCCTATGAATCTCGCGATACCAAGGCTGGAAGCGGAAGTTTTCGTGAATGAGGAGCTTTGTCTCACCAAGCGATCCGACGACCTGGCGTGCTTCCTCCAGCGATCTGCAGAACGGCTTCTGGCAGATCAGCGTCGGCACCCGGTCGGTAAAGGATCTTATCAGATCTGCATGTGTCGCCGGTGGCGTTGCGATATCGATGACGTCGGGCATCAGTGAGGATACCATCTGATCGGCATCCTCGAAGATCTGGACATGCGGGAAGTCACTGGCCAACCGCGCCCGTGTCTCGGCGTCGATATCGGCAATGCCGGTGAGGGTGATCCCGTCCATCCGCGCCCAGGCGGAAATCTGGAAACGACTGAAATAGCCCGCACCGATCACCGCGACCCGCAACATCTCAGGCAGACTTCAGGGCAGCGATGACCGCCCCGGCGCAGTCGCCGGTCGTCGCCTGACCGCCCAGATCGCCTGTCAGATGGGTGGCATCGCTCAATACAACCGAAACCGCATCTTCAATCATCGCGCCTCCCTGGATCAGCGCGTCGTCCTGCTGCTCCGCCCCCAGCCAGTCGAGCATCATGGCTGCCGAGAGGATCATCGCCAGCGGGTTGGCGACCCCGTGCCCCGCGATATCCGGGGCGCTGCCGTGACAGGGTTGGAAAACAGCCGCGTCATCACCGATGTCCGCCGATGGTGCCAGCCCAAGCGACCCGACAAGACCGGCGGCGAGGTCCGAGAGGATATCCCCGAACATGTTCTCGGTCACCATGACATCGAATTCCCAGGGCCTCTGGACCATCCACATGGCCATCGCGTCCACATAAGCTGTGTCTGTCACAAGCTCGGGGAAGGCCCGGGCCCGTTCCTCAAAGATTGAGCGGAAGAACCAGAAGGCCCGGAAGACATTCGCCTTGTCCACGCAGGTCACCCGGCCCCTGCGTCCCTTGGCCTTTGCCCGCCGCTCCGCCAGACGGAAGGAAAAGTCGAACAGCTTCTCGGAGGTTGCGCGCGTGATGCGCAGCGTCTCGGTCGCGGCCTCCTGTCCGTGGATCACACCCTCATTCATGTGGGCAAACAGGCCTTCGGTGCTTTCGCGCACAAGAACGAAATCCATGTCGCGGGCGCGGGGGTCGCTCAGCGGGATGCTCTGGCCGGGAAAGACCCTGATCGGTCGGACGCCCGCATAGAGGTTTAGCGCGAAACGCAGTTCGATCTGCGGCGTGATCTCGGTACCATCCGGTTTGCGTATATCGGGCAGTCCCATCGCCGACAGCAGAATAGCGTCGGAGGCACGCGCGGCCTCGATCGATGCCGTGGGCAGTGCCTCGCCGGTGTTCTTGTAGTGGGCGGCACCGGCTGGCAGCATCGTGTAGTCCAAGAGATCACGGCCGAGCTTTGCAAGAACGGTATCAAGCACTTCCAGCGTCGGGGCCATGATTTCGGGGCCGATCCCGTCACCTTCAAAAACCGCAATCCTGTAGACCATGCACACCCTCCCTCGACGCTGGCGCGAGAGTTGCCTACAAGCTGGAGGCGTGCAACCGAAAACCGGGAGGGAAGAGATGTTTGTGGTCTGTGTTGACTGGGAGTTTCCCCCCGAGAAGGCAGATGTCGTTCTTGAACGGCTGAAACAGCAGGCCCGCGACAGTCTTGCGGCTGAGCCGAACTGCCACCAATTCGATGTGAGTGTCTCCACGGATACGCCGGGGCGGTTCTTTCTTTACGAGGTTTACGGGTCAGAGGACGATTTCGAGAGCCACAAGGTGCAGCCGTATTTCGGGCCGTTTGCCGCGTTCGTGGATCCGATGACGCTCAAAAAGACCGTGCAGACCTATCAGCTAGCCGACCTGTCTTAGACGCGGCTTGCGCAGAGCAGCACCGAAGGCTTCAAAGAGCGGGCGGGAAACGGCGTCCTGATCCGCGCGCCACTCGGGATGCCACTGAACGGCGAGCGCGAAGGCCTTTGCGCCCTCAATATGGATCGCTTCGGCTGTTCCGTCAGGCGCATAACCCTCGATGATGACGCGCTCGCCTTTCTCTTCGATCCCCTGACCGTGCAGCGAATTGACCAGCACCTCATCGGTGCCGAAGATGCGTGCGAACACACCTCCGGGCGTCAAAGCCACAGTATGGCGATGCTCGAACTTTTCCTCCAGAGTGCCGTCGGGCGGCATGCGGTGGTTCATCCGGCCCGGAATGTCGCGGATCTCGGGATGAAGCGTGCCGCCGAAAGCGACATTGAATTCCTGAAATCCCCGGCAGATCCCCAGAACCGGCACGCCCTGCGCCACGCATTCGCGGATCAGCGGCAGGGTGAGGTTGTCCCGGTCCAGATCGAATGCGCCATGTGCCTCGGTCACCTCGTGACCGTAGAGGCTGGGATGCACATTCGGTCGACCACCGGTGAAAACAAAGCCGTCGCAGGATGCCATCAGATCGGAAACAGGGGTCAGATCAGCCAGAGCCGGCACGATCAGGGGCAGGGCGTCAGTGACCTGCGCAACCGCTTCGATGTTCGATACGCCTGTGGCCTGCACAGGATACTCGTCATTGATTGTGTGTGCATTCGAGATGATGCCCACGACCGGTCTCGACATGAATTTCCCTTGCTTGCGAGTCGTCTGACGACGGACAATATCACCGTACCAGAAAAGCGAAAGTCTCACGAGGTTTCCCTCCGTGTCCTCGACCTGACAGGGTAACTGACAATTTCTGACATCAGTTCGGCGTAGAAATCGGCTATGGTGCCAGTCGCATCACTTTCAATCATAGCGACCCATGACGGATGAGGAGGATCCAAATGTCTTCAGAAACAACTCTGGCTATCGGCAAGAAGCTGGTCGAATACTGCCAGCAGAACAACACCGCAGCCTGCCTGAACGAGCTTTACGCGGAAGATGCGGTCTCGGTGGAGGCGATGGCGATGCCGGGCGCTGACAGCGCCGAGACTGCCGGTCTTGAAGGTATTCGCGGCAAACATGCTTGGTGGGACGCGAACTTCAAGGTGCACTCCGCAAGCGTTGACGGGCCGTTCCCGCATGGCGACGACCGGTTCGGTGTGATCTTCGAGATGGACGCGGAAAATGTCGAGAACGGCGAGCGCTCGGCAATGAAGGAACTGGCCATCTACAGTGTGGCCGATGGCAAGATCGTGCGCGAAGAGTTCTTCTACGGCTCGTGAACAAAGACGCTCTTCGCTCCGGTCCTGGAGCGGAGGGCGCTAGCTCAGCGTCGCTTGCGGCGGCGGATGAGCCAGAAAAAGGCGCCGAGAACAAAGAGCAGAAGCGCCATCGGAAACCCGAAAAACACCATTAGGACGGGATCCCAGAGATAGGGAATGGTGCTGGATTGCAGCACCGGATACCAGGTCTCGTAGCTGCCGGGACTGGTCTGTTGCCACAGCGCCTCGACCGACGCCATCCGGTAGGCATTCCCTTCGCCCATCGTGGCCTGCCAGTCGATCCACGCGCGATAAGCCGCCGCCGCGAAAAAGACATATGCAATCAACAACCGCATAAACTTGCCTTCAGAGTTTGTTGTTTTCTTTTGTCCTGCCTTGGATCAGGTTAGCAAAAACCCGTATTCCCGGCAAATTTCGATGCGCGCGGGCAGCGGGATAATGCCAATGCGGAGATCCAGGCGGATGTTTCAAGATTTCACTGCAACAACAACGCCTGCAACAGGTGCCGACCGGGTCGCAAGGCTGCGCGAGGCGATGAAGGCGGAAGGTGTCGACGGATTTCTGATCCCGCGGGCGGATGCGCATCAGGGCGAAAACGTCGCCCCCCGCGACGAGCGCCTTGCCTGGCTGACAAGCTTCACCGGCTCGGCCGGGTTTTGTGCTGTCCTGGCAGAGAATGCGGGTTTGTTCGTTGACGGGCGCTATACGCTTCAGGTGGCGGCCCAGACCGATGGTGCCGTCTTCGACTATCTGCCGATCCCCGCGACGAAGCTCTCCGACTGGCTGGTGGAGCATCTTCAATCCGGTCAGGTCTTTGCCTATGACCCATGGTTGCACGGCTTCAGCCAGATCTCGGAGTTGAGTAAGGCGTTGGAGGACGCGGGCATCTCGTTGCGCCCGGTCGAAAATCTGGTTGATCGCATCTGGGAAGATCAGCCGCCTCCGCCGAATGGGGCGATCATTCCTTATCCCGCTGAAATGGCCGGGGAAGACAGTGCATCCAAACGTGCAAGGATCGGCAATGCCGTGGTTGAGGCAGGGGCCGCGACCGCCGTTCTCACTTTGCCCGATTCCATCGCCTGGTTACTCAACATCCGCGGTGAGGACATCGTGCGGATGCCCGTGACGCTCGCCTTTGCCTGCTTGCGGGCCGACGGCAAGGTTCACCTCTTTGTCGATCCGTCCCGGATGACGGATGCCCTGGTGGCGCATCTCGGGCCGGATGTGACGCTGGAAGCCCCAGGGGCGTTCTCCGACCATCTGGCGGGCCTTGAAGGCCCGGTGCTGCTGGACAAGACAACTGCGCCGATCCGGGTCCATCAGATCCTGGACGCAAAGGGAACGGATGTGATCTGGCAGCGGGACCCCTGCATCCTGCCCAAGGCATGCAAGAACGCGGCAGAACTGGCCGGCAGTCGGGAGGCGCATCTGCGCGATGCCGGTGCGATGGCTGAATTCCTGTGCTGGCTCGACGAGACTGCGCCCAAGGGCGGGCTGACCGAGATCGATGTAGTGCGGGAACTGGAGGGGCGCCGGCGCGCGACAAATGCGCTTCGCGATATCTCGTTCGAGACGATCAGCGGCGCAGGTCCAAACGGGGCGATCGTGCATTATCGGGTGACGGAAGAGACCAACCGCGCGGTTGTGCCGGGGCAGCTTCTGCTTGTCGACAGTGGCGGGCAGTATCTTGACGGGACAACGGATATCACGCGCACCATGGCCGTCGGAGATGTCGATCCTGCCGCGGCCCGTGCCTTCACACTGGTTCTCAAGGGCATGATCGCCATGTCGCTTGCCCGATGGCCGGAGGGGCTTGCGGGACGGGATCTCGACGCGCTTGCCCGCGCCGCGCTCTGGCGGGCTGGTCTCGACTATGATCATGGGACGGGACACGGGGTCGGAGTTTATCTGGGCGTGCATGAGGGGCCGCAGGGCTTGTCCCGGCGCTCGGTGGAGCCTCTGCTGCCGGGCATGATCGTATCAAACGAGCCGGGCTATTACCGCGAAGGCGCGTTCGGTATCCGGATCGAGAACCTCTGCGTCGTGACCGCACCCGAGGTCCCCGAAGGCGGGGAGCGACCGATGCTTGGGTTCGAGACGTTGACGTTCGCGCCGATCGACCGCAATCTGATCCTGCCGGAATTGTTGGACGGGATGGAGAAAGACTGGCTGAATGCCTATCATTCGCTTGTTCTGAGCCGGGTCGGCCCCATAGTATCTCTTGCGACCAGGGCGTGGCTGGAGCGGGCCTGTGCGCCGATCTGAGCCGGCCCGCGCTGCCTGACTGTGCAACCGAACCGAGGGGAACCGCCAATGACCACAACAAACCGCATCAAGATCACCAAGTCGTCGGGCACCTGGGTGGTGCGCGCGGCCGGAGCGGTAATCGGCGAGAGCACGAATGCGCTTGAGCTGGAAGAGACAGGCCAGGACACGGTTGTCTATTTTCCGCGGGACGACGTGGAAATGGCCTTCCTGGAGTCGACCGATCACTCGACCACCTGCCCGTTCAAGGGTGAGGCGTCCTATTTCTCGCTTGTCGCCAAAAGCGGCACGATGGCCAATGCCGCCTGGTCCTACGAGGCACCCATTGCGGGCATGGAACGGATTGCCGGGCATATCGCCTTCTATTCGGATAAGGCGGCGGTGGAACAGTTGTAGCCGCCCGCCGGGCGGGGATATTTAAGGAAAGACGAAGACGGGGCGTCAGGAATGCTCTTCCCTTGCGGTCTCTGAAAGCGCGCGGGTGAAGGCGCGGAGCGCATCGACATGACTGAGTGTGCCCACGATCTGCGGGGGCTCGGCGTCGGAGTTGGGATTGGTGATCGGCAGGAGAGCAACGTCAAGCTGGTCGAAGAGTGGCAGCACCTGCTCCAGCGTGTCGGTGGGCGAGATGCGCGGTATATCGGATGCGAATTCGGTTTCCGTGTCGTTGTCGATCGGGCGCATCAGGCGACCGACCTGAATCGTCGCGAGAAGGTATTCCTGGGGACCAGCCGCAACATGGACGCCGCGCCGTTCGATCTGGGTCAGGAAGAAGCTGCGATCCACGAGACGGGTCGAAAGGGCGGTCGAAAGGGAGACCGCGACCATCACCGCCAGACCGGCCTGCCAGTCACCGGTAAGTTCAAAGACGATCAGGGTGGTCGAGATCGGTGCTCCGAGGACCGCCGCGCTGACGGCGCCCATTCCGGCAAGTGCGTAGAGCCCGGCAGTGCCCGAGACATCGGGAAATATCTGAGTTGCGATCATGCCGAAGGCGAGGCCCGTCAGCGCACCAACCATCAGCGAAGGAGAGAAGACGCCGCCTCCCATCCGGCCCGCAATGGTGACGGCCACGGCCGCGACCTTCACGGCGGCGAAGACAACGGCCTCCCACAAAAGCAGGTTGCCGGTCAGTGCGTTTGATGTCGTCTCGTAGCCGACCCCGATGATATGGGGAAACGCGACGGCGATGATGCCGAGGATCAGGCCGGCGAAGGCCGGGCGGGCCCAGTTTGGAATGCCCGAGCGCTCCTGCAGGACATTCCCGACATCCTCGGCCAGGAAGATGCCCCGCATCATGATGGCGGCGACGGCTCCGGAGACCAGCCCCAGCAGCATGAAGGCAGGCAGCTCGACATAGAACTGAAGTTGCGACTGATCGGGCAGCATGAACTCGGTGACATCGCCCATCTGCATGCGGCTGACCACGGTTCCCGCAACCGAGGCGATGACGATGGGTGCGAAGGCGTGAACCGCAAAATGACGCAGGATCACCTCAAGCGCGAAGATCGTTCCGGCGATCGGTGCATTGAAGGAGGCCGACACCGCTGCTGCCGCGGCACATCCCATCAGATCGCGCGCCGTGATGCCGTCTGCGTGTATAAGGTTGGAGACCCAGCTCGAGATCACTGCGCCGACATGAACGACCGGACCTTCCCGGCCGGTCGAGCCTCCCGTCGAGAGCGTGATCATCGAGGCAAGGGTCGAGGCCAGTCCAGCGCGTTTTTCCACCCGTCCGTCCCCGATGGCGGCCCCCTCGATTACATGAGCCAGCGAGCGGGACCGGCCATCGGGCGTGAAGGCCTGCAGGATGAAGCCCACGACCAGACCGCCCAGCACCGGTATCGTGACGATCCAGGTCCAGTGCAAGGTGGCGGCCTGTGAGGCGAGCGTGACATCATCTGCGCCGTAAAACGTCTCCTGCAGGAATGAAACCGCGACCCTGAAGCCGACAGCCGCGCCGCCTGCGGCAATCCCGATCAGAAGAGCGATGAGCCAGAACTGGAACTGACCGGGGCCACGGTATCGCAGGGTCTGCCAGCCGCGGATCGCCTGATCGCGTGTGCTGCGCCAGCTTCCTTTGACCAGTTCCGCTACTTCGGGGCTCATGCCACGCGCTACCCTTTGCGGACAATCCGGAGTGGTTGTCCCATCTGCACCGGTCGGGGCGCGTTCGCATGGTCTGACAACATGCGGTTCAGCCGCGACTGGGTCCATTCGGGATAGGGCGCGGCGCGTCGGGCGGTCAAGTCAACATTGATCAGGATTTGTTCACATGTCGCGGAAATGACGCGACTTTCTGCCTGGCGCATCTCCATCATCAGATGCATGCGTTTGGTGTCGCAATCGACCAGCAGGATGGTGACCTCGAAACGGTCTCCTGCCAGAAGTTCTCCCAGGTAATGCATATGGGATTGCAGCACGTATGGTCCTTGCTGCGCGCGTTCGGCATGGGCCTCGCCCAGGCCAAGATGGTCATCCATGAGCACATCGACCGACTGGTCGAATGCCATTGCATAATAGGCGACATTCATATGCCCGTTATAGTCGATCCAGTCCTTCGGAACCTCACGGGCGGGTGTCGTTATCGGTGCCGAATAGGGCCCGTCATGCCCCATAGCCTCGCTCTCCATGTTTTTCCTTTCCCGCAGGATTGGCTGCGCTATTGTGGCCCGAAAATCTCGGGGCCGATGGATCATGAACATAGCCAAGGCGATTGAAGACTTGAAAGCGGTTTTGGGGGACCGCGTGAGTTCGGCGGCAGCGGTGCTGGAACAGCACGGGCAGAACGAGTCCTATTTCGATGTGATCCTGCCCGATGCGGTCGTTTTTCCCGAAAATACGCAGGAGGTTTCGGAGGTTCTGCGCATCTGTGCCACTCATGGATGTCCGATCGTGCCATGGGGGACGGGTACGTCGCTGGAGGGGCATGCGCTGGCGACAAAGGGCGGCATCTCGCTTGACATGATGCGCATGGACAAGGTCCTGGCGGTCAATCCCGAGGATCTAGATGCGGTTGTCCAGCCAGGTGTTACGCGCGAGGCCCTCAACGATGAATTGCGGGCGACGGGATTGTTCTTTCCGGTCGATCCGGGGGCCAATGCCTCGCTCGGTGGAATGGCGGCCACGCGCGCTTCCGGCACGACAGCGGTGCGCTATGGCACGATGCGGGAGAATGTCCTGGCCCTTGAGGTTGTGCTGGCGGATGGGCGGATCATCCGGACAGGCACACGTGCACGCAAGTCCTCGGCAGGCTATGACCTGACAAAGCTGATGGTCGGTTCCGAAGGGACGCTGGGCATCATCACCGAGATGACGGTGCGGCTGCAGGGCCAGCCCGAAGCCATATCGGCCGCGATCTGCGCTTTTGAGGATATCGACAATGCGGTGAACACGGTCATTCAGACCATCCAGATGGGCATTCCCATGGCCCGGATCGAGTTCGTCGATGACGTGACGGTTGGCGGGCTGAACGGGTATTTCAAGACCGATCTGCCGGCAAAGCCGCATCTGTTCATGGAGTTCCACGGATCGGATACCAGCGTTGCCGAGCAGGCCGAGATCGTCGGAGAGATCGCGGCTGAACACGGCGGAAGCGCTTTCGAGTGGAGTGCAAAGACCGAGGATCGCAACCGGCTCTGGCATATGCGCCACAATGCCTATTTCGCGCAAAAGGCCTTGCGGCCCGGCGCGCGGGCGCTGACGACCGATGTCTGCGTCCCGATTTCCAGGCTGGGTGAGGCCGTGCGGGAGACGCGCGCCGACATTGATGCGAGCGGTCTGATAGGCCCGATTCTGGGACATGTGGGCGACGGGAATTACCACTCGGCGCTGCTCTTTGATCCTGACAGCAAGGAAGAACTGGAGGCGGCACGCGCCGTCGCGGACCGGATGAACCGCCGGGCGTTGGATCTGGGAGGAACGGTCACGGGCGAGCACGGCGTGGGGCTTGGAAAGAAGAAGTACATGGCCGATGAGCATGGCGATGGCTGGCAGGTGATGGGCCAGATCAAGCGCGCGCTTGACCCGCAGAACATCCTCAATCCCGGCAAGACGGTCGAGATTAACTGACCCGCCTGAAGAGATTATGGCCTCCGGCGGGGATATTTGACCCAAGAAGAAATGCTCAGTCGGCGTCCATGTTGGCGGGGTTGTACCGGGCCAGCATGGCCTGGCTGTCGCCCAGCACCTTGCGGATGTTTCGTGCGGCCTGCCGGATGCGGTGTTCGTTCTCGACCAGACCCAGCCGGACATAGCCTTCGCCATATTCGCCGAAACCCACACCGGGCGAGACCGCAACCTCGGCTTCTTTCAGCAGCATTTTCGAGAATGCCATGGAGCCCATTGCGGCGAAGGCAGGCGGGATCGGGGCCCAGGCAAACATGGTGGCGGGTGGCGGCGGTATGTCCCAGCCGGCGCGACCCATGGCCTCGACCAGCACATCGCGGCGGGATTTGTAGGTCTGCCTGATCTCCGAGATGCAGTCATCGGGTCCGTTGAGCGCGGCTGCGGCCGCGACCTGAACCGGAGTGAACGCGCCATAGTCGAGATAGGACTTGATCCGGGTGAGTGCGGCGATCAGCCTTTCATTGCCGACCGCAAATCCCATCCGCCAGCCGGGCATCGAGAAGGTCTTGCTCAGCGAGGTGAACTCGACCGCCACATCGCGCGCGCCGTCGATTTGCAGGATCGAGGGGGGCGGGTTGTCGTCGAAGTAGATCTCTGAATATGCCAGATCTGACAGGACCCAGAGATGGTGTTTTTTGGCAAAGCGGATCAGCTCCTTGTAGAACTCCAGATCCGCCAGTTGGGCGGTCGGGTTGGACGGGAAGCTGACAACCAGTGCCACCGGTTTGGGGACCGAGTGTGCAACCGCCCGGTCGAGCGCCTGCATATAGGCCTCGGGCTGAAAGCGTCCGTCCTGAAGCGTCTGGATATGGCGCAGCGTGCCGCCTGCGATCATGAAACCGTAGGGGTGGATCGGATAGCTGGGATTGGGAACCAGCATCACGTCTCCCGGTGCGGTGATGGCCATGGCGAGATTGGCGAGGCCTTCCTTGGAGCCGAGCGTGGCGATGATTTCCGTCTCCGGATCCAGTTTCACGTCGAACCGCCGCGCATAGTACCCCGCCTGCGCGCGCCTCAGCCCGGGGATCCCCTTTGAGGAGGAGTAGCGGTGTGTGCGCGGTTTGCGGACGGTGTCTATCAGCTTCTCGACGATATGAGGCGGGGTATCCATATCCGGATTGCCCATCCCGAAATCGATGATGTCCATACCTTCGGCGCGATACGCGGCCTTCAGCCGGTTCACTTCGGCAAACACATAAGGGGGAAGGCGTTTGATACGGTAGAATTCTTCGCTCATGAGCTCGCGCCGTTGCTGGTTTCGGAGAGGTTATAGATTTGATGATCCCGCTTGGCGAGAGGCATGATCTCAGCGGGGCTGTAGCAGTCGCCGCCTCTCCGCCGGGGTCAGGATCGGAGCCTGCTCTGCGGCGGCACGCGCTCTCAGCGAGGCGACCCGTGCCTCCAGCCCGTCGATGGCCTGGGGCGCGCGGGCGGCCTCGAACTCGGCGCCAAACTGCCGCTGATCGATAAGGTCGGGCCAGGGCGCATCGGCCGCTGTTGAGCTGATCGGGAAGGTGAAGCCCGGAACATGGTTCTGGATGGAACAGGCGGAGAGCAGCACGATTGCGGCCGATGCCTTTATTCTTGTGCGGATCAAAGGAGTTTTGCCTCTTGCGACAAGATTTGTGTAGACTTCAAGTTACAGGGGCCACAGAGCCGCCGCAAGCCGGGAGAAAACCGAATGTCCGAGACGGGGACCGACGAGACACTGATCGAGCAGGGGACTCATACGGCGGCCAATATGGCTGAGGTCTTTGATCTCAGTCAGAAAATCTGGTCATTGTTTCTGGCGCGGCAGGCGGAGGAAGGGGCGCCCAAGACCGTCGACCCGCTCAACACCATGCCCGCCTTTGCTGAGTTGACCAAGACATTGATGGATCATCCGCAGGAGCTTGCGGACGCAACCTTGCAATACTGGGCGGCGCAGCAGCAGCTCTGGCAGCATGCGACACTGAAATGGCTGGGGGCCGATGCGGGCGAGGCGCCCGAGCTGCCGCATATGCAAAAAGCCTCCAAGCGATTTGCCCATAAGGACTGGTCGGAGAACGCGATTTTCGACTATCTCAAGCAGTCCTATCTGCTGACGTCGGGCTGGATCAATCATACCGTCGAAGAGGTCGGGGCCGGTGACATGGACCCGCGAGAGCGCAAGAAGGCGGCGTTTTACACCCGCAATTATGTCGAGGCGATGAACCCTGCCAATTTCTTCGCACTGAACCCCGAAGTGCTGGAGGCCACCAGTTCCCAGAAGGGGGCCAATCTGGTCAAGGGACTGCGGATGATGCTGGAGGACATGGAGCGCGGCAAAGGCCAGCTTCTGATCCGGCAGACCGATATGAACGCGTTCGAGGTCGGTCGCGATATGGCGATCTCTCCGGGGAAGGTCGTCTTCGAGAACGATATCCTGCAACTGATCCAGTACACGCCAACGACGGAAAAGGTCTACGCCAAGCCGATCCTGTTCCTGCCGCCCTGGATCAACAAGTTCTATATTCTCGATCTCAACGCCAAGAAATCCATGGTCCGCTGGATGGTCGATCAGGGCTATACCGTCTTCATGGTGTCATGGGTCAATCCCACGCAGGCCCAGAAAGACGAGACCTGGGACAGCTATCTGACCAAGGGTGCGATGATGGCGATCGACAAGGCACTGGATGAGACCGGGCAAAAGTCGCTCAACATCGCCTCCTATTGCATCGGCGGCACGCTGGCGGGCACGCTTCTGGCCTATATGGGCAGGACCAGGGACAAACGGGTCAGTTCGGCCACGTTCTTTACCGCTCAGCTTGATTTCGCGGATGCGGGCGAGTTGCAGGTTTTCGTCGATGATCACACGATTGCGGCGGTCGATGAGGAGATGGAGCAGGGATATCTGCCAGCGCAGAAAATGGCCTCGGCGTTCAACATGCTCAGATCAAATGATCTGATCTGGTCCTATGTGGTGAACAACTACATGCTGGGCAAGGATCCGTTCCCGTTCGATCTGCTTTACTGGAATGCGGACAGCACCTCGATGCCAGCCAAGGTGCATCATTTTTATCTCGATACCTTCTATCAGGACAATGCGTTCACCAAGGGGGACCTGAGCGTTCTGGGGGAACCGATCACGATGCAGGACATCAAGGTGCCGGTCTATCACGTCGCCACCAAGGAGGATCACATCGCGCCGCCGGGCAGCGTCTATCGTGGCGCGCGCCAGATGACGAGCGCGGACGTTCATTTTGTTCTCTCGGGGTCGGGGCATATCGCCGGTGTGGTCAATCCGCCTGCGGCCGGCAAATACCAGTACTGGGCACGGGATGATCAGGATGCGGAGAGCATCGAGGACTGGCTCGCGGATGCGACGGAGACCGAAGGCAGCTGGTGGCCCGACTGGGATGCCTGGCTCTCGGCAAAATCGGGGCGGCAGGTGAAGGCACGCAAACCGGGCGCTGTCCTCGGCGAGATCGAGGATGCGCCCGGGCGCTATGTAAAGGTCAGGTTTGATCAGCAATAGTTGCCTGGTCACATATCGAGTTCGAGATGCGGTCGTCCGTCCGATGTGCGTTCGCGCGACACGCCTGCAGGTCCGACCGTCCCCGAGACCCGCTTCCTGAGGTTTGAGAAACTGTCGAATGACACCACGTCCACCGCATCCTCAAGTTCCAGATCCAGATGAAACCACCCCCTGCCAAGGGCCCGCGCACCGATAATTGTCGCGCGGAACGGTTGCGAGAGATAGCGACCGCGGACGCTTTCACCGCGCACAAATCTCCGATTGCCGATCATCGCCTGAAACGTGTTCCAGTCTCGGTAACCCTGTTTGTGCGCGACCTGTTCCAAAGCCTCGGAATGGCTGATCTCCCTGCCATTCTGCGCTGCGCGCGTTCGAAGGTCCCGCGCCATTCGCTTGGCCTCGGAGATGGTGATGTTCGACGTTGTCATGACTGTACCTCCTGGGGCAGACCGAAAATACCCCAGCGCCTTGATCGGTTGTGTGCGGTCTGTCGCAGGACCAGAATGGTCAGGAACAGCGTCAGGACTTCAGCGATTGGTCCCGCCCACCAGATCGCGGGTTCACCATACCGGACCGGAAGCAGGAATGTCATCGGAATGGCAAAGAGATAGGGTTTGCTCAAGCCGATGATCGCGGCCCGCCCGGCATCCCCGATGGCCTGAAAGTAGCTTCCGATCATCAGGAGCGGCCCGGCGAGAAAGAACATGGCCACGATAACCGGCAGGATGCGCTCGACCTCTGCGATCACGGCAACCTCCCGGACAAAGGCGGTGCCGATCTCACGGGCGAAAAACGTGAACCCGATCTGAATGGCAAGGCAATAGATCAGTGCTGCCACGAGCGCGATACGGATGCTGGTATCCGATCGTGCCCATTCCTGTGCGCCATAGTTGTTGCCGGTGATCGTCTGCATCGCATAGGACAGGCCGAGAAGCGGCAGGAAGGCGAATGTCATGACCCGTGTCGCGATCCCGTAGGCCGAGATCGTATCGGCATAGCCGGGCTGGTTGACCCATTGCAACGCTGTCACAACCGCCGCTGATCCCAATGCCAGGCCGACAAATCCGAGGCTTTGGGGTGCTCCGAGCGGAAGGATTTCCCTCCAGCGCCCGAAAAGGCTGTGCCGGTAAAGCGCCGAGGGCCGCAACTCGGTTCGTCCCCGCATGCGGAACGTCATGATAATGCCGAATGCCAGCGCCTGAGCCGCGACCGTACCGAAGGCAGACCCCGCGACACCCATGTTGAACACCGCGATGAGGATATAGTTGAAACCCATGTTCGTCAGGGACGTGAGCAGGCTGACCGCCGCCATGAACCCTACCCGCCCCTCATTGCGCAGCGCATCGGAGTTGACCGCCAGCATAAAGAGCAGTGGCGAGAAGAGCATGGTGATGCGCATGTAGACCAGCCCAAGGTCGGCCAGCGTGTCCGAGCCGCCTGCAGCCCTTGTGGCGAGCCACGGACCGAACAGCACAAAGATCAGGATCAACACCAGCCCGACCGCAATGGCGAGGCCGTGCGCAGATGCAAAGACACTGCGCGCCGCGTCGAAGTCACCGCGGCCCAGATGGCGGGCGAGCACGCTCGACATGCCGCTCGACACCAGTGTCGCAAGGGCCACGATCAGCATGTAGAGCGGAAACATGAGCGTCACCGCTGCCAACGCGTCGGGTCCGACATACCAGCCCAGAAACAGGGCATCGGCAACGGCCAGAAGCCCGTTCATCCCCATGACAAAGATGATGGGAAAGGCCGTCCTGACATAGGTCACGCCAAGCGGCTCGTTAAGAAATCTATTCCGAGGGGCGTCAGACACCACACAGTACTCCTTCATCAGGCATGTCGCTGAACTGGAGGGGAACCCGCGTTGCCATCCGCACGACATGCGTGGAGGAAGACCATGTGTCTCTGTCTCAGCACTTCACCATGACTTGCGTCTGCGGGTGGCGGGCGGCTGAAGCCCGACTGTGCTGGTATGGCATATGTTCACTCGGGTCAAGCTTCGTGGCCGGGGGCAGCGGGGTCGATTGCGGCCCTGGAGATGAAAACAGGGTCCCCGCCGCCATTTTGCGCAGCGAGACCTCTGCCGAGACATGTGAAGGCTGATACAGCCTTGATCACAAAGCCCGGTCGTTTCGGCATCGATGTCGATGCATGATCCGCGCGCGGGGCGTTTGGCTTTGTCGCGTGATGCAATCCAATCCTTTCGTACATATCTGACAATCTCATCGGCGACAGGAGGATGGCATGAGCACCAAGAGTTTCTGGGACCGAAAGGCGGCCAAATACGCCAGCAAACCGATTGATGATCAGGCCGCATATGAACAGAAGCTCTCCCGGCTCCGTGCATTTCTGAAAGACACCGATCATGTGCTGGAGATCGGATGCGGCACCGGAAGCACGGCTTTGCGTCTCGCATCCGATGTCGGGCAGGTCACCGCAACCGATGGTTCGGCTGGCATGATTGAGATAGCGAAATCAAAGCCCGACGCCGGACCTCCTGCTCGGGTCACGTTTCTGCAGTCCGACGCAGCGGACATGATCGAGGGACGCCCGTTCGACGCAATCTGCGCGTTCAGCCTTTTGCATCTGGTGCGGGACCTGCCGGTCGTGCTTGAGAGTGTCTGCGAGCAGTTGAGACCCGGCGGGCTCTTCATCTCGAAAACGGTCTGCCTGAAGGACGGGCCGATCTGGATGCGCACGCTTCTGCCGGTCCTGAAGCTTCTGGGAATAGCCCCTCATGTCGCGGTGATCAGCCGGGATGAGCTCATCGAGCATATCCTGGCCGCGGGTTTCGAGGTTGAGGAAACGAGATACTTCGGCAAGAGCAAGCTCAGCCCCTTCGTGGTCGCGCGTCGCACGGCAGGTTGACCTGTCCGTCCCAACCGGCTTCATGCATCCTGCAATCATCGTCGCGCTAGCGGTGTTGTCGGTGCGCCTATAGGCCCTGTCCTGACAGTGCTCCGGACCAAGGGCGCAGCGCACTCGCCACGTACGACATCAACTCTTTGGCCATACACCGAAATTTGAGCGGACATTCCTGTTGTCTGTGGCACAGTGGCCGCAAGCAACAACAGGAAGGGAAGCGCGGCGATGCAACGAGGACTGATATCAGCAGCGGTAACGGCATTTCTGTCCCTGCCCGGCGCATCTGCGCAGGCGGCGCAGGAGGGGGAACGGGTCACGATCCGGGGCGAGGCGATTGACACATGGTGCTATTTCTCCGGTGTGATGGGCGGTCCTGATGCCGTTGTTGGCTCGGCGCATCATACCTGTGCGCTCTGGTGCTCGGCGGGTGGAATTCCGGTCGGCCTTCTTGGCGAGGACGGGCAGGTCTACATGGTGCTCAAGATCGAGGATGACGCGACCTCGAATGGCGGCGATACGCAGCTTTCGATCGCAAGCCATGTGATCACGGCGGACGGGATGCTCTATCAGCGCGACGGGATCAACTACATCGTGGTCTCCAAGGTCGTGGCGGACGAGGACATTCAGGCGATGACGCATGAAGACTTCGGCCCAATCCCCGGCTTTGCCATTCCGAAACCGAAGAACTGAGGTGGCATCATGAAACGCATTCTTGCAATTGCAGCAGTTCTGGCCACCCCCGCGACGGCGCAGGATTTCTCCGAAGGCTCCGAGGCCAAGACCTGGAACCTCTATGCTGAACAACCGGCCCGGTTCGAGGCGACGGTTGTCGATCCACTCTGCCTTTTCACCGGAGACTGTCCCGAGAATTGCGGTGACGGCGCGCGTCAGCTTGCCTTGCTGCGGACGGCGGATGATGCGCTGGTACTGCCGCTCAAGAACTCCCAACCTGCTTTCACAGGGGCCGCGAACGAGTTGCAGCCGTTCTGTGGCAAGGCCGTCGAGGTCGATGGGTTGATGATTGACGACCCCGATTTGAATGCGAAGAACATCTATCTTGTGCAGAAGATCCGCGAAGTCGGTGCGGCTGAGTGGACGCGCGCGAACCGCTGGACCAAGGACTGGGCCGAGGCGAACCCGGAAGCCGCTGGCAAGGGCCCATGGTTCCGCCGTGACCCCAGGGTCAAGGCCGAGATTGCGCGCGAAGGCTATCTGGGGCTGGGACCGGACGCCGATGAGGCCTTCATTAAGGAATGGTTTGAATGAAGGCGGCTCTTGCCCTTGTCTTTAGCTTGGGTCTGGCGGATGCGGTCTGGGCGCATGACGGCGTGAAACACGCGAGCGAGGCCGAGGCGGTTGCCCATGCGGCGCAGACCGATCTGCCGAAGCCCGATGGGCTGCCCTTTCCGGTAAAATTGGGCGGTGCGTTTGAGCTGACCGATCACAAGGGACGGCCGCGCTCGCAGGTCGACCCCGATGGGCGGATGCAGCTTCTGTTCTTCGGTTATGCGAATTGCGAGGCGATCTGCTCGGTCGCCTTGCCGCTGATGGCGGATGTGGTCGAAGGGCTGTCGAAGGACGGAATGTCGGTGCGCCCGGTGATGATCACTGTGGACCCCGAACGCGACACGGTCGAGACAATCGGACCCGCCTTGCAGAAGCATCACCGCGATTTCATCGGCCTGACGGGCAGCGATACTGATCTAGCCCCGGTCTATGAGCTGTTTGCCGTGGAAAAGAAGGTGGTGTTCGAGGACCCGTTTCTCGGGCCGATATATGCGCATGGCAGCCATATTTTCCTGCTTGACGGCGAAGGACAGTTCCTGACCCTTCTGCCGCCGATCTTGTCCGCCGAGCGGATGATCGAGATCGTTGCTGCCTACCGATCCTCCTGAGCCAATTGCAAAATCGCCTGCCTTCGCGTAGAGGGCGGGAAGTTTCAATCAGGAGATGGGCAGATGAGCCGGCAATTCAGTATCGCGATCCTTGGGGCCTCGGGCTACACAGGTGCGGAACTGGTGCGCCTGATCGCCACCCATCCCGACATGCGTATCGACGCGCTTTGCGCTGACCGTAAGGCTGGCATGGAGATGGGGGAGGTGTTCCCGCACCTGCGGCATCTCGATCTTCCCCGGCTGGCGAAGATTGCGGACACGGATTTTTCGGACATCGACCTGATCTTCTGCGGGCTGCCGCATGCGACCTCTCAACAGGTGATCCGGGATCTGCCGAAGGACAAGCGGATCGTCGATCTGTCCGCTGATTTCCGGCTGCGCGACCCTGAGGTCTATGCCCAGTGGTATGGCCACGAGCATCTGGCACTGGAGTGTCAGGCAGAGGCGGTCTACGGGCTGACCGAATACTATCGCGACGAGATCAGATCGGCGCGGATCGTGGCTTGTACCGGGTGCAATGCCCTGACCGGCAATCTGGCGGTGCTGCCCTTGCTTGAGGCCGGTGTCATTGATCCTGACGAGATCATCATCGATCTGGCAACAGGCGTGTCGGGTGCAGGTCGCGGGGCGAAGGAGGCGATGCTGCATGCAGAGGTCTCCGAAGGCTACTCCGCCTATGCGCTGGGCGGGCACAGGCATATTGCGGAGTTCGAGCAGGAGTTCTCCAAAGTCGCGGGCAAGCCAGCCACATGCACTTTCATCCCGCATCTCGTACCGCAGAACCGTGGTATTCTGGCGACAATCTATGTGAAGGGTGACGCTGAGGAAATTCATGCAACCGTCACGAAAAAATATGAAAAAGAACCTTTCGTGACGGTGTGGCCCATGGGTGAGGCGCCTTCGACACACCATGTGCGCGGTAGCAATTATGCGCATATCGGCGTGGCCGCTGACCGGCGTCCGGGGCGGGCGATTGTGTTCTCGGCGCTCGATAATCTCACCAAAGGGTCATCGGGCATGGCAATCCAGAACGCCAACCTTATGTTAGGTTTGCCCGAGACGACGGGCCTTGAGATGGTGCCGCTTTTCCCGTGAGGCTGACTTGGCCGGATTGAAGAAAAAACAACGTATCCAGTTCGTTGCCGTGGCAGGTGTTCTGCTTGTCGTGGCGACACTGCTTGTGGTCTTTGCGGCGCGCGATGCGTTCGAGTTTTTCCGCTCGCCCTCGCAGATCGCAACCGACCCGCCTTATGAGGGCGAGCGGTTCCGCTTGGGTGGTCTGGTCAAGGAGGGCTCCTGGGTCAAGGGGCAGACCCACAGCTTCGTCATCACCGATCTTGAAGCCGATTTTCCCGTGCAGTATGAAGGGATTGTGCCTGATCTCTTCACTGAAGGGCAGGGTACCATCGTGACCGGTCAGATCGACGGCGACGTTTTTGTTGCGACCGAAGTGCTGGCCAAACACGATGAGGAATATCTGCCTAAGGAGGTCGCAGATACCCTCAAGGATCAAGGCGTTTTTCGCGAAACGTTGGAAAACTGAACTGATCTAAATCGAATTTTAATCAATTTCGCGCAGCCTGAGCGCAATTCCAAAACATCATCATTCGAGGGGTTGGCCGATGCAAAGCGTCGATGCCATTGCACGAGATATCGTGCGCCGTGAAGGCGGTTACGTTAACGACCCGGACGATCCGGGCGGGGCGACGAATTACGGCGTGACGATCCATACGATGCGCAGGCTGGGCCTTGATCTGGATGGCGACGGCGACGTGGATGCGCATGACGTGCAGCGCCTGACCTTGGAGCAGGCGGTGGACATTTTCGTGAAGCATTACTTCGTTCGGCCGGGAATTGCGAAGCTGCCGCAGCGGCTGCAGCCGAGCGTTTTTGACATGTATGTGAATGCTGGCGGGAACGCCGTGAAGATCCTGCAAAGGCTGCTCGGGGAGTTTGGCGAGCCGGTCTCGGTTGACGGAGCGATTGGACCCCAGACAACCAAAGCGTGCCAGAACGCGTTTCTCAAGGCACCGGAGCATCTTGTCGATGCTTACGGAATTGCCCGGCGGAATTATTATTACGCGCTGGCTGATCGACGTCCGGCTTCACGCAAATACGCGCGCCGGCGCGATGGCGGCAAGGGCGGCTGGATCAAACGGGCGGAGGAATTCATCTCGGACCGGTTTCATCTCAGCGCTGCTGAGCACAGGGCGAGGGTTGCGACATGGGCGTGATCAGGGACATCCTTGGGCTGGGTGGTGCGGTGCGCGAGGTCGCCGAGGTTTTCGTGGAGAACCGCACCAAGACGGCGGCCAACGAGCATGCCGAGAACATCGCGACGCTGGAGCAGCTGACTGCCGAATTTGCCCGCGAGCGGGGCGGCTGGTTCGATCAGCTGGTGGATGGTTTGAACCGTCTGCCGCGCCCGGCGCTGGCGATGGGAACGCTGGCGCTCTTTGCCTATGCGATGGCTGATCCGGTCGGGTTTGCTGCCCGGATGCAGGGGTTGCAACTCGTGCCCGATCCGCTCTGGTGGCTGCTCGGGGCGATTGTGTCTTTCTATTTCGGCGCGCGCGAGTTGCATCATTTCCGGTCGGGTCGCGGGCGGATCACCCCTTCCGCTGTCGCCGATGTCGCCCGGACCGTCGAGCAGCTGGAGGCCATGGATCAGCCGGTAGAGACGCAGGCCAATCCGGCCCTGGCGGCCTGGCGCGCGCAGGCGGGATGATTGTGCCAGTGACAATCTAGAATTTGATCTCCCCGCCCGGGCGCGGCAGCGTGGTCGGGAACTGAGGGGAGATCACCATGCCAAGCTATTCTTTTGACTGGGTCGATGCGTTCACAACCACGCCCTTTGGCGGCAATGGCTGTGCGGTTTTCCATGACGCGGCTGGACTGGATGTGGAGACGCGAACAGCGATTGTCCGTGAAACCAAGCTGAGCGAATGCGCTTATCTCGTAGGCTCGGATGTCGCTGATTTCGGGGCTCGGTACTATCTGGCAGGCCGCGAGATCCTGATGGCGGGACATCCGACCATTGCCACCGTGCGCTCGCTTGTGCATCGCGGGATGGTGGATGTGAGCGGCGGTCGGGCCGAGATCACGCTGGAGGTCGGTGCCGGTGTTCTGCCCATCGAGATTACCATGGAAGATGGCGAACCCCTGATCTGCATGACGCAGGCAGCGCCCGAGTTCGGGGCGAAGTTCGAGGCTGCGGAGATTGCCGCCATTTATGGCCTTGAGGCGGATGATGTGGTTGGTGTTCCGCAGATTGTCTCCACCGGCACCCCGTTTTGCATAACAGCAATGAAGGACCGCGCGACGGTCGAGCGTGCTGTTCTCCTCCCGGACCTGCTGGAGGCCTGGCAGATACGCCTTGGACATCCGCAAGCCGCTGTGATGGAGCCGTTTCTGGTCGCGCTCGAGGGTGCGACCGATACCGGCGACACATTTGCGCGGCTGCTGATGGCCCCGCCCAATCCCGGTGAGGACCCGTTCACCGGTTCGGCCACAGGGTGCATGGCCGCCTATCTCTGGGCGCGCGGGCTGATCGAGGCACCTCGGTTCACCGCCGAGCAGGGGCACGGGCTGGGCAGACCCGGTCAGGCGCAGGTCGAGGTCCTGGGTCCACGGGCGTCGATTGCGGGCGTGAAGGTGGCAGGCCGGGGTGTCGTGCTGATGGATGGTGCGATCCACCTGTGACCGAGTGCCCCGCTGAGGCGCTTGTGAATTGATGCGGGGCGGTATCTCTCTATAGTTCGACCTACCCAAAACCGGAGAGAGCCTCGTGATCGCAGAGCTTGGGCATTTCGCCCTCATCCTCGCCTTTGTCGTTGCCATCATTCAGATGGTCGTCCCGATGTGGGGGGCGCATAGGGGCTGGGCCAACTGGATGCAGATCGCCTCACCGGCGGCCAGCGTGCAATTCGCGCTGACCGCGTTCTCATTCGGGGCGCTGATGTGGGCTTTCATCGTCTCGGATTTCTCGGTGCAGCTTGTGGTCGCGAACTCCCATTCGGCCAAGCCGATGCTCTACAAAGTCACGGGCACATGGGGCAATCATGAGGGCTCGATGCTGCTTTGGGTACTGATCCTGACGCTCTTTGGGGCTATGGTGGCCTGGTGGGGCAGCGACCTGCCGCAGGGGCTGAAAGCGCGCGTGCTGAGTGTGCAATCCGCGATTGCGGTGGCCTTTTTCGCATTCCTGCTTTTCACCTCCAACCCGTTTGTGCGGCTGGAGTTTCCACCCATCGACGGGCGCGACCTGAACCCGCTGTTGCAGGATCCCGGTCTCGCCTTCCATCCGCCGTTTCTCTATCTCGGCTATGTCGGCCTCTCGATGGCGTTCTCCTTCGCGGTGGCCGCCCTGATCGAGGGCAAGGTGGATGCGGCCTGGGCGCGCTGGGTCAGACCCTGGACGCTCGCCGCCTGGATGTTCCTGACCATCGGGATCGCGATGGGAAGCTGGTGGGCCTATTACGAGCTTGGCTGGGGTGGCTGGTGGTTCTGGGACCCGGTTGAGAATGCGTCCTTCATGCCGTGGCTGGTGGCAGCGGCGCTTCTGCACTCCGCCATCGTGGTCGAGAAGCGGGATACGCTGAAGACCTGGACGATCTTTCTGGCGATCCTGGCGTTTTCGTTTTCGCTGATCGGCACGTTCATCGTGCGCTCGGGCGTGATCACATCTGTTCATGCCTTTGCCAATGATCCGACGCGCGGGGTCTTCATACTGGTCATTCTGGGCATCGCGATCGGGGGCGCACTGACGCTGTTTGCGGCTCGCGCGCATGTGCTGAAATCCGACGCCGTCTTCTCGGTGGTCAGCCGCGAGAGCGGGCTGGTGATGAACAACCTGCTGCTGGTGGTGGCGACGCTGGTGGTGTTCTTCGGGACGCTCTGGCCGCTCTTTGCGGAGCTTCTGACCGGACGCAAGGTTTCGGTCGGGCCGCCGTTTTTCGATCTGGCCTTCACGCCTTTCATGGTGGCGCTGGCGGCGATCCTGCCGCTCTTCTCGATCCTGCCCTGGAAACGGGCGCAACTCGGGCGCGCGATGCGCCCGCTCTGGGGTGCGCTGGCCCTGTCAGTTGCAAGCGGCGCATTGGTCTGGAGCCTGCAGACCGGCGGGCGGATGCTGGCGCCCATCGGCACTGTGCTGGCCGTCTGGATCGTACTGGGCGCACTGGCCGATCTGGGTCATCGCGTCAAATTCGGCAAGGCCGGGCTTGCGGAGAACCTGCGGCGCGCGGGCAATCTGCCGCGTGCGGACTGGGGCAAACTGGTTGCCCATTCCGGAATGGGGGTTCTGATCTTTGCCATCGCGGCAATCACCGCGTGGGAGCGTGAGGATCTGCGCGTCATGACCTCGGGCGACAGCTTCGAGATGGGCGGCTACGAGATCCGCATGGAAGGTGTCGAAATGGCGCGCGGTCCGAACTATCAGGCCGAGCGGGGGACGTTCTCGCTTTTGAAGGATGGGCAGGTGATCTCGGTCGTCTACCCGGAGAAACGCTTCTATCCGGTGCAGCAATTCCCGACCACAGAGGCCGCGATTGACCGTTCCATCACCCGTGATCTTTATGTGACGCTTGGTGATCAGCAGGAGGATGGCGGCTGGGCGGTCCGGACCTATGTCAAACCATATGCCAACTGGCTGTGGATCGGATCCATCATCATGTCGCTGGGCGGGGTTCTGAGCCTGACCGACCGGCGCTACCGGCTTGGCGCGCCGCAGCGCAAGCTGCCCGACGCGGTGCCAGCGGAATGAGGTGGGGCGCGTTGGTGGCCTGCCTGCTGATTGCGGGTCAGGTCTGGGCGGTCCAGCCCGACGAGGTGCTGAGCGACCCGGCCCTGGAGGCGCGGGCGCGTGCAATATCCAAGGAATTGCGCTGCCCGATCTGCCAGTCCGAGAATATCGACGAGTCCAATGCCGGTGTGGCGCGGGATTTGCGCCTGGTGGTTCGCGAGCGTCTGGTGGCAGGCGACACGGACAGGCAGGTCGTCGACTTCGTCGTGGCGCGCTACGGCGAATATGTGCTGTTCCGGCCGCAGTTTTCGCTTGGCAATGCCGTCCTCTGGCTGGCCGGACCGCTCTTTCTTCTGCTCGGGCTGGTGATTTCTGTCGGGTTCATCCGCAACCGCGCGACACCGGCAAAACCGCAGGCCCTTAGCGCGACCGAGCAGGAACGCCTCGCCAAACTGCTTGAAAAGGACTGAGGCCATCTGTCGGTTCCCGAAGGAGGGCCGCAGACAGCAACATTTCAAGTCATGAGCAAGATATTGTCACACCGATACTATGATGTTTTGTGCCTTGGCCTTGGCGAATTCGACAGGCTATAGTTCTGAAATGAAAACAATAACACAAACCGAAGAGCTGGCAGCGTTCTGCAAGTCGGCCGCGAAACATCCCTTCGTCACCGTCGATACCGAGTTTCTGCGCGAGCGCACCTATTATGCCCAGCTCTGTCTTGTGCAGCTTGCTGTTCCCGATGAAGGACCGGAGGCCGCTGTTCTGGTTGACACGCTTTCGCCGAAACTGTCGCTTGAGCCGCTCTACCAGCTTTTCAAGGACCCCGGCGTCGTGAAGGTCTTTCACGCGGCCCGGCAGGATCTCGAGATTTTCTATGTTGACAAGGGCGTGATCCCGGCACCGCTTTTCGATACGCAGGTCGCCGCGATGGTCTGCGGTTTTGGCGAGCAGGTGGGCTATGAGACGCTGGTGCGCAAGATCACCAAGGCCGGGCTCGACAAGTCGTCGCGTTTCACCGACTGGAGCCGACGCCCGCTGACCGACAAGCAGAAGACCTATGCCCTCGCCGATGTCACCCATCTTCGCGACATTTACCTGCATCTTGATGCGCAGCTGACGAAATCTGGCCGGCGGTCCTGGGTCGAGGAGGAGATGGCGATCCTGACCAGTCCCGACACCTATGTGGTCACGCCCGACGAGGCCTGGAAGAGGATCAAGACCCGGACGAATTCGGGGCAGTTTCTGGCGATTGTGCGCGAGCTGGCCCGGTTCCGCGAGACTACGGCCCAGACCCGGAATGTCCCGCGCAATCGCATTTTCAAGGATGATGTCGTGCTCGAGCTGGCTTCGACCCGGCCGAAGTCGATCGAGGATCTCAACAAGTCGCGGCTTTTGCTGCGCGAGGCGCGGCGCGGCGAGATTGCTGACGGGATCCTGCAGGCCGTGCGGGCGGGGCTTTCGACCGCGAAGGCGGATCAGCCCGACGTGCCCGATCAGCGGGAGCGCAAGAGTTCAAACGAGGCCTTGTCCGATCTGCTGCGCGTGCTTTTGAAGGCGCGGGCGACCGAGGCGGGGGTGGCTCAGAAACTGATCGCGACAACGTCGGAGCTGGATCGGCTGGCCTCGGACGAGTTGCCCGATCTGCCAATGCTGCGCGGCTGGCGCGGTGAGGTCTTCGGACGTGACGCGGTCCGGCTGATGAAGGGCGAGATAGCGCTTTCGGCCAGTGTCTCGGGCGTCAAGACGGTGGAGATCTGAGCGCCGGGCGGGGAGATATCATGCCTCCGGCGGGGATATTTAGGCCAAAAAGAAAGCCGGCCTAGCGCGCCAGTCGTGTCTCACCGCCTGCGGTCCGGACGCGAATTTCGGCAATTCCGTCAAGATCGGCATCGGGGATGAAATAGGCCGTGTAGATCGGACGATTGGCGTCATCCGGCCCCGTTACGGGCGTCTGAGGGACAAAGCCGCGATATTCCAATATCAGAACCGGGCTGTTCTCGAGATTGGCTGCCCGAAGGCGGTGCAGATAGGGCGCGTAATAGCCCCTTGTTCCCGCAACACCCGTGATGCGCAGGATCGTGCCGCGCAGGGCTGGTTCCACCGTTGCGGACACCAGCGTTGGCATCAGGACGGATCCGTCGGTAACCGGGCGCGATATGAGCCCTGTGCTGTCTTCCACCGTCGCGGGCGGGGCTTTGCGCGCAAATGGTCCGGACCCGATCCCGCCACAGGCAGTCAGAAGACAAAGACAGGCAATGGGCAAAGACCATCTGATCATGGGTGTCACTCTCGTCGCAATCCTCAGTCCGAGCGTTCTGGATACTGCCTTGGGGCCGGGAAGAAAAGCACAATGGGTGATAAAAACCACGCCGGGTCGCTGGACCTCGGCTGAGGATCGTCATACATCGTGCGGTAATCATTCAATGACAGGCGGATAGACGCAAGAATGGCCTCGGACCGGTTTGAAGAGATTGCGGGCGATATGGAGTTCCTCGACGAATGGGAGGACCGCTATCGCTATGTGATTGATCTGGGCCGTGCGATGCCCGATCTCGATCCAGCCTATCAGGTTGCGGCGACCAAGGTGGATGGCTGCGCCTCGCAGGTCTGGATCGTGCCGCGGGTGGATGGCGTCGGTCGCTCTACCCGGATCGGGTTCGAGGGCACGTCAGATGCGCTGATCGTACGCGGATTGATTGCGATTCTGCACGGGCTTTACGCCGGTTTAACGGCCGATGAGATATTGAAAGTGGATGCCATGGCAGAGATGCGCAGGCTCGGTCTCGATCAGCATCTTTCAGCACAGCGTTCCAACGGGCTTCGTGCTATGATTGGACGGATTCAGGCCATTGCAAAGGCCGCAACAGAAGGGGCGGAACATGTCTGATCTATTACAGCGTCTCCTGTCGGAGAAGGATGTCATTCTGGCCGATGGTGCAACCGGAACCAATCTCTTCGCGATGGGGCTGGAGGCGGGCGATGCGCCGGAATTGTGGAACGCGGATGCGCCCGAGAAGGTTCGCAGCCTCTATGATCAGATGATCGCATCAGGTGTCGATCTCTTTCTGACGAATTCTTTCGGAGGCACGGCCGCCCGCCTGAAGCTGCACAATGCCCAGTCCAGGGTGCATGAGTTGAACCGGAAGGCCGCCGAACTGGCCCGCGACGCGGCGGCGAATGCCGGTCGTCCGATTGTAGTCGCAGGCTCCATGGGGCCGACCGGCGAGATCATGGAGCCGCTTGGTGCGCTCAGCCATGACGAGGCGGTCGAGATGTTCTCTGACCAGGTCGAGGGTCTGATGGCGGGCGGCGTTGATGTCCTTTGGCTTGAAACCATCTCCGCGCCTGAGGAATTGCGCGCGGCAGCCGAGGCAATCGGCAGGCATGACGTGCCCTGGTGCTGCACCATGAGCTTCGACACGGCCGGGCGCACGATGATGGGCGTCACATCGGCGGCCATGGTCGAACTGGTCGCATCGCTTGAACATCAACCCATCGCCTTTGGTGCGAATTGCGGTGTCGGCGCCTCGGATCTTCTGCGCACGGTGCAGGGCTTTGTCGATGGGGGTGCAACGCTGCCGATCATCGCTAAGGGCAATGCCGGGATCCCGAAATTCGTCGATGGCCATGTGCATTATGACGGAACGCCCGATCTCATGGGAGACTACGCCGTTCTCGCCCGCGACAGCGGTGCGAAGATCATCGGCGGCTGCTGCGGGACGATGGCCGAACATCTGCGCGTGATGCGCGCCCGGCTTGATGACACACCTCGCGGCCCCAGACCGTCGATGGAGACGGTTGTGGAGGCGCTCGGCGCCCTGTCCTCCGACACCGATGGCACCGGATCGGCGACCCAGCCGACGCGCACGCGCCGCAGACGGCGGGCCTGAGGCGGATTTCAGTCGGTTCCGTGCAGGTTTTTGTCGGTTCCGTTTCAGAGAATTCAACTTAACGGGCAGACTGTCGCGGAGAGAGCGCGCACGTAAGCAGGAAAGTAGATACCATGTCGGATGAAGATGATATCGTCCTCAGTGAGCTTCCCGATGAGGAACTGGTGCCCCAGATCCATGACGACCTCTACGATGGTCTGAAAGAAGAAATCGAGGAAGCGGTCCATATCCTGCTGGGTCGCGGCTGGGCGCCTTACGATATCCTGACCAAGGCGCTGGTCGAGGGCATGCGCATCGTCGGGATCGACTTTCGCGACGGCATTCTCTTCGTGCCCGAGGTGCTGCTGGCCGCCAACGCCATGAAGGCGGGCATGGCGATTCTCAAGCCGCTCCTGATCGAAACCGGGGCGCCGCGTCTGGGCAAGATGGTCATCGGCACGGTCAAGGGTGATATCCACGACATCGGCAAGAATCTCGTCTCGATGATGATGGAGGGCGCGGGCTTCGAGGTTGTCGATCTCGGCATCAACAATCCGGTCGAGAACTACCTCGACGCGGTCGAAAAGGAAGGCGCGGATATCCTTGGCATGTCGGCACTGCTCACCACGACGATGCCCTACATGAAGGTCGTCATTGATACGATGATCGAAAAGGGCATGCGCGAGGAATACATCGTGCTGGTCGGTGGCGCGCCGCTCAACGAAGAGTTCGGCAAGGCGATCGGCGCCGACGCCTATTGCCGGGACGCAGCCGTCGCCGTCGAGACCGCAAAGGACTTCATGGCGCGCAAACACAACACGGTCGCGGCGGGATAGAATGCCGCGCCGGGATCGGAAACGCGATTGGGCCTTCCAGGCGACATTGAACTGACAGAGCACGGGCTGCAGGCCACAGGGCGGGGGAAGGTCCTGCTCATCGCCTGCGGCGCGCTCGCGCGCGAGATCCTTGCCCTCAAGGAACTCAACGGCTGGGATCACATGGATCTGCAATGCCTGCCTGCCAAACTGCACCTCTACCCCGATCAGATCCCTGACGCTGTCGAAAAGGCCGTTCTGAAGGCAAATGCCGGGTACGAGACCATCTTCGTGGTCTATGCTGATTGTGGCACCGGCGGTCTCCTGCAAAGTCGTTGCGCGGATTTGGGCGTCGAGATGATCGCCGGGCCCCACTGCTATTCCTTCTTCGACGGCAATGCCGCGTTCGAGAGCCGGGCCGAGGCTGAGATGACGTCTTTCTATCTGACGGATTTTCTGGTCCGGCAGTTTGACGCCTTCGTCTGGAAGCCGATGGGGCTCGACCGTCACCCTGACCTGCGGGACATGCTCTTTGGAAACTACACCGATCTGATCTATCTCGCCCAGACCGACGACGCGGACCTGAACCGCGCGGCCATAAGTGCCTCCGAAAGGCTCGGTTTGCGCTATTCCCGCCGCTTCACGGGCTATGGCGATCTTGCGGACGCGCTCGCAACAGCGGCCCGCTGATCCCCTTCATTTTTCGTCAAGTATCCCCGCCGGAGGCATCCGACCTCACACTCAGAGATACTCCGCCCGCACCAGACCGTATTTCGCCATTTTCTCGTTCAGCGTCCGCCGCGGCAGGGCCAGTTCCTCCATGACACCTGTGACAGCCCCGCGATTGCGGCGCAGGGCATTGTCGATCAGCATTTTCTCGAACGCCTCAACATGCTCCTTCAGCGGCTTGGCCTCCGCGATGATGGTGGTCTCGATGGGTGTCGCCTCATGGTCGATCAGATCGCCCAGACCGCTTTCGCCGCGACGGCTCTGCAGCACGGCCCGCTCGGCCACGTTGATCAACTGACGGATGTTGCCCGGCCAGCGGAACTGCATCATCCGCGCCGCATCATCGGCAGAAATCTCGGGCGCGTCGCAGCCGTAGTCTTCCGCAAACTGGGCGCAAAAGCGGTTGAAGAGCAAAAGGATGTCCTCGCCCCTTTCGCGCAGCGGCGGGATCGAGATATGCAGCGTCGAGAGGCGGAAGAACAGGTCTTCACGCACCGTGTCAGGCGCCTCGGTGACGGATTGGATGCGGCTTGAAAGGCAGATGAAGCGGATATCGCGGATTGCATCGCCTGCTTCCACATCCGTCTCCGAAAACACCTCACTGAGGAGGCGCGCCTGCACCTTCTCCGGCATGGTCTCGATATCCTCGATGCAGATCGTGCCGCCATTTGCAGCCTCCAGCACCGGGCGCTCGTCAGGCTCGCTGCTGGGACCGAACAGCGTTTTCTCAAGACTGTCGCCAAGCGCCGTGCAGTTCAGCGTGATCACGGGTCGCTCGGAGCGTGGGCCGCAGGCGTGCAGCGCATGTGCAATCACGTTCTTGCCGGTGCCGGTTTCGCCGGTGACCAGAATGTGCCCATCCGATTGGGCCATATCCAGGATCGTCTCGCGCAGCTTCTCGATCACCGAGCTGGAGCCGACGAGTTTGCGCAAAAGCACGGTGCCATCGGTCATCTCGCGGCGCAGCCGACGGTTGTCCAGTGTCAGACGTCGTGCATTGGCGGCGCGTTTGACCAGATCGGCCAGACGCTCGGGATCAAACGGTTTCTCGATGAAGTCATAGGCTCCGATTTGCATGGCCTCGACCGCCAGCGCCACATCACCGTGACCGGTGATCAGCAGAACCGGCAAGGCGGGATCGACGGATTGCAGGCGCTTGAGCAGCCCCATTCCGTCAATGCCCGGCATCTTGATGTCCGAGACCACGACCCCTTCATAGGTGGCCGAAAGTGTCTTGAGTGCGATCTCTGCGGAGGCGAAGGTTTCCGCCTCAAAGCCCGACAACGTGAGCCATTGCGCAATGGAACTGCGCATATCCGCTTCGTCATCGATGATTGCAACCTTGTGCTTCATGTAGTCTCCGGTCTATTGCGCCGCAATGGCGTCTTCGTGATCCACCCTTGGCAGGATCAGCTCGAAAATGGCGCCGTTGGGCATGGCGTTTCTTGCGGAAAGTCCGCCGCCCAGCTCCTTGGCGATCCCGGCTGAAAGGGCCAGGCCAAGCCCCAGTCCCTCGCCCGGTTTCTTGGTGGTATGGAAGGGCTCGAACAGATTGTCGAGATCCTTGATGCCGCTGCCATTGTCGCGCACTGACAGGGAAATCTGACGCCCCGCAACAAGCAGGATATCAATCGTCGGCTTTTTCACGTCCTTCAGGGCATCCACAGCATTGCGCAGCAGATTGACGATGATCTGCTCGACCCGCACGGGGTCGGCGACCACCATTACCGGCTCGTCCGGCAGGGTCCGCGTCACCTTGATCTTGCCGGTGCCAAGCGGCTCCGTCATCAGCATCAGGGCCGCACCCACACAACCGCGCAGATCAACCGGCTCGGCCGGGCCGTCGCTTTTTCGGGCAAAGGACTTGAGCTGCCGGGTGATTGTTCCCATCCGCTCGATCAACTCGTCAATCCGGCCCAGCGATGTATCGGCCTCGCCCTGACGCTTGCGTTTCAGAAGCAGGCGCGCACCGGCCAGATAGGTGCGCATCGCGGCCAGCGGCTGGTTCAGCTCATGGCTGACCGCAGCCGACATGTGTCCCAAGGCGGCCAGACGCGAGGCCTGCTCAAGGCTCTGCTCGGCTTCCTGAAGGTTTTTCTCGATTCGCTTGCGTTCGGCGATTTCGTTCGACAATCGTTCATTGAGCCGTCTGAGCGCGTTTGACTCCTGTTCGATCTCCGCCGAGCGGATCTGTTGCTGTTTGCTGAGCACGAAGAACGCGGCGGCAATCAGGATCGAGAACACCATCAATTCCAGCGCGAGAATGGTGTTCACCTCGGCCCGCACATCTTCGAGCGTGGCGAAATAGGTCAGTGTCCAGCCGCGGAACTCAACCTTCGATGCACTGCGCAGCAACGGGCGGTTATAGATGTAGACGTAGGGCGTCGTTTCGCTGTCGGGCGAGGGGGACAGGATGCGGCTGGGCCAATCGAACTCCGCAGGCTGATTGCTGACAAGTTCGTCAATATTCTTGTTTCGCCAGAACGGGTTGGAGGCAAGAATGATCTCGCCGCCCGTATCCGTGATGACGACGTTGTTGTTGCGGCGGCGCCAGTTTTCCTCCAACGCGCGCGCGTTCAACGCAACGGCCACAACGCCGATGGCATTGGAATTGTCGCGGATCATCTGGGAATAGTAGAAACCGTATTGGGAGCCGGGGTTCTGTCCGTCTACAATCGAGAACACCGTGATATTGTCGCGAAGGGCCTCGACAAAGAAATTCTGCTCCTCCAGCAGTTCCCCAAGCTGGCGACGCTCGGTCGAGGCCACCACCCGGCCGGAGATGTCGAGAAGTGTGATCTGCGCATCACCCAAGGAGCTTGTCAGTTCGATCAGACGTTGCGACGTGCTGGCATAATCCTTTGTCTGCAAAGCCCGGATCAGAAACGGATCGCGCGCCAGAAGCGGCGGCAGCAAAGCGTGTTGTTGCAGCGTCGTCTTAACACTTGCAGAAAGAACGGCGGCGTTGACTTGCGCCTCGGTCCGGAAGTTCTCGGTGAAGCGTTTTGTGAGGAAGTCGTTGGAGACGTATAGAAGCGTCAGAACCGCTATGACGACCAGAACCGAGACGGAGCGCGAGCCCATCCTGGGAAGGTTGCGATCAGCATTGATATGAGTATCCGCCGCCATACAGCCCGAAATTTTCAATTGCCCCCAAGTCCCATGAAACTACGCCCATGGGGGGGTACACTCAAGCCTAACAACGGGTTTCGGCGCTAAACCGCCAAATGTGCTTCCGCCAGTCCCTCAAACAGAATGGCCCCATCTGTTCCGCCCAGTTCGGGCTGATCCAGCCGCTCGGGATGGGGCATCATGCCAAGAACCCGCCCGTTTTCCGACAGGACACCTGCTATGTCAGCGGTCGAGCCATTTGGATTGTCGCGGTACCTGAACGCGATGCGGTTTTCCCCCTCCAGCCGTTCCAGCAGTTCTGCGGAGGCAAAATAGTTGCCGTCGTGATGCGCAACCGGGAAGGTAACCTCCTGGCCCTGAAGGAATTTTTCGGTGAAGGAGGATTTGCGGCTTTCCACTTTCAACGCCACATCCCGGCAGACGAATTTCAGATTGGCGTTGCGCAGGAGCGCGCCTGGCAGAAGACTGGTCTCGATCAGCACCTGAAACCCGTTGCAGACACCGAGCACGTGACCGCCTGTTTTCGCGAATTCAACGACGGCCCGCATGATGGGCGCGGTAGCTGCAATCGCGCCGCAGCGCAGATAGTCGCCAAAGGAAAAGCCGCCGGGTATGGCAATCAGATCAAGGCCTTGCGGCAGGTCGTGATCCTTGTGCCAGATCATCCGGGTCGGGCGTCCGGTGGCACGTTCCAGCGCCAGCGCCAGATCACGATCGCAGTTGGAGCCGGGAAAGACGATCACACCGGCGCGCATCAGAGAAGCTCCACCCGGTAGTTCTCGATCACCGTGTTGGCGAGCAGTTTCTCGCACATCTCGGTCACATGTGCCTCGGCCCGTGTGGCGTCGGTCTCAGTGAGATCAAGCTCGATCACCTTGCCCTGCCGGACGCCGCTGACACCGTCAAACCCGAGCGAGCCGAGCGCATGGCGAACCGCCTCGCCCTGTGGGTCCAGAACACCGTTCTTGAGGGTTACGAAGACACGTGCTTTCATCTCAGTTCACCAGTTTGGGGCCGCTCGTGACAGTTCCGTTGCGTGGCATCACACCCAGCCGGGTCGCCACCTCCGTATAGGCATCGGCGAGACTGCCGATATCCTGCCGGAACACGTCCTTGTCGAGCTTCTGCCCGGTTTCGATATCCCACAGGCGGCAGCTGTCCGGGCTGATCTCGTCGGCCACGATGAGCCGCTGGAAATCACCCTCGAAGATACGCCCGATCTCGATCTTGAAATCGACCAGCCGGATGCCGACGCCATACATCAGGCCTGACATGTAGTCGTTCACCCTGAGCGCCAGAGCGATCATGTCGTCGATGTCCTGCTGGGTGGCCCAGTTGAAGGCGATGATATGCTCCTCGGTCACCAACGGGTCACCGAGACTGTCGTCCTTGTAGTAGAATTCGATGATCGGGCGCGGCATCGGGGTGCCTTCGGCGATCCCCAGTCGCTTTGACATCGATCCGGCTGCGATATTGCGGACCACGACCTCCAGCGGGATGATCTCGACCGCGCGGATCAGTTGTTCGCGCATGTTCAGCCGCTTGATGAAATGGGTCGGCACGCCGATACCGTTGAGCCCGGTCATGAAATGCTCGGACAAGCGGTTGTTCAGCACGCCCTTGCCGTCGATCACATCGCGCTTTTCGGCGTTGTAGGCTGTCGCATCGTCTTTGAAGTACTGGATCAGCGTCTCGGGCTCCGGCCCCTCGTAGAGGATCTTGGCCTTGCCCTCGTAAACCATTCTGCGCCGTGCCATTCTGGCCTCCTGCTGACTTTGACCTCGCTATAGGTCAAGGGGAGGTGAGGGGCAAGGATTCGGGCGGATGACCCTTGTACGCACCCGCCCGGGGCGTTACCTCTGATGCAATCACAATTGCCCTTACGGAGGAGCTCAGATGAGCGGTTTTGACGAACGCGAAGATGCCTTTGAAAAGAAATTCGCCCATGATGCGGAAATGCAGTTCAAGGCGGAGGCGCGACGCAACAAGCTCCTCGGGCTCTGGGCGGCCGAACTGATGGGGAAGTCCGGTGATGAGGCGGCGGAATACGCCCGCGAAGTTATCAAGTCGGATTTCGAGGAAGCCGGCGACGAGGATGTCTATCGCAAGGTCTCCGGCGATCTGGGCTCCAAGGCAGACGAGGCGACAATCCGCGCCAAGATGGCCGCGCTGATGATTGAGGCCAAGGCCCAGGTGATGTCCGAGGTCTGATCCCGCGTTAACCCGAACCTTACCCCTTGCTTCTAGGACCGGAGGCGAGGGGTAAAGGGATCGGGTGTGTGAGGATTTTTGAGAAACGGCGCTCTCGTGCTGTCGAATTGACGGCTGAAATGCCGACGGAGACGCAGGTTTTCCTGCGTCATACAGCCAGCAAGCTGGTGCTCCCCACCTGTCTGTCACTGCTCTTCATCTGGATCGCCTGGCGTCAGATCAGCGGTGTCGAGGCGTCGGAAGTGGGCATCGCCCTGCGTCAAATCCCGCTGGAGGCTGCATTGGTCTGCTGTCTTCTGTCGGCGCTGAGCCTCGCGGCGGTTTCGGGTTACGATGTAATCGCCGGGCGACTGCTGGGCGTGGGCCTTCCGCCGCGACAGGCGTTCGTGACTGGTTTTTCCGCAGTAGCGTTCGGCCAGGCGCTGGGGTTTGGTGTCGTCACAGGCACTCTGATCCGATGGCGCATGGGGCGCAGATATGGCCGCTCGCTGATGGAAGCTGCCATGGTCTCCGGCGTCGTGACCATGGCTTTCGCCTCGGCATTGTTGCTGGGGCTGAGCTTCTGGCTGACCTTCGCGCCGACCGAGGCCGCAATGATTACCGGACTGTCCGAGGCGAGCATGCGCGCCCTTGGCCTTACCGGCCTCGGGTCAGGCGCGCTTCTGCTTGGTGCGGGCATCCTGATCCCCGAGTTCGACCTGTCCGGTCGCAAGATCCGTCTGCCGGGCCCCCGCGCGATACGCCGGATTGGGGCTTTGACAGTGCTCGATCTGGTCCCGGCGGGCCTCGCCTTCTGGGTGCTTCTGCCCGGCGAATTGGCGCCTGATCCGCTGAGCTTTCTGCCGATTTATGCGCTGGCACTTGGGGCTGCTCTCCTGTCAAACGCGCCTGCCGGTATAGGTGCGCTTGAGGCAACCGCGTTGATCTGTCTGCCGGGAATCCCGACCGCAGAATTGCTCGCCGCGCTGATCGTCTACCGCGGCATCTATTACGGTTTGCCGTTGATCCCCGCCGCACTGCTGCTGCTCAATGCCGAGATTGCGGGCCGTGGATACGAGCGTCGCCGTTCATCGTTGCCGCGCGAAGATATCATCGCGCCTGCGGGGATTGGGGCATTGCCGCTCGATGTGGAGCTTGTCCTGCAACGGAGCAGCCGGGCCGAAAGCGCGCTTGCCTGTTTGGGGGACAAGTCCTTCCTGATGGCCCCGGACCGAAAGGCGTTTCTGATGATCGCGCGTCAGGGCAACAGCCTGATCGCTCTCGGCGATCCGGTTGGCCCCGCGATCCATTGGCCCTTTCTGGCAAAACGGTTTCTGGAGGAGGCCGACGCGCGATTGTGTGAACCCTGTGCCTACCGGATCGGGTCAGGCTGGTCCGGTTGCCTCGCACGACATGGGCTAAAGGTTCAGAAGCTGGGGGAGGAGGCCTTTGTCGATCCTGCCTCGTTCTCGACCGAGGGGCCTTCCGCGCGCCAGCTTCGGCGCAAGATGCGCCATGCCGAGAAAGAGTGGCTGAGGATCGAAACCTTCGGCCCCGGTCGGTTACCGATGAAGGATCTGGCCGAGATCGATGCGGACTGGCAACGGTCCCATGGCAGGCCGATGGGGTTTTCCCAAGGCGTCTTTGCGCCTGAATACCTGGCGCGTTTCGATTGTCTGGTTGCCAGCATCGATGACCGGCCGGTTGCCTTTGTCAGTCTCTGGCGCTCGGGCGACGGCCGTGAGATGTCCATAGACGTCATGCGGCAACGGTCCGATGCGCCTGATGGTACGATGCACAGCCTCATTGTTGCGGCGATCCGTCAGGCAGGTGGCGACGGGGTCGCGCAGTTCAGCCTGTGCCCGGTTCTTCTCAGGGGACTGGACGGTGTCGGGGCCTGGCTTTATCACAGCGACAGATTCGGTCGGCATCTGCGGGGGCTTGCAAGGTTCAAGGATCTGTTCGCGCCGGACTGGCGCCCGGTCCATATCGCAACCCGTCGTCGCCTTCCTTTGGAACCTGCTCGCGCCATTCGGGCGCTGATCATGTCGCCGTTGCAGAAACCGCCCGTGCCGGATCTAAAGTAGCCGGTCGATTGCGCCCCGGATTTTCGGATCGGTCGGAGAGACCGTGGTCGGAAATTCCGCCGCGATTGCGCCATTTGTATCGAGCAGTATCTTGTGAAAATTCCAGCGCGGGATCACGCCCTGATCGGCGGCCCAGCGATAGAAGGGATGTTGGCGCGCACCGCGTACCTTCGTGATCTCTGTCATCGGCAGGGTCAGCGCGAAATTCAGTTCACAGAACTCCTTGACCTCCGCCTCATCTGACAACTCCTGCCCGCCGAAATCGTCGGAGGGCACCGCAAGAATGACCGCGCGGCCCGCATAGGCCTCGTGGAGCGCCTGCAACTGGTCATATTGAGGGGTGTAGGCGCAAAGCGACGCCGTGTTGACGACCAGCACCGGTTGCCCGCGAAGGCCTGCGAGGCTGATCTGACCACCGTCAATGGAGGCAAAGGTGAAATCCGCACTGGCGCGCACCGGTGTACAAAGGCTTGCTGCCAGTGTGCCGAGCAGGATCCTGCGTGTCATCATCTGTTTGAACCTCCTGTCTCTGTGTTGCGCAGCTCTGTCCCGGTCGGTTCACCGCCTGTTGAGTGGAAGGCGCAGATCTGTTCGAGTTCGGCCGCGTTCACCGATGGCCCGCACTCTGTCTATGTCCTGTCCGTTGGCCGGGAAGGTCAGTGCACCGTCAACCTTGCGCCCAAGGCGGAACTGGCCGCGACGATCAATTCCAACATCAATGGAACAAGCTTGTGCCAAGCGTTTCGATGATCTGGTGTCCGCGCGGTCTCGTGCCCGAGAATTGTCGACCTGGCCGAAAACCCGGCTTGGGGTGATCTTGCGACACCCCGGCAACTGCCGCAGTGGGACGTGCCGTTCGAGACCTGCTAGTCTGCTCCGAACACCCGCTCGAAAATCGTGTCGACATGTTTGGTGTGGTAGCCGAGATCAAACTTCTCCTCGATCTCCGCATCGCTCAGCGCGGCGGTGACTTCCGCATCACCCTTGAGCTCGGTCATGAAATCAGCGCCCTCTTCCCAGACCTTCATCGCATTGCGCTGCACCAGCCGGTAGCTGTCCTCGCGGCTGAGCCCCTTCTGGGTCAGCGCCAGCAGGACGCGCTGGGAATGCACAAGCCCGCGAAACTTGTTCATGTTGGCGTCCATGTTTTCAGGATAGACAACGAGCTTGTCGATGACAGATGTCAGCCGGGCAATCGCGAAATCCAGCGTCACCGTCGCATCCGGCCCGATATTCCGCTCGACCGAGGAATGCGAGATATCGCGCTCATGCCAGAGCGCGACATTTTCCATTGCGGGCACCACGGCCATGCGCACAAGGCGTGCGAGGCCTGTCAGGTTCTCGGTCAGCACTGGGTTGCGCTTGTGCGGCATCGCACTCGAGCCTTTCTGCCCGGGCGAGAAATACTCCTCCACCTCCAGCACTTCGGTGCGTTGCAGATGGCGAATCTCGGTGGCAATGCGCTCAATCGACGAGGCTACGACACCAAGGGTCGCGAAATAGGCGGCATGCCGGTCACGCGGAATGACCTGGGTCGAGACCGGCTCGGGCTCCAGCCCCAGCTTCTCGCAGACATGCGCCTCGACACCAGGGTCAATATTGGCAAAGGTTCCCACGGCGCCCGAAATGGCCCCGGTCGCGATCTCGGCCCGGGCCGAGCGCAACCGATCCCGGTTCCGGTCCATCTCCGCATGGGCCTGCGCAAGTTTCAGCCCGAAGGTCACGGGTTCCGCGTGAATGCCGTGGCTGCGCCCGATGCAGACTGTATCCTTGTGCTCAAGAGCGCGCCTTTTGATAGCCTCAAGCAGCCCGTCCATGCCATTCAGCAGGATATCCGTCGCGCGCACCAGTTGGACATTGAAAGTCGTGTCGAGCACATCTGATGAGGTCATCCCCTGATGCACGAAACGCGCCTCCTCATTGCCGATGATCTCGGCCAGATGGGTCAGAAACGCGATGACATCATGCTTGGTGACCGCCTCGATCTCGTCGATCCGCGCGACGTCGAACTCCACATCCCGGGCCTTCCAGACGGCCTCGGCACTCGCTTTCGGAATGACCCCGAGTGCGGCCTGCGCATCGCAGGCATGGGCCTCGATCTCGTACCAGATCCGGAATTTGCTCTCCGGTGACCAGATGGCCACCATATCGGGACGCGAATAGCGAGGGATCATGGGCGAGTTTCCTGTGGTCTGTGGGTTCGGGGTCCTGATAAACTCACATGCCATGGGATACAAGCAACAGGAAAACCGAGTGTCGAGCCTTGATGCGTTTCTGGGCAGTTGGACGTTTTCGCGCGAGATCACGGATCACATATCCGGCGCTCAGAGCCATGTGAAAGGCATTCTGACCTTCACTGCGCTTGCCGACGGACTGCTTTATCATGAGACAGGCATGTTGGAGATCAAAGGGCAAAGGCCGATGCAGGCAGAGCGGCGGTATCTCTGGCAAAAGGCACCAGTTGGCATTGCCGTGTCCTTTGAGGACGGGCGTTCCTTTCACACCATCACTCTCGACGGGCTGCGTCCGCATGCGTCTCATCACTGTGAGCCTGACCAGTATGAGGTGGACTATGACTTCACCGACTGGCCACGCTGGCGGTCCGTCTGGCAGGTTCGGGGGCCGCGAAAGGATTATGTCCTGCGGTCGCATCACACCCGGTCCTGACCGGTTTGCCCTTGTCGCGCCTTTTCGCCCGTGGCAAATGTAGACAAATCAAAGGCAATCGAGGAACAGTCCCATGTCATATGCAGCTTCACCGGTCCTGAGCGAACGTCTCTGGGCGACCCATGGTATAGGGCTCTGGCTTCGGCGCGCCGTCCTGATAGTCGTGGGGATTGCCGCTCTGGCCATCGCTGCCAAAATCAACGTGTACATGTGGCCATCACCGGTCCCGGTCACGCTGGGAACGTTTGCGGTGCTGAGTATCGGGGCTGCCTATGGTCCACGTCTGGGGCTTGTGACAATCCTTGGGTATATGGCGATCGGTGCGCTGGGCTATGATGTCTTTGCCGGTTCCTCTGTTGAAAACAACGGCCTCGGCTACATGCTTGGTGGTACGGGCGGCTATCTGCTTGGCTATGTTCTGGCGGCCCTTGCACTCGGCTTTGCCGCCCGCAAGGCCTGGGACCGCAACATTTTCAAGATGGGCGCTGCGATGCTGATCGGGAATGTTCTGATCTATGTGCCCGGGGTCCTCTGGCTCAACAAGGTGATCGTGGATGGCGGGCTTTATGATGCAGGCAGGTTCAGCACGATCTGGGATCAGACTTTTGCCTGGGGGCTGACGCCTTACCTGATCGGCGATGGCCTGAAGCTTGCACTTGCTGCCCTTCTCTTTCCCGTGATCTGGAAGCTGGTGGGCAAGGCCCGCTCCTGACAGGATATGTTTATCGCCTCCGGCGGGGATATTTTAAGAAAAATGAAATAGCGCCTTCATTTTTCCTTAAGTATCCCCGCCGGAGGCATTTATCTCTTTTTATTCTGCTGCGGTCAGTTTGATGACCGGCTCCATGCGGTCGAGCAAGTCCTGCGCCAGATGGCACTTTACCTGATGGCCATCTGTAAGAACGCGCATTGGCGGCACTTCCTTTTCGCAAAGCCCGTCCGGCACCTCTGATTTGTAATTGCATCTGGTCTGGAATGGGCAGCCTGGTGGCGGGTTCATCGCCGACGGAATATCGCCATCCAGCACGATGCGTTTCTTCTCGACGCTGGTATCGGCAATCGGCACGGCGGAGAGCAGCGCCTCCGTGTAGGGGTGATAGGGCGGCGCGAAGACCTGATCGGTCGTGCCCATCTCGACCACATGACCGAGATACATCACCATGACCCGGTCGCTTAAGTAGCGCACGATGCTGAGATCGTGGCTGATGAAAAGCATCGTGGTGCGGCTGTCGCGCTGGATGTCCATCAGAAGCTCTGTCACTGCCGCCTGAACGGACACATCGAGCGCTGAGACCGGCTCATCGGCCACCACCACCTTGGGCCCGCCCGCAAAGGCGCGTGCGATCCCGATGCGTTGTTTCTGACCGCCCGAGAGCTGTCTTGGCATCCGCTTGGCGAACTCACGTGGCAGTTTTACCAGATCGAGCAATTCCAGCATCTTCTCTTCGCGCTCGGCCTGGTTGCGACCGACCTTGAACTTTTCGAGCACGCGAATGATCTGCCCGCCGATCGTGTGGGACGGGTTGAGCGTATCGAAAGGGTTCTGGAACACCATCTGCACATCAGCGACGGTGCGGGTGTCGCGGGCCTCGATTGGCGTGTCGCCGATGGACTTGTTTTCCAGTGTAACGGTGCCATCGGTGGCTGTTTCCAGTCCGAGAAGGACCTTGGCAAGCGTCGATTTTCCGCAACCGCTTTCCCCGACAATCGCGAGGGTTTCGGCCTCGCGAGCCTCGAAGCTGACCGTCTCGTTGGCCTTCACCACCCGGCGTTCAGCCCCGCCGAACATCGCATTGGCCGCTACCTCATAGTATTTCTTCAGATCGTCGGTCTTGAGCACGACGTCGCCCGGTTCGGTCTTCTCGGTCTTGATCGCGACATCCGGTGGCGCGTCCCAGTCGATCTCCAGATAGCGCAGGCAGCGGGTCTCGTGCCGGTCGCCTGCTTCAAACATCGGGATCTCCTGCGCGTTGCACGAGCCTTCCTTGAAGTAGTCGCAACGCGGGCCGAAATTGCAGCCGGGCGGACGCTCATGGGGCAGGGGGAAGTTGCCTGGGATGGCGATGAGCGGGCGCGCGTTCTTGTCGGCACCGGGCAGCGGGATCGAGCGGAAGAGCCCTTGGGTATAGGGATGCTGCATCTTGTCGAACACCGCCTCGATGGAGCCTGTCTCCACCGCCTCGCCGGAATACATCACGCAAAGCCTGTCGCAGGTGTCGAGCACCAGCCCCAGATTGTGCGAGATGAAGAGCATCGAGGTGCCGAACTTCTCGCCCAGATCCTTGACCAGATCAACGATCCCGGCCTCGACCGTCACATCCAGCGCGGTTGTCGGCTCGTCGAGGATCAGGAGGGACGGTTTCGACATCAGCGCCATCGCGATCACGATGCGTTGCTGCTGGCCACCCGAGAGCTGATGCGGGAAGCTCTTGAGCATCCGCTCCGGGTCGGGCAGACGGACGCTTTCTACCACCTCCAGCGCCAGCTTGTAGGCGTCGCTGGCGCTCATTCCCTCGTGGATCATCGGCACTTCCATGAGCTGTTTGCCGATCTTCATGGCCGGGTTCAGGGAGGCCATCGGCTCCTGATAGATCATCGCGATTTCCGAGCCGCGCAGGTCGCGCAACTCGGCCTCGGACATCGCATTCAGGTCGCGGCCCTTGAACCTGATCGAGCCACCGACGATCCGCCCGTTCTTGCCGAGGTCCTGCATCACGCCGAGCGCGACCGTGGACTTGCCGCACCCGCTTTCACCGACCAGTCCCATCGCCTCGCCGGGCTCGACCACGCAGGAGAAATCCATCACGGCCGGGATCTCGCCTGCTCGTGTGAAGAAGCTGATCGAGAGGTTCTCGATTTCGAGGATTGGCCCGTCATAGTCCCATTTGCTCATGGCTCAATCCTTCAGGCTTTGTTCGCGTAGCCCGTCGGCCAGCAGGTTGAGGCCGAGCACCAGCGTCATGATGGCAACGGCAGGCGGCAGTGCGGCATGGGGGAAGAGACGCAGCAGTTTGCGACCCTCGTTGATCGTCATGCCCCAGTCGGAGCTTTCGGGGCTGACGCCCAGACCGAAGAACCCCAGCGTACCCAGCAGGATCGTGGTGTAGCCGATGCGCAGGCAGGCATCGACGATCAGGGGGCCGCGTGCATTGGGCAGGATCTCCCACATCATGATGTACCAGGGCCCCTCGCCACGGGTCTGGGCTGCGGCCACATAGTCGCGGGTCTTGATATCCATGGTCAGGCCGCGAACGATGCGGAAAACCGTGGGTGAGTTCACGAAAACCACCGAGACGAAGATGTTGAGCGTATTGGCATCCATCCACTTCCCGGTCGGTGTCCAGACATTGATCAGGTGCAGATAGGCAAACCCGCCGATCAGGATCACCGGTGCGAGGTAGAGCCACAGCACCTCGGGCCGGGTCCGGTAGCGGGAGTAGATGAAGACCAGAAAAAAGAGGATCGGGATCAGGAAAAGGACGGCGGCCATGGAGGTCGGAATGGCGGTCTGGCGGATTTCCGGGGTGACCAGTAGGTAGAAAAGCAGGATCACCGGGAAGGCCAGCACGAGATTGGCCAGAAAGCTGAGGAATGTGTCAAACGCGCCGCCGTAATATCCCGCAGGCAGTCCCAGCGTGATCCCGACCATGAAGGCAAAGAGTGTCGCCACCGGGGCGATGGCCATCACCGTCTGAGAGCCATGGACCATGCGCGAAAAGACATCGCGCCCCAGATTGTCGCCGCCAAAGAGATAGGCGAGACCGGATTCAACCTCAAATGTTCCAGGTGGTTTGTTCTTGAGCGCCCGGAACTGATCGAGCGGGTCAAAGAGCGCGATCTGGTTGGCCATCAGTGCCGTCAGAACCCAGAACAAGACAAGGGCGAGACCAACCATGCCGATGGGGCTGTCAAAGAGGCGCCCGTAAAGGCTGAGCCGCTTCTTGAACGAGATCGACAGTGCAAAGATCAGGGCCATTCCGATCCAGACAGGCGTGAAACGCGCCAGAACGCCCAGGAAAATCTCAAAGCTTGTAAGGGGTTCCATGGACTGGCCTCAACTCTTCACGCGGATACGGGGGTTCAGATAGACATAGCCGATATCCGAGATCAGCTGGGTGATCAGCACCACCACCACGGCGACGATGGAGCAGGAAAGCAGAAGGTCGATGTCGTTGTTGCCTGCCGCCTCGACCAGCAGCCAGCCGAAGCCTTTGTAGTTGAAGAGATTCTCGACGATGACAACGCCGGTCAGCAGCCACGGGAATTGCAGCATGATCACGGTGAAGGGTGCGATCAGCGCGTTTCGGAGCGCATGCTTGATCACGATGGCGCGGAAACTGACGCCCTTGAGCCTGGCTGTGCGGATATATTGTGCGGTCATGACCTCGGCCATCGAGGCCCGCGTCATGCGTGCGATATAGCCCATGCCATAGATCGCCATGGTCATCACCGGCAGGGTGAAGTTGTAGAATGTGATCTCTTCCATCGCCTTGGTGGCAGAGCCTGAAAACCATTGCAGCCCGACAAGGTTGGACGCGAAGATCACCGTGAAGATGACGCCCGAGACATATTCCGGCGTGGCCGTTGTGCCGATCGCGATGGTCGAGAGCGTGCGGTCCTGCAACGTGCCCTCCCGCATGCCTGCCAGAACGCCCAGCAACAGCGCGGAGGGGACCATGACGACCATCACCCAGAACATCAGCTTGCCGGTGAGCGCAAGACGTTCCCAGACGATGTCGTTGACCGGTTTGCGGAACCGGGTGCTGTCGCCCATGTCGCCAGTGACGACACCGCCGACCCAGGCCGCATATCGGGTGATTAGTGGGCGATTGAACCCTTCCTCCTCCAGCCAGAGCGTTACCTGCTGGTCGGACATCCGCATGTTGTTCTGCTCCTTGGCGAGCTTTTCGAGATTGGGCTCGAGATTGACCAGCGAGAATACAATGAAGGTCAGGCAGAGCGCGGTGAGCACCATCACACCCAGACGCTTCAGAAAGAAGATTAGCATATCGGTCCCTGTCGGCTGGCTTGGTCAGCTCGCTTATCGTTATTTTTCGCCATCACGGACGAAAAAGGGGACCCTTTGGCGGGTCCCCCGGTTTTCTTATGCGTCCTGATCAATCCAGGTCTTTTCAAGCTGCACCTCGAAGGTCTGGTGCATTCCATAGTCCTGTACCCGCGGGTGCATGTGGCAATAGAGCGAGCGCCAGTAGGGCTGGATCATCGCGCCGCTGTCCTGCAGCATGCTCTGAAGGTCAGCCATGATAACCCGCCGCTTGTCCGCGTCGGCAATTGACATCGCCTCGGTCAGCTTTGTGTCGAACTCCGGATTGCTATGTGCGCTCTCGTTCCAGGCCTCGCCCGAGCGGTAGGCCAGCGCCAGAACCTGCACACCAAGCGGGCGCATGTTCCAGTTGGTTGTCGAGAACGGATAGCCCGCCCAGTTGTTCCAGAAGGTGGAGCCCGGCATGATCTCGCGCTTCACCTTGATCCCGGCATCACGCAACTGGGCCGCAATGGCATCGGTCGTGTTGCGCCGCCAGTCATCGTCAATCGAGATCAGCGTCAGTTCGGTATCCGCATGACCGGCTTCCGCCATCATCTCAGCGGCCTTGGCCGGGTCGCGCTCGATCTTCGGAATATCCGCATATTCGGGATGCATCGGACCGACATGGTGGTTCTCAGCCGGCTGGCCGAGACCGCCATAGCCCAGATCAAGCACGGTTGAGTTATCGACCGCAAGCTGCACGGCGTTGCGGACCATTTTGTTGTCGAACGGGGCCTCGTTGGCATTCATGCGGGCCACGATAGTGGCGGCCGTGACAACCTCGGATTTCACCAGATCAATGCTGTCGAGGATTTCCACATAGTCCGCCGTGGTCTCGTAGTTGACGTCGATCTCGTCGCTTTCCCAGGCCGCGATCTGAGCGGACGGGTCAGTGCCGTAATCGATGAACTCGATGGCGTCGAGATAGACGTCACCACCCCACCACGGGGTATCCGCGCGTTCCAGCCGCGCCTTGACGCCAACCTCCAGCTCAACCAGCTTGAAAGGGCCGGTGCCGACGGGGTTCTCGGCCAGAGAACCTTCAAAACCTGCCTTCACGATCAGTGCGGGATAGTCGCAGACACCCGGAATGATGGTGATGTCGGGGTTTTCGAGCGTCAGCTTCACGGTGTGGCTGTCAACGACCGTGATCGCACCTTCGCGGGCGGCAAAGATCTCGCGGATCTTCTCTTCCTCGACCTTGGTGCCGTCGTCTTTCTCGACCTCTTCCATGTAGGTCTCTTCACCGACCTTGGCGACGAGCGAGCCCATGCGACCGGCCATGGAGTTGCCTGCCACATGCTTCTCGCACCAGCGGCTGAAGTTGAAGGCCACGTCCTCGGCGGTGAAGTCCGAGCCATCGCTCCATTTCACGCCCTGACGGACATTCAGTACGTATTCGGTCGCGTCTTCATTGACCTCCCAGCTTTCCAGAAGCCAGGGCTCGAAGGTGAAATCGCGGGTGTAGCGCACCAGGTTCTCGGTGAAGCCGCGGGCGATATTGGCCATCTGGGACCAGTCAAAGATGCGCGGATCCTCGACGCGGCGCACATCCATGGCCACCCGCAGCGTTCCGCCCGATTTCGCATGGCCGTCGGCGCGGGCCGCCGGGGCGGCAAGCCCGAGCATCGAATAAGCCGCACCCGTGCTGACCCCGAGTGCAGAGGCGGTTGCAAGAAATTCGCGTCGATCCATCTTGCCGGCGCGGGCCTCTTCGGCGAGCGGCGCGACAGCCGGATGCAACGGTTTCCCGTTTATTGTCTCGTTGGTCATTTAAATCTCCCTGGTTGACCGTATCTTTTGGGCGCCCTTTCGGTAACTTTGCCCAGTTTTTCCTCTTCGCGCCGCAATATTATTTCAAGCCGTACCGGCTCAGGCGCATCATGCAAGCGATTGCATGAAATATTGATCGTCAGGTCAACAGGAGAAGTTCAGAATCAAAGTAAAAAATACGACATAAGCTGGAATATTTGCGACAGGTTGCGTGGCGAAAGGTCATGCGGACATCGCCGTGCTGCTGTCAGTTGCTGGCGCGTGCGGTGACCTGCCGCGACGTTTCGACTTCCCCCCGCAGGACCGCTTCGTTAACCTCCTGTCAGCGCAAAAGGAGTGCCCGATGCAGTATGAGACGATCCTCTACGAGGTTGAAGATGATGCCGTAACGATCATGCTCAATCGCCCGGATGTGATGAACGGGCTGAACACGCAGATGCGGCTCGATATCACTCATGCTCTCATGCAGGGCGCACGCGACGGACGGGTGATTGTCCTGACCGGTGCGGGGCGGGCCTTCTGCTCGGGACAGGATCTCGGAGATGGCATCAAGAACGCCGCCAATCTCGATCTGGAACGCACGTTGCGCGAGGAATACGAGCCGATGCTCCGGGCGATTTACGACTGTCCGGTGCCGACACTGGCCGCCGTCAATGGCCCGGCGGCGGGGGCGGGGGCTAATCTGGCCCTGGCCGCCGATGTCGTCATTGCATCGAAATCCGCCGTCTTCATTCAGGCCTTTGCCCGCATTGGCCTTATTCCCGATGCAGGCGGCACCTATTGGCTGCCGCGCCAGATGGGGTTTGCCAAGGCGATGGGGGCGGCGCTTTTTGCCGACAACATCACCGCCGAGCAGGCCGACAACTGGGGCATGATCTGGGAAGCGGTGGATGACGAGAAGTTCGGCGCCCGCGTTGCGGAACGCGCGATACAGCTCGCCAAGGGGCCGACCAGCACTTACCGGATGGTCAAGGAAGCTCTGCGATCGAGCTATGACAACAGTCTGGATGATCAGCTTGAACTTGAGGCCAAACTGCAGGGCGAGGCGGGCAAGACCCGTGACTTCCTTGAGGGCGTCATGGCGTTCCTTGAAAAACGCCCCGCCAAATATGAGGGCCGCTGACCACTCGTCTTGACCGCCAGTTCAGGTCTGCCATGGTCGGCTCATGAACCTTGCCGAACACATCACGTCAGTTCCCCGTGCCTTTGATAGGGAGCGGGGGGCAGAGCATCGTGCGCTCTATCCCGACGCACCGTCGCGGTTTCAGGATCTCGTCGAAGGTGTTGCGGGATGCAGCGGCTATCTGGCGGGTCTTCTGCGCTCGGAGGCCGACTGGCTGACCGCGCGGCTGACGACGCCGGTCGCCGGGATTGTCGATGAATGCTGTGCCGAGATGGACGGCCAGGATTTCTCAGGTCTTGGGAAGGCGCTGCGTCTGGCCAAGCGGAGGGCCGCACTCGTCATTGCGCTGGCCGATATCGGTGGTCTCTTTGATCTCGATGCGGTGACCGGCTCGCTCAGCAGGCTGGCCGATACCGCCCTTCAACGCGCGGTGGAGTTTCTTATCGGGGTCGAGCAGGCGCGTGGCAAGCTGCCCGAATGCACGGCACCCCTTGGCGGTCTTGTCGTCTTCTCCATGGGCAAGCTCGGCGGGCGCGAGTTGAACTACTCATCCGATATCGACCTCGTCGTCTTCTATGATGAGACGGCCTATTCGGAGGCGGACCAGACCCAGGCGCGTGCCGTTCTGATCGCAATCACGCGGCGGCTGATCCGGCTTTTGAGTGACGTGACGGACGAGGGCTATGTCTTTCGCACCGATCTGCGGCTGCGCCCCGACCCGGCGGTCACGCCGGTCTGCACGTCACTTGCGGCTGCCGAGAACTACTACGAGGCCCAGGGCCGCAACTGGGAACGGGCCGCCTGGATCAAGGCGCGTGTATCAGCGGGCGATCATGACGCGGGCGCGCGGTTTCTGGAAACGCTCCAACCCTTCATCTGGCGGCGCCATCTGGACTATGCAGCCCTTCAGGATGTGCATGACCTGCGGCTGAAGATCCGCAGTCACAAGGGGCTGGGAGGGGCGCTCTCGCTGCCCGGTCACGATGTGAAGCTGGGGCGTGGCGGCATTCGCGAGATCGAGTTCTTCACCCAGACCCGGCAGTTGATCTGCGGCGGGCGGGATCGGGACCTGCGCAGCTCGCGCACCTGTGAGGCGCTCGACGCGCTGACCGACAAGGGCTGGGTAAAGCCCCAGACCGCCGAGACCCTCAAGGCCGCCTATGCAGACCATCGCAAGGTGGAACATCGTCTGCAGATGTTTGAGGATGCCCAGACCCACAGCCTGCCGAAAAGCCAGGAAGGCTTCGACCGGCTCGCGGCCTTTCTGGGATATGAAGATACCCCATCGCTCAAGGCCGATCTGCAGGCCCGGTTTGACCGGGTGGAGGCGCTGGCGGAGGCGTTTTTCACCAATGGTGAGGGTGGTGAAAATACCGCCGCCTCAAGCTGGGAGGGATTCGACAACCCCGAGCGTGCGGCAGGAATTGCCGCTGGCTGGAAGGACCTTCCCTCATTTCGCAGTGAGAGGGCGCAGTCGATCTTTGGGCGGATCGAGCCTCAGATCGCGACCTGCCTTGCCCGTGCGCAGTCGCCCGATGAAGCGTTGGTGCAGTTTGACAGCTTCCTCAAGGGGCTGCCTGCTGGTGTCCAGGTCTTCTCGCTCTTTGCGGCCAACCCGCAATTGCTCGATCTTCTGGCCGATATCTGTGCGACCGCGCCCCGGTTGGCGCGGTATCTGGGGCGCAATGCGGGGGTTATGGACGCGGTTCTGATGCAGGACTTCTTTCAGCCCTTGCCGGGTGTTCCGCAGTTGCAGGAAGACCTGACCGGGCAACTGGCGCGGGCGGCAGACTATGAGGCCGGGCTCGACGTCCTGCGCATCTGGGTGAAAGAGCAGAAATTTCGCGTCGGTGTTCATCTGCTGCGCGGATTGTCCAAACCTTCGGAGGCAGCGACCGCGCATTCCGACGTTGCCGAGGCGAGCCTGCGGGTGCTGTTGCCCTTCGTGCGAGAGGCCTTTGCCGTGCGCCATGGCGCGGTACCCGGTGACGGCATGGCCGTGATCGGCATGGGCAAGCTTGGCTCGGCAGAGCTGACCGCCACCTCCGATCTCGATCTGATCATGGTCTATGACGCGCCGCTTGACGCGGTCTCGGACGGCTCCAAGCAGTTGGCTGCAACAACCTATTATGCGCGCCTGACGCAGATGTTTGTCTCGGCACTGACGTCGCCGACCTCGCAGGGTGTGCTTTACGAGACGGACATGCGGCTGCGGCCTTCGGGACGCAAGGGGCCGGTCGCTGTCAGTCTGAACGGCTTTCGCAACTACCAGCGCGACGAAGCCTGGACATGGGAGCATCTGGCGCTGACCCGGGCGCGCGTCGTGGCGGGCAGCGAGACCGTGGGGGCCGCCACTGACGCTGCCATTGCCGAGACGCTCGCGCTCCCCCGCGATCCTGAAAAGGTCTTGGGCGATGTGGTCGACATGCGTGTGCGGATTGCGGCGGCCACCGGTGCGGTGGACCTTTGGGACGTCAAGGGCGGGCCGGGGGGGATGCTTGATATCGATCTTCTCCTTCAGGCCGGAACGCTGATCCTCGGTCTCACAAAGACCCGCGCGCCACGCGCCATGCTGGATGCGCTGGGGGATGCGGGATGGCTGGGACGCGATGAAGTTGACGCGCTGGCACAGACGCTGGACCTCCTGCGGCGATTGCAACAGATCGGCCGGCTTGCCCGCGAGGACGGCTTTCACCCCGACAAGGCGGGCCGGGGTTTGACGGAGCTTGTCCTGCGGGTCTGCGGGTTCGAGACCATCGACGCGCTCGCATCCGCGCTGGAGGAGGGCCGGTCGCGCACCGATGAGATCATCACCGGTCGCCTCACAGCATGAGCCTGCCGATCGTCTATCATCCCGACTACATGGCTCCGCTGAAGCCGGGTCACCGCTTTCCGATGTCGAAATACGGATATCTGAGGGAGGCCCTGATCGCGCGCGGGCTTCTCCCGGCGGTCAACGGATATCTCGCACCTGCCGAGGCGGGGTTCTCCCAGTTGGCAGCGGTGCATGACGCAGGCTATGTGGACCGCGTCCTGACGCAGACCCGTACGGCCACGGAAACCCGGGAAATAGGTTTGCCCGATACAGCACAGGTCACGCGGCGGGCGCGGCTGTCGGCCTCCGGCACCGCCCTGGCCGGTCGGCTTGCGCTGGAGGTCGGGATTGCCTGCAATGCAGCCGGTGGTTCGCATCATGCGGGACCTTTGAAAGGGGCGGGGTTCTGCGTTTTCAACGATGTGGCCGTGGCGGCGCAAACGCTGGTGTCTGAAGGACAGGTCTCGAAAGCGCTGATTGTCGATCTGGATGTGCATCAGGGCGATGGCACCGCGCGGATTTTCGAGGGGCGCGAGGACATCTTCTGTTTTTCCATGCATGCGAAGAAGAACTACCCGGCCCGAAAGGCGCAGTCACATCTTGATATCGGATTGCCCGATGGCACGGCAGATGCGGAGTATCTGGATGCGCTCAGCGATGTTCTGCCGGATCTGATCGCGCGGCAGCGGCCTCAGCTAATTTTCTACAACGCAGGTGTCGATTGTCATGTCGCCGACCGTCTGGGCAGGCTGTCGCTCAGCTCCGACGGATTGCGGGCTCGCGACCGGCTGCTGTTCGAGACGGCGCGCGCGGTGGGCGTGCCGGTCGCCGGTGTTCTCGGCGGCGGGTATGATGATGATATCGAGGCCCTGGCGGCGCGCCACGCGATCCTCTTTGAAGAGGCCGCCCATGCCTTGGGGAATTGACGCCTCCTGCCGGATCGGCTCTGACTGGCGCAAAACCTGATGAGGACAAGCGTATGGTGTTCAAAGGCGGATTGGCGGAGGACCCGCGCGGTCTGATTTACGAGGCATTTCGCATCGAGGGTATCACCGAGCCCGAATGCCGGACGATCTTTCTCGACTGGGCTCTGGGCATTGGCGAGGATCAGGACAGCTTTGCCGCGATGCAGGTGCTGGAGCAGCATTATGCCAGGGACCATCCGACTCACCCGATGCTGTCGGTGATCCGGGAAGGGCTGAACAGGACAGCGACTCCAAAACGGCGACGCGGCCGAAGCCGGCGCAGCTGATGGCGGGAATGCCTGAACAACAGTTTGGAATATTGAGTAATTTTGACATGGCTCCCGTCTCGGCGCGATCCGCAACATCACCCAATATGTGACTATATTGACACGTGACTAAAAACTCACCTATAAGTGATCCCATGGATGCGATCTTCAAGGCTTTGAACGACCCGACCCGGCGCGCGCTGCTCGATGCGCTGCAGGAAAGGGACGGACAGACGCTGACGGATCTGGAGGGAGAGCTTGAGATGACCCGTTTTGGCGTCATGAAACACCTGAAACTTCTCGAAGAGGCGCATCTGATCGTCACCCGCAAATCGGGGCGGTTCAAATATCACTATCTCAACGCGATGCCGTTGCAGGAGGTGATTGACCGCTGGATTGACCCGTTGTTGCAAAAACCGATGGCCCGGGCGGCGCTGGATCTGAAAGCTGACCTCGAAAGGAAGACTGAGATGCTTGACGCTGTGAAACCCGATTTCGTACTGGAGACCTATATCAGGACGACCCATGACGCGCTCTGGGAGGCACTGACCAGGGGCGATCTGATAGCGAAATACCATTTCATGTGCAAGGATGTGCGCGGAGACTATGCGGACGGCGCGGAAGTGCTCTATGTCCTGCCCGATGGCAGCACGATGCTGACCAACCGGGTCAGCCTCTTCGATCCCAAGTCGCGCATCGAGATGAGTTTCGAGCCCGGCTGGGCTGGACCCGATACACCGGCTTCGCGCTGCGCCTATCTGGTCGAGACCGCGGGCGAGGCCTGCAAACTGACCATCGAGCATTATGAAATTCCCGAAGGGCAGGATGGCGTCAAGGACGGGTGGGCGCGCTACGCCGCCTCGCTCAAGTCATTCCTTGAGACCGGTTCCGGTCTGACCATTCCGATGTGAGGGAGGGCGCGATGACAACCGAACTGACATATCTGATGCTGACTGCCGTACTCGCGGCCTCACTCTGGGTGCCCTACATCGTGGGCGTCAACATGCAGACCGGCGATGGCCGTCCGGACTTCACCAGGCCGGGCGATCCGGCGAGCCTGCCGCCCTGGGTGCATCGCTCCTGGCGGGCGCATCTCAACCTGCTGGAACAGATGATGCCCTTTGCGGTCATCGTGCTGATTGCCCATGTGCTGGAGATATCAACGACCGTGACGTCGATGGCGGCGGTCGTCTTCTTCTGGCTCCGGGTGGCACATGCGGTCGGTATGATCTCCGGGCTGGCCGGATTCCCGCTGCGCCCGATCATTTTTTCTGCCGGATGGATAACCATCCTGATCTTCGCCTGGCAGGTCTTCGCGAGCGCGTGAACCTTGCGGAGACCGGCCCTGCCGGGCCGCTCGCGCCATCCTTTGAAATATCGACCTCCCCGAGCCCGTCGGGGAGGCGTTTTTCTCTCTCGACCCTCCCGCCTATCGGGTTTACCGATGGTCGCCGGAGGTCCTCTCATGTTCCGCTTGCCACCCACTCTGATCGGCCCGGTTTTCGCGGCCATCGCCGTGACACTCTTCACGCTGAACGATGTGGTCATGAAGTTCCTGAGCGGGGATTACGCGTTGCACGAGATCGTCCTGATCCGTTCGATCGTGGGGCTGGGTGTGGTGCTGGCACTGATGGCGCCGCTCAGCGGTGGCTGGCATCTGCTCAGGACCCGGCATCCGGGGCTGCACCTGATGCGAGCCGGATGTGTGGTTTTCGCCAACATGATGTTCTTTCTCGGGCTGGCGGCCATGCCCCTGGCCGACGCGGTGGCGCTCTTCTTTGTCAGTCCGTTTCTGATCACCATCTTCTCGGTGATTTTTCTGAAAGAGACGGTGGGTGCGCGTCGGTGGAGCGCCATCGGTGTCGGCCTTTGCGGTGTTCTGATCGTGCTGCGGCCGGGGACGACCGCATTTCAGGTGGCATCGCTCTACCCGGTGGCGGCGGCTTTCGGCTATGCGGGCCTGCACATCATGACGCGCTACATGCGCGAAACCGAGAACGCGGTGTCGCTCACCTTCTACATTCAGGTGACATTTCTGGTGGTCACCGTGGCGCTGGGGCTGACCATCGGGGACGGCAAGTTTGCCGATCAGAGCGACCCGTCGCTGGCCTTCCTGTTCCGGGCCTGGGTCTGGCCGGATGCGGCGGACCTGCCGTTGATGCTGCTCCTGGGGGTCTTCGCGTCGGTCGGGGGCTATTTCGTCTCGCAGGCCTATCGGCTGGGAGAGGCTGCGCTGGTTGCACCGTTCGAGTATCTTGCCCTGCCGCTCAGCATCCTATGGGGTATTCTGGTCTTCGGAGACTGGCCCGATGCGGTTGCGTGGATGGGCATCTCGCTGATCGCCGGGTCGGGGCTTTACACCGTCTGGCGAGAGCATCAGATCGGCAAGACCGCGCGGCCCAAGCGGATGGCCTGATGCTGGTCAGGAGGTCAGAAACCCGGGCAGCCGGTTCTTGAGGATCTTGCCTGTGGGCGCGGCAGGCAGCCGCTCGGTCAGGATGATGCGCGACGGTCTCTTGTAGCCTGCCAGGCGATCGGCCACAAAGTCGCGAAGTTCGGCCTCGTCCGGCCAGTCCTGAGGTGCGGCTTCGACAAAGGCCACGACCAGCTCGTCCCCATCGACCATATGGCCGATCACCGCACATTGGATGACCTGCGGGTGATCATTCAATGCGGCTTCGACCTCGGGCGGGTAGACGTTGAATCCACCATGGATGATCAACTCCTTGGAACGGCCCATGATATGAAGGCTGCCGTCCCGATCCATGCGCCCCAGATCACCGGTGCGTAGCAATCCGTCAGGGGTGAATGCGCGCGCCGTCTCGTCAAGGTTGCGAAAATAGCCCTTCATCACGCCGCCGCCGCCCACAAGGATCTCGCCAACGTCGCCTTCGGCCCCGGGGGCGTCACGATCGAGGCCCAGCGTGACACCGGGCAGGGGTTTTCCGACCGAGATATCGGTGTTGCTGCTCCGGTGATCGGTCAGGCAGACACCGGCCGTGGTCTCGGTCATGCCGTAGCCGTTTTGCAGGGGCAGACCAAAGAAGGCCTCCGCACGCCGCTTCCAGTCCAAATCGAGCGGGGCGGCGCCGGAGGAGACATATCGCAGGGTCTGCGATGGCAGCCGGTCATGCCCCTGCTCCTTGGTGTACTGCATCAAAAGCGCGTGCATCTGCGGCACCGCCGAGAGCAGCGTCACGCCGGTGATCAACGCTTTGTAGAGGTTGGCCGGGACAAAGCGCGGCTCCAGCCGGATCGATGCACCGGCATGGGCGCTGGCCATGATGACGGAGGCGAGGCCGAACACGTGGCTGATCGGCAGGACGCCGTAGATCAGATCCCGGGCTGTCATGCCGCGCGCAACTTTGGAGGCCCGTCCGCCAAAGATCAGGTTGTCATGGGTCAGCATGACCCCTTTCGGGACGCCGGTTGTGCCGGTCGTGTAAAGGATGGTGGCGACGTCGCTCAGCACCTCGTCGGGTGTGGATTGCCGTTTCAGAAGATCAAGATGGCTGAAAGCGCCCGAGACCGGGGATGCTCCGAGCCGGGCTGCGTGCGAGGCCGCCTCGGGGGAAATCTCGGAGGTGAAGAGGATTGCGGCGGGATCGGCATGGGCGATGACCCGGTCAACCTCCGCCGCCGTCTGCCGTGCGTTCAGCGGGATCACCGTGGCGCCCAGCCGGGAAGTGGCAAAGAGGGAGGCGACAGCGGGTGCACAATTCTCCAGCACCACCAGCACGCGGTCATTGGTTCGAACGCCCATCCTGCGCAGATGATCGGCGAGATCATCTACGGCAATGCCGAGCATCCCGTAGGTCCAATCGTTGCCAAGCGTATCGGTCAGCGCCGGAGTTTCCTTGCCGTGCCGGTCCAGAAGCCTGTCGATACGCGGGCTCATGCGACGCCTCCTTCCGGCGACCTGAGGCGCGCCAGACGATCAAAGGCCTCATGCGCCTCGACTTCCAGGCGCGCGATGATATCGGCCATCGGTTCCACCGCATTTGTCAGACCCAGGGCATGACCGGCGGACAGAAGCCCTTTCGAGACGTCTCCGGTCTCGTAGGCCCTGCGGCCAATCTGGCCCGAGACCAGCGGCATCAGATCGGCAATCGTGACGTCCGGGTTTTGGCTCTCCATCCGGGTGACCGCCTGCGTTGTCTCATTGGCAAGCGTCCGCACGGTGTTCCGGACGCTCTGCATGGTCAGTGTCGTGTCACGCTCGGTCGCCGCCGCAATCGCCGCCTTGTAGTCTGGATGGGCGTTGAGTTCGCTGGAGACCAGAAGCCGCGTACCCAGCACGACGCCCGATGCCCCCATCGCCAGGGCGGACAGCAATTGCGAGCCGTGCCCGACACCGCCGCCGATGAGAAAGGGGATCGACAGATCGCGCCCGGCCATTGCGGCATTGACGAAGCTTCCGATCATGTCGAGCCCGGGATGGCCACCGCATTCCGCGCCGACAATGGCAACCATGTCGACGCCGATGGATTGCGCCTTGAGGGCGTAGCGAACCGCCGGGACCTTGTGGATCACGGTCAGGCCGAGCCCCTTAAGAAGCGGCATGTAGGGTTCGGGATTGCGACCGGAGGTTTCGATCACCCGGACGCCCTCATCCGCGATGAGGCGAAAGACGTCTTCCGTCCGCTCTCCGGGTACGAGCTTGGGGAGCATCGACACATTCACGCCGAAGGGCAGCCCGTCGCACAGCCCGCGTGCGCGCGCGATCTCAGCCCGTAAATCCACGTCATCGGGAAAACTGGCCGCCGTGATGAAGCCAATTGCACCTGCATGGGCTGCGGCGGCGACATAGTCCGCATCGCCAAGCCACATCAGCCCGCCGGCAACGACCGGTACGCGAATGCCAAGACGGCGGGTGAGTTCGGTGTGCAGCCTGGTCATTTGCCGAACTCCGGCCTGCGTTTCTCCAGAAACGCCGCGATACCTTCGGCGGCCTCGGGCGAGCCCTGTGCCTCGGCCATGAAATCGGCCTCCAGATCAAGTTGGGTCGCGAGATCATTCTCTGGGGCCACGCTGAGCAACTTACGGATGCGCGATTGCGCCTGCTGTGGTCCACGCGCCAGTGTCGCAGCCAGCCTGTGCGCGCCGTCCAGCGCCTCGCCCTTGTCGCAAAGCTCGGTCACGATCCCCAGGGCATCCAGCCTTTCGGCAGTTACGGGTTTCCCGAGCAGGCAGGCATCTATCGCCATCTGACGCGGCAGGAGCCGGGAAAGCGCATGGGTCAGACCGCCATCGGGCGTCAGACCAGCCTTCACGTAAGCCGCCGTAAAGGAAGACGCTTTTGCTGCAATGATGAAATCACAGGCCAGCGCCAGCGACAGTCCGGCCCCGGCCGCGCCACCCTCGACAGCCGCGATCAGCGGAACCGGGGAAGCGTGCATCGCGCGGATCACATCATGCAATCGTTCGATCCTCTGCCGCCGATCGTTACGGGGCAGGGCCGCCCTTGTTCTGAGCGTCTGCAGATCCCCCCCTGCGCAGAAAAACGCGCCTCCTGTGAGGATCAGGGCGCGGATGCGCGGGGCGTGCGCCTGCTTGATGGCCGCGAGGATACTGTCGTAAAGCTCAGGTGTGATCGCGCCCCGCTTCTCGGTACGGTTATGGACGATCAGACAATGACCACTGTCTTCAATGCGGATGCTCATGGCATGACCCGCCACGGCGCATCGGCCGAGATCTCAGGCGGTAAGCGCAATGAACTGCTCCAGATGATGATCGGTGTCCCCGAAGCGATGATCGGCCATGGTGATCCGTTTGGCGAACCGCCCGAGTGCATATTCCTCGGTCATGCCGATCCCGCCATGCATCTGTATCGTCTCCTCCGCGACCAGACGCCCCGCGCGCCCGAGCAGGTTCTTGGCGGCCGAGATATGCAGATCGCGGACCGGGGGTTCGGCCTCCAGATGACCGGCAGCAAGTATCACGGCAGAGCGGGCCTGCTCTAGTTCCGCCATCAGATCAACGAACCTGTGTGCCAGAGCCTGAAAGCTGCCGATCGGGCGACCGAACTGCTTTCGGGTGCCGAGATAGTCACGGGTCAGTTCGATCGCGGTCTCCATCGCACCCAGGGTTTCGGCCATCTGTGCGAGGGTTGCCGCCGCCATCGCCTGCCTGATCGCCGGCAGGGCGCTGTCCATCAGCAACTCGGCAGGGGTGTCGTTCAGCGAAACTTCCGCGGCCCGGCCACCCTGGGCAATGCCGTAACCGTTCAGCGTCAGCCCCGGTGCATCCGGTTGAACCAGCCAAAGACTGATCTCGCCGTCTGCAACCCGGGCGGAGACGATCAGCAAGTTCGCATCTTCGGCCCCGACAACGACCGTTTTCTCGCCGGTCAGGCGATCTCCGTCCGCGCGTGTCTCGACCCAGTCCAGATCATATCGCGCGGCAAGCTCGGCATGGGCGAGGCCCAGCTTCACCTCGCCGCTGATAACCCCTTCGACATCCCGCCCGGCGGCGAGCATCAGCATCCCCGGCAGGAGTGCATTGTCGATGAGGCCCGGATCATGATCCGCCCGCCCGATCTCCTCAAAGACCACGGCGAGATCAAATCCGGCACCGCCAAACCCGCCGCTCTGCTCGGGAAAGAGCGCGCCGATGATGCCAAGTCCGGCCATCTGCGCCCAGATATCGGCAGGGTCGGAGGCCAGAAAACGTCGCAACGTGTCCTGCAGCATCTGCCGTTCCTCGGTCAGCTCGAAATTCATTATGCGTCTCTCATCAGATGCTTGGCGTAGATCTCGCGCTGGATTTCGTTGGACCCGCCGAAGATCGACAGCTTGCGGTTGTTGAAATAGGAGCCGGCCACTGCGCCCGCATCCAGCGGGTCGGGCAGCGGCGCGTTGCTGCCCTCAAGCGCTTCGGAGGCAAACGGCATGGCATGAGGGCCGACCGCCCGGCGGGCGAGGTCGGTGATTTCCTGCCGGATCTGCGTACCCTTGATCTTGAGAAGCGACGATCCGACCCCCGGTGCCTGTCCCGCGGCGGCTTGCGAGACAATGCGCAGATTGGTGGTGGCCATCGCCATGAGGTCGATTTCTACCTGGGCGACGCGGGCGGCGAAATGCGGGTTTTCCAGCAACGGACGCCCGCGGCTTTGCGCCCGTCTGGCGATGCGCTTGACGGTCTCAAGACCGGCACGCGAAAAACCGACACCGGCGATGTTCGTGCGTTCGTGGGTCAGAAGGTATTTGGCATAGGTCCAGCCCTCGTTCTCCTTGCCGACAAGGTTCTCGACCGGCACCCGGACATCGGTGAACCAGACCTCGTTCACCTCCGCGCTTCCGTCGATCAGAGTGATGGGGCGCACCTCCACTCCGGGGCTTTCCATGTCGATGAGCAGGAACGAGATGCCCTCCTGCTTCTTCGCGCCCGGATCCGTCCGTACAAGGCAGAAGATCATGTTGGCGTGCTGGCCGAGCGTGGTCCAGGTCTTCTGACCGGTGACCACATAGTGGTCGCCATCACGCACGGCGCGCGTCTTGAGCGCTGCAAGATCGGAGCCCGCTCCGGGTTCGGAATATCCCTGACACCACCAGTCCCGGCCATCGAGGATGCGTGGCAGCCAGTGGTCCTGCTGCGCCTCCGACCCGAATTTCTGCAGGACCGGCCCCAGCATGGCCAGCCCGAAGGGCACCACACGCGGGGCATGGGCTAGGGCGCATTCTTCCTCGAAGATATGGCGCTCGACAGCGTTCCACTCTGCCCCTCCGAAGCGTTTCGGCCAGTCCGGCGCGAGCCAGCCGCGCGCGTTCAGCTTTGCGTGCCAGAAGATGTAGTCGTCCTTGGCCAGCGGTTGCATGCGCCGCACCTTGTCGGCCAGCGCGTCGGGCAGTGTTTCAGTCAGAAACCCCCGCACTTCGGCGCGAAACGCATCGTCTTGGGCTGTGAAATTCAGATCCATGATCGACCCTCAGTAGATGTCAAAGAGGCCGGCCGCCCCCATGCCGCCCGCTATGCACATGGTCACGACGCCAAGCCGGGCGCCCCGGCGGCGACCCTCGTGCAGAAGATGGCCTGTCAGTCGCGCGCCTGTCATGCCAAAGGGATGGCCGATGGCAATCGAACCGCCATTCACATTCAGCTTGTCGGGGTCGATGGCGAGTGTGTCGCGGCAATAGAGCGCCTGAGAGGCGAAGGCCTCGTTCAACTCCCAAAGGTCGATGTCGTCAACGGTCAGCCCGTGCCGCTCGAGCAGACGTGGCACAGCGAAGACCGGGCCGACCCCCATCTCTTCGGGGCCGCATCCGGCCACCGCAAACCCCCTGAGCGCACCGAGCGTCTCAAGCCCGCGCCTTTCGGCCTCGCCCGCTTCCATCATCACGACCGCTGCCGCCCCGTCTGACAACTGGCTGGCATTGCCCGCCGTGACATGGCCGCCATCGCGCACCGGGGCGAGTGCCTGCAGACCCGCAAGGGTGGTGTTCGGGCGGTTGCACTCATCGCGGTCGACGGTGACGGTCTTCTCGCTGATCTCTCCGGTTTCCTTGTCCTTCAGGCTCATGACCGTTTCCATCGGCAGGATCTCGTCGGTGAAGAGCCCGGCCTCCTGCGCGGCCGCGATGCGCTGCTGGGAAGTCAGGGCGAATTCATCCTGGGCCTCGCGACTTATGCCGTAGCGTTCCACCACCAGATCGGCGGTCTCGATCATCGTCATGTAAAGCTCAGGCATCTGTGCCATGAGCGCAGGCTCCGGCACCCGGCGGATATTGGGCTGGATCAGGCTGATGCTTTCCACCCCGCCCGCGACCTGCGGACCGGACCCTTCTGCCGTTATCGCATGGGAAGCCGTCGCGATGGCCTGCAGGCCACTGGCGCAGAACCGGCTGACGGTCTGCCCGGCCGAGGTTTTGGGCAACCCTGCCAGAAATCCGCTTTGCCGGGCGATGTTGCCGCCGGTCTCCGCTTCGGGGTAGCCACAACCGATCACGACATCCTCGATCTCGTCACCCGATATGCCGGCGCGCGCCACGAGTTCTCGGATCACATGGGCGGTCATCGTCGCCCCATGGGTGCGGTTGAAGGAACCGCGGAAGGATTTTGCCAGACCGGTGCGTCCGGCGGACAGGATCACAGCCTGTTTCATGGGGTTTGCTCCTTGTTCAGATCATCAAATACACGCCCCTGCGCGACCAATTTCATGAGCAGATCGGAGGGCTGCCAGAAGAAATCATCCGCCTCGGCAAACCGGTGGATATCTTCGAGCAGACCGGGCAGGCCCTGCATGTCGGCCCATTTGAGCGGCCCGCCGTGATAGCGCGGAAAACCATAGCCCATCAGCAGGACCATATCGACGTCAAGCGGTCTGCGGGCAATGCCTTCCTCGACGACCCTGGCGGCCTCATTGACCATTGCCGCCATGTAGCGGCGTGTGATTTCGTCATCGGTGAAGGCGCGCGGGGAAAGCCCGAGATCGGCGCGCTCGGCTTCGATCAGGGGCAGAACGTCAGGGTTCTCCTGCCGTGTCCTGCCATCGTGGATGTAGTATCCGCGCCCGGTCTTCTGGCCGAAATGACCGCCCTCGCACAGTTGATCCGCATAGCGCGGCACTCTTTCCCGCGGGTCGCGGTCCGGGGCCAGCCTCTTGCGGTTGGCCCAGCCGATGTCGAGCCCTGCCAGATCAGCCACCGCAAAAGGTCCCATCGGGAACCCGAACGCCTCCAATGCGCGGTCGATCTGATAGGGCGAGGCACCATCGAGCACCATATGATCAGCGCATGTCCGATACGCGAAGAGGATGCGGTTGCCGATGAACCCGTCGCAGACCCCCGAACGCACGGAGACCTTGCCGAGCCGCTTGCCGAGGGCAAAGCCCGTGGCCGTCACATCGGCTGCACTCTGGTGCCCGACAACGACTTCCAGGAGCCGCATCACATGCGCGGGCGAGAAGAAATGCAGTCCGATGACATCGGGTGCCCGCGATGTGCTGGCGGCGATCTCGTCGATGTCGAGGTAGGACGTGTTGCTGGCCAGAACCGCACCGGGCTTGGCTATGGCCTCAAGCTTCGCGAAGACCTGCTTCTTGATTGCCATGTCCTCGAAGACCGCCTCGATGATGACATCGGCATCGGTCAGCGCGTCGTAGCCGGTGGCCAAGCTGAGTGCGTCGCTCAGGACCTCGTCATGGTGTGACTGGCTGATCTTGCCGCGCCTGAGCGCGCCGGAGAGGTTTCCGGCAATGCGCTTTCGTGCGCTGTCCAGTGCGTCCGTGTCGATCTCCACCAGAGTGACCCGCAGCCGCGCGAGCAGAGCAGCGGTCGCAATCCCTGCGCCCATGGTGCCGCCTCCGATCACGCCGATCATGTCAAGCGGGCGTGGGCTGACGTCGTTCAGTTCGGGAAGCTTCGCGACCTGACGTTCGGCAAAGAAGGCATGGATCAGGCCCTCGCGCTGGTCGGTTTCCATCAGCTCGCGGAAGATCCTGCGCTCTTCCGCCAGACCATCGAAAAACGGCATCCGGGCCGAGGCCGCAATCGCATCGACGGCCGCGACCGGGGACAACTGACCGCGTGCCTTTCTGGTCACTTGGGCTTTCGCAGCTTCGAAATCGACCGGCGCGGGCGGGGGCAGGGCGCTGACCGGGCGGGTCGGGGCGTTCCGGGCGAGCAGTTCCCGGGCATATTGCAGTCCAAGCTCCATCGGGTCGCCCTCTTCGATCCTGTCGACAAGGCCAAGGGCAAGCGCCTTGCTGGCAGGTATCGGGCGGCCGCCGGAGATCATCGCAATCGCCTCCTCATACCCGGTCAGGCGCGGCAGACGCTGCGTGCCGCCAGCCCCCGGAATGATACCGAGCGACACCTCTGGCAGACCGAGCTTCGCGCCGGGAACGGCCAGCCGGTAGTGGCAGGACAGCGCCACCTCAAGGCCGCCGCCAAGCGCCGTGCCGTGGATGGCGGCAATCACCGGGATGGGTGATGCCTCGATCCGGTTGCAAACGTCCGGAAGAAAGGGCGCAACCCGCGGTTTGCCGAACTCGCGGATATCGGCGCCGGCAAACCATGTGCGCCCACGGCCCAGGATCAGAACGGCAAGCGCGCCTTCGCCGATGGCACGCAGCAACCCGTCCTGCAAACCGCCGCGCACTGCCTGGCCAAGAGCATTGACCGGCGGATTGTCCGCCGCCAGAACCGCTACATCGCCATGCTTCTCATAATAGAGGGTCATGTTTTTCTCTCAATTGACGTGATCAAGGCCGCGCGGACGGCCGGTTTTGAACTCAAGATCGCGCACCACGTCGCGCAGGGCCGGACCGACCTCTTCCAGGATACGGGCGTCACTCAGCATATCGGGCATCGCGCCGCACGCGAAAACTACCGGTTCTCCGAGATCACTGGCATAGAACGGGCGCGCCACCGCTTGAACGGTTTTTGAATAGCGCGCGCTTCCGCGCACAAAGGTGAACCCCAGCGTGGAAAGCTGGGTCTGCCCTTCGCTGCGTTGGCCGCGCGAAGTCTCATCGGGGCTCATCGCCTCGAAACGCCCGTCGTTGAGTCCGGCCAGAAATGCCTGTCCGGTGGAGGACCGCAGGATCGGAACGCGATTGCCCGGCTCCAGCCAGATGGAGGCGACGCCTTTGGGGCGCCATGTCCGCACCAGCGTCATGCTGGCCCCGTCGCGCACCGCCATCAGTGCCATCGTGCGGGTCCGTGTCGCGAGTTCCTGCATGGCCCCATCGGCGAGATCGACAAAGGAGGTCGATGCGTTCGACACGCTTGCGAGTGCCAGTGCCGCCGGTCCAAGCCGCAGCAGATTTCCCGTCTGGCTCAGAAATCCAAGCTCCTTCAGCGTATAGGTCAGTCGGGTGATCGTGGCGGGAGAGAGACCGGTCCGCTCGATGATCTTCGCGTGCGTGAGCCCGTCATCGCTGACCCGGAAGGCACGCAGGACCGAGAGGCCGCGGGCGAGCGTGTTGGCAAACTTCCGGTCGGTCATCACATGCTCCCCGGAATGAGAAGGGAGATGATCGGGAAGCACATGATCAGAAGCAGCACGATCAGATCCACCGACAGGAATCGTGCGATACCGGCAAAGATCCGGTGCAGTGGTGCGTCCTCTCCAACCACGTTCGATATGACGAAGACATTGAGACCCACGGGCGGTGTGATCAGGCCGATCTCCAGCAGCTTGATCACCACAACGCCGAACCATATCAGGTCCAGCCCGTAACCCTCGACCAGCGGGATCATCAGCGGAAGCGTCAGGACCATGATCCCGATCGGATCAAGAAACATGCCGAGCAGCAGATAGATCAGCGCGATTGCCGCCATGAGCGTTATGACCGACAGATCGGCAGCCGAGACCATGCCGACGAGCTTTGGCGCCACGCCGGTCAGGGCGATGAAGGCGACGAAGATCTTCGCGGCGGCGGCAATGATGAAGATGCCCGCGGTCTGGATACAGGTCTCTTTCATCGAGACCCAGAGCGCCTCCCAGGTCAGTGTGCGTTGCAGAAATCCGATGCAGATCGCAATCGCAACCGAGACGGCGGCAGCTTCGGTCGCGGTGAAAATGCCGCCATAGATGCCGCCCACGATCATCACGAACAGCAGCACGGCAGGCCACGCGGCGATTGCGGCGTCTGTCCGCTCACGGCGGGAGTAGGTCACGTTCGCGGTCGGGGCCACGGACGGGTCACGACGCACCCAGACCGCAACGACGAGGACGAAGCCTGCCAGCGTCAGCAGGCCCGGCAGAATGCCCGCGAGAAACAGCTTCGATACGGATGTCTCGGTGAATATCCCGTAGATGATGAAAAGCACCGATGGCGGGATGAGAGAGCCGAGCGTTCCGCCGGCGGCGACGGATGCGGTGGCGAGCCGGTTGTCATAGCCCATGCGCAGCATCTCGGGCGTGCAGATCCGCCCCATGGTCGAGGCACATGCAATCGAGCTGCCGGTGATCGCCGAGAACCCGCCACAGCCGACAATCGAGGCCATGGCCACGCCGCCGCGCAGGTTCACCAGCCAGACCTTGGCCGCCTCATAGATGCTTGTGGTGATCCCGGCACGGTAGGCGATATGCCCCAGCGCCACAAAGAGCGGGATCATCGACAGATTGTAGTTGTGGACCAGATCGAAGGCGTTGGAGAATACCAGCGACGTTGTGGGGCGGACCGCACGCTCGGGCGCGAACGCCCCGGTGCGCGACGCGAAGATGAAGAAGGTGCCGATGGTTGACGCACTGGCCAGTGCAAACGCAATCGGGACCCTGATCGCGAGCATTATCAGAACGGCTCCGAAGGCCAGCAGACCGATCATGGATGCGTCCATGTTCAGGCTCTCTTGCCGGACAGGAAGATGCGCAGATCCTCGATCAGAACGAGGAGGAGACGCAGCCAGCACGCCGCGATCCCGACCATGAAGACCAGGCGTCCGGGCCATTTCGGCAATGAAAGATCTCCGAAGAAGAAGCTGCCACTGCTCCAGGTCGAACTGAATTCCCGCCAACTAGCGTAGACCAGCGGAGCCAGCGCGATCAGACCGATCACCCAGCCAAGAAGGATGAGCGCCTGCCGCGTGCGTTCGGGCAGTTGGTTGACAAGCACCTCCACGGATACATGCGCACGCGCCGCCGTGACGGCGGCAAGCGGCAGGATGATCGCCGCGACCATCAACTCACGCACCAGAACCACGCTGTCAGGCAGCGACGTTCCGAAGAGCCGCAGGATCACGTTCAGGGTGATCATGCCCCCCATGATCAGCACTGCCAGGGCCGCCAGCCCCAGCAGCAATGTTTCGAAACGTTTCAGCATCCCCGACTCAGTTGATCCAGGGATAGCCCTGTGCGTCCTTCAGGTCGGTGTATTTGACCAGAAGTGCGCGGTATTCCTCCAGCACGGCCGCACCGTCGAGCCCGGTCGAATTGGCGGTCTCGACCCACTCGTCAATATAGGACTGACCCTTTTCGATAAGTCGTGCGCGTTCAGCCTCTGGCAGTTCGATGATTTCGAGCCCGGCCGCCTTCATATCCTCGACCGCCTTCGCATTGGCACCTGTCAGGATCTGCCCGAAATAGTCGACCATATCCGACCCCGTGGTCAGCAGAAGCGCCTGCTCGTCACCCGTCAGCGCATCGAACGCATCCTTGTTCATGAAAGTGCCGACACCGCCGACCTGTCCCCAGTTCAGCAGCGTGTAGCTGTCCATCACTTCGGCCTGTTTCAGTGCAGAGACCGCATAGGAATAGCCCTGCGAGCAATCGATCAGGCCGCTGTCGAGCCCCTGATAGGCATCATAGATCGACATGCGCACCATGTTGGCACCCATCTCGCCGAAAACCTTACCATAGGCGCCGACGCCGCGAACTTTCAGCCCGTCAATGTCCTCGACTGTGCGGATCGCCGATCCTTTGCAGCCGATATTGACCTGGCTGGTGGTGAAAGTGCCGATATAGACTAAGTTTTTCTCGTCGAGCACCGCCTTGATGGCGGTATTTGTCCGGAAAAGCTCGTCTGTTGCGCGCATTCCCACCCAGGCATCGGGGTTGTCGAGCGGCAGATCGGCAATGCCGTAACTTGCAAATTCCTGCGGATAGTAGACCGAGATGATCGTCCCCATGTCCGCCACACCATCGTGGATCGATTGCAGCGCCGCATTGGCCTTGAAGAGCGCACCACCCCATTGCACGTCGATCCGCATCTCTCCGCCGGAGCGTTCGGCGACCTGATCGGCAAACCACTGGATCGCCTTGGCGCGGGCGCCCCGGTTGGGCCCCGCCTCGCCGTGGATCAGCACGGTCTCTGCCGCAACCGTACCGGCGGCCAGAGTTGCAACCGCGGCCAGAGCCGCCGCCTTGAAGAGTTTCATGACATCCTCCCATTTCACTATGCGAAATTCGTTTTTGTTTTGTGAAATGCTATCGACTCCGCAACTTGAATGGCAAGCAAAACATTCGCGATGTTCCTGGGGCTGGTGGCGCTCTTCGCCGGGCCGTCGTCCGGGTTCGGTCAGAACGGTTCGAATTCAGTTCCGACGCTTGCAGTCGTCCGGCCTTGCCTCATGGTCCGTCAGAGCAAGTCGTGCCGATGTGGCATGACGGTCAAGGTCGTCATCAATGTGCAGCCACACAAGACGTTCCGCCTCATGGGCATGAAGCCGGGGCGGCAGCCGCTCCGCCTGATCAAGAAAGCCCAGGGCGACATAGACCTGACCGGGCAGATAGTCATAGCGTGAAACGACCGACGATCCGCAGTCAGGACAGAAGCTGCGGGAGGACCCGGCATTGACCACCACCCGCTTGCCCTCACCCGGCACGAAGTCGACATCCCCCTCGTCGAACGCCGCAAAGGCCGCAACCGGCGCGCCGAGCGCGCGCCTGCAATCGTCACAATGGCAATAGGCGACCGTCTTCGGTTCCCTATCCGAGCGAAACGTGATCCTGCCGCAATAGCACCTGCCCGTGATCATGAGATGCGTCTTCCCTGCCTCAGGCCAGCGCATCCAGAACCCGCACCCAGGACCGGATGCCCCTGTGGAAGCTCTTTAGATCGTATTTCTCGTTGGGGGAGTGCAACTGGTCATCCTCCAGGCCGAAACCGATCAGCAGGCTGTCCATCCCGAGAATGTTGCGGAAATGGCTGACAATCGGGATCGAGCCGCCGCATCCCATGAAGACGGCCTCCTTCTCCCATTCCGCAGTCAGGGCCGCCTGTGCCTTGGAGAAGGCAGGGTCATCGGTGGGCATCACGGTCGCGGGCGAGGCATCCTTGCTGTCAAAGGTCACCGTGCAATCAGGCGGAAGGCTGTCGCGGATGTATTGACGGAAGCTCTCCTGAACCTTGAGCGGATCCTGACCCGCGACAAGGCGGAAACTGACTTTGGCCGAGGCCTCCGCCGGTAGCACGGTCTTGAAGCCCGCGCCGGTATAGCCGCCCCAGATGCCGTTAACCTCGGCGGTCGGGCGTGCCCAGATCTGCTCCAACGCGGAATATCCTGTCTCGCCCGCCAGTTCCGAGAGGTTGACCCCGCCCAGAAAGGCCCCGGTGTCAAAGTCGAGCGCGTCCCATTGCGCCTTCATCTCGGGTGACAGGTCCTGAACCCCGTCATAGAAACCCGGCAGCGTAATGCGCCCGTTCTCATCATGCAGGCCGCCGAGAATTTTGCTGATCACCCGGATCGGGTTGATCGCCGCGCCGCCATACATGCCCGAATGCAGGTCCTTGTCGGCGGCGTGGATGGTGAAGTTCTCACCCACCATGCCGCGCAGCATCGTCGTTATCGCCGGTGTGGTCGAATTGAACATGCCGGTATCGCAGACCAGCGCGAGATCTGTGGTCAGTTCGTCCTTGTTTTCTTTCAGGAACGGGATCAGCGAGGGTGAGCCGCTCTCTTCTTCCCCCTCAAAGAGGATGGTCAGTTTGCAGGGCAGGCTGCCGTGGACGGCGACCCATGCGCGGCAGGCCTCCACGAAGGTCATGAGCTGCCCCTTGTCGTCAGAGGCACCCCGGGCGCGGATCACCTTGCCTTTGGGCGTGTCCTCGATCTGCGGCTCGAAAGGCGGGCGGTCCCACAGGTCAAGCGGATCGACCGGCTGCACGTCATAATGACCATAGAAGAGCAGGTCCGCGCCGCCGTCGCCGCCATGGCCGACCACCATGGGATGACCCGGCGTGTCGCGGCGCGAGGCCTCAAAACCGATGGATTGAAGATCGGCAACCAGCCAGTCTGCGGCCTCCGCACAGGCCGACTTGTAGGCCGGGTCGGTTGAGATGCTCTCGATCCGGATCAACTCGAACAGACGCTCCAGCGAGGCATCTAGATCTGCGTCGACGCGCGTGAGGACTGCATCGGAATTGGACATCGGTCAGGCTCCGGGGTCAGGGAAAGAATGGCCCGGAGCCTATCAAGGCTGCCGCCCTTGTCCAGAGGCGCCGCGCCTAGCGTGTCACATGCACCGCACATTGCGCATGACGCACGACACGCGCCGCCGTGGAGCCCAGGAAGTAGTCCTGAAGCCCGGGTTTGTGCGACGATATGATGATGCAATCGACATCATTTGCGGCGGAATGGTCCAGAATGGTCGTATGAGCCTTGCCGTGCAGGATAAGCGTGTTGGCCCCCGGCAGCGCCTCGTCGCGCAGGGTGTTCAGGTCCTTCTTGGCGCGCTCCTCGTTCTGGAGGATGATTTCGGTTGGAATGTCGGCGGCCATGTAGGCGGGCACGATCTCGATGACATAGGCCAGCGTGATCTTCGAGGGCTCTGTTGTCAGCGCCTTCGCGACGGCGGCTGTCTGTTCCAGTCCTGCGCCATGCGCAAGATCGATGGGAACAAGGATGTTCTTGTACATGAGAGTGCTCCTTTAGTGACGTTATGTCTTGGAGCCAATCTAGCCGAGACCGCCCGGCCTCAGCCTTGATGCAGATCAACCGGCGTGGATCCAGCCGCCTCCGAAGATGCGTGAGCTTTCAGGATCATAGAAGACGCATGCCTGACCGGGGGCAATGCCCTCCTCGGGTGCGAGCAGTTCGACATTGGCGGTCGTGGGGCCGGTGGGCCGGATGCGCGCCTCCCTTGGAGGACGCGTTGAGCGCACCTTGACCGACAGGGCCCAGCCATCCTTCGAGGCGTCTTCAAAGGCTGTGTCACCCAGCCAGTTGATCTCGCGCACCGGCACGATGCGGGTTGCGAGCGCCTCCTTAGGTCCGACGATCACCTGCCGCGTATCCGGGTCGAGCTTGACCACATAGAAAGGTTCGCCGCCACCGACGCCGAGACCGCGGCGCTGACCGATGGTGTAATGGATCACGCCCTGATGTGCGCCAAGCACCCGCCCGTCAAGATGCACGATTTCACCCGGCTCGGCAGCACCCGGACGGAGTTTCTCGATCACAGCCGCGTAGGACCCGTTGGGCACGAAACAGATGTCCTGGCTGTCGGGCTTGTCCGCGACGCTCAGGCCGAACTGCCGCGCAAGCTCGCGTGTCTCTGCCTTGGATTTCAGGTGCCCCAGCGGGAAGCGCAGATAGTCAAGCTGATCCTGCGTTGTCGAAAACAGGAAATAGCTCTGATCCCGCGTCGGGTCGGCAGCCGCATGCAACTCGGCCCCGCGCGGCCCGTCGAAACGCTGGATGTAGTGGCCGGTCGCCATGCAATCCGCATCCAGATCCCTGGCCGTTTCCAGCAGATCGCGAAATTTCACGCGCTCGTTGCACCGGATGCACGGAACAGGGGTCGCCCCTGCCAGATAGGCATCCGCGAACTCGTCGATCACGCTCTCCTTGAAGCGATTCTCGTAGTCGAGCACGTAATGCGGGAAGCCCATCTCCTCGGCCACGCGGCGCGCGTCGTGAATGTCGCGCCCGGCACAGCAGGCGCCTTTCTTGGCCATCGCAGCCCCGTGGTCATAGAGTTGGAGGGTCACGCCCACCACGTCGTAGCCCTCGGATGCGAGCTTGGCTGCAACAACCGAACTGTCCACGCCGCCCGACATCGCCACGAGGACGCGGGTCTCTGCCTCAGGCTTAGCAAAGCCCATGGAATTGAGCGCGATCGGCGCGGCGGCTGGCATCGGTTTTCTCCTGAAGAAAGTCCGTCGCAATATAGGAAAATCTTAAGCACTCTCAAGAGCCCGTTTCACCGCCGATTAAGATAGCACGCTTAAGGAAGTCCCCGGGTGACTGAGAGAGGGGACTACCAGATGTATATCAGACGTGAGAAGGGGCCGGTCTTCGTGACCATGCCCGACGGCAGCAAGCTGTCACGCTCGGATTTGCCGGATCGCAAGACCACCAGATGGGTCGCGCGCCGCAAGGCTGCGGTCGTGAATGCGGTGAATGCCGGATTGATCTCCGAGAAGGAGGCCTGCGAGATGTATCAGCTGTCCGAAGAAGAACTACAAAGCTGGCGTGATGCACTCATGACACATGGGGCTGGCGCTCTTCGGGCAACATCGTTACAGAAATATAGACAACTTTAACGATAGTTGATAGTTTCCTTAAGGCGAGTAAGGTCTGGTTAACCTTTCGCCCATAAGAGTAAGTTAATGAGGATATGTAGCGCAAAGTTATTTTTGGAGGAACGCTGATGCGAGTCCTACTTGTCGAAGACGATCCGACCACGTCCAAAAGCATCGAAATGATGCTGGCAAATGCCAACCTGAACGTCTACGCGACGGATCTGGGTGAGGAAGGAATCGATCTTGCAAGACTTTACGACTACGATCTGATCCTCCTTGATCTGAACCTTCCGGACATGAACGGGCATGAGGTTCTGCGTCAATTGCGGCTCTCCAAGGTCGAGACGCCGATTCTGATCCTCTCGGGGATGGATGACACCGAGAACAAGATCAAGGGCTTTGGCTTCGGGGCTGACGACTACATGACCAAGCCTTTCCATCGGGAAGAACTGATTGCGCGGATCCATGCGATTGTCCGCCGTTCGAAAGGGCATGCACAGTCGATCATTCAGACCGGCCGGTTCAAGGTCAACCTTGATACCAAGACTGTCGATGTGGATGATAAGCCGGTGCATCTGACCGGCAAGGAATACCAGATGCTGGAGCTTCTCAGCCTGCGCAAGGGCACGACCCTGACCAAGGAAATGTTCCTCAACCACCTCTATGGCGGCATGGACGAGCCGGAGTTGAAGATCATCGATGTGTTCATCTGCAAGCTGCGCAAGAAGCTCAGCGAGGCGACCGGAACCGACAGCTATATCGAAACGGTCTGGGGCCGGGGCTATGTATTGCGGGATCCGGTCAGCGATGAAGACAGTGGTGAACGGCTCGCAATAGGCGCCTGACGCGGCAGAACCACGCAGGCGATCTGCTCAAGAAAGCAACTCAGTCTGGACGAAGCGGTCTGGCACCGGATAGACCGGAAGCCAGTCTTCCGCCGAGAGAGTTGCCATGCAATCGTCCCAGACCACCCATCCAGATCATGCCAAACCTGTGGACCGGCTGACTGCCGATGAGGCAGCGTGGGAACTCTCTGCATTGTCCGAAAGGCTTGCCTCCGCGAACCTCGCCTACCATCAGGACGATGCCCCCGAAATCAGTGACGCGGAATTTGATCACCTCAAGCGTCGCAATGCCGAGATCGAAAGGCGCTTTCCCGAACTCAAGCGACCCGACAGCCTGACCGATCAGGTGGGCGCGGCGCCGGTCTCCGGATTTGCCAAAATCACGCATTCGATGAGGATGTTGTCGCTTGGCAACGCCTTCAATGATGATGATGTTCGCGATTTCGAGGCTGGCATCCGACGATTTCTCAACCTCGCCGATGAGGCGGACCTTGCCTTCACGGCGGAGCCGAAGATCGACGGGCTTTCTCTTTCGATGAGATATGAGAAAGGACACCTCGTCTCCGCCGCGACCCGCGGGGATGGATCAGTGGGCGAGAACGTTACGGCCAATGCGCGCGTGATCGATGATATCCCCCAAAACCTCAAAGGATCACCGGACGTTCTGGAGGTCCGCGGCGAGGTCTACATGTCCCGCGAGGATTTCGCGCTCCTGAACGCCATGCAGGAGCAAAAGGGCGCAAAGACATTCGCCAATCCACGCAACGCGGCGGCGGGAAGTCTGCGCCAGCTTGATGTCAGGATCACGTCCACCCGACCGCTCAGGTTCTTTGCCTATGCCTGGGGCGAGGTGAGCGAGGCGCTGGCTGATACTCAGATGGCCGCCTTGGAACGTCTGGCATCACTTGGGTTTTCAACCAACCCGTTGACCCGGTTGTGCCGCAACCCAAGCGAGATGATGGCGCAGTATGACGAGATCGCCCGCAATCGGGCTGATCTCGATTACGATATCGACGGTGTCGTCTACAAGGTCAATGATCTGGTGCTCCAGTCGCGCCTTGGCTTCCGTTCGACAACCCCGCGCTGGGCGATCGCGCACAAGTTCCCGGCCGAAGAGGCCATCACTAAGCTTGAAAAAATCGAGATACAGGTCGGGCGAACCGGGGCGCTGTCGCCGGTCGCAAGGCTCACCCCGGTGACGGTTGGCGGGGTCGTTGTCTCAAACGCAACGCTGCACAATGAGGACTATATTGCCGGCCGCGATAGCAAGGGAGATCCGATCCGCGGTGGTATCGACATCCGTGAGGGTGATTGGGTGACGGTCTACCGCGCCGGCGATGTGATCCCGAAGGTCAAGGACGTCCATCTCGATCGACGCCCCGAAGAGGCCGAACCTTACGTTTTTCCGACGATTTGTCCGGAATGCGGCTCTGATGCAATCCGCGAGCCCGGAGAGGCCGTTGCCCGATGCTCGGGCGCCCTGATCTGTCCCGCGCAGGCGGTCGAAAAGCTCAAGCACTTCGTGTCCCGCGCAGCCTTTGATATCGAGGGGCTCGGGTCCAAACAGATCGAGGCGTTCTTCGAGCAGCGCTGGATTCGCGAGCCTGCCGATATCTTCACACTTCAGGACAGGCATGCGGCAGGCCAGGATCAACCCCTGCAGGATCAGGAGGGATGGGGCGAGAAATCGGCCGAAAACCTCTTTGCGGCAATCTTGCAGAAGCGCCGCATTCCACTCAACCGCCTGATCTTCGGCCTTGGCATCCGGCATGTCGGCGAGAGCTCGGCGATGATGCTGGCCCGGAGCTATAACAGCTGGTCGGATTTTCGGGCCGCGATGGAGGCGGCCAGGAGCCATGAGGGGCCTGAGTGGGATGCCCTCAACGACATCGACGGGGTGGGCAGTGTCATGGCCGCCGCTCTGGTCGATTTTTTTCATGAGGACACGGCGCGGGCCGCGCTCGACCGGCTGGATGCGTTGCTGGAGGTTGAAGACGTTGCGGCCCCGGCCAGCGACGGCTCTCCGGTTGCGGGCAAGACAGTCGTCTTCACCGGTACACTGGAGAAGATGACCCGGGCGGAAGCCAAGGCGCGGGCGGAGGCGCTGGGGGCGAAGGTCTCCGGGTCGGTCTCGGCCAAGACAGACATTCTCGTTGCGGGACCGGGAGCCGGTTCCAAGCTGAAGAAGGCGGCTGAGCTTGGGGTGGAGACGCTGAGCGAGGACGACTGGCTTGCCTTGATCGGCGCATGAGATGAGCGCTGGACGACCGGAAATCCTGTTCCCGCTGTTCTCGGAAACAACCGCGCTCAACGGTGTGGGTCCCAAGATCGGGCAGGCGCTTGCCAAGGCGGGGATTGAAAAGCCGCGGGATCTGATCTTCACGCTTCCGGCCTCGGGCATTGACCGGCGGGTCAGAAGTTCGATCCTGGATGCAACCCTGCCAGCCGTCGTGACGGTACAGGTCGTCATCGGCGCGCACCAAAAACCCCCGCGAAGCGGGCGTCCGTATCGGATCATGGTTCAAGATGCAAAGACCGAGTTCCAACTGGTCTTCTTCCACGCGCGGGAGGACTGGCTGCAGAAACAGCTTCCAAGCGGGCAGTCGCGCCTGATCTCGGGCAAGGTGGAGGTCTTCGATGGTCTGGCCCAGATGGTCCATCCCGACCACATCCTTGTCGATCATGAGGCCGAAGGGCTGCCGGAATACGAGCCGGTCTATCCGCTGACCGCCGGTGTCGTGCAAAAGACCATGGGCAAGGCGGTGGCGTCGGCGCTGGAAAGGACGCCGGATCTGCCGGAGTGGATCGAGCCGTCGGTCTTCCAAAAACAGGAATGGCCCGACTGGATTGATGCCTTGCTGGCGGCTCATGCACCCCGGTCGGATGCCGATTTCCTGCCTCAGGCCAAACATCGGGCGCGACTGGCCTATGATGAGTTGCTGGCGCATCAGATGACGCTGGCCCTGGCGCGCGCCAATGCGCGTCGCGCTAGGGGGCGGACCACCGTGGGAACAGGTGTCCTGCAGAGCAAAGTCCTGGCGAACCTGCCATATAGCCCGACCGGTGCTCAAACGCGGGCCATTTCCGAGATCACCGGTGACATGGCCGGTCCGCTCCGGATGAGCCGCCTGCTGCAGGGAGATGTCGGATCCGGCAAGACCCTGGTGGCCTTCCTTGCGATGCTGGCAGTGGTCGAAGCGGGAGGGCAGGCGGCTCTGATGGCGCCGACCGAAATCCTTGCGCGCCAGCATCTGGAGAGCCTGCAACCTCTTGCAGAAAGTGCAGGGGTGCGTCTGGATATCCTGACCGGTCGCGACAAGGGGGAGGCTCGGAATGCCAAGCTGGACGGACTGGAATCGGGGGATATCCAGATACTGACGGGCACGCACGCCCTGTTTCAGAAGGATGTGGCCTTTGCCGATCTCCGGCTGGCAATCATCGATGAGCAGCATCGTTTTGGCGTGCGCGAGCGGATGGAACTGGGCGAAAAGGGCAGGGCCGTGGACAGTCTCGTGATGACGGCCACTCCCATCCCGCGCTCCCTCGCGCTTGCGCATTACGGCGACATGGATCTTTCCGTGCTTGATGAAAAGCCCGCAGGACGCAAGCCCGTCGAGACGGTGCTGGTTTCATCAGGACGGCTGGATGAGGTGGTTGAGCGTCTGCGCAGTGCGGTGAAAGACGGGCGTCAGGTCTATTGGGTCTGCCCGCTGGTGGGCGAGTCCGAAGTGGTCGAGATGACCGCCGCGGAGGAGCGCCACCGCGCATTGCGCGTGGCCCTGGGGGAAGACGTCGTCGGGCTGGTTCATGGCCAGTTGCCACCGGCCGAGAAGGACGCCGCGATGGCGAGCTTCGTGGCCGGTGAGACCTCTGTTCTGGTTGCGACCACGGTGATCGAGGTCGGGGTGAATGTGCCCAGAGCAACGATCATGGTGGTGGAACAGGCGGAGAATTTCGGCCTGTCGCAGTTGCATCAGTTGCGTGGCCGGGTCGGTCGGGGAAGCGAGGTTTCGACCTGCCTTCTGATTTATGATCCGCCGCTTGGCGCAACGGCCCGTGCCCGGCTCGAGATCATGCGCGAGACCAATGACGGCTTCCGGATTGCGGAAGAGGATCTGCGTCTGCGCGGGGCCGGCGATGTCCTTGGCGTTCAGCAATCGGGTCTGCCGAAATTCAGAATCGCCGATCTCGAGACCCAGACCGATCTGATGCGCATGGCGCAGGATGATGCGCGGCTGCTGCTTTCAAAGGATCCGGATCTGTCCTCATCCCGTGGTCAGGCGATGCGTGTTCTGCTTTATCTGATGGAACAGGATCGCGCGATCCGTTTGTTATCAGTGGGTTAGCTCCACGATGCGGCGCGTGTTCTCAAAAGTTTCCTAAATGTTCCTAAAAAGTTCTTGACGAAAGGTTAATCAAAAGAGAACATACAGGCAACATCAAGGAAGCGGAGACAGCTATGACCGAGATCAGAGACATCATCACCCGGGCGCCCAGGGCGCTCTTGAGCGATGCGATCGGGCTGGCGGCGATCTGTCTGATGCTGGTCACGGCGCTTTCGCTGCCTGGACTGATGTAACTCTTTGCCTGCGGACCAGTCTCATGTGCCTTGCCTTGCGTGATTTCGATCTGTCCTGAGAAATCCTGCATCCGACCGTTCGAGTTCCTGTCCTGAAATGAACGTGTCTTTTTGGGTGGTCCTGCCAACTGTCACCCAACACATGAAGCGGAACGCCACTTGATCGCCGCGCCCGTAAGGGTTGCGGCGATTTTTTTCTTCTACTTCTGTGTAAAAGGGGCCGGATTGGCTCAGGTTGAAACGGACAGCCCCTCATTCGTCTCGAGCGCTTCATCGAATGCGGCGAGCGTCGCCTCAAGGCTGAGAAGGATCGAGGCGTGACGGTTCTTGTAGTCCTTCGCCGGGAGCAGAACCTCGTAGCCATCGAAGGGGGCATCGGGCACCGGGCCATCGGCTTTCAGCATGGCCTTGAGCTGGTCGCGGGCGGTTGCGATCTCCTCGCGGCTGCGCCCCCTGATCTGTCCGCCGAGGATCGCGGCGGAGGCCTGGCCAAGCGCGCAGGCCTTCACGTCCTGCCCGAAATCCGCGATACGCCCGTCTTTCAGTGTCAGATCGACGGTCACGGTGGAGCCGCAAAGCGGCGAGCGTTTCATAGCCGTCACCTGCGGTGCCGCAAGCCGGTCGCGATGCGGGATGTCGGCGGCCAGCGCCAGAATACGCTCGGAATAGAGCTTGATCATATCCCCGTTCTCACTCATCCACGCGGTCCTCTGACGGTTTGCAATCCCTGACAGACCCCTACATAAGCCGACTGACGCGTTTCGCAAAGGGGGAGGCGGCCATGTACGCCCAAAGTCTCGACAGTTTGAAATGGACCGATGCGGGGCTGATCCCGGCCATCGCCCAGGACGCCGAAACCGGCGAAGTCCTGATGATGGCCTGGATGAACCGCGAGAGCCTGGAAGAGACGCTGCAGACCGGGCAGGTGACCTATTGGTCGCGGTCGCGGGCCGCGCTCTGGCGCAAGGGTGCAACCTCGGGTCATGTCCAGACGCTTGTGGATCTGCGTGTTGATTGCGACCGGGACTGCCTGTTGCTGCAGGTCGAGCAGACAGGCCCCGCCTGCCACACCAACCGGCGAAGCTGCTTCTATACGGCCTTGCGCGACGGCGGAGAGGTCGAACTCGCCGCACCCATCGTCTGATTGTGGCGCAAATGCCTGCTTTCCCGCTCGTCTTCGGATGATCCCAAAAAAGCCTTTCGAGGCTGTCGGAACCCGTGCTACCTCAACTTTGTCGGGTAGGCGTCTTTGACCTCGGGGGAAGATATGAAGTTCAAACTAGCAACCTGTGCCGCAATGTTGGGTCTCTCGGCCTGCGTGGTCTCTCCGATCGGACAGCCTTCGGTGGATCCCGTCGCGGTGGGACCTGCGCAGTTCACGCCTGTCCGCTGGAAAACGGGCGTGGATTTTATCGCGCGCGCTACAGATCGTCAGGAATGCGAGGCGGCAGCCGTAGGTGCGCGCCCGGGGATGACCGAAGAACAGATCTTCGAGCTTACCCAAAGCATCACGCAAGAGCAGTTCATCGTGTTCGTGGATCGATGCCTGTCCAACAAGGGCTATACGGTCACCGATGGTCGTGTCTGCGACGAGCGTGACAATGTCCTCTCGGACGGCCAGGCACAGTTCATTCTGGGGCGTGACGCAGACTTCCTGCCGCCGCTCTCCAGTGTCCGGTGCTTCGACCCTGAGCGCGGCGGCTTCGTCGTTCAGGCCTGATGGCCGCTCTGATCCTTCTTGGCCTTGGTACTTGCGACAGTTGTCGCAAGGCCCGGACCACACTCGCCAAGTCCGGTCATGATGTGGAATTTCGCGATGTCCGGGCCGCGCCGCTTGAGTCTGCGGAGATCGACCGTCTGCTGGAGCATATCGGCCCCGAGCTTGTGAACCGCCGCTCAACGACATGGCGCCAGCTGCCACCGGATGAGCAGGCCGAGTTTGATACGCCCAAGGGTCGCAAAGGCCTGCTGGCCAAGCACTCCGCATTGATGAAACGGCCCGTGATCCTGGATGGCGAGAAGGTTCTTGCCGGCTGGAAACCCGAGGAGATGGCCTCCCTTTCAGGCTGAATTCCGTGACTGCAAAGGCCGATTGAAGGCCGTCGGATATTTTTTGCAAAAATGTCATTTAGGGGCTTGCACGACTCCGTCACGAGGCGTAGATACCCCATCACCGGCGGCGGTTAGTGATTGTTGCTGGATAAAATCTGAGGAATTGGGCGGTCTGGTGCGCTGATTGGT